>NZ_JARUXO010000005.1:0-1038 GCF_031451275.1 Caballeronia sp. LZ029
TCAGACAGCGCGGCGCACCATCAATTCCTTGATCTTGCCGATCGCCTTGGTCGGATTGAGCCCCTTGGGGCACACGTCGACGCAATTCATGATCGTATGGCAACGGAACAGACGGTACGGATCTTCCAGGTTGTCGAGGCGTTCGCCCGTCGCCTGATCGCGGCTATCCGCGATGAAGCGATAGGCTTGCAGCAAGCCCGCCGGGCCCACGAACTTGTCCGGATTCCACCAGAAGCTCGGGCACGACGTCGAGCAACTCGCGCACAAGATGCACTCGTAGAGTCCATCCAGCTCGTCGCGCTCCACCGGCGATTGCAGGCGTTCTTTCTCGGGCGGCGGCGTATCGTTGATCAGATACGGCTTGATCGAATGATACTGGTTGAAGAACTGCGTGAAGTCGCAGATCAGATCGCGCACCACGGGCAGTCCCGGCAGCGGGCGCAGCACGATCTTCTGCGGCAGTTCATTCAGATTCGTCAGACACGCCAGCCCGTTCTTGCCGTTGATGTTCATCGCGTCCGAGCCGCACACGCCCTCACGGCACGAGCGACGGAACGACAGCGTCTCGTCCACTTCCTTGAGCTTCACCAGCGCGTCGAGCAGCATGCGTTCATGCGTCAGATCGAGCTCGTACGACTGCATGCGCGGCGCCGCGTCCTTGTCCGGATCGTAGCGATAGACTTCAAAAATACGTTTTGCCATTTCGATTTCCTTGCGCTTTCCTTAGAAGGTACGCGCCTTCGGCGGCACCGATTCGACCGTCAGCGGCTTCATCTGCACCGGCTTGTAATCCAGCCGATCGCCCTCGCTGAACCACAGCGAGTGACGCATCCAGTTCTCGTCGTCGCGTTGCTCGTAGTCGCTGTGCGCGTGCGCGCCGCGGCTTTCCTTGCGCGCTTCGGCCGATACCATCGTCGCGCGCGCCACTTCGATCAGGTTCGCCAGTTCCAGCGCCTCGACCTTCGCCGTGTTGAACACCTTCGACTTGTCCTTCAGATGCACGTGCTTCACGCGCTCGGCCAGTTCCGCGATCTTGCC
>NZ_JARUXO010000006.1:0-1018 GCF_031451275.1 Caballeronia sp. LZ029
CACTGCTGCCTGGCCACAGGCGCTCCGGTAAGCGCAAGCCGCAAACCGGACGCGCGCTGCCGCCTTCAAATGCAGGCGTCGCACGCCGGCCCCTATCGTTCTATGATCAGGTCGCAAAGCGCCTAGCTGACGTTGGGAGGCATGCATGAACAGCGTTCCAAGCTCGACTGTCGAGCGGATACAGCGTTACCTCGTTGGCTTGCGCATGCCACGCGCTCTCGAAGCTCTAGATGCCACTCTGAAGCGCTTTGAGCAGGGCGACAGCTCAATGCTGGAAGTGCTCGAGACGCTGCTGGGCGAGGAATTCACTACGCGCGAGACACGGCGTATTCGGATGGCACTACAGACAGCAAGATTGGGCACAATCAAGACGCTCGCCGGATATGACTTCAGTTTCCAGCCGAGCCTCGATCGTGATCGGATCATGACGCTGGCGCAACTGGATTTCATCGAGCGGCGACAGGCGGTTCATTTCCTCGGGCCGCCTGGAACCGGTAAATCACACCTTTCCATCGCGTTGGGTGTCGAAGCGGTCCGCGCCGGCAAGAGCGTGTACTTCGGCTCGCTCGCCGAAATCGTCAGCTCGATGGCGAAGGCCGAGCGCGAAGGCAATCTGCCGCAACGCGTGCGCTTCCTCGCGCGCAACAGCCTGCTTATTGTCGACGAGATCGGATATCTCCCCATCGGCTCAAACGGCGGCAACCTGTTCTTCCAACTGATCAACGCCTGCTATGAGCGGTGCGCGATTATCTTGACTTCCAATCGCAGCTTCGGTGAGTGGGGCGAGGTATTCGGCGACAGTGTCGTTGCAGCAGCCCTGCTCGACAGGTTGCTGCATCACGCGATCGTGGTGCAGATTGAGGGCTCTTCTTACCGTCTGCGCGAGCACGCCGATTTACTCCCTGACCATCTACGCAACCGTCCATCATCTCTACACCCGGCATCTGCCGAAACGCCGCGCCGGCGCCCAGGACGCCCCCGGAGGAGCTCACCCGATCCCGAAAACGGCTGATCACCA
>NZ_JARUXO010000007.1:0-921 GCF_031451275.1 Caballeronia sp. LZ029
TGCGAGCGCGTCGGAAACACCTTGGACAGCACCGCCACCGACAAGCCCGCGCGCGCGAGTTGCAGCGATGCGCGCATGCCCGAGCCGCCCGCGCCGACGATGACCACGTCAAAGCGACGACGCGGCAGGGAAGTCTTGATTGCAGCCATGTTCTTTAAACTCTCCAGAGAATCTGTGCGGCGTAGCCGGCGCATCCGATCAGCCACAGGATGGTCAACACCTGCAAGAGCAGGCGCAAGCTCATCGGCTTGACGTAGTCCATCCAGATGTCGCGAATGCCGACCCACGCGTGGTAGAAGAGGCAAAGCAAGGCCACGAAAGTCGCGAGCTTCATCCACTGGGTCGCGAAGATGCCCGCCCAGCCTTCATAGGAGAAGTTGTGCGCGCCGAAGAACCAGAACAGCAGAATGACGGTATAGACGGCCATCACCACCGCGGTGATGCGTTGCGCGAGCCAGTCGCGCAGGCCGTAATGCGCGCCCACGACCAGGCGCTTGGGGCCGACTCGATTTTGCGTTGCCATGTTTAGAACACTCCGAAGATCTTGAGGGCCATCGCGAGCGTGAGCAACAGCGAAACGATCAGCACGATGAGGGCGGTCTGACGGCCGCCTTCCTTGTTCACCGCGACGTGGGTGTCGAGCAGCAGAAAGCGGATGCCCGCGCAGAAGTGATGCAGATACGCCCACGACAGCACGAGCGTGACGATCTTGACGATGGGGTTGGCGAGAAAGCCCTTGAACGCGTCGAACGAAATTTCCGACGTGAGGCTCTGATCGAGCAGGTACAGGATGAACGGCAGACACACGAAGAGCAGCAGCCCGCTCACACGATGCAGGATCGAAACCTTCCCTGCCAGCGGCAAGCGATACTTCGCGAGCTGGCCGATTCCGATGTTCCGGTATTCCGGCCTTGGTTTTTT
>NZ_JARUXO010000008.1:0-881 GCF_031451275.1 Caballeronia sp. LZ029
GACAGTTCACTCGTGGCGCGGTCCAGCAGCACGATGATCTCGGCCTCGTCCCCGTCAATGCGCGCGAGTCCGGCTTCGAGCCCCGTCAGGGTGAAAAAATAGAATCTGGCTGGACAGGCGAAGTATTCCTGCACGAGGTTATGACCCAGGAACTTGCGTGCGACCAGCGGCAACACGGCCTCCTCTGGTCCGAGCCCGTCCTGAACGACCGCATCCGATCTCACGACGTGCGACGTATATCCGGCCTCGCTGAAGCGCCCCGGCTCGCCGATCACCGACACCACCGCGCCGGTGTGAATCAGTTCATGCAGATGCGAAGCGACGCGCTCATCCCCCGCCAGATAGACCTGCAGCCGATCCAGCCCGCGAAGCGCCGAGAACGGCAATCCGTCGATCGTGCGCAAGCGCAGCCGCAAAGCACCGCGTATCTGCCGATCGGGCGGCACGTAGCGGCTCTGCCCCAGCAGATCGGGCGGGACGTGGGTAAGGCGCCCATCCTGCATGACGACCGGATAGAACGAGACATCCTGCGTCGTACGAAATGTGCACGCTGTCGTTTCACCACTGGGCAGATTCAGGGAACTCAACTCGGTGCCGCGTTCGAGCGTATAGCCTGTCGCGAAGCCTCCCGCCTTGCCTCCCGGATAGAGCCTTGCGATGGCGATCGAAGGGGTGGCAGACAGATAACCCGGATACGCCGACGACAGCAGCGCTTGTGTAAAGCGCGTGAATTCGTCATCGAAACGCAGTTGCATGCGCGCGTTGACGAAGGCGGACGATTCGAGCAGACGATTGACGTAGGGATCGCCGATGCTTCCCGCGACCATGCCCAGACGCGCCGCGATCTTGGGGTGATCGCGGGCAAACTCCTCGGCCAGCGC
>NZ_JARUXO010000009.1:0-850 GCF_031451275.1 Caballeronia sp. LZ029
GCGAAATAAACCACATCGTGGGGACCGAAAGTGGGTCAATGGTTGGTCACCTGAACAAATTTCCCATCGGTTGCAAGTAGATTTCCCAAAAGATAAATCGATGCGCATTTCCCACGAAGCCATCTATCAAGCGCTTTATATTCAAGGGCGAGGCGCACTCAAGCGCGAGCTGGTTGGCTGTCTGCGCACCGGGCGCGCGTTGCGCGTTCCTCGAGCGAGGGCGCGTGCCAAAGCGTGGGCGCACGTCAGCGAGGAGGTCATGATTTCCAGTCGGCCTGCAGAGGCGGAAGATCGTGCGGTGCCGGGCCATTGGGAAGGCGACCTCCTCATTGGCTTGAATCGGTCCGCCATCGGTACGCTCGTAGAAAGATCAAGCCGTTTCACGGTGCTCGTGCACTTACCTCGAGAAAAAGGCTACGGGTTGATTCCACGCACAAAGAACGGACCTGCGCTTGCCGGCTACGGGGCCGTCACGATGGCCAACGCACTCAAGAGGACTGTGACTGACTTGCCTGCTGAGTTGTGGCGATCATTGACCTGGGATCGGGGAAAGGAACTATCCGATCACGCCCGTTTCACTATCGAGTCCGGCGTGAAGGTATTCTTCGCTGATCCGCAAAGCCCATGGCAGCGTGGTACGAATGAAAACACCAACGGCCTTCTACGACAATACTTTCCAAAAGGCACAGACCTATCCCGGTGGAGTGCTCGCGAGATCCAAGCCGTTGCTAATACGTTGAACTCACGGCCGCGAAAAACTCTAGGATGGAAGACGCCTGCGGAAGCTCTCGACGAGTACCTAAAATCTGTTCAACAATCCAGTGTTGCGACGACCGGTTGAATCCGCCCA
>NZ_JARUXO010000010.1:0-812 GCF_031451275.1 Caballeronia sp. LZ029
GACATGGTTGACACTTTCGTCGGGGACATGGTTGACACTTTGATCATCGTGTATCGGGCTGGTTCGGGTCAAACGTCATGAGTCGGTGATGCGCGAAATAGAGGTCGTAGGCATCGGCAATCGTGCTGCTCGGTCGCGCCGCGATGTGCAGTCCGTGCAGTGCGCTGGATACGCGCAAACGGTGTTTTCCAAACGTCACCTTGCCGTTCCAGCCCACCAGCAGTACCTGATCATCCGGTCCGTATTCGAGCGGCGGCAGGCGGCTGGGCATCGCCCGCGCACTGGGCCGATAGCGCGAGATCGGTGTTGCCATGCCGATGCCCGCGTGCGGGCGCTCGAAGTTATAGCTTTGGCGCCAGCGGTCGAATTCAGCCTGCACCTGATCGGGCCCGGTGAAGCTGCGGTGGTTCAGCACCTCGGCCTTGAGCGAGCGATGAAAGCGCTCGTCCTTGCCGTTGGTCTGCGGGTGATAGGGACGGCTATGGCTCATACGAATACCCAGCCGAATGCATCGGATGGCCAACTCGGTCAATTCGCCAGGCTTGCTTGGCGTGCCCCACGGCGCGCCGTTATCGGCGTTGATCTGTTGCGGCAGCCCGTAACAGGCGAAAGCGTTTCGCAGGTGCGTGTACACCGTCTCGGTGTCCTGGCTGCAGCACGCCTGCAGCACGAGGTTGAAGCGCGAATGATCGTCGATCACGGTGAGCGGGTGGCAGCGCCTTTGATCGAGCATGCCGAAGTGGCCCTTGAAATCGATTTGCCATAGCTCGTTAGGCTCGGCGCGCTCGAAACGGGTCCAGGCGGTGGCCGCC
>NZ_JARUXO010000011.1:0-807 GCF_031451275.1 Caballeronia sp. LZ029
GCCTCTGCCATACACAGCCCTGCTGAGCGAGAACAATCTGCCCAACGCCTATATGGTGCGCACGCTTTTGAAACCACATTCTGCAGAGCTTCCTTAACGGATGACTCGCAGACTTACGCGGGCCGTTTTTTTTCGCAAAGTGCTGCAATAAGTGATACGCAGGTGTGAACGCCGGTCTAAATCCGACACTAAGCGACGGCGTCGTGGAATTGATCCGCTAAACGAGCGGTTTCTCGTTGAGGAATGGCAGGGAGCGTGCAGCCGGGCACTGATGGCGCTTTGTGCGTCGTAAGGAGCCCGCAGGGCGAGTGCAGACGCGCAAAGCGCGTTGGGAGATGACGGCGGCAAGCAGTTGCGGTAGAGAGGTGGCCTCGGTAGTTCGGACAGTTTTCCGAGACTTTTGAGTGGAGCGTCCGAGGCAATCATGCTGCCGATTTGATCGCTGGCAGCGTCGCGAAGTATGCCTCATCCGGCGTCTGATCCGCCAAGCTCGAATGGGGCCGTTTTCGGTTGTATAGCTCGATGTAGTCGCCGATGGAGCGCCGGGCGTGGGTGACCGATTCGTAGGCCCTCAGATAGACTTCCTCGTACTTGACGCTGCGCCACACGCGCTCGACGAACACGTTATCGCGCCAGGCGCCTTTGCCGTCCATAGACAGCTGCACGCCGCGCTCAAGTACGGCATCGGTGAACGGGGCCGCCGTGAACTGGGCGGATTCAACCGGTCGTCGCAACACTGGATTGTTGAACAGATTTTAGGTACTCGTCGAGAGCTTCCGCAGGCGTCTTCCATCCTAGAGTTTTTCG
>NZ_JARUXO010000012.1:0-798 GCF_031451275.1 Caballeronia sp. LZ029
AATTGACCCCGCCACATCGATGGCCAGGCATTCACGAGTGTATTCGTCGATCACAGTCAGACACTTTAACTGCTGACCGTTGGCGCAGGCATCGAACACGAAGTCATACGCCCAGACATGCCGTGCTGCCGTAGCTGGCTGAGGCCGGGGTCGATGCGTCGACACGCGGCGCCGCGGGCGCTTGCGCGGCACCTGCAGTCCCGCGAGCCGCCACAGCCGCCAAGCCCGGTCTGCACTCATCGGATGGCCCTGTCGATCCAAAAAAATCCGGATGCGACGGTAACCATAGCGCGGATACTGTGCCGACAAAACACACATCGCCGCCCGCACCGGGGCGTCACGCTCGGCCAACTTCGATTGGTAATGCAACGCCGACCTCGCGACCGACATCAGCGCGCACGCACGCCGCTCCGACAGGCCTCGCGCTCTCGCGTAGGCAACCTGCAGGCGGCGAGCGGGCGCGCTCACCACTTTTTTGCGTTGATCTCCCTCATTACATCGAGCTCAAGGTCACGCTCTGCCACCATCTTCTTCAGTCGCGCGTTTTCCTGCTCAAGCTGCTTGAGGCGCTTCACATCCGAAGCCTCCATGCCGCCGAAATGTTGACGCCAGTTATACACCGTCTGCTCGCTAATCCCGTGCTTCTTGGCCACCTCTGCGACCGACGTCTTGTCCGCCTCGCGCAGCATTGTGACCATCTGTTCTTCGGTAAATCGGCTCTTCCTCATGACTTCCATTCCTCCGTTGGAAGCCATTCTCTCAAGTTTCAACTGGTCCGAAAATCGCCAGGCAGGTCAC
>NZ_JARUXO010000013.1:0-728 GCF_031451275.1 Caballeronia sp. LZ029
AACGTGCCAAACGACGCATCGAGCGGCATCGTAACGAGTCACATCTTGATCCAACCAAGACGCTGGCCACCTTCGACTTCGGCATGGTGCCAATGGTCTCGAAAGCGCATGTCACGGCACTGGCGACCGGAGATTCGTGGCTGGAGAAAGGTGCCACGATTCTCCTGTTCGGGCCCCCCGGTGGCGGTAAAAGTCATTTAGGTTCAGCCATCGGACACGCTTTAATCGAAGCCGGCTATCGAGTGCTGTTCACACGCACGAGCGAGCTCGTCCAGAAACTCCAGGCTGCGCGTCAGAGCCTGCAGCTTCCATCCGCTCTCACGAAGCTTGATCGGTTTGATCTCATCATCCTGGACGACCTGTCGTACGCGCGTAAGGACCAGGCCGAAACCAGTGTGCTGTTCGAACTGATCGCCGAGAGGTATGAGCGTAAAAGTCTGCTCATAACGGCCAACCAGCCATTCTCGGGATGGAATGACGTGTTCCCCGACCCTGGCATGACGGTCGCAGCCATTGATCGGCTCGTCCATCACTCGACGATCTTCGAACTGAATGTTGAAAGCTATCGCCGTCGAAAGGCCAGCGACAAACAGAGCGCGCGCCGGCGACAATTACCCGACGACAATTACGATGGAGAAGCGACAACTATGAACTAGCCAGCGACAATTACACCCGTCGACCGGCCAGAATAGTTGTCGCTGACCGGCCGTGCCGCTTGACGCTGTCTA
>NZ_JARUXO010000014.1:0-717 GCF_031451275.1 Caballeronia sp. LZ029
CGGTGATCGACGGGGCGCCACCGCTTACGCGGCGGCGCCAAACAAAAACTGGGGAAATTTACTTCGACGAAAATGAGGAGTATCTATCCGACGCTGACACGGGTTCAGATCGCTGATGCGCGAATACATCCGCGCACCAGAGCCGGGACAGGCAACGACATGGGTGCTGCAGGGCCAAACTAGTCGAGGTTGGTACGGAGCGGTGGCGCTTCGGCGTCTTGTTACCAGCCGCAAGGGTCGTTTCACCTGGCGTACCCCGATGGAAAATCCGTACATCATGCGCGATGAGACACGAAGGACCATCGAGTCGCGCTATGCCGATGTTGCCTTTGCTATGAGCAACACTTGAATGGAGAGCCGGATGCGCTGAAAAGTGCAGGTCCGGTTCGGGGAGGAGAGGCGGGGAAATAGTTCGACTACGCCCTGTCTCTTACTCCGCTTCCGACAACAGAGGGCTTTCTCTATCTGGCTGTGGTGCTTGATGTCTTCAGCCGGCGCATCGTCGGCTGGGCGATGTCGAACCACTTGTACACCGAACTGATGTTGCGTGCGCTCGACATGGCCCTCCAGCAGCGACGTCATGAGGGCGTGATTTTGCATTCCGACCAGGGGGCCCAAGGCGGATTCAACCGGTCGTCGCAACACCTTTGATCGAGGAGGTGTTTATGGGACGACCAGCGGGCTGGATGCGTAAGTTGACAGGGCGAGGAGCGATGC
>NZ_JARUXO010000015.1:0-683 GCF_031451275.1 Caballeronia sp. LZ029
ATCAGCATCGCGAAGCGGCGTCCTTCCGTCTGCATGATCGTGACGATGCCCTGCGTCGGCTCGGTGCGCGCGCCTTCGACATCGAACACGCGATGCAGCGCGACGAGCGGCAGATATTCGCCGCGCACGCGCACGACGCGCTCGCCGTTCGCGACCGTGTAGATGTCTTCCGCGACCGGTTGCAGCGACTCCATCACGAAGTTCAGCGGCAGAATGAAGATCTCGTTGCCGACCTTCACCGACATGCCGTCGAGGATCGCGAGCGTGAGCGGCAGCACGATCTTCGTCGTCGTGCCCGCGCCCTGGCGCGACATGATTTCGACGTGGCCGCCCATCGACTGGATGTTGCGCTTCACCACGTCCATGCCTACGCCGCGGCCGGAGATATCGGTCACCTGCTCGGCGGTCGAGAAGCCCGGCATGAAGATGAGTTGCCAGACTTCCTCATCGCTCATCGATTCGGAAACCTGCATGCCCTGCTTCTGCGCCTTCGCGAGAATCTTGTCGCGGCGCAGGCCGGCGCCGTCGTCGCTCACTTCGATCACGATGTTGCCGCCGTGATGCGCCGCCGACAGCACGAGCTGGCCGGTGGTCGACTTGCCCGCCGCGCGGCGCGCTTCCACGGTTTCGATGCCGTGATCGAGCGAGTTGCGCACGAGGTGCGTGAGCGGATCGATGATGCG
>NZ_JARUXO010000016.1:0-682 GCF_031451275.1 Caballeronia sp. LZ029
CGTCGGCGCGGGCGGCTCGGGCATGCGCGCATCGCTGCAACTCGCGCGCGCGGGCTTGTCGGTGGCGGTGCTGTCCAAGGTGTTTCCGACGCGCTCGCATACCGTTGCCGCGCAAGGCGGCATCGGCGCATCGCTTGGCAACATGAGCGAAGACAACTGGCACTATCACTTCTACGACACGATCAAGGGCTCCGACTGGCTCGGCGACCAGGATGCGATCGAGTTCATGTGCCGCGAAGCGCCCAACGCGGTGTACGAGCTCGAACACATGGGCATGCCGTTCGACCGCAATCCGGACGGCACGATCTATCAGCGTCCGTTCGGCGGCCACACCGCGAACTATGGCGAGAAGCCGGTGCAACGCGCATGCGCTGCGGCTGACCGCACCGGCCACGCCTTGCTGCACACGCTGTATCAGCAGAACGTCGCCGCTAAAACGCACTTCTTCGTCGAATGGATGGCGCTGGACCTGATCCGCGACGCCGACGGCGACGTGCTCGGCGTGACCGCGCTCGAAATGGAAACGGGCGACGTCTACATCCTCGAAGGCAAGACGACGCTGTTCGCCACGGGCGGCGCGGGCCGCATCTTCGCGGCATCGACGAATGCGTTCATCAATACGGGCGATGGCCTCGGCATGGCCGCGCGCTCGGGCATCGCGCTGCAGGACATGGAGTTCTGG
>NZ_JARUXO010000017.1:0-682 GCF_031451275.1 Caballeronia sp. LZ029
CGTCGGCGCGGGCGGCTCGGGCATGCGCGCATCGCTGCAACTCGCGCGCGCGGGCTTGTCGGTGGCGGTGCTGTCCAAGGTGTTTCCGACGCGCTCGCACACCGTTGCCGCGCAAGGCGGCATCGGCGCTTCGCTTGGCAACATGAGCGAAGACAACTGGCACTATCACTTCTACGACACCATCAAGGGCTCCGACTGGCTCGGCGACCAGGACGCGATCGAGTTCATGTGCCGCGAAGCGCCCAACGCGGTGTACGAGCTCGAACACATGGGCATGCCGTTCGACCGCAATCCGGACGGGACGATCTATCAGCGTCCGTTCGGCGGCCACACCGCGAACTACGGCGAGAAGCCGGTGCAACGCGCATGCGCTGCGGCCGACCGTACCGGCCACGCGCTCTTGCACACGCTGTATCAACAGAACGTCGCGGCTAAAACGCACTTCTTCGTCGAATGGATGGCGCTGGATCTGATCCGCGACGCCGACGGCGACGTGCTCGGCGTGACCGCGCTCGAAATGGAAACGGGCGAGGTCTATATCCTCGAAGGCAAGACGACGCTGTTCGCCACGGGCGGCGCGGGGCGCATCTTCGCGGCATCGACGAATGCGTTCATCAATACGGGCGATGGCCTCGGCATGGCCGCGCGCTCGGGCATCGCGCTGCAGGACATGGAGTTCTGG
>NZ_JARUXO010000018.1:0-633 GCF_031451275.1 Caballeronia sp. LZ029
TTCGGTAGGGATGGTCAGATGTTCGGACTGCGCACGGCGGCGCTTTCTGGCGACGAGGCCATACAGCAATCCCGTCGCGGCTAGCCCGATCACCCAGGAAATATCGGAGTCCGCGAGCGCGCGCGCGATGGGGCCGGTATAAAAGCCGCTCGATATGAAAGGCAGTTCGAGTAGAACGCCGCAGACATAGACAGCGATCGTCGACAGATTCCAGCTTCCGTAGCGGCCGCTGGGATCGGAGAGCGCGTGCAGGTCATAGCTCGACCCGTTGACGAAGAAATAATCGACGATGCTGATAGCGCTCCATGGCGTGATGAACGCGAGGAGAAAGATCAGAAATGACGAGAACGACTTGATAAACGAATGCGAACCCGTTATGGCAATCAACACCGCGAGCGATACCATGCCGAGCACGTAGAAGAACCTGTGACGGACGGACACGGCATCGCGGTGGCGAAACGCTCCGATGATGGTCGCAGTCGACATGTAGCTGCTATAGGCATTGAGCGTCATCATCGTTATCTTTCCGAAGCCGACAATGAAGTACAGCACCATCGCCATGGCGCCTGTCGCGCCGAGCCCGACCACGAACTGCACCTCGCGTCCCGAGAAGGCGGCACCGGCGAGCGCCGC
>NZ_JARUXO010000019.1:0-610 GCF_031451275.1 Caballeronia sp. LZ029
GACAATGAAGTACAGCACCATCGCCATGGCGCCTGTCGCGCCGAGCCCGACCACGAACTGCACCTCGCGTCCCGAGAAGGCGGCACCGGCGAGCGCCGCCGCGAAGACGCCGAAGGTCATGGATGCCTGCGAGCCAATTACCGTGCCGAGCGATGCGGCCAGAAAAATCCTGAGGCGCGACGTGCTGGCGGGAAGATAACGAGCGTAGTCGGCTACATACGGCCCGTACGAAATCTGCCAGGCGGCCGCCAGCGAGACGGCAAACACGAAATGGCTCGCGACGAAGTCCCGCTGCGCAAGCAGGCCGCTAATGTCGTGATGTGCCAGTAGAGCGGCAAACATATAGACGAACGCACAGACACCCACCACACTGGCCACCCTGGCGATCGAGTGGATCGTGCGGTACCCGAGCGTCGCGAGAAGCAGCGTTACGATGCCGAACACGACGATGCCCAGCCAGTCACTAATGCTCAGGATCCGGGCGACAGCCTGTCCGGCGAGCAAGGTCCCGCCTGCCGAAAATCCTACGTAAAGGAAGCTCACGAGCAGGAGCGGAATGACCGCGCCGAACACGCCAAACTGCACGCGGCTGCGGATCATCTGCGGCAGA
>NZ_JARUXO010000020.1:0-608 GCF_031451275.1 Caballeronia sp. LZ029
CGCCCATTGAACGGCGCCTGCTTGGGCCCGTCAATTTTACGACCGTCAGCGTCATGTACCTTTCCCTCCAAGCGCTCCTGTACATATTGACGCAGTTCCACATTAGTCGCCAGTTTCGCGGGCTTGGGTCGTTTAGCGAACCGTTCTGCCTTCCACTGCGCGACAGAGGCACGATACTCGAGATACCCATTGCGTGTTGCTGCATTGCGGGTAATTTCTCGCGATACAGTTGAGGGACTTCGTCCGATACGCCGAGCGATTTCGCGCACGCCGAAGCCTTGGGCCAACAGCAATGCTATCTCTTCCCGCTCAGCGAACGATAAGTATCGACCGGCGATAGGTTTGGACATGAATAGTGGCATGCCGCCACGATAGCGGAACCAGCGCGAACCAACCGCTTGCGATGCGCCTACCGCCTGCGCTGCCTTCTCGCTTGTAATGCCAGTGGCGATCTGTTGCCAAAAGCGTCGCTCGACCTCGTTTCCAAGCGATGGCGCACCCGGCGAGTACATCGCCGCTCGCCCTGTCAAGCGATACACCTGCTTTGCACTTCGCACCATGCAACACCTCCGCGATCAAAGGTGTTGCGACGACCGGTTGAATCCGCC
>NZ_JARUXO010000021.1:0-599 GCF_031451275.1 Caballeronia sp. LZ029
CGCATCTTCGCGGCATCGACGAATGCGTTCATCAATACGGGCGATGGCCTCGGCATGGCCGCGCGCTCGGGCATCGCGCTGCAGGACATGGAGTTCTGGCAGTTCCACCCGACCGGCGTGGCGGGCGCGGGCGTGCTGATCACCGAAGGCGTGCGCGGCGAAGGCGGCATTCTGCGCAACTCCAACGGCGATCGTTTCATGGAGCGCTACGCGCCGACGCTGAAGGATCTGGCGCCGCGCGACTTCGTCTCGCGCTCGATGGACCAGGAGATCAAGGAAGGGCGCGGCGTCGGTCCGAACAAGGATCACGTGCTGCTCGATCTGTCGCACATCGGCGCGGAGACGATCATGAAGCGTCTGCCGTCGATTCGCGAGATCGCGCTGAAGTTCGCCAACGTCGACTGCATCAAGGAGCCGATTCCGGTGGTGCCGACCATCCACTATCAGATGGGCGGTATCCCGACGAACATGCATGGTCAGGTCGTGGGCACCGCGAAGGGCTACGACGATCCGGTCAACGGCTTCTATGCCGTGGGCGAATGCTCGTGCGTTTCGGTGCACGGCGCGAACCGTCTGGGCACGAACTCGCTGCTCGATCT
>NZ_JARUXO010000022.1:0-591 GCF_031451275.1 Caballeronia sp. LZ029
ATGGAGAAGCGACAACTATGAACTAGCCAGCGACAATTACACCCGTCGACCGGCCAGAATAGTTGTCGCTGACCGGCCGTGCCGCTTGACGCTGTCTAGCTCAGCCTGTAACGGCTGGCGACGCGGCCGAACCAGCTTCCGAAGGCTTCATCGTCGAAGGGCCGCGGTGCGAATGGCCACGGACGCACGTCACTGGATGTGTGTGGGGGCCACATGTTCGAGATGCTCGAGTTTGATGCACTCATCGCCGCTGCGAATGCCCGCTTCTGCTGCCGCATTCAGGATTCTCGAAACCTCGCCCGTGAGCCCGCCGCTGGCAGCGAGAACATATTGTGCGATCTCCTTTTGAGCGAGGTCAGAAGGTCGGCGCAAAGGCAGAATGCGCTCGAAGGCTGCGAGTAATCGCCGGAATGCCTCGCTCTCCCTCCAGCGCGGCACTTCGAATGGCGTAAAACGGCTGACCATCTGGGAATCTGTCTGAAGCGCGATAACCGTAAGCACCCGGGGAAGGCATCTTGACGGGGCAATCGCTGAAACCATCAAGCAGTGGTCGGCGTCCAGCGATGAGGAAGAAGTTGCGTGATGTCGGCG
>NZ_JARUXO010000023.1:0-574 GCF_031451275.1 Caballeronia sp. LZ029
TTCTTTGCTGCTGCAAAGAAAGTAACCAAAGAAACAGCTATCCCCAGCCTAAGCACTTCACACCGGCCGCGGCACTGGCGATTGGCCTAATGGCCCGGCTGTAGCGAGTGCCCTCGTAGGTCTCGCGGGGCTTGGACCGCGCACGGTCTGCCGCACCAAATGTTTAAGCGCGCTGGTTCAGCGCCAAATAGCTCCGGCACAGCGCTACGCGCTGCCGTTGGGTATGTAAGGGAAACCATTGGTATGCATCGGCAGTGAGGTGGTGCCTCAGAAAAGAAGCGCACGCATCCCCGATTGACCGGTCGGCCGCGAAGCGGGGCGGAGCTATTTGGTGCTGAACCAGTTACGCGTGTGGTGCGATGTGGCAGACCGTGCGCGGTCCAGGCCGGGTGAGTTTTGTGGGGGCACTCGCTACTGCCGGGCCATTCAGCCAATCGCCTGTGCCGGGGCCGGCGTGAAGCACTTTGGATGGGGAAAGCTGTTTCTTTGGTTACTTTCTTTGCAGCAGTGTATAGACCGGAGACATGGTTGACACTTTCGTCGGGGACATGGTTGACACTTTGATCATCGTGTA
>NZ_JARUXO010000024.1:0-571 GCF_031451275.1 Caballeronia sp. LZ029
TACACGATGATCAAAGTGTCAACCATGTCCCCGACGAAAGTGTCAACCATGTCTCCGGTCTATACACTGCTGCAAAGAAAGTAACCAAAGAAAGCAGCTCGTTTAAGCCCGCGGTCACACGCAGTTTGGCCATGCTTGCCAGCCAGAAGTGGCCCTCGCCTAAGTGTCGCCCTCACAGGCCTAATCGGGCTTGGCTCGCGCACGGTCTGTCACGTCGCATCGCTTGCTTTACTGGTTCAGCACCAAATAGCTCCGGCCCGCTTCGCGGCCGATGGGTCAATCGGGTGTGCGTGGGCTTCTTCTTCGATGGTTTCCCTCGCATACCCAACGGCAGCGCGTAGCGCTGTGCCGGAACCATTTCGTGCTGAACCAGCACGCTAAAACATTTGGTGCGTCAGACCGTGCGCGAGCCAAGCCCGATTGGGCCTTCGAGGGCGACACTTAGGCGAGTGCCGCCGGTGGCTGGCAAGCGTGGCCAACGTGCGTGTGACCGCGGGCGATGAGAAGCTGCTTTCTTTGGTTACTTTCTTTGCAGCAGCAAAGAAAGTGACCCCCGCCCCGGGGAGGGGCA
>NZ_JARUXO010000025.1:0-557 GCF_031451275.1 Caballeronia sp. LZ029
CCGGACGAACCATTCGTCCGAAGTGTCACCCATGTCCTGGAACAGGTGTTACCCATGTCTCCGGTCCATACACTGCTGCAAAGAAAGTAACCAAAGAAAGCAGCTTCTCATCGCCCGCGGTCACACGCAGTTTGGCCATGCTTGCCAGCCCGCAGTGGCCCTCGCCTAAGTGTCGCCCCCAAAGGCCCAACCGGGCTTGGCTCGCGCACGGTCTGCCACCTCGCACCACACAACAAACTGGTTCAGCACGAAATGGCTCCAGCCCGCTTCGCGGCCGACCGGTCAATCGGGTAGGTGTGCGCTTCTTCCTCGACGGTTTCCCTCGCTTACCCCACGGCAGCGCGTAGCGCTGTGCCGATGCTCTTTCGTGCTGAACCAGCACGCTTGGACATTTGGGGCGGCAGACCGTGCGCGAGCCAAGCCCTTGTCTGCTTGTGAGGGCACTCGCTATTGCCGGGCCATTAGGCCAATCGTCTGTGCCGCGGCCGGCGTGAAGTGCTTAGGCTGGGGATAGCTGTTTCTTTGGTTACTTTCTTTGCAGCAGCAAAGAAAGTGAC
>NZ_JARUXO010000026.1:0-556 GCF_031451275.1 Caballeronia sp. LZ029
TACACGATGATCAAAGTGTCAACCATGTCCCCGACGAAAGTGTCAACCATGTCTCCGGTCTATACACTGCTGCAAAGAAAGTAACCAAAGAAACAGCTTCTCACCGCCCGCGGTCACACGCACGTTGGCCATGCTTGCCAGCCGCAGGTGGCACTCGCCTAAGTGTCGCCCCCAAAGGCCCAATCGGGCTTGGCTCGCGCACGGTCTGCCGCACCAAATGTCTTGGCGCGCTGGTTCAGCACGAAATGGCTTCGGCACAGCGCTACGCGCTGCCGTTGGGTATGCTAGGGAAACCATCGATCACGATGCAGTGAGATGGAAGCGCAACAGTACGCGTGCACCCGCAAACCCGATTGACCGGTCGGCCGCGAAGCGGGCCGGAGCTATTTCGTGCTGAACCAGTCTGTTGTGTGGTGCGATGAGTCAGACCGTGCGCGGTCCAAGCCCGCGAGACCTTCGAGGGCACTCGCTACAGCCGGGCCATTAGGCCAATCGCCTGTGCCGCGGCCGGTGTGAAGTGCTTAGGCTGGGGATAGCTGTTTCTTTGGTTACTTTC
>NZ_JARUXO010000027.1:0-544 GCF_031451275.1 Caballeronia sp. LZ029
ACAGGCTATTCATGCCGTAGCGGAAATCAACGGGATCGCGGTGCAGATAGACCTTCAGATCGTCGTCGAACCGGAACACGGCATCCTCCCCAGAATCTGAACCATGGTCGTCAATTCGTCGATGGTCGCGATTGCCCCGCCGAGTTCAAGCTCGACGCCGTTCGACAGACGCACATGCAAGGCAAGTGTCATCGATGGCGGTGTGGACGGTTGTGTCGGCGACGCTGAAACGACCGACACGAACGCAGACGGCTTCACCGCGACGGGGACGGGTTGGTGCGACCCTGGCAGATCGACGGCCACGTCATTAATCGACTCGTCCGGCCGACGCGGGTTGTATTCTTCGTTGCCATTAGGCTGCGACGCTGACGAAATGCCTTTCTCGCGCTCCACCAGGTACTTCGCGATCCACTTGCGCAGCAGATTGGCGTTGATGCCGTGCTGCTGTGAACTTTCGCCGTTAAGGAACCAAACCGTTTTCGGCGTAAAGGCGCCAGGGACTTTTCGGCGTTTAGGCGCCACAAGTCTTTCGGCATATAGGCGC
>NZ_JARUXO010000028.1:0-544 GCF_031451275.1 Caballeronia sp. LZ029
TACACGATGATCAAAGTGTCAACCATGTCCCCGACGAAAGTGTCAACCATGTCTCCGGTCTATACACTGCTGCAAAGAAAGTAACCAAAGAAAGCAGCTTCTCACCGCCCGCGGTCACACGCACGTTGGCCATGCTTGCCAGCCGTCGATGGCACTCGCCTAAGTGTCACCCTCACAGGCCTAACCGGGTTTGGCTCGCGCACGGTCTGCCGCTCTAAATGGTTTGGCGCGTTGGTTCAGCGCCAAATAGCTCCGGCACAGCGCTACGCGCTGCCGTTGGGTATGCGAGGGAAACCAACGAAGAAGAAGCACGCGCAAACCCGATTGACCCATCGGCCGCGAAGCAGGCCGGAGCTATTTGGTGCTGAACCAGCGTGCTCAAGGTTATGGTTTGTCAGACCGTGCGCGGTCCAAGCCCTTGTCTGCTTGTGGGGGCACTCGCTAGTGCCGGGCCATTCAGCCAATCGCCTGTGCCGCGGCCGGTGTGAAGTGCTTAGGCTGGGGATAGCTGTTTCTTTGGTTACTTTCTTTGCAGCAGCAAAGA
>NZ_JARUXO010000029.1:0-536 GCF_031451275.1 Caballeronia sp. LZ029
TGACTACCACGTCGAACTCATCGGCCATTACTACTCAGTCCCGCATCGCTTCGCGCGTGAGCAGGTCGACGTACGTTACACCACGTCGACGGTCGAGATATGAAGCGCACCGGGAATCTCGGAGACGGCTTTGCTGGAGCTACGCTGCCATCGGCATTCCAGCGAGTTGCTCATAGTAGCGGGCTTCCGCTTCGGCCGGTGGGATATTGCCAATCGGCTCAAGTAGGCGTCGGTGATTAAACCAGTCCACCCATTCAAGCGTGGCCAGTTCAACCGCCTGCACGTTACGCCATGGTCCGCGACGATGAATAACTTCTGCCTTGTAAAGGCCGTTGATCGTTTCGGCGAGTGCGTTATCGTACGAATCTCCGACGCTGCCGACTGACGGTTCGATTCCTGCTTCGGCTAGACGATCCGTATACCGAATTGAAACGTATTGGGCGGATTCAACCGGTCGTCGCAACACTGGATTGTTGAACAGATTTTAGGTACTCGTCGAGAGCTTCCGCAGGCGTCTTCCATCCTAGAGTTTTTCG
>NZ_JARUXO010000030.1:0-534 GCF_031451275.1 Caballeronia sp. LZ029
AACGCGGCGAAAGGAGCTAAATGTGTTACCCATGTCCTGACACACCTGTTACCCATGTCCCCGGTCTATACACTGCTGCAAAGAAAGTAACCAAAGAAACAGCTCGTTTAAGCCCGCGGTCACACGCACGTTGGCCATGCTTGCCAGCCACCGATGGCACTCGCCTAAGTGTCGCCCCCAAAGGACTTACCGGGCTTGGGTCGCGCACGGTCTGACAAGCTAGAAGTTTTAGGGCGCTGGTTCAGCACGAAAGAGCTTCGGCACAGCGCTACGCGCTGCCGTGGGGTATACGAGGGAAACCGTCGAAGAAGAAGCCCACGCGCACCCGATTGACCCATCGGCCGCGAAGCGGGCCGGAGCTATTTGGTGCTGAACCAGTCAGTGAAGCGGTGCGATGCGGCAGACCGTGCGCGGTCCAAGCTCTTGTCTGCTTGTGAGGGCACTCGCTACTGCCGGGCCATTAGGCCAATCGTCTGTGCCGCGGCCGGTGTGAAGTGCTTAGGCTGGGGAAAGCTGTTTCTTTGGTTACTTTCT
>NZ_JARUXO010000031.1:0-527 GCF_031451275.1 Caballeronia sp. LZ029
ATACACGATGATCAAAGTGTCAACCATGTCCCCGACGAAAGTGTCAACCATGTCTCCGGTCTATACACTGCTGCAAAGAAAGTAACCAAAGAAACAGCTCTCACCGCCCGCGGTCACACGCAGTTTTGCCATACTTGCCAGCCCGCGGTGGCCCTCGCCTAAGTGTCGCCCTCAAAGGCCCAACCGGGCTTGGCTCGCGCACGGTCTGTCACATCGCGCCACTTGCCTCGCTGGTTCAGCACGAAATGGCTCCGGCCCGCTTCGCGGCCGACGGGTCAATCGGGTCGGCGTGCGCTTTTTCTTCGACGGTTTCCTTCGCATACCCAACGGCAGCGCGTAGCGCTGTGCCGAAGCTATTTGGTGCTGAACCAGCGCGCTTAAACATTTGGGGCGGCGGACCGTGCGCGGTCCAGGCCCCGCGAGACCTACGAGGGCACTCGCTACAGCCGGGCCATTAGGCCAATCGCCTGTGCCGCGGCCGGTGTGAAGTGCTTAGGCTGGGGATAGCTGTTTCTTTGGTTACTTTC
>NZ_JARUXO010000032.1:0-488 GCF_031451275.1 Caballeronia sp. LZ029
TGTCAAAAAGGCCCGAATGCAGGCGGCGGATCTCTTGACGCAGGGCAATCAGTTCGTGCTGTTCGCCTTCACGTTCCCGACGCAGAATCTCTCCGAGTAAGGCAGTCGCACGCGATGCCGGCAGATCGCGGTGTACGCGCGCCTCGCCGAGCCTGCCTGTGACTGCCGGTTTGATGATCAGCAGCCACGCTGGAAACCACGCGTAATCCTCTACTTCGCCTGTGCCTCGGAAATCTGCATCAAAGCGTCGACGCAGCACGTTGAGCGAAGCGTCCTGCAGGGTGACAATGAGCGCGGTGAACCGGGCCGGCGCCAACCACGCCAACTCCGCAATTAGCGGCCACGCAGCATCGACTCCGGCGGAACGATAGCGCGCCTCGGTCATCCACGCGAGCGGCGATGGAATGCGCCACCAGGACTCAATCGATTCGATAGCATCGCTTGCAGCGGCCCAGTCACTTGCCCGAAGCCACAGAGGTGCGGCGTGA
>NZ_JARUXO010000033.1:0-487 GCF_031451275.1 Caballeronia sp. LZ029
GGGGCGGGGGTCACTTTCTTTGCTGCTGCAAAGAAAGTAACCAAAGAAAGCAGCTTCTCACCGCCCGCGGTCACACGCACGTTGGCCATGCTTGCCAGCAAGAAGCGGCACTCGCCTAAGTGTCGCCCCCAAAGGACCAACCGGGCTTGGCTCGCGCACGGTCTGACGCGCTAGTGAATTAAGCGTGCTGGTTCAGCGCCAAATAGCTTCGGCACAGCGCTGCGCGCTGCCGTTGGGTATGCGAGGGAAACCGAAGAGGGAGCGCGCGCACGCACCCGATTGACCCATCGGCCGCGAAGCGGGCCGGAGCTATTTGGTGCTGAACCAGTTGGTTGTGTGGTGCGATGTGTCAGACCGTGCGCGGTCCAAGCCACGCGAGACCTTCGATGGCACTCGCTACTGCCGGGCCATTAGGCCAATCGTCTGTGCCGCGGCCGGTGTGAAGTGCTTAGGCTGGGGATAGCTGTTTCTTTGGTTACTTTCTTTG
>NZ_JARUXO010000034.1:0-486 GCF_031451275.1 Caballeronia sp. LZ029
GGCGGGGGTCACTTTCTTTGCTGCTGCAAAGAAAGTAACCAAAGAAAGCAGCTTCTCATCGCCCGCGGTCACACGCACGTTGGCCATGCTTGCCAGCCGTCGATGGCCCTCGCCTAAGTGTCGCCCTCGGAGGCCCAATCGGGCTTGGCTCGCGCACGGTCTGACGAGCTAGTTCTTTTAGGGCGCTGGTTCAGCACGAAAGAGCTTCGGCACAGCGCTACGCGCTGCCGTTGGGTATGCGAGGGAAACCATCGAAGAAGAAGCGCACGCAAACCCGATTGACCCATCGGCCGCGAAGCGGGCCGGAGCTATTTGGTGCTGAACCAGTCAGTGAAGCGGTGCGCGGCGGCAGACCGTGCGCGGTCCAAGCCCCGCGAGACCTTCGATGGCACTCGCTACTGCCGGGCCATTAGGCCAATCGTCTGTGCCGCGGCCGGTGTGAAGTGCTTAGGCTGGGGAAAGCTGTTTCTTTGGTTACTTTCTTTG
>NZ_JARUXO010000035.1:0-484 GCF_031451275.1 Caballeronia sp. LZ029
TCACTTTCTTTGCTGCTGCAAAGAAAGTAACCAAAGAAAGCAGCTTCTCACCGCCCGCGGTCACACGCACGTTGGCCATGCTTGCCAGCCCGCGGTGGCCCTCGCCTAAGTGTCGCCCCCAAAGGACCAACCGGGCTTGGCTCGCGCACGGTCTGCCGCGCTAGTTGTTTTAGGGCGCTGGTTCAGCACCAAATAGCTTCGGCACAGCGCTACGCGCTGCCGTTGGGGCTGCGAGGGAAACCATCGAAGAAGGAGCGCGCGCGCACCCGATTGACCCATCGGCCGCGTAGCGGGCCGGAGCTATTTGGTGCTGAACCAGTGAGGCAAAACATTTGGTGGCACAGACCGTGCGCGGTCCAAGTCTTTGTCTGCTTGTGGGGGCACTCGCTAGTGCCGGGCCATTAGGCCAATCGTCTGTGCCGCGGCCGGTGTGAAGTGCTTAGGCTGGGGATAGCTGTTTCTTTGGTTACTTTCTTTGCAGCAG
>NZ_JARUXO010000036.1:0-483 GCF_031451275.1 Caballeronia sp. LZ029
AGTAACCAAAGAAACAGCTCTCCCCAGCCTAAGCACTTCACACCGGCCGCGGCACAGACGATTGGCTGAATGGCCCGGCAGTAGCGAGTGCCCTCGAAGAGCTCGCGGGGCTTGGACCGCGCACGGTCTGACACCTCGCGCTGCTCGTGTCACTGGTTCAGCACCAAATAGCTCCGGCCCGCTTCGCGGCCGATGGGTTAATCGGGTGCGCGGGCGCTTCTTCCTCGACGGTTTCCCTCGCATACCCAACGGCAGCGCGTAGCGCTGTGCCGAAGCTATTTGGTGCTGAACCAGCGCGCTGAATCGTCTCGGGCGGCAGACCGTGCGCGAGCCAAGCCCGGTTGGTCCTTTGGGGGCGACACTTAGGCGAGTGCCGCTTCCTGTTGGCAAGCATGGCCAACGTGCGTGTGACCGCGGGCGCTGAGAAGCTGCTTTCTTTGGTTACTTTCTTTGCAGCAGCAAAGAAAGTGACCCCCGCCCCGG
>NZ_JARUXO010000037.1:0-480 GCF_031451275.1 Caballeronia sp. LZ029
GAGGAAGCCGATCTCCTGATCGCCCACGAACGCTCCGCGCCGCGCGGCCTGTTGACGCTGACCGCGCCGGTCGCGGCGGGCGAAGATCTGCTGCGCCCCATGCTCGACGACTTCATCGCGCGCTTTCCGGCGGTTTCCGTGCGGCTGCAACTGCTGGACCGGCCGGTGAGCCTGATCGACGAGGGCATCGATATCGCGCTGCGCATCGGGCATCTGCCGGACTCGACCCTGGTGGCGGTGCCAGTGGGCGAGGTGCGGCGCGTCGTGGCGGCGTCGCCGCGCTATCTGGCGAAGCATCCGCCGATTCTCCAGCCCGCCGATCTCGCCCGCCACGAGATTGTGTCGATGACCCATTTCGGCCTGGATTCGTGGAGCTTTCCGACCGCGGGCGGCGCGGCCATTCCGCAGGTCGTGCAGTTCGCGCCGCGTTTCATCGTCAACACGGTGCGGGCGGCGATTGCGTCGGCGGTGGATGGACAC
>NZ_JARUXO010000038.1:0-477 GCF_031451275.1 Caballeronia sp. LZ029
GGTCACTTTCTTTGCTGCTGCAAAGAAAGTAACCAAAGAAAGCAGCTTCTCAGCGCCCGCGGTCACACGCACGTTGGCCATGCTTGCCAGCCCGCGGTGGCCCTCGCCTAAGTGTCGCCCCCAAAGAACCAATCGGGCTTGGCTCGCGCACGGTCTGACAAGCTAGTTGTTTCAGGGCGCTGGTTCAGCACCAAATAGCAGCGGCACAGCGCTACGCGCTGCCGTTGGGTCTGCAAGGGAAACCATCGAAGAGGGGGGCGCGCGCAGACCCGATTGACCCATCGGCCGCGAAGCGGGCCGAAGCTATCTGGTGCTGAACCAGCGCGCTCAAGGTTATGGCTCGTCAGACCGTGCGCGGTCCAAGTCTTTGTCTGCTTGCGAGGGCACTCGCTACAGCCGGGCCATTAGGCCAATCGCCTGTGCCGCGGCCGGTGTGAAGTGCTTAGGCTGGGGATAGCTGTTTCTTTGGTTACTTTC
>NZ_JARUXO010000039.1:0-477 GCF_031451275.1 Caballeronia sp. LZ029
CCAAAGAAACAGCTATCCCCAGCCTAAGCACTTCACACCGGCCGCGGCACAGACGATTGGCCTAATGGCCCGGCTGTAGCGAGTGCCCCCACAAGCAGACAAGGGCTTGGACCGCGCACGGTCTGACAAGCCATAACCCAGAGCACGCTGGTTCAGCACCAAATGGCTCCGGCCCGCTACGCGGCCGATGGGTCAATCGGGTCTGCGCGTGCTTCTACTTCGTTGGTTTCCCTCGCATACCCCACGGCAGCGCGTAGCGCTGTGCCGAAGCTATTTGGTGCTGAACCACCGCCCTAAAACAACTAGCTTGTCAGACCGTGCGCGATCCAAGCCCGATTGGGCCTTCGAGGGCGACACTTAGGCGAGTGCCGCCGACGGCTGGCAAGCATGGCCAAACTGCGTGTGACCGCGGGCGATGAGAAGCTGCTTTCTTTGGTTACTTTCTTTGCAGCAGCAAAGAAAGTGACCCCCGCCCCG
>NZ_JARUXO010000040.1:0-459 GCF_031451275.1 Caballeronia sp. LZ029
GGCGAGAAGCGTCTGCAACTGGACGGGCAAAGCGCGCGCTTCGACTGGTCGCATCGCGGGGAAACGGCCTTTAGCGTTCAACTCGACGATGCGCTCGTCAAAGGCCACGTCTTCACCGACGGTGATGTCTTCCACGTGTTTCTGGAAGGCGCCGCATTCGCGTTCGAATGGCAGAACCTGATGGCTCATGCAGGCGACGCCGAACACGAAGGGCGACTGACCGCGCCGATGCCCGGCAAGGTTATCGCGGTCCTCGTGCAGCCGGGCGTATCGGTGGAAAAGGGCGCGCCGCTGATCGTGATGGAAGCGATGAAGATGGAGCATACGATCGTCGCGCCGGCCACGGGCAGGATCGGCGAAATTCTCTTCGACGTCGGCGATCAGGTCACCGACGGATCGCAATTGCTCGTGCTCGAAACGGAAGGCAGCTAGCGCTTCTTCTTCGGCGCGGGACCGAGC
>NZ_JARUXO010000041.1:0-448 GCF_031451275.1 Caballeronia sp. LZ029
GAGCGTTGATGCGTTCTCAAGTTGCTGGACAAGCACCGTCATGGAAGGCAGGGCACTGTCGCTCGGGTATTCGCCGGCGAGCACTGTGAGTGCCGTTCGCGCCGCGGCGGCGTCGCGAAGCTGCAACTGCTCCACCACATCATTGCGCAGCGCTACGTCCCGGCTGTCGGCAAATATGTCGAGTTGCTGTATTGTCGTCGCGCTCAAGAAGGTCCATGAAGACGATACAGGCTAATCGATTTCGCCGCGTCGAAGAAGCTGCCATGGATCGTTCGACGAAACGCTGCGCTGATTATCGACTGCCAAAAGAAGAGCGACGCATCATTCAGATGCCCCCAAGTTCGCCGATGCACAAATGGTCGGGCTGTCCGTGCGCCAACGAGGCACGCGCCACAATAACGCACCCTTCCAGCCTGTTATGATTTTGCGGCATCCGTTCTCCAGGCAC
>NZ_JARUXO010000042.1:0-427 GCF_031451275.1 Caballeronia sp. LZ029
CTACGACGATCCGGTCAACGGCTTCTATGCCGTGGGCGAATGCTCGTGCGTTTCGGTGCACGGCGCGAACCGTCTGGGCACGAACTCGCTGCTCGATCTCGTCGTGTTCGGGCGTGCCGCGGGCAATCACATCATCAAGCACGCAAAGGAACTGAAAGAGCACAAGCCGCTGCCGGCCGATGCCGCCGACTTCGCGATGGAACGCCTCGCGGTGCTGGAGAAATCCACTTCGGGCGAGTACACGCAGAACATCGCCAACGATATCCGCGCGTCGATGCAGGCGCATGCGGGCGTGTTCCGCACGTCGAAGCTGCTCGAAGAAGGCGTGGGCAAGATCGCGGAACTGGCCGAGCGCGTGAAGCACGTGCATCTGAAGGACAAGTCGAAGGTGTTCAACACGGCGAAGGTCGAGGCGCTGGAACTGGCG
>NZ_JARUXO010000043.1:0-427 GCF_031451275.1 Caballeronia sp. LZ029
CTACGACGATCCGGTCAACGGCTTCTATGCCGTGGGCGAATGCTCGTGCGTTTCGGTGCACGGCGCGAACCGTCTGGGCACGAACTCGCTGCTCGATCTGGTCGTGTTCGGGCGTGCCGCGGGCAATCACATCATCAAGCACGCGAAGGAACTGAAGGAGCACAAGCCCTTGCCGGCCGATGCCGCCGACTTCGCGATGGAACGCCTCGCGGTGCTGGAGAAATCGACTTCGGGCGAATACACGCAGAACATCGCCAACGATATCCGCGCGTCGATGCAGGCGCATGCGGGCGTGTTCCGCACGTCGAAGCTGCTTGAAGAAGGCGTCGGCAAGATCGCGGAACTGGCCGAGCGCGTGAAGCACGTGCATCTGAAGGACAAGTCGAAGGTGTTCAACACGGCGAAGGTCGAGGCGCTGGAACTGGCG
>NZ_JARUXO010000044.1:0-409 GCF_031451275.1 Caballeronia sp. LZ029
GCCGGTGGTCGACTTGCCCGCCGCGCGGCGCGCTTCCACGGTTTCGATGCCGTGATCGAGCGAGTTGCGCACGAGGTGCGTGAGCGGATCGATGATGCGCTCGATCAGGCTCTTGTCGAGCTCGGTCGCCTGACCGAACGTGACGAGTTCCACTTCCTTGCCGAGCTTGCCGGCGATATCGCGCACGAGGCGCGGGAAGCGGCTGAATACGTAGTCCATCGGCATCATGCGGATGGACATGACGGCCTCTTGCAGGTCGCGCGCGTTGCGCTCCAGCTGCGCCATGCCGTTGAAAAGACGGTCGTGCAGAGCGGGATCGAACGTGCTCGTGGTTTCCGCGAGCATCGCCTGCGTGATGACGAGCTCGCCCACCAGATTGATGAGCTGATCGACCTTCTCCACGCCGACG
>NZ_JARUXO010000045.1:0-398 GCF_031451275.1 Caballeronia sp. LZ029
CGCCTGTAGCGAAACTGACGGCTGCTACGACGTGTACTTTGTTCATCATCGCATCGATACCATCGACTTGAAGGAACGCGGCGAAAGGAGCTAAATGTGGCGAATGCCACGGGCGGCTGGCAAGCATGGCCAACGTGCGTGTGACCGCGGGCCTGAACAAGCTGCTTTCTTTGCCTACTTGTCAACGCCGACTGAAACCTGACCCACATTCGAAGGTTTCGCCGAAGTAAATCTGACCCACCTGGGTCCATTATCACGCGGCTACTTTCGTGGTTGCCCGCGCGCTCGCTTGTCCCGCTTTTCTCTTGTCCTTCAGTCGATAGCTCTCGCCACTGATTTGCACGATATGCGCGTGATGCAGCAACCTGTCGAGCATCGCTGCCGTGAGCGTCTGGTCG
>NZ_JARUXO010000046.1:0-386 GCF_031451275.1 Caballeronia sp. LZ029
TCCATCTCGACACCGGCCGTCACGAGGGCGATCACCGGATGCATATGCTCGGGCACGCCTGGCGTCGTATGCAGCGCGATGGATGTCCACACGAGGTCGATATCCTGAGTGCTGATTCCCCGTTGCTTCAGAAAGTCTCGCGCGGCGTTGGCGCCGTCCACTTCGAATCGCTGGTTCGTGCTGCTGTGCGACGGCATGAGGCCGATATCGTGGAACATCGCGCCGGCATAGAGCAATTCGGCGTCGAACGTAAGGCCGCGATGCTGTCCGGCCAGTGCGCCGAAGTAATACACGCGGCTCGAATGATTGAAGAGAAGTTCGGTCTCCGTGTCGCGAATGAATTCCGTGATTTCGCGGGCCAGCTTGCTGTCGGGAATGGCAATGCC
>NZ_JARUXO010000047.1:0-382 GCF_031451275.1 Caballeronia sp. LZ029
AGCAACACGAGCTCGTCGCGCGTGCCGGCGGGAATGTCGAGCGGTGGCGGCGCGGGGAAGTCGTCGGGAAAGGAGAACGCGGTGCCGTCGGGCAGCACGCCGAACGCCGACGCAAGCGCGATCTTGCCGAGCCCGAGCGCGATTTCGTCGAGCATCACGGCGGCCCAGCCCCACGACCACGCCTCGGTCGCGCGCGCGTGCGAGCGCACGAGATGCTCGATGAAGCGGTCGTGCTGCTGGAAGTGCTGGGGTTCGAGGAACAGGCCCTCGGACCAGATCATGCGTTGGTGCCAGGTCATGGTGCCTCGTATGGGCTTGGGCTCGATGCTCAAAGAACGATTCAGCGCGGCGGATTTGCAAAGCGCGCGCCGGTTTGCAAATC
>NZ_JARUXO010000048.1:0-381 GCF_031451275.1 Caballeronia sp. LZ029
GTCCTGCAACGCGCGGTCGAAATAGATCAGCACGTTGCGGCACGAGACGAGATGCGCTTCTAGAAACACGCTGTCCGTGGCGAGGCTGTGGTCCGCGAACACCACACGCGACTTGAGCGTCTGCGAGAATTTCGCCGCGCCATAGGCCGCGTGATAGTAGTCGGAGAGCGAACGCTTGCCACCCGCCGCGAGGTAGTTCTGGCTGAACCCCGCCATGCGATCCAGCGAATAGATGCCGTTTTCCGCTATACGCAAGGCTTCCGCGTTGATGTCGGTCGCGTAGAACACGGTGCGCTCGGCGAGCCGTTCCTCGGCGAACAGCACCGCGAGCGACCACAGCTCCTCGCCGCTGCTGCATCCCGCGACCCATACCTTGATCGA
>NZ_JARUXO010000049.1:0-376 GCF_031451275.1 Caballeronia sp. LZ029
TCGGCTGCCTGGCCGAAATCGCGGAATGCGATGTCGATACCTTCGGTCTCCTTCTCGTGCAGGCACGCGGAACCGATCGTTTCCGGCTCACCGATCATCGTGTCGAGCCGAGCAATCTGATCGTCGGCACGGCCGAGTTGCTGGGTGAAGATCAGCCGCTGCAGGGCGCCGAGGCGCTCGCGAAATTCGGCGCGTGCGCAGAAGTGCTGGAGCGCATCATCGACACGATCAAGGAACGCGAGCCGCAGAATCTGCCCTTCGTCGAGCCCTTTCTATACGACGATCCCACCTGGGTCTCCAACCGCCTCGCCGAAATCCTGCCGATCCCGATGCGCGCACGCCAGAAGCTCATGGAGTTGATGGACGCCGGCGCGCG
>NZ_JARUXO010000050.1:0-375 GCF_031451275.1 Caballeronia sp. LZ029
GTTACTACCAGCAAGTCGCCCAGGCCTTTCCGCTTCCCGCGCTGGACGACGATGCGCGAGCAGTGCGAGACCGGTTCAGCAAAATCGCCCGCGCCTACGCAGGCCCGAGCGATGCCGATGTCACGACCGAGGACATCGAGATCCCGCTCGAAGGCCGCTCCGTCAACGCGCGCATATACAAACCCGCCGGCACCACCGGCCCTTTGCCGCTCCTCGTGTATTTCCATGGCGGCGGCTGGGTGGTCGGCGATCTGGAAACGCACCACGGCCTTGTCGCGCGGCTTGCACGGGACGCCCAATGCGCGGTGGCGAGCGTCGACTACCGGCTGGCGCCCGAGTTTCCCTTCCCTGCGCCCTGTGCCGACGCACTCGACG
>NZ_JARUXO010000051.1:0-359 GCF_031451275.1 Caballeronia sp. LZ029
GGCCCATGATCCGCTTCGGATTGCCCTTCGGCAGAAACAGGCCCTGCGTGCGGCGCGTGAGACGGATCAGCTGATGCTTGCGCTGATCGAGCCACGGACGATAGATGTCGGCACAGGTAGAGCGAAACTCGCCGATCGGCAGATGGAAGCCCGCCAGTTCGCACTCGCCGCGCGCCAGCGCACTCACCGCCTCCGCACTTTCCCGATACTTGATGTCGACCGGCACGCGCTGCTCGCCGAGCGCACGCACGAGTGTCGCGACCGCATAGCCGTGCGACGCATGGATCCGCACCTGCATGACATCGCCCGCGAGACGGCGGTTCAATTCGCCCGCCACCTCGGTCGCCACGGCTTCCAAA
>NZ_JARUXO010000052.1:0-358 GCF_031451275.1 Caballeronia sp. LZ029
CTGCTCGTTCATGCGGGTGTGCGAGCCGAGCACGCCGTCGGGGAACACGCGGGCGTCGAAGCCGGTCGTCTCCTTGAGCCGCTTCGCCATCAGGTTCTCGGTGATCACTTCCGGGTTGTGCCGGTCCACCACGTCGCCGATGCGAATCGTCTGGCTGTCCGCACTGGCGAGACGCGGCAGCCAACCGGCCGCCGCCGAGGCGACCGTGAGCGTCAGGAGTTTTCTGCGAGAGAGTAGGTAGTCGCGCATGCGTCGGATTCCTGTGGTTCTTATGGCCGTGACGCACGACAGGCGGCACGGATGGGCCTTGGCCGTCGTGCTTGCGCACACGCATCCAGCCATCAGGCAGATTGAGTAG
>NZ_JARUXO010000053.1:0-356 GCF_031451275.1 Caballeronia sp. LZ029
TCTTTCTTCTCTAGCTATTGTTGCCATCAGTTGAGAATTCTATCTCTCACCACTTAGTTCGTATAGCTGATAACTAAAACGAAGCGACGAATCATATCTGCTAACGAGGACATTCTGTGTACCGTTTCGCCGGAGACGCGAAACATTTATTTCGAGATATGAAGCGCGTCCAGTGCGCGACGTGGAAATTGTCAAATGGTGTTGCATTTGAGTTGAGGGACCGACGAATCTCAGCTTCCGTCGATTTACACGAGTAGTACTAAGTCTTTGAAGGGACAAAGATTAAGGCCTTGCATAAAGCTTCGTTGCCTAACTATTAGTCACGCCGTACGATCATTGGCAGTTGATGTGGAACC
>NZ_JARUXO010000054.1:0-354 GCF_031451275.1 Caballeronia sp. LZ029
CGGGCTGAACGGGGGGTTCGTGCACACAGCCCAGCTTGGAGCGAACGACCTACACCGAACTGAGATACCTCCAGCGTGAGCTATGAGAAAGCGCCACGCTTCCCGAAGGGAGAAAGGCGGACAGGTATCCGGTAAGCGGCAGGGTCGGAACAGGAGAGCGCACGAGGGAGCTTCCAGGGGGAAACGCCTGGTATCTTTATAGTCCTGTCGGGTTTCGCCACCTCTGACTTGAGCGTCGATTTTTGTGATGCTCGTCAGGGGGGCGGAGCCTATGGAAAAACGCCAGCAACGCGGCCTTTTTACGGTTGCTGCCCTTTTGCTCGAGCTAGGCCTCCAAAAAAGCCTCCTCACTAC
>NZ_JARUXO010000055.1:0-353 GCF_031451275.1 Caballeronia sp. LZ029
CTCGACGCGCGCCTGTTCCTGCGCACCACGCGCAGCACGTCGCTGACGCGCGAGGGCGAACTCTTCTACAAGAATTGCCAGCCGGGCGTCGAACGCATCGTGCAGGCGCTCGAAGACATGCGCGAACTACGTAATGGACCGCCGCGCGGACACCTGCGCATCGCCTCGACATCGGGCTTCGGCCGCAAGGTCGTGGCGCCGCTGCTGCCCGGCTTCAATGCGCGCTATCCGGACATCGCGCTGGAACTGCTGCTGAACGATGCGGCATGCGACTTCACCGCGGATCGTGTGGATGTCGCGTTCCGCGATGGCCATATCGACGATTGCGAGGTCGTCGCGAAGCAACTCATACC
>NZ_JARUXO010000056.1:0-346 GCF_031451275.1 Caballeronia sp. LZ029
GAAGGGCCGAGCGCAGAAGTGGTCCTGCAACTTTATCCGCCTCCATCCAGTCTATTAATTGTTGCCGGGAAGCTAGAGTAAGTAGTTCGCCAGTTAATAGTTTGCGCAACGTTGTTGCCATTGCTACAGGCATCGTGGTGTCACGCTCGTCGTTTGGTATGGCTTCATTCAGCTCCGGTTCCCAACGATCAAGGCGAGTTACATGATCCCCCATGTTGTGCAAAAAAGCGGTTAGCTCCTTCGGTCCTCCGATCGTTGTCAGAAGTAAGTTGGCCGCAGTGTTATCACTCATGGTTATGGCAGCACTGCATAATTCTCTTACTGTCATGCCATCCGTAAGATGCTT
>NZ_JARUXO010000057.1:0-345 GCF_031451275.1 Caballeronia sp. LZ029
GTCAGGCCGCGCTGTCGTCGCCGTGCTGGCTCGCACGGATGTACGAGTCCTCGGTGCTGCGAATATGCGTGCGCAGCTCCGCGCATGCCTTGCGCACGTTGCCCGCGCGGATCAGCTGCATGATCTCCGAATGCGTGTCGTGGCATGAATCCACACGCTTGTCATCGGCGGCGAGCCGTGCGCGCAGCGCCTGGATCTTGTCTGCGACCAGTTGATACGCGGCTTGCAGATACGCATTGCCACAGCGTTCCAGAATGGCGCCATGAAAGCTCGCGTCCTGCAGGCGATGGCGCATGTCGTCGTCGATATCGCCGTCGACGCCTGACTTCAGCGCCGCCGTCAGGC
>NZ_JARUXO010000058.1:0-342 GCF_031451275.1 Caballeronia sp. LZ029
CGATGTTGTAGGTCGCGTAGTAGCGCGCCGGATCCACTTCCTCCGGCGTGATGAATTTGATTTCAGGGTAGGCGCGGCGAAACAGCGGCGCGATCAGCGCGGACATCGAGCACGTCAGGCGGCAGCCATGCTTGCGCTGGAACTTGACGGCGTAGGGAAACCAGCCCATCAGGTCGCCGAGCGTGCCGACCGGAAACTGGATCAGCACTTCACGGTCCTTCGCGTCGTAGCGATGCAGGATGGCCGCGTCCGCATCCTTGCCGCGCTTCTGCACTTCGAGTTCGAAGGGCACGAAATATTTCTTGCCGCTCGTCACCGCGCCCGCGCCGATGTCCGTCTCGA
>NZ_JARUXO010000059.1:0-341 GCF_031451275.1 Caballeronia sp. LZ029
GGGTGCGGTTGTTCGACAGGCTCTTGCCGTCGATCAGAAACACGTCCTCGACACGTTCGCCGAGCGTGTTGATCCGCGCCGCCTGCACGCCGATCCGGTGTTGCGCGAGCACCCGCGCGATCGAATAAAGAAGGCCCTGCCGGTCGTTGGCGGACACGGACAGGATGTAGTACTGGCCGCGGTCGTCGGGACGCAGGTCCACGCGCGGCGTGATCGGAAACGTCCGCACGAGCCGCGAGACGCGGCCCTTCGACGGTTCCGGAAGAATGCGCTCGTCGGTCAGCAGCGTGCTCAGTTGCTGCTCGACGAGATTCGCGATGTCGCGATAACTGCCGTCATGC
>NZ_JARUXO010000060.1:0-341 GCF_031451275.1 Caballeronia sp. LZ029
GTATCGCGGGCATCCCGAAGTTCGGGCGCGTGCTGCGCTCGCAGGCGCTGGTCGTGCGCCGCGCCGATTACGTGACGCACGCAGTCAGCTTCGGTCTTTCGCGCACGCAGATTTTCTTCCGGCATGTGCTGCCGAACGTGCTCGTCGCAGTGCCGGTCATCGCGACGATCGATATCGGCAGCGCGATCATCGCCGTATCGGGCCTGAGCTTTCTCGGCCTGGGTCCGCAACCGCCAACGCCCGAATGGGGCGTGATGCTCGCCGAGGGACGCGACGTGTTGCGCGTCGCGTGGTGGCCGAGCGTGTTTCCGGGCATGGCGATCACGCTGACCGTCCTGTCG
>NZ_JARUXO010000061.1:0-339 GCF_031451275.1 Caballeronia sp. LZ029
GCTCAGCGCCGTCTCGCTGACGATCTCCGCTGCGAAAGTGCCGGTCGCGGCGGGACTGCTCGGATATGTGCTGGCGGGCCGCGCGCGTTCATGGCCGCTCTCGAACGCAAGCCACGCAGCACGCGCACGGAGCGGCGAGGTGACCGCGACCGTCAACGGCAACGGCGTAACAGCCCCGCTCATGACCAACGCCGCTCCCTGATTCAATCGCTTCGGGGCCGCGCCTGTGAGCAATTCGCCCGACGCACATGGAACGCTATACAGCCGGCGATGCCGGCCAATCGAGGTCGTGGTTGCACTGTCCGTCATCGGGCAGCCAGCCATTGCACAGATCGACAT
>NZ_JARUXO010000062.1:0-338 GCF_031451275.1 Caballeronia sp. LZ029
ATGCAGATGCAATCGCTCGAAGACGATCTGAAGCGGCCGCTCTTCGACCGCGTGGGGCGCACCAACCGGCTGACGAGCCTCGGCAAGCAGGTGGTGCCGCAAGCGGAGCGCATCGTCGCCCTGTACGACAGCATGCGTCTCACCGGTCTCGATGATGAAATCGCCGGATCGGTTTCCATCGGCGCGGTCGATTCGGCGATGGGCGCGCTCGCATCCGTCGTCACCGAATTGAAAGGTCGGTATCCACGGCTCGATGTGCGGCTCGTCACCGGCAAGGCGCTCGCGCTCGCGCCGCAAGTCGAGGCGGGCGAGATCGATGCGGCGGTGATCGTCGAGAT
>NZ_JARUXO010000063.1:0-335 GCF_031451275.1 Caballeronia sp. LZ029
GCTGCGCGGCGAACTCGCCGACTTTTTTCCCTATGACCGGGATGTCCGATTCTGCGTCCGCTATCCGGAACGGTTCGGCGCATCCGGTCGAACGGATGCGCCCGGCGCCTGAAGGCCGCGCATCCCTGCATCGACTATCGAACATGAACTCCAATCACGACCACGACGACGCTTCCAATCCCCTCGCCCATCTGTTCTCGAATAACCAGAGCTGGGTCGAGCGCAAGCTGGCGGAAGACGCCGAGTTCTTCCAGCGCCTCGCGCATCAGCAGGCGCCCGAGTATCTGTGGATCGGCTGCTCGGACTCGCGCGTGCCGGCCAATCAGATCATCGGC
>NZ_JARUXO010000064.1:0-335 GCF_031451275.1 Caballeronia sp. LZ029
CACTTCTACGAGTGGATGCAGAGCCAGCGAGCTGGGACGTTCCCGGAGGGGCCGGCCGTATGGATCTGCGGCGACTGCCACCTCGGCAATTTGGGACCGGTCGCGGACGCGGCGGGCGACGTCGCCGTCCACATTCGGGACCTTGACCAGACCGTGATCGGCAATCCGCTGCACGACCTACTCCGTCTGGGATTGTCGCTTGCAACCGCAGCGCGCAGCTCGGACTTGCCAGGCGTGATCAGCAGCCGCATAGCGGACGCACTGTTCGGGGGTTATAAACAGGCGTTCGACGACTCGTGCAGCGACGAGACTGAACGGGCGCAACGGCCGAAAGT
>NZ_JARUXO010000065.1:0-335 GCF_031451275.1 Caballeronia sp. LZ029
CCCGATGCGAACGCCGTCTATCCCGGCCAGAGCAAGACGGGCGTGTCCTATTCGCTCAGCGCGACCGGTGAATATCAGCTCGCGCCGCAACTGGCGGTTGGCGCGACGGCCTCGTTCGGCAACGCGTATCAGTATCGCGAGTGGCTCGCGGCCGTGTACGTGCGCTATACCTTCTCGAATCGCGGCGGCGTACAGCCCGTGTTCCCGCCGCAGGCGTTCAGCTCGCCGTATCTGTCGTTGTCGAATTGACACCGGTCCGGCTTGCAGAGAGCTCGAAAGACGCCTTCTGCGAGCCGGCACCGATTTCTTACAAATTTTTCACCGCATTATTGAGC
>NZ_JARUXO010000066.1:0-334 GCF_031451275.1 Caballeronia sp. LZ029
AGCCCGCGGTATCGTGATCCGGCATGACCGACAGCAGCAGACGCACGCGCGGCATCACGCTGTCCTTCGCCATGCGCAGCAGCGCCGCCGCATCTTCGCGATCCGCCATGCGCTGCCAGCCGATGCTCGCATTCAGCCGCGCCACCCCGCCCGCCAGTGCAATCTCGCGGTCGTTCTCGTCGAGACGGGCATCGCGCAACGCGAGCAGCGTATCGGCGTCGTACAGCGCCGGGTGCAACTGCCAGTGCGCGGCATCCAGCGTGCGCAGGTTCGCCGGCAATGTGCGCGGCACACGAAACACGCGCCGCGCGCCGAGCAGACCGGCGCTGTCGTT
>NZ_JARUXO010000067.1:0-334 GCF_031451275.1 Caballeronia sp. LZ029
GATCAAGGGGACGCTGTTCGCGCGCGCGATCCGGGCGGGCGGCATGAAGACCTTGCTGACGATCGACCCGACCTTGCCGGACTGGTGGAAGCGCCGGGCGCATGCGGCGGGCGCGAGCATCGACTATCTGGCTGATCCGTTTCCCGATGCGCGCGCCGCCGATCCGGCTGCCGCCCGGGCGCGGTTGGGGCTGTCGGACGGCACGCATGTGCTGGTGTACGGGGCGATCAACGATCGCAAGGGCGTGTTCGAGTTGATCGAGGCGTTGGGGCGGCGGGCGAGTGGATCGCATGGGCCGACGCTGGTCATTGCGGGGTCGCAGGATGCAGAGACG
>NZ_JARUXO010000068.1:0-330 GCF_031451275.1 Caballeronia sp. LZ029
CAGGTCTACATGCTCGGCGCGCCGGACGAAACACCCGGCGACATCGACTTCGCGCTTGAATACTGCGCCACGCGCGCCGACATGCTGCGCCGCTTCAACGCCTGGATCGCGCATCATGATCCGGATGCGATCATCGGCTGGAACGTGGTGCAGTTCGATCTGCGCGTGCTGCAGCGCCATGCCGACGACTTCGGCGTGCCGCTCACGCTCGGCCGCGACGGCAGCCCGGTGGAGTGGCGCGAGCACGGCATCAACCGCAATCACTTCTTCGTCTCGATCGCGGGACGGCTCGTGATCGACGGCATCGAGGCATTGCGCTCGGCCACCTGG
>NZ_JARUXO010000069.1:0-326 GCF_031451275.1 Caballeronia sp. LZ029
GTCCATTCCTTGCGCTGGACCTTGATGCCCAGCAGCCGGTCAACCGTATCCGCTACCTCTCGATACGTCACCGTATCGCCCGCGACATGCACGACGCGATTCGAGATCGACGGCGTCGCAAAAAGGATCTCCGTAGTCAGCGCGGCGATGTCATCGGCGGTGGTCACGGTCACCGCATTGTCCAGGCTTCCGAGCGCGTTCACGGTATGCGTGTCGAGATCGACGACACCGAACGACTTCTCGAACAGAAAGCTCGTGAACATGCCCGTCGAAACAATCACCCACTCGGTTTGCGACTGGCCGCGCAGAAGGTCGCGCACATCGAG
>NZ_JARUXO010000070.1:0-326 GCF_031451275.1 Caballeronia sp. LZ029
TCGCCGAAGCGTCCGGCGTCGTGGACGCCCTTCGGCGCGACGTGCGGGAAGATCACCGGGAAGCGGTTGCGGCGGAACGCGGCCAGCAGACGCACCATGTGCGGCACGCACGACCAGGCGTATTCGCCGCAGCTCGTCGGATATTCGGCGATGGTGTCGAGCAGCGGGCGCGGCGTCTCGCCGAAGGAGCGGTATTGCATGTCGATGACAAGCAGCGCCGGACGCTGGCCGGTGCCGCTGCGGCCGTCGAAGCCGGCGGCGTCGAACGCAGCGAGATCCGCGTCGGGAATCACACCGTCCCAAGGATGCAGCGTACGGTGCGCCGG
>NZ_JARUXO010000071.1:0-325 GCF_031451275.1 Caballeronia sp. LZ029
GATCGAGCATCGTCGGCGACGCATCGGGCGGCGAGGCATCGGAGAAGATCTATACCGAGGACGACCTGCCGGAGCCGACGCCCGACAAGGCGCCGCGCGTAGCGATCGACAATCTCGTGCTCGACGCCGCCAAGCGTGGCGTGCGCTCGACGGTGCTCTGCAACACGCTGATCTACGGCCACGGCGCGGTGCGCGATACCGCGAGCGTGCAGTTGCCGCGTCTGGAACGACAGGCGCGCAAGAGCGGCATCGTGCGCCATGTGGGGCGTGGCCTCAACATCTGGTCGAACGTGCATATCGACGATGTCGTGACCATCTATCGGCT
>NZ_JARUXO010000072.1:0-325 GCF_031451275.1 Caballeronia sp. LZ029
CCACGGATCCATCAGAGAGGGATGCTTCATGCTCCGCTCCGGCTTGTCGCAATGCGCGCCCGTCTCGCATCGCGTGTTGACGTTATGGCAAGGGATGCGAGCGCGATCGACCGCCTGCGCCCGCTTCGACGAAGGACCGTTCTAAGGGTAGTACACCTGAGCAAGGTGCGTTTTAATTTCTTGCCCCGCTTTTGTCGAGCGGGCACTGATTACCGCTTAGCGAACGAACGTTCGATAAAGTGCTATCAGCGCTATGGCGGCTGCAGTACGTTGCAAAGGAAGGAGCACGCGCACGCTGCCTGATTTCTGACAAAATAAAAGCAGC
>NZ_JARUXO010000073.1:0-324 GCF_031451275.1 Caballeronia sp. LZ029
GACGTATGGCGGGTTCGTGATGATCACTTCGTAGCGCGCGTCTTGCGGCAGCGGCGCATACAGGTCGCCTTCGTAAAGCGAGATGCGTTCGTCGAGTTCGTAGTCGTCGACGTTGCGGCGCGCGACCGCGAGCGCATCGGCGGAGATGTCGACGGCATCGATATCGGCGTTTTCGAACGCCTGCGCCGCGAGCACCGCGAGGCAGCCCGAACCGGTGCAGAGTTCGAGCACGCGCGTGACCTGGTCGGGGTCGGCCACGTAAGGCTGCAAGCCGTCCTGCAGCAATTCGCCGATGAACGAACGCGGCACGATCACGCGCTCATC
>NZ_JARUXO010000074.1:0-323 GCF_031451275.1 Caballeronia sp. LZ029
GCCTATCCGAACGTCGATGGCGTCGTCGCCTTGACGCACGGCGTCGGCTGCGCGGTCGATCCCGAAGGCGAAGGACTCGCGCTGTTGCAACGCACGCTCGGCGGCTATGCGGTGCATCCGAATTTTGCGGGCGTGCTGGTCATCGGCCTCGGCTGCGAGACGAACCAGATCGCTCGCATGATGGAGACGCAAGGTCTCACCGAAGCATCGTTCCTCAAGACCTTCAACATTCAGGAAACGGGCGGCACGGCGAAGACCGTAGCGCATGGCATCGAACTGGTGAAGGGCATGCTCGCGGCGGCGAATCGCGTCAAGCGAGAGCC
>NZ_JARUXO010000075.1:0-322 GCF_031451275.1 Caballeronia sp. LZ029
CTTCAGGATCATCGCGTTATGCGAGCCGAGATCGTTGACGAGGCGATCGCGCTCCGCGAGGTCCAGCGCAATGCCTTCATAGTCGTGATACGCGATATGTCCGTAATACTTCAACGCATGCTGACTGATCGGCAATAAGCCCTGTTTTTGCGCCGATACCGCCGCGCCCGCCGCCGTATGCGTATGCACGACGCAAAACACATCGGGCCGTGCCATGTGAATCGCGGAGTGAATCGTGAAGCCCGCCGGATTCACGAGATATCGCGCGGGATCATCGCGTGCGCCCGCTTCGACCGGCCGCCCTTCATGATCGATCTTCACG
>NZ_JARUXO010000076.1:0-322 GCF_031451275.1 Caballeronia sp. LZ029
ATTGAACGCGGCAGCCTTTCCATACGTCAATGAGACGCTCGACCGAGGTGCGCAAAAGCTGATCCGGCTCGACCCCCACTCAGGTCGCGTGCTCGATGTCCTGCGCTTCGACGACACCATCCTGCCCGCCGGCGCGCAACTTAACGACCTCCGCTTTCATGGTTCGACGATGTATCTGACCGACTCGGGTCTAGGCGGACTGATCGTGCATGAACTATCGAACGGCAAAACGCTACGACGGCTCTCCGGATATCCGCAGGTCAAGGCGTCCTCCATCGAGCCGCCGGCGATCGTCGCCCACGTGAAGGGCGGCGAGGTGTTT
>NZ_JARUXO010000077.1:0-322 GCF_031451275.1 Caballeronia sp. LZ029
CGCGGCGGACATCACCTACGGCACGAACAACGAGTTCGGTTTCGATTATCTGCGCGACAACATGGTCTACGAGACCAACGCGCGCGTGCAGCGGCCGCTCAATTTCGCGATCGTCGACGAAGTGGACTCGATCCTCATCGACGAGGCACGCACGCCGCTCATCATCTCCGGTCAGGCTGAAGATCACACCGATCTCTACGTGCGCATGAACGCGCTGCCGCCGCTGCTCGAGCAGCAGATCGGCGAAGAGAAGGCCGACGGCACCGGCGTCGAAAAGCCGGGCGATTACACGCTCGATGAAAAAGCGCGTCAGGTGTTCCTG
>NZ_JARUXO010000078.1:0-320 GCF_031451275.1 Caballeronia sp. LZ029
TATCAACTCAAGGATTCGAAGACCTTCGCGCAACTCGAATACGTCCAGTTGCAGAACGCCGATCTCGAACTGCTCAAGACGGATCTCGTCGCCACCAAGGACGTCGTGCTGCGCCCGGGCGCGAGCGCGAGCGTTGCCGAACCGATGCAGAAGGACGCCGAGTACGTTGGCGTAGTGGCGTTCTTCCGCTCGCCGAGCAGCAACGGCGTGTGGAAGCTGTTGATTCCGAAGAAGCAGTGGAAGGACACCGATCCGGTGAGAATCAGTGTGCAGAGCAATCTGCTCGTGCTCGAAGGTGCGGATCCGAAAGCCGTGAAACG
>NZ_JARUXO010000079.1:0-319 GCF_031451275.1 Caballeronia sp. LZ029
GATAAGACAGGCACGCTCACGGAGGGACATCCAGCGTTTCAACGCTGTGTCGGCGTCAACGGCTTCTCGGAGCAAGAGGTTCTTCGTCTCGCAGCAAGCCTTGACCAAGGTAGTGAACACCCGCTCGCCGCGACCATCGTAAGTGCTGCTCGCGAACAACGACTGCCGCTCGATAGAGGCGAAGAATTCGAGTCCAGCACAGGAATCGGTGTCCGAGGAATCGTGGGTGGTCGCAGGCTCGCCTTAGGCAACACTGCGCTGATGCAAGCGGAGGGCATTGACGTTGGACTGATAGCAAATGACGCCGACTCGCTAAGGG
>NZ_JARUXO010000080.1:0-317 GCF_031451275.1 Caballeronia sp. LZ029
GTGCAGAACGAGAGCAATACGGAGTACTTCCAGCAGGCCAGCGGCATCCCGAAGCCGGTCGTTCCCGCCATGACCTTCGACGGCCGCTGGAGCGTCGGCGCCCACCGCGCCGCCGCGCCAATCGCCACCGACACGCATCTGACGCTGTTCGGCTGGGGCGTGCCGACGGTATCGAAAGGACGTGGCGACGCTCACTGATCCGCGCCGCGCGGGTCGGACGACGCGCCGATTGCGAACCACAACGCCGGAATAGCGCTTCGCGCTCATCCGTTTGAAGGTGACGAAACCACTGACGGCGTCATGCCGAAGGAGTCACC
>NZ_JARUXO010000081.1:0-312 GCF_031451275.1 Caballeronia sp. LZ029
TATTTGTACAGTACAATAAGACCGGCTGGAAGGGGTGGATCATGGAGTCGAATGGTGAAAACCTGAGCAGAAGGCAGTTCGCCCGCGCGGTGCATGACCTCGAGCGCATCACGCGTCAGATCGCGGGGCGTTACATCGATAAAGGAGTGCCGCTGACTTGGCGGCTGTTGCATGCCATCGAGGCGGAGGCCGTCGCGGACCTCGGATTCGCGGGACGACACGAAGCCGCCTTGCGCGAGCTGTTCGCGCGTCCCGATGACTTTCATTTCCCCGAAACCGATGACGTCGTCGACGTTGCATCCTCGGATGCCT
>NZ_JARUXO010000082.1:0-312 GCF_031451275.1 Caballeronia sp. LZ029
GCCATGACGAAGCTGCGCGGCGATGTCTCATGGGACACGGTGCTGCTCGTGCTGCACGGCGGCGTGAATCGCGCGTTGCTGTCGCATGCGATCACGGCCGGCGGGCGCGCGTTCTTCGGGCATCTGTCGCAGGCGACGGGCTGCATCAACGCGCTCGATGTCGGCGACAAACCCGGCGACTGGGTCGTGCATGAAATCAATCATTCGCCGCCCTCGCCGCTTCATGCCGACGTGCGTCACACGACGATGGAACTGCTGTACGCGCAGTTTCTGCGCTTCAAGGCCGACGAGATGGACTGAAGCGCGATGTCC
>NZ_JARUXO010000083.1:0-310 GCF_031451275.1 Caballeronia sp. LZ029
GTTCAGTTCCCTTTATCCGCTCGCGCGTTCGCATCTGTTCAAGATGGACGCGGAAGACGCACATCACCTGACGCTGCGCATGCTGGGCGCGGCCGGCCGCACCGGCCTCGCCAGCGTACTCGCCACCCGTGGCGCCGATTCGCCCCGCACCGTCATGGGCATCACGTTCCGCAATCCGGTCGGGCTCGCGGCCGGCCTCGACAAGGACGGCGCGTGCATCGACGGGCTCGCCGCACTCGGCTTCGGCTTCATCGAAGTGGGCACGGTGACGCCGCGCGCGCAGCCTGGCAATCCGCGCCCGCGCATCTTC
>NZ_JARUXO010000084.1:0-310 GCF_031451275.1 Caballeronia sp. LZ029
GTTCTGTCATGCGTAGCCGCAATACTCGCTGGAACAGGTTGCCATCGCCGGTTGCGAAAAGATCACTCGCGACGCCGTTGTCGTGCGCGTAGATGTTGTCGCTCATGCCGTTAATCCCTAGTTAGTCCGCAATGCGTTTGAAACTGGCGTAATGGTCGTCCGTGTAGTAGCAGTCGCCAGTCTGCCGCTTCGACCCGCCACACACGATTCGCCGGGCGCCCCGGTCACGCGAACGCGGCGTGGGCACCGTGTACTCGTGGTAAGAACCACGCGGATGCCGCGGCAGCACACGCTCGCGATTGCCGAACAC
>NZ_JARUXO010000085.1:0-310 GCF_031451275.1 Caballeronia sp. LZ029
TATCGATCGTCACGTGAACGCGCTTTTCGGGCGTGGCGGACGCCAGCACCTGCTTGGGCGCGGGTGGAACCGGCGCCTGCGGGGCATTGATCGGCACATTGCGGCCGCGTGCGACGTCGCGCAGACGGGAACGCTCGGCCAGCACCTTGGCGCCGTAGCCGCCGTCGTCCTGCGTCGTCGAGCCGACGTAGAAGCGCAGGCCGCCCGCTACCGAGCCGCCGCGCGCAATGCAGTCCTTCAGCACGAGCGCGCCGACCTTGATGTTCGCGAGCGGATCAAGCGCCGCGTGCGAGCCGCCGAAGTACTGGAA
>NZ_JARUXO010000086.1:0-308 GCF_031451275.1 Caballeronia sp. LZ029
GAATCACGGTGCGCCCGTTGAGATCAATGAGGCGCGTCGCGTCGTTCGCATGACGCATCACGACTTCACGCGATCCTGCTTCGATGACCTTGCCATCGGCAACCGCGAGTGCATCCGCGAACGAACGCTTGTCGTCCTGCGTGGCAATCTTGCCGTTGAAGAATACGGTATCGGCGCGCGCGGGCGTGCCTGAACCCGTGCCTGAGCTCGTGCTTGAATTCATGGGCGTTCTCGTGTGAGGCGTGCCGCGACGCGGCGCTTGCTGGAAGCCGGCGCGATGAACTTCGCGCCAGCCTTTTCGATACGAT
>NZ_JARUXO010000087.1:0-305 GCF_031451275.1 Caballeronia sp. LZ029
GTATAGCTCCGCGCCGAGTGCGGCGCACGAGGCATCGCGAAAGTCTTTCATCGCGCGGCCTCGAGCATGGCCGGGGGCAACGGCTTCGCATCGGCGGCCTCATCTTCCGGATGACGCAGGAACGCTGCGAATTCCGGTGTCTTCGGCGCACGCAGGATATCGGGCGTGCCTTGTTCGATGATCCGTCCGTCGTGCAGGAACACGATGCGGTCCGCGACGCTCGCCGCGAAATCGATATCGTGCGTCGAGAGCAGCATCGTGATGCCGGAGCGCGCGAGACGCCGGATGGATTCATCGACCTCGCC
>NZ_JARUXO010000088.1:0-304 GCF_031451275.1 Caballeronia sp. LZ029
GAATGACATGGCAGACAGTACTCAAGTCGACGCGTCGTCACGTCGGCGCTTCATGCAAACGGCCGTGGCCGCGGCGGCTGCCGGTTCCGCAAGCGGATTCGTCCTCGCCGATACCGCGATCAGCACCACGTCCCGACCGCCCGGCAGCGACAAGACCGCAATACGGACCTTGCGCGTGCATGCGCCGGAAGCGCAGCTCGCGGAGCTCAGACGGCGCGTGAAGGCGACCAAATGGCCCAGCCGCGAAACGGTGCCGGACGACACCCAGGGCGTGCAACTCGCGACGATGCAAAGCCTCGCGCAT
>NZ_JARUXO010000089.1:0-300 GCF_031451275.1 Caballeronia sp. LZ029
GGCAGCGGCTCCACGAATACGATGCAAACGACCGTGGTGTCGATGAAGACTTCATTGTGGAACGACATCCAGAACGACCTCAACGCTATCGCGCCGGGTCCGGTCAATCGCGTGAGCATTTCACCGTCGACCGGTGGCATTACGGTTCGTGGTACGCCGTCTGTGCTCGATGCTGTTGCGCACTACGTGGATGCGAAGAACAAGGTTTTCGATAAGTTCGTCACGTTCAACGTGCAAGTGCTGTCGGTCACGGTGACAAACACGGACGCGGCAGGCATTAGCTGGCAGGCGCTGTACAAG
>NZ_JARUXO010000090.1:0-300 GCF_031451275.1 Caballeronia sp. LZ029
CGAGTATCGTGATGAGAAACAGCGACGTGACCAGCGTGCGCAAGCGCGAGCGCTGTGCGAAACGCGGCGCGATGAGCAGCAGGAAGCAGCCCGCGAGAATCGAGGGCACGGTGAGCAGAATCTGGATGGCTTTGCTGGCCGTTTCGGCGCCCTTGAAATCGAACGCGAGCGGGAGCAGGAACAGCCAGACCCAGACGACGGCGAACTTGTTGCGCATGGCGTTCTCTCGAGAATCGCAGCACTCTTTCGAGTCTTCAACGCGGTGTCGATGCCGTGCCGGGCCGATGCGCCCGGCGAATG
>NZ_JARUXO010000091.1:0-300 GCF_031451275.1 Caballeronia sp. LZ029
TTCGGCGGCGGGACCGTTGAGGTCGTTGATGACCACGTTCGCGCCTTCGCGCGCGAACGTCTTCGCGATGCCTTCGCCGAATCCCGAACCGCCGCCCGTCACGATCACCGTCTTGCCTTGCAGTCGCATGTCCTTGTCTCCCGATGTGAACCCTGCAAAGGATGCAGCCCTCAGCCGTGCCGGATCGCGATGGTCTTCAGCGTCGTGAAGCCGTACAGCGCCTCGAATCCTTTCTCGCGTCCGTGTCCGGAATGCTTCACGCCGCCGAACGGCAATTCGATGCCGCCGCCCGCGCCATAG
>NZ_JARUXO010000092.1:0-300 GCF_031451275.1 Caballeronia sp. LZ029
TCATGCATTCGTCGACGAGCCCGCAATACGCGATCATCGCGTCTTGCGACGTGGCCGCGGCGATGATGGAAGCGCCGGGCGGCACGGCGCTCGTCGAGGAATCGATTGCGGAAGCGCTCGATTTCCGCCGCGCCATGCGCAAGGTCGACGACGAATACGGCGACGACTGGTTCTTCAAGGTCTGGGGCCCGGAGGCGCTGGCCGAAGAGGGTATAGGCGACCGCGAAGACTGGATGCTGAAGCCGAACGACCGCTGGCACGGCTTCGGCGCGCTCGCCGAAAACTTCAACATGCTCGACC
>NZ_JARUXO010000094.1:0-88491 GCF_031451275.1 Caballeronia sp. LZ029
TTCGCCACTCGAGGTCTTCGCCGCCACACTCGCTTCCGCAGCTCAACCTCATGGCTCTAAACATTAAATCCGCTGTTGCGCTTCAATCTTGAAACCGCCCATGATCTGCTCCACTTGAGCCTGGACTGGATTTCAATGTGTCAGAGGTAGCTGACCTAAACCGGCACGTCGACGATGTCTTTCGCGTATTGCATCGCTAGATCGATCTCATCGCCCGCATAGGTTGGCGTGCTATAACGAACAACGTCGCATGGCGCCGGGCAGTAGCCTCGCTGGGCGGAACGGCGTCGCTTTGGGCGGCAGACAAGAACTGACGCGGACATTTGGCATACGGGTCACCATGCAGCGGGAATTCTTGGTGAAAATACGCACGAAGCCCTTACCCTCTGTTCGATGGTGGCAATGGTCACAATGACGTGTCCCGTAAACGATGCTGACCGTTATTGGACTATGTTCATCGAGATGCGGAAAAGGACGGCCAGAGGTACATCTGAATCACTTCACAATGCGCTTGATGGCGCAGTAAAGCAAACTAAATGTCAGCCGGGATCGTGCGAATGAGCCAGAGGTGTGAACGTCGGCTAGCGGCGCAATTCGCTAGCGCGAACCGAGCGCAGCGCGACCAACGATCTTGCGTGCGGAGTTGCTGTGGTTAGACGACCTTCAAATGGGGGAAGTCAATTGGCAGCAGATATCCTCTATCGGCGCGTTCGGGCCGCCTCGAGCCAAGCGCGCTGATCCGCGCCCCGCTTCCGTCTGGACGACACCACGAACGCCTCCGACGCCTTCGGTAACGCTGTACATGCGTGCGCGTTGAAGGTCATCATCGAGCCGTCCAGACGACTGGCACGTCTAGCCATCAATCCAGGTTAGCGTCATGCCAGAGCGAGCGGTACACTGCATTGAGCACAGGACGATGACTTCGATCCGCGCATTTGCTTGGTATTGCGTGCCGCAAACCTGATTGGCGGCGCTCCGCCACGACTAGCCCTGGAGGGGACGATGGAAACAATGAAGCCCGGCTCGGCTACCGCTGCGCTCGACAATCCGACAGTTGATCACTTCCGCTTCCATCGTCCTCACGCGCACCTTGCTTCAGCTTTTGGCAACGACACATTTGCGCTGAAGGCGGAGGCTTTTGCACGTTTTTTCGGAACGCCCCTTTTTCTCGGCACGCAGACAGCCATCGTTGCGATCTGGATAGGAGTCAACGTCCTGGGTCTAACGACCTTCGACGTCTATCCATTTATTCTCCTTAACCTGGCTTTCAGTCTCCAGGCAGCCTACGCTGCGCCGCTCATCCTGCTTGCCCAGACGCGGCAAGCAGCGCGTGACACTGTGCTCGCCGAGTCTGACGCCCTACACAGGGAAGCGCTTGCCGTCGCGAACGAGCAACGGCAGGAGATCGCAGCACAAAATGCGGGACAACTGCTTGAACTCCTGCAGCGAAACACGGAGCTGACGGAGCTTACCCAGAAGTTGATTCAGCGGGTCGAGACGCTGACCGCTGAGTTGCACGAGAAGCTCGTGCCGCAAGATTCGAAACTTTGATACCGCGGGGTGGGGCGCGGTGGCAGTAACGTCAGACGCCGTCTCACGCATTGTCGCATATGCGCGGAGGCCGGTCTTGGATCCACTGTGCCACTATCAGGAGCATCGGCGCCCGGCAGGCGAGGAGTTATTCCAGCAATTCTTTACTATCGAACGCGGGCAGAAGATCAGTAAGTATTGGCGCCCGAATATCTCATCTCCGCTTGTTCCTCGAGCGCGGCGAGCCGAATGTTCAAAACCGTTGCGTGAAGTCTGATTGCCCGGATTAAGAATTGGACGTCCGGATTCTCGCTGTTTGATGCAAGTTCGTCGAATTCGGCCCAAAGTTTCGTTATCTGTTCGGTACTTATGGTTACTCTCTAGATGGATATGTACGACTCTTTGGCTTCGAGAACCGCGAATGCGCGTGGGGAGGCTATATCCGTGGAGCGTCACCACCTGTGGTAGATATGGACCTCGAACGGTGGATTCGCGGTTCGGGGGCGGGACGCTCGAAACGCCCCGGCTCTGTAATCATATCCGACGACCAAAGCCAAGTGTGTTGCGCAATTTGTCGCTCAAAGGATTCTCCCTGAGCTAGGGACTTCCTCTCCATGCCCAACGCTTTGGCGATATCGATAGAACGAAACAACAAATATCATCGTCATCCCGGTCAGAATTGCGTAGATCGCATACGTCATATAGGCCCCTCGGTGTGGCCCTTTTCGTCATATAGGGAAGAGCAGGGAAGTAACGCCGGCCCCGGATCTCTCACCCGAATCGTCGAGCAGGGATAAAGAACAATCGAGAACATCATTCTTTGCGGCCGACGTTGGTGGGCGTCCATTCAACGCGGGCGGCGACGTCTGCACACCACATCCCACGCGGATCCGGTGCGCGACATAAAACTGTGATAAAGCAGGATGTCAAAGTTGGTTTGCTTGAACCTTTCCATCTACGATGTCTTTGCCGTATTGCATTGCGAGGTCGATGGCGTCCGTATCGTTACCGGGTGTTGTCCCAGCGAACACCGTTTCGTAGCGCCTTGGTTTTACATTGCTAGGTTGAATACTCTCGATTCGAACAACCGACGAGAACTTCCTTAGACCGTTGGCATAAGGGTCCCGATGAAGCGGGAATTCCTGGTGAGAGTATGCGCGTAGCTCGTACCCTCGGTATTCGATAGTAGGAATGGTCATTATGGCGCGCTCATTTTGCGGGGCTGACCGTCATTGACTGTGTCGATGCGGATCGCGAAAAATGTGCGGTCAGTGATACATTTCGCTTACTTCACAATGCGCTCAATGCCGCAGCAAAGCAAACTAAATCGCGACGGAATAAAAAAAGATCTGGTGTCGTGGCGGCTTCCCCCTCAGGCGGTGAGCCGCCCATCGATCGGCTCGTACGCGATGTCAGACACCGGGATGGGAGGGGCCCGGATATCCGACACGTGGCTGACGGTTTTAGCATCATCTCGTGCGTCCGCATCGTCGCGCCGATCGTGGATTGCATGGTAGCTACGGCAGTGTCCTAGATGCACGGCGAGGACGAAGATTAGCTACCATTCCATCCAGATGGTGTTGTAGTGGTTACGCAATCTGTAGCTCGTACCTGTGAGAGCTGGGATGAACTGCGAATCGACTCGCGGACGTGCGCGGGATACGACACAGCGTGTGCTCGGCAAACCGCTGCAACCAGCCGACCGCACTAGCGACGGGTGGCAATCCTGATTGCGAAGATAACAGGAAGGTGGCTTGTCCTTCTTTCAACATAGTCTTTAGAAAAGGACCTTTTGCACTTTGACCGTAATCATCGGGGATCCTTCGCTAGTGCCGCGTATCGCTTGCATCGAAGCCGGCACTTCCTCATACCGGGCCGCCCGGAACCGGGAGGTTGTGCATCCCATAGGGTGAAGTAATAAAACGAATTCACCGGGCGACAAGGGTGTACAGTGCGTAGGCGGCGCTCACTTCGTGGGGGAGTGAGAGGTGGTTATTCGATCGGAGACTCACAAGGACGCGTCGAGGCGTCGCTCACAGTCGCGAGAACGAATAAGGTTTCTTTCATGCACAGAGTGAACGCGTATCGCAGTTTCGGGATTGATGTTTAGTTGACTCCGGCTACTGAAGATATGTTTGACGTGATCTCTCAGGATCAAAGGCGGCACTAATCCCGAAGTACCCGGGGCGCCGGGAGGCCGGATACCGCTGCGTAACGGTGCGCTCAATGGTGGTTGGACCTATCTGCTAGGCGGATCGCGGGGCAGGCCGCGCTCGACGTTTTGCTTGGCCCTGTTAACTAAGCCAAAGCTTTCCGACCGGGCTCGTCTGTTCAGGGCAGGACAACAGCGACATATGACAGCGTCGCGATCTAAATCGACTGATCAAACCAGTCCGAACCTTTTCATAGAACGCACAAACACCAGGATGGCAGTCATGAACGATCGATTGGTTGACGTAATAGACCGCAGCGGCACCGTGCTCCACACGTACCCGATAACCCTGAGCGAGCCGGGCAATGCCGCGCACGACTTCGAATATCTTGCCAAGGCGCTTGAAGCGGCAGCGCACGGCCGGCTTGTCCCCGACGCTGAACTCAGCACTCTAACGGCCAGGATGCATATTAGTCGGGGTGGGCAGATGGCTCCCTACGGCGATGACCTGGAGAAAAATTCGGAGACGAAGCTCGGTTTGGATCAGGCGGTTCGGGAGCGCGCGTACTTGCTCTGGGAAAAGGACGCGCGCCCTGATGGGCATGCGGAACAGTATTGGCATCGCGCTCTTGACCAACATCTTCGGGAGCGGGCCTACGTCCTGTGGCAGCAGGAAGGAAGTCCCGAGGGCCGGCAAGATGAATATTGGCGTCGGCTTGTCGATTTCCAGGCTCAGTGAATGCCGTGCGCCCGGTATGTCCAGGCCGTAGGGAGCGAGAACCGCCTAAGCAGTGTGATCTTCAGGTTCGCCCGCACGGAGCCCAGTTGTGGGTCGATGATCGTTTTCAAAACGGAAAACGTGGCTGCGAGTTACTTTTGTGACGGGGACCCCGCCATCTAGAGAATGCCAGCGCCGGGGCCTCTTAAGCGTGCTGCGCCGCGAAGTGCATGCGCACCGGTCAAGGGCTCCGTTCGAATCAATGCGTCGCCCTATCCTGACCGTGCTATCGCGAATGAGACTGTTTCGCGCGCATCGGTGCGAAGCTTCTACATGAGTTCAATTCCGTCCATCCCTGGTAGACCGATAGCGCAAGTGAGGACGTCGTACGCCTGGGTGACGGCACGATTAAAGCCATCCTCACCGTCGGAGGCAGCACTCACTGCGTGTCCTTCAAACTCTAGGAAAGTGCGCATTGCCTCCCGGGCATCCAGACCGTCTTCAATCAGCAGGATACGCAGAACCTTCGGTAGCAGAGCTTGATCCCCGGATGGAGGGCCGATCTTCGGTGAATCTGTGGCTTGCGAAAAGTCTGCGGCGGTTGCCACCTGTGTGGACTAAGCATCACGGAGAGTGCGACGACTAGATCGCTGCTATCAAACCGGGGGGCGCTTGCGCCCCTCCGTTGTACACAAACTCGAGCCGGAAGAAAAAAAGCGCAAGCAGCCTCTTTTTCTTGTCCAGTTATCACGGATGAGGCATCGTGCAAATGCCTCGCGTACGTTACACGGCCGGCTCCCGCGCGTCGACTTCGTCGGCAACACCCGGACACACGGCGATCAACAGCGTGTGTGAGTAGCTATCGAGTGGCACATGTACGCCATCGCCGCTGCAATCAACTACCTTATTGTCGAGCACACCATGCATCGCACGCGACCCTGGGACAGATTCCACACGGATTTCGTAGCGCGTCGAATGCACATAGACCGTCGCTTCAAAGCCCGCCCACGAGTCTGGAATGCATGGATTGACCACCAGAAAATTGCCATCCCTGCGAATGCCCAGAATGCCCTCAACTCCCGCGCGGTACATCCATCCGGCTGACCCCGTGTACCACGTCCAGCCGCCGCGCCCGACATGGGGCGCGACCGAGTAGACATCGGCGGCGACCACGTAGGGCTCGACCTTGTAGCGCTCGGTTTCCGTTGACGTACGGGAGTGATTGACCGGGTTGAGCAGCGAAAATAAACCCGCCGCCCGGTTTCCGTCCCGCAGTTTCGCGAACGCGAAGATCGCCCACATCGCCGCATGGCTGTACTGCCCACCGTTCTCGCGTAGCCCCGGCGGATAGCCCTTGATATAGCCCGGGTCATGCGACGACTTGTCGAACGGCGGTGTGAACAGCAATGCGATCCCGTCATCGCGACGGATCAGCTGCTCGTCCAGCGCAGTCACCGCAAGCCGCGCGCGCTGCGGATCGGCCGCGCCTGACAGTACGGCCCACGACTGCGCAATCGAATCGATGCGGCATTCTTCGTTGGTGCCCGTGCCGAGCCAGCTGCCGTCATCGAAGGTCGCGCGGCGATACCATTCCCCATCCCATGCGTCACGCTCCAGTGCCTCGCGCACCGACACGGCGTGCGCGCGCCATCGCGCGCCACGCACCGGGTCATGAGATTGCGCGAACGGCGCGAACATCTCGATGGTGCGCAACAACAACCAGCCAAGCCAGACGCTTTCTCCGCGGCCGTTGGCGCCGACGCGATTCATCCCGTCGTTCCAGTCGCCTGTGCCGATCAACGGCAAACCGTGCGCGCCGGTCAATTCGATACATTGATCGAGACCCCGTGCGCAATGTTCGAACAATGAAGCAGATTCCTCCGCGAGCATCGGCTGGAAGAAGGCGTCGTGCTCGTCGTGCTGCAGCAGCGGACCGTCGAGGAAGGACACGACCTCGTCCAGTACCGTGCGATCGCCCGTGCAGCCGATATACGTCGCAGCCGCGTAGGCGAGCCAAACGCGGTCGTCGGAGATTCGCGTGCGCACACCCTGCCCCGAGTGCGGCAGCCACCAATGCTGAAAATCGCCCTCTACAAATTGCCGCGACGCGGCAAGCAGTAAATGCCGCCGTGTGTCGAGAGGCCGCACGTGCGTCAGCGCCATCATGTCCTGTAGCTGGTCGCGGAAGCCATACGCGCCGCTCGCCTGATAGAACGCCGAGCGCGCTTCAACGCGGCACGCAAGCGTCTGATACAGCAGCCAGCCGTTGAGCATCAGGTCCATCGCCCGATCGGGTGTCCTGACCTGAACGGCGCCCAGTACGTCCTGCCAATGGCGTGTGACATCGGCAAGCACCGCGTCGAGGTCCGCGGCACGATAGCGTTCGATCAGGACTCGCGCGTCGGCGGCGGATGCGCATTGGCCCACGAACGCGACCACTTCGACGGTCTCGTGCGCCCCCAGATCGATGAACGTCTGCAGGGACGCGCAAGGATCGAATCCCGCGCCGGTCGCGCCGGACAGCGGCGTACTGCCGGTCAACGCGGCGGGCGCAGCCGGGTCGCCATGGCGGCCAAGAAACTCGGTGCGATCCGCTGTCCACGCGGTTTGCTGGCCGCCAAGGTCGACGAATGCGACACGCGTGCCGAAAGCGATATTCCATGGGTTGCGCGCGAACATCGCCCCCGTGGACGCGTCGATTTCCGTCACGACGAACGGCCCCGATGCGCTTCGCGAGGTCCCGAGCACCCATTCGAGCCACGCCGTTACCGATAGCCGTCTTTTGCGGCCAGACAAATTGCGCATTGTGAGCCGCGTGATCTTCACGGGATCGGCAAGCGGCACGTATTGCAGCAAGCCGAGTGCGATGCCGTTCGCGTCGTGCTCGAAGCGGCTGTAGCCATACCCGTGTCGCGCAACGTACACGCCCCCGTCGCGCATCGGCTGCGCAGTGGGGGTCCAGACGTCGCCGGTGCTTTCATCGCGCACGTAGATGGCTTCGCCCACCGGGTCTTCTACAGGATCGTTCGACCAGGGAGTGAGCTGGTTTTCCCGGCTGCTGTCGGCCCACGTATAGCCGGTGCCTTCCGCGGCGACCTGAAAGCCGAAGCTGGGGTTCGCAATCACATTGATCCATGGTGCGGGCGTACTGGCGTGCGCGGTGAGCACCGTCACGTACTCTCTGCCATTGCTGCCAAAGCCGCCCAGGCCATTGAAAAATTCGAGACTTGCTGTCAGCGTCGGCACCGCGGACATATTATCGGGGGTCGCGTGCCACGACGATAGCCAAGACGGTTTTTGACGGCGCGGCAAGGCCGGCCGTCCCGACCTTTGCGACAGGTAGCCAAGCTGGGTCGCAATGGAGCCCCGGCGTGCGAGCAGCGTCACTCGCGCGGCCGATAGCAGCAGCGCCCGTGTCTCGACGCTCATCAGGTCGGCCCGCAGCACATAAACCGAACCCTGCGCGAGTTCGCCATCATAGCGGGGCCGCGACTGGCTGCTGCGCACCGCCGTTTCGATCGCTCCCTGCAAGTCTTGCACGTACGACGAAACCCGTTCATTGACGATCACGAGATCCACCGCCAGCCGCTTCATGCGCCAGTATTCGTGTGCCTTCAATAGCTGCAGCACCTGCGCGATATCTTCGACATCACCGATACTGAGCAGCACGATCGGCAGGTCGCCCGAAATCGCGTGCGGCCACAAGCCTGACTGCGCCCCGGCGCCGCGAACGATCGCATCGGACGTGGCCCTGAAGCGTGCATCGGCATACAGGATTGGTGCCGCAAGCCGCTGAAAGTCCGCAGCCTCTTCGGCCTCGACGTCGAGGTAACGCAATTGCACCTGAGCTTGCGTCCACGCGAGTGTCTTCGCGCGATCGAATGCGTTGCGATCGTGATGCTGGTCGATGAGATCGAGCAACTGCTCGCGCGATTCGGCCACCACCGTCCAGAACGTCACGCGCACGACCTTGCCCGGCGGAATCTTTACGCGATAGCGAAGCGAGAAGACCGGATCGAGCACGGTACCGGTGGTATTGGACAGCGGCCGGTCGTCGACGATCGCCGCGGCCGAGCGCGCATGGCCTCCGCGGCCCAAAAAGCGCAGCCGATCCGTTTCGTACTGCGGTTCGGCGACGATCTCGCCCTCGACCACGGCGAAATGTGCGGCCCACACGTGCGGTTCGTCGTTAGAACGCGGACGCCGTGTCGCCACCAGCGCTTCGAATTCGGCGAGATGCTCGGTCCGCACGAACATGCGTGAAAAAGCCGGATGCGCGTTGTCGGCGGCTGGCGTAGCCAGCGCGAGTTCGGCGTACGACGTCAGTTCGATTTCGCGCGAGCTGCGTCCGGTGTTCGCGAGCGATACACGACGCACTTCGCCGTCCGCTTCGCCGGAAACCAACACGTCCATGGTCGTGGTCAGTGATCCGTCGCGGCGAGTAAATTCCACGTGATCTTCGTCGAACACGACGTCGCCGTATTCGGGCTCGAAAGCGGCCGGTTGCGCGCTGGAAGACCATACCTGTGTGCCCAGCGTATCGCGTAGGTAGATAAACGAGCCCCAGTGGTCCCGGGTGGCGTCTTCGCGCCAGCGCGTGATCGCGAGTTCACGCCAGCGGCTGTAACCGGCGCCGGTCGCGGTGAGCATCACCACGTACCGTCCGTTTGACAGCAGATGTGTAATCGGGGGACCGTTGGACGCTGTCGTCTCCGACACGCGCCGGATCGTCGGTGGTGGCATTGTGGCGGCGTCCGTTGCGGCAGTGTTCACTTCCTCGGCGCGCGGTTGGGCCACGGCGACGTCGCGCGGCATGCGTTCCTGCAACAGCAGCTCGCTGGCCTGGATCATCGGCTCGCGATGAAAGCGCGCTCGCATCTCTGCATCTAGCAAAGTGTTGGCGATCGCGACAATCGTCATGCCCTGATGGTGAGCCATGAAACTGCGGACGATTGCGAAGCGTTCTGTGTCGGGCAAGCGTACGCGGGTAAAATCGAGCGCCTCGTAGAAGCCGTACCGGCCCAATGCGCCGAGTTTCGCGAGTTGCGCGAAGTTCTCGAGGGCGGCCTGCGGAGCGACCATGGTCGCAAGACCCGTCGCATAAGGTGCGATGACCCGGTTTTCGGAGAGGCCGCGTTTCAGGCCGAGACCAGGTACGCCGAAGTTCGAATATTGGTAATTGAACTCCATGTCGCGGGCCCGATACGCAGATTCCGAGATGCCCCATGGCATGCCGAGCGACTTTGCGTACGACATCTGTCGTTCCACCACCAGCCTGCTGGTCTGTTCAAGCAAACTGCCAACCGGCGCACGCATTACCAGCGACGGCATCAGATACTCGAACATTGACCCCGACCACGAGATCAACGCGGAACCGTTGCCGACCGGCGTCGCGGCGCGGCCGAGGCGAAACCAGTGACGCGTCGTCACATCGGCCTTCGCGATCGCAAACAGGCTCGCCAGCCGCGCTTCTGACGCAAGCAGGTCATAGCAGCTCCTATCGAGACTGTTATCCGCCCCCGAGTAGCCGATCGACAACAGCTTGCGATCCTGATCGAGCAGAAACGCGAAGTTCATCCCGAGCGCCATCGCGCGCGACGTGTCGGCAAGCGAGCGCAGACGCGCTTGCAGAAGCTCCGGCTCGGCAACCAGTTGCCGCCGGTCGCGATCGTGCCCACTCACGCTGCGGTTCAACGCTTCGATCCAGAACATCAGATCCGCATAACTATCGTCGCCACCGGCCGGCATGATCGCACGCGTCCTCTGTGCGGCTTTCTTTGTGAGCCGGATCAGCGACGGCGACAACGCATCGAGCATCTGCGGGCCACGCAGGTGCGCATCGATTTCCTCGAAAATCTCGACGAGTTGTTTTCCGTGCTCCGCGTTTGCCGCTGGCAGCGCATTGACTGCTTCGCGCGCGAGTTGCAGATTGTCGCGTATGCCGGACCTGGCAGCCGGCGCAAGCGTCGCGGGCAGCCATTCTTCGCACGCGTTGGCAAGCGCAATCAGATGGCCGGCGAGATTGCCGCTATCGACCGATGAGACATACGCGGGTGCCAGCGGCCGCAGGTCCCGCGTGTCGTACCAGTTGTAGAAATGTCCATTGAAACGCTGCAGTTTCTGCATCGAGGCGAAGGCGGCTTCGAGCCGGTCGACGGTTTCCGCCGTCCCCGCCCAGCCGAAATCGCGCGCAACGACAGCGGATAGCAGATACAACCCAAGGTTGGTCGGCGAAGTGCGCTGGGCGATGACCGGCTTCGGATCTTCCTGGAAGTTATCCGGCGGCAGCATGTTTTCTAGCGGCGTAACGAAGGTCTCGAAGAAACGCCATGTACGCCGCGCGATCAGGCGCAGGTCGCGGGCGTTTGCGTCGGACATCGCAAAGCGCCCGACGACTGCCGGAGAACGGCTTGACCACAAGGCAAGCGCCGGTGCGGCAAGCCACAGCAATGCAAATGGCAGAACAAGCGGCCAATGCGCTGGCTCAAAGGTTAAAGCGCTAGCGCACAATACGAAGGCAAGTGTGATACCGCGCGTCATCTGTCGATAGAAGCCGCGCCAATTGAGGCGCGGGCTAGCCTTCGACTGTGCCGCTGTCGTCCATTCGAGCAAATTGCGACGCGTGATGAACAACCGCACCAGCGTCCGGATGATCGCGTCGCCCATGCGCCATGCCTGATCCGCGACGAATGCGGTGGATAAAGTGATCTGCAACGTGGCAAGCCGCACGTCTGCACCTAGGACGCGCAGGTGATTGCGCAGGCGAATCCCGGCACGCCGCGGCAGCAGCGCAAATAGCGTCGGCAGGAACGCGGGAATGGCGAACACGCACAGCATCGCGAGTACGCCCACGAGCCCGGCGCGCAGCGGCATCAACCAGCACAGCGCGAACGCAGCGACCATCGTGGGTGCGAGCAGCGAGCGGCGCAGATTGTCGAGCATCTTGAAGCGGCCGATGGAGGGTAGCGCGGGCCGCACACGGCCTCGCTGTCCAGCGATCCATGGCAGCAATTGCCAGTCGCCGCGCGTCCAGCGATGCTGGCGCTTGGCCGTGACGTCGTAACGTGACGGCACCTCCTCGACCACTTCTACATCGGATGCGAGGCCCGCGCGCGCAAACACCCCCTCGAACAGATCGTGACTGAGCAGCGCGTTCTCCGGCACGCGGTCATGCAACGCCGCTTCGAATGCATCGACGTCGTAGATGCCCTTGCCGGTATACGAGCCTTCGCCGAACAGGTCCTGATAGACGTCGGATACGGCGGCCGCATACGGGTCCATGCCGCCTGGACTGGAGAACACGCGCTGATAGAGCGACCCTTCCTGGCCGACAGGTAGCGATGGCGTTACACGTGGCTGCAGGATCGCATAGCCGTTGACCACGCGTTGCTCGGCTTCGCTGAATTGCGGCAGGTTCAGCGGATGCGCCATCTTGCCGATCAGGCGCAGCGCGGCATCGCGCGGCAGACGCGTATCGGCGTCGAGTGTTATGACGTAACGCACGTCCGGCGGCACCTGTGGTGCGCGCCCGGCGATCGGAATGAAGTTCGTGTCGGTCGCGCCGCGCAGCAGCCGGTTCAGTTCATGCAGCTTGCCGCGTTTGCGTTCCCAGCCCATCCATTTCTTTTCGCTCGCGTTGTACACGCGGCGACGATGCAGCAACAGGAAACGGCTGCCGGCAGGTCCTGGGCCGTACCGGCGGTTCAGTGCTTCGATGGCGTCGGCCGCGATGGCGAGAAGAGGCGCGTCGCCCGGCAGCACTTCCTCGTCAGCGTCAAGCCCGTCAGCCAGCAACGCGAACGACAGATCGCCGCCAGCGCCCGCCAGATGATGTACCTCGAGACGTTCGATCTGCTCGCGCAAATCGGCCTCGGCGGTCAAAAGCGTCGGCACGGCGACGAGCGTGCGTAGCGATGACGGCACGCCAGCGGTTAGTTCGAGCCCGGGTAACGTGACTGCGCCGAAATTCCATGTCACCGCGCGGTTGATGAGCGCGGTCGCGACCTCGGTGGCAGGCAGAAATCCGCATATCGCAAACCACGCGAGTACCCAGACCTCGGCCTCTCGCGGCGGTGTGGACCACAGTGACCACAAAGCCCACAACGTCAGCGCTACCAGCATGGTGGCGAGTGTCAGGATCGTGCCGACATAGCCGCGGATGCCCAGACGTACGCTGAACCGCGTGATCCGCAGACGCGGCGGTGGCCGAAAATCCAGTGCTTGCTCAAGCGCTCGCCGGCCTTCGGCGATCAGATGAAAGCCGGGCTCCCCAGCGCGTCCCGCGCGTGCCGTATCGCCCGCTGCTGCAATGGCTGCTTGCGCCAACTCCAACGCGAGATCGGCGACTTCGAGTTCATTCGCGGATGAACCGCGCGCCAGCTGCTCGATTGCGCTGCGATACAGATTGCGCGTCGGGAAATCCATCGTGCCGAACGCGCTTCCCGCGCGCAGCCGCGCGTCGACGAGGCTCATGCTCTCGAACAGTTCCGTCCAGTCGATGTCGGAAATCAGGCGAATGCTGGTGATCACGTTGCGCACCGTGACGTTCGATGCGCCCTGGCGCTGCTGTGCGTGCTGCACGACTTCATCGACGGAAAGGCCCTGGCGTTGCAGCCGCTCTTCCAGCCAGCCCAGCGCCGGTGTGGTGCGCGGGTCCTGATCACGCAGCCGTTTAGCGAGTTGCGCGGCAAACGGCTCCGACAACACCCCCGATGAACGTGTCGCGATATCAGCTTCCAGTGCAGAACGCGCGTTGCCCGATTCGAGCAGACGGTCGGTGAGCGCGTCGGCGTCCGCATGCGCGCTGCGACCTTCAGTGATCAGGTCGGCGAGACGTCGTAGATTCTCGATCAGCACAATGCGCAACGTGATCGCCACGGCCCATAATTCGCCAATCGTCAGCGGTTGAATCCGTTGATAAGCGTCGATGAAACGTCGCAGCACTTGCGCATCGAAGTAACTGTCGGTGTGCGCTACGTACGCCCACGCAAGGCCAAATACGCGCGGATATCCAGCGAACGGACCTGCAGCGAGTTTCGGCAACTGACGGTAGTAGCCTGGCGGAAGGTCGTCGCGAATCTCGCGGATCTGTGCTTCGACGAGATGATAGTTGTCGAGCAGCCATTCGGCTGCAGGCTCCACGCCCCCGCCACGCTCCAGTTCCACGGCACTCGCGCGGTAAGCCGCAAGCAGGACAGCAGCGTTATCGTTGAGCCGGGTGTGCAGCGCCAGCACGACGGGTGGTGTGTTCGTAACAGGCTGCGCGGCGGCGAGACTTTGCGCGTGTTGCTCGAGCCGTTCGACACCGAATAGTTCATCGCGCACTGGCGCGGCATCTGTCCATGGCGGCGAGCGCGAGCGAAATCGTGCGGCGTACTGAAGCAGTGTGTTCACAGACGCCCCTTCCTGCGAATAGGTAGTTTTAGCGCATAGCGCCAGACGTCGCGCGACGTTATCGCAAGGCGTGTCAGACGACATCGCTACGACGATTCTGGGTCGTGCGCACGGCTTGCCGGCGTGATGAACGCCGGCATAAGCGCGCTTGCGGTAAGTCGCGCGCTGTTGCGCGACACATCCAGTAGCGAAGAGGAAATGAGCCAGCCTTTGGCTAACCCATATGGCCCGCGACAAGCCGTGCGCGCGGAAGAGGGAGGTCAGAAGACGGAGATCCCGGGTCGCGCCTTCAGGTGTGATTTATTTCTCTTTCGCTGGTGAACCCGCGGTGGAAGTCTTGGTGGAGGTCATCCACGACACTTCCGATGCTGGAGACGGTACTTTTTTCGGCTGTTTAGGTTCCTTTGCCTCGCGATTACCGCGTAGTTGACCCTTTGCCATGGTGTTTCTCCGATTGCGTCGACCGCGGAGTGGCCGCCTTGCAGTGCATTTTGGGCGCATTTCGCGATTCCGTCGCGATCTATTTTTTCCCAGACTACTGTGTGGGGCGCCTCGTATGAGCGGCGCTACAGTGCTCATTAGAGCTCTGATCGTGGTGATTTTGCAGGACGGCCAGTGGTCTATCTGGCCAAATATCCGACAGGTGCCTTGCTTGAGACGCTCGTTCATCAAAATCCGATCCACTGCGGAGCTGTCCGATGCGTATCGTCTCCCGCGCGTTGCAGCCAGCGATGAGGTGGCGCTTGCCGAATGACCGAGGTCGTCTGCCGGAGAATTGGAGAAAGGACGCTTCGTCCAAACTGTGCGTCTATTGGTAGCATCTTGAGTTTCTGACGCCCGTACCGTTTAGAGCGGCGTCAATATGAGCGGCGGCGCTTGCGTGGTTCTTTGGGGCCATGACCGAGTGCGGCCAGGAGCCGCCGGTCGAGATCGACATCCACTTCAATCAGCCGAGCTCTCGCTTCCCCTTGCTCAATGGCCGCTTTGCTGCCAGCAAATTGCCCAGGGCAGAGCCTCAACGCGGCCAGTATAGGGCGCCGCCAACCAATCTTCGGTCGGCGTGCTGGTCGAACGGACTAGCCGCCTGGTGCTACTCGCCAAGATGGAAGACGCCACCGCCGCTTCCGCGTTAGCGGGCTTCTCTGCCAAACTCAACTCGATTGCCGCGCCGTTGCGACAAACCTTTACCTACGACCAGGGCAAAGAAATGTCGCGGCACCAAGAACTCACTGCAGCCACTGGCGTGCGCGTCTACTTCTGCGACCCACACAGCCCTTGGCAACGCGGCACCTGCGAAAACACCAACGGATTGCTTCGTCAATATTTGCCTAAAGGCACCGACCTGTCGGTATACAGTCAAGACGAACTCGACGCCATCGCCGACAGCCTAAACAGCCGGCCTCGCGCGACTCACGCGTTCCATTCTCCATTCGAGGTCTTCGCCGCCACGCTCGCCTCAGCCAGTCAGCCTCACGGTTCTAAACACTAGACTCCGTGTTGCACTTCAGTTTGAAACCGCCCTATTTTTTCATCAACGCGTGTCGCGGAAGACTGATCGTGAATACGCATCCGATGCCCGGAATATCGCGCACGCTGAGAACGCCATCATTCAATTCGACGCTGCGCCGTGCGATCGACAGGCCGAGTCCAAGCCCGGATTTATCGGCGCCGAACTGGGTGAACGGCAGAAACATCTGTTCTGCCTTGCCCGGCGGGAGACCACCGCCATGATCCTTCACTTCGATGAGAATCTTGTCTGCAACGGCATACGCGTTCAGTGTCACATCGGTATTTGACCGCGTGAACTTGAATGCGTTTTGTATGAGATTGCCGAGCGCCGAGTACAGGAGATCGCGGTTGCCGCTGACAGCAAGTTGCGGATCGACCGGGGTTACGACAAAGCCGCATCCGCGTAATTGCGCAGCGAGATTTGCAGCGTGCTTGGTTTCACTGATGAACTCCGACAGCGAGAAGAGTGTCCATTTCGCGCTGTCCGGAGCAGGCCTGCGGGCGTCTTCGATCGAATGTTCGATAAGCTTCCCTAGGCCTTTCAGGCTCCGGTCCAGTACGGCGCCCGTCGCGCCAAACAACGGCAGATTTCCGGCTTTCGCAGCCTCGAATGCAAGGGTCGCCGTATGCAGGAAGTTGCGAAGCTCATGGGCGAACGAGCCCATGCGTTCGCCTTCTTCCAGTGCCTGCTGGCTCGCCATCCTGGAATCTCGCTGATAACTGAATTCCGTCACAGCGTCGGCGATCGCGTTGTCCAGGCAGCGGTTCAGCGTGCGGAATTCGTCGATCGAAAACGGCGCATCACGCTCATGTGCCAGGTCAGTAATGGCCTGGCACAGGTCTCCGTAGTCATGGACAACCTGGTCGACCGTGTACCCCAGGCGCAGTAACTCGTGTCCGTGCTGGGCTGCCGCTTCCCCGATCTCCGAACGCTGAGGATTACCTCCCGGCGAGCCCGACACAATGACGCTATCCGCTGGACGGTCTGTTTGCTCAATGCGCAACGTGTTGATGAGTTGTTCGAGAAACAGCGGAACGCCATTTTCGAGTTGCAGAACAGACGCGTCGCGCGCCGGCCGCTGCGCCACCTTGGTCCTGCATCGCGATATCAGGTCGTCGCTGTTATTTGCAAGAAATGTGTGAAGCATGGTGCCTCCTCAGAACCTGCCCAAGACCCACTTGAGGTCCGAGCAGATTGGCGACGCGGCGTTGGTCGGGTACGGTACCTTCATCCTAACCCAAAATACCTACAACTTTCGAATGGGTACCCAGGGCCATTGGGCCACTGACAGTGTCCCGAAGCGAAAGACGCCCGCCTTAAACCGACCTTCGGTCAAGTCCAGGAGGCATCGCTGCGTGCGCCAATCTTTCGTTGGCCTCGGCTAACTACTTTAGCGCACCGTCCATGTCGCCGACCGAAGGTGGCTGCTATCGGAACCAAAACGGTCCTCCACTCTTTTTTCATTCGCGGGCCGCTTAGTACTACAGCCGTAGATACGCCGGAAGCACACCGCCGCGTCGTCGATAATGACACTGCTGGGCTCGGTACTGATGTCGGCGCCGCCATATTGACCACGACATCACGTGCTCGACGGAGTGCAGCGTTCGCCATATCAGGCGGCACAATAGCCGGCGGATCTCCTGGATGCTGAATGGCAGTGAACCTTCAGCTGTTTTTTTTGGCTTGCGCCCTCAGGCCAGCAAGTACCGCGTGCGCCAGCAACACCAGGGTGACGTGGCGGTACCAGCCCTGCCAGCGACGCACCTCATATTGGTCGAGGCCGCATTCACCCTTGGCGGCCTCAAAGCCGACTTCGATCTCCCATCGCCTGCCAGCGACGTTGACTAGAGTTTGACGGGTGACCTTGCTGCGGGGCGCGTAGACGACGAAATACGCGTGCTCGCGATTCTCGTCAAGACTGCGGCGTACCAGCAGATAATGACCAAAGCGACGCTCCTCGGCGCTCAACTGCAGGCGCCACAACGGCGTAAGTGCCCAGTCATATAGACGCGCGCCTTTTGCGCCGATTCCGGCCGAGAGGCGGCGCCAAGCCTGCGGTGGCAAGGCTTTTGCAATCTTGTCGGCGCGCATAGTGGTCGGGCCTTGCCACCATAGTGGTTCGCTCTTCTTCACCGCCAGCACGAATGACTGCGCGCGCGATTCGAGCCACAGCCGCAAAGGACGGTCACCGCCATACACCTCATCGCCGGTGACCCAGCCGCACGGTACTCCCGCATCGAGCGCCCGTTCAAGCATCTGGCGCGCGAGCTGCGGCTTGGTTGCAAATCCCATCGTGTCCGGGACGCCTGCAAGCTTGCAGCGAGGACGATCGTCGATCCATGACTCGGGCATATACAGCTCGCGGTCAATAAATGCGCTAGCTCCATTGCCCGCATAGCAGAGAAACACACCGATCTGGCTATTCTCGATGCGACCTGCTGTACCACTGTATTGGCGTTGCACGCCGGCAGAGTGTTCACCCTTCTTGAGGAATCCCGTCTCATCCACGATCAGCACGGCGTCACGCTCGCCGAGTTGTTCAACGACGTATTCGCGCAGTACGTCGCGCGCCGCGTCGGCATCCCACTGTGCCCTCTCGAGAAGGTGCTGCACACCATCGGGTGTGGCTTCGCCGATCCATTCGGCAAGCTGCCAGCCGTTCTTGCGTTCGACCGTACCAAGCAAACCTTTTAGATAGGCTCGCGAACGCTGTCTCGGTTCAGCGCGCCTGAACAGGCCAGCCAATCTCTCATGCAATTCATCCAGTTCACGCTCCCATGCCTTAGCAATCTCTTTCATGATCCTATGCAAAGTAGTTGTACTAACTTAGTATAGGAAAAAAATAACTACGGCTGTAGTGCTAGAGGCGTTAACAGAATGACTTTTGCAGGTGTCGCCAGCATACGATGCAGCAAGCGATCTTCATGAAGGCCTCGTGGATGAAAGCGAGCCGTTCGAAGCGAATGCGCAGTCGGCGAAAGTTGTGAAGCCACGAGATGGTCCGCTCCACAACCCAGCGTGTTTTGCCTAGCCCGCTACCGTGGGGCTGACCGCGCCGAGCGATTTCGGTCGCAATGCCGGCGGCATGCAGTGGACGTCGATATTTATCGTGATCGTAGCCTCGGTCGCCCTGAACGACCCGAGGCTTTGACAGTGGTCTGCCACGCTTGCCGCGGATGGGCGGTATAGCCTCGACCAATGCTTGAAGTTGAGTGACGTCGTTGCGGTTGGCGCCGGTCAGTATCACCGCGAGCGGGATGCCCTGCGCTTCGGTGATGAGATGGTGCTTTGAGCCGGGTCGCGCGCGGTCTGTGGGATTCGGTCCTGTTTTTGACCTGAGCCCACAGCGCGGATTGAAGAGGAATCGACGATGACGCGAGACCAGTCGATTTGGTCGGCTGCGCGCAATCGCCCAAGCAGCACTTCGTGCAACTCTTCCCAGACGCCGGCGGCCTGCCAGTCACGCAGGCGACGCCAGCAACTCATGCCGCTGCCGCAGCCCATCTCACGCGGTAGCAGGTCCCAACGCAGACCTGTCTGTAACACGAAGAGAATGCCGGTGAGCACCGCACGATCGTCCAGCGGCTTGCGTCCCGGGTAACGGGTCCGGCGTTGTTTGGGAGGGGGCAGCAACGGTTCGATGAGTGCCCACAGGTCATCGTCGAGTATCGGCTTGGCCATGTCCTTTTCACCGTCGAAACAATGAAAAGGTTAATAGCATTCATCGCGGGTTAACAGCCCCTTCGTTCATTTTGTTAAGGGTTCTTAGGGGTCGAAAGTGTGAATAGCCGATGACGCCTGTTACTCCGCAATAAGACGAAAGCGCGACTTCGCCTGTCACAGGACGCAACTAATCGTCTGCGTTCCCGCGCGTCTTAAAATTGCAACGAGCTCGCCATTCAGGATCTGTCTAAAAAAGAGCGGCTGACGATCAAGCACCCGAAAAATCAACCTCTGTCAGGCGGACCTGACCGGTTGGCCGCGCCCGCAGCTTGCGTCGCGCGACCGCTTCGATCCGAGCGAACCCGTCCCTGAACACGCTCTCCAGTCGGCTATCGTCCGCGTTGGGCGGAAGCCAGAAAAAGACTTCTAAGCATCTGCGCGTCACGACGCACGTCACGCTTTCTCCGCGCCAGTCGATCACGAAGCTAAGCGTCTGTTTGTCGGTGGAGATCTGGGGTTCGGGCACAAGGACTTTCATGGGTAGAGTGGCGGTTGGCGGACGGAATCGGCAGCAGGTGCGACGCGTTAAGCTGACCTCGCTAAGCTTCACCAGTCTACCCGGTGCTTTTCTTCGGTCTCTTGATGGCGCCGATCGTCGTCGACGTGCAAGTAGATGCTGGTCGTCGTCAGCGAGGCGTGGCCGAGGTTGTCGCGCACCATGCGCAGGTCAATCTTTTGGTCGGCCATGTGTGAGCCGGCGCTATGCCTGAGCCAATGCGCTGAAGCTTTTTCGAGCAGATCAGCCCGCGCGCTTTGCGCATCGTCGCGTTCACGTAGGCGCGACGCAGCGCCCGCAAAGACGTCCTTCACGATTGCGTGCAGCGCCGCGCGCGTGAGCGGCGCGCACGTCTCGGTGCGTTCGTTTAACGCCGTGGCACCGATCGGCAACACGAGTGGTGTGTCTTCATTGGGCGACGGCAGGGCGCTCAAGCCGAGGTGCTGCCGGTAGCGGGACAGTTCCATCATCATCTCGCGGGTGGCTGGCACGAGCCGTTGCTTGTCGCCTTTGCCGTTCACGGTGAGCCACCAGCGCAGCGCGCCGTCCCCATCGCGTCGCACGAAGAACTGGCCCATGGTGTTCGCGCCGACCTCTGCAATGCGTAGTCCGCCGAGATAGAGCAGGGTGAATAACCATCGGACGCGGTACGCGTGGGCTTTTTCCCGGTCCGTTTGCTTTGGCATCGTCGCAATGAAGTCCTTGACCTCCTGCCACACGCTCGGCTCCAGATAACGAGTGATGCGAGGCGCTGCGTGCCGGGTCCGTTGGCGCGAGAGCGAGAGCGGATTGCCGGCGAGATAGCCGGCCTGCACCAGCCACGAGAACATCACGTTCAGGATGACGGTTGCCTGGCGTTGGCTGGACGTCGATAGCGGCCCATAAAACGGCCGCCAGCGCGCGTCGCTGCGCGGATGCTTGCGCCCGCCCCCGGCCACCCACGTGCCGGCAGGCCGCGGATCGGCCAGAAACTGCTGATAGCGCAAGCAGTCTTCATGGGTCAAAGAAGCGTAAATCAAATTAAGTCTGTCAACCCGGAAAGCCAGGAAACCACCGACTCCTCGGATATTTGTATGATCGCATTGACATATTTATTCGCAATCCGAACGAAATAAAATCGTCAATTCGCATAAGTCCGCATTAACTTTGTCAATTCGCATTCTAGACTCCGAGTCACTGACCTAAGTACCTGATCCCATGGAACAAACTAGGAAGGCTCTGGAGCCGATCAGCATTGTCCGACCGCGTGGCTCGCATCGGATCGAAACGTTCAGTCCGAAGATGAACCGAAGGCTGACGCTATATCGTCGTAGTGAGTTGGATTTATGGGTTCGCATTGAGACGGACCCGACTGTTCGCTCTTTTTGCGAGCGCCCTGGGTATGTTCAGTACGATGGGCATCGGCAACTAGCGGATTTCTTGGTCGCGTATCGAGACGGTCAGGAGATTTTATTACTCACGGAGCGTGAACTTCCTGACGATCTGAGATACGACGGTAACGTCGAAAATCCACTCACCATCCAGTCTGTTCGCGTGGCCGACCTGGCCGCATCACGGGCTTGGATTGACAACTGGAAGCGCATGCTTCCCTGCATCGTTATTACTCGGGGCCTCTTGTCGAACGCGCTCCTCGATGGTGTTGAACATTTTTTAACAAGCCCTCAACCCTTGGCGGCCGTCGAACGCAAATTTTCAGGCGGTGATCCGATTCTTGCGCGCGCGGCAACCTTCGCGCTGCTCTATGCGGGACGGGTGAGTGCGCCGACGTTGCGAACAACGCCATTGTCGTCTTTGACTCCGTTCGTCTGCCATGGGATCTAGCATGAATCGTCGTAAGCCTGAACTGCAGACACTTGATTTAGCGACTTGGCCCGGCGTTGCGTGGACGGAACTCGACGCGGCGGCGCGCACGCTCATCGAAACGCGAATGCAGGCGATTGAGCGCTTCGCCCGTGGAGAGGCAATCACGTCTATCGAGCAGGCCACCGGCGTGAACCGGCGTCAATTATATCGTTGGCTGAAGCGCGGAATGTCGACTCACCCTGATGGACGCATTTTTGGGTTCCGCGGATTGCATAAGTACCGGAGGGTCGCGGCGTACGTACGCGTTAGTAAAATCACCGTGCACGGTGAGCGAGGGAGTCGTGGTGCGGCAGGGGCGTTTTGTCAACTGCTCGACGTTCATCCGTCACTCTCGGCGTGGCTACGCTTACAGGTTAAGCGTCGGCGTGTGACACTGAGTCAGGTTCATACCGAAGATCGGCTTCGCACCAGACTGTGCGGGCTTCGAGCGCTTCACGCCGACTTTCTGCAACAGTGTCGTGCAGCAGGTCTGACCGTCGCCGACTACCCGTTCAATACTGACGGGCGAGCGGTCCGTTCACTTGCCGCCTATCTGAAGGGCGAGATGCTGCGTACGTTTGCCACCGGTGCACGGGCGGTCGGCGCTTCGCATCTCAAAGGGTTGCCTACCCACGACGAGGATAACGGCGCCCAACGTGTAACAAGACCGTATCAGGTGGTGGAATTCGACGGGCATCGCCTAGATATCCGTCTTAAAGTCGTGGTGCGAGATCAGTTGGGCTTTGAACATCAGTTTGAAATCGAACGTGTCTGGTTTCTAGCGATCATCGATGTGTGCACCCGAGCGGTGCTGGGTTACCACATCGCGCTGGGTCGCGAATATAGTCGCTATGATGTCGTAAAGACGATCGAGAACGCATTGGAGGGGCATCGAGCACGATGTTTCACGATTCCCGGTCTGAGCTACGAGGCAGGCGGAGGTTTTCCATCACAACGAATGCCAGAACTTGCCTATGCAACGTGGGAGTGGATCAAACTCGACAACGCGAAGGCAAACCTTGCCAACGAGTCGCTCGCTGCTCTGTGTGAGTTCGTGGGCTGTTGTGTTGATGCAGGGCCGACCTTTAGCCCGGACGAAAGGCCGTATATCGAAAGATTCTTCGGAACCATCGCCAGTAGGCTGTCTTCTAGACTGCCGGGTTACACAGGCTCGCACCCGCACGATGTGCGTCGTGCATTGTCCGACCCCAAGGGTAACGTGCGATTGTACATATCGCTCGACGAGCTCGACGAACTGGTTGAATATGCAATCGCGACGTATCACGGAACACCGCACGCCGGCCTGAACAATGTTACGCCGCTCGAGGCAATGGAGTATTTCGTGCGCGGGCGTCAGCAACTGCTCACGTGGCTCCCCGAACGTCATCGACGTACCCTGTGTCTGTTGCAATCCGCAAGACGCTGCCCTGTGCGTGCTTATCTGAACAAAGGCATCCGGCCGCATATCAACCTTTACGGCGTGCGTTATACAAGCGATGTGCTTGCGTGCAGCACGTCCTTGATCGGCCAGAGGTTGCTGATCTATCTAAACGCGGGCGATCTGCGTAGCGTTCGTGCGTTCCTGCTCGACGGTACGGAACTCGGCGTACTCGATGCGCAGGGCGCGTGGCGGGTGATGCCTCACAACCTCAAACTAAGGCAGGAGATTCTTAAGGAGAAGGGTCGTCGGCGATCACGAACGGCCGTCGAGTCCAATCCCATCGAAGAATATGTCCATGAAAAACTTCACAAGGCGAAGGGCGCACGCAGGGCAGCGTCCGACCTGTCTCAATTAGTGCGTCTTCTTGCGTCCGCACCGACAGTGCGGACACCCTTGGGACCGGTGACCGGTTCAGCTGAGGCAAAGCTAACGACGCACGACGAATCATCTACAAAGCGAGATGATGCCGCCAAGCCGTCAGCTCCAACACGCGCACGAAAGCTTGGGATCGGTACTGGTCAAGTCTTCTGAAGCCAGCTATGCGGGAGGAGCAGCATGCCAGTTGAGATAAAACGCCCGGTCGATTCGTCGCTGCACCCGCTCGCGACCGGGAACTACCGAATCGCCACGCCAGCGATCGAAGCGTTCTACGAGCTGGTGGTCCGGTGTCTTCGTTACCGGATCATGGGAGCGCTGATCTATGGGCCTTCTCGTATCGGTAAGACTCGAGCGATTGAGTATATTCGTCTTTTGCTGGCGCGCAACAATCCTCGCGTCACGACGTTTCACGCTCAATGCGAGCACAAGCCGCGACACGCTGAGGGACCATTCTTCGCGAACCTGCTTGAAGCGGTAGGTGATCCCGATCCGAACGGGGGTTCCAACACATCGAAGCGGATGCGTTTGACGCTGCGAATTAGACAAGCTGCTTCCTGCGCCGGAAGCGGTGTCGTATTGCTTTTCTGCGATGAGGCGCAGCGCTACAACGACAATGAATACGAGTGGCTGCGTGATGTGCATGACGCGCTCGACAGGCAGCAGATCAAGCTGTTCACGTTCCTCGTTGGTCAACAAGAGCTGATTGGCCAGAAACACGCGATGCAGGTCGCAGGCAAAACGCAGATCGTTTCGCGTTTGATGGTGGAAGACCTCGCATTTTATGGAATTCGCAATGCACACGACGTTGCGACATGCCTGAACGGCTACGATCAGACAGCTTATCCAGAAGAGAGTGACTGGAGTTTCTCGCGCTTCTATGTTCCGCGAGCGTTCAATTCCGGGTTTCGGCTCGTCAACGACGCTGACACGTTGTGGAGAGCATTCGAGGCAGCCCATCACAAGGCCAATCTTCCCGGCGAACTTGAGATACCGATGGAATCGTTTGCGCGGGCGGTCGAGATCGTACTGAAAGACAGCGAGCTACGCGATGGTCGTGGGTATCGTCCAGATGAAGTCCTCTGGGAGCACGCGGTGCGACAGTGCGGATACGTGCAGTCTCGTCACGCCACGGGACGCGTCCTCGTCGCCGCCGCGTAGAGCGATGCTGCTCCACAAGCTTGAGTTCCCAATCCTCACGCTTGATGAGTGCAGTCTCTCACCTGCACTAGGTTACCTTTTCCAGAAAAGGTGGATCTATCCTCACGAGTCGCTGGTCTCGATCTTGTGGAAATTTGAGCGAGCCAACGCATTGTCTGGGGCAATGGTTGCGCGATTCATGGGCCCCGACATCGACCCTTACGAGGGCGTAGCACCATATCGTGATCTGATCGACGTACGCCACCTATGCGAACATTTGCGATTGCCAGCCGACATCGTGCGAATGGCAGTCATTGACCGAATGGGCAAGCAACGGTACAGCGATGTGTTTCGCTTTTGCCGACGATGTCTTTCGCATGGGTATCACAGCGTTTTGCACCAACTCGAGTCTATAACTCGATGCCCGGGTCATCGAACCGTCTTGGAATCGGTATGTCGTCGTTGCTCACAGCAGGCCGCATATCGGATATGCGCGCAATCGCTTGAGGCCCGCTACCGATGCGCGAACTGCTTTGCTCCTTACGGTCAGAGCGGCTGGACTCCGGAAAATCACCGGCCGCTAAAGCCAAGGCTTCGCAGCAAGTTCACACGATGCTTTCTCGAACGCTGTCGAGGCTAGCGTTTCGTAGAGTTCGCAACAGTCTGATCGATCGCTCCTGTTTTAGCTCACCTATCGTAGAAAGGCTTGAGGCGGCAGCGGCGAGTATCAATCTCGCCCGGTTGACAGCTTCGCGACTAGATCGCAGTGACAGATTTATTTCGCGGACGTCGGACTTCCTCATTGGAGTGGGGTAAGAAGGGCCCGGTCGGCCATCATGTCCCGCCAGTTGACGACTTTATTTCGCAAACGGTGACGAATTTATTTTTATCTACGTCAAGCCCGACGTACACCGCGCTATCGTTGTCCATGCTGGCCTCCGTGGGGAAGTTGCCGGGGTGCGGCCTTTGCCCACCCATGCGGCTCTGGCAGCGATGCTAACCCGCGTTGATGCCCCACGCCAGGCCAGCCCCTCTACCCACGGAAATGGAATGGACGCCTCCCACCCCGCGTGAGGTGGAAGCGATGAACAGACCCACATGCTCGCGGACCGACCGAATCAATACGGTCGGAATGGAAGATCATTGAACTCTTCAGAGCCAACCGGAGGAGGTCTGCCATGAACCATACGGCCATAGGCGTCGACATTGCCAAAAGCGTGTTTCAGGTGCACTGGGTCGACCCGTCCACCGGTGAAGTCGTGAACAAGGCAGTCAAGCGGGACAAATTTCTTGAATACTTCGCGAATTGGGCGCCCTGCGTGATCGGTATGGAAGTGTGTGGCGGCGCGCAGCATTGGGCACGGCAACTGACGAAGATGGGTCACCTGGTGAAGCTGATGCCGCCGAAGTTCGTCAAGGCGTTCAACATCGGCAACAAGAACGATCCAGCGGATGCGCGAGCCATCTGGATGGCCACGCAGATACCCAGCAAGCCGGTCGCGGTCAAGACCGAGGCGCAGCAGGCCGTGCTGGCACTGCACCGGATGCGGCAGCAACTGGTGAAGTTCCGCACGATGCAGATCAACAGCCTGCGTGGTCTGCTTGCTGAATACGGCGAGGTCATGGGCCGCAGTCGGGAAGCACTCGACAAGGCGATGCCTCGCGTTCTGGCAAAGCTGTCGGAGCGTTTGCCTGCCATGCTGATCGACACGTTGCGTGAACAATAGAGCGGCCTGACGGAGTTGGACAGGCAGGTTGCCGGGATCGAACACCGTCTGCAGGCATGGATGAAGGACGACGAGGCATGTCAGACAATCGCGGCCATACCGGGCGTTGGTTTGTTGAGCGCCACGGCGGCTGTCGCGACGATGGGCGACGCGAAGGCCTTTCGATCAGGACGGGAATTCGCCGCCTGGCTCGGTCTGGTGCCCAAACAGACCGGCTCTGGCGGCAAGGTTCAGTTGCTGGGCATCAGCAAGAGAGGAGACGCGTATGTGCGCACGCTGTTGATCCACGGGGCTCGCAGCGTGCTGCGACATCCAGACAGGGCCGGCGCATGGGTTGAGCAGCTCGGCAAACGCCGACCGTTCAACGTGGTAATCGTGGCGCTAGCCAACAAGATCGCAAGAACCATCTGGGCACTTCTCGCCCACGACAGGCAGTACGGCAGGGAGTACGTTAGCTCGAAACCTCAATAAAGAATTTGCGTTACACAGGGGCTGTTCTCACAGGTGGCACCTCGACAGGTTGCGTTGGCAATCGTGTGCAATGACAAGACAGGTCGGACCGGGATTCCCTAAACCTGGGTATGACGAAGAGCCTTGAGCTCGACACGGAAATGAGGTGGGAGTCAGCGGATTTCATCGGGGCCCGCAGCCGAATGATTGGCTGCAACAGGCCGGATATAAAGCAGCAACCGCCCCATCAAGTCGAGCACACGAAAAACCTTCGCAAAAAGGGAGGCGTCCATATAAAGTCATACTGACTTACCTGAAGCACGACCAGGTTCGAGTCAGCACCGACTGCTTCTCCGGCGGCTCGCGATACCGTGCCGAGGATCGCCATCGTTTCGAGCAGCGCGTCGCTGCTGGCTGGGCTTGCGTATAACTACACGCTAAATAGCGGCGCGGGAGGCAAGGGCGGTGCGAATTACGACCTCTTCAGCGTGGGCGCCGACTACTTCCTCTCCAAGCGAACTGACGTGTACACGGTTGCCGTCTACGAGAAGGCGAGCGGAACCGATTCGCTAGGACAGAGCGCGGTCGCGCAGATCACCGGGCTAACGCCGTCGACGACCGACAAGCAGGTCTCGATGCGCGTCGGCATGCGGCACAAGTTCTGAAGTAGCCACCGACTCTGCTCCGAATTCCGGCGACCGGCTCCGCCGTTGCAACAACGTTCTGGAATCGCACGTCGCACGTCGCACGTCGCACGTCGCGCGTCGGAAGCGACACGTCCATCGGCGACAGAACTCGGCCATTCGCAGCCCTTCGCCATTTGCTGCACGCAATCATTCAAACGGATGATTGTTGTCACATTTCGACCCCGTACAACTTCCAGCGCGCTGTGCCTCAACGCCCAGGGTGGTCATCGACAAACTCGGAAATGTCATTGAGTACCGGTGCAACGGCGATGAAACTCGCTAGTGCACGCACGGGTCTCGCAAGGCTTCCCACGATCATCGCGTGATCGACCGCTGGATATCTCTGGAGCACAAATTGGTCGCCTACTGCCGTCAGGCGTCGGGCGAGACGCATCGTGTTCCCCGGATCGACGGTCCGATCTGCTGTGCCGACGCCCAGAAAAATTGGCGGCTCGCGTCCAGTGATATGTTTGATAGGCTGACTGGTGTCACGCAAAGTCGAGGGAAATATCGCTTCGAGCGTCGGGTCGTGAAGCGGCAGAAAGTCATAGGGTCCGGCAAGACCGATTGCGCCAGCGAGATTGGTTGTATTGATGCCGTGCAAGCGCAAATAGTGTTCATCCGTCGCGAGCAGCATGGCGATATGCGCGCCGGCTGAATGACCCATGATGAAAAGACGGCGAGGGTCGGCGCCGAACGCTGATGCATGCACCCGAGCCCATGATACGGCTGCTGCTGCATCATCCATAAATGCAGGAAATTCCACGTCAGGATAGAGCCGATAATCAGGGATTACCGCTACGTAGCCACGCGAAGCGAGTGCTTCGCCAACGAACCGATAATCGCCACGCTCGCCTTCCTGCCAACTTCCTCCATAAAAGAAAATGACAATCGGTCGACCGGCACTCGGTCCTGATGGTGCCTTCGGTTCGTAGACATCAAGCAGATGACGCTCACCGCTCTCGTAGCGTAACCCCGGATAAGCGTCATAGTCGGTATGTGGCGTCAAAGCATTGACGAGGCTCACAGCACTGCAAGCAGCAAGAAGGGCAAGCGCCGACAGACAAACGGCAAGCGAGGCAACCTGTCTTATTTGTTGGCATGACAGCAACATCAAAGCTCCTGAAACGGCGTATGATTGCGACCCCAACCTTTAATACGAAGTTGCGGCCTCGCTGGATGCCGATGACAAACTGTGCCTGGGACAGTCAGTAGCGCAATCCCCCTGCTATTTGAATGGATTCTGTCGTCGAAAGCGACAAGTGCGACGCAAATTGTTGGCCACGTGTCGGTTGATATCACCGCTGACTGCGCGTCGTTCTGCGCGGTTGCGTCAGACGCGGATGCTGCCGCCTCGATTTCGTTATCATTTCGCGTAGTCTTGAGCGAACCGGCGGACTTGTGCGTCGACTTTGCGGTGACATCCCGCACATTGCCGGTGCGCTGTATAGGAAGACATCTCGACTATTTGGGCGCGTCAACCGGTGGCGCTTGGCGGGATGTTGCATGGCATTTGGGCGAGATCGAACGTCTGCTCGCTGTTTCGTGTCTTTGAAAAGGAAAGATAGCGGAATCGCTGCGAACGAAAGCGCGCAGAGACCGATCGTTATCGAAGGATTAGCGTATCTGATCATGCTGAACTAGTGAACGGATCCGAGATTAAGCGTGTGATGCAGATCCAATGCGATACCCGCGAGCAAAATCAGAACGAGCATCGCGAGGCGCATTCTCCAACGCAATTTCCCGGCTGAGAGTTCGTACATAACGCGTCTCCGAATGGAATTGTTTCGGGGACACTGCGTCGCGCCCCCGGTTACGCCTTTTATATTGTGGCTGGTGGACTTACGCGAACGCGCTACTCATATGGAGCGTGCCATTCACACCCGCCGGGAAGAACCCCCCTTTTGCGACAGCCCCTTTGTTGAGGTACACGATGTTGAGAACGTCGTCGTAGCTTCGGCTAAACGCTAGGCCGTTATTATCGAGCGGGACAATGTTGGAAATCTCGCTGCTGGCCCCCGCAATTCCCTGGTCAACGTCTGACGACGCATCGAGCGAGTCACGCGCATCGGAGATTGCTTGTGCCGAACTGATGAGGCTGGGTGTCTGCATACCCTTCGAATAGAGTACGGTCCTGATTAACCCTGCATGATAGGCCTCGGCTGCCAGTATGCCTGCGGCTGCTTCGAGGTATGTCTTGTTGGTGATGAGCGGTGACGCCCCTTTGTAGGCTGTGACGCCCACGTCCTCGAAGATGAATGCGCCGAGCAGAAAGGTCGTGTCGTTGAGGTAAGGGTTAAAGGGTGTCCCCGCGGGCACCAACCCAGCTGCCTGCGCGGCAAGCGAGAACGCGCCAGTCGGGTCCGCTCCACCTACGTCGAGCGCGGGCATCGCGACCGCCGAACCGCCAAGCGCCGTCCGGAGAAACGCGACGTGCTCAAGTTCGTCCTTCGCTATTTCTCTTGCATAGGCAGCGACCACGGGATCCGAGAACGACACTTGCTGTCCAGGCGTAACTGCGCCAGGGGTACCCACGCCTGTCATCAGATTTGCGGGCAAACCGGCGCCTGTCGTCGCGTAGGCATAAAACGTTGCTTCAAGATACTCTAAATTCAACGCGAAGTTGAGGATCTCAGGATCGGTTGGCCCGCTCGCTGCATTCGCATTGTCACCCGAACCCCCGCCGCAAGCACCGAGAATTGTTCCGCCGACCAGCCCAAGGCTAAGCCCGCCGGCGCTCCGGAAAAATTGCCGGCGCTTCTCTCGCCGCTCTGTGCGTCGCTCCAATACCTCTTGCACCATCGTCTCGTCGCGCATGCCCATCTCCTTGATATTCATGTGGTGGACGGCTGCTTCGCTGGAATGCACTCCGGCGAGTTGCCGTCCTATTCAAAAGCATCGGCAGTGGTGAGCAGACCGGACGCACTGTCTACCAACCACGTGGGCGATACGTGAATGAAAGCAGCAGGAGATGCGCGCAGTAACACAAACTTTCACTTAAGCGGACGCGCAATCACGCGTTACCGTATCTGCGACGACGTTCGGAAAAAAGGATTAAGCTGCAACAATCCGGGTTGGTCCGAAAAGGAAGGCGGGAAGCGGTCCTGTTATCTTGGACAAAAGCGATATGCCGAATTTTGCTCTACGCCGTATTGTCATCAGTGAAGTCGACAAATAGCCGTTCCCTGGCCATAGATCTGGACCGGTTGCTTCACCCCCGACAGGCCGTCATAACAGCTGTACAGAAGCAGGTTGGCGCGCTTTCTGGCATTCTTGTCGTCTCCCATGTCGTTGCCGCTTGCACGTTGTCCCACCTGATTGCTGAATCGAGCGAGGGCCTGGATGCGGTATTCCGTGCCGTTGTCGGCTTTAGCGACTAGGGTTCGCGGGTCGCCGAGCCCCTCGGGTATATCAATTGCGCTCCAGAAAAAGGATGTTTAGCGTTCCAAATGGCGTTTCGTCGAACCCGTAATATTCGGACTGTTTTTTGCCATGGCAGTGCGGTTCGGCATTCGATGACGTGAATCCTGTGCCACCTTGACCGGAAAACGTCGATGCTTCCGCACACGTACAACCCGCTTTTGGTCGTTTGCTCGCTTTTCGTGGCCGTTCTCGCTGCCTATGCCGCGTTTGATATGGCCGGCCGCATTGCCAGCGCCAAAGGCCGGATGACGCTGTGGTGGCTTCTCGGCGGCGCCTGCGCGATGGGCCTGGGAATATGGTCGACGCATTTCGTCGGCATGCAGGCCTTCACTTTGCCGATCCCGCTTGGCTACGACCCCTTGATCACCATCGCGTCGTTATTTATAGCGATCGCGGTATCCGCGTTTGCCCTTTTTCTCGTTTGTCAGGACGCGTTGCCCATACCGCGCCTTATCGTTGGCGCCGTGATGATGGGGCTAGCTATCGCCGGTATGCACTATACCGGCATGGCGGGAATGCGGATGCGACCCGCAATCGAGTACGACCCTGCGCTGGCGGTATTGTCGGTGACCCTTGCGATTGTCGCCTCTGGCGCTGCGCTGTCCCTTGCATTTCGCCTGCGAGGCCGGACATCGATGATGTTGTTTCGTCGCAGCAGTGCGTCGCTGGTGGTGGGTGTCGCCTTTGTTAGCATACATTTCGCTGGGATGGCGGCCGCCCGCTTTCCAATGGGCAGTGTATGCGGCGCTGCCCACGACGGGGCGAACCATGGCTGGCTTGCCTTTGTGACGATGGTCGTCGCTATAGCAGTCATCGCGATTGCGTTGACGATTTCAGTGTTCGACTTGCGCATGGAGGCTAGTACGGCCGCGTTAGCAACCTCGCTGGCGGCGGCGAACAAAAAACTTGCGCACCTTGCACTACACGATAGCCTGACCGAGTTGCCCAATCGTGTTCTTCTAGAAAACAGGCTTGAAGAACTGGTTCGAAGCGCGAAGCATGCCGACGACCGGTTCACTCTCATGTTCATGGATTTGGACGGCTTCAAGGCGGTAAATGATGCCTTCGGTCACCGCGTCGGGGATCAGTTGCTGATTGACGTCGCGACGCGCATTCGCGCCAGGCTGCGGCCTCCTGATACGATCGCGCGCGTAGGAGGCGACGAGTTCGTGCTGTTGTCCTTCCTCAAACATGCGACGGCAGCCGCCGACCTCGCAGCAGCGTTAACCAAGGCGATCCAAACGCCGTTTTTGGTGGAAAGCCACGAAGTCGAAATTTCGGTAAGCATCGGCATTGCGCTCTTCCCCGACGACGGTGCCAGTCAGGAGGAGTTGCTACGCAACGCGGACTTAGCCATGTATCACGCTAAGGCGCCCGGAGGTGGCGGGTACCGCTTCTTCGAAGGCTCAATGGAAGCGAATTCATATGAACAGATGCAACTCACGCATGAGCTGCATTCGGCGCTGCAACGAGGCGAAATGATCCTTCACTACCAGCCTAAGTTCAGGGCGCCAAACGGGCCAGCGGTTGGAGCAGAGGCGCTCTTGCGCTGGAATCATCCGGTTCACGGGTTACTGGCGCCGGAGCGCTTCATCCCGTTAGCGGAGAAGACCGGGATAATCGTGTCAATTGGCGCATGGGTGCTTGACGAGAGCTGTCGACAATTGAAGGCTTGGCACGATTCGGGATACACAGGCTGGAGCATCGCTGTCAATTTGTCGCCCATGCAGTTCGCTCATGAGGGTCTTGCAAAGGCTGTGCGGGACGCGTTGCATCGGCATGACCTACCAGCGGAATGCCTGATTCTGGAGGTAACCGAATCAACTGCGATGCGCGACGTCGAATTGAGTTTGACGGTCCTCCAAGAATTGCGCCGGACCGGTGTGCAAATCGCAATCGACGACTTCGGCACCGGATATTCGAGCCTGCTTTACCTCAAACGCCTGCCTGCGACCGAACTCAAAATCGATCGTGGGTTCGTCCGCCAACTTGCTGACGGCACAGAGGACGCGGCAATCATCTCAGCCATTGTAGCTTTGGGAAAGGCACTCAATCTGCGGATCGTTGCCGAAGGTGTTGAGACCGCCTCGCAACAAACGTATCTAACGCGGCTGGGCTGCGACACCTTGCAAGGCGTCCTATTAGGCAGACCGATGATCGCAGACGCGTTCCTTGCGGCGGCGGTTTGCACTGAGTAGCGCCAGACAATCACGCACGGTCGAGGGCTAAGGCTTCAATGCGCGAAGTCTTCATGGTTCGGATTGAGCAGGTAGTTAGTCTCCGCGGGAACGACAGAGCGGGGGACGGCGAACACCGCGTTCGTTCGCTTTCGCACCCAGGCAGCGCCGATTTGCTGCAATTTCAGCCGAGCATCGAGGCCGCGCCAGTCGCGCGGCAACCTCGCGGGATCGACTCGTTCGATGAGTCACTCGGGGATTCGGGCCGGAATCATGACATAGCGCGCCCGCAGAGGTGAGTCCTGCACCAACATTGCTGCCATGCAATCCTTTATTCGTCGCGCGTCCAGGGCTAGTGCAGCCCGCACGTCATGTCGATGTCCTCGCGTGAAGACGCGTCAGAAGCCGCTTTCGCGGATCAGCGCGCCGAGCACATGCGTGCGGCCCTCGATCAGCAGACTTCGGCGCGCGCCGTCGATCTGCAACTGCCCGCGCGTTTCCCACATGTTGGCAGGCGGCGCATCCATTCCGATGAGCACCTGAAACAGCGCCGGGTTGGGAACCAGCGCGCCGCGCTCCGACGACACCGCAAGCGGCCCCTTGTAGCGCGACGCGAGCATCGGGTGATCGAGCTGACGCACGCGCGTGGTGTCGATGGCGAGCACGCGCCCGGCGATCGGCGCAACCTGCCCGACGGGGTAGAAGCCCCGTCGCCGACGGCGATGCGCTGAACCTCGTCCTGTTTGACGAACGCGTCGACCTGCCAGCTCTGCGGATCGATCAGCACGCCCACAGGCACCTTCGGATTGATCCATTGTCCGGCGCGCCATTGCGGATCGACATCGGTCCAGAGGCCCGCGAACGGCGCGCGCAGGCTCAGGCGCGCGATCTCCGAATGCGCCGCGACGGCTTCCTCGACCTGCACGCGCAGGCGCTCGCGCACCGAAGTCTGCTGATCGAGCCCGTTCGCATCGGCGATGAGACCCGCGAGCCGTCCTTCGTAGCCGCGAATGCCGGCTTCGCTGCGGCGCATTCGTCCGGCGATGTCGGGTTCGTCCATCTCCATCAGCGTGGCGTCGGAACTCACTGGGCCGGCGGGCCGAATCGTCTGGATGCGCGCGGGAAACGGCACGAACACGCGCAGCACGCGCTCCGCACGCGCGACGCCGTCCGCGTGAATCTGCGTGCGCCACGGCAGCGCGAGCAACACGAACGCGAGCGCGACGCGGCTGCTCGCGAGCGTCGATGACGATGCGAACGAGCGCGAGCATGCGCGGCTCGGCCTGCACGGCACCGCGAAACTGTACGGCCGGCCGGTGAGCCTCGCGTACTATCTGCTGCGCCGCCCGCTCGCCGCGCTGCGCGCCTGGACGGGACTGTGATGAACATCGATCCCGACGCGCCCTCGCCCGCCGTTCGCGACGACCTGCGCCTTTCGGAAGCATCGCCGGGAAGGATCGCTTCGTAGCTCGTTTCGACGATGCGGCCGTGCAGCGGCGCGAGCGGCCACGCCGTCAGATAGAGCGTGACTTCGTCGCCAGGATCGAGCGCGATGGCGTCCGCGACGGCCAGATGGATGAGGATCGCGGGCTTGGCCGGATCGGCGAGTTGCAGGATGCGCTCGCCGGTGATGACGGGCTTGCCGATCCAGTCGTTCGGATCGCTGAACACGGCCACGCCGTTCTCCGGCGCGAAGACGCGCGTGCGTTGCAACTGCGCCGTGACCGCCGCGAGTTCCGCGCGTCGCTGTTCCGCGACCCCGTTCAGCACGGTCAGCTCGTTCTTGCTCTGCGCGTTGTCGAAGGCGCGCTGGCTCGCGGCGGTCAGTTCCGCATCCGCGACGGCGACCTGTTTTTGCAGCACGTCGACACGGCTTTTGAGCGACGTCTCGTCGAGCGAGAAGAGCAGCGCGCCCGCGTCCACGCGCTGATTGGGCCGCACGGCGAGCGAAGCGATAACGCCGTCGATCGGCGAGCTGATGATGCGCGCGCTGCCCGAGACGATTTCCGCAGGCGCGAGCACGGTCTGCCGCACCGGAACGAACAGCAGCAGCGCGGCGGCCGCGCACGCGACGAGCACATGCCGGCGCGACGGCCGCCAGCCGAAGCGCAGGCTGCGGCGCGTGAGCGACCACCAGCAGTAACCCCAGGTCTTGACCGTGCCGCGCAGCACGGCGGCGAAGGCTTCGGCTGGCGGATCGTCGAGCAGCACGAAGACGAGCGCGAGCCGCTTGCCGTTCGGCGCATGTACAGGCACGCACCAGACGCCCTTCGGCCACCATTCGGCCCAGCCATCGGCGATGTCGGGCGGCGGATCGACGGCGTCGCGCGCGAACCATTGCGGCTCGTCGCTGGCGAGCCACGCCGCGATCCACGTGCTCGCGCGCCCGAGCCAGACGAGATAGGGCGAATCTTCGGGGGGCGAGGCGAGGCCGGAAGCGCACACGAGCTCGCAATGCCTGCCGCGATCGGCGAACGCCCGCCGCGACTCGAGTTGTTGGCGCACGAACGTCTCGACGACGGATGGCGACGTCGGTGCGTGGACGATCTGGGCGGACTTGAGTTCGCGCGTGAGAAACTATGCGTTCGATACGCTCGGCCGCGACGGCGTCGTACCTCCAGCAACGGCGGAATGGCTCGGTCGGGATAGACGGAAGCAGCGGCTCACCTGCGAGGAGACCAGCCGAGACGAGAATTGTGAGAGGTCGCGTGCATCGGCGCGTGACTTTGTTCCGGAGCTATTGCGTCGACACGGGCGTCGTCTTGCGCGCGCGTGGCCTGCGATTCAGTGTGGTGGATCGTGCGCCGGATTCCACGCCAATCGCGGCAAGCATGGGCCGCGCGGCCGCTTTCAGCGCCATGCGCCGTGGATCGACACGCGCCAGTACTCGCAAACCCATCAGCGCCGCGAGCAGACCGTGTCCGAGATCGGCGGCGGGGAGATCGGCCGGAATGGTGCCGTCCGCCTGACCGGCCGTGACACAGCGCGTGAAGAACCCTTCCATTTCCTCCAGCACACCGCGCAACACGCGATGAAACTGCTTGTCGTGCGGCGCGAGCTCCAGCGCCGAATTGACGATCAGACAGCCCTTGCGATGCGGATCGCCGGCCGACAGCCGGACGATCTCGTCGAAGAAGGCGACGATGGCGTCGCGCGGCGGAAGACAATGCTCGAAACGCCGCACGCGATCGCGAAAGCCTCGCTCGACGTATCGTTCCAGCACACGCTCGTAGAGCGTGCGCTTGTCGCCGAATGCGTTGTAGAGGCTCGCGGCGGTGAGACCCATGGTAGCGGCGAGATCGCGCACCGAGGTCGCCTCATAACCATGCGACCAGAACTGTGCGGTCGCCGCATCGAGAGCGGTATTCTCGTCGAACTCACGGGGACGCGGCATGCTGCCTCCGTTCGCTCACGCAGTCTTCGGGAAGTTCGACGGAAACAACGCGCGCTTCGTTTCGTCGTCGTTCACGGACTTGAACGCGTGCGTCTTGTTGATGGCGCGCGCACATTCGACGGCGGGCCGGGCATCGATCTGTGCAAACCAGCGCTTCAACTCGGGAAACGCGGCGAGCGGATCCTCATCGCCCTTGAACACGCGCCGGGCTCGATCGATCCAGCCCCACGCCGACATGTCGGCAATCGTGAAGTCTTTGCCCACCAGATATTCGCGTCCCTTCAGGTGATCGTTGAGCACCTGATAGTGACGGTCGGCTTCGCGGCGATAACGATTCACCGCGTAATCGAGGCCTTCGGGCGCCGCATACTGGAAATGCACCGCCTGTCCGGAAAACGGTCCGAGCCCGCTGGCAATGAACATGAGCCACGACAACAGCTGCGGCCGGTCTTCCGCCGCGCCGCCGAACTTGCCGGTCTTCTCCGAGAGATACAACAGAATGGCGGTCGAATCGAAGAGGGTCGCAGCCTTGCCGCCCGGTCCTTCGGTATCGACGATGGCCGGCACCTTGCCGTTCGGGTTGATCGAGCGAAAAGCCGGCGTATGCTGCTCGCCCTTGCTTGTGTCGACGGGCTTCAGCTCGTAAGGCAGACCGGACTCTTCGAGAAAGAGTGCGATCTTCGCGGGGTTCGGCGTGGGGTGAAAGTAGAATTCGATCACTCGTGTTCTCCGGGTTCTCGCGGGGTTTCCCATCGTTCGCCGATTTTAGAGCAATTGTTCTATAACGACAAATGTCACTTGGCGCGGGTAGTCACCCATGCTTATGGCCAGCACGCGCGCACAGCCGAAAGCCACCGATGAGCCGCAGCCACATTACTGCGCGAGCATCAGGTTCAGGTTCTGAACGGCAGCGCCGGCTGCGCCCTTGCCGAGATTGTCGAAATCGGCTGGGTCGATGGCTGTCGCATCCGCGGTCGGTGCTATATTCGGCGCGACTTGAGCTGCGACTTCTTTCCGCAATGCAGTCACTTGCTATCCGCGACGGTCATCATCTGTTTGCTCGTCTCAAATCTTCTCGGACCGTTCAGCAGCCATATCCGCCGTTATTACCGCCCATCGCGGTTTCGATGCTCAGAAACTCGGCAGCACATTCATCGACAAGGTGCAAGCAGAGGTTCTGGCATACGACGCGCCCGACGATATTCAGCCTTGCAAAGGTCGCTCCCGCAGTACGGGCGATCCTATGCCTGATGCGCGAGGCTAAGACGGCATAGTCGGCGATTCTCCGAATAACCAATTTGCTTCCGAAACGAACCGGTCGCGCTGGAGCCCCACTTGGAAGTTCGTAGTTGGCCACGGGAGTTTGGTTTTGGCGCGGAGACTTCTGGCGCTGGGAGTCTCGGCTCGGCCAAAAGAGCGGCGTTCGTCGCGGCTGCAATATCTCCATCTTTGCGTCGGCAATGCGCTTGAGATCAGCCCTGGACCGCCGGTTACCGATTCAGAAGACTTGCCGCTGTACGGCGATTCTGCGCATTACTGAAAGAGCCGCGTTATGGAGGTCGCAAGGCACCAATTCATCGAGCGTTCCTTATCAGACGACGTCACACATCCGCGTTCAACGGTGGGACCGCGCGGACCGCCTGTAGAAGGAGGTTTGCACATCCCCACCTGTTACTGTCAGAGGGATGGGCGCGATAGAGGCTATCGGATAGTCTTAAGTTTTCGCCGAGACGCAACGGTCTCTCGTTGATCCCAGCCCTTTTAGCTAAATCGCCTCCCGTGTTGCGCTGATAGCTGAACAATACCGCGCGGGTTTGCCCTTAGCTCGCGATAAACAAATGGAATTGCTTTACGAGAAAATTTGATTGGATTTTCATCGGATGCGGACCTATCGTGCGTAGTCCGATGCTGCAATCCGCGCGCTTGCATCGAAGAACGGCCTCGCCGACAGAACAAAATATCCAGGAGACTTACCCATGGAGCAATCCTCCGCGGTGCCGCGTGTGCCCGAGTCGGACGCCAGCGGCGCTCAGAACATCGCTTCCAACGATCGAGCGACGCCAAGGGTGCGGCGAATCCAGCGTACCGCGCTTGCTCTTCTCCTTCTGAGCGGGGTCATCAACTACATCGATCGCGCAACGCTGTCCATCGCGAATCCGCTGATCCGGCAGGATCTCGGACTTTCGGTCGGGGAAATGGGCCTGCTGCTTTCCGCGTTCCTATGGGCTTATGCGTTTGCGCAACTGCCAGCGGGCGCGTTGGTCGATCGCTTCGGCGCGCGAGTCATGCTGTCTGTCAGCCTTGCGACATGGTCGGTGGCGCAAGCCTTCGGCGGTGTCGTGAGCGGATTCGGGCAGTTCTTTGCCGCTCGCATGGTGCTGGGGATAGGAGAGGCGCCGCAGTTTCCCACGAGCGCCAAAGTCGTTCGCGACTGGTTCGGCAAGAAAGAGCGTGGCGCCGCGACCGGCATCTGGAACAGTTCATCGACGCTTGGCACCGCAATATCGGCGCCTTTGCTGACAGTCGTAATGTTGACCGTGGGATGGCGATGGATGTTCGGCATCATGGGCATCGCCGGTCTCGTCGTGGCGCTGTGTTTCTTTCTCGTGCATCGCGACCCGCGTCAGGTCAGTCTGACGCAGCGGGAGCGCGCGTATCTGACCGACGTCGATGGGGAAATCCAGAGCCGTCCGACATGGCGCGAGTGGCGCCGTCTGTTTGAGTTCGGCACCACGTGGGGCATGCTGTTGGGATTCTTCGGCACGATCTACGTCTTGTGGCTCTACAACGCATGGTTACCGACGTATCTGCAAATGGAATTTCACCTGACCATCGCGAAATCGGGGTGGGTGGCGGCGGTCCCGTATCTCTTCGGCGTCGTGGGCAGTCTTTCTGGTGGAAAGATTTGCGACGTGCTCGCACGGCGAGGCGTATCGGCGATCAACAGCCGCAAGTACCCGATGGCGGCCTCGCTTTTCGGCGTCGCCGTATTCACGGTACTGACTGGCCTCACGCATAGCGCGACACTGGCAGTCGTATTCATCTCGATCTCGATGTTGCTCCTTTATGTGTCGAGCAGCGCGGCCTGGGCGACCGCGTCCGTTGCTGCGCCCTCCAACTGCACCGCGTCGATCGGCGCCATGCAGAATTTCGGAGGCTACTTCGGCGGCGCGCTGGCACCGGTCGTCACGGGCTTCATCGTGCAGCAGTCACACTCGTTCCAGCCCGCGCTGTTCGTCGGCGCGGGCGTTGCCGCCGTCGCAGTGATCGGTTATTGGTTGCTCGTGCGCGGCCCGATTCCCCCGGCCGCGCTTGCACAAGACGTATAACGGCAAGAGATCGCTGCTTCGAGCGAGAGTCTGAGACTCTCGCTCATCTCGACTCAGCCCGTCAATGCATCAGGAAACTCGATTTCATAGCGCCGCGCGCAGGGCTTGAGCGCCGGTGCGATCGTCGGGTGTAGGGCGACTCCGTCGCGAAGTTGCTCGCGCTTCAGGCTCAACCCGCGATCTCCCGGCATCCGCACGCCTGATGTTCCGGGGCGCGGCGGATTATCCCGACAGGCATCGCCGAGCCAGTCCATTTGACGCGCGAACGCGTCGGGACCGCCAAAAGCCGCCGGATCGTATAACGACAGGAACACGGTGGCGCCCCATCCATCGGCAGGATCGGCACGGCCATAACCTGCGAGACCGCCCGTCAGCGCCTCGATCATCAACGCCAGCCCGAAGCCCTTGTGTCCCCACGTCATGCCGCCGACCGGGAGGATCGATCCCGCCGGCTCGGCGGACAGCACTGCGGGATCGCGGCTGGGCTGGCCGTCCGCATCGAGAAAACATGCCTCCTCGAAGAGTTCACCCGCCTTATGTCGGCGCGCGGTCATGCCGTTCGTCACGGTCGACGAGGAGATGTCGATAAGAAACGGCGTGCCCGAGGTCGGAATGCCCGCCGCGATAGGATTCGGCGTAAATACCGAACGCGTGCCGCCGTGGGGGGCCACGCTCTGCACCGCCGGGTCGGAACTGCCGAGCACGATCATGAATCCGTCCGTCGTGGCCTTTTCCAGGTAACTGGCAAGACAGGCGATGTGATGACTGCGCCGAATCACCAGCGTCGCGCTCCCAAATTCTCTCGCCCTCGGCGCGAGTGTTTCGATGCCGCTCAGGACCAGCCACGGGCCAGGTAGACGCCCGCCATCCCACAACAGGCTGGCGCCCCGGTCTGACACGACCTTAGGCACGCCGGAACACGCCATCGCGGCGCTTTCAATCTCATGGATATAGCCTGCCAGCAGCGCGAGCCCGTGCGTGTCGTGTCCCATCAAGTCGCCATCGACGAGCGTGCGGGCGACCGCCAGCGCTTTGACGTCCTCCATTCCAGCCCTGACGAGCAGACGCTGGGCGAAGCCTTGCAGGTTATCGGCAGAGTACCGGACTTGTGTATTCATCGTGATCGCATCAGAAGGTCTTGGTTGTTCAAAGCTGTCGGGCGAGTTAGCGCCCGATGCGCTCTGGATTGTCCATTGCGCTTTTGATAAGCGTCCAATCGAGAATTGGGTAAAATCAATTCCATATGGTTATGGGTATCCGGGAGTTTTCCCTATGTCACAGGATCCGAATAACTCCGCTCTTCCGGTGCTCACGAAGCTGCGCTTCAGGCATCTCCAGTTGCTCGACCTGCTCGGACGCACGCGCAACCTCCGTATTGCGGCTGAACAGATGCACATCACGCAGCCGGCAGCGACGAAAATCCTGAGCGATCTGGAAGCGATGTTTGGCGCGCCGCTGTTCGAACGGCTACCGCGCGAAATGCGGCCGACCGATCTCGGAGCGCTCTCCGTCCGTTACGCCGGCAACGCGCTGTCCAGTCTCGGCAAGTTTTCGAACGAGTTTGCGACGTTGAAGCACGGCGGCTATGGTCATCTCACGGTAGGCTTCATTCCGGCTTCGGCCGCGCAACTTGTCACCGCGGCTATCAAGGAGATCCAGCGTCGGCGCCCGAGACTCATCATCAAGTTGGTCGAGCAAAGTAGCGATCAGCTCGCGACATGGCTTGAGGAAAGACGACTCGATGTGATGGTCGGGCGGCCGACAGAGCCACGACACGGAGCGCTTTTCCATGTAGTCGATCTGCTGGCAGAGCCTGCGCGTGTGGTCGTCGGGCAGCATCATCCGTTGCTGAAGCGGCGGCGCGTGGAGATCACTGACCTGGGCCAGTGGCCGTGGATCCTGTACCCGCAAGGCACCGCGATGCGGCAGCTTTTCGAAGAGACGTTCACGGCGGCTGGGATGATCGCGCCGGTGGGTATCGTGGAGACGCCCTCGATTTTTTCGACGTTGGAGTTGCTTCAGGCCACCGACATGATCTCTCTTCAACCGCAGGTAGCGATGGACAAGTACGTCAAGCATGGCCTCTTAGGTTACCTGGACGTGCCGATACGACGGACACTGTCCAATTACAGCGTCATTACGCGAAAAGACGAAGTTGCTTCGCAAGCGACGAGCGAGTTTGTCGGCATCCTCTGTGCAATCGCAGCGCAATGCTAGGGAGGCGACACGACGTTCCTATTGCGCGTTTACCGGACTCAAGGATTAAGGGCAACGCCCGCTTGCTTTTCAGGTGCTCGGGACTTCGCCTAGTGCTCTCTCGCAATATGGCTGCGGGTATGAGACGAAGCGCGGACCACAGATGTAATCGATCCGATGGCTGTTGTTCAGCCGACAGATGCCATTGAAAGGCGGTTGGCTCGAAGGGCTGAAACCATTCTCCAGTTCCCGCTCGCGCGCGACCGCCTCTTCGCCGAGACGCTTGATCTGCGCCTCAAGCGCTTTACGCGTAGCGGCCTCTTGCGCCTGCTGCCGCTCCAGCTCCCGTATCTCGACCTGGGCGGCTAGCAGCGCCGCGGCGCGTTGCTCGAGCGCCGTTTCCGTGCGGCACAGTTCTTCCCGGGCAGCATCCGGACGTGCCGAAGGATTTGAGCGAAGCGGCGGGCGAGTTGATCGGGACGCTGTGGACCCGGGCGGCGACGTCGGCGCAGGCCGAACTCACGTCGCCGCGCGACGAAGTCGACGCGCAGCGTTGCCGAGGCCGAACGAAGGGTCGTCGCTCCCGATGGTACCTGGCTCTTCTCGCGCCACTCCGACCAGAACTCGCTCGAGACCCCACGCCGGCGTACTCATGGTGCCACCCCGGACCAGGCGGTAGAGGCGGTTCGCCGCCAGGGGGACGCCAAAGCGGAAAAACAGCAGGGCGCACAACTCGCGATAAAGCTCCCGCGTCTTGGGGAACTCGACTTTCAGGCGTTCGAAGTCGGCCACGAGGCGGGTTTCGTCAGAGAGCACGTCGGACATGAATCGAATAGCCCGGAGAAGTCGAAAGCGTGAGTTGCCGGTTACGAACCTGTAGCGCCCGAACGTGGTTGGCCAGGCGCAACGTTGTCACAACGATGCAACTAATCAACTGCGTCTCCGCGCGCCTTCAAATGGCGCGAACTCGACAATGCCTAAGGATGCGAAACAAGACAGACTAAGATAGGTCAACCAGTCGAAAAGTCGGCCTCCGTCAGGCTGAGCGAGCGAGTTGGCCGCGCCCGCAGCTTTCGTCGCGCGACCGCTTCGATCCCAGCGAACCCGTTCCTGAACACGCTCACCAATCGGCTATCGTCCGCATCGGGCGGGAGCCAGAAAAAGACTTCCAAGCATCTGCGCGGCACGACGCACGTTACGTTTTCTCCGCGGCATTCGATCACGAAACTGAGCGTTTGTTTGTCGGTAGAGATCGGGGGTTCGAGCACAAGGACTTTCATGGGTAGAGTGGCGGTTGGCGGACGGAATCGGCAGCAGGTGCGACGCGTTAAGCTGACCTCGCTAAGCTTCACCAGTCTACCCGGTGCTTTTCTTCGGTCTCTTGATGGCGCCGATCGTCGTCGACGTGCAAGTAGATGCTGGTCGTCGTCAGCGAAGCGTGGCCGAGGTTGTCGCGCACCATGCGCAGGTCAATCTTTTGGTCGGCCATGTGCGAGCCGGCACTGTGCCTGAGCCAATTCGCGGAAGCTTTTTCGAGCAGATCAGCCCGCGCGCTTTGCGCATCGTCGCGTTCACGTAGGCGCGACGCAGCGCCCGCAAAGACGTCCTTCACGATGGCGTGCAGCGCCGCGCGCGTGAGCGGCGTGCACGTCTCGGCGCGCTCGTTCGACGCCGTGGCGCCGATCGGCAACACGAGCGGGGTGTCTTCGTTGGGCAACGGCAGGGCGCTCAATCCGAGGTGCTGCCGATAGCGGGACAGTTCCATCATCATCTCGCGCGTCGCGGGCACGAGCCGTTCCTTGTCGCCTTTGCCGTGAACGGTGGGCCACCAGCGCAGCGCGCCGTCCGCATCGTGTCTTACGAAGAACTGGTCCATGGTATTCGCGCCGACCTCCGCAACGCAACCCGCCGAGATAGAGCAGGGCGAATAACCACCGAACGCGGTACGCGTGGGCCTTTTCCCGGTCCGTTTGCTTTGGCATCGTCGCAATGAAGTCCTTGACCTCCTGCCACACGCTCGGCTCCAGGTAACGAGTGATGCGAGGCGCCGCGTGTCGGGTCCGTTGGCGTGAGAGCGACAGCGGATTGCCGGCCAGGTAGCCAGCCTGCACCAGCCACGAGAACATCACGTTCAGGATGACGGTTGCCTGGCGTTGACTGGACGGCGACAGCGGACCGTAGAACGGCCGCCAGCGCTCGTCGCTGCGCGGATGCTTGCGGCCGCCCCCGGCCACCCATGTAGCGGCAGGCTGCGGGTCGGCGAGAAATTTGCTGATAGCGCAAGCAGTCTTCATGGGTCAGAGAAGCGTTAATCAAAATAAGTCTGTCAACCCGGAAAGTCCAGGCAACAACGGGCCCTTGGATCTGATGATCGCCGAGTTGACAAATTAATTCGCAATCCGAACGACATAAAATAGTCAATTCGCATAAGTCCACATTAACTTTGTCAACTCGCATTCTAGTGTGGTGAGTTACAAGTTCATTGAATTATTTTCGCCGCGTACTAAAGTGCTATGTGTGGCACTGATACGAGGAGCCGGCGATGAGCGGACGGCCCAAACGAGAACTCGTGCTGAGTGAATCGGAATTCAAGCAACTGAAGGCGCTCACGATGCGGCGCAAGACAGCACAGGCGTTGGCATTGCGAGCGCGCATCGTGCTTGCCTGTGCCGAAGGGATGGACAACAAGACGGTCGCGGCGAAACTGCAGCTTACACAGCAAACTGTCTCTAAATGGCGCGCGCGGTTTGTCGCAGACCGTGTGGACGGACTGCTTGACGCGCCACGCCCCGGTACGCCCAGGACAATCGACGACACGCATGTCGATGCTGTTATTGCGAGGACGCTTGAGTCCGTACCTGCCGGGGCGACGCACTGGAGCACTCGAACGATGGCCCGAGAGATGAAGCTCTCGCAGACGGCAGTGTCGCGGATCTGGCGTGCCTTCGGACTGCAACCGCATCGGCAGGAGACGTTTAAGCTCTCTAGCGATCCGTTGTTCGTCGATAAGGTGCGGGATATTGTCGGCCTGTACCTGGATCCGCCGCTCAAGGCGATCGTGCTGTGCGTTGATGAGAAGAGCCAGAAACAGGCATTGGACCGGACGCAACCCATGCCGCCTCGAGCCTTTTTGCGACAGGGGAGCTGAAACAGGAGCGATCGACCAGACTGTCGCGTGCTCGAAGCAACGCTAGCCTCGACAGCGTTCGAGAAAGCATCGTGTGAACTTGATTTTCCGGAGGTCAGCCGGTCTGACCCTAAGGAGCAAAGCAGTTCGCGCATCGGTAGCGGGCCTCAAGCGATTGCGCGCATATCCGATATGCGGCCTGCTGTGAGCAACGACGACATACCGATTCCAAGACGGTTCGATGACCCGGGCATCGAGTTATAGACTCGAGTTGGTGCAAAACGCTGTGATACCCATGCGAAAGACATCGTCGGCAAAAGCGAAACACATCGCTGTACCGTTGCTTGCCCATTCGGTCAATGATTGCCATTCGCACGATATCGGCTGGCAGTCGGAGATGTTTGCATAGGTGGCGCACGTCAATCAGATCACGGTATGGTGCCACGCCCTCGTAAGGATCGATGTCGGACCCCATGAATCGCGCGACAATCGCCCCAGACAAAGCGTTGGCTCGCTCAAATTTCCACAGAATAGAAACCAGCGACTCGTGAGGATTGACCCACCTCTTCTGGAAAAGATATCCGAGCGCAGGGGACAGACTGCTCTCGTCAATTGTGAGGATTGGGAATTTTAGCTCGTGAAGCGGCATCGCTCTACGCCGCGGCGACAAGGACTCGTCCCGTGGCGTGACGAGACTGCACGTATCCGCATTGTCGCACCGCGTGTTCCCAGAGCACTTCATCTGGACGATACCCACGACCATCGCGTAGCTCGTTGTCTTTCAGTAGATCTCGACCGCACGCGCAAACGATTCCATCGGTATCTCTAGTTCGCCGGGAAGATTGCCCTTGTGATGGGCTGTTTCGAAGCCCCTCCACATCAGTGACTGGGAGTCTTAGCGTAGTGAGTTAGAAGTTCGTTTCATTAATTGCTCGTTTGGTCCCGGATAACGAAATGCTGCCTAATAGGCGCTCGGACTCATATAACCCTTCCTCAGTAAAGACCACCGACTTCGTCTTGTTGACGGGGTCGCGGATGAAGCCCTTTTCGTAAAGGCGATTCAGCACGTCCCAGTCGAGGCCTTTCCACGCGCGGTACTGATCGTGCAGGGTCAGGTAGAGAAGTGCCAGGGCGGCTTCGTCGATCGCGTCGGTCTTAATATTCATGACACTCATCCCGCGGCCTTCTGAACACGCACACAAAACCGTTCGAGACTAGCCAGGATCTCGTCGGCCGACTTGCTCCAAATGAACGGCTGGGTGTAGGCGTTGTAGACGTCAACGTAGTGCCGGATTGCGTCTTCGAGTTGGCGCGTCGAACGATGCGTGCCGCGACGAAGGTATCTTTCGGTAAGCGTGGCGAACCAGCGTTCGACCTGATTGAGCCATGACGCCGAAGAGGGTGTGAAGTGAACCTCGAAGCGGGGATGACGAGCGAACCACGCCTTGATCGGGGGAGTCTTAGGTGTGCCGTAATTGTCCATTACCAGATGCACACTCAAGTAGGGCGGCACGCTGGCTTCGATGGTGCGCAGGAAACGCAGGAATTCGCTGCTGCGATGGCGCCGGTGCACCTCGCCGATCACTTCGCCAGTGACAATGTCCAGCGCAGCAAAGAGCGTGGTCGTACCGTAACGCATGTAGTCGTGAGTGCGTCGCTCGAGAATGCCTGGGGCCAACGGCAAAAGCGGCGAGTATCGATCTCGCCCGATTGACAGCTTCAAGACTAGATCGCGGTGAAAGATTCATTTAGCGGACGTCGGACTTCCTCATTGGAGTGGAGTAAGAAGGGCACGGTCGGCCGTCATTTCCCGCCAGTTGACGACTTTATTTCTCAATCGGTGACGAGTTTATTTTTATCTACGAGAGAGCAACTGCGACGGACTCGTCTTGGCGATTCTCGCTTTACGACCAACTCGCGTTCCGGCACCAAATTGGCGGTCAAATGCGACAGAGAATGCTGAGCGTCAACGCACAGAGAGTTATTCAGAATGGCTCAAGTTGTTGCACGGGCGTGCCGATAACGATCTATGTCGAGGCAACTTTAGGCTTTGGGCTTGCGAAAATGATTGAGAAACAGCAACAAGGGCGGGAACAGCAGTCTAAGGACGCATCACGTCGATGCGCAGGATGTCGGGTCGCTCCGGAACACCCCATCGACATGGCGTTCGCTTTCCAGCCAATCGTCGATACAAGCCTAGGCATGCCCTATGCCCATGAAGCGCTGGTTCGCGGTTTGAACGGGGAGCCAGCGGCGTCCGTTCTCGCGCAGGTTGATGAAAGGAATCGCTACTACTTCGACCAGCGCTGCCGAACCCTTGCCATCTCTCAGGCTGCTGCGTTAGGCATGGGCAGCTTCTTGTCAATCAACTTCATGCCGAATGCAGTCTATCAACCGGAGGCCTGCATAAGGAGCACGCTTGAAGCGGCCGAGAAGCACAACTTTCCGACCGACCAAATTATCTTCGAGACAGTCGAGGGCGAAAATATCATTAGCCGAAGACACTTGGTGGACATCTTCCGCGCGTACCGACGCTTCGGTTTCAAAACTGCAATCGACGACTTTGGAGCGGGGTATTCTGGGCTTACTCTGCTTGTTGATTTTCAGCCCGATCTTATCAAGCTCGATATGGAGTTGATTCGAGGAATAGACACTGATCGCGTTCGACAGAATATCGTGCGAGGCGTGCTGGCAATGTGTCGGGATCTCGGCGTGCAAGTGATTGCGGAAGGAATTGAAACAAAGGGCGAACGTGACTTCCTTGCTGCCAACGATGTTTCGCTGATGCAAGGATACCTTTTTGCTAGGCCCGCTTTGAAAGCGATGCCAACGCCAACTGCAGACTGGCTTGTCGCCAGCCCGTGAGCAAAAAGCAGAATCACAGTATGTAGGGCAATCTCGGATAAATATTGTCACAGCTTCGTGCTGCCGAGAAGTTGCTGGGTAACGCGCATGAAAACGCCGCTTTTTCCTTGCTGCGGTTGTAAGTTGGTTGTTGGTGCAAGCTAAGCTAGGGCGCGGGCGGTTTGTTTTCGGTAGTGAGTTCCGCGGAAGCGTTCCCCATCCGTGATTTTATATCTTACCTTCCACTAAGCGCGCCGGTAGGCTTCGCCAGCCGCCGCAATAGTTTGGCGATCGAGCGGTCATTCGGCGCGGATGTCCGATCAATCACGACAAACTGCCGAATCACGCCAGTGCTGGCTCTTTACTGTAGAGCGTCACCGGGACCCAGTTGCGGGTCGCCGTCTTTTGAAGTGACGCCACGGGCATGCTGGTTTGAGTGATGGAGCGGTTCTAATCGGCACGATAACCTTGCGGCCGCCCGGTTGCCGATCAAACCGGCCGGGGCTGTGTCACTTACCCACCGGCGCGATGTCAGCCGATTTGTCGTTGTTACGCGGCGCTACTCGCCATACAGCGTTGCCGACGTCGTCAGCCACAAGCAAGGCCCCATGCGCGTCCAGTGCGACACCAACGGGTCGACCCACGGCGTCGCCGTCTGCCGTCAGAAAGCCGCTCAGGAAATCCTCAGGTACGCCAGCAGGTTTTCCATCGACAAATGGAATAAACACCACCTTGTAGCCGGTACGCGGCTTACGGTTCCATGATCCATGCTGGCCGACAAATGCCCCTCCACGATAATGAGGCGGGAACAGTGTCCGGTCGTAAAAGACCAGACCTAGCGAAGCCGTATGATTGCCGAGTGCATAGTCCGGCGCGATGGTTTTTGCAACCAGATCGGGGCGTTGCGGTTTGACGCGAGTGTCGATGTGCTGCCCGTAGTAGCTGTAGGGAAAGCCATAAAAAGCGCCATCTTTCACGGCGGTCATGTAGTCGGGGACAAGATTGTTGCCGAGATCGTCCCGCTCATTGACTGCCGCCCACAACGCGCCGCTGTCCGGTTGCCAAGCAAGTCCGTTGGCGTTGCGCAATCCAGTCGCATAGGGCCGCACATGGCGCGTGTCAATGTCGAACACGAGGATACGCGCTCGACCTTCTTCGGCGTCGACTCCATTTTCCCCTGCGTTGCTGTTCGATCCCACCGTGATGTACAGATGCTTGCCGGAGTGATCGACCAGGATATTTTTGGTCCAGTGATGGTTGATCGGCCCGGCCGGCAAGTCGGCAACCTTGACGCCGGGGCTTGTAATCTGGGTGGTGCCCGTCACATAGTTGAAACGCAACAGAGCGTCCGTATCGGCAACATAGAGTTGATTGCCAATGAGCGCCATGCCGAACGGCGAGTGGAGGCCACCCAGAAACACGGTCTGAGTCCTCGCGACGCCGCTGCCATCCACATCGCGCAACAGCACAATACGATCGGGGCTCGGCACACCGGCGCCGGCGCGCTTCATGACCTGCTTTCTGACCCAGCCGAATATGCCGCTGCCCTTATCGTGTTCTTTTGGCGCGTCGCTTTCCGCGACCAGTACGTCACCATTGGGCAGCGTATAAAGCCAGCGCGGGTGCGCGAGGCCACCGGCAAACTCGGTGACGCGAAAGCCTGTGGGAGCGGTGGGCATAAAACCGTTGGGGCGCGCCTGAACGGGCGCGATGTTGACCATCGGAATCAAGGACGATTCCGGAGCCGGCATGGCGGGCGACACGCCGAAGCCCGCGTCGCTTGAACCTGTTGGTCCGATCGCACAGGAGGCCAGCGGCAAAACCAGTGAAATAGCCAGACGGTTTAGCAGGCGCATGTGGGTTCCGAGTGAAGAGCGTTAATGGACGGTGCACGGGACGAACAGCAAGAAGCCGGCCATGACGTTGCCTGCTAATGCGCAAACTATTCTGTGATTCAAGTGGAAAACCTCGGCCTCCCGGCTTCCGGTCGTGCTGACCCCACATTGGCGGTTGTGCGGGAAAAGCAGCGGAGTCGAGCATCCGGATCGCTCCTCCCGGGCGTCAGCTTTCCTTAAGATAAAGTCGCTAGCATCTATCGGATTTGCGTAGTGCTTTTTTCAGGCCATCAACTCAAGATTCGCAGGCTGCGCACTCCCATCAATTCATCAAGTCGTGACAACTTGAGGAGCAAGAATGGCGAAGGTCTACAAAGTGCAGCGTCCGGCATATGACGCAGTCGCACGCACACTGCACTGGCTAACCGTCCTGTTGGTCGCAATGCAATTTGTGATCGGCTGGACGATGCCGGACGTCCACAAAGACACGCAGCCGGTTGATCTGATCGCGTGGCATCTTGGCGTGGGCGCGACGCTCGTCGCCGTCATGGCAATCCGGGTGATCTGGCGATTGACGCATTGGCCCACGCCGGATGAACTGCCACCGCTACTCAGCGTCGTCTCGCGCATAACGCATGTTCTCCTCTACGCCGCCCTGGTGCTAGTGCCGCTGCTCGGCTGGATCAACGCGTCCTCACGAGGCTGGACGGTCCGCTTGCTGGGCGTGGTGTCCTATCCGGCGCTGAGCGAACCGGGCTCGGCCTTCGGCCACGCGATGGGGGATGTGCACGGCATCCTCGCATGGGTGCTCTTCGCGTTGATTGGTCTGCATGTCGTCGCAGCGCTGTTCCACCGCTATGTCCTGAAGGACCATGTGCTGCAAAGGATGTTGCCCCACGCAGGCCCGTCGCGTGATCAGGGTCGAGACCGCTAGGGTCCGCCAACGCCCAAGGCTCACAAGGAACCGCATCGAATCAAGGCGATCGGGTGGCTACGCGCTGCGGTCCTTGGCGCGAACGACGGCATAAATTCGACGGCGAGTCTGATAATCGGCGTCGCGTCCGCGTACGCAGAACACGGCGATCTGGTGCTGACCGGCCTGACTGGATTGGTAGCCGGCGCGATGTCGATGGCGACAGGCGAGTACGTATCGGTCTCGTCGCAGGCGGATACAGAAACTGCGGCGCTCGCCGAAGAGCAGGCGGAGCTCGATGCGGATGGCGCACGAGCATCGAGAGTTGGCCGCGATTTACGTACAGCGCGGCCTCGACATGGCACTTGCCGAACAGGTTGCGCAGGCTTTAATGGCTCACGACGCACTTGGCACACATGCCTGCGACGAATTGGGTATTTCGGAAACGACCGTTGCAAATCCGTTGCAGGCTGCGCTAGCGTCAACCAGCAGCTTTTCGGTGGGAGCTGCTTTGCCGCTCATCGTCACGGCGCTCGCCCCGCAGCGATGGGTGGCCCCAAGTACCGCGGTGACGGCGCTGGTATCCCTAGCGATCCTTGGCGGACTTGCCGCGCGCGTCGGAGGAGCGAAAGTGGGTCGTGGTGTATTACGGGTCGCTTTCTGGAGCGCGCTGTCGATGGGTGTGGCATCCGCAGTCGGTGCTATATTCGGCGCAAGTTGAGCCGTGACAGCTTTCCGCACTATAGTAACTTTCTATTCCGCGACGGTTGTCATCTGCTTGCTCGGCCTAAATTTTTCCGGAACGTCCAGCAGCCAAAGCCGCCGTTATTACCGCCTATCGCCGTATTGGTGGTCGCCTTGACCTCGGCAAATCGGGACACGTCGACGAGATCACCGATGGCCCGCGCATTGAAGGGTGCATGCGTGTTGCCTGAGAACTGCGGCGGATTACACGGATGGTCGCGGCTGGGTGATCCAGAGGCAGCTATCGGTTGCGATCGATTAAATTGCCGATCAACGCGTGATCTGAATATTCATGCACACCGCCGCCGAGGGAACGCGGCAAATCCACGATCAGCGAATGCGCGGACTGTCAGCGAAAGAGAGCGACGGGCTAAATATTGCGCGAATTCCAGTAGTCGGTGCCTCACTCGACGATGGGCAAGATCGCCGTCGACGCTTGCAACTGGCTCGGGCTGGACAGCATCGACCGCGCTATTGGACGAAAGCCGGTAATACATAACAGAGGGCTTGCGAACGTCGGCTTAATCTTTTCGCAGCGGACGGTCACGAACGTTGGGCCGAAGGACGCTTGTGGGGGTCGTCTTCGGCCTTACGGAAACCGAGCCGCGCGGCGCAACTCGGTTGGTTCTAACATCGTACCGCATTCGGCCATTTGCGGAAATTGTTTTGCGCTTGCCAAGGGACATTCAAGCGGCGGCTCGATTCACAAAAGGGACGTTCTCATTTCGAAGGATCGAAGAGGACTTGAAGCGGTTGGTCGCCGTGTATACAGCAACCACCGCTTTGGAAAGAGTCTTGGATCCAAAGATGTGGGTGGTCCCGACGTTCGTGGAAGTTTGTGGGGGGCGGACCGGGCAAGCTTGCGTGTGCCGCGGCGGTATAAATTGAAGAGGAGCGTGTGCACAAATTATCGGATCGCTTTAATGGAATTCTGAAGCTGCTTACGGGAGAAGGATTCAAGGCAGCGCTCGACGCGAGCTCTACCAGAACAATTGCAGCGACAGCTACATACTGTGTAGATGGTCCTCACTGATCGCCGTCCAGCGCGCGAACCAGGTCAGGCAATGCCACAGGCTTCACGAAGTGTCGTTCGAAGCCGGCCGCCGAAGCGCGCCTGACATCCTCGGACTGACCGTAACCCGTAAGAGCGAAAAGACGAAGTTGTGCGTGCTGCGGTTGCGTGCGCAGGGCGAGCGCCAATTCATATCCGTCCATACCGGGCAAGCCGATATCAAGAACGGCGACGGCCGGCGCGAAGCGCGCAGCGATGTCCAGCGCTTCGATGGGATCGAGAGCCGTAGCGACCTCGAAGCCCATTTCCGTCAAAAAGGCTTCCATCGACAGAAGGCCATCGACGTTATCGTCGACCAGCAGGACACGTAAGCCTGTCCGGCTCGACGACTCCGAGGCGGAAGAAGCCGGCAAGGCATGCGCGCTGGCGAGTTCAGCGCGCGTTGCGAGAGGAAGTGTCACCGTGAAGGTAGAACCTTTCCCCGGCCCGTCACTGCTTGCATCGACAGTGCCGCCATGCAGTTCCACCAGATTCTTCACGAGGGCGAGGCCGATGCCCAGGCCGCCTTTCGACCGGTCGATCGTAGTGCGTCCCTGCTCAAAGATTTTGAAAAGTCTCGGCATTAACTCCGCGCTGATGCCTGCGCCGTTGTCACGGATGCAGACCGCAACATGGCCGGGAGTCGTTCGCGCCTCGACGCGAATTTCGCCGCCCGCGTCCGTATATTTGGCTGCGTTGTTTAACAGGTTGCTGAACGCCTGCGTTAGACGCGTAAGATCGCCGAAGATCTGCGTTCCATCGTCGGATAGCGCGACCGTGAGTCGCTGATTTCGCTGTTCTACAAGCGGGCTGGCCGCTTCGACCGCACGAGTGATGACCGAACTGATGCGCAGGCTCTCGCGCTTCAGTTCGATCTTTCCTCGCGTGATGCGGCTGACGTCCAGAAGGTCCTCAACCAGCTTGGATAGATGAGCGACCTGACGCTCGATGATTTCGTGATACCGATCGGTCACGTTGCCGCGTTCGCGTCGGATCAGCGCCAGTGCGGTGGTGATTGGCGCAAGCGGATTGCGCAACTCATGGCCGAGCATGGCGAGAAATTCGTCTTTCGCCCTGTTTGCCTCCTCGCGCTCGTGAGCCGCTCGGGCGGCCTGAATTCCGGTCGCGGCCTGAGAGGTGGCCGCACGCAAGAAGGCAATCTCGTTGAGTGTCGGAAAGTGGGCGGCAGCGGCCCCGAACCACACGCTTCCTTGCCCGGAGCTGAATCCCATGCTTAGGCGGATCATCCTCATCGGACCCGCGGGCGTATCGCACAGATTGACCCTGGTACCGATTGGGAGCCGGTGCCATTCGACTACGGATTCCCGCCATGCGATGGAGTTGTCCGTAGTGACATCGCGGCCGTTCAAGCGCATCTGCACAAATGGAGCAGCGGCTGGCAGCAAGGGAACGTCGACATAACAGAGGTCCAGCGGAACGATCCGTTCGATGGCCTGCGTCATCAATCCGACGATGGCCTTGCCATCGCCGCCTGCCCAGAGTGCTGGCAGCGCCAGCAATCCCATCAGGTCCCTGAGCGCGTGCTCCGCACTTTCCCCGCTGAATCGGTCGTTGTCCATTTTTCTATGTCGATGGCTCTGCTGGGCGAAGGAACGTCTCAAGCCTGCGCGCGTCGCTTGCGAAACTCCAGTTCCCTGATCATCTCCGATGGCGGGATAAAGAACGGATTCTCCTGCACGATGCCGTTGATGAGGGTCAGCGGATGGGTGCGCAACACGTCCATGAGCATGGCCCCCGAGAGTTTGGCCATATCGTAGACGCACACGGCGGGCTGGCGGTTGCGTTCGATAATCTCGTTGACTTCGGCTTCGTATGCGATGAGGTCTGGCGCGTTGGGCGTTTCTCCAAATGCCCAGTCCATGTTTCCCATGATGCGGAGCTGGGAGAATCCCCTATCGCGTCCTGAGCCGGTGAGCCGATCTACCAGCGCGAGCATGCGGTCTTTGTCGAATGCGCCGTCGTCATCCAGATAGGCCTCGGGCCATGTGAAGATTTCGAGCTGTCCGCACGCCTCGCATTCATGCGTGTCGATGCCCGCAGCGTCCAGTCTCGCCCGATGGTCATCCAGGTTGGCGGGATCGACGATGTGAAAGTTCTTTTCTCCATTCGCTATCGCCTGTTGGTAGAACGGATTCAGCGCGTCGTATTCCTCATCGCGGCTGTTGAAAAACGCGCAAACGTGATAGGCGTCCATCGGCGTGCCGGCGATGGTAATGGGACTGTCCATATTTCCTCCTTGGTTGACCACGTGTTTCGCAAAGCGGCGGGGAAGCCCGGCGCCGGTGGGTTGACCATGATGTGGTTCAACAGCCAGACGATTCTATGGCATCGCCGCCCGAGATGGACCCGCAATTCACAGTTCGTCGCAGGGCAAGGCGTCCGAAGCGGTAACGACGACCGGAGCACCATATTTCTTCAGACTAATCAAAATCGACGTGCACCCCGAAGGGACGCATGGCGTTTGGGACTTTCGCGTTGAAATGATGCGAGAGTCTTTTACCCGATCAGTTTCAAGACACCTATACCATTCGCCAAGGAACGGACCTAGCAACGCGTCGTGATCGCTCGAGTCTTTGTTAAGAAACCGTTTCTGTGGTCAGAAATGCATTGGAGACGGATTGGCGCCGCTAGTAAATCGACGAATTCGGCTTGCGACCAGGGCGTTGTGACCTAATATATGGCAGTTTTCAAAGCATTCGGAGTCCTAATACAAAATATTATTGTGGTAGCGGTTCGGTGGTAATATCGACGAATGCCGATCTACGATAGAGAGTGGGGCCGTGGGACAAGGTGCAGACAATTTTGACGACGACGAGGCATTCGAGTCGTTTCCCGACCCGGAAGTCGCGCGCATCGTGCTCGAACTTGACCGGACCATCACACGGCGCCGCCGTGCTGGCGCGATAAGTCACAGCGTCGAAGGACGGCCCGTGCCGGTCAAACCCAGCCATATTGAATTGCGGGTCCTGACCACTCTCGCGCAGACCTATGGCCCATTGCTTTTCGGCAAAGAATTCGAACCCGTGCTCGAGCACATTGCGAAATGCGGTGCCGTGGTCCTGGTACAGCGGGCCATGTGGGGCGACTTGCCGGAAGACCATGGTCTCGCCGCACCTCTGCTCGACGCGCGGATCCCGTTCGAGATCCTGTGCGGCACTTGGCCTGATGTGTTCATGGCGCAGGCGCATGCCGAGCTGAAGGGTTTCCGGCCACGGCCCCCCCATCCGCGCATGGAATCGGATGATGGGGAGCGCGACGATGGCTGAAGTCCGATTTGTTTGAACCTCCGCTGCGCCGGAAGCGCTGACGCATGGTCATTCGGCGAACGAATCGGGACCGACGACTTCGTAGTGGATTTTCGACTCGCGGATATCGAGCGCTTTCAAGGCATCATGTTGCGCTCTCGTGAACGGAATGGGATCGCAGATGTAGTATCGGCTGCGGGAGGCAGATCTTGTCGCGGAGATCACTCAAATTGATGAAGCCTGGCCTGTCGCCCTACAGACGCTCTGGTCGCCCGGTTCTGGGCGATCGGTCCGGATGGACACCATGAAGATTGCGCGGGCGTCTATCAGTACGAGGGCATCAACGACTGTTCGCGCTTCCGCGTACTGGCCGCCGATCCCGCAGAAATGCCCGTCATACGCTACTTTTCCTTGATCTCGTGATCGAGCAGATGTCTTTTCGTATCGCGCGTGTCCAGACTCACAGGGCGGCGAGTTCCTCGCCAAATCGGCGCAGAGACGTCTGATATGCGAAACCATGACATTGCAACTGATCTCACCACGCTCGCCACCCCTCAATGGCAAGTTCGATCGGTCACAGCTTTCTCACCTGACCGAGTGATGGTTTCACCATTAGCCGGCCAATGATCCGATCGAACAGCGAATTGATGGCTGGGCAATTCGAATACAACTGGAACCACCGGCACGGCTCGCTCGAAGGAAAGATGCCCGTGGACCGAATCCGGAAAGTAAGCGAAACCACACCTCTTGCGCAACAGGTGGAAGGCGCCTACGACGAAACAAAAGGCCGAATCCGACATCGCGAATGGCAAGTCGACAAGACTCGTGTCGAGCATCATCGGCGCGTGCTTGATCTCGTGGCTCTGGTCGAAGCACGCGAGTTTTAGAACGCCACGAAAACGGTTTGCAAGAAAGTGAAACGGCGTCTGTGAATCGCATAGCTTATTGTTTCTTCGCGGCATCGACCTTCGCTTCGGCTGCCTTCTTGTTTGCGTCGTTCTGAGCTTCGACCTTCTTCTCGTCGGCCTTCGCTTGCGCTACGTTCGCATCGTTGGCGGCATCCCGCTTCTTCCTGTCGGCTTTCGTCTGCGCATCCCGCATCTTCTTGTTCGCCTTGGTCTGCGCGTTTGCCGCATTATTCCGGGCGCCGGACGCCTCCGCTGCCGTGGTCGCCATGGTGCCTTTGGCGGCCTTCTTGTCGGCATCGGCCTGTGCAGATGCTTTGTCTTCGTTCGCCGACGCTTGTGCCTTCGCCGCATCGCTCTGCGCTTCGGCCTTTTTCTTGTTCGCTGTAGCCTGGGCTTCCATCTTTTCGCTGTTTGCCTTCATTTGAGCTTTTTGCGCGTCTGCGGCGACTGCTGCATGTTGGAATGCTGCCGTGGCAAGTAGTGCGGATGCGATGACAGATATCAGCTTTTTCATGATTGAGACCTCCTGTACGTCTGTTTGAGTGGCTAACGCGGCTTATCGTTGTTGCGACCTTCGCGGTTCTCCGAGGTGAAGCGGTTGCGGGACCGGTGGCGAATCGTTTGTGCGGGATTCCGATCAGCGTTCCTCTCGTCTCCGTCGATGTCGTCGCCGATCTGTGCTGCGCAAGAAATGTTCCGGCGGTGTTTGTGCCCCTCCGTAGGAACGCCGGGTAGTCGCGTCGCAAACCCAAAATTGCTGCGAGATTGTGGACTTACCTGCGTTCGATGCTTCATGCGTCATCGGAATCATCAATTCTCGAACGGCGAGCGGGTTTTATAATTGAGAACGATTCACGCGCGCGCCGTTGCGCTATGCGGCCTTTTCGGCGCCAACGCAGAAGTCGCGGTGAGGCTTCAAGAAGGTCGGAGTCTCTACTTGAGGCACGCAATGCAACTACAGCAACATAATTGGACGCGCCGCGAAACTCGACTAGTTTGTCTCGAATCGTGGTTGTCGACGACTATCGAGCAGCGGCTAGAGGGAGACCTTAAGACGGTGCCGGGTAGAGGCGACCTCACGCAATGCATTGTTCACGCTCGACTGGTCGACTGGACAACGCGCAAAGCTTGCACTGTCGGCCACTCGCTACGAAATTGTTGTGCTGGTCTTGGGATTACACCGGTCTATCTGGGATGAGTCTTCTGACGCACCTTCGCATGCATGGCCATGCAGTTCCTCTTCTAGTGTCGGCCGACAGCAAGGGATACGACAGATCGAATTGCCGGACTCGACGCAGGCGGGGACGATTACGTCGGTAATCCATTTGACTCGGGCGAGGTAGTCTCGCGCTCTCGCGCTTTAGTATGACGCTCGCAAAATCGCGCAAGCGAGACATTAGCCTGGCGGAACCTGACTGCGAATCCTGTGTCGATGACGGTCACGAAGAGCGAAGCGTTTGAGCGCCACGACTAACGTCGTCCCTTCCAGCCTTTACAAAAATAAGAAGGCTACCCCGGCGGTGAGAGTGGGTAGCAATGCGGCCCCGAGCAATTTCAGCGGGCTCACGGCGCCTCCGTGAAACTGACGGCCAAGTATCGCCAAGCCTGCGGGATTAGGCGCGTTGGCAATTACGGTCAATCCGCCCCCGGTCACGGCGCCCGCCACCAATAGGTACTTTGCGCGGTCAGATAAATCAGGGATGAGCGATCCCAGATAGGTGATGGCTGCATTGTCCATCACAGCCGTCAACCCTGTCGCGCCGACGTAGAGCGCGAGCGCGTCCATCGAACCCACGACCGGCTGTAGCCACCATTGCTGCAGTCCGCCAAGCACAATCAAGCCGCCGAGGAAGAACGCGACAAGGAGACTCTCACGGAGCATGAGCGGCGATTGATGGCGCTCGTAGGCTTGTGTGTATCCGAGGAAGAAAAGGAACGCTCCAATGAAGACGACGGTGTGATGCGAATTGATGACGACCAGCGCGAGGAATACGACATGAACAATGGTGACGCCTACCGGCACTCGCTCTAACGGCACAGCGTCCGCACAATCGCGTGACGGCAGCGTCGGCACGCTCTTAGCCGTGAGCGCGACGAAGACCGATGCGTTGACAACAACGGCGAGGGCTGCTTTCCAGCCGAATGTTGTCGCCATAAAACCAGTGTTCCATTCCCACGCACTTGCGACCATCAACACCGGCGGGGCTGCATACGCAGTCAAAACGCCACCGATCGAGACGTTCACGAAGAGCAAAGCAAGACCGAAGTACTTGACTCGCTCCGGTACCTGCGCGACAAACAATCTATCGCGCAGCAAAAGCGCAGCGAGCGTCATTGCGGCCGGTTCCGTAACGAAGGAACCGAGAAGCGGAATTGCGGACAGCGAGAGCCAGACAGCCGCCACTTCTGTGCGCACCGGCAAGAACCGAGACAACCAGATCACAACGTTTGTGACGAGCACCAGGATTGGCCGACTTGCCGCAATAACCATGATTACAAAGACGAACAGCGCTTCGGTGAACTCGCGATGCTCGAGATAGGCCACAGTCGTCGCGGACCCGACCAGCATCCACATCACGAGACATAGGACAAGCGCCCAAAATCCAAAGATGACCTCGACCTCAGCAAGGAAGTGAAAGAGACCTGAGTGTCGGGGAAAGCGGTGGCTAAGCGTCTCGATCCGTGCTACCGAGAAAGTATGGATGAGTGCAAGTGCGAAGATAACGGCGGCAGCGATTTCAACGGAATGGGGCATTGGAGAAGGGTTCGTGTGAATGCGACCCGCGAGTTCGTCGGCCTGTTATATTACAGCAACCCTTCATGCGGTCTGGTCATTACAGACAGGCGCTCTACTACGCCGCTCAAACCGGGGCGGGTGCGGACAGGGTACCAGATCGTCCGTTGCAGGCAGCTATCAAGCGAGTGTGCAAATCAAACGTACCGCACGTCGCCAATGGAAATGCGGCTTCGACCTCAGTTTAAAACGGTCATGTGCAACCGACTCGGTTACGAACATAGCGCCACCCGTGGACCTCATCGCAGCGGAGCGCTGCCAGTATCGTTGGCATCTTGGCGGTCACCGCTTAGCATCTACCATTCGACTTGCCTCAAGAACCGTGGATTGTCCACGCTGCCAGACTCGACCATGTCCATCACCCATCAGCGCGGAAGCGACCGGGAGTAAAGCGGGCGACCTGTGTCGGGCCTCAAAAAAGCTGGGGGATTCGCCGGCGCCGGTAGTTCAGCGAAGAAAGTGGTTCGCACCGTGAACTTTACTTGTGATGACATTGCTCAGATGCGCGAAGTCATCTTCCGTCAGCAGCAACTCATACGCAGTGGCAGGACATGAGCATCAGTTTCTACGCTTGGTATCGGCCCCCGATCGTCCTCCATGAGTGTCCGTCAAGCAATCTTTTCATCTGAAGTGGATATTCTCATAGTCAAAGTCGATCACGACGAACACGCCTCGTGCAACGAGCTTCCGAAGCAGACTGTGCTTTCCCGCGATCGGATTCGGAGTCGCATCATGTTCGCGACGAAAAGGAGCTTCGGTTGTTTATGGCACAATGTGCCAGTTCGAGAAGTCGCTGCTCATGATGAGTTTGCACCATATTTCGACCCGCGTATTGTTTCGCCGCGTCCAGTCTCGGGACGCTGTAGCGGAGAATAATTGAGGTTCAAGCGCTCGTGCCAGTGTTCCTTGCACCGTCGTTGATCTCCGAACGTCGTGTGGAAGCTCGCAGGGACCTGCGGGTTCGACGCGCTAACGCATTGCACGGCGCCTTCGTGAGGCAAGGAGGCCACCTTCGCTCTCAATGTTTCGGTCAGCAGATATTCGCAAGCCTTTTGCTCCCTAGATATGAGAATGTCCAAAAAATTTGTGAGCCTGTCGAGGCACACACTTGCTCCGAAAGCCCCTGCGCATTGGCGATCACGTGCGCTCAGCGGCGTATTTGCCGTATTATTCTTCGCGCTCATTGCGCGCGCGTTTTGGGTACAAGGCATCAACGATGCGTTCTACCGCCAACAGGGCGAGTTGCGGCAGGTGCGCGACTGGCCACTGCATGCTTCACGCGGTCGAATTTTAGATCGCAACGGCTTGGCGCTCGCCATCAGCAGCCCGACGCGTTCGCTGTGCGTAGACGCATCCGGCACCGACGATCACATATCGCGACAGCAGGTCGATGCGCTCGCCCGACTTGTTGACTTAGAACCGGCTGTGATCCAGCAAATCTATGCGGCACATCGCGGATTCGCCTATTTAAAGCGCGGAGTGCCGCCCGAGGTTGCCGAACGCGCGCTACGCCTCGGCATTCCGGGGCTGTACACGCAGGATGACTATCGACGCTCGTATCCAGAAGGCGAGATCGTCGCACAGATCATCGGATTTACCGGCCATGACGGTAGCGGACAAGAAGGCATGGAGCGCTTTGCCGAAGCCCGGCTGCGAGGCGCGGACGGTCATCGGCGCGTGCTTCGCAATGCGCGCGGACAAGTGATTGATACACTCGCTGTTCAAGCGCCGCGCAATGGCAGCGACCTCGTGCTGTCGATAGACCGTTCAATGCAATATGCGGCGTTCGGCGCCTTGCGCAAGGCGGTAAGTCGATCGCATGCGAAGTCGGGCTCTGCCATCGTCCTTGATGCCCATACCGGCGAGATTCTCGCAATGGCCAACTGGCCGAGCTACGATCCGAATCAGCAAGACGCGCGAAGCGGCATGGAAGTGCGCAACCGCGCCGTCACCGACATCTTCGAGCCGGGGTCGGTGATGAAGCCGCTGACTATTGCACTCGCATTGCAACAAGGGCGGATCGCACCCGACACCATCGTCCGTACTGACGGAGGGAAACTGCGACTCGACGGTCGAACCATTCACGACGATAGGAACTTCGGTACACTCACCGCGGCAGGGGTGGTTCAGAAATCGAGTAACGTTGGCACGACCAAGATTGCCTTACTGCTTTCAGCAGCCGATATGTACGGAAACTTTCGTGTGCTCGGGCTCGGTCACGCGCCACGTGCTGGGCTCCCAGGCGCCGCGGCAGGACGGGTGCGCTCATATCGCCACTGGCGTCGAATCGAGCAGGCGACGATGGCCTACGGATACGGGCTTTCCGCTTCGCTGCTGCAGCTTGCGCAAGCTTATACGAGCTTCGCGAACAACGGGCTCATCGTGCCTGCAACGATCTACCACCGTGATCGCGCCTTATCCGTACCTGTCGGGCGCCGGGTATATTCAGCGAGCGTCGCGCGCGAAGTTCGCGTGATGATGGAGAGGGTTGTTTCTCGCGACGGTACTGCGCCGCAGGCTGCCGTACCTGGTTACACGGTGGCGGGCAAGACCGGAACCGCATATAAGTGGACGAGAAACGGTTACGACCGCCGCCAATACCGCGCCTCGTTTATCGGCATCGTGCCTGCTGAGCAGCCACGCGTGGTGATTGCAGTATCGATCGACCGGCCGATGCGGGGATCGCATTTCGGGGGCGCTGTTGCGGGCCCGCCGTTTGTCACCATCGCAACGCAAGCAATGCAAACTTTAAATGTCGCGCCGGACAAAACTGATGAGCGGAAAGCGACATTGCCCGCGACAATGTAGCGATAGTCGCTCGCTGCGCGCGACATAATGTGATGTCGCAGAGCATGATCGCACGACTTGTGAAAATTTAACTGACCAGCTGAGTTACGCTACAACATATGCATATTCGACCTTCGCAAAAGTTTCGATCCGTGGAACGGACGACGCGTCCACTGATTGCGTTGCTATTTCTCATGGGTTCAGTTTGCGCGCAGGCTGTGCCGTGCAGTGAGGCGCACCGAGTTCGCGTTGTCGGTGATGTGCCCGCTGCTATCAGCTACGATATCTTTATGGCAAGTCGTCCGGTTGATGCACGAAAACTCGCATCATTCATTGCTGCACAGCAGGTCAAAATGCTTCCAGACGGAACGATTGGCTGCGTGGTCGCTGACGATGGGGTTACAGATCCAACAGCGCTTCTAATTCAAGTTCCAAATGAGCCGGTGAACTATTGGGTTAGAAGCTGGAACGTCGAGACCGTAGGCGCCTCGAAGTAGAGGCCCCGGCGCGCGAGGCGAAGATGGTAGCTTCGCATGACTCTACCTCTGATGATAAGTCTTTGAGATAAACGGGTCTGATTAGCGTAGAGTTGACGGGGCAACTCTTACCAGACGCCTCAAATATTGATGTCGCCCTCGGGAGCGGGTCAGGCGATTCGGCGCTTTCTCATCCGCCGCCTCTTTGCAGAGTGGGCCCACAGAGTCCCAGCGCGGTGTTGATAACGGCGAGATGAGTGAGCACTTGGGGAAAGTTTCCAGCGAGTTGCCCGCTCGGGACGTTGTATTGCTCCGAAAGCAGGCCGAGATCGTTCGCGACGGAAAGTACCCGTTCGAACTGCTCTCTGGCTTCGGTCGTGCGCCCTTGCATTTGAAGGCAGTCGGCCATCCAGCACGAACATGCCAGGAAGGCGCCTTCGTGCGGACCGCTCGAAATCTTCTTGTGCCGGCGTATCAATCCCTGTTCATCCAGATCGCGACGGATCCTCTCGATGGTTGAGGCCATTCGGGGTTCGTCGGCAGGAAGGAAACCGACGAGCGGCATCAACAGCAGACTCGCATCCAACTCTTCACCGCCGTAATACTGAGTGAAGGCTCCAAGTCCGTCATTCCAGCCTTCGCGACAAATCTCGGCATGGATCGTCTCGCGCAATACGGTGAACCGTGCAATGAGCTCGGCGTCTCGGGCTGCGATCGAGGACTGATGCGCGATAAATCGATCGAACGCGACCCAGGCCATCACCCGTGAATACGTGTAATGACGTGGCTTCGCCCGCGACTCCCAAATGCCCGAACCGGGTGTGTTCCAGACCGTCTCGAGGTGCTCGATAATGCGCCGCTGCACGACATCGTCCTGTCTTGAGGCAGGCAATCCCGCGCGTCGTGCGAGGTCGAGGCAATCGATGACTTCACCGAGCACGTCGACCTGGTGCTGACCGGCCGCCGCGTTGCCGATCCGAACGGGGCTTGCGTAACGAAAACCCTGCAGCCAGTCGATGTTCGACTCGCGCACATGCCGCCCGCCGTCCACCCGGTACATGACGCGGATGTGCTCCGGCGCCCCGGCAATTGTCCGTAATACCCAATCGCGCCATGCGCGCGCTTCCACGTCGAAGCCAGCGTTCAGTAGGGCGACCATGGCGAAACTTGTATCGCGCAGCCAGCTGTACCGGTAGTCCCAATTGAGCTCGCCGGCGGGCGCTTCGGGTAGCGATGTGGTGGGGGCGGCAACGATCGCGCCCGTCCTGTGGTGAGTCAGCGCCTTCAGCGTGAGAAGCGCCCGTCTCACGGCGTTCGGCCACTCGGTTCGTACGTTGTCGAACTTGTTGATCCAGGCGTGCCAGTACGTTTGCGTCTCGAACAGCGCAGCTTCCGCATCCACACGACGCGGTGGCGCTTCATGCGATGCCCCGTAGCTCAGCACGAAGGCGATACGTGCCCCGGCCACGATTTCGAATGCGGCGTGGATGCTGTCATCGGCGACGTCCAACTGCACATCGGTGCGCAAAACCACCCGGTCCGGCCCAATGCAGGCTTGCATCATGCCGTCCTTTTCCTCGGTCCAGGGCGCTAGGCGGCCGTAGTCGAAGCGAAGGCGCGCACACGAGTGCATCCGGACTTTACCTTGCAATCCCACGACGATTCTCACCACCGAGCTCGGAAGATCGCCGACCGGCATGAAATCAATGATGCGTACTCGACCGCCTTGCGTTTCGAAGTCGGTCTCGACGATCACGGTGTCCGGCTGGTAGCGTCGGTCCTGCCGGACCACCGCTTCGTCCGGGGCGAGGGACCAACAGCCGTTTTCCGGCGTGCCCAGGAGGGCCGCGAAACACGCGTCATCGTCAAAGCGGGGCCAGCAAAGCCAGTCAATCGAGCCGTCACGGCTTATTAGGGCCGCCGTGTTGCCGTCGCCGAGCAGTGCGTAATCTTCGATCCGCCGGCTCATTTCACGGAGCCCGTGCGCCTAAGGAGCCCTGCCAGACTCAACGCACCCAGGCAGGCAAGCGACCAGAACATCGTGCGATGGCGATCAGTGAACATCTCCCAGCTCCGCGGTTTGGCCTCGTCATCGAATCGGCCGTGTGCGTTGAAATGTCCCGCTACCGGTTCGAACAGATTGCTGGGCGCGTCCGGCTGCAAAGGCTCATCGGTCAGCTGGCCGCTATAACCGCTCTTCGCAAGGTAGCGGTCGATCAGCGTCGGTGCGACGCGGTTCGCAAGGATCGCTTTGACCGTCGGAAATCCGACCCAGACCTCGCGCCGGCGGTGAGTCGCTGCGAAATAGATGGCGCGCGCGGCGACTTCGGGCTGAAAAATCGGTGCGACGGGCCGAGCACGCTTGCCCATCTTGTTGAGCGCCCAGTCGAACTGGGGCGTATTCACGGCAGGCAGATCGACCATCGTCAGATGGACCTTCAGCTGGTCGTGAATGATCTCCGAACGCAGTGAATCGGTAAAGCCGCGAATCGCGAACTTCGCGCCGCAATAGGCCGATTGCAGGGGCACTGACCGGTACCCGAGCGCGGATCCGACATTCACGATCGTCCCACAGTTGCGCCCGCGCATGCGCGAGAGCGCTGCCATCATGCCGTGCACCTGTCCGAGATAGGTGACCTTGGTGGCGCGCTCGATTTCCTCGGGGGTCAACAGGGACACGGGCGCAAAGGCAGTCGCCATTGCAACGTTCACCCAAACGTCGATCGGCCCGAGCGTCTCTTCGATGTGGCTTGCCGCGGATTCGACGGCGCTCGAGTCGGCAACGTCAGTCGAAACGGGTAGGGTGCGCACGCCATAGCGGTTGCGAAGTTCGCCGGCAGCGCGATCGAGCCGCGCGGAATCGCGCGACAGAAGCGCGACGTCATAACCATGACGCGCGAACTCTTCGGCTGCGGCGCGTCCGACACCCGCGCCAGCCCCCGTGATGACAGCCACTTTGTTCATAATGGACCTCGTATTAGAGTTCGCCCTGTGCAGCTAACGTCTCGATTCGGTCCGCCGTACGTAGCGCGATCGCCTGAATAGTCAGCGACGGATTTACGCCACCCACGGTCGGAAACACGGAGCCGTCGCAAATCCACAGATTCTCGATATCCCAACTGCGGCAGTCCGAGTTGACGACGCTCGTCGCCGGATCGTCGCCCATGCGCGCAGTGCCGTTCAAATGGCAGGTGTCGTCGTCCTGGCGCCAGACGTCGCGCGCGCCAGCAGCGTCGAGCGCCATGCTCATGTAATCGAGCGAATGCGCGACGAGACGCCTGTCGTTGGCGCACATCGAATAGGTGACGCGCGCGACAGGAAGACCGTATTGATCGTTTTCGTCGGCGAGCGTGACGCGATTGCGCTCCTGCGGCATCGCTTCACCTACGATCTTTAATCCGGCCTGATGGTTGTACTTGCGCATCTCGTCGACAAGTGCCTGTCCCCATAACCCGCGCCCGTTCTGCACCGAGGCCCATGCGACGGGTAGCGGCCCTTGGCTCATGTAGCAATAGCCGCCGAAGAAGTCCTTGCCGCGGTCCTCGTAGTTCCAGTGCTCGGTCATTGACAGCGAGGGCGGACCCTTGTGCCAGCGCACCTCCTCTTCCATGGTGCCCCACACGGCCTGATTCAACTGCACCATCAGGTTCTTGCCGACAAGCCCCGAGCTGTTCGCGAGGCCATCGGGATATCGGTCAGTCGCGGACATCAGCAGCAGGCGCGGCGTTTCGATCGCATAGCCCGCAACGACCACATTGCGGGCGCGCTGGAAGCGCCAGCGTCCCTCTCGGAAGTATTCGACGCCGCTCGCGCGGCCGTCGTCGCCCATGACGATGCGCCCGACCATCGCGAGATCGCGGATCTCCGCTCCCGCATGCACGGCGCGAGGTATCCACGTGACGAGTGCGCTCTGCTTCGCGTTGGTGGCGCACCCCGACACACAGAAGCCTCGATAGACGCAAGGGTGCGCTTCGCCGCGTGGCGCGGACACGGTCGCGAGCGGCGTCGGCGTCCAATCGATGCCGAGCGCCTCGCAACCGCGCGCGAGGACCAGCGCTGACGCATTCAACTCGTGCGGTCGATAGGGATAGCGCGGTCGTTTCGGTCCCCACGGATAGTTCACCGGACCGGCGATCTTCAGCGCGTTCTCGGCTTGAGCGTAGTAGCGCCACATCTCACGCCAGTCGAGCGGCCAGTCCGCGCCATAGCCGAGCAGCGATCTCGCTTTGAACCATTCGGGTCGGAAGCGCAGCGACACCATCGCGAAGTGCACGGTGCTGCCACCAACGGCCTTGCCGCTGTTGTTGTTGCCGAGCTTGAGCGGATCGTCGCCGTCGCAGATGCGCTCGTCGGTCCAGAACAGCTTGGACTGATGCGTCTCGTCCGATGCGAACTCCTCGAGCGGGCGCCACCAGGCGCCGGCATCAAAGGCGACGACGCGAAAGCCCTTTTCCGCCAGACGGCAGGCAAGCGTCCCGCCGCCAGCGCCGGTTCCAACGATCGCGAAGTCGACCGCGTCGCTTTCGTCATATTCGCGCATCGGCAGCCATGCGCCGTGACGGAAGACGTCCGGCGCGCGGCCGTGCTTGCCGCGCGGCGCGTGCTGAGGATCATCGGACACGCTGGTTCTCCCGCCGTGCCCGTTCTTCCTCGCCGGGCTTCGCTTCGGCCGCGTCCCACGGATCGCGGCGGCCGAACACCATGCGCACATAACCGCGCGGATTCGCCGGGCCGCCAAAACCGATCTCGCTCCACGCGCGGGGATGCGAGTAGTACGCGCCGCAGATATCGTGCAGCACACGCATTGAAAAGAAGAGGGCGCACGGCATGCCGCACCATGCGTCGTTGCTGAGATCGCCGTGCTGCAGGTCGCGCAAGAGCGCGTTTTGCGCCTCCTTGACGAGGCTCGCGAAGGGCAGTTCATGCCGCGCGCGGCTTTCGGCATCCAGCGCGGCGAGGCCAATGCGCCAGGCTTCACGTAGCGGCGGCAGGCGCGCGTCGCGATAGCCGTCGCCACTGTCGTTGACGAGTTTCGCGTCCAGCAGCGCGGCCAACGGGACCGGCTCGCGCTCGTCGTCCTGCGGCACGATGCAGGCGCACAGCGCATTCACCGCACGCCACTGGACGGCGTCGAAGAAGCGCGGGTCTTGAGGCGTCGCTAGCCGTTCGTCGATGACCTCGCGCGTGATCTCGTCCCATGACAGCGTATCGCGCTTTGCTGTCACGTCATAGCCAGGATAGTGCGGCAGCGTCATCGTTCCGTCTCCCGTAGCCGTTGCGCTGCGAGGCCCGCGAGCGCGAGCGCCGAGAAGCTTGGTGGCGCGGGCAGCGGCGGTCCGTTGAAGAGGTTCTGGCTCCAGTTGCGCCAGCCGCCTTGATTGCGGGCGACCCCGCGCGCATGAAAGGCTACGCCGACGACGCCGAGCGCCGTCGTCATGCGCAGCCAAAACCGCGTGAACCAGCGCGGACGCGGCCTGGCGAGGGCGGTATGGACAAGCAGCGCCGTCGCCACGGGCGGAATGACGATAGGCGCGTACATCACCGGGTTCTGAAATGAACCGCGAAAATGCAGCAGCGCGACTTCGCCGAGCGTGCCAACGAGCCCCGCGCTCGTGAGCAGCGCCAGCGCCCGACCCGCGGGCATACCTAAGAGGCGCGGCTCATGAGCGGGCTGGTCGCGCAGCCGTTCGGCGACCGCGCCGAGCGCGCCGGAGAGCAGGAGCGCCATCGGCGCGCCGATCGGCGCCGCGTAAAAGAGGTTGTGCCAGCTCCATCGGCCCGGTCGCTTGGTGATGTTGTAGAGATGAAATCCAGTGCCCGCGATTCCCGCGAGCGCCGCGCCGACATAGACTGAATTGCGCACCGCATGCCGCTGCGGCTCGTGATCGCGTCCGCCGTGTAGCCCGGCGAGCAAGGACAGCGCGGAGGCGACGAGGGGCGTGTACATAGCGGGGTTGTCGAAACAGCCGCGGTAATGCTCCATCGCGCTGTCCGCGAGCACTGAGAGCGCGAGCAGCGCCGAGCTGTGGTTGAAGGTGCGCGCCGTGTCGATATGCGTCTCGACTGCAGTCCCTCGCCGATTCGTTTTCGTGCCGATCAACGCGGCGCCTGCTGCGGCAAGCCCGCATGCGATCGCGATGTTTCCCGTTGTGAGTGGTTTCATTGATCGGCCTGTGTCGCTTACACCGCGTAGCGTTGTGCGTCCGTGTGCTTGAAATCGAGGCCGCAGCCGGGCCGCGAAAGGTCCGGAGCGATGGCGCCTTCGATGACGCGCGGCGCGCCGTCAAACAGCATGTGCTCGATGCGCACGTGATCGTGGAACCATTCCTGATGCCTCAGGCGCGGCGCGGCACAGGCGACGTGTAAATGCATCGCCGGCGCGCAGTGCGCGGAGAGCGGCACGTGGAACGCGTCGCACAGCGCGGCCACGCGCAGAAAGCCGGTGATACCACCGCAGCGCGTGACATCGGCCTGGAGCACGTCGACGGCCTGATTCGCGAGCAGCACGCGGGCGTCGTCGAGCGTGTAGCCATACTCGCCGGCGGCCAACTCCATAGGCGCGGGCAGCGCGTTCCTGAGCAAGGCGAGCCCGGCGACGTCATCTGACGAGACGGGTTCCTCGAACCATTCGACATCCTGCTCCGCGAAGATCTGCGCATAATCCAGCGCCTGCTTACGATCCAGCGCGCCGTTCGCATCGACGAAAAGTCCTGCGTCGTTGCCGATCACGTCACGGGCAACTTGCACGCGATGCGGATCGCGCGCGGAGTCGCTGCCAATCTTGATCTTGACCCAACGACAGCCATTCTCCTGGACCCAGTGCGCGAGCTGCTCGCGCATATCATCGTCTGTATAGGTCGTAAAGCCGCCACTTCCGTAGATCGGGACGCGCGCGCGACTCAGGCCCAGCAGGCGTGCAAGCGGGATATCGAGCAGACGCGCCTTGACGTCCCAGAGCGCGCAGTCGAGCGCTGAGATCGCCGTGGCCGCGGCGCCCGAGCGGCCGATATTGCGCACGCGCTGTTGCAGGCGCAACCACAATGCCTCGACGTTCCAGGCATCCTCGCCGATAAGTGTGGGCGCGAGTGTCGCGTCGATCAGATTTCGGACGCTCGCATCGCTATACGTGTAGCCGAGGCCCGTTTTGCCGGCAGCAACGACCTCGGCGATGACGAGCGTCGTCGAGCTCCAGGCGAACGTGCCATCTGCCTCTGGTTTGTCGGTGGCAATGGTGTACGCGCCGGTTCGCACGGTCTCGATCGGTGCTTTTCGCTTGGTGAGGAGCATGTTGCGACTCACTTGTCCCGGTGTCCCGGCAGTACCGCGCCGAGCACCTGCTTCGCCGTATCGATGATCACGTTGCCCTGATTCGGGTCGCCCTTCATGAGCGTCGTCGCGAATGCCTTAGCTTGCGCCATCGTGATGTGCGGCGGCAGCGGCGGCACGTTCGGGTCGGCCTTCACTTCGATCACGACCGGACGGTCCGATGCAAACGCCTCATCCCATACCGCGGCCATGCGTTCTGCATCGTCGACATAGAGGCCCTTCAGCCCGATCAGCTCCGCGAACTTATGATAGGGCACCGACGGAATGTCCTGCGACGCCTCAAACTTCGGGTCACCCTCCATCACCCGCTGCTCCCAGGTGACCTGATTCAGGTCCTGGTTGTTGAGCACCATGCAGATCCAGCGCGGATTCGACCATTGCTTCCAGTACTTGGCGACCGTGATAAGTTCGGCCATGTTGTTCATCTGCATCGCGCCGTCGCCGACCAACGCGATGACCGGCCGCTCCGGATACGCGAATTTTGCCGCGATCGCATATGGCACGGCCGCGCCCATCGATGCGAGGCCGCCTGAGAGCGAGCACAGCATGCCGCGCTTCACCTTGAGATCGCGCGCGTACCAGTTCGCGACCGATCCCGAATCGCTCGTGACGATCGCGTTCGCGGGCACGCGCGGCGACAACTCCCACACGGTGCGCTGCGGATTCACGCCGCCTTTCGCGGGCTCGAGCGCGCGCTTCTCGAGCGTGTTCCACCAGTCTCCGAGCCAGCTTTCGATGTCCTTGCGCCATGCGCGGTCCGTCTTCTGTTGTAGCAAGGGCAGGAGTGCGCGCAAGGTCTCGGCGCTGTCGCCGACGAGGTTCACTTCCATCGGATAGCGGATGGACAGCATGTCCGCCTTGATGTCAATCTGCACGCCGCGCGCGGCGCCTTCCTTTGGCAGAAATTCGGCGTAGGGAAAGCCCGAGCCGATCATGAGCAGCGTGTCGCATTCCGTCATCATCTTGTAGCTCGGCTCGGTGCCGAGCAGGCCGATTGAGCCCGTGACGAAGGGCAGATCGTCGGGCAATGCGGCTTTGCCGAGGAGCGCCTTAGCGACGCCCGCGCCGAGCTTCTCCGCGATGGCGATGACTTCATCCGTCGCCTGCAATGCGCCCGCGCCGACAAGAATCGCGACCTTCTTGCCCGCATTAAGAACGTCGGCGGCGCGTTGCAGATCGTCGCTGTAAGGCAGGACCTTCGGCGCGCTATAACCGACGCCCGAATGCACCGTGCCATGTTTGCGGCCCGGCGGCTCGTATTCGAGGTCCTGCAGATCGTTGGGCAGAATGAGCGCCGTCACCTTGCGCTCCGATATTGCGATCCGCACCGCGCGATCGACGAGATGGCGAATCTGCGACGGCACGCTCGCCTGCTGATCGAACGCGCCGGCGACGTCCTTGAACATCGCGGGAAGGTCTAACTCCTGCTGATAGTGACCGCCGAGCGCCGCGCGCGCCTGCTGGCCCGCGATGGCCAGCACCGGCATATGGTCGAGCCGCGCATCATAGAGGCCAGTGAGCAGGTGCGCCGCGCCCGGTCCCGAAGTGGCAATGCACACACCCAGTTCGCCCGTGAACTTCGCATGCGCGGAGGCCATGAACGCAGCCATCTCTTCATGGCGCGCCTGAATGAACTCGATCTTGCCTTTCGCGCGAGCAAGCGCGCCGAACACGCCGTTGATACCGTCGCCGGGGTAACCGTAGATGCGGCGCACGCCCCAGGCGTGCAGACGGTCGATTAAAAAGTCTCCAACAGTGGTCGACATAACAGCGAACTCCTCGATCGGACGGCAAGGCGGTGAGAGGAGTATCGCGACACAAATACAACGGGTGCGGAATCGCGCTCCTTGAGTACAACGTCGAGCGCAATTGACATGCCGGACAGGCGCTGGTCAAGGCAGCGAAAGGGCAATGAAATCCTTATGGCGGTGTAGCTTCGACCGTGCGACTAAGAAATCACTGTACTGAGTGTGTCAGCCACTACTCGGACGCGGAAATCAGCCATCCCAACGAGTCGATCTCAGCCAAGTGCAGTCTGGCAAGCTTCATGAGGCAGCGTTCTCCTTTTGCAGTCAGATGCACTTCAACCTGTCGGCGATCGTCCCTTGCTGGCTTCCGAACCACAAGACCTGCCAATTCGCACCGGTTGACGAGCGCTGCAGTACCGTTGGGCGCTGCCTGCAGACGCTCGGCGAGTTCCCCCACATAAGCCCAATTTCGTTCGGGAAAGCCGACGACATGAAGCAAAAGCTGATACTGCAGCGCCGTCACGCCTTCGGCTTGGGTCACCTCTTCTGAGTAACGCAGGAAGCGTCGCAACTGATAACGGAAAGCGGAAAGCCGCTCGAGATCTTTCTTATCGGGAGTCGCCCTTTTTGCTGATGCAGGTCGCTTCATGTTGAGGCTAAAGAGAGAAGGTCAGGAAACGGAGACGGCCGAAGATTTGAACGGATGCCAGAAGAAAGCCGCCCCACCGAGAAGGTCATCGTAGCAAACGCTGGCGAAGCCTGCGCTCCCCGGCTGGGCGCGGCCGCTATCCTGTCACTTTTTCAATGCGTGGAAAAAAAGGCATGATGTGACATAACTAAAAGTGGATACTTTATGGCACAGTCTGACACAATAGCAGCAACCGACCAGGCATTAGGATGCAACTCAAGACAATAATCGGACCGCGCTCACTCAGACGAGGGCGACGCCTGTGGTTTCATTACGGAATTTTCTGGCTCGGTGCCATCGCGACGGGCGTGCTCGCCGTCCTTTATGCTCGCCTAATCGACTTCGGGTATGAGCACTTCCTGCTTATCACCGAAAAATATTGGTGGTTGCCGTTGCCGCTTACGCCAGCGATTGGCGCCTTGGGCGTCTGGCTGACACGGCGCTTTTTTCCTGGCGCCGAGGGTAGCGGCATCCCTCAGGTGATTGCAACATTGCACGGTGCACGTGAGCGTGCGCCCGAGTTGCTTAGTTTAAGGATACTGGTCGGCAAGATTGGGATTTCGTTTCTGTCGATCCTGGGCGGGTTCACGATCGGCCGGGAAGGACCGACGATTCATGTCGGCGCCGCATTGATGTATTCGCTTCGACGGTTTTATCCGACCCGGGTGCGCGCGCTTCGGGCCGCCGGTCTCGAGCGACGGCTTGCGCTGGCGGGGGCAGCGGCGGGATTGTCCGCCGCGTTTAACGCCCCGCTCGCCGGCGTCGTGTTCGCCATTGAAGAACTGATGCGAAGCTTCGAGCAGCGCACTAGCGGCGTGTTGATTACGGCGATCATTTTTGCCGGTGTAGTCTCGCTGGGCCTTCAGGGTAACTACACCTACTTCGGTTCGATCAACGTCGGATCCGACTTTCCTAATCTATTGGCGCTGGCCGTTGTCGCGATTGGCGTCGTTGCGGGCGTGGCCGGCGGCATCTTCTGCTGGCTTCTGTTGAACACCCACCGGTGGATGCCGAAGTCACTGCGGGACTGGCGCGAGCGGCACCCCGTGCTCTTTGGCGCTGCGTGTGGACTTGTTATCGCGCTGATTGGCATCTCGACGAGCGGTCATACCTTCGGTAGCGGCTACGCGGAAGCGCGAGGCATGCTCGAGGGACGCGTCCAGCTTGGCGTGGAGTACCCCGTGTTAAAGATTGTTTCGATGATCGGCTCTTATCTTCCGGGTGCGCCTGGCGGCCTGTTTGCGCCTTCCCTTGCTATCGGCGCGGGAATCGGCAACGCGCTGCACATGCTCTTTGGGCACATGCAGCTCTCGATGCTGATTGCATTGGGCATGGTGGGATATCTCGCGGCAGTGACTCAGAGCCCGATCACCGCCTTCGTGATCGTCATCGAGATGATTAACGGGCATTCGCTTGTCATATCGTTGATGGCAACGGCTTTGATTGCAAGCCAGGTGTCACGGCTTTTTGCACCGCCGTTGTATGAGGCGCTGGCTCATCGCTATGAAGGCCGGAAGCGACCGTAGCAATCTGAAAGCAGAGCCATCGCTGGATGAAAGAAAAAGGAGTGTACGACGCCAAAAAAAATCCTGCGCGAGGGGAATGCAGTTTGCTCTTCGCTTCCTGCCGCGTACGGTCGAGCTAACGCCCTTGGCACAGCAATGGGCTCGCGGTCTTAGGCCCGTGTCTCTAGGAAGAACATTCATGCCCTTGCTCTCGGCAAGCACGTTCTCGTCTACTTGGTTGGCGCTGTCGGTAGTCAGCGCGTGCGTCGTGGCTTGGGACGTTACGGTAGGTGGGCATCGTCAGAAAATGGCGATTATGGCGGTCGTCTGGCCTTTGACGATGCTGTACTGGGGGCCAGTGGGCCTTGCGTTGTATTTTTCCTTTGGACGCCAACAGCAGCGGGCGATCGCGCATATCCAGCAGGACGAGCCGCCGATGTGGCGAGCAGCCTTTCTCGGAGCGACGCATTGTGGTGCAGGATGCGCGCTCGGTGACTTTATTGGCGAGTGGCTCGCGTTCTGGCTCGGATGGTCGATTGGAGGGTCCGCACTGGCCGCGAAGCTGGCAGTCGCATTCACTTTGGCTTACTTCATTGGCATCGTGTTTCAGTATTTTTCCATCGCGCCGATGCGAGGGCTTGACCTCCGGGCGGGCATCATTGCGGCGATCAAGGCGGACACCTTGTCGTTGCTTGCCTACGAAATCGGCATGTTCGGGGCCATGATTGCTTTTGCGGAACTCGCCAGTCCGCTCGATCCGACGGACCCCACCTATTGGGTCAGGATGCAGGTGGCGATGATCGCGGGATTCGTGACGACATACCCAGTCAATTGGTGGCTCATCCGACGCGGCACCAAGGAGAAGATGTGAGCTCCGTGCGCCGACCGCTTCTGCTTCTCTCGTTTGCAATCTCGGCTATTGCGGGTGTCGGACAGTGCACCCTGGCCTACGGCGCGGAGTCGCCGCCGGGCGAGACCATCACGAGCGGCCCGACCCCGCTCGCCTATTTCCTGCACGGCAAGGGCCCAGCGGCGCTCCCAGTGCTACACCTTGGCTGGGTTCTCGCGGCCCTATGCAGCTTCGTTTGCATCGTTATCGCCGCGATGCTCCTTCTTGCGATGTTTCGGCGGCGCAAGCGGGGCGATCCTGAAGCGCTTACTGCGCAAGGCGGGTTGAAGCTGGTCTATGTCGGCACAGCCATCTCGGTGCTCGCGCTTTTCGGCATCACGATCTACATGCTGGTGGTATTAGCGCAAGTCGCCGACCCGCCGGAAGAACCGGCAGTGACGGTCACTGTGACGGCTTATGACTGGTGGTGGAAGATCGATTATGGCCAAGACAGTGGAGGGTTTCCCACGGCCAACGAACTTCATATCCCAGTTGGCAAGCCCGTACTCATTCAGCTCAAGAGCGCCGACGTCATTCATGCGTTTTGGGTGCCCGAGCTGGCGGGCAAGACGCAGACCGTTCCGGGCGTCATGAACCGGCAGTGGATCCAGGCGGACCGGCCCGGTGTCTACCGCGGCCAGTGCACGCAATTCTGCGGCGCGCAGCATGCACATATGGCACTTGAAGTTTATGCGCAGCCTCAGGCTGACTTTGAGCGTTGGCTTGCCGCGCAACGACAGCCCGCGCCGATGCCCGCGACGCCGCAGGCGGTGCGCGGAGGAAAACTTTTTGAACAGCGCTGCGCGGGATGTCATACCGTTCGAGGCAGCGGATCCGCCGGCGTGCAAGCCCCCGATCTCACTCATCTACTGACGCGCAGGCTGATCGCAGCGGGGACACTCGTGAACACGCCGGAGAACCTGATGAAATGGATCCAACATGCGCAAGAGATCAAGCCTGAATGCCTCATGCCGGACATGAAGCTCACGCTTTCGGAGGCAGGCGATCTCGCTGCCTATCTCGCCACGCTAAGGTAAAAGGCTTAGACGATGTCCACGACCCCTGAGCGCAGCGTCATCCGAATCGCCCGAGTCGCGTTTCGGCGCGAGCCCGAAATTGGTCGCGTGGAACAGGGTTCGGAAGCTGAGAAGCGTTTGCGCGAGATATGGGAGACCGAGCCGGGCTGGCGAGGGTTTTTCACGACCGTCGATCACAAGAAGATCGGCTTGCGCTACATCGTCACGGCGTTCGTGTTCCTGCTTTTGGGCGGGGTCGAGGCGCTCATCATGCGCCTGCAGTTGGCGCAGCCGAACCAGTCGCTGCTGACGCCCGAGCAATACGCGCAGCTCTTCACGATGCATGGCGTGACGATGATCTTTCTGTACGCGCTGCCGGTGTTGAGCGGCTTCTCCAATTTTCTTTGGCCGCTTATGCTTGGTTCGCGTGATATGGCCTTTCCGCGGCTGAACGCCCTGTCCTACTGGGTCTACGTGTTCGCAGGAATCTTCCTGTATTGCAGCTTCCCGCTGGGGCAGGCGCCCAATGCGGGATGGTTCAACTATGTGCCGCTTTCATCGCTCGACTACAACAACGGGCCGAACATCGACGTGTATGCACTTGGCATGGTGTTGTTGGGGATTTCGACCACCGTGGGTGCGGTGAACTTTGTGGTCACGTTGTTTCGCATGCGGGCAGTGGGCATGTCGGTCGACCGCTTGCCAATCATCGTGTGGGGAACGCTCACCATCTCCTTCGCCAACCTGTTCGCGGTTCCGGCGGTCAGCCTCGCGTTTATGCTGCTATGGATGGACCGCAACGTTGGCACGCATTTCTTCGATGTCGCGGCCGACGGCCGGCCGCTGCTCTGGCAACATCTGTTCTGGATGTTCGCCCACCCGTGGGTCTACGTGGTTGTGCTCCCCGCGATGGGCATCGTGTCGGACGCATTGCCGACTTTCTGCCGCCGTCCGCTGGTGGGCTATGCCGCTGTGGCGATGTCCACGGTTGCCACGATGATCATCGGTTTCGAGGTGTGGATCCACCACATGTTCGCCACCGGCATCGCGCCCCTTGCACTGGCGTTCTTCGGCGCGGCAAGCATGCTCATTTCAATACCCAGCGCAGTGGCGGTCTTCGCGTGGATCGCCACAATCTGGACCGGCCGACCGGTCTTCGCCGTGCCGTTCTTGTACTTCGGGAGCTTTGTGCTCATGTTTGTGGTGGGCGGCGTCTCCGGAGTCATGACTGCGGCCGTGCCGCTCGATTGGCAATTAACGGATACGTATTTCGTGGTGGCACATCTGCATTACGTGCTCCTCGGCATCAACGTATTTCCGGTGCTGGGTGGCATCACGTACTGGTTCCCGAAATTCACCGGGAGGCTGATGAATGAACGCTTCGGCAAGATCGCCTTCTGGACCGTGTTCATCGGGTTCAACGTGGGTTTCTTTCCGATGCATATCTCCGGTCTGCTCGGCATGCCGCGACGCGTTTATACCTATCCCGAAGGCATGGGATGGGACACGTCCAATCTCATCACCTCAATCGGATCGTTTTTGCTCGGCATCGGCGTGCTCCTGTTTGCGGTAAATGCGCTCTGGTCGGCAAGGCGCGGCAGAAACGCGCCCGACAACCCCTGGGATGGACCCGGGCTCGAATGGTCCACGCCATCGCCGCCACCGGCTTACAACTTCGCAGTGCTTCCGCAAGTTGGATCGCGCCATCCGCTCTGGGAGCCACGCCTGCATCCGCCAGGCGGACTTTCCCGCCTCGATTCAGGTTATCTGCTGCATCAAGGGCGCGAGGCCCTAGGCGTACATCCGCTGAGCGGTATGCCGGACGTGATCCTGAAAATGCCGGAGGACGCGTGGTCACCCTTCTTCCTCGGACTGTTTGCCGCGCTGATGTTTGTCGCGATGTTGCTGCATTCGCCCGCGTTTGCGCTCATCGCACTTAGCGCGTGCGGGGCGACGACTGTGGCCTGGCTCTGGCCGCGCCGTTCGCTTGCTCAGCGTGAACCACCGAAGCCCGACCAGACTGCGCGCGTCGACACTGCGCGGCACGACGGTACACTTCCAGTGGGCAGCGCGGGCGAGCATTCGGGCGGCTGGTGGGGCGTGCTCGCGCTGATACTCACCGAGGCGAGTCTGTTCGGTTATCTAATCTTCGGCTACTTCTATTCGCAATCGCAGACATCGCTGCCGTGGCCGCCGGAAGGGCTCCCGAAGATCGGCATCGGCGCAGCGAGCACCGCTGTGCTACTCCTAAGCAGTGTGTTCGCGTGGCTGTCCGAGCGCTCACTCAAGAAGAGCCGACGCGGCCGGGCGCTGAGCTGGATGGTGGTCGCGATCATATTGGGCTGTCTGTTCGTCGGCATCCAGCTGAAGGAGTGGCACGATCATCCATATGGCCCAACCGCGCATCTGTATGGTTCGCTGTATTACACCATCACTGGATTTCACTTGGCGCACGTCATTGTCGGTCTGGTGATCCTGTCGCTGCTGGCGGTGTGGATCGCGCTCGGCTATTTCGACGAGGAACGCTACGCGCCGATACGCATTGGCGGGGCGTACTGGCACTTCGTCGATGTGGTGTGGCTGTTCATCTTTACGTCGCTCTATTTGACGCCGGTTTGGCTCAGAGGTCACTGATGCAACGGCGCGCAACCAGCGAAACGCGGCTAGCTCGCGAGGAACGACGGCGTCTCGCGCTCTGCGCGTGTGCGGGCTTCTTTCTGTCGCCGGGTGCGTGGTTGCTCCAGGTGATTGTCTCGGAGACGATTTCCGCACAGGCTTGCTCGAGCAACACGCCGCCCCCACCTCAGTCGGGCGTCTCGCATCTACATGCGTGGCTGTATGGGACATCGATTGTGGCCATGCTCATTTCCGTGATCTCCGCGGGAATGGCGACCTTCGGCTTCGTTTTCCTGCAGCGATTGCAGCGGCGCATGGGGGCCGACGCAGATAGCGAAGCCTCGCATGCGCAGCCTACACGCGAGCAAGAAGAAGTGACACGCAAGCGCTTCATCGCGTTGTGCAGCGCGCTGATCGGCTGCGGCTTTGTGATCGGCCTGGTCTTCACGATCCAGGCCGAAGTGTTTTTTCTCTCCTGTAGCCGATAGCACTAGGAAATGGAAAAGTCGATCCGAACAAGCCGCTGCCTCGCCGCCTCGATCCTGATCGGAGCAGCCATCTTGACGGGTGCGTGCAGTCAGGGCGCAGGGGACAATCTACCTGCGAACGTTGATGCCGCATCGCCGCTCGCAAACGATCCGAAGCTAATCGCGCGCGGCGAATATCTAGCGAAGGCCGGCGATTGCGCCGCGTGCCATGACGCGGCGGATCATACGCCGCTGGGCGGCGGCTTGGCGATCAATTCACCTTTTGGCCCGATCTACGCCTCCAACATCACACCGGATTCCACGTACGGGATTGGGCGCTATACGCTCAGAGAGTTTTCGCAAGCGATCCGCTTTGGTCGGCGCCGCGATGGCAAGCGATTGTATCCGGCCATGCCATACCCGTCGCTTGCGAATGTAAGCGATGCCGATGTGGTGGCACTCTATGCCTATCTCATGCACGGTGTGAAGCCGGCCGCCAAACGCGCACCCGTGACGGAGCTGCCGTTCCCTTTCAACCAGCGCTGGGGATTGCTGTTCTGGAGTTTCGCGTTCGCCAATCGTGATCAGTATGTTCCCGATCCGAAGCAAAGCGCGCAGTGGAATCGTGGTGCTTATCTCGTGCAAGGCTTTGGACACTGCGGCGCATGCCATACGCCGCGCGGGCCGGCCTACAACGAACTCGGGTACAGCGAGGCTTCACCGTGGTTCCTGACGGGCGCCGTGAACGATCACTGGTCCGCGCCCAATCTGACTGGAGATCCGGCAAGCGGACTCGGCCGTTGGTCCGCCGAGGACATTGCACGATTTTTGCGGACCGGTCACGGCGCCGGCGCCATGGCGTTCGGCGCCATGGCACCTGTTATCGAAGAAAGCACGCAGCATCTGAGCGCGCCGGATCTCGAGGCGATTGCAGCCTATCTGAAGTCACTTCCTGCAAAAATGGCCTACGGCAGTTTCGACAACAATCAGCACGCGAAGGTCCAGACGATACGAAGTCTCGGTACGGGCGAAGTCGAGCGACATGGGGCGGGCGTTTACTTATCGTTCTGTGCGCGCTGCCATGAAGCTGATGGACGGGGGCAACCGGGAAAGGTTGCGGCGCTAGCAGGAAGTCCGCTCGTCATGGCGGAAGACGCAACATCGGTTTTGCGCATTGTGATCGAGGGCAGCAAGAGCCCCGCAACCGAGAGAGGACCCGCGCCGCAGGAGATGCCCGGATTTCACGACCAGCTAACGTCGTTGCAGATTGCCGAGGTTGTCAGTTTCATCCGCAATGCCTGGGGCAATCATGCCACCCCGATCTCTGAGCGCGAAGTGAAAACGCTGCGCGCGGCAATTCATCATTAGCGGGTACTAACATTCGGTTAGAACTGAGATCGCGATGAGAAGTCATCGATGCGCGGTTTCGTCGGCGGGGCTGCAAACGCAGTAGCGAAGCAGCCCAAATTGTCCGGGTTGTCTCCATTTCAATTAGGGAACCGTAGTGGACAGGACGCGCAGAGCGACGTAGGGTAGTGCGTACCGCATGCCAACGGACTCGTTGGCGACCGCAGACCGGGACAAGGAAGACGCCGATGAAGGCGATCCGGTGCCGAAGGAGCCTGAGGAACCTTTGCCCACATCAAATGCGCAGATCTCACACGACCGTTGCGCGGGAATAGTGAACTGTCGCGTGGTAAGCTTTCAACTGTTTCGACAGGCACGGGTGTAGTGGAGCCAGCTTTCAGAATGACCAGAACTTCTGCGCTACTTTCGATCTCCTTCTTTCTGGCGTCCGCCGTTTGTTATGCCGATGGCTATGACCATACGGTCATCTACACCGGAAAAGCCGATAATGGTGCCATCGTGCGCTTGCGCTTGATCGAGGGCGACCTCGGCACCGGTGAGGCTATCGTCGAACCGCAATCAGATGGGCAGCTTTTTCGCGAGCCGTTGACATACCGGGTAGCATGGGGACGGAATGCTCTGGTGGGCGCGGGTGACTCCGTTCGCGTCTGGCTTGCTGGAAATCCGGCGATGCGCCTTCACTGCGGCCCTCGGAACCTAGAGTGCGCGTCTGAGGAACGCTTCGTGATAAATGCTGTCGGCGTCTCTGCTCAGCAATGGGACCGGAGGGTCGAGGAGGATCGGTAAAGAGCGAGCGTGAAGGCGGGGGTACGACGGGCTAAGCCAAATAATGCATTTCATCAGAGACTTCTACGGTCGCAGGCCAATGATGTCCGAAGCGGTTTGAGATGTCAGGGAAGACCGGTTCGAAAATATCCATCTTGCTCCAGGGAATCTCACCGCTGGGCACTCTCAATGTGGCGATCATGCGAACAAATTCGTCTGTGTCGTCGAGAGGTTCAGTGCGTCCTGAACCGCGACGACGAAATCGTCCCCACCAGTTTGAAACAATCAGATCACGATTCGCCGAGTCTCGGCGCGTCGTCCAAGCCACGTATCCATCGCTTCAAGCGTTTCCTTGTTCGCTTGTTCGCCGACTCCGCAATGAAGAGCGACTCGCGCGCCACGAAAAGTACGGTTGTTATCAGGATCAGGCCGCCGCCGACGCTGTCAAGTTGTCGAGCGCGTCGAGCAGCAGGTTCCCAGTGAACATCGACAGACCAATAGCGACGAGAGAAAGAAATAGTTCAACGAGCGCACCGAGCTCTTCGCTGACTGTCAGCATCACCGTATCACCGCCGGACTGCCGCTTTTCGAAACGACTGCAAAAGCCGGTCCGTGTGGCGGCTCGGGCTCCAGCGTGCGAATGGACGCTCTTTAAAGCAAATCCTTCCACGACGCCAGGATCGCACAACAGGCCAATAGCAGACCGGATGCGCGCGTTGAGATGGAAGTATGCTGTTGAAGACCGTCCACGAGCGGCTCGTGATCGACCAGGAACGGAGGCTGCGATCGGCGCAATGCGATCAAGTCGAGGGATGATTTGGTGCGGTCTATGTCGTCCCAGTGTACGGCGGCACCAATCAGGAAGTCGGTCTTACACTCGGCGCTCTAATTGGTGGGCGCCCTGTTCTCCTCGTCGTAACGCTCATCGACCTCGGCATTGCAGAATGGTCGGCAACGACCGAAAATCGCAACGTGATAGCGACGGTCGTACACTCGGCGGCGAAGTCGAGGCGTCGTCAGAATAGGGCTTAACAGTTTCTGTGTGTGGTCGCTGCGTCAGACTACTCCAATCATGGAGAAGATTTGGCCCTTCAAGAAAGCGGAACGATAAGCAGAGTAGAGGAGTGTCTCGATATGATCGCTCGATGGCAATGGGTGCTGAAAAGGATCAGCAAGCGACTGTGGTTTCGCACAGGCCTCTTCTCCGTTTTAGGTGTCGCGACGGCGTTGCTCGCGCTGGCAGTCAAGCGCTATATTCCAGACGAGCTTTCCACACGCGTCGGCGCAGACGCGGTTGATAATATTCTCGGCATCATCGCGTCGAGCATGTTGGCGGCTACCACATTTTCTCTAAACATCATGGTGTCTGCCTACGGGTCGGCCACAACGAATGTAACGCCTCGTGCTACGCCACTGCTTGTTGAAGACACAACAACTCAGAATGTACTCGCTACGTTTATCGGTTCGTTTCTGTTTAGTCTAGTCGGCATCATCGCTTTAAGCACGGGCCTGTACGGAAAAAACGGACGTGTCGTGATGTTCGCGGTGACGATTGCGGTCATAGTGTTGATCGTATATACGCTTCTGCGATGGATTGATCACCTTGCTCGTCTCGGCCGACTCGGTGAAACGTCGGATCGCGTTGAGGCGGCCGCAGTCGATGCGCTGGAGCAGCGACTCAAGCATCCTTATCTGGGCGGCAGTCCGTTACCACATGAGAAGTTCTTGGCACGTGGGCGTGCTGTGCACTCAAATGCAATTGGTTATATCCAGCATATCGACATGCAGGCCCTCGGTGAGCTTTCCGAGGAGCTGTCCACCTCGTTTGCCCTTCGTGTCCTTCCGGGGAGCTTCGTCGACAAGCACACGGTACTGACCCATATTGAAGTGCTGGATGACGTGCCTGTAGAGTCGATTCGGGCCGCGTTTACAGTTGGCGTGCGGCGCTCATTCGAACAGGATCCACGTTTTGGCATTTCGGTCCTTTCTGAGATTGCGTCACGTGCTCTTTCTCCGGCAGTCAATGACCCCGGCACTGCGATCGATGTCATCGGTAGGGGCGTGCGTATCTTGTCGCTGTGGGACAAACGACTGGAGTTGAAGGAGGATACGATGCCGGGCTGCGGCCAGATCTTCGTGCCCGGCTTGTCGCTCGATGATCTCTTCGACGACTTCTTCGGCCCGATGTCCCGTGATGGAGCGAGCATGGTCGAAGTCGGAATACGGCTGCAGAAGTCCTTGGCGTTGCTCGCTCGCAACGGCGACGCCGCGTTCGCGGCGGCGGCTGTTCGTCACTCCGTACTAGCGCAGAAACGAGCCGAGCTCGCGCTTGATCTCGAGGAAGATAAGATTCAGTTGCGTCTGCTGGCTTTGGGCGTGCGCGCCGTCGCGAATAATCCGGCGGAGCAATGAATAGTGTTCGTGTGGTGCGCCGATGGCGCCCAATTGATTAGGGCTCGCCCCGCACGCCAGGATGCAGACATTTCCGAACCATCGAAACGTAGCGGCGGTCCGCAAGGCGTCTCTCAAAATACTCGACTCTTGTGTGACCGGACATTTGCGTTAGTCGTGCACCGATTTGGACGCCTGCGAAAAAGGTTCTTGCACGTACCAAGATCGAATGATTCGCCTCGGCAGAACTCAGATTGCGTGTCGCGTCAGCCCAATGAGACTCAATGCACGTGGCGACCCGCGTCGCGGAAGCATCCGTGCGAGCCGTTAGTACTGGAGACATGGCAAACGGACCGTCCTCCCGGGAACAAGCAAGCAGGGTCAAACAAAGGCTTAGCACGAGTGCCAGATGCTGCTGCGTCACAAGTTCTCTGACGATGATCGAGTCTCCTTAGCCCATAACAACACCGAGACCAGCCGCTCGTCATTGCTTTTATAGAAACTGCCGCGATGGCGCGCGTACGCCGGCTTTATTAATCGCCGATCGGGCGCGCATCGGTATCGACTATCGACGAGCAAACCGTTACCCTAGCACGTCACTTGTTGAATGGACAGAGCCGCTGCTGCGTGGAATTTGGGACTAGCTGGGCGGCGTGTCAACGACCTGTCTTAAGGCTGACTTAAGCGATGTCTCGCAGACTTGAGAAGTAAGACCGCTGCCGTTGGCGATCGACAAGTTGCACTGATGCTTCAATTAGCGAAACGTCGAACACGCGGCGATGCGTGAGAACCGCTTCGCGGCTGAGAGATAAGCTTCGATCGTATTACCCTAACATGAGAAACTCCGACCGAACACCGGGAGAGAAAAATGAGTTGCCTTTTAAGTACCGGAATTTGCATTGCCCTTCTTGTTCCTACCGCGTCCTTCGCAACTGACAATAACGCGACGAACGGTGCGGGCGCGCGCCAAGCGGGGAGCGCAAATGCGGAGACATTCGGACTGTCGTATCCGAAGATGCGAGCGGAGGGATCGTCAGATTGGGCCAAGATCGTACCCGGATCAAACCTCTCAGGCTACTGCTTCACGTATGGAGGAATGTGGGCAACGTCATCCTCAAAGCACTCCAAACCGCAGCGAAAGCGCTTGTATTTGCATCATTAATCGACACGATTCGTGCACGGCGGCGTTCCCAGTCGATTGATGCGCTCGCTGCCTTGCCTTCATGGAGCGGCCCTTTTGACAACTGCCTTAAGTTCTCCAAAAGCGATGTTGGGGAGCGATCGGGTTGACAGGGGAACCCTTTCTCAAACGCTTGCTGCCTGAACCGCAAAAAGTGACACCGTACCGAGAAGGATCCATCCTCCTACGATAACGACAACATGGCGGCGTCCCGACGATGGTCGAAGTCCAAAGAGACTGCACAATGCGCCCCACATCAAGGATACCGTAAATAATAGCTTGGTAACGAGGTCGGGAACGTATCCAAGCGCCAGGCAACATGCAAAAACGAGTAGCACGAGGAGAGCGCAGCCCGCCATGGTGAGCGTGATGTCCCAGAACGAAGGCTTGTTGAGTTGAAGACCGAGTAGCTGCATCAGTTTGCCTCCGGCGTTCTCGTTAGGGGTCGACGGGCATGTACGGATGCCGCCCCGTGCTCAGCATGACGAATCCAAGGTGCGGGGATCAGCGTTAAACCTAGCGCTAGCATCGGTCTGAATCGGTCATTCCATCGGTTGCACGAGCGCAGACGGACCTGCGAACCACGCGTCCGATAGTCAGTCCCTGACCGAAGATCGAGAGCACGACCACGAGGTAGGTCATGGCCAGCGTGATATCACGTGCGTCACCGCTCGGAAGCGAAAGGGCCAGTGCGACGGAGATGCCACCACGCAAGCCGCCCCATGTGAGGACTACCCATGAGCCGCGTGGCAGTCCAGTAGCGCTTTTGAGAAAGGCAATCGGAGCGCCGACGGTCAGGAGCCGCGCTGCGAGCGCAATGATGCAGGCGAGAGCGCCCGCCAGTATCATCCTTGAGGTGAATGGGACGAGCAGGGCCTGCATTCCAATTAAAACAAAAAGGAAGGCGTTGAGAATTTCGTCGACCAGCTCCCAGAACATGTCGATATAGTGTCGCGTTGTCTCTGACATAGCCTGCTTGCGACTACGATTTCCTGTCATCACGCCGGCAATGACCATGGCGAGCGGACCAGAGAGTTCCAGATGTCTGGCCAGGGCGTAACCTCCGAGGACGGCGGCAAGAGTGAGCAATACCTCCACTTGATATTGGTCGACTGATGCGAGGAGTCGATACAGGGCGTAACCCAATATCCAGCCGAAAGCAAGGCCCCCGCCAGCCTCGCGCAACAGGATGAGGGAAGCTTTAGACGCACTCGGTGCATCGCCACTTGTTGCCAGGGCCAGCAGCAGAGAAAAGAGCACGACGCCAACGCCGTCGTTGAAGAGGGACTCGCCAGTAATGACAATTTCAAGATTGCGAGGCGCGCCCGAGGAACGTAGGATGCCCATGACCGCAATCGGGTCGGTCGGGGAGATCAGAGCGCCGAACACCAAACAATAGGGCAGAGACAGGTGCATGCCGAGAGATGGCAACACCAACCACATTGCGACGCCGATGACGGCAGTTGAGATACTTGTGCTCACGATGGCGAGCGCCAAAACGTGCCAACGATAGTTCGCAAGCCTGGCGAGATCGACATGCATCGCGCCCGCGAATAGCAAAAGCGACAACATCCCCTGCAATAGCAATTGACTGAAGTCGACGGACTGGAGAAAACCTGCTTCGGCTAGCTTCAAGCGATGGACGAAGCCGAGCACGTCCCATCCTAGCCCGTCGAGGACGACGAGCAAGGCGGAGACCCCCAGCGAAGTCGCCATGACGCCGATGGTCGTCGGAAGCCTGATGAATCGATGATTCACGTAGGCCAGGATCGCGGTCATCGAAATGCTAATTGCGATGATGTCAAGCACAGACGATCCTTTTTTACTCAGCAGCCTTGAGTGCCACCCGGTGGGCGACAGCGACATGCGACGCGGTGTCTGTCTCAGCTAGCGCGCGCTAGCCATTGATAGGCGTCGAAGAATTGCCAAAAGCTCGGATGCGCGGGCGCGTAGGCTCGCTATTGCTTTGTTCCGCTTGCTTCATGCCGTCGCCGACAACGTAAAGCGTTCGGGTGGGGAAGGCGAAGTCCATGCCGTGCTCGGTCAACGCCGTCATGAGATCCAGATTGATTTTCTGTTGAATATCCATATACAGGTTGAAGCTGGAATCGGTGACGTAGTACACGACTTCAAAGTCCAGCGAGCTCTCGCCGAATTGCTTAAAGTGCGCCCGGTCAAACCGCGTGTTACCCGCAGAATCAACGGCTTTCTTCACAATCTGCGGGACCTCTCTCAACTGCTCGGGTTTGGCCTCGTACGTGACGCCGAAGGCAAATACAATCCGACGCTCTGACATTCTCTTGTAATTGTGTATTGTGTTCTTGAGCAGCTCGGTGTTGCTGCAGACAATCTGCTCTCCGCTCAGGCTACGAATGCGGGTTGTTTTGAGACCGATGTGCTCGATACTACCGGCGACGTCATTGAACACGATGAAGTCCCCGATCTCAAACGGCTTGTCGAGCCCGATGGCCAAGGACGCGAAAAGATCGCTAAGAATGCTTTGGACAGCGAGTGCGACGGCGACACCGCCGACCCCCAGGCTGGCAACGAAAGCGGTGATATTGACCCCCATATTGGCCAGGATAGCCAGGAGGAGAACAGACCACAGCAATGCGCGGAGCATCCACGACATCATCGTCGTGATGACGGGATTGTGGGCGGTAGCTGCCGCACTGGTGAGCCGCTGCGCAGTCCAAACTGAGACGCCGTGATTAACCCATAACGCGAGCTGAAAGCCGATGACGAGGAACCACAGGTGGCTGATTCGATTATCCCATTTGGCCGATAGGTCGATGAACTCCGCTCCGATTAATATCGACGCCATCACGATTGTTAACCGATGAGTGCGGTCAAGCACATCAACAACAATGTCGTCAAAATGGGTTGACGTTTTTGCCGCAATCGCGCCAAGGCGCGCGACGCAGACGCGAAGTGCGCCTGACAAAATCAGATAGCTCACGAACACGGCAATCGCGGCATAGAGCCACTCGATTGCCGGGATGCCGAAAATTGCCCCGAAGTCGAACCAATTTGCCGAACTTAGCGATTGCATCGGTAATTTCTCCCATCTCAGTTACTCTCACTTACAGTCAGTCCGCGCGTTGGCACAAGAGTTCCGCAAAATTTCAGTGCTGGGCTGGCTGAGCGATCGGTGCGTCGGGCTGAGCCTGGACGCAACTCGCCTCTCCGTTGGTTCGATCTCGAAAACAAAAAGACCTTGATTGCACTGACTTCAGCGCACGGCTAGTGTGGCGAGAGCGTCATCCGACCGTGGTGCCACAACCGGACCGATCGCGGGCTTATCGCGCTTTCGTCGATGTAGGCGGCGCGATAGGACGCTTGGAACGTTGATCGACTTAAGCCGTGCTTAAGTGTGGGGGAAGAAAGTGCTCCATTCTTGGCAACGAACATCGGCCCGTTGGAAGGGGGTATGGGGCCGTGGCAGCGCTTGGGCGACGCTCGACCGTTAAAACGAGACGTGTATTTGGTTATGGGAGAACAACATTGGCAGAGACAATTGTCCACGAAGACTATGAAGTTTCGCTCGACGTCGCAAAGCCTCTTCGAGAGTCAGATAGTGTCTGGGTCGACGTGATGATTCGACATGTGGTTACGGGAGAAGTGATATATGCGTGCCTGGAACCGTATCCGCGTCCGGCCGGAATTCTGGCTACAAGGGACGCGCTCAAATCAGCGGTGGAGAACGCATGCGCCCGTATCGAGTGCCATTGTAAAATCATCGAGACGTAGAGTCTTTCGTACAAGTACAACCGCCACAGATCGATACGGAGAGTGCAACTCGAGCGCGCGAAACCTCGCTTTCGCGAGACGAAGCGATCGACCGAAGGTCGTCCCATCGCGCCGCTCGTGTACTGTGTTCAGGCACGTGTGCGCCGACCGTAGGCCCGACATGTGGCGATTGGCGAACGACGGTCCCTGCGAGCAGTAGGACCTTATTCGAGAGTGGAGAAAGAACCTAAATAACATAGACAGCGTCAAGCGGCACGGCCGGTCAGCGACAACTATTCTGGCCGGTCGACGGGTGTAATTGTCGCTGGCTAGTTCATAGTTGTCGCTTCTCCATC
>NZ_JARUXO010000093.1:0-510766 GCF_031451275.1 Caballeronia sp. LZ029
GACCTTGAAAATGCATATCGACGACACGCGGCGGAGCAATCTACCGTTCACCGCCAACGTTCTGCAGCGTCTCGAGCGCCTCCAGAAGCACATTTCTGGTCGTCCCCACTCGGCTGACGCACAATCCGCACGTGACGAGGTCCGGAAGGACGACCTCGTCGAAGTACTCGCAGCTCGTGCGCACGACCAGCCCGACAGCCTCGCCGCGAACCGGGTCGAGAAGACCGCGATCGATGAGCCATCCATTGACCGCGGTATCGAACCAGGTGTAATGAACGGCATTGTTCACGTGCCCGTAGATATCGATGTCTTTCCACTGGGTGTTCACCTGACAAAACCAGTGAAAGTCGTTTCGAGGCCGCGGCCTGGTCCGAGTCATGAGCGTCTCCTCAGCGGCAATTACGCGGGAACGGCCGTGCCGTACGGCACATTGCGATTGCCGAAGCGGCGCACTCGGATGTTGGCTTGCTCGCCGTGCGCGATCATGCCTTCGATCGCGCAGAGCCGCGAGCAATACGAGCCGATCAGCGCGCTCGCTTCATCCGTCAGCACCTTCTGATACGTGCAGGTCTTGATGAACTTGCCGACCCACAGACCACCGGTGTAACGCGCGGCCTTACCCGTCGGCAGCGTGTGATTCGTGCCGATGACCTTGTCGCCATAGGCGACGTTGGTGCGCGCGCCGAGGAAGAGCGCACCGTAGTTCTTCATGTTCTTCAGGAAGTAATCCGGGTCACGCGTCATCACCTGAACGTGCTCGGATGCGATGCGATCGGCCACCGGAACCATCTCTTCGAGCGTATCCGCCACGATCACTTCGCCATAATCGCGCCACGAAACCCCTGCCGTGTTGGCGGTCGGCAGAATGTCGAGCAGGCGTTCGACTTCGGCGATGGTGTCCTTCGCCAATTGCATCGAGTTCGTGAGAAGAACGGCCGGCGTGTTGAAGCCGTGCTCCGCCTGACCCAGAAGATCCGTCGCGCACAGTTCCGCATCGACGCTGTCGTCGGCAATCACCAGCGTTTCGGAGGGCCCCGCGATCAGGTCGATACCGATGCGGCCGAACAGTTGACGCTTCGCTTCCGCGACATAGGCGTTGCCCGGTCCGACCACCATCGCAACCGGATCGATCGTCTGCGTGCCGAGCGCCATCGCCGCGATCGCCTGAACACCGCCGAACGTGTAGATTTCATCGGCGCCGCCGAGGTGCATGGCCGCGACCACCGCGGGATTCGGCTTGCCACCGACCGGCGGCGATGCGGTGATGATGCGCGCAACGCCCGCCACCTTCGCCGTCACGACGCCCATGTGCGCCGATGCAACCAGTGGAAACTTGCCGCCGGGGACATAGCACGCCACGCTATCGACCGGCATGTTCCTGTGGCCCAGCACCACGCCCGGCAGCGTCTCGATTTCGACATCGCGAATGGACTCGCGTTGTGCCTGGGCGAAGTTGCGCACCTGAGCCTGCGCAAACTTGATGTCGTCGAGCTGGCCCGGCGACAGCGTGCGAACACAGCGCGCAATCTCGTCTTCCGACAGCCGGAAGCTTTCGGGCGACCAGTTGTCGAACTTCGCCGAGAGTTCGGCGACTGCCGCGTCGCCGCGCGATGCAACGTCGCCGAGGATGCCCGTGACCACGTCACGAACCTTGTCGGCGTCTTGCGACGATTCTTCCGCGCTACAACCATGCTTCAAGTATTGGATTGCCATTTGCATTTCCTTTTTTGCGGGGTGACGGGGAAGCAGCTGCGCCGTATGTTTGAAGGCTGGCTGCGTTGATGAAAATGTAGCGCAATTTTTTATGCAAATTTTGCGCAAATGCTCGATACTTTCCCTAGACGGCCGATTTCAAGCGGAAATACGACATCGCTTTCACAACGCATCAATGCAAATTTATGCAAACCAAACCTCGTACAGGCATCCGCGCAAAGGCATCGAAAGTCCGGCTCGAAGATGTTGCCGAGCGCCTTGGCATCTCGGTATCAACGGTGTCGCGGTCATTGGCCGGTCATCCCGCGATCAGTAGCGAGACCCGTGGCGCCGTGCAGGCAGTTGCGGCTGAAATGGGCTACCGGATTCCGTCGCAGGGTCGGTCCACGCGCAAGTCGGCGACGAAGCTGATCGGGGTGGTCGTCGGCGCGCTGCATAACCGGTTCATGACCTTGTTGCTGACGCATCTTCATGACGCCCTGCAGGAGTTCGACTATCAGATCACCTTGATGATCGACTCGATGAACGACGCGGACAATCTGCTGGCATTTCGACCTTTGATCGACGGCTATCTCGACGGGATGATCTTCGCCACCGCGACGCTCGACTCACCTGTCGTGGCAGAGATGCAGAGACGCGGCATTCCGCTGGTGCTCGTCGTCCGGTCCGTCGACGATGTGAGGGTCGACACGGTCGAGGTGGACAACGTTCACGCCGGCGCACTCGCAGTCGAGCATCTGTATCAGCTTGGACATCGACGGATCGGGCTTGTCATGGGTTCGCAGAATACGTCGACCAGCAGAGATCGCGTCAAAGGAGCCTTGCAGTGGCTTGCGGGCGCGGGCATATCGCCGACATCGGTGCCGTTGATCTACTGCGATTACACCAGCGAGGCCGGATACTCCAGCGCCATCGCGATGCTGAGTGAGGAAACCCGCGTCACGGGCATCGTCGCCGGGAACGACACGATCGCACTGGGTGTGCTCGAAGCGGCCAAGAGGCAGAGCATCGCGGTGCCCCAGCAACTCTCGATCATCGGCTTCGATGACATGCCTCTTGCCGGATCGCCGCTGGTCGGTTTGACGTCGATCCGACAGCCCGTCGAAGCCATGGCGCGCACCGCCGCGCGCAGACTCGTCGAGCGCATTCGAGCCGGAGGGATGGGCGCACCGGTGCACGATGTCCTGCCCATCCAGCTCGTTCGTCGCGATACCACGGGGCCGATGGGCTGAAAGGATCACGTAGAACCTCGGAATCAGCTTGAGAGCGGCATCAACCACGCAATCCGGTCCGTTCACATGCGCGCCCCGGCTCAAATGTCAGCGAGCCTGCGAATTCAGCTTCGCCACCAGCACGTCACCGAATTCCGGCGCTGACATCGGCTGCTGACCCGTGATCAGCTCACGATCAACGACCACGTTGCTATGCCAGTTCGCGACCGTATCGACATGCGCGCCCGCTTCCGCAAGCGCATTCACCGGATAGAACTGCACATTGCCGCCGAGTCCGTTCGGGCCTTCGAGTTGCTGCTCCTCGCCCGTGGAAAAGACGGTCAGGCGATAACCCGCATAAGGCCAGCCCGCCGCAAACGAATTCGCCTTGCCGTCATTGGCGATCATCGATGCGATGAAGGCGTCCGGATCGTGGAGCGCCGACAGCAACACGATCGGCCCGTGACAGATGATTCCGGTCGGACGCCCACTGTCATGGAAGCCGACAAGGATCTTGCCGAGATTGCGGTCCTTGAGCAGATCCACCATCGGCGCGTGGCCGCCGGGAATGAACAGGCCGACATATCCGCCCGTTCCCTCCGCGACCACCGAGGCAAGCGTCTTCGGATGCTTCAGTTGAGCGATGCCTTGCGCGTACTTGAGAGCATCTGCGCGCGCCGTGTCATCGCCGCCGAAAAACATCTTGTTGTTCGAGTTGGCGTCCATGACGGGCATGTCGCCTTTCGGATTCGCGATGACCGGCTCGTAGCCCGCCTCGACGAGCTTTCGATACGGCACGACGAACTCGTTCAGGTAGTAGCCCGTTTCATAGCGCTTGCCATCGCGCAGTTCGAGCTCATGCGCGCTCGACATCACGACAAGCACCTTGCCGCGCGATTGTGCCGACGCGCTCGCCGGCAACGCAAAGGCAGTGGCCATCGCGAGCGCGGCCGCGCCGAATTTGAGGATGTTCATGATGGTTCTCTTTAGACGCAGGGTTACTCGACATTCGACGCATAACGCGGCGCAGCCTTGGCATTCGCGAACCGGGGCGTCAGCGCGCGACGGTCCGCTTCCCACTTAGTCCATTGGTCGCCGTCATGCAGCGTCGGAATGGTCACCAGTTCGCCCTGATCGAGTCCGGCGAGCGCGGCATCCACGAGGTCGTCGGCGGTCATCGTGCTCGCCGCTTCCTTTTGCTTCGCGTAACCCGCAACGTCCCAGAACTCCGTTGCCGTCGCGGCCGGCAGCACGGTCTGCACGCGCACGCCCTTGCCTGCGAGGTCGCGCTGCAGCGCATGGCCGAAGCTCAGCACATAGGACTTCGACGCGCTATAGACACCGTTCAGCAGTTCGACCGCAATGCCGACCACCGAGCTGATGTTGATGATGGTGCCCGCGCCCTTCGCGACGAACGCGGGCGCGGCTGCATAGGTGAGGCGTGTCAGCGCCGTGATGTTCAGGTCGATCATCGATTCCATGGCGTCGACATTGCCGTCGAGCACCGACGCAACCGAACCGACGCCCGCGTTGTTCACCAGCATCGTGATGCGCGAGTCTTCGCGAAGCAGGGTTTCGATTTTCGCGAGCGCGGCCTTGTCGTTGAGATCCGCGGCGACGGTCTCGATCGAGCGGCCCGTCTCTCTCGTGAGGCGGTCTGCGAGCGCATCCAGCCGGGACTGGTTGCGCGCCACCAGAATCAGGTCGAAGCCGCGACGGGCGAGGCGGTCCGCGTAGATGGCGCCGATGCCGGCCGATGCGCCCGTGACCAGTGCAAATCCTTTCGTAGAAGCAGTCATGATCGTTCCTTTGAGTGGGTTGAGCCAACAGGGTGCTGGTTCATGGAGCGAATTCTGACCTCTGCTGCCTCCGACCTCAATGTCATATATGCAATGTTTCAGGCCATCGATTGGCCGTCGCGCCTGTCTCTTTTGTGCTAACTTCAACGAATCAGGCCATCGAATATCGAACATCATGCATACCGTCGGACTTCTCGTTTATCCGAATTTCCAGTCGCTCGCGCTGGCCGTGGCGAGCGTCTTCGAATACGCCAATCTTCTGCGCGACGAGACGTCGTACCAGTTCAGCATCGTGTCCGAGCACGGTGGCCCGGTCGCGTCGTCGCAGGGTTTTTCGGTGCATAGCGAACCGCTGGCCGAAGAGGGTTACGACACGCTCATCGTCGCGGGCGACAACGAATGCCGCCTGCCTTCGGCAGCGCTTGTCGAATACCTTCGGCAGGCACCGCGCCATTCACGGCGCATTGCTTCGATCTGCACGGGAGCGTTCGTTCTGGCCGCCGCCGGTCTGCTGGAAGGCAAGCGGGCAACGACGCACTGGTTCCACGCGCGTGCCTTCCAGACGCAGTATCCGAACATCCGGCTCGAAGAAGACCGCATCTACGTGGTCGACGATCAGATGTGGACGTCAGCGGGGATGAGCGCGGGCGTGGACCTCGCGCTCGCGATCGTCGAAAGCGATTTCGGACTGGAAACCTCGCGCATGGTCGCGCGCAAGCTCGTGCTGTATCAGCGACGCGGCGGCGGCCAGTCGCAGTTCTCGGCGCTGCTCGAGATGGGAGCACGCTCGGATCGCGTGCAGATGGCGCTCACCTACGCGAGTGAAAATCTGGCGAGCGATTTGTCGGTCGAGCGGCTGGCCGAAGCGGCACGGCTCAGCCCGCGCCAGTTCAGCCGGGTCTTTCGTGAGGAAACGGGGCAATCGCCCGCCAAGGCAGTCGAGCGGCTTCGCGTCGAGGCCGCCCGCCTGATGATGGAGACGACGCGCCATCCGATCGAGGTGGTCGCGAGAGAGACGGGCTTCGGTGACCGTGAACGCATGCGTCAGGCGTTCCTGCGTGCGTTCGGTCAGCCGCCGCAAACCATTCAGCGGGCGTCGGGCGTCACGCCGCTTGCGCTGTAGCGTCGCTCGCTCTACTGCTCCCCGGGCGTCCATTCCGGGCTGTAGCCACCCAACGCCGGGTGATACATCTCGTCGCCGGAATGCTGGGTGAATTCGACGTTGAGCCGGTCTTCACGCAAGCCGAGAATTTCGATGCAATGCGCGCAAAGCGCCTTGGCCACGTCCATACGCAGTTCGGGCGGCCTGCCCTTTCTGATGTCCAGCATCATCACCGCGACCGGCGTTGGCTCCTCGCCGGGTTCGGGAATCCGCCAGACGCCTCCCTCGCCCAGCTCTCGAATCGCGACGCTGATACGCCTGATGTCCACCGACATCATCCGCGCGTAGGTCTCGCTCATCTTCAGCGCCAGGCGCCGCTTGTCTTCCACCGAATAGTGGTCGTTCACGTCCAGTTGCAGGTAGGGCATGGTCGTCACACTCCTTGAAAGCCTCATTTTTCATCGGATGCAGCGCCGTTCCAATGTCGCATGTACAAGGTTTTTCGGACACGCGACACGCTCAGAACAGGTGATGAATGCCCGCCAACACGACCGTTTGCCGGTTCGACGACGATGGCCCGATGCCCAGCGTGTTCGCCACCGCCCCCGATGACGCCTGCTCCACCATCACGTCGGCGTAAAGCTGCGTGAGCTTCGAGAGCGCATAGACGTTGGCGATCGTCACCTGGGTCCAGCGCTCGCCGGCGAATGTCGTGGTCCATGCGCCCACGCCGATCATATACGCGGGCGTCACCTGGAAGTTCGCGCCGCCGTCGATCGTCCGATAGTTGTCCGCCCTGCCCCGTTCCTCGATGCGCACCTGCGTGAGCAGCGCGTGCAACTGCACGCGCCCGATCTGAAAGCTTCCGCCGATGCCCGCGTTACGCACGCTGTCGGCGACGAAGGGCGCGCCCGCCGTGAGACCGATGCCCTCGAAGCTCGTCAGCCCGAGGCCGCCCGCGAGATTCAACGTGCGATCGCGATACTCCGAGTAAGCCGCCGCGAGATTGAGCGGGCCATAGCCATATGTCGCGCCGAAGCTGATGCTGCGCCCCGTTGTGCTGCTCGACTGATTGGTGAAGCCGTACATCGCGCCGAGCGTCACGCCCGCGAACGTCGGGCTGCGGAACTTGATCGTGTTCGACAGCTCGACGGGCACCGTATTGCCCAGACCGTCGATATTGCCCGGGTGAAACGCGGAGAAATCGCCGAGCGTCTGCGCCGTCGACAACGGTCCGAGCATCTCGAAGTGAAAATCCGTCTGCCGTCCGAGCGTGACCGTGCCGATGCTGCTTTCGCTCAGTCCGACGTAAGCCTGCCGGTTGAACAGCGTGCCCGCGCTCGACATCGCGCCGGTAATCGTCGAAAAGCCGGATTCCAGCTTGAATACCGTCTTCAGCCCGCCGCCCAGATCCTCGACGCCGGTCAGCCCCCAGCGATCGGCCTGCAGCGTGCCCTGCTGCGCGATGAACGCGCGTGCGCCGCGCAGATTGCTCACGTATCCGACGCCCGCATCCAGACTGCCGTACAGCGTGACGCTGCTTTGCGCATGCACGCCGCACGCGACGAGCAGCATCGACAAGGCGAGCGCATTCCGACTCTTGTTCATGAGGGTCTCTCGATCGATCGAAGGGATGAGCCGGCCGAACGCCGGCGAAGGGTCAGGACGCCAGCGTCTGATAAAGAATCGCCGCGCCCGAAACGATGGCGAACGCCATCACGCTGATGCGCAACACGCGCGCATTGAGCCGCTGATGCACGTGCTGGCTGATCCACGCGCCGACGATCACCGGCGGCACCAGACACAGCGCCGACATGAACTTCGCGCCGGTGATCGTGCCCGTCACGCTCAGCATCGCGAGCGAGAGCGCCTCGCCGATCGCGAAGCACAGCGCGATGGTCGAACGCAGCGCCGGCGCGCGATAGTGCTGGAAGACCATCGCGAGCGCGGGGCCGCCGATGCCCGTCGCGGTTTCGGTGATGCCCGTCACCGCGCCCGCCGCCATCAGCGCATTACGGCCCGGCAGAAAGCTCGGCGCGCATAGCGTCGCGACGGCGGCCGCGATCGTCGATGCACCGATGAACACGTTCAGGTCGTGCGCCGAGATGCGCGCAATGATCCACACGCCCGCCACCGCGCCGGCCGTTCTGCCGACCGTGATCCATAGCGTGCCTTTCGAATCGAGCGCGGGCCGCTCGCGCCAGGCGAGATAGACGTTCAGGGGCAGCATCAAAATCAGCAGCGACACCGGCAGCAGGCCCGGCTCGATCAGTCCGATCACGGGTGCGCAGATGAGCGCGAAGCCGACGCCGACCGCGCCCTGAATGAACGCGGCGATCGCGACGGTCGATGCGAGAACGATAAAGACAGTCAGACTCACGGGCAGGCTCTCTCAGGCGGTGGGAAGGATCGCGTCCGATGCCGCGTGACGCTCGGCTTCGTGCACACGCGGCGCGCTGTGCACGCGCTGGATGGGCGCGCGCGCGACGACTTCGCTCGCGATTTCGTCGACTTCGCGCAGGAAGGCGCGCGCGTCCCAGTCGGTGGGCCAGCCTTGCCAGAGACGCAGCTTGCCGGCGACGAACACGGCTTCGATCTGGCTGCGGTTCGCGAGCCGCACCAGTTCCCATGTGAGGTCCCACGACGGGCGCATCTCGGGCACGTCGAGATCGACGAGCAGAAAGTCCGCCGCCTTGCCCGGCGCGATCTCGCCGATGCGCGCGTCGAGACGCAACGCGTTCGCGCCGCCGCGCAACGCGCGATCGAGCCACAGCTCGCCGCCGCCGCACGACGAATCGCCGGTCGCGAGGCCGAAGGCGAAGCGCTGCGCGGTTTCGGCCGCATCGATCAGGCGGAACGCGTCGCTGCGCGTGCCGTCGGTGCCGAGACCGAAACGGATGCCGAGCGCGGCCATCTGCAACGCGGGCGCGACGGCATTGCCCTTCCACGAACTCGCGACCGGGTTGTAGCTCACGGCCGCGCCGGTTCCGGCCAGCAGGTTCAGCTCCGAAGGCGTGACGAGCGTCGCGTGCGCGATCAGCGTCTGCGGCCCCAGCGCGCCCGCGTAATGCAGATGCTCGATCGGTCGCATCTTGCGTCGCACGATGGAGCGCTCGACCGCCGCGAGATGCTCGTTCGCATGCGTCTGGAACACCGCGCCCGCGTCGGCGCACAGCGCGGCCGCCGTTTGCAGCATGCCGTCCGAGCCCGCTTCCGGCACCGAGACCGCGAGCGACGGATGCACGAGCGCATGCCCTTCCCAGCGCGCCAGATGCTGCTGCGCGCGCACGACGATCGCGGCGCGCGCGCGGGCGTCGATGTCATCGGCGAGATCGTTGCAGATGAGGCCGAGCACGCAACGCACGCCGGCCTCCTGCGTGGCCGCCGCGATCGTCGAGGCATCGCCGCTCGCGCGCGTGCCCGCATCGCAGACGGTCGTGAAGCCGCCGCGCAGCGCTTCGAGCGCGGCGAGCTTCGCGGACAGATACACGAGGTTCTCGTCGAGACAGTTCTCGAGCGGCACCCAGATGCGCCGATAAATCTCCGAAGGCTCGCCGAACGCAAGCGCCTTGCCGAAGGATTGCGTCAGGTGATGATGCGCATCGATGAAGCCCGGCATCACGAGCTTCTCCGGCAGCGCGAGCGGGCTCAGATGCGGATGGCGCGCGATGACTTCATCGGCGGGACCGACCGCCGTGAACATGCCGTTCGACACGACCACGGCGTGATCGCGCTGCGGGCCGTCGGCGAGCAGCACGTAGCCCGGCAGGAGCAGGAATTCGTCGTCGTGCAGACGGGCAGGCGTGAGGGAATCGTTCTTCATGATGGTTCTTCAGTGGCAGGAGCGGTTGTCGTTGACGGCGGCTTCGAGATGCGCGGCGGGATCGGCGGCGCGGCGCTCGCGCCAGTCGAGGTTCAGATGCGCGAACAGCGCGTTGACGAGGACGGCGGTGAGCGCGCCCATCGCGAGGCCGTTGCCCAGCACGATCTGCAAGGCGGCCGGAAAGCGGCTGTACACGCCGGGCACGACGATCGGCAGCACGCCCATCGTGAGCGCCGCGGCGAGCGTGTACATGTTGGCGCGCGAGCGCAGCTCGACCTGGCGCAGCAGGTTGATGCCCATCACGCCGATGATCGAGAACACGATGAGCGCCGTGCCGCCCACCACCGGCGCGGGGATCGCGTTCGCGAGCCGTCCGAGCGGCGCGAGCAGCGCGATGACGACGAGCAGCACGCCAGCCGCCGCCGTGACGAAGCGCGAGCGCACGCCCGTCGCCTGCACGATGCCGATGTTCTCGCTGCTCGTGATGATCAGCGACGTGCCGAAGAGGCCGCCGAGCACGGACATCAACGCATCGCCGCGAATGGTCTTCGGCACTTCGGTCTGAGGATCGATTTCCTTGCCGACCACTTCCGCGATCGCAACCGTCTGACCCGTCGCTTCGGCCATCGAGATCACGCTGAAGATGATGAGCGGCAGCGCGGCGAGCACGTCGAAGCGCGGCATGCCGAACGGCAGCGGCGTGGGCAGCGTGACGAGCGCGCCACTCCAGACGTCCGCGAAGCTCATCACCCCGAGCGCCCAGGCGAGCGCCGCGCCCGCAAACAGGCCGAGCAGCACGGCGAGTTGCCCCAGCATCCCTTTGAAGAGCTTCGCGAAGAGCACCGTGAAGCCGACCGTCGCGAGCGCGAGGCCGATCCCGAGCGGGCTGCCGAACTCCGCCGTGCCCGGCGTGCCGACGATCACCACGCCGTAGATGCGGATCAGATTGACCGCGACGAGAATCAGCATCGTGCCGATCACGATGCGCGGAAAGAAGCGCAGGCAGCGCGCGAAGACCGGCAGCAGCAGGAAATAGAACAGGCCCGTGAGGATGGTCGCGCCCGCGGCGGTCTGGAGATTCGTCTGCTGCGCGATGAGCACGAACAGCACGACCGGCGCCCCGCCCGGCACCATGATGAACGGCAGGCGCGCGCCGAATTTGAGCGGCCCGAACGACTGCAACAGCGTGCCGAGCCCGCAGACGAGAAACGTCGCGCTGATCAGATCGACGGTGAGCGCGGACGAAAGCCCGAGCGCCTTCGCCACCAGAAACACGGCCGTGATCGGCGACGCCGCCACGACGAGGACATGCTGCAAACCAAACAGGACGAGCTTCGCGAGCGGCAGGCGCTCGTCGACTGCGTGAACCGGTGGATGATGGGCCATGACGGTCGACTCCGGTGGACGATTGATGAATCCCAAATCGATTTGGGATCGCGACAAAAGAAATGGGCGCCTGCCCCAAATCGATTTGTGATCGTAGAATGGTGCTTCATTTTCAGCCTGTCAAGCAGGGGATTTCATCAGGTCGTGCGACGCGTGCTCCGGTTTTTGATCGCAGGAATCGATCGCCGGAGGGGCCGCTGTGGCGTGAGAGAATCCCGCATCGAAACGTGAGCAGCGTGAACGAAAAGACCATGCAGAACCCGGCGCCGAACAAGCAGCGGCCCACCATTGCCGATGTGGCGCGCGCCGCGGGCGTCTCGACGACGACCGTCTCGCACGCGCTCAACGACAAGGGTTACGTCGATCCGCACACGCGTGAGCGCGTGAAGGAAGCGGCGCGCGCGCTCGGCTATCGCCCGAGCGTGCGGGCGCAGCGGCTGCGCACGGGCGAGGCGCACACCATCGCGCTGATTTCGTCGATGCCCTTCGAAATCGCGGGCGGCGCATCGAGGCTCGGCTTCCTCATGGAAGTCGCCGCCGTCGCCGCGGCGGCCGCGCTCACGCGCGGGCTCGCGCTCGTGCTGGTGCCGCCGGTGATGGCGGGACGACTGCCGCTCGGGCAACTCGACATCGACGGCGCGATCGTCATCGAGCCCACGACGGACGATGCCAATGTCGCGCATCTGCAGGATCGCGGCCTGCCCGTCGTCTGTCTCGGACGCCAGCCGGGCAACGACGCCGTACCGTTCGTCGACATCCACTCGTCGGCGACCACGGAGTTGCTGCTCGATCATCTCCGGGAACAGGGCAGCAAGCGGATCGCGCTGCTCGTCGGCGCGCAGCAGCGCAATTCGTACATCGAAGCGCGCGCGAGTTATGAGCGATTCTGCGCGGCGCACGGCATGACGCCGGTGATCGCGATCGCCGACGAATCGGGCGGCGAAGACGCGGGCCGCGATGCGTGCGCTTCATTGCTGCGCGACCATCCCGAGGTGGACGGCCTCTGCGCGCTCGTCGACGCATTCGCGGTCGGATCGGTTCAGGCGATCGCGCAGGCCGGCAAGCGCGTGCCCGAGGACATCAAGGTCGTCACGCGCTACGACGGCATGCGCGCGCGAAGCTGCCGGCCGCCGCTCACCGCCGTCGATCTCCATCTCGACGACATGGCGCTGCAGGCGGTCGAGTTGCTGTTCGCCCATCTCGGAAGCAAGGAAGGCGCGCGGTCGGTCGTGCCGGCCCTGCCGGAACTCGTGATGCGCGAATCGTCCAGCGTCGCGGACGCGCGGCTCGCCGAATAGCCGCGCTCATCGTCGCCCCTAGCATGCTGCTGCTTTGCACAAAAGTTGACTTTCGCACGCTAAGGACTAACCCCGATGCAAGAAAGTATCAGTCCGCGGTGTTATTTTAAGTGGTGAGATGACACCGAAAGGGCTACTTTTCAGTCATGGCAAGACGCGATGAAACGCGCTGCGCAAAAGCACAAAAAGCCGTGGAGACGATGCATGACAGCAAACCGGGAGACGACCGCGCGCAACGACGATGCCCGTCGCGCCAAAGCGACCGAGCCCGATCTGGAGCTGGTCGCCGTCCCGCGCGATGAGTCGTTCAAGGTGTGGTCGCATGGCTATCCCTATCGCACCGTGCGGTGGCACTTTCATCCCGAGTACGAGATCCATCTCATCACCGCGACCACGGGCAAATACTTCGTCGGCGATCACATCGGCAATTTCGCGCCGGGCAATCTCGTGATGGTCGGATCGAACCTGCCGCACAACTGGGTCAGCAACGTCCCGGGCGGCGATCGCGTCGCCGAACGCTGCCTCGTGCTCCAGTTCGATAGCGGATTCGTCACGCGCGCGACCGAGGCGTTTCCGGAGTTCAGGCGCATGGAGTCGCTTCTCGATTCATCGCGCTGGGGCCTGCTCTTCACACAGGAGACGGGCGCGGCCGCCGAACCGATCATGCGCGAGATGCTCGGCGCGCAAGGCATGCGGCGCATCGGCTTGCTGGCGGCGTTGTTCGAGTTGCTCGCCCAGAGCGAGGAACCTCAAAGGCTCGCGAGCGCCGCCTATCGCGCCGACCCCGACCGTTACGGCGAGACCCGCATCAATCACGTGCTTTCGTTCATCGGGAAGAATCTCTCGCAGGAGTTGCGCGAGACCGAACTGGCGGAACTCGCCGGACAAAGCGCGAGCGCCTTCTCGCGGTATTTCCGCCGTCATACGGGCGTGCCGTTCGTCCAGTACGTGAACCGGTTGCGCATCAACCTGGCCTGCCAGTTGCTGATGTCGGATGAGCTGAGCGTCACCGATATCTGCTATCAGGTCGGCTTCAATAATCTTTCGAATTTCAATCGCCAGTTCCTGTTGCTCAAGCAGATGTCGCCGACGCGCTGGCGCACCTATCAACGGCTCAACGCCGCGAGCGCGGCTGATTCGCTCGAGCAGGTCGAGATGCCGGAAATCGCCGGCTAGTGTGCGGCGCAATGGCTGCGTCGGGCATCCGATAACAGACTTCTTGAAAAGGATACCTAAACTGTTCAAAGGCGCAAACGGCAGGCCAACCACGGTAGTACGACATTCAAATCCAAAGAACTCGGAGACATGCAATGAAAAAGCTCTCAACCCAACTGATCAGCGCGGGCGCGCTGAGTCTCGGCCTGTCGTGCAGCCTGCCGGCGCTGGCCGCGCCCAGCGGCACGGTGGCATTCCTGATGCCCGATCAGGCCTCGACGCGCTATGAACAACACGACTTTCCCGGCTTCAAGGCCGAAATGGCGAAGCTTTGTCCGGATTGCAAGGTGCTCTATCAGAACGCCAATGCGGCCGTCGCGACGCAGCAGCAGCAGTTCAATTCCGTGATCGCGCAAGGCGCGAAGGTGATCGTCCTCGATCCGGTGGATTCCACGGCGGCCGCGTCGCTCGTGCATATGGCGCAGAGTCAGGGAATCAAGGTCATCGCCTATGACCGGCCCGTGCCGTCGACGCCCGCGGACTATTACGTTTCCTTCGATAACGAAGGCATCGGCAAGGCGATCGCGACGTCGCTCGTCGATCATCTCAAGGCGACGGGCGTCGCGACCGGCAAGGGCGGCGTGCTCGAAGTCAACGGCTCGCCCACGGATGCGGCGGCGGGTCTCATCAAGAAGGGCATTCACACCGGTCTGCAAAGCGGCGGCTACAAGACCCTCGCGGAATACGACACGCCGGAATGGGCGCCGCCCAAGGCCCAGCAATGGGTCAGCGGGCAGATCACGCGCTTCAGCGCGCAGATCGTCGGCGTGGTCGCCGCCAACGACGGCACCGCCGGCGGCACCATCGCGGCGTTCAAGGCGGCGGGCGTCAATCCCGTGCCGCCCGTGACCGGTAACGATGCGACCATCGCCGGCCTGCAGCTCATCATCTCGGGCGACCAGTACAACACCATCCTCAAGCCGAGCGAGATCGTCGCGGCGGCGGCGGCGAAGGCAGCGGTCGGCTTTCTCTCGGGACAGGCGCCGAAGGGCGAAACCTCGCTCTTCAACACGCCGACGCAGTTGTTCAAGCCTTCGGTCATCACGGCGCAGAACCTGAAGGCCGAAGTGGTGGACAAGGGCTTCGCAAATGCGAAGGAGCTTTGCACGGACCGTTATGCGGACGGCTGCAAGAAGCTCGGCATCACGCACTGACCGGGACTGATCGCGGCGAAGCCCGGCTGCTTACGGGTTCCGCCGCACCGAAGAGGAACATCATGAATGCAATCCCCACTCCACACGCCGGGCGCGGCGAGCTGGTGCTGAGCCTGCGCGGCGTCTCGAAGCATTTCGGCGCGGTGTCGGCGCTCACCGACATCGAGCTCGACGTCCACGCCGGCGAAGTCGTCGCGCTGGTGGGCGACAACGGCGCGGGCAAATCGACGCTCGTCAAGATCCTCGCAGGCGTGCATCAGCCAAGCGCAGGCACCATCACTTTCGGCGGCAAGGAAGTCACGCTGTCGGACCCGGGCACGGCGCTCGACCTGGGTATCGCGACGGTCTTCCAGGACCTCGCGCTGTGCGAGAACCTGGACGTCGTCGCCAACATCTATCTCGGGCGCGAGCTCGCGCCCATGCGTCTCGACGAAGTGTCGATGGAAGTGCGCGCCTGGACGCTGCTCAACGAACTGTCGGCGCGCATTCCGAGCGTGCGCGACGTCGTCGCTTCGCTGTCGGGCGGACAGCGCCAGACGGTGGCCATCGCGCGTTCGCTGCTGCTCGATCCGAAGCTCATCATGCTCGACGAACCGACGGCCGCGCTCGGCGTCGCGCAGACGGCCGAAGTGCTGAACCTGATCGAGCGCGTCCGCGATCGCGGCCACGCGGTCATCATGATCAGTCACAACATGGAGGACGTGCGCGCGGTCGCGGACCGCATCGTGGTGCTGCGGCTCGGCCGCAACAACGGCATCTTCTATCCCGATTCGTCGAACGCGGAGTTGGTGGCCGCGATCACCGGCGCGACCGAGAACGCCGTATCGCGCCGCGCCGGACGCCGTCAGGCTCAACAGGACGCATGAAACAGGACATCGGGTAAAGGATCGATCATGAGCAAGCACACTCCGGGCAGCGCGCCGCCCGATACGCAAAGCGCGCCCCAGCCTTCCACCCTGCTCGACCGCAGCGATGTGCGCGTCAAGCACGCGAGCGGCGTCGGTGAAAGCGTTTCCGCGTTCGTCGACCGCGTGCGCTCCGGCGATCTCGGCTCGCTGCCGGTCATCGCGGGTCTCATCATCATCTGGACCGTGTTCACGAGTCTGAATCCGGTCTTTCTGTCCGCCAGCAATCTCGTGAACCTGTTGTTCGATTGTTCGACGGTCGGCGTCATTTCGCTCGGCATCGTCTGCGTGCTGCTGGTCGGCGAGATCGACCTGTCGGTGGGCTCGATGAGCGGCTTCGCCTCCGCGCTCGTGGGCACGCTGTGGGTCAATGAAGGCTGGCCCGTGCTGCTCGCATGCGTCGCGGCAATCGTGGTGGGCGGCGCGATCGGCGCGCTGTACGCGTTGCTGCTCAACCGGCTCGGCATGCCGAGCTTCGTCTCGACGCTCGCGGGACTGCTCGCGATTCTCGGGATGCAACTCTATGTGCTGGGCGCGAGCGGCTCCATCAACCTGCCTTACTCCACGACGATGGTGGACTTCGGACAATTGATGATCATCCCCGCGCTCGTCTCGCATGTGCTGGCGCTGCTGCCCGGCGTGACGATCCTCGTGCTCGGCCTGCGCACACGCGCGCGCCGTCAGGCCGCACGGCTCTCCGCGCCGTCGATGGGCGGCCTGCTGGCGCGCGCCGTCGCGATCACGGTGTTCCTGGAGATCGTCGTCGCCTATCTCAACACGGGGCGCGGCGTGCCGCTGATGTTCGGCGTCTTCCTCGGCCTCACCGTGCTCATGGACTATGCGCTGACGCGCACGCGCTGGGGCCGTTCGATGAACGCCGTCGGCGGCAACCGAGAGGCTGCGCGGCGCGCGGGCATCAAGGTCGCGAGCATCTATACGAGCGCGTTCGTGCTGTGCGCGAGTTTCGCCGCGCTCGGCGGCATTCTCACGGCCGCCCGCCTCGCATCCGCGAGCCAGCAGGCCGGCACCGGCGACGTCAACCTGAACGCCATCGCGGCGGCGGTGATCGGCGGGACGAGTCTGTTCGGCGGCCGCGGCAGCGCGTATTCGGCGGTGCTCGGCATCATCGTGATTCAGTCGATTGCCAGCGGCCTCACGCTGCTGAATCTGTCTTCTTCGTTGCGCTTCATGATCACCGGCGCGGTGCTGGCCATCGCGGTGATCGTCGATTCGCTCGCCCGGCAATCGCGCGTATCGCACGGTCGCGCCTGAGCGGACTCAAACAGGAGAATCGTCAATGTCAGTATCCATCGCGGGAAAAGTGGCCGCCATCACCGGCGCGGCGTCGGGCATCGGCCTGGAGTGCGCGCGCGTCCTGATCGAAGAAGGCGCGAAGGTCGTGCTGATCGATCGCGCGCAGGACCGGCTCGCGGCCTGCTGCGCCGAACTGGGCGCGAATGCGCTGCCTCTGTCCGTGGATTTGCTCAAGCCCTCCGAAGTCTCGGCGATGCTGCCGAAAATTCTCGATCTCGCCGGCGGTCTCGACATCTTTCACGCCAACGCGGGCGCGTATATCGGCGGCGAAATCGTGGACGGCAATCCGGACGAGTGGGATCGCATGCTCAACCTGAACATCAACGCCGCGTTCCGCTCGGTGCATGCCGTCCTGCCGCATATGGTCGCGCAGAAATCGGGCGATATCGTGTTCACCAGTTCGATCGCGGGCATCGTGCCGGTCGTGTGGGAGCCGATCTACACCGCATCCAAGTTCGCCGTGCAGGCGTTCGTGCACACCACGCGGCGTCAGGTCGCGAAGCATGGCGTGCGCGTGGGCGCCGTCGCGCCCGGCCCGGTCGTCACCGCCCTGCTCGACGACTGGCCGAAAGCCAAGATGGAGGAAGCGCTCGCCTCCGGCAGTCTGATGCAGCCGCGAGAAGTCGCCGAAGCGGTGCTCTTCATGCTGACGCGCCCGCGTAACGTGACCATTCGCGATCTCGTGATCCTGCCCAACAGCGTCGATCTGTGAGCACGCATCGGGCGGGCGATGTAGCCTTGCCGTCATGACCCCACTCCAACCACGGACAGAGAGATGAACGCAAGCAACCCGAGCGCCGGCGCGCGCCATGTCATCGGCGTCGACGTGGGCACCGGCAGCGCCCGCGCCGGAGTTTTCGATGCCGCCGGCAATATGGCCGCGTCGGCGAAAAAGGACATCACGCTGTTCCACGAGAGCGGCGCCATCGTCGAGCAAGCGAGCGGGGAAATCTGGAGCGCCGTCTGCCATGCCGTGAAGGAAGCGCTCGCGCAGGCGGCGATCGCGCCCGAGTCCGTCGCCGGAATCAGCTTCGACGCGACCTGTTCGCTCGTCGTGCTGGGCAATGGCGGCACGCCGCTGCCCGTGGGACCGTCGGAAGAGGCCGAGCGTGACATCGTGGTCTGGATGGATCATCGCGCGCTCGAACAAACGGCGCGCATCAACGCGACGGACCACGCGGTGCTGAAGTTCGTCGGCGGCAAGATCTCGCCGGAAATGGAGACGCCGAAGCTCTTGTGGCTTCTGGAAAACCGCCCGCAGACCTTCAACGCCGCGTGGCAGTTCTTCGATCTCACCGACTTCCTGACATGGCGCGCGTCCGGCGACCTGTCGAGGTCGGTCTGCACCGTGACCTGCAAGTGGACCTATCTCGCGCATGAACGGCGCTGGGACGACAGCTATTTTCGGACCATCGGACTCGGCGCGCTGGCGGACGAGAACTTCGCGCGCATCGGTCAGCAGGTGGTCGAGCCGGGCACGCGACTCGGCAACGGGCTCACCGAACGCGCTGCCGCGGACCTCGGTCTGATCGCCGGAACGCCGGTCGGCGCGGGTGTGATCGATGCCCATGCGGGCGGCATCGGCACCGTGGGCGCGCAAGGGAATCCGGAGTCCTGCCTGGCCTATGTGTTCGGCACCTCGTCATGCACGATGACGACGACCGCGGAGCCGGTCTTCGTGCCCGGCGTCTGGGGCCCCTACTTCTCGGCGATGGTGCCGCAGGCATGGCTCAACGAAGGCGGTCAGTCGGTCGCCGGGGCCGCGATCGAGCGCCTGCTCGCGATGCATCCCGCCGCCGCCGATGCCGCGAGGCGCGCGCAAGAGCGCGGCGAATCGCTCCCGGGCATGCTGGCCGGGCTCGCGGCCCAGGCGTCCGGAAGCTTGTCCGACGCGGTGAAGCTCGCCGACGGCCTGCACATCGTCCCCGAGTTCCTCGGCAATCGCGCGCCTTTCGCCGATCCGCACGCGCGCGCGGTCATCGCCGGTCTCGGCATGGAAACCGGCCTCGACAGTCTGGTCGCGCTGTATGTCGCCGGCGTGTGCAGCATCGGGTACGGCCTGCGTCAGATCATCGAAGCGCAGGCTCAGGCCGGCGCGCCGATCGAGCAGGTGATGATCAGCGGCGGCGCGGGCCGGCTCGATCTGGTCCGGCAACTGCTCGCCGATGCGACCGGCAAGCCGGTGCTGGCGACACAGGCCGAGGAACCCGTGCTGCTCGGCGCTGCAATGCTCGGCGCCGTGGCGGGCGGCCTGTTCGACGACGTTCGCTCGGCGATGAGCGGCATGGCGCGCGTCAAAGACACGTACACCCCGGCAAGCGGCGACCTCGCGCAATTGCACGATGCGCGATATCGCGCATTCATCCGCTTGCAGGCTTGCGCGCGGGAGATTCGCGAGGGCTAGATCGAGTTCAGGTTCTCGTTGTATTGCCGCGCACGAAATGCAGCCCGAGCCGTGCTGCTATCGAGAGCATCGCAAGACTGATCGTCACGACGAGCATCGCGCGCTCGGTTCGTGTTGCACGATCGGTGCGCTCGATCAGCAGTTCGGTTTCCGACTGACGCATCTGCGCAATCAGCATCCGAATCCGGTCCATGCGTTCGAGGCCGACATCGCTGAGTATCATGTCGCGCGCCTGCGCCGTCCCTTGCTCCTTCAGAACACTCAGCGTCCGCGCGAGTTCGGCGAGCTTGTCTTGCAAGGCGAGGTCCAGTGCATCGACGCGCGCAAGCTGCGCCGGGCTGTCGTGAACCAGTTTCCTGAGCTTCGTCGGTTCCGCCTGCACTTCCTTGATCGCCTGCAAATACGGCCTTAAATACGCTTCGTTGACCGTGAGAATGTAGCCGCGCTGACCGGTCTCGGCATCGGTCATCAACTGGAGCGTCGTCTCCAGCGTCGACATCACCCGATACGTGTGTTCGATCCAGTCGCGTTGCGCGAGCAGGATGCGGTGATAGCCGTAGGACGTCGCAGCGGCGACGATCACGAGCGCCGTGAGCGGCACGACGCGCCAGTCGAACGACTCACGAAAACGCCAACGTCCGCGTTCGCGTTTCATCGCCGTTCAGAAGCGCATCACGAGCGCGACACCGGCCACCATCAGCAAGGTGCCGAGCAAGCGCAGCCAGGTGATGGGATGCTCCGCCACGCCGATCAAACCGAAGTGATCGATCGCGACCGACGCGACGAGGTTCGCGCAGATCGTCAGGCCGTTGAGCGTGCCGACACCGACTTTCTGCACCAGCGTCAGACCGGCAAATACGGCGACAGCCCCGACGATACCCCCGAGCGGCGCCCACCATTTCATGCTGCGCAGATCGTCGAGCGTCGGCAGCGGGGTCGGCTGGATGAAGAACAACGCGACGGCGAGAAACGTCACCAGCAGAAACGAAATGCTCGACGCGAGCCACGGATTGACGAGCGAGCCTTTCAGGACGCCGTTGATGGGCGCACCCGCGGCCTGAAGGATGCCGCCCGCGATGATGAACGGAAAAATCCACACCTGGCTCATCGTTGTCCTCCGTTGTTTTCGTTCAATGCGCGATCAGGAGCCGCGCACCCAGCGCCAGCACGAGCGCGGGCAGCATGACGGCCGCGCCGACCCTGAAGAACTGCATGAAACTCACTTCCTCGCCCTCGCGCCGAATGGACGAGAGCCAGAGAATGGTCGCGAGCGAACCGGTGATCGACAGATTCGGCCCGAGGTCCACGCCGATCAGCAACGCGTCGATCACGCGCTCGGGGCTGTGCGCCTGCAACGCCGTCGCGCTGGCGATGAGTCCGGCCGGCAGGTTGTTGATCGCATTGCTGCCCAAAGCGACGACGACGCCCGACACCGCAGCCGCGAGCGATTGATTCTGTTGCGCCATGCTCGCGAGCACATGCGAAAGTGCCGCGACGACGCCCGTATGCACGAGCATCTCCACGAGCACGAACAGGCCCGCGACGAGCGGCAGCACGCTCCACGAAATCTCGCTGACGAGTTCGACCGGCGATTGACGCTCCTTCACCAGCACGACCAGCGCCGTGAGAATGCCGAGGATGGCCGTCGGCAAGCCCAGTTGCATGTCGAGGGCGGAAACCGTGAGCAACGCGACCGCCGTCACGCCGATGCCCGCGAGCGTCACCTTCCCGTTCGTGCTCAGCTTGTCGACGGGAAGATCCGAGGCACACGCGCCGACGAGCTCGCCGCGTTGCGTCCAGCGCAGCATGAAAAACGTCGCGACGATCGACAGCACCGAGGGCAACGCGAAGCGCGCCACCCATAATCCCAGCGCCGGCGTGTGATTCGCATAAAGCACGAGATTGGCGGGATTCGATATCGGCAGCACGAAGCTCGCCGCGTTGGCGATGAACGCGCACACATACAGAAGCGGCAGCGGCTTCGTCTGCGCCTTCTTCGCCGCGGCGAACACGGCGGGCGTGAGCACGACGGCGGCGGCATCGTTGGAAAGGAACGTCGTCACCACGACGCCGACGAGATACACCAGCAAGAAGAGCCTGCGCGGCGAGCCCTTCGCATGATTCACGGCAAGGACCGCGATCCAGTCGAACAGGCCTTCGCGCCGGCCGAGTTCGGAGAGCAGCATCATGCCGATGAGGAACAGGTAGACATCGGTGCCCTTTCCGATCGCCTGCCACGCGAGACTCGCCGGAAGCAGGCCGAGCGCGACGAGCAGCAAGGCGCCCGCGACGGCCCAGATCGCCTCGGGCCATCTGAAGGGACGGAGGATAACGCCGGCGGTCGCAGCCAGCCCGATGCCCCAGGACAGAAAAATCGGATTCATGTGGCGATCATGTGGCGAGAGAAGGATCGTTGGCAGAATCGCGGCAACTGCCGCATGCTTTCTTGAGCGATGTGCCGAAAGAGAGCCAGAGCACGAGCGAGCCCGTCGACACGGCGCCCAGCGCGAGAAACGCGGTCACATAGCCGAAATGCTGGGCGAGCGCGCCGCCCAGTGCGGGACTGAGCGCGGCACCGATGCCCTGCACCGTCATCACCACGCCCTGCCCGACATTGACGCGCCCGGTGCCTTGCAGCAAACGCACCACGAGCGCGGGAACAGCCACGCTTTGCAGGCCCGCGCCGATGCCGTCGAGCGCCTGCACGGGCCACACGCCCCATGCGTTGATGAACATCGCCGCAACCAGACCGCGCAACGGCAGCGCAAGGAACGTGATCAGAATCACGCCCCAGTAGCCGGTGCGCCGGATCAGCCGGTTCGCGAAGAACGCCGCGGCGACCATCACGAGTTGCGCGACGACGATCGTCTGCGCGGTGAAGGCGCTCGGATCGCCCTGATGCGCGGCGACCACGGCGAGGCCATAGAGCGGCAGCATGGCTGCATTGCCGAGGTGGAACATCGCGAGCGCGGCGGCGAGCAACAGCAGCGGCCTGCACGTGAGCAACATGCGAAAGCCGCTCGCGTGCTCATGCTCCGAAGACGACGACGATGGCGAAGCGGCGAGGCCGCGCGCGCTGTCGTGATCGATCGAATCGGCGCGGATCAGCAGCGTCGATAGAACCGTCAGCGCGCCGAACACGCCCGCGAGTGCGAACACCGCGCCGAATCCGAAGCGCCAGCCGAGCCATCCCGAAAGCGCCGCGCCCACGACATTGCCCGCGTGATTCGCCACCTGATTGCGCGCGAACTGGCGGTCGAAGCCGCGTTCGCGCACGATGCCGAGCGTCACGCCCGCGACGGCCGGACCGAGCGCGGCGCCGGTCACCGCCGTGAGAATCTGCGAGGCGGCGACCATCCAGAAGTCGTGCGACACCCACAGCACGAGCGATGCGAGCGTCGTCATGACGCCCGCCGTCACGATGAGGCCGCGCTTGTGATGCGTCGCATCGACGAGCGCGCCCGCCGGGGAAGTCGCGAGCATGCCGGCGATGCCGCCGAGCGTCATCACCGTGCCGATCGATGCCGGATGCCAGCCCTGCGCCTGCAAAAAAACGCCGAGGAAAGGGCCGATGCCCGCCTGCACATCGGCCATGAAAAAGCTCAGTCCTTCGAGCGCATAGAGAGGGTTCATGGGCTGCTCACCGGGGACGTCCGTTCTTGTTGGGCCAGCTCGGCATGTCGCGCTCTCCCGCGTCGCACGTTCGTGTTGCGTCAGGCGGCGGCCGGCGCGTCGATCAGTTCGGCGATCTCATCCACTTCGATCGTCCGTCCGTGGCGGTTGCGGATGCCGTGCCCCCACGCCTGAACGTGCGCACCCGGCGCGAGATACGCCGACAGTTCGGCCGCGGCATGCGGCGGCATCCGCAGCGACGTGCCATCGTCGAGCAGCGCGCCGCGCAGTTCGCCCTTCGGCCCGAAGAGCGACAGCACCACTTCGCCGCTCGCCTCCATCGGCTTGCGTTCGACGTGCGGCTTCTGATGTTTCTCGCCATCGTGATGCGGGCCTTCGTCGAGAATGACCTTGCCGTTCTTCGGCAGAAGCGAGACCGCCGCGATCATGTCCGCGCCGCGCGGCTTCACGCCCCGCACGCGAACCTCGTCGCCCACCGCGACCTGCCGCGCGATCTGCCGCGACAAGTGAGGCGGAAAGTGAACCTGCAGCGCCTGTCGCGCGCCGAGCACGATGCCGTCGATTTCGCCGTGCGGGTTCAGCAGAAAGCGCGTCACCTTGCCGCGCGTTTCGGGAAGGCTTTCAGGGTCGATCCAATGCATGTCGTTGATCCTCGTTCGATGTTGATGAAAGCGCGTCGGTCATCGACGCGCTCATGGGTTCGGCGGCGCGCGATCATAGAGCCGGGTCAGGTTGCCCGGCGCACCGAACGATGTCGCCTGAAGCGCGGTGCCGTACTGGTTGCGCGTGCCGTAGCCTTGCGCCGATACCCGCGCGCCCGTCTGCACGAGCCGGGGGAATTGCTGGGCGACGGGCGGCGTGAGTTTGATGACGGTGCCATCCGCGAGAATCACGCCGTCGGGCTCGCCGCGCGGAGCAGTGGTGACGTGCGCCACCTGTCCCTGCGCGCTCAGGCGCGAAAGACCCGCGCCGCGCAACTCTCGCGGCAGCGGCTGCGCGCCCGGCAGCGGCGGCTGATCGGTGAGTTGCTGGCCGCTTCGCGCATCGGTAATGCGTTGCGCCTTGAGATTGCCGCCCGCATCGCGCCATCCTTCGATCTGCACGCTGTCGCCCGGATGTATCGCCGACGTGAGCTGTGCGCTCATGTGCGGCGGGAAGTGAACGAGCGCGCCGTCGCCGGTCAGGAAGCCGTCGACATCGCCATCGGGGTTGATGAGAAAACGCGACACCCTGGCTTGCGTCGTGACCGCCGTCCCTTCGTCCGCGAGCGGCGCGGGGCCGGGGCCGGGCGGCGGCACAGGCGCGGCTCCGGGCGGCGGCGGTGGTGGCATACCCGCTGCTGCGACGGGCGGCGCAGGCGCAACGGGCGGTTGGGTCTGGGCGACGCAACCCGCGCTGATCGCCAGCAGCGCGGTGAGACTCATCGCGCTTGCGATGCGGGCGGTGTTGCGGCGGCTTGCCTTGGTCGATGTCGATTGCATGATTCACTCCTTCGCTTGACGCGGAGTGATCTGCAAGGGCCATGCCATCGAACGAAAGCCCACTGCTCAAGGGATCGGTGTGGCGAAGCGCGCGGTGGTGTCGGGGAATCGGACGCCGGGTGTCCGATCTCTTGACACTCAACCGTCGGAGCCGGCCATCCCGAGGTTCGCCAGCCGCGTATAGAGCGATTGACGGCTGATGCCGAGCCTGCGCGCCGCCTCGGCGCGATTGCCGTCGGTGAGCGCGAGCGCGCGGACGATCAGCGCGCGTTCGAGTTGCGCGAGCGCATCGTTGAGTGGAAGCTCGGCGAGGCTGGCAGGGATCGCGTCACTGGGACTCGCGGTCGTGTTGAAGAGGAAGGCGAAGTCCTCGCGCGTGAGCAGCGCGCCCGGCGCGAGCGCGCTCGCCCGCTCCATCGCGTTCGCCAGTTCACGCACGTTGCCGGGCCAGCAGAACGTGACGAGCATACGCTGCGCATCGGCGGAGAGGCGCTTGTGAGCCGCATCGGGCGATGCCGCGAGCGTCGACAGGAAATGCTCCGCGAGCGGCAGGATATCCGCTACACGCTCACGCAAGGGCGGCAAGTGCAGCGGGATCACGTTCAGCCGATACAAGAGATCCTGCCGGAAGGTTCCCGCGACGACCATCGCCGGCAGATCGCGATGGGTCGCCGCCACGACGCGCACATCGACCGCGACGGGCCGGTTCGTGCCGAGCGGCGTGACCTGCCGTTCCTGAAGCACGCGCAGCAGCTTGGCCTGCATCGCGAGCGGCATGTCGCCGACTTCATCGAGAAACAGCGTGCCGCCGTGCGCCTCCTCGAAGCGCCCGCGCCGCTCCGCATGCGCGCCGGTGAACGCGCCCTTGCCGTGCCCGAACAGCTCGCTTTCGAGCAGGTCATCCGGAATCGCCGCGCAGTTCACCGCCACGAACGGCCCGCCAGCCCGCGCCGAAGCGCGATGCAGCACATGCGCCGCCACTTCCTTGCCGGTGCCCGTCTCGCCGGTGATGAGGACCGTCGAGTGCGTGCCCGCCGCGCGGCCCAGACGCTTTTGCACATCGCGCATGGCATCGCTCACGCCGAGCAGTTGCGGCTCGCGCGACGGCGTTTCGTCCGCGAAGGCAGGCGTCGCGGCGACGGGCGCATCGGGATGCGCCGCGAGCATCCGTGCGAGCAGCACCGCGATCTCGTCGCGGCCGACGGGTTTGGTGAGATGCTCGAACGCGCCGAGCCGCATCGCGCCGATGGTGTTGTCGCTCGTTGCATGGGCGGTCAGCATCACGACCGGCACATGTTGCAGGCCCGCCTTGCCGCGCAGCGATTCGAGCACGGCGAGACCGTCCGCGCCCGGCAGACGGAAGTCGAGAAAGATGCAGTCCGGCGCGCAGCGCTTGCGCAAGTGTTCCAGCGCCGCTTCGCCCGAGCGCGCTTCGAGCGTCGTGTGACCGAGGTCCTGGATGGTTTCGACGAGGCCTTCGCGAAAGGCGTCGTCGTCGTCGATGATCAGTATGGTCGCCATGGCACCTCGATCACGAAGCATGTCACGTTCGAATCCTCCGCGAGGTAAGCGCGTCCGCCATGCGCCGCCGCGATCTCGCGCACGACGGCGAGGCCGAGGCCGGAGCCATCGGGGCGGCCCGTCACGAAAGGCTCGAAAATGCGCTCGCGCTCGGCCGCGCTCACGCCGGGACCATCGTCAGTCACTTCCAGCCTGAGCCGTTCGCCCCCGGTCCATTGTGCGCCCTTCGCGCGCACCGTCACGTGGCCGCCCGGCGGCGCATGGCGCAGCGCGTTCACGATCAGGTTGTCGAGCGCGCGCGCCATTTGCGCGGGATCGAAGACGGGCTGCATCGCGCCGGTTTCGATCTCAGCGCGAAACGATATCGCACGGCTCTCGGCGCTCGCTTCATGCGTATGAACGATGTCGCCGAGCCACGCGTGCAGATCGACGGCGCGCGCGTTCACGGTCACCGGCTGCGTGAGCGCGAGCAGACTGGTCACCTGCGCCTCGATGCGTCCCACCTGCTCGATGATCGTCCGCAGCGCGGCTTCGCGGCGCGCGCCGTCGCCCGCGAGCGCGTTTTCTGCCTTCAGCCGCATCGCGCCCGCGGGGTTGCGGATCTCGTGCGCGATCTGCGCCGCCATCTTGCCCAGCGCGCCGAAGCGTTCGGCCTGCGCCAGTTGCGTGCTCAGCGCGTTCGCCTCGCGCTTGAGACGCGCGGCGCGCTCGACATAGCGATTGAGCGCATCGACGATCTGGTCCAGATCGCGCTCGCCGAGCCGTTCGAGCCGCCGGCCCTGCTCGAATCCGCCATCGGGCGCGAGCGCCTGTTCCAGCCGCGTGAGGTTGCGCCGCCAGCGCCTGAGCGCCACGGCCAGAAACAAGGCCAGCACGACGATGATCGCGAGCACGCCCGCCAGGATGGTCGCGGCGCGCTCGCCGTAGGGTCCGAGCGGCGGGCGGGCGCGCGTGAGCATCCACGCCAGCAGGCCTGCGTGGCGCGGCACGGGGCAGGCGACCGCGACCACGGCATCCGCGCCGCTCGATACGACATCGACCTGCATCTGGCCCGCGCCGCCCGCTTTCCTGAGCGTGCGCAGAATGAGCGGCGTCTCGGCCTCGGGGACATCGCGCTTCACGCCGCTGCCTTCGTAGGTGGGAAACGCGTAGGCCAGAAAGCCGTTGGGCGCGCCGGCCGCCGTCTTGTCGTTCCAGAAGCCGCCTTCGATGCCATCGGTGCGGATCAGCACGAGATCGAGCACCGCGTGCATGAGATCGATGTTGGTTTCGCCGGGGCGCTGCATCGACAAGTCGTAGCGCGATGCGACCGCCGTGCACGCCGCTGCCGCCTGTTGCTTCGCGGTCGTGACACGCTCGCCGAGCGCCGACGAAAGGATGAGCCACACGGCCGCCGTGAGCAGCCCGCACAGGATGGCGACGAGAATCCAGAGCGCGAAGAGCTGGGTGGAGAACGACGGTCGCGGCATGAAGAGTCTCTGCGCCAATTGAGTTGGTGCGAACTGAAGCAAGTCTCTCGCCACGGTCCGTTACGTCGCCGCCTGCTAGCGCCAGGCCTGCGTGAACTCGCTGACCACGCGCGCGAGATGCGCCTGCATCGCCCCGCGCGCGGCGCTCGCATCGCGCGCCATGATGGCCGAAAAGATCCGCTGATGGTCGTCCTGCGAAGCCTCGCGCAACGCGGGCGTGTGAAAGTGCTCCTCGATCTTTTTCCACAACGGATCGGCGCGGGAGTTGTCCCATATCGCGGTCACGACCGAGTGGAGCACTTCGTTTCCCGTCGCGCGTGCAATCGCCAGATGGAAGTCGCGGTCGGCGGCTTCGTTGGCGGACTTGTCGTGCATGTTTTCACGCATCGCGCGCAACGCGGCGAAGAGCCGGTCGAGGTCCGCATCCTTGCGTTCGATGGCAGCGAGCGCCGCGATCCCGCTTTCGATGACCGCCCGGGCGCGCAGCGTCTCGATCGGGCCCAGCCCGCGCGGCATCCTGAACGTCACGGAGCGCGCCTCCGGAGCTTCGGCCACGTAGATGCCCGAGCCGACACGCACCTCGACGACGCCCTGCACTTCCAGCGCGATGATCGCCTCCCTCACCTGCGTGCGGCTCACGCCGAAACGCTCGGCCAGCGTGCGTTCGGAAGGCAGGCGGGCGCGCGGCCCGATGTCGCCGGCCGCGATGAGGTCGTAGATCCGGTTCGCCAGCCCGACATACGAACGATCGCCCGCGTCCGCGTTGGCGAGACGGCCGGCTGGCGTGTGCGAAAGATCGGCCATCGGGAACTCTCGAGATCGTCAAGTCCGCCGGGCGGCGGTCGAAGCTGGTCGAAATGGTACACCAATCCCTGTGCAACGCAGCATCGGCCGATCGCGGGCCAGCCTTATCCATCAAGCGTTTCGACCCGAACGGCGCACGCTCGTAAACCACTATCGCGCGTGGATTGGTATGCCAGTACTGTCAGACGCGAACGCGCACGCGCGTGCCCCTCCTGACGCTTCGAGGGGCGCTTTTGAAAATGGTCCTGCTGCCAGTTCGATCGCGTCCCGCCTGGCAAATCCGCAAGATTCCGTGCTTCCCGCGCACCGTGTCGCCAATCCACGACGAGCCATGCGCGCCCGCAGTCGGTAGATTGAATCCAACAACAAGGAGACAACATGCGTCCAGGAATCCAGGTGCTCAGAGTGACGGCGAGCGCGGCATTGGCGTTGTGCGCGAGTGCGGCTTTCGCGCAGGCTTCGATCGTTTCCGGTCCATCCAGCGATCCGGCATGCATGGTTCCCTGGAAGAGCGACACGAAGTTCGTCAAGTATCCGAAGAAGAACGGCCCCTACCGCATCGCGCTCGTGAACGGCTATATCGCCAACACCTGGCGCATCCAGATGATCAAGACGGCCAAGGCCTACACCGCGCAACCGGCGGTCGCCGCGAAGCTCAAGGAATTCAAGGTCGTCTCCACCGGCGAGGACGTCCCGGCGCAGATCTCGGCCGTCAACAACTTCATCGATGCGGGCTACGACGCGATCATCGTCGATGCGCAGAATCCCTCCTCGTTCGGCCCGGCGATCCGCCGCGCGAAGAAAGCCGGCGTCGTGCTGATCGCGTTCGACAACACGCTCGACAGCGAAGACGCGATCAACGTCGACGTCGATCAGTACGGGCTCGGCGTGCTGTGGGCCAAGTGGCTCGCGACGCATGTGCCGAACGGCGGCAAGGTGCTGGAGGTTCGCGGCGTGGCGGGCACGTCGGTCGATACGGACCGGCACAATGGTTTCCTGAAAACGCTCGACGAAACCGGCAAGAAGTGGAACGTCGTGCAGGTCTATGGCAAATGGGACGACGGCGTCGCGCAGAAGGCCGCCGCGGACGCCATCGCGGTGCAAGGCCATTTCGACGGCATTTCGGCGCAGGGCGGCGACACCGGCGTCGTGCGCGCCATGATCGACGCGAAGCATCCGTTCGTGCCGTTCGGCGGCGAGACGGAAAACGGCTTTCGCAAGTTCTGCGCGCAGTACGGCAGCCAGGGCCTGAAATGCACGTCGGCGGGCAGCGGTCCCGCGCAGGTGGCCGTGGCGATCAAGACCGCGCTCTCCGCGCTCGACGGTCAGACGATTCCCGTGGCGATCAAGCTGCCCCTCGACATCACCGACGACGCGAAGCTGAAGGCGGGCGTCAACTACTTCCCGAACGAATCCGACAACTTCTTCGTCGGCAACTCGTTTCCGACATGCGGCATCAACTTCTCCGCGCAGGAAATCATGAAGCAGAGCCAGGGCAACCAGTAAGCGGATGATGGCGGCGACGTGACGGGAGACGAAGCATGCGGGAGGACGCGGATCGGCCGTTCTTTCAGATGTCCGGCGTGTCGAAAAGCTACGGCGGCGCCGTCGCGCTGGATCACGCGGAGCTGGCGGTGCGCAGGGGACGCATCCACGCGGTCCTCGGCGAGAATGGCGCGGGCAAGTCCACGCTGCTGAAGGTGATGTCCGGCGTCGTGCAGCCGGACGAAGGCACGATGCACCTCGATGGCCGCGAAGTCTCGTTCGCGTCGCCTGCCGCGGCGAACGCGGCCGGCATCGTCTGCGTGTATCAGGAGCTGTCGCTGATCCCCGACCTGAGCGTGGCGGACAACATCTTCGCTGCGAATCCGCCACGGCGCTTCGGCATGATCGATCGCCGGGTGCAGCGCCGCCAGGCCGAGGCCGCGCTTGCCCGCGCCGGCGCGTCCGACATCAATCCGCTCACGAAAGTCCGCGATCTGCCGCTGTCGCGCCAGCAGATGGTCGAGCTCGCGAAGGGGCTGGCGCACGAGCCGCGCATCCTGATTCTCGACGAAGCCACGTCGGCGCTGACCGCGGCCGACGTGGCGCGCGTCATCGACGTGCTCAAGCGCCTTCGCGACGAAGGGCTCGCGCTGCTTTTCATCTCGCACCGGATGCACGAGGTGAAAGCGCTCGCGGACGAATGCACGGTCTACCGGAACGGTCGCCACGTGATGAGCTTCGAGGCGGGCACGCGCTCCGACAACGAGGTCGTCGAGATGATGATCGGCCGCAAGTACCAGCATGTGTTTCCCGCCAAGCCCGCGAACGAACCCGGCGAACGCGGCGCCGCCGAAGCAGTGCTCGCCTGCCGCGACCTTGCGTGGAACGACACATTGCGCGGCGTCAGCTTTTCGGTGAGGCCCGGCGAAATCCTCGGGCTGGGCGGCCTCGACGGACAAGGCCAGCGCGAACTGCTGCTCGCGCTGTTCGGCGTGCTGCGCGGTTGCACGGGGGTGATCGAGATCGATGGCAAGGCGGTGTCGATCGGGAGCCCCGTGGCCGCCCGCGCCAATCGCATCGGCATGGCGCTGATTCCGGAGGACCGCAAGACCGAAGGCCTGATGCTGCCGATGTCGGTGCGCGAGAACCTGTCGTTCGCCGCGCTCGATCGCATGTCGACCGCGGGCGTGATCGATCGCGATCGCCAGCAGTCGTTCGTCGAGCGGATGATGGCGCTTCTCGCGATCAAGTCGTTCAGCGCCGACGCGGCCGTGGGCTCGCTCTCGGGCGGCAATCAACAGAAGGTCGTCATCGCGAAGTGGCTGGTCCGGCAGCCGCGCATCCTGCTGCTCTGCGATCCGACGCGCGGCATCGATGTCGGCACCAAGCAGGAGATCTATCAGTTGCTCAGGCGGCTCGCCGACGAGGGCGCCGCAATCGTGTTCTACTCGACCGACTACGACGAGCTGATCGGCTGCTGCGATCGCGTCCTCGTGCTGTACGAAGGCAGGATCAAGAAGGAGCTCGCCGGGGCGGCGATCACCGAGCAGAATCTCATCGCCAGTGCGCTGGACCTGCCCGTCGGACAGGTCGCGCTTTCCAAAGGAGTCGCGCCATGAGCGGATTGCGCTACTGGTACGCGGAAAATCGCGGGTCGGCGTTCGCATTCGCCCTGTTCGTGCTGATGTTCGCGATCTACCTCTTCAACTATCCGTCGACGTTGTCGGCGAATGTGTTTCAGACGGCGGCGAACAAGGCGGTACTGCTCGCGCTGGTGTCGATGGGCCAGGCGCTCGTCGTGCTGACGGCGGGCATCGACCTGTCGATCGGGATGATGCTCGTGCTGACGAATTGCCTAGGATCGTGGATCGTCACGGGCGGCGCGCTGCACAGCGCGCTCGGCATCGCCGGCGTGCTCGCGGCGGGCGCGCTGTGCGGCGCGCTCAACGGCGTCATCATCATTTTCGGGCGTCTGCAACCTATCGTGACGACGATCGCAACGGGCGCGGTGTACTACGGCCTGGCGCTGCTGCTTCGCCCGGTTCCCGGCGGCGCGATCAACGAAGACCTCGCCGACGTACTGACCGGCAAGGTTGCCGGCGTCGTGCCGGCAAGCCTGTTGATTCTGCTCGCGGCCGTGGCGATCGTCTGGATTCCCTTCAAGCGCTCCGCGATCGGGCGCGCGGCTTATGCAACCGGCTCGTCCGAACCCGCGGCCTTTCTCTCGGGCATGCCGATCCGCCGCGCGAAGTTCGTGAGCTATACGCTCGCCGGCCTGCTCGCCGCGATCGGCGGCCTCTTTCTGACGTTCTTCACGGACACCGGCGAAGCCAGCCTCGGCAGCGCAAACTCGTACACGTTGTTTTCGATCGCCGCCGTGGTCATCGGCGGCGTGTCGCTGCTGGGCGGCAGGGGCAGCGCGATCGGCGCGGTCTTCGGCGCATTCGCGTTCCGCTCGATCGGCGACCTGCTGTTCGTGTTCAACGTCGATGCGCTGTGGCAGCCGCTCTTCCAGGGCGTGATTCTTCTGCTCGCCGTTTCGATCGGCGCGTGCGGGCTGTTCCGGGTGCGCAACCGCCTGGAGTGGTTCCAATGAGCGACGTTTCCGCGAACGGACGCACCACATTCGTGTCGAGGCTCGCGCGCCGGATCGACAAGCCGATCGTGATCGCGTTCGCGTGCATCGTCGCGCTGCTGCTTGTCGGCGGGATGTATTCGCGCAGCTTCCTGTCGCCGGAGTACATCCTGCTGCAACTGAAGGTCGGCGCGTTTCTCGGCATCATCGCGACCGGCCTGATGATGGTGATCCTGCTCGGCCACATCGATCTGTCGCTGCCGTGGACGATCACGGTCGGCGCGATGATGGCGTGCGCCGTCGCGGGGCACGGCGAACTGGGACGCGTCCTCGCGATTCCCGCCGGGATTGGTTGCGGCGTGCTGATCGGCGTCGTCAACGGCATTCTCGTCGCGCTCCTGCGCATTCCGTCGATGATCGCGACGCTCGCGACCAATGCGGTCGCGCAGGGCATCATGATCGTCTACACGGGCGGATCGTCGCCGCAGGACTCCGCGCCGGACGTGATGCGATGGCTCGCGGCGGGCTGGCTCGTGCCGGGCGTGCCGAATGCGGTCGCGCTGTGGGTCGTGATCGGCGGCGCGACGATGTTCCTGCTGTCGCGCACGACTTTCGGCCGCACGCTGTACGCGATCGGCAACACCGAACGCGCGGCGTACCTTTCGGGCATCGATACGCGGCTCGTGACCGTGGCCGCTTTCGCCGTGTGCAGCGCGTTCGCGGCGTTCGGCGGCGTGCTGCTCGCGGGCTATGCGTCGAAGGCCGCGCAGTCGATGGGCGATGCCTACCTGTTGCCGGCCATCGCGGCGGTCGTGCTCGGCGGCACGTCGATTCTGGGCGGTCGCGGGTCGTATCTCGGCACCGTGGCTGGCGCGATCCTCATCACGCTGCTGCAGTCGATCCTCTCGGTCGCGCAGATGCCGGAAGCGGGGCGTCAGATCATCTACGGCGTGGTGATCGCGGCGATGCTGCTGCTGTACGGGCGCAGCAAGCCGGAGGCGTAGGGTTGGCGCATCGGTTCAAAAGAAGCGATCTGCATTCGTTCTCCTGAGAGCGAGGGCTATCAGCGAGGTCATTCCATCATGGCTGCCAGCAGATCCGTGCGTGCAATCACGGCGATCGTCATGTTTCTAGCGGCCATGATGCTCGGCGGCTGCGCCTCTCACGAAGCCTATCGCACCCAGGTCGTCAATCCCTGGCTCGACAGCCAGCAATGTCCCACCGATCGCGACGGCAAGACCGCGCCCGAGTGCGCGGGACGCACGCCGGAAATCGTCGACGGAAAATACGAACTGCATTTCGTCGAGTTCGACGATCAGGGCTGGCTGCATCCTCAAACAGCCGCATCGCCGGACGCCGCGCCCGATCAGTCGGCAATGCAAATCGATGCGCTGATGGACAACCTCAAGCAGTATCTCAAGGCGAGGACCGACGTCAAGGTGATCCTGTTCGTGCACGGCTGGAAGCACAACGCCGAGACGGACGACGACAACGTGATGAAGTTCCGCCGCCTGCTCGAACGCGCGGCGTCCGACGAGCTTTATCAGCAGAGCAAGCGTCAGGTCATAGGCATCTATATCGGATGGCGCGGCAAGCCCTGGCTGCTGCCCGATCCCGTGCTGAATCTCTCGTTCTGGAATCGCAAGGCCACGGCGTCGCGCGTATCGGCGGGCACCGTGCGGGAACTGTTCGCTCGCTTGCGCAGCATGCAGCGCTATTTCAATCTGGAAGCGCTCAAGGAAGGCCGGCGCCCCGCGATGCGCACGCTGATGATCGGCCACAGCTTCGGCGGTCTGATTCTGTATGCCGCCACGTCGGGTCCGTTGATCGAGACGCTCACCGAGGAAAGCGATCTCGCGGACCTGCCGCCCTTGCAGCAGAGCGCGTCGAACGAACGCACCGCCGAGGCGGAACGTGTCGCGGACATGATCGTGCTCGTGAACCCGGCGTTCGAGGCGTCGCAGTTCGAGGCGCTCTATCGCGTGGCGAACCGGCAGCAGCATCGGTGCTACGTTGCGCCGATGTTCATGTCGATCACGTCCGCAACCGACGACGCCACCGGTATCGCCTTTCCCGCCGGCCGCTTCCTGAACACGCTCTTCGAGCGCCCCACTTCCTCCGACGCGCAGGCGACCGCCATCAAGCAGACGCCGGGTCACGACGACGGCTATATCACGCATCGGCTGCACGGCCCGGCACAGGACGCATCGGCGGCGCACAGCCCCGTCTGCGATGGCTGGACGTCGGGCGACAAGCTGCTCGGCATGACCAACGACGAACTCGCGCAGGCGGTGACGAACAACAAGCGGCTCGAAGTGGCTCAATCGCAAGCCTTCATTGCAGGACTGAATGCGCAACGGCCGGCTCCATCGACATGGCAACGCAAGTTCTGCGGCGGCGCCACGCTCGACGTCGAGGCGAAGGATGGCGTCGTCAACGCGCAGACGCTCGTCTGGAACGTCAAGGCGGACTCGAGCATCATCGACGGACACGGCGACGTGATGAATCCCGCATTGCTCGATTTCGTGCGCCAGATGTTCGGCGATACCGACCTGCCGAACGACCCGGATCACGGCCCCAGCGCCTGCGACGAACAATGAAACGACACGTGGCCCGAGTCCAGTCCGCGCCTTCCCGGTAACGCCCTGCTCCGTCGTCCCGACGCGCGCCCGCCGCGTCAGCGCGATCTCTTCGATCGCCATCTCCGACGATATCCGTCTGCTCACGCCCTCACTGCCTCATGCAGGGAAGTCATGCGCCCCATGAGATCTTTTCGATTGTCGTCGCGGCCGGGCCGCATCGAGAATGATTCCACCGATGCCCGAGACCGGCGCGCATTGTCGGCTCGTCCAGCCGACTGCGTCCGCGCTCAAACCAACCAGGAATGCGACGACCGATGAACCTTCGCGAATCCAGCAAGCACTTCGACGAACGCAATGCACGAGCGGCGAACGGCCGTGCGGGCGCACGCCTTCGAACCTGTGGCGAAGCGCTCGTCACGTTGCTCGAAACCTATGGCGTCGAGTATGTCTTCGGCATCCCGGGCGTGCACACCGTGGAACTGTATCGCGGGCTGGCAGACTCGTCGATCCGCCACGTGACGCCTCGTCACGAACAGGGCGCGGGCTTCATGGCCGACGGATACGCGCGTGTCACGGGCAAGCCCGGCGTGTGCTTCATCATCACCGGGCCGGGCATGACCAACATCGCGACCGCGATGGCGCAAGCCTATGCCGACTCCATTCCGATGCTCGTGATATCGAGCGTCAATGCACGTAGCCACCTCGGCAACGGCGACGGACGTCTGCATGAGCTTCCTTCGCAACGCGAAGTATTCGACGGGCTCGCCGCGTTCTCTCATACCTTGCTGGATGCCGCCGAGTTGCCACAGGTGCTGGCGCGCGCGTTCGCCGTGTTCGAGAGCGCGAGGCCGCGGCCCGTGCATATCGAGATTCCGCTCGATGTCATCGTGTCGCCGGCGAACGCGACGAAGGCTGCGCCCGCCGTGCGCGCGGCGAAACCCGCCGCCCATCCCGCCGCGCTCGCTTCGGCCGTGGACCTGCTCGCCGATGCGCGCCGCCCGCTGATTCTCGCCGGCGGCGGCGCGGCTCACGCCGCTGTCGAATTGCGCGAACTCGCCGCGCGGCTGCAGGCGCCCGTCGCGCTCACGACCAACGCGAAAGGACTTCTGCCGGGCGCGGACCCGCTTCTCATCGGCTCGACGCAATCGCTGCCGCCGACCCGCGCGATGATTCGCGAAGCCGACGTCGTGCTCGCGGTCGGCACCGAACTGGGCGAGACCGACTACGACGTGCTCTTCGATGGCGGCTTCGCGATCGACGGAAAACTCATCCGCGTCGATATCGATGCGCAGCAGGTCATGCGCAATGCCCGGCCTGACGTGGCTATCGTCGGCGATGCGCGCGAGACGCTGAGCGCACTGTCGACGCGACTGCACGAGCGAGAGGTGCTTCCCGCATCGCCGGACTGGGGCGCGGCGCGCGTGACGACGGTGCGCGACGCCATCTTCGCCAACTGCGACGCCGCGATGCGATCGCAGAAGCGCCTGATCGACACGATCGTGCACGCGCTGCCCGGCGTCATCATTGCAGGCGATTCGACGAGCCCGGTCTACGCGGGCAATTTCCTCCACGATGCGCCGGCCCCGCGCTCATGGTTCAACTCGTCGACCGGTTACGGCACGCTCGGATACGGGCTGCCTGCCGCGATCGGCGCGAAGCTCGCCGCGCGTGAGCGGCCCGTCGTGTGTCTGATCGGCGACGGCGGCCTTCAGTTCACGCTGCCGGAACTGGCGAGCGCGGTCGAAGCGCGCGTGCCCGTGATCGTGCTGCTCTGGAACAACTTCGGCTACGGCGAGATTCGCAAATACATGGACCAGCGCGATATCTCGCCCGTTGGCGTCGATATCTACACGCCCGATTTCATGGCGCTGGCAAGAGCCTTCGGATGCGAGGCCGCGAGCGTCGACGATCCACCGGCGCTCGACGCGCAATTGCGGCGGGCGGTATCGCGCGAAGTCCCGACCGTGATCGAGATCCGCGAAGCCGCTTGGTTTGCACGGGTGCCGTCATGAGCGCGCAGGCACGCCCGGTTTTCGACTTTCCGCTGCGCACCCGGCTCTTCATCGATGGCTGCTGGTGCTTGCCCGAGACGAGGCAGCGTTTGCCCGTCGTCAATCCGTCGACTGAGGAAACGATCGTCGAAGTGGAGGCCGGCGGCCCCGCCGATGTCGATCGCGCGGTGCGCGCAGCATCGCGTGCATTTCGCGGCTGGAAACAGACATCGGGCGCGGCGCGCGCCGGTTTTCTGCGTGCGATTGCGCGCGGCGTGGAGGCGCACGGCGAGCAACTCGCCGCGCTTCAGTCGCTCAACAACGGCAAGCCGATTGCCGAATCGCGCATCGACGTCGGCGACGTGGTCGCGACCTTCGACTACTACGCGGGCCTCGCCGAAACGCTGGACGCAGCGGAAGAGGAGATCGCGATTCCGAGCAGCGATCACCGCGCCGTGATCCGTCGTGAACCGGCGGGCGTGGTCGGCCTGATCGTGCCGTGGAACTTTCCCATGGTCACGACCGCATGGAAGCTCGCCCCCGCGCTCGCCGCGGGATGCACCGTCGTGCTGAAACCGTCCGAATTCACGCCTTTGCCTGAGCTGGAACTGGCCGCGATCGTCGAGCGCGCGGGTCTGCCGCCGGGCGTATTCAACGTCGTGACGGGCACCGGCACAGAGGTCGGCGCGGCGCTCACGACGCATCCGCTCGTGTCGAAGGTGTCGTTCACCGGCAGCACGGCGGTCGGCGAGCAGGTCATGAAAGCGGCGGCGCAATCCATCAAGGGCGTGAGCCTCGAACTGGGCGGCAAGTCGTCGATCGTCGTTTTCGCGGACGCCGATCTCGATCTCGCCGTCGATCTCGTCACGGGCGGCGCATTCTTCAATGCCGGACAGATGTGCTCGGCCACGTCGCGCGTGCTCGTCGAGCGGCCGCTCGCGGAGGCGCTGATCGCGCGCCTCGCCGACCGGGTGGCGCGAACCGTCGTCGGCGATCCGTTTGACTCCGGCGTGCAGATGGGGCCGCTCACGAACCGCGCGCAGTACGAGCGCGTGCAGCGTTTCATCGCGCGAGGCAAGGCGGACGGATCGAGTCTCGTGGTCGAGGGCTCGGTGCCGCAAGGACCGGGATATTTCGTGCAGCCGACGATGTTCGTCGACGTGCCCACGAACAGTGCAATCTGGCGCGAAGAGATTTTCGGACCCGTGATGTGCGTGCGCTCGTTCGATACGGACGACGACGCGATCGCGGCGGCCAACGACACCGACTTCGGGCTGGTCGCCTCCATCGTCACGCGCGACGCGGCGCGTGGCCAGCGGGTCGCCGGGGCGCTGCACGCGGGCGTCGTCTGGATCAATGCACCGCAACTGATCTTTCCTCAGACTTCCTGGGGCGGCTACAAGAAGAGCAGCATCGGCCGCGAACTCGGGCCGTTCGGGCTCGCGGCTTTCCAGGAAATCAAGCAGGTCCTGAGCGCAACGGGCCCGGTTTGAAAGGCTTTTCGAAGCTTCTAGCCATGCGCTCGGCTCATGGCAACCATGCCGAGATTTCGATTGTTGCCGAAATTTGGCATCCCTAGAGTGTTCTCACCAACGCCGTTTCAGATCGACCGACCGCATCGACCGACTGCTGCACGCTCAGCGAGGAGATAACCATGCAGGACATCAAACGAGGCAGAAGGCAGGCCATCAAGACCATCGGCATGGCGCTCGCTGCATCGAGCCTGCCGATGCCGTTCATCAGCACGGCGCGGGCGCAGGAAAAGAGCTTCGCCGGCAAGACGCTGCGACTGCTTACATGGTCGGACGACACGGGCGCGGCGGCCCTGCGCAACATCGCCGCGACCTTCAGTCAGAAGACCGGCGCGCAGGTCATCGCCGATCGCGCGGACGGCACCTCCGGCATGGTGGCGAAAGTGAAAGCGGCCGGCGAGAAGCCCACCTACGACGTGATCACGCTCGCAGGCGTGGGCGCCTCGGGTCTCGCGGATGCCGGCCTGCTGATGAAGCCCGATCTGAACCGGCTGCCCAACCTGAAGGATGTCGCCCCGCAGTACCAGACCGGCGCCAACGGCTTCGGCATCGGCTACCTGCTGTGGTCGGACGGGCTTATCTACAGCACGTCGTCGGTCAAGACGGCGCCGTCGAGCTACGAGGCGCTGTGGGATCCCAAGTATGCGGGCCGGATCTTCCTGCCGCCGCCGGAATGGGCCGAAGCGGTCGATCTCGCGATCATCGCGGCGAAGATGGCCGGCGGCTCGCAGCAGAACATCGAGCCCGGCTTCAAGAAGCTCGCTCAACTGAAGGACCGGGTGCTCACGCTCGGAGAGAATCCGAATCAGGTCGCCGACCTGTTTCGCACCGGATCGCTGGACATCGGCGGCATCTACTCCCCGGCGTTCTTCCCCAACCAGTTGCGCAAGCCCGAGTACAAGATGGCCGTCACGTACGGCATGAAGGAAGGTTTCGCGACCCAGTTGATGTTCACGGTCATCCCGAAGGCGCATCCGGGCGACATCGACCTGATCCACGCGTTCATCAACCATTCGCTCGATGCCGGCGTGCAAGGCCGCATGGCCGCCGATGTGCTGAACGGTCCGGTGAATTCGAAGGCGCTGATTCCCGCCGAAAGCCGTGCGTTCGTGCCGTCGGCTCAGCAGATCGCTCAGAACGCCGTGCTGCACGACGACAAGGCGCTGGCGGCGGTACAGCCCGCCTGGATCAAGCGCTATACGGAACTCTTCTCGGCCTGAGCCCCATGTCCGCACTACTTTTTCGCCGCAGGACGGCAGCGATGGCAGACGTCGCCCACGGGCAGGCGTCGGCTCCTGCGCTGCCGAGGGTGCCGCCGTGGGTGCTGCTCGCGCCCATCCTGGCTTTTCTCGCCGTGCTCGTCGCAGCCTCGCTCGTGGTGCTGCGCATGAGCTTCGGCGTGTCGGGGAACGAGTGGCACGCGCTTACGCTGCGCAATTACGCGGACCTCGCCGATTCGTACTTCCTGCACTCGCTCTGGCTCACGCTGAAACTCGCGTTTCAAAGCATGGTCTGCGCGGTGCTGCTGGCGATTCCCGTGGCGCTCGCCATGGCGCGCACGGAGTCGCGGCTCGCGCGCCGGCTGCTCCTCGCAGGCGTGCTTCTGCCGCTGCTCGTCAACCTGCTGCTACAAGGCTATGGCTGGCTCGTCATGCTCGGACCGGCCGGCCTGCTCAATCATGCGCTACTCGCCGCCGGCGTCGTGCAGCGCCCGGTGCAGTGGCTCTATCGCGAGAACGGCGTGCTGCTCGGCCTGATCCAGACCGCGTTCCCACTCGCCGTGCTGCCGCTCGCGAGCGCGATGCGCGCCATCTCGCGCGCCTACGAGGAAGCGGCCGCCACGCTCGGCGCGACCCGCTGGCAGACGCTCTGCCACATCGTCCTGCCGCTCGCGATGCCCGGCCTCGTTTCCGGCGCTCTGCTCGTCTTCGCCTACAACGCGAGCGCGTTCGCAGTCCCGCTGCTGCTCGGCGGCCGACGCGTGCCCATGCTCGCCGTGCTCGTGCACGACCAGGTGGCCCCGCTTCTGAACTGGCCGGCCGCGTCGGCATCCGGCGTGGTGCTGATGGCGGCGACGCTCGTCGTCATGTCGGTCTCGCAACGGCTCGTGCGCGGCATGCAACGCACGGAGGAATCCCGCTCATGAGTACCTTGCGCCTTGCCTCGGCCATGCCCGGACGACTGGGCCGTGCAACCAGCCTGCTCGCCACGACCGTGCTGTTTCTCGCAGCCTTGCCGATCCTCACGATGATCACGATGTCGTTCGGCAATTCGGATACGCTCGAATTCCCGCCGCCGAGCTTCGGACTGCGCTGGTATCAGGCCGCGTGGCACACGTTCGTATCGCCCGATGCGAGCGATGTGCTCTCGATGGGAACCGCCCTGACGACGAGCCTCATCGTCGCGGTCTCGACGATGATCATCGCCACCGCGGTCTCGGTGCCCGCCGCCTACGCGCTCTCGCGCTACCGCTTTCGCGGCAAGGCCGTGATCGAACAGCTCGTGGCGCTGCCGCTCGTCTATCCGCTCGTGATGCTCGGGCTTTCGCTGCTGCTCGTGTTCAACGTGCTGCCCGTCGAACTCGGCCTGTTGCGGCTCATCATCGCGCACGTGATTCTCGTCCTGCCGTTCACCGTGAAGAACTGCGCGGCATCGGTCGCCTCGATCGGCCCCGAGTTCGAGGAAGCCGCATGCCTGATGGGCGCGAGCCCGCGCCGCGCCATCGTCGATGTGGTCTTGCCGCTCATGCGTCCGGGCATTCTCGCCGGCATGCTGTTCGCCTTCATCATCTCCTTCAACGAGTTCACGGTGACGTTCTTTCTGTACGACATCAACACGATGACGCTGCCCGTCTGGCTGTACAGCCGCACCGTGTCGTCGCTCGATCCGACGGTGTTTTCGTTCGCGGTCGTCATCGTGCTCATCGATTTCGCCCTGATCTGGCTGCTCGAAAAGCTGGTCGGCGACGAAGGCGTCGCGCTTTAACGAGGGAACCCTCATGACTCATCTGACACTTCAGGCGGTGACGAAGCGCTTTCACACCGCGTACGCAGTCGATCACGTCGACCTCGCCGTGCCCGACGGCAAGCTGGTGTGCTTTCTCGGACCGTCCGGCTGCGGCAAGACGACTCTGTTGCGGATCATCGCGGGCCTCGAAACGGCAACGTCGGGGACCGTGGCATTCGCCGGGCGCGATCTGACGAACGTGCCGGCGAACCAGCGCGATTTCGGCATGGTGTTCCAGTCGCTCGCGCTCTTCCCGCACATGACGGTGGCGCAGAACATCGCGTATCCGCTGCGGCTGCGCCGCGTCGCGAAAGATGCGCAGGCGGCGCGCGTCGCCGAGCTGCTCGAACTGATCCAGTTGCCGCATATGGCGGACCGTCCGGTCTCGCGGCTCTCGGGCGGGCAGCGCCAGCGCGTGGCCATCGCCCGGGCGATCGCGTCGTCGCCGAAGCTGCTGCTGCTCGACGAACCGCTCTCCGCGCTCGATGCGAAGCTGCGCGAAGCGATGCAGGTCGAAATCCGTCTGCTGCAACAACGTCTCGGCATCACGACGATCATGGTGACGCATGACCAGCGCGAGGCCATGACGATGGCCGACGAAATCGTCGTGATGGAAAAAGGACGCATCGCCCAGATCGGCAAGCCGCTCGATATCTATCGCAATCCCGTCAGCGAATTCGTCGCCGATTTCATCGGGCTCGGCAACATCCTGCCCGTCACGCTCGACGGCACGAACCGGATCGCGCTTCCAAACGGCCAGCAGATCACAGTCGATGGCGCGCCGCGCGCAGGCGCCGCAACCGATGACGTCCGCTTGCTGATTCGCCCCGAGGACGTATCGATGCAGGCGGTCACGGCCAATCCCGGACCCAACGTGCTGGCCGGCAAAGTGGCGTTCATCCGGGATGTCGGCTCGTCGCTCGAAGCCACCATCGATTGCGCCGGCTTCACGCTCACCGCGGCCACGACCCCGCGCGAAACACCGGATCTTCGGGTTGGCATGCCGATCTTCGCGGAATTGCCGCCGCATGCCTGCAAGCTCATCGCGGCACGTACCGCGCATTGATTCACGCAGACCAAACCATCGTCACAGGAGACACCCTATGAACACGACGACTTCCGTGCAGCGCTTCCTCAAACGCGCGTCCGTCACGCTCGCCTTCGCAGGCGTCGTGGGCCTCGGCGCATTCGCGCCGCTCGCGCAGGCCGATGCGCTCGACTCGATCAGCAAATCCGGCGTGGTGCGCATCGGCGTGTTCGAGGACTATCCGCCGTTCGGCTCTATCGGTCCGGACATGAAGCCGCAAGGCTACGACATCGACGTATCCAGTCTGATCGGCAAGACCCTCAACGCGAAGGTCGAACTGATTCAGGTCACGGGCGACAACCGCATGGCGTACCTCGTCGACCATAAGGCCGACATGCTGCTCTCGGTCGGCAAGACACCGGAACGCGAAAAGGTGATCGACTTCTCGCAAGCCTATGCGCCGTACAACCTCGCCGTGTTCGGTCCGAAGTCGCTGGCCGTGAAGAACGCGGGCGATCTGGGCGGCAAGAGCATCGCGGTGGCGCGCGGCACGCTCGAAGACCTGAGCGTGAGCAAGGTCGCGCCGTCGTCGGCGACCATCAAGCGATTCGATGACCCGAATGGCGCGATCTCCGCGTTTCTGGCCGGGCAGACGCAATTGCTCGTGGTCGGTAACGACGTGGGCGCGACGATCATCGCCCGTCACCCCTCGATCGATCCCGAGCAGAAGTTTTCGCTCTTCAGCTCGCCCGATCACGTGGGCCTGAACAAGAACGAGCCGCGTCTGAAGCAGAAGGTGGACGAGGCCATCGCCGCCGCGAAGAAGGACGGCACGATGAACGCCATCTCGCAGAAGTGGCTGCGCGCGCCGCTGCCGGCCGATCTGTGATGCGCCTAGCCTTTTCGTTCAATCGCACGCCGAGGATGCTTCGATGACCTACACGTTCGATTTCAGCGACTTCGGCCTCTACCTGGACGTGCTCGCGCATGGCGTCGCGGTCACGCTCGGCCTCACCGCCGTATCGACGCTCCTGGGCGGTCTGGTCGGCATCGGCGGAGCGTGCATCGCCGTGGCGGGGCCGAAGCCGCTTCGTGCCGTCGTCGCCGCGTATGTCGAGCTGATTCGCAACACGCCGTTTCTGGTGCAACTGTTCTTCGTGTTCTTCGGGCTGCCGAGCCTCGGCGTGCACATCGGCGAAATCGAGGCCGCCGTGCTTGCGATGACGGTGAACCTCGGTGCGTATGCGACGGAAATCGTCCGGGCGGGCATCGACTCGATTCCGCGCGGACAGGTCCAGGCCGCGATGGCGCTCGGCTTGCGGGGTCCGCACGTCTTTCGCCACGTCGTGTTGCCGCAGGCGCTCGCCAACGTATTTCCGGCGTTGCTCGGCCAGGTGCTGATCGTGATGCTCGGCTCGGCGGTGGTATCGCAGATTTCGGTGCCGGACCTGACCCATGCCGCCAGCTTCATTCAGTCGCGCAACTTCCGTTCGTTCGAATGCTACGTGATCGTCACCGCGATCTATCTGCTGCTGTCGATCGTGCTGCGCCTCTTGATCAACCGGCTCGGCCGGCGGCTATTCGCGGGGCGCGCCGCTCGCGGCGTCACGATCGCGCCTCGACGCGGGTTGCGCGGCCTCTTCTCCATGCGTGCAGCCGTGGCCGATCCCGGCCTTCCGAAGGAGCGTTCACGATGATCGAATTCACGCTATGGGATATCGCGCGCAATCTGATGCTCGCCGCGCGCTGGACCGTTTTGCTTTCGTTGATCGCGTTCGCCGGCGGCGGCCTGACAGGGCTGGTGCTGCTCGCCATGCGCGTTTCGCCGCTGCCGTGGCTGCGCAGGGCCGTCGTGCTGTATGTCGAAGTGTTCCAGGGCACGCCGCTCCTGATGCAGCTCTTCCTCGGCTTCTTCGGCTTGCCGATGCTGGGCGTCGAGGTGTCGCCGTGGGCTGCGGCAACGGTCACGCTCACGCTGTATACGGGCGCCTATCTCTCCGACATCTGGCGAGGCTGCGTCGAGGCGGTGCCGCGCGGTCAATGGAGCGCGGCGGCGAGCCTCGGCATGACATGGACGCAGCAGTTGCGTTATGTCGTCTGGCCGCAGGCATGGAAGATCGCGGTACCGCCTACCGTCGGCTTTCTCGTGCAGGTCGTGAAGAGCACGGCGCTCACGTCGATCATCGGGCTCACGGAACTGACCAAGACCGGGACCATGATCACGAACGCGGTGTTTCGCCCTTTCCCGATCTACGCCCTCGTCGCGCTGCTGTACTTCGCGATGTGCTTTCCGCTGACCTGGTATGCGCGCGCGCTCGAACGCCGGTATCGGATCGGCAGGCATCGCTGAAGCTCGACTCGGTGTCCAACGTCCTTTCAAAACGGATTTGCGCATGATTTCCATCGGTAACGTGTCGAAGTGGTACGGCCAGTTTCAGGTTCTGGCCGATTGCACCACCACAGTCAGTAAAGGCGAAGTGGTCGTGGTCTGCGGGCCGTCGGGGTCCGGCAAATCGACCCTCATCAAGACGGTCAACGGACTCGAGCCGTTCCAGAGCGGGAGCATCACGATCAACGGCGAGGCCGTCCACGACAAGCGGACCAATCTGTCGAAACTGCGCGCGAAGGTCGGGATGGTGTTTCAGCATTTCGAGCTGTTTCCGCATATGTCGATCACGGAGAACCTCACGCTCGCGCAGACGAAAGTGCTGGGGCGCTCGAAAGACGAAGCATCCGACAAGGCGCTGCGCCTGCTCCAGCGCGTCGGCCTGCGCGCGCACGCGGACAAGTATCCGGGACAGCTTTCCGGCGGCCAGCAGCAACGCGTGGCGATCGCGCGTGCGCTGTCGATGGACCCCGTTGCGATGCTGTTCGACGAACCGACTTCCGCGCTCGATCCGGAGATGATCAACGAAGTGCTGGATGTGATGGTCGAGCTGGCCCAGGAAGGCATGACGATGATGTGCGTCACGCACGAAATGGGCTTCGCGAGGAAGGTCGCGCATCGGGTGATCTTCATGGATCACGGGCGCATCGTCGAAGACGACGCCAAGGATGCGTTCTTTGCGCATCCACGCTCCGAACGGGCGCAGGAATTCCTGAGCAAGATACTCCACTAACACCGCCGTCACGTCGCGTCGGACTTGCTACTATAGTTTCGACTGACATGCCTTCCATGATCGGAGACACGCCCCATGCGACGACTTCCTCCGCTCAATGCGCTGCAGATCTTCGAGACGGTCGCGCGTCACCGCAGTTTCACGCGTGCGGCGGAGCATCTGTGCCTCACGCAAGGGGCGATCAGCAGACAGATTCTCACGCTGGAAGAGTATTTCGGCTTTCCCCTCTTCAAGCGGGGCGCAAGGGGGCTGACGCTGACGGCTGAAGGCGACGTGCTGCTGCCCGTCGTGAGAGAGGGCTTCGCGCGCATCGAGGAGGTATCGCTGCGTCTCACGCGCCAGCGCACCGATCTCGCGCTGAAAGTGCCGACCTGCGTGATGCGCTGGATGCTGCCGAGGATCATGCGCTTTCAGAGCGAGCATCCCGAACTGCAATTGCAGATCACGACGACTTGGCAGCACGACGTCGATTTTCAGGTGGAATCGTTCGATGCGGCGATCATCTACGGTTCCTCGCCCGGCGCGGACGTGCACGCCGTGCCGCTCTTCAACGAGCAGCTCACGCCCGTGTGCTCGCCCGATCTCCTCAGCGAACGGCCGCTCGCCGCAGCGGCGGATCTGGCGCATCATGCGCTGCTGCATCCGACGCGCGATCATCGCGACTGGAAGCTGTGGCTCGATCGTGCGGGCGCGAGCGATATCGACGCGACGCTCGGCCCGACATTCGAAACGCTCGATCTGGCGACGAACGCCGCGATGCAGGGCTTCGGCGTCGCGATCAGCGACCGCACGCTGGTCAGCGAAGACGTGGCCGCCCGGCGGCTCGTCATGCCCTTCGACACCGTGCTCGAGACGGGGTCGCGCTACTACTTCGTCTATCCGGATTGCGTCGCGAATCAGCCGAAGGTCAAGCTCTTCAGCGAATGGATCACGCGCAATCGGGATGCTGTTTTGGCTGTCGGATAACTTCGCGGCTAGAGTGCGCGACGCGTGACGCCACGCACCCATGCCGAAGAGGCGAGCGCGACTTAAGACCCAACCGGCCTCAGTCGATGCGATACACCCATTCGAGAGGATCGGCGAGCCTGCCGCGCTGGATTCCGGTCAACTGCGTGCGCATGCGTTGCGTCACCGGTCCTTCGCCCCCGTCGCCGATCTGAAATTCTCCGGCGGCATGGCGAACCTCGCCGACCGCAGTGACGACAGCAGCGGTCCCGCAAGCAAATACCTCGCGGACACGGCCGCTCGCGGCATCCGCACGCCATGCATCGAATGCATAAGGCGTTTCGTTGACTACGATGCCTTCACGCTTCGCAAGCTCGATGATCGAAGCTCTGGTGATGCCCGGCAGAATCGTGCCGGAAAGCGGCGGCGTCGTCAGCGAGCCATCGTCCATGACGAAGAAGAGATTCATCCCGCCCATCTCTTCGATCCATTTGTGCTCGGCGGCATCGAGAAAAACGACCTGGTCGCAACCCTTGGCCGCCGCCTCGGTCTGCGCGATCAGGCTGGCAGCATAGTTGCCGCCGCATTTGGCCGCGCCCGTTCCACCCGGCGCCGCGCGAGTGTATTGGTCGGACACCCAGACGGTAACCGACGACTTGCCTGCCTTGAAGTACGGACCTACCGGGCAGGCGATGACGCAGAACACATATTCGTGGGACGCGCGCACACCGAGGAAACTCTCGGACGCGAACATGAACGGACGCAGATAGAGACTGCTGTCGCCACCGGGCACCCAGTCCCGGTCTACCTTGACGAGCGATTCCACCGCATCGACGAAGAGCGCTTCCGGGAGGTCGGCCATGGCAAGACGCGCGGCCGACGCACGAAAGCGCCTGGCGTTCTCGAAAGGGCGGAACAGCGAGATCGAACCGTCTTCGCCGCGGTACGCTTTCATGCCTTCGAAGATTTCCTGCGCATAGTGCAACACCGCGCAAGCGGGATCAATCTGAAACGGCCGGCGCGGCTCGACCTTGGCATCGTGCCAGCCGAGCGCGCTGGTCCAGCGCATCGTTGCCATGTGATCGGTGAACACCTTACCGAACACGGGGTTTGAAATGCTCGCGACGATCTGATCGTGCGCCGTCGGCGTCGCGCTCGGGGAAACGGCAAACTGTGTAGGCATATCGGTTTTCATACTTTCATGCGACCAATGACGGGACGGGTCCCACCAGACTCGCGAGGGATTGAAATGAAAGGAGAGCGAACGCGGACGCGTTCGTCTCCCGGAAATGGCGTTTTCGAAGGCATGTCTTCTTCGGACCGCATCGTTGCATCCGGCGCACGTCGTCAGGGTTGCGAACCGGCCGTATCCGCTATCTTGCCCTGCCGCGACAAGGCGACGAGTGCGTCGTCGGACACGGAAGCTTCCTGATCGGCGAGCGCCTTGAAGCGAACGAACGCCGCATTCAGTTCGGCTTCGCTGTCGATCTCGATTCCCAGCTCCTGCAACCGCTGCCTGAACGCGTTTCGACCCGACAGTTTGCCGAGCACGATCCTGTTCGCGCTCCAGCCCACGTCTTCCGCGCGCATGATTTCGTAGGTGTCGCGCGCTTTCAGCACGCCATCCTGATGGATGCCCGACGCATGAGCGAACGCATTGGCGCCGACGACCGCCTTGTTGGGTTGCACCGTGAACCCCGTGATCTCCGAAACCAGTCGCGAGGCTTCGACGATCTGAGTCGTGTCCACGCGCATATCGAGGCCGAAGACATCCCGTCGCGTTCTGACTGCCATCACGACTTCCTCGAGCGCCGTATTGCCCGCCCGCTCGCCGAGGCCGTTGATCGCACATTCGATCTGCCTGGCCCCGCCCGACTTGACAGCCGCGAGCGAGTTGGCCACGGCCAGGCCGAGATCATCGTGACAGTGGACCGAAAAGACCGCCCGGTCGGAATTGGGGATGCGTTCGCGAAGTTCGCGGATCAACGCAGCGTAGCCATCCGGAACGGCATAGCCGACCGTATCGGGGACGTTGATGGTCGTCGCACCTTCGTCGATCACGCCTTCGATCACGCGACAGAGAAAGTCGAGGTCGGAGCGGCTCGCGTCTTCCGGCGAGAACTCGACGTCATCGGTATGACCGCGCGCGAGACGCACTGCGCGCCGCGCCTGTTCATAGACCTGATCGGGCGACATGCGCAGCTTCTTTTCCATGTGCAGCGCGGATGTGGCGATGAAGGTATGAATGCGGAACCGGCTGGCCGGCTTCAGCGCCTCGGCGGCACGCGAAATGTCACGCTCGTTCGCCCGCGCCAGAGAACAGACGATGCTGTCCTTGACCTCGCCGGCGATCGCCCGAATCGCCTCGAAGTCGCCTTCGGAACTCGCGGCAAAGCCTGCTTCGATCACGTCGACGCGCATGCGTTCGAGTTGTCGGGCGATGCGCAGTTTTTCGTCCTTGGTCATCGAGGCACCCGGCGACTGTTCTCCATCGCGCAAGGTGGTGTCGAAAATGATGAGTCGGTCTGACATGCCAGTCTCCTGTGGGGAACGGCAATTGCGTTGATCAGGGAATGGGGGGTAACCCTTCCTGCCTGTCGTGACGCTGGATCACAGCGCCTGACCGCGCGATTATAGCTAACGATGACGCGGGCAAATCTAGGGTCAACCCGCATCGATTGGTTCGCATCTCCCGACTCAAGTCCGCGATATCTGAGGCAACATCCGCACGACGCGTGGCAGCAACTCCATCACCGGAATGCGCATCGCATCGGCCAGTTCGTCGATGCCGATGTACCCGCCGTCGTCCTCGCCGACGATCGTCTCGACGCTGGCGACGCCGGCCTCGGGCAACGCGCTCAGATCGATCACCGTGTGCTGCAGCGAGCGTCGCCCCATGATCGTCGCGTCGCGTCCGCCGACAAGCACGCGTCCGAACGGCGGCACGTGATTCAGCCCGTCCCCGAAGCCGATCGGCACGACGCCCACGCGCATCGCGTGTTCGAGACGAATGGGCGCCGCATAGCCGATACCGAGCGTCGATCCCGCCGGATGCTCCTGCACATGGATGATGCGTCCGCGAATGGCGCTGAGCATCGGGCGCAACGGCACGCGCGCCATCCATTCGGCATCGAGCGCGCCGTAGAGCAGCCGTCCCGGATCGACCGCGCTGTAACGCAGTTCCGGATGCGCGATCATCACGCGCGAACTCGCGAGCATCGTCTCCAGATCGCGCAAACCCGCTGAATGCGCATCGGCGAGCGCGGCATCGAAAACGCCCGCCTGGCGCGCGGTGATCGCTTCGTCGCCAGGCGAACTCAGGTGCGTGTAGACACCCTTCAGGCGAACGCTCGACTGCTGCGCGAGCACGGCGAACGCTTCTGCCCATTGCGACGCGAGAAAACCGAAACGGCCGAAGCCCGGATCGATCTCGATGAACGCATCGACCGGAACGCCCGCCGCCACGAACGCGCGCAGGCTCTCCATGCTCTGGATCGTGACGATCAGGCCGAGCGCGGCGACGCGCGCAGCATCCTCCGGCAGCGTCGATGCGAACAGCAGAATGTCGCGCATGACGCCCGCCGCGCGGATCGCCATGCCCTCTTCCGGACTGCCGACGCAAAAGCCATCGACACCGGCGGCGTCGGCGAGGCGCGCGACCTTCGCCGCGCCGAAACCGAAGCCATCGCCCTTGCAGACGAACCAGATCTTCGCGCCGCCCGCGAGCTTGCGCGCCACCGCGAGATTCGCGGCGATCGCGCCTTCATCGATCTCCACCCACGCGGGACGCAGCAGACGGTAATCGCGCAGGTCGTCGGCGGATGCATTCATGTCCGCTCCTCGCCGGTCTGAAAAGACAGCGCTTCCTGCAAGCCGTTCGATTCGGCGAAGACGCGGTCCTGCCGCGCGCGCAGTTCATCGGCGGGCAATTGCGCAAGCGCCGCGCGTGCCGCTTCGGTCGCGACAGGATCGATCTCGCCTCCGTCGATGGCCACGCCGTACAGATCGCGCGCCATGCGCCCGGAGATCAGTCCGTCGAGCACATCCTCCAGGACCGCCTGCGGCTCGCGCTCCCAGGGCGGACCGTAGCCCGCGCCGCCCGCCGCGATATGACAGACCCGATCGTCGCGCCCGAGCGCGATGACCGAGCTCGGCATGCTCGGCAGCAGCACGGATTCGCCGTCGCGCGTGAGCAGATTGAACGACGGCGAGCCGTCCAGTCCGCCGTGCGAACCGGCGGGCCGATGCTCGCGCCGGTCCGAGCGCAAGCCCAGCGACGCGCTTTCCGCGCGCAGCGCATACGTGCGGCGCATCGCAAGTCCGCCGCGATGCTTGCCTGCGCCGCCCGAATCCGGCACGAAACCATACTCCGTGATGACGACGGGCAAGCGCGCCTCGATCAGCTCGACCGGCTGATTCGACAGATTGCCGAGCGGATTGGCGATGCCCTCGCTGCCGTCGGACCGCCCGCTTGCGCCCCAGCTTCCGAGGATGCCGTCCGTGATGAGCCAGTTGCCCGCCGCGCCGCGTCCCGAGATCGACACCACCGATGGACCGCCTTCGCCGAGCGCCGGCATCGCATCCGGCACGATCTGCGCAAACGCGCCTTGCAGCACGTCGAACATGCGATACGCCATGATGCCGCGCGCCGCGCACGCCGCCGGTTCCAGCGGATTGACGATCGAGCCCGGCTCCGCGAACACATGCACCGGCCGCGAGAAGCCCTCGCAGTTCGGCACGTCGACGCCGATCGCGCAGCGCACCGCCGCGTATGCGACCGATTGCGTCGTCGCGAACGGTCCGTTGATCGCGCCGGCCACCTGTGCATCGGTGCCGCTCCAGTCGATCGTCACTTCGTCGCCGGCGATCGTCACCCTGACGCGAAAGCGGATCGGCTGCGGCCGGTCGCCCAGGCCGTCGATGAAGTCGTCATAGCAGTATTCGCCGTCGGGCATCGCGGCGATCGCCTGGCGCGTCAGCCGGTCGGCATAGTCGTGCAGCGCATCGACGAGCCGGGCGAAGCCATCGGCACCGTATTTCTCGATCAGTTGCGCAAGGCCGCGCGCGCCCGCACGACACGACGCGACCTGCGCGCGCAGATCGCCGCGCAGTTGATCGGGCATACGCGAATTGATTTCGAGCAGCGCGATCAGCGTGTGATTCGGCTCGCCCGCATCGAAGAGCTTGAGCAGCGGAATGCGCAAGCCTTCCTGAAAGATCTCGGTCGCACCGATCGCCATGCTGCCCGGCGCCATGCCGCCGATATCGGCGTGATGCACGATCGTCGCGACGTAGCCTTCGATGCTTCCGCCGAAGAACACGGGCTGAATCAGATACACGTCGGGAAGATGCATGCCGCCCGAGGTGTACGGATCGTTCATCACGTAGACGTCGCCCGGCTGGCCGCTTGCGCCGAAGCGTTCGATCACGTTGCGCATCGCCGCGGGAAACGCGCCGAGGTGGATCGGCAGCGTGAGACCCTGCGCGATCACGCGGCCTTGCCGGTCGAAGACGGCGGTGGAGAAGTCCATCGAGTCGCGCACGATCGGCGAATAGGCCGAGCGCAGCACGACGAGCGCCATCTCGTCCGCCACCGAGCCGAGCGCATTCTTGACGATTTCGAGCGTGATGGCGTCGTCCGGAGACGGCGTGTGCGTGGCGGATGTCATGTGTTGTCTCCCAGCGTGATGACGATGTTTTCATGCGCGTCGACACGGGCGTGCGCGCCCGGCGGCACGACGCAGGTCGAGTCGTATTCCTCGACGATCACCGGCCCGTTAAGCGGCCCGGCGCGCAGCGTCGCGCGCGAGATGACCGGCGTATCGACGAAACCGTGCGCGGAACCGAAGTACGCGCGCCGCATCACGCGCGTTCCCGCATCGGCGCGGGCGCCTCCCGCGCGCCGCGCGTCGTACACGCGTGAGCGCTCCGACTTCAGGCTGCCGAGCACGCGCAGATTGACGAGCTCGACAACATCGTCCTGCGATGCATGACCGTATGTACGCTCATGCTCCGCGTGAAAGGCGCGCTTCACTCCCTCGATATCGACGGCCTCGCCCGATTGCCACGCGAGCGGCACGGCGAGTTCATACGCCTGCCCCGCGTAACGCAGATCGAGCGAGCAGCGCAACTCGATGTCATCGCGCGCAAGACCTTCTTCGATCATCTCGGCGCGGGCGCGCGCGGCCAGATCTTCGAGCGCATCGCAGAGCGGCGCTGCGGCGTCGGCATCGACCCGGCGGAACATCGTCTGCATGAATTCGTGCTGGGTCGTCGAGAACAGCAGGCCGAGCGCGCTGAACACGCCGGGACTCGGCGGAACGATCACCGTGCGCATGTCGAGCAGCGCGGCGATCGCATGCACGATGATCGGCCCGTTGCCGCCGAACGCGAACAGCGCGAAGTCGCGCGGGTCGCGGCCGCGATACGTCGATACGGCCTTCACGGCGCGCGTCATCGTCGATGCGGCGATCGAGAACACGCCGTAGGCGGCTTCGTGCAGTTCCGTGTTCGTCGGTTCGGCCACGTGCGCGCGCATCGCGTCGCAGGCTTTCGCGTGGTCGATGCGCAACTCGCCGCCCGCCAGATAATGCGGATTCAGATAGCCGAGCGCGAGAACCGCGTCGGTGAGCGTGGGCGTCGTGCCGCCGGCATCGTAGGCAACCGGACCAGGCACGGAACCGGCCGAGTCCGGCCCGACCTTCACGAGGCCGCCCGCGTCGATGCGCACCATGCTGCCGCCGCCCGCGCCGATCTCCGACACATCGATGAACGGCAGCTTCACCGCATGGCCGCCGCCCTTCACGAGCTTGCTGCTCAGGTTGATGCCCGCGCCGACTTCATATTCCGTCGTGCGCGCCGGTTCGCCGCCCTCGATGATCGCGGCCTTCGCGGTCGTGCCGCCCATATCGACGGTGATGCAGTCCGCATAACCCGACGCCGACGCCACCGATGCTCCCGCGATCACGCCCGCCGCCGGACCGGATTCGATGATCGCCGCCGGCTTCTGCATGACGGCCGCCGCGCTCATCACGCCGCCATTCGAATGCATGATCTGCACCGGCCCGCGCATGCCGACATCGCGCAGCCTCGCGATCAAGGAGTGCAGATAGCTCACCACAACGGGTCCGAGATACGCGTTCACCACGGTCGTGCTGGTGCGCTCGTATTCGCGGATCTCCGGAAGAATCTCGTGCGAGCACGTCAGATAGACGCGCTCGCCGAGCACACGGCGCAACAGGTCGCGAACGCGGATCTCGTGCTCCGGATTCGCATACGCGTGCAGCAGGCTGATCGCGACCGATTCGATATCCTGCGCCGCGATCCGTTCGGCCACCGCGATGACTTCGGCATCGTCGAGCGCCTTCGCGACGGAGCCGTCGGCATTCAGACGCTCGTCGACTTCATGGCGATGACGGCGCTTCGCGAGCGGCGCGGGCTTGCGATACGCGAGGTTGTAGAGCATCGGCACGCGCAGCCGGCCGATCTCGACCACATCGCGAAAGCCGCGCGTCGTCACCAGCGCCGTGCGCGCGCCCTTGCCTTCCAGCACCGTGTTGGTGGCGATGGTCGTCGCGTGCACGAGCTCGGTCACCTGACGCGGCGTCGCGCCGAGCGACGCGAGCAACGCCTCCAGTCCCGTGACGATCGCCACGCCGTAGTCCTGTGGCGTGGACGACACCTTCTTCGTGTGCACCACGCCCAGATCGTCGATGACGACGATATCGGTGAACGTCCCGCCGATATCCACGCCTGCCCGATAAAGTCTTTCTGACATGCTCACCGCCTCTTCATGTTCGACGCCGCCGAAAGCGCGTCAGTGAATCGATTCATCTAAAGCGTCAAAAAAAGCCGCTCAGAACTTGTGCACGAAGCCGATGCTCGCCACCGCCTGATTCTTCGACGACGACGGACTCATCGTCTGGACCTGCGAAGCGAGCGTGCCGTCCGACGTCGCCGGCAGCGGACCGCCGACCGGGCGCGGAAACACCCCGCCGCCGGTCCGCAACCAGATCACTTCCAGATAGACCGACGTGCGCTTGGAGAGGATCTGATCGACGAGCAGGTTCACCTGATGCCAGTGCACCTGCGCGGGCCCATCGGGGCCGCCGGTGATGTTGTCGCTCGTGTAGGTGTAGGCCGCGCCGACCAGCAGAGTCGGCGTGATCGTGTAGCGCACGTTCGCCTCGTAGTTGTTGAAGCGATAGTTGATGCCGCTCGTGAGCGACGTGCCCACGTTGTTGTAGATCGCGTTGCTGTACATCAGGCTGAACTTCGCCGGCCCGAAAATGTACGACGCGCCGATGCCCGCGATCTGCTCGCGCTTCGACGTGATCGGCGCATCGCAACACGTGATCGCGCCGCCGGTGTTGACCGTCGGCGTAGTGTTGACGCCGGGCCTGTCGTAGAGCGAATAAGCCGCCGCGATCGAGAACGGTCCCTGCGTATAGATGCTGCCGACCGACCACATGCGATTGTTCGAGAAGTCGCCGGCCGCGTTGCTGAACGCGTACATCGCGATGCCGGTAAAGCCGTGAAAGTTCGGCGAAGTGTACTTCACCGAGTTGTTCACGCGCAGATAGTTGTCGGTGTTGTCGTTGTCGTAGGGATGCGAGAACATCACGCCGCCCCACGCGCCGTTGGAGGTCATCGTCTGTAGCGTGCCGACGATGGCGTCGTACTGGCGCCCGAAGGTCAGCGTGCCGTACTGCGCGTTGGCCACGCCCATGTACGCCTGACGCCCGAACATGCGGTTGTTCTGCCCGAGCGCGCCGTTGACGGGATTGAAGCCGTTCTCCAGCGTGAAGATCGCCTGGGTTCCGCCGCCCAGATCTTCCGCACCTTTCAGGCCCCAGCGGCTGCCGTACTCGCCGTTGCCCGTCAGTTGCACGGCGTGATGGCCGCCCTGATTCGACGACCACGTCAGCGCCTCGTTGATGACGCCATACAGCGTGACGGAACTCTGCGCGTGGGCCGCACAACTCGCGCCCGCGAGCGCGAGCATGCCGAGCGATCTGATCTTCACTGCTTCTCTCCAGACTGGCGTCGCCGGTGGTCCGGTCGCGGCGACGATTGATGTGCGCGAATGAATCGATTCATATCGCGTGGATTTTCATGCAGTCCACCGAATGTCCGGGCTTCGATTCAATCGCGTAGTGGGTTTGTTGCGCCGCTCACGCGGCAGCGTGCCGTCCTGCAAGTCCTCGGGGAATCGCTGCAAGCAGTTCCGCCGTGTAGCGTTCGCGCGGCGCGTGCAGCACCTGGCTCGCACTGCCGATTTCCACGAGTCGGCCTGTCTGCATCACGGCGACGCGCTCGCACAGTTCACCGACGAGCGCGAGATCGTGACTGATGACCACGAGCGTCACACCCGCCGTGCGATGCAGTTCGCGCAGCAAGCGGATGATCTCCGCCTGAATCGACACGTCGAGCGCGGAGGTCGGCTCGTCGGCGACGAGCAGCGTCGGCCGACGCGCCAGCGCCCGCGCGATGCCGACGCGCTGCCGCTGCCCGCCCGACAACTGATGCGGCAGGCGCGCGAGCACCGTGCGCGGCAGGCGCACCATGTCGAGCAGTTCGGAAATAGGCACGCCGTCGCGGCCGATGGCTTCGGCGAGCGCCGTGGCGACCGTCTTGCGCGGATTGAGCGAGTTCATCGTGCTCTGGAACACCATCTGCACCTGCTTGCGGAACGCGGCAAGATCGCCGCCCGCGAGTTGCACGATGGATCGCCCATTGAACTCGATATCGCCGCCAGTCGGTTCGATGAGGCGCACGATCATGCGCGCCACGGTCGACTTGCCGCTGCCGCTCTCGCCGACGATCGCGAGCGACTCGCCCGCCGCGACATCGAACGACAACGCCGATACGGCGTGAAAGTGCTCGCGCCTCAAGAGGCGCGCGAGCGCGGAGCGCCCCAGCGCATACGACTTGCCCACATCGGACAAACGAAGCAGCGGCACGGCGCGATCAGATTGCGGCATGATTGCGGCCCTCCCCGGTCATGGCCTCGCGCGGCAGGCGCGGAATGCTGTCGATCAACTGGCGCGTGTAGGCGTGCGCCGGCTGCATGAAAAGTTGCGCGACTTCGCCGTGCTCCACTACCTCGCCATGACGCAGCACGACGGCGCGCGAACACAGCTCCGCCATCAGGTCGAGGTTGTGCGTGATGAAGACGAGGCCCATGTTCAGGTCGCGCACCAGCGAGCGCAGCAACGCGACGATCTGCGCCTGCACGGTGACGTCGAGCGCGGTGGTCGGTTCATCGGCGATCAGGAGCGAGGGCTCGCACACGATTGCCGCCGCGATCAGCGCGCGCTGCTTCATGCCGCCGCTCAGTTCGTGCGGATAGGCGCGAGCCGCGCGACGCGGATCCCTGAAGCCGACCCGCGCGAGGATGTCTTCGATCTCGCCCGCGAGCGCGCGGCCACGCACCGGACGATGCGCGCGGATCACATCGGCGATCTGCGTGCCGATCGTGAACGCCGGATTGAGCGCGGTACCCGGGTCCTGGAAGATCATCGACAGACGCTTGCCGCGTAACTCGCGCAGACGCGCTTCGCCGGCCCGCGCGAGGTCTTCGCCTTCGAAGACGATGCGTCCGCCGGTCACGTGCCCGCCCGAACCGAGCAGGCCGAGCACGGCAAGCGACGCGACGCTCTTGCCCGATCCCGACTCGCCGACGAGGCCGACCGCCTCGCCGGCGCTCACGGTCAGGTCGAGACCGTGCAGCACTTCGAGCGCGTCGCGGCCTTGCCCGTAAGCGACCCGCAGCCCTTCCACCGATAGCAGCGCGCCGTTCATGCCGCACCTCCCTGCGTCGCGTCGGCCACGCGGCGACGGCGCCGCGGATCGAGGATCGTGCGCATGCCGTCGCCGACGAGATTGAACGCCAGCACGCTCGCGAACACCGCCGCGCCGGGAAAGATCGAGACCCACCAGAAATCGGTGAAGATCAGCGCGCGGGAATCGGAGAGCATCGCGCCCCAGCTCGGCGTCGGCGGCTGCACGCCCAGTCCGATGAAACTCAACGACGCTTCGACGATGATCGTCACGCCGAGCAGCAGCGTCGCTTGGACGAGCACAGGCGAGATGATGTTCGGCAGCACGTCGGAGAGCACGATGCGCGTCGCGCCCGCGCCCTGAAGACGGCGCGCCGCGACGTATTCCGCCTGCACCTCGGCCCGCGTCAGACCATACGTGAGACGCGCGAGACCCGGCGCGTAGAGCACGCCGATCAGCAGCACGAGCTTCGTCTCGTTGGAGAGCGCGAGGCCCGCGACATGAACCGTGTCCGTACCTGTAATGCCGACGAGCGCGATCGCCCAGATGAGCAGCGGAATCGACGCGAGCACTTCCATCGCTTTCATCAGCAGCTCGTCGGTCCAAGTGCCCGCCTTGTAGCCCGCGATCAGGCCGATGGCCGTGCCGAGCACGACGCCGATCGCGACCGCCGCGAGCCCGATGGCAAGCGACGCCCGCGCGCCCCAGATCACGCGGCTCAGCATGTCGCGGCCGACCTGGTCGGTGCCGAGCCAGAACTCCGCGCCCGGCGCCTGCAAACGATGGTCGATATAGAGCTTCAACGGATCCTTCAACGGCAGGAGCGGCGCACACAGCGCGACGCCGAGCAGCACCACGATCAGCACGAGCCCGACCGCGCCGGTCGGCTCGCGCATCAGGGCGCGCACGAAGCGGCCCGCGCCGCGTGCGGTGGCGGTCATCGCGGAAGGCCGTTCGGGCACGGCAGGCAAGGAGGAATCGGCCATCATTTGCGGTTCACCTTCGGGTCTAGCGCGCCTTGCACGAGGTCTGCGCAACTGTTCGACACAATGAAAATCGTCGTGATCACGAGCACGATCGCCTGGACGGCGGGATAGTCGCGCTGGAAGATCGCGGTCAGGAGCGCGCGCGACACGCCCGGCAAGTTGAAGATCTGCTCGACGATGAGCGCCCAGCCGAACATGTATCCGTAGCTCATCGCGGCCGTGCTCACGAGCGACGGCAACGCGTTCTTCAATGCATAGACGAGGATGCGTCCGCGCGGCAGTCCGAGCGCGCGCGCCGTGCGGATATAGTCCTGCGAAAGCGCATCGACCATGTTCGTGCGCACGAGACGGCTCAGCACCGCGATGTAATAGACCGACATCGTCAGCACCGGCAGGATCAGCGAGCCGAGATGCGCGCCGATGCCATCCGCCCACGGCGCGAGTCCGCCGACCGGCAGCCAGCCCGTCTTGAGCGCGACATAGCGGATCAGCAGCAGCCCGAGCCAGAACGAAGGTATCGACAACCCGACGATCGCCGCGATCCGCAACACGTGATCGGCGGCGCCGTCCTCTTTCAATGCCGCGATCGTGCCGAGCAGTATCGACATGACGAGCGTCAGCACGAACGACAGCGTGACCAGCTCGACGGTGCCCGGCAACGTATCGGCGATCTCCGGCCCGATGTCGTTGCCCGATACATACGAGCGCCCGAAATCGAGCGTCGCGGCATGCGTGAGCCACGTTCCGTATTGCGCGACGACCGGCCTGTCGAGCCCGTGTTGACGGTTGAACGACGCGATCTGATCGGCGCTCGCGTCGCTGCCCAGCGTGAGGCGCGCGGGCGAAACGGGCGTCGCGCGGCACATCGCGAAGAGCAGCGCGCTCACGACGACGAGCAGCATCAGCGAGGACAGCAACCTGGAGAAGATTCTCATCGCATATCCCTCATGCCCGCCCGACGGACACGCCGCCGAGCGCGAGCGAGAAGCCCGTGTTCACTTGGAAGCCCTTCACTTCGCTGCGCCAGAGATTCTGCACTTCCAGTGCGCCGATCCAGACCGCGGGAGCATCGCGCGCGATCGTCTGCTGCATCTTCACGAGCAGCGCCTTGAGGTCCGCGGGTTCGTCCGCCCCGTAACTCTTGTCGATCAGATCGACGAAGGCCGGATTGTCGTAGCCGGTCGCTTTCCACAGGCTCTCGGTTGGACGGAACAGCGCGTTCAGAAGGTACGTCGATTCCGGCGGCGCGATGAAACCCGTCAGCACCGCCTGATGATTCCCGACCATCGCCTGCGAAATCATCTGGCCGAAGTCGAGCGGCCGAAGATTGGCGCGCACGCCGATCGATGCCAGTTGCGACTGCATGAAGAGCGCGGTGGTCGAGGTATCGATCAGATACGCGGGCTGCACATACAGCAGATCGAATGATGCGCCCGTCGCGTACCTCGAGCGCGCGAGCGCGGCGCGGGCCTTCGCCAGATCGAAATCGAGGCTCGCCGCGCTGGCCGCGTCGTACCACGGCGAATCCGGCGCGAACGGCATGCTGCTCGCCTTCACCGCGCCGTAGCACAGGTCACGGCAGATTTTCGCGCGGTCGAGCACGAGAGAGACGGCCTGACGGAACGCGGGATCATCGAACGGCGCCTTGCGCGTGTTGAGGCACAGCATCAGCGGACTCGTCGGCGACGGCCGGCTGTCACCCGCGATGCCCGGCGAGCGCCGAATCTGCCCGAAAAGCTGCGCGGGCGGCGCGCTGATGACTTGCGTCTGCATCGACATCAGCGAAGCAAGCCGCGACGGCTCCTCCGGAATGATGCGGAACATCACGCGCTCCCATTGCGGCTCGCTGCGACGCCAGTAATTCGGGTTGCGGCGCAGTTCGACGAAGTCGTTCGCCCGCGACTGCACGAAAATCCCCGGCCCCGTGCCGACGCCCACCGGCGCATGACGGAAGAAGTCGCCCGGATGCTGCTCGCGGCTGTCTGCCGGGAAGATGCCCATGTATTTCGACATGTAGTCGAGCAAGGGCCGATACGGCCGCTTCAGGCGAATCACGACGGTGTTGGCGTCCGGCGCCGTCACCGAATCGATGACAGTCCAGAACGCGCGTCGGAACGCCTTGTGCGAGGGATCGAGCACGTAATCGAAGCTGTATTTCACATCGGCGGACGAAAACGGCTGGCCGTTCTGGAACGTCACGCCGCGCTCCAGATCGAACCGATACGTCAGACGGTCGGGCGAGACGGTCCATGCGCGCGCCAGTTGCGGCACACGCTGGCCGTGGACATCGATGCCGACCAGATTCTCGAAGATCAACTGGTTGATCGCCATCACGTCGTGATTCGGCTGATTGATCGGATCGAGCGTCTGCGGATTGCTCGGGATCGCGACCGTCAGCACGCCGCCCTGAGCCGCCAGTGCCCGCTGGCCGAAAGCGAGCGGCAGCGAGCAGCCAGCGAGCCCCGCTGCGCCGATTCGAAGCATCTGTCTTCGGGTTCTGTCGAAACTCATTGATGTCCTCTGTGTCCCCGTTCTGGCGTTCGTGAATCGATTCACGAACGGTACGAGCCTGATGCTTGCACGTCAACCAGTCAAAAATGAGGAACGCGCGAAATGCGATTCCAACCGGGGAAATGCGATAAAAATCTGCCGCGCGCCCTTCGTTTATCGTCTTGGTGAATCGATTCACGAAAGATCGCCGATTTGACGCACGCTGTCAAATCGGGTTGACCCTGATAGGCTCAGCCGGGCTGAACGGTCCGCGCCCGGCGGCGACCCGGCGTGGCGGCCGCGGCAGGCGGCGCGGCGCACGATTCGCGGATGATCATGCGCATCGGATGCCGTGACCGTCGGATGCCCGGCGGCGCGGTGCCGTCGAGCAGTTGCAACATGAGATCCGCCGCTTCCCTGCCGATGTCGCGCGGCTCCTGCGTCACGACGGTCAGCGCCGGCGCGCAGAGGCTCGCGTATTGATGATCGCCGACCGACACGACCGAGAAATCGCGCGGCACATTCAGGCCGAGATCGCGCGCGGTCTGCAGCAGCAGCGCGGCGTCGTTGAGCGGAGCGACCATCGCGGTCGGCCGCGACGGCCCCGCGAGCAGCGCGTGACAGGCGGCTTCGTCGAAGGCGTCGGTGCGCCGGATGAGCGCGGGATCCACTGCGATGCCGGCGGCTTCGCACTCGACGGTGTACCCGCGCACCATCTCCCGTCCGACCCATGTGTGTTCGTGGCCCGCAACCAGCCCGATCCGCCTGTGTCCGAGCGACGCCAGATAGCGCACGGCCTGACGGCATCCGTCGGCGTGATCGGTCAGCACCGAATGGAACTGGCCTTGCGCGTCGCGCTCCCACAGCACGACGGGCATGTTCAGCGTATGGAGGATGTTGTAGTACGAGGGCGTCTCGTCATCGGAGATCACGCCGATCAGGCCGTCGAGGCGACGCTGGCGCAGGCTTTCGAGAAACGCGCGCTCGCGCTCCAGGTCGTAGTGTGAATTGGCGATGAGAATCTCGTAGCCGCGCTCGCGCAAGCGCGTTTCGGCGGCGCTGACCATCTGCGCCGCCGTGTGCTGTGCGATATCCGAGATCAGGCATGCGATCGCCTTCGAGCTCCCGCTGCGCATGCTGCGCGCCACCGCATTCGGCACGAAATTCAGCCGCGCGACCGCTCTCGTCACAGCCTCGCGGATTTCCGGGGCGACGTTGTCGCGCCCGTTGAGTACGCGCGATACCGAGCCCACGGAGACCTTGGCGAGACGCGCGACATCCTGCACGGTCGGCGATCCTTGCGGCGACTTGCGGCTGCGCGTGGAAGGCGGTGCGGACTCTGGTGGTTTCAGCTTCGGCATAGGCACTGATCGGTGTCGACGAAAGTTTCGAATCGCGCTTGGTGAATCGATATATTGCGATTATAAGCACTCTGCTGCGATTCTTCGGAATAGACGCACGAGTATTCGCGAGCGTCGCCTTCGCCAACCTCGGATCATTTCCAGTGCGCACGTCCGGCCCATGCCCACCCCGTCTTTACTATACGTGGACATGCACATATCATGATGAATCGCGACACAATAGCAAGCACGACATCGACTTCAAACGAAACGAACGCAAGATGGCATCGAGAAAGGAACGCGTAGAAAACATCGACGGAACCTGCACCTGTCTCGCGGCACGTCAGGCCGCGCGATATCTCACGGCAGCATACGATCAGGCCTTAAGCCCGTCGAACCTCCGGTCGACTCAATTCTCGATCCTGTACAGGCTCGCCCGCAATGGACCGCTCACCATCGGCGAGCTCGCGGAGTCGATGGCGATGGACCGCACCACCCTGTCGGCAAACCTGAAGCCGCTCGATCGTGACGGGCTGCTCGAAATGGTGCCTGGCGAAGATCGGCGCGTAAGAAAGGTGGTTATCACGAGCGCAGGGTTATCGCGTTATCGGATGGCGTTTCCGCTGTGGCAAGCGGTTCAGCGGGAGTTCGAAGACAGCTTCGGACAAAAGCGCGCCGAGGCATTGCGCAATTCATTGCGCAGTGTGCTGGAGAGCGGTTTCAGTCCGTGGTCGGAGGGCGAAGCGGCGTCGTCAGGTGAGTAGGCAGCGCCCGCGGCACGGTATCGGCCGATGCAATTGCAGTCCGGCCCCAGACTTTCGTGCCGCGTTCAAAACCTGTGCCGTACACCGGCGGTCGTCGCAATCTGATACCGCGAGTTCGTGCCGCTCGGTCCGCCGACATTCACGATCGCGGCAGTCAGTGCGCCATTCAACGCCTTCTGATACACGACAGCACCGTAGACATCCGTGCGCTTGCTCAGCGAATAGATCAGACCGGCGTTGAATTGCAGCCAGTGCGGATGCGGCCCGTCGCTGATATTGGCGATCGAGGACGCGCCCCCGACGTCCCCGACGCTGTATATCGCCGCGATGCCCGCTACCAGCGCCGGCGTGAAGCGGTATCGCGCGTTGGCCTCGTAGTTGGACATCGAAAAGCTCGTGTGATCTGCATAGCTCAGGCGCGCGTATGTATAGGCGCCGCCCAGCGTGAACGCGCCGAGCGCATAGGCGGCGCCCACCGCCGTCACTTCGTGCGATGTCACCGGCCGCGTATAAAAGATGGCCGTGGGATTCGAATAGTCCCCGACCACCGCGCCCGATGTATTGCTGCCATCCGTTCCGCCCGCCGACGGGTTGCTCAGATGAAAATGCCCGACGCCGAACGAGAATGCATCGTGCGTATAGCTGCCGCCGACACTCCATGCGCGATTGTTCGCGAAGCCCGTCCCGCCCGGCCCCGCGGCCTGATTGCTGAACGCGTATAGACCGCCCAGCGTGATGCCCCACAGCGTCGCGCTTTGATACTTGACCGCGTTGTTGATGCGAAACGTGGTGTAGAGATTGTCGATATCGCCGACATGCGCGCCGTATTGCGTGCCCCACTGCCGCGCGGACACGAACGGGCCTACGAAGTCCACGACGGATTCGTATTGACGCCCGAACGTGACCGTGCCCAGTTGCCTGTTGCCGAGGCCGACGTAGGCCTGACGCCCGAAGAGACGCGAGCCTTGCAGCATCGTGCCGTTCGCGACGCTGAAGCCGTTCTCCAGCACGAAGACCGCGGTGTTTCCGCTGCCCAGTTCCTCGACGCCGCGCAAGCCCCAGCGCGATGGCACGCCGACGCCGCTCGTCTCCTGAATCTTGCGTCCGCCGACAGCGCCGGCCTTCGGCGCGACATTGTTGGCGTAGCTGATGCCCGCATCGACGAGTCCGTAGAGCGTGACGCTGCTTTGAGCGAACGCGGTCATCGGCGTCAGCACGACGAGTGCGCCCGCCAGCCGCATGGACTTTTTCATTCCAATCTCCATTGTTTCGTATGTCTAATTATTTTTCATCGAGTCGTTCCTTCGAAGAACGACCTTGCCGATGAATCAGGCGGGTTCGTGTCCGCGCGTCGCGGCGCGCATGTTCCGTCTGCGGGCGGCAATCGGCACGCCAACAACGAGCACGATCGCGGCAAGCGACTGAACCACGGCGGCGGTCACGAATCCGCTCGTATAGCTGCCAGACACGTCGCGTACATAGCCCGTGAGCCAGGGCGTCAGAAAGCCAGCGAGATTCGCGACCGAGCTGATGAACGGCACGCCGAGCGCCATCGCGTTGCCGTGCAGGTAGCGTCCCGGAATCTGCCAGAACAGCGAGATGCCCGCGCCCGTACCGGCGAGCCCGAGCACCAGCGTGGCGAACGTGATCGACCGGCTGCTATGCCACACGAAAACGAGCACCAGCAGACTCGCGACGCTGATCAGCGACGCGATCGCGCAATATCCCCGGACATCGCGGTAACGGCTCGCGAACGTCGAGAGCGCGATGTTGCCGAGCGCGCCGAGCACGCAGATCGCCGCGATCGCATTGCCGATCGCGCTGTAGCCGCCGAAGCCCGCTTCGTGAAGGATCGTCGGGATGAAAAAGCTGAGCGCCGAGTTCGCCGTCAGGATGCAGAAGTACGCGGCGGACAGCATCCACACGAGCGGATTCGCGAGCAACGAGCCGGCGCGATCGGTAGCCGGAGGCGCGTCGCCACGATCGCGTTCGAGGTCGGCCTGCACGAGACGCCGTTGCTGCGGCGACAGCCAGCGCGCACTGCCCGGTCCATCCGTCAGCACGGCGAACGCGATGCATCCCATCAGCACCGTGGGCACCGCCTGGAGCAGGAACATCCATCGCCAGCCGGCGATGTTGAAAAGGCCGCTCATGTGCTCCAGCACGAAGCCGCCGGTCAGGCCGACCGCCACGGTCGAACAGATCGCCGCGGAATGGAAGATGCTGAAGTTGCGCGTGCGCCGCTTCGACGGGAACCACTGATTCATGTACAGAATCACGCCCGGATAGAAGCCCGCTTCGAACGCGCCGAGCAGAAAACGCAGCACATAGAACGTGGCCGTGTTGTGAACGAACATCATCGCGACGCTGGTCACGCCCCAGCCAAGCGCAATCGCCGATATGGTCGTGCGCGCGCCCACGCGTTGCTGGATCATCGAGCTCGGCACGCCGAACACCACGTAGCCGAGAAAGAACAAACCCGCTCCGAGGCCGTACACGGTTTCACTGAAGCGCAGGTCCGACAGCATCTGGAGCTTCGCAAAGGCGACGTTCGCGCGATCCACCCACGCGAGCAGCCATAGCACGAAGAGAATGGGCATGATGCGCCATTCCGTGGCGCGATAGGCATCGCGCAAAGCCCGGTCCGCATCCTTGCCGGCGAGCGGCGCGTCTGTTTCGAATACCGCGTTCATCGATTTATCTCCTGATTTGCAGGGCCGTCTCGTCATCCGGAGCCGGTCAGTCCCATTTCGCCGGCAGCACTTCCGCGCGGTTCTCGCCGAAGCCGATGCGCGCGTAACCGGGACGCTCGCACCATCCGCTCATCACGACGGTATCGCCGTCTTCGAGGAATGCGCGCGTCTCGCCGGTCGGCAGGCGTATCGGCGCGTGGCCTGCCTGCGTCAGCTCGATCAGCGCGCCCGCCTCGTCGCGCGATGGACCCGATATCGTTCCGCTTCCGAGCAGATCGCCGCTGCGCAGATTGCAGCCCGCGATCGTGTGATGCGCGACCATCTGCGCGAGCGTCCAGTATTGGTGACGGAAGCTCGTGCGCGAAAGGCGCGTCGGCGGCATGGCGTCCCGGCGATGCATCGCAGTTTCGAGCGCGACGTCCAGCCGGATATCGATCGCGCCGCTTTCTCCAAGCGCCGGCGCCGACAGATACGCAAGCGGCTGCGGATCGTCGGCCGGTCGCGTCCAGGCGGTGCGATACGGCGCGAGCGCGTCCATCGTGACGATCCACGGCGATAAGGTCGTCGCGAAACTCTTCGCGAGAAACGGTCCGAGCGGTGTGGATTCCCACGCCTGGATATCGCGCGCGGACCAGTCGTTGAGCAGACACAGGCCGAACACGTGATCCTCGGCCGAAGCGACGGAAATACGCTCGCCCTGCCCGTTGCCGACGCCGATGACGATGCCCAGTTCCAGCTCGTAATCGAGCCGCGTGGACGGCCCGACATCGGGCACGCGCGCACCCGCCGCCATGCGTTGGCCGCAGGGCCGTCGAACGTTCTGCCCGGAAAGCCCGATGCTCGACACGCGCCCGTGATACGCAACGGGCATCCACTGAAAATTCGGCGACACCGTTCCGTCCGGACGCAGCAGCTTCACGATGTTGCGCGCGTGATCGATCGACGTATAGAAGTCCGTGTAATCGCCGATATGCGCGGGGATGCCGTGTTCCACGCCGGCTTGCGGCACGAGACAGTCTTGGCCGGAAATCGCGCCTTCGCGGCGTGCGTCGAACCACGCGAAGAGCGCATGGCGAAGCGCACGCCACGCGTCCGGGCCCATGTCGAAGAACGCGTTCAGCGACGGCTGCGCGCAGGCACGCGCGGCATCGGCCGCAAGCCCCGAGAACGCGCCCGCTTCGCTCAACGCGCCGAGATCGATCACCTGATCGCCCAGCGCGACGCCGCCGCGAAACGCCTCGTTCGTCCCCGCGCGCCGGAACACGCCGAACGGCAGGTTCTGCAATGGAAAAGGCGTGGCCGGGTCGTTGGCCGAGGCGAGCCAGCTTCTCGCATCGATGTCGTGCGTATGGTCAGACTTCATCGAAATCACCGCGCAGGCTCTTGCGGCTCAGCAGGATCTTGCGCTGCCTGAGTTCGTGGATCATCGCCGGGTCGATGTTGCGCTCCATGAGCAGCTCGATGTTGTGTTCGCCCTGAAACGCCGGAATGCCCGGCTGCGGCAAGGTCGCGCCGCTGAAGCGCCAGGGCGGCCCCGGCATGCGCATCGTGCCGCCCGTGCGATCGTCGACATTGACGATCGCGCCCCAGTCGGCGGCCCATTCGGACTCGGCCAGCTCGCGCGTGCTGCGCACCACGCCGATCGCCAGTCCCTGCTCGCTGACCTGCGCCTGAAGCTCGTCGAGATCGTTGAAGGTGAGAATCCACGCGCGCACTTCGGCGAGGAGCGCTTCGAGGTTCTGACGGCGCAGCGTTGCGCTCGCGAAATGCGGATCGCCCAAGAGGTCCGTGCGGCGCATCATCGAGCAGAAACGCACGAACATCGGCGAATAGATCGGGCTTGCCGCGATCGTCACCTGACGTCCGTCGGGCAGCATGAAGATATGCGATTCCGGCGCGCTCAGCGCAGGCGGCTCGCCGTTCGTGTCGACGCCCGCGAGTTGCGCGCCGGCGCGCTCGTTGACGGCGAGCATGGTCGCGGCCATCGACACGTCGACATGCTGCCCTTCGCCCGTGCGATCGCGCTGCGCGAGCGCGGCGAGCACGGCGATCGCGCCATGCAGGCCGGTGTAGACGTCCGCGTGGCTGCACGCGTCGTTCATGAGCGCGTCGGGCGCATGGCCGTAGTGCTCGCGCAGGATGTCGGTGAGGCCGGTTTCCGCTTGCACCGTCGGCGCGAACGCCGGCCGGTTGCGCCACGGGCCCGATTGCCCGTAGCCGCTCATCGACACATAGACGACGGCCGGATTGAACTCGCGCACCTGCTCGTAACCGAGGCCGAAGCGCGCCAGCGTGCCCGGCCGGAAGTTTTCGACGATGACATCCGCTTCGCGGCACAGGTCGATCACGATCGCGCGCGCTTCGGGCCAGTTGAGGTCGAGGCTGAGATTGCGCTTGCCCGCGTTCTGCTGCGCGTAATAGACCGACATCGTGCCGATGTGCGGCACGCCGCCGCGTCCCGAATCGCCGCCGGGCGGCTCGATCTTGGTGACTTCGGCGCCCAGGTCGCGCAGCGTCTTGGTGCACAGCGGGCCCGCGAGAACCCGCGTGAAGTCGATGACCTTCAATCCGTCGAGAGGCGCGACCATATCAGTTCCCCTCGAAGACGGCCGAACCGGGGCCGGTTTTGGCAAACGCGGCGAGTCCGCGCTTTTGATCCGCGCTCGCCCACATCATGTTGTTCACGTCGGTCTGCTGCGCGTCCGCGCCCGCGATGCCGTGCCGCGCCGACAGATTCGCCAGCGTCTTGATGCCGCGTAGCGCGACGGTTGGGCCGCAAGCCAGTTGCCGCGCCCACGACATCGAAACGGCCGCCAGCTCCGCTTCCGCCGCGACGAGGTTGACGACGCCCCAGCGTTCGAGCGCCGCGGGATCGTGGCGGCGTCCGAACATCGCCATTTCCTTCGCGCGCGCCGGCCCGACGCGCTGCACGACTCGCTGCACGCCGCCCAGGAGCGGCAGCAGGCCGAGCGAGGCTTCGGCCATGCCGAAGAAGGCGGTGTCGGCTGCGACGATCATGTCGCAAGTCAGGGCGAGTTCGAAGCCGCCGCCGAGCGCGCCGCCATGAACCGCGGCAACGGAAGGAAGCGGCACGTTCTCGAGTGCATCGAGCAGCGCGTCGAGGCTGGCCTGATCGCGCCGACGGCCGCCGTTGGCGAAGCCCGCGACGTCCGCGCCGGCGCAAAAATGGCGCATGCCGCTGCGCAACAGAATCGCCCGGCATCCCGACTCCACCGCCTTGCCGTAGGCCGCGAGCAGATCCTTGAGGAATGCATCCTCGATCAGATTATGTGGTGGCTTCGACATCGTGACGACGCCGACCATACCGTCCTTTTCAAACACGACCGTGCTCATTTGTCTTCCCGCATGTGAGTCCGACTTCACGTCAGACGAACGAAATAAACGATCCCAATTTCCAATAGGATTACGAATGATCGCCTCGCCGATAAAGCACGACATCCGATGAACTGGCGCCGCGTCTGCGTTAACCGGCTCGAACTGGAAGTGATGATAACAGTGTTAACTTTGAAGAAAATCAGGGTAATCCCGCGATTCCCGCGCGCTTGCCGCACGTTGCCGGCAGCGAAGCCTCACACCTATAATTCCTTCCCACCTCTAACCGAGATGCCGCCGAATCGTGAGCCCGAAACCCTCCGCCGATGTGCCCTACCACCACGGAAACTTGCGTGAAGCCCTGATCGCCGAAGGCCGGCGCGCGCTCGAGGATGTCGGCGCGCACGAGTTGAGCCTGCGCTACCTCGCCCGCGCGGTCGGCGTTTCGGAAGCGGCGCCGTCCCGGCACTTCGCCGGCAAGGAAGGATTGCTCGCGGCGATCGCGGCCGACGGCTGGCGGGACCTCGCCGCCATGCGTCGCGCAATCCTCGGCACCGACGATACCGCGATGACCATCGCGTATCGCATGCTGCGCGTGTATGTCGAATTCGCGCAGAGCCACAAGGGATTGTTCGATCTGATGGTCGGACCGCGCATCGTCGCGCGCGACTTGCATCCCGAACTCACGGAGGAAGGCTCGATTTCGTTCAGGCTGTTCGCATCGTCGGTCGAACGGGCCGCGCTCGAAAACGGCTGGCCCGAAAGCACGCTGACGCTCGTGACGCATGCGGCGTGGAGCATCGAACACGGGCTCGCCACGCTCATTCTTTCCGATCGCGTGCCGCGCTCCGATCGTCCGGTGGAGATCGATCACATGATTCACTTCTCGATCGGCATGTTCCTGAGCGCGGTCGCGGCGGGCCCCACGCACCTCGAAAACATGCTCGATCAGCTTCCCGCGATGAACGGCGACACCCGCGCCGCAGCGTCGAAAGCGTGACGCGGCGCACCTTCTTCCGCATCACGCACTCCGTCTTGCCCATATGTTGATATGCGCATATTATGATCGTGAGCGCGGTTTGACAAGAAGCACGCCACTCGCTGCGCAATCCGGAGCACACGCGATGACCGAACCTCTTTATCTGGACGACCTGAAAGCGGGCATGCAGTTCGAATCGCCGGAGTTCCTGGTGAGCGAGGGAGACATTCGGCGCTTCGCATCGGAATTCGATCCGCAGCCATTCCATCTCGACGAAGCCGCCGCGAAGGCGTCCGTGTTTCGCGGTCTCGCCGCGAGCGGCTGGCATACCGCGGCGCTCACGATGCGTCTACTCGTATCGGGCGGATTGCCGCTCGCGGGCGGCATCGTCGGCATGAGCGTGGAACTTGCATGGGTCAGGCCGGTGCGCCCCGGCGATGTGCTGCGGGTCGTGAGCACCGTGCAGGACGTGCAGCGATCGAGATCGAAGCCATCGCAAGGCATCGCGACCGTGATGTCCGAAACGATGGACGACTCCGGCGAAGTCGTACAGCGCCTCGTATCGAAACTGCTCGTGAAGGCGCGCGATGCCTGATCGAGCGGTCTAGATGACGCCGTTGCGGCGAAGCGTTTCGACCTCCGCACCGGACATGGCCAGCCAGGCGTCGAGAACCTCGTCGGTATGCGCGCCGAGCGTCGGCGGAACGTGACGGTATTGCACGGGCGATTCGGACAGCCGGATCGGATTCGCGACCAGCGGCACGGTCTCCGATAACGGATGCGTCATCTCGATGCGCATCTCGCGCGATTGCACATGCGCGTCCGCGAATACCTTGTCGATGCTGTTGACCGGCCCGCACGGCACGCCCGCCGCCTCCATGATGCCGATCCATTCGCTCGTCGTGCGGTTCCGCGTGATGTCACGCATCAGCGCGATCAACGTGTCACGGTGCGCGACGCGTTGCGGATTGCGCGCAAAGCGATCGTCGCGGCTCCACTCGGGTCTGCCGAGCGCTTCGCAGCATCGGGCGAACTGGCCGTCGTTGCCGACCGCGATGATCATGTAACCATCGGCGGTGGGAAAATCCTGATACGGCACGATACTCGGATGCGCGTTGCCCATGCGCTCCGGCACCACGCCGCCGATCAGATAATTGGAAGCCTGATTCGCGAGGCACGCGATCTGCACGTCCAGCAATGCAAGGTCGATGTGCTGCCCCTTGCCCGTGCGGGCGCGATGCGCCAACGCCGCCTGGATCGCCACGGTCGCGTAAAGACCGGTCATGATGTCCGTGAGCGCGACGCCCACTTTCAGCGGCCCTTCTCCGGCGGTGCCATCGACGCGGCCGGTGAGGCTCATCAGCCCGCCCATGCCCTGCATCAGGAAGTCGTAACCCGCCCGCGCGGCATAGGGGCCGGTCTGTCCGAAGCCCGTGATCGAGCAATAGACGAGGCGCGGATTCACCTCGCTGAGGCTCGCGTAATCCAGCCCGTATTGGGCGAGGCCGCCGACCTTGAAGTTCTCGATGAGCACATCGGCCTTGTCGGCGAGCCGGCGGATCAGCGCCTGTCCCTCTGGCCGACCAAGATCGACCGTCACGGAACGCTTGTTGCGATTCGCGGCGAGATAGTACGCCGATTCGCCCGTCGGCTCTCCATCGGCGTCGGCAAGCCAGGGCGGTCCCCAGGCGCGCGTATCGTCGCCGCTTTGCGGACGCTCTACCTTGATCACGTCCGCGCCGAGATCCGCGAGCAACTGACCGGCCCAGGGACCGGCGAGCACGCGGGAAAGATCGAGAACGCGCAACCCTTCGAGCGCGCCTTCTTGCAAGGATGGATTCATAAGGGTTATGTCGAGTGTCATCGGGTCGCGCTTCCGATCTGTGCGGAAATCGCAATCCACGTGCAGCCGATCGGAAGTCCTGCTGGCAATTTAAAGGGATCGCGCACGCACAGCAAACGACTTGTTCTCATGGACCTGTGCGAAGATCGCACAATTGAACGAACACCTGTCGAGCCGTCATCATGCGTCGAAAGATCCCTTCCACCGCTGCGCTCTCCGCGTTCGAAACGGCGGCGCGCCATCAGAGCTTCACCAAGGCCGCCGACGAACTCGCGGTGACGCAAAGCGCGATATGCCGGCAAATCGCGTCGCTCGAAGACTTCCTCGGACTCAGGCTCTTTCGCCGGGACCGGCGCGGCGTCGCGCTCACTGAGGCGGGGCTGGCCTATAGCCGCAAGGTGACGGCGCTGCTCGATGAAGCCGAGCGCGACACGCTGGAGTTGATGGCCAAGCGAGGCCACGGCGGCGCGCTCGAACTCGCGGTCGTGCCGACCTTCGCGACGAAGTGGCTCCTTCCCCGGTTGCCGAGCTTTGTCGACGAGCATCCGGACATCACGATCAATCTCGCTTCGCGCACACGGCCGTTCCTTTTCGCCGAAACGGAGTTCGATGCGGCGATCCATCCGGGCGTCGCGCCGTGGCCGGGAACGGAGGGCGAGTGGCTCATGCAGGAGACGCTGATCGCGGTGTGCAGTCCGCATCTCATCGCGCCGCGCAAGAAGCTGACGATCGCCGACTGGCGACGCCATACACTACTGCAACAGAGCACGCGTCCGTATGCGTGGCGCGAATGGTTCGCCTCGCGCGGCATGTCGGTCGATGGCGACATGACAGGGCCGCGCTTCGAGCTCTTCTCCATGCTCACGGAAGCGGCCGTTCACGGCATGGGCATCGCGCTCATTCCACGTCTGATCATCGAAGACGAGTTGCGCCGCGGCCTGCTTGTGCAGATCGCGGCGCATGAAATGCCGAGCGGTCGCTCGTACTACCTCATCGTTCCGGAAAGCAAGTCTCACAATCCCGCGCTGCTCGCCTTTCGCGAATGGATCGCGCGGGAGGCGGCGCGGCATGGGGAAACGACCAAAGCGATCGCGGAGAAGCCGATGATGGAGGTCCGCAGATGAATGTATCCGATGAACCCGGTTGCGACGAACAGGGACTTGTATCGCAACGTATCTGCGGCCCGCGCAGATACGCGCGCTGACACAACGCTTCGCTTTCGACACGTGCGGGATACGTTCGCACGCTTCAATATTCGCGATGCATTCCCGGCTCGTTTGATTTTCATCAGGAGTTCTCATGTTAGACAACGCAAGTCTCCCTCCTTCTCCCGCACGCCGCCGCTTCGTTGAAGCCGCAGCGGCCGGTGTCGCGGCGGTGTCGCTGAGCCGGCTCGCTTTTGCCGAGGCGAATCCGTCCAGCGTTTCAGTCGCGAAGGCAGCTAACGGCGACAACAACGGAATTCGTCCGCTTCGTGTGCACGTACCCGAGGCGCAACTGTCCGATCTGCGTCGCCGTATCAGAGCGACGCGATGGCCCGAACGCGAAACCGTATCCGACGATTCTCAAGGCGTGCCGCTCGCGATGATGCAAGAGCTTGCGCGTCATTGGGTCACGGATTACGACTGGCGCAAGGTCGAGGCGAAACTGAACGGTTATACGAATTTCGTGACCGAGATCGATGGACTGGATATTCACTTCATCCACGTTCGTTCGCAGCATGAGAACGCAATGCCGCTCATCGTGACGCATGGATGGCCCGGGTCGGTGATCGAGCAGTTCAAGATCATCGATCCGCTGACCAATCCAACCGCACACGGCGCGAGTGCATCGGATGCCTTTCATCTGGTCATTCCGTCCCTGCCCGGCTATGGATTCTCGGGCAAGCCGACGCAAACCGGCTGGGGCCCCGAACGCACCGCACGCGCCTGGGTGACGCTCATGAAGCGGCTCGGCTACGAGAAATTCGCGGCGCAAGGCGGCGATCTGGGCGGTGTCGTCGCGAACGTGATGGGCAAGCAGGCGCCGCCCGAATTGCTCGGCATCCATGTCAACTTCCCGGCGACCGTTCCCGCCGATATCGCCAAGGCGCTGCAAGCCGGCGATCCGCCGCCCGCGGGGCTCAACGACGAAGAGAAGCACGCATACGACCAGCTCGCCAGCGCCGCGAGGAAGCGTCGCGCATACGCGCTGGAAATGGGCACGCGCCCGCAGACGCTGTACGGTATCGCGGATTCGCCCATCGGTCTTGCGGGCTGGCTGCTCGATCACGGCGACGGTTACGTGCAACCCGCGGCAGCGCTGACGTCGGCGGTGTTCGGGCGCACCGTCAATGGCGAACCGTCAGGAGCGATGACGCGCGACGACGTGCTCGACGACATCACGCTCTACTGGCTGACGAACACCGGCGTCTCGGCCGCGCGTTTCTACTGGGAATCGCACTTCAACTTCGTCGGCGCGGCGGACGTATCGGTGCCCGCTGCGGTCAGCGTATTCCCGCGCGAAAACTATCAGGCGCCGCGAAGCTGGACGGAACGCGCGTATCACAACCTCATCTGGTACAACCGGCTCGACAAGGGCGGCCACTTTGCGGCGTGGGAACAGCCGGATCTCTTCGCCGCGGAAGTCCGTGCGGGGTTGAGGTCGCTGCGCTCATCGACCAGTTGATTTCTGGATTGCGGCTGTCCCAGGTTGACCCGGCGCTTCCGGTTCCACTGTTCACTGCGTTTTCAGCCCCTCCATCGCCTTCTCGCGCGCGGATTGTGCATCGACGATCAGCCTGTACGCCGCATAGTATTTGTAGATGTTGCGTACATAGGTGGTCGTTTCGATGCCGATCTTCTCGGCCACGACGATCTCGACGTTGTTGAACCACTTGTCGGGATCGAGGCCGCGCTGCACGGCGAGCTGACGCATCTTCGCGATGTTGCCCGGACCCGCGTTATAGCTCGCGAACGCAAACAACGGACGGTCGGTCTCGCTGAACTTCGCGTCCTTGAAGTACTTCGTCATCAGCTGATCCATGTACTTCGCGCCGGCATGGATGTTCGCTTCCGTCACTGAGATGCTCCCCACCGCCATCTGCTTGCCCGTCGCCGGCATGAGCTGCATCACACCGATTGCGCCTACATGGCTGCGCGCCTGCTGATTCAGTTGCGATTCCTGGAAGCCCTGCGCAGCGAGCATCAAAGGATCGAAGCCGTATTGCGTGCCGTACTTCTGGAACAGTTCCAGCGTCTGCTGGAAGCGTTTTTGTTCGGCGTCACCGGCGTTGTTGCGGATCTGCTTGATCTTCTTCATGTACTGCGCGAGACGGTACTCGTACACGCCCTGCTTCTTCACGAAGTTGATGTAGAAGTCGTTGAGCGCCTCCTGAAGTTGCGGGCTGTTCTTGCGTATCGCCCATCCCGGATAGCCTTCGCCGCTAACGGAGAGATCTTCATGCACCTTGATACGCGGCAACACCTGAGCCCAGAGATGTGCCTTCCAGTCGTCAACCACGACAATGCCCAGCAGTCCGGCGTTGAGCATCTCCATCTCGTCTTCGTCTTCGAGCGCTTCCGGCAGCGGCGTGATTCGTATCGGCGCCTTGCCTTCCTTCTTAAAGCGCTCGTTGAGCGCATTCAGGCTCTCGTAGTAGCTCGACGACCGTCGCGCGAAGACTTCCTTGCCCGCGAGATCGTCGAGCTTGGCCAGTGGCGGCGCGTTCGGTCCGGTGATTACGAGCTCGCGCACAGGCTTGCGATCGCGCGGCGCGATGAAATCGACGATTTTCAGGCGCTCGTCGGTTGCGGTCAGATTGCCCGCAGAGATGTCGCCTAGCCCATCATTGAGCGACGACAGCAGCTTGTCACGCGTCGTCGGAATGAGATAGACCGTGAGCGGCCGCTTGTTCAACCGGGCCGCATACTTCTTGTTGACATAGCGTTCGAAGTCGCGCGCCAGTTCGGCAGCAAGCCCGCGCTCGCGTCCCTTGTCGACGAAGTAGAGGGTACGGCTGTACGGCACCAGAAAGCGGATCATGCGCCGGTCGAGCATGGCATCGAAGTCGCCCGTCCAGGGCTTGTTCGTGAGGCTCAGTTGCCGGGCATCACCCTTCGGCTCCGCAGGCGGGGCGGAAGATTTAGGAAGCGCGCTGGCGGCTGCCGGCACCGATGCGGGCGCGGCCGGCTCTGCGGCCTGCAAACCCGTGGACGCGACCGAAATGCATAGCGCCATTGCCCAGATCGACAATCTGCAGTGAAGCATATCCAGTCTCCCCGTGCGTCCTCGTCGCTCCATGAGCGACGCGATCCCTCACGCGCATTGCCTCGCAAGTTGCCTGAGCGCAGGCCCCGCGTGATCGTGAAAGCGCTTGATGCCGCTGCAAAGGTAGTTCAATCCGGCTTGACCATCCGGGCTGCAGACAAACCGATTCTTGGGACATTCTCCCCAGCACACCTTCAGGTGCCTGCACTGACGGCAGTATTCAGGAAGAGAATCCCGTTTCGCGTAGCCGAAGCGTTGCTGCTGTGGCGAGAACGCCATCTCGCCCAGATGCGTCGTCCGGATATTGCCGAGCGAAAAGGCCGGGTACACATAGTGATCGCAGGCATAGACTTCGCCGTCATGTTCGATCGCAAGCGCCTTGCCACAGAATTCGGCGGTCACACACGTCTGCGCGGGACGCCCCATCGTCTGCACGACAGCCGTCTCGAACAGGTTCACCAGCACGCGGCCAACGTCTTTTCTATGCCATTCGTCGAACGTTCGAGACAGGAAGTAACCCCAGTCGTCGGGATCGACCGACCAGTCCGTCACGACCGAGTCCGCGTTTCCCGGTCGGGCGGCGCTGCTTCCCAGCATCGGCATCGCGTCGGGCGGCCAATGCTGAGGGGCAACGCTGCGAAAGTCCTTCGGTTCCACGCACGGGATGAACTGGATGTATCGGGAATCCAATTCATTACGCAGGAAGCGGTATACGTCGAGAGGCTTTTTGGCGTTGATGCGGTTGACGACCGTGAGCGTGTTGAACTTCACGCCGTGTTTCCTCAAATAGCCAATGCCCTCCATCACCTTGTCGAAGGTAGGCTGGCCCCTGCGATCGCGGCGGAACGCGTCATGCAGCTCACGTGGCCCGTCGATACTGACGCCAACCAGAAAATCATGCTCCTTCAGAAACCTGCACCATTCGTCGTCCAGCAGGGTCGCGTTCGTCTGAAGATCGTTCGAAATGTGACGCCCGGCCGGGGCATGCTTCTTCTGAATTTCGACGATATCGCGGAAGAAATCGACGCCGAGCATCGTCGGCTCACCGCCCTGCCACGAGAAGATGATCTCGTCGCCGTTTTGCGCCTCGATGTACTGGCGGATGTAGCGTTCCAGCATCGACACTTCCATCCGCCGGCCGCGACGCTGATCGAGCAGGTGTTCCTTGTGCAGGTAATAGCAGTAGGTACAGTCGATGTTGCATGTCGAGCCAATGGCTTTGGCCATCGTATGGAATCGTCCCTTCTGCGCTGGCGCGGCCGGTTCGGGCGCGAGCGGTCGCGTCCCGTGAAAGAAAATCGGCTGCACAGATGGTCTGCCGCTGATCTCATCCATCTCGACTCCTGCTGGTTCAGTCGCAACATGATCCGGATACTCCGGACACGTCAGTTCCCGGTCGGCATCGGGATGCTGAACCCATTCTTCTCCAATTCGTCGCGCACGAACTTCAGCCGCTCGTATTGACTGAGCGTGATCGGGCCTGCGTACGCTTCGCTCTGCGCCTTACGCGGCGGATATTTCACGTAGGTCTTCATCTCCTCTTTCACCGCGCCGCTCAACGCCGGAAGCGTCCAGGTGTGCTCGGTATAGTTGTTCATGAAGATGTCGTAGCGCTCCTGCGGGTCCTGGTACAGATCGAACACCTGCGGCACTGTCGCGACGTAGCTCTCGGGGCCCTTCCAGCCAAGGTTCGAGTCCACCGCCAGTCCACCGGTCTTCACACCTGCGTCGCCGCGCAGGTTGAACACCGCCTTGAACTGGCCGACTCGCACCGCACCCGGCGTCAATTCGTTCTCGGTGAAATAGAACCATGCAGTGCGCTTGCTCTTGCCTGTGCCGAAAAGCACGGGCGACATGTCGTAGCTGTCGAAGATGATCGGCTTGCCTTCGCGATCGTTCTTCGGCAGGTCGACTCCCGCCAATGCGGCGAACGTCGCCATGCAGTCGAGACCGCCCAGAATGTCGTAGTTTCGTGAGTGAGGCTTGATCTTGCCCGGCCACCAGGCGATGGCCGGCACGCGCGCGCCGCCCTCGCGATCGGTTCCTTTCGTGCCTCTGAACGGGGTATAGCCGGCGTCCGGATAGACGTCCTGCCAGGCGCCGTTATCGGTCGTGAACAAGACGAGCGTGTTCTTGTCCAGGCCCTTCTCGCGCAACTTGTCGAGTATGCGGCCAACCCGTGCATCGAGTTCGACGAGCGAGTCCGCATACTTGGACTTCGCCAGCGATTTGCCGATGTAGTCGGGATCGGGCATGTTGGGTTGGTGAACCTTCATGAAGTTCACATTGACGAAGAACGGCTGGCCGCTTTGCGCAGCCTCGTCTATATCGTCGAGCGCGGCTTTCTCGATGTAGCGATCGACGAACGGGATGCCGACGATGCGTTTGTCCGGCTCATTCTGGTACTGACCGTTCAGCTTGAAGTCTTCATGAGCCTTCTCACCGGCCTTCCCGGAAAGCATGCCCGTCGTCGCCTTCGTGAACATGTCGCGGGTTTGCTGATCCATTTCCGGAAACCATTTTGGATCGGCGTAGGTATAGGCGTTCAGGTGATACAGGCCGACATACTTCATGTCGTCGTAACCCTGAGCGTTGGGTAGCGCGTAATCTGCTTCGCCCAGGTGCCATTTGCCCGTGAAATAGGTCTTGTAGTTGGCAAGCTTCAAGACGGACGCCACGGTCCACTCGGCATGCGGAAGCCCACCGCCCTGGCCCTGAAACGCGACCGTTGTCATGCCGCTTCGATTCGGATTGCGTCCGGTCTGAAGGGCGGCACGGCCCGGCGTGCAGCTTGGTTGTCCGTAGAAGTCGAAGAAGGTCATGCCTTCGTCGGCCATTCTGTCGAGATTCGGCGTCGGAATCCCACGTCCTTCGCCGCCACCATAGACGCCAAGATCACCCCAGCCAACATCGTCTCCAACGATCAATATGATGTTGGGTTTTGTTGGCTGCTGCGAACTGGTCTGCGCGTGTCCAGTGATGGCGAGGCTCAGCAAGCCGGCCGCCGCGAAGGCGAAAGGTGCGCGCACCAACGGTCTTGCCACCGACGTGAAACAAGCTCCAAGGTTCATTTTCTTCCCCCTAGATTGTCGACCGACGCACGACACATGGAAGCTGATCACCCGCGTACCGCACGAACGTCCGCGAGAGGGCCAAACAATAGCTGACACGTGCACGTCGAAGCGATATCCCTTCCACGGGCGGTTGGCAAGAATTATTTTCGTTCAGACGATTCCAGCGCGACAGACGCCGTGAGCGAAGCGACCGTCACCCATTTCGCACTGCCTTTTATCCGCGTTATTTTACTGTTCAAGAGAAGTTATAAGCCTTGTCATATCTCGGGGCTCGACGTGGATCATTCCGCCTATCGGTCTGTCGATATCCGCGATGAACGCGAGAAGGGTCAGCATGAACGGAGTGGTATTCGCGGACTTGCCGAGGTCCGCCGTTTGACAACGAATCGCTTTCGCAGCGGCAAGGACATCTGCATTACGACGACTCCGCCGGTGACACGAAACATTGGGAGGTTCGAATCATGAGCACGGTCGCAGCAAAACTCAAACATGAACTCATCAAGGCGCTGCCGCCTACGATCTTCTTCTTTGTGATTCTGCATATCGTCGCACTGATCCGCGCACTGATGATCCGCGGCACCGGCATTTCGATGGAGTCGTCGGCATCGGTCCTTTTTGCGTCGCTCATTCTCGGCAAATCGGTGCTCGTCGCCGACATGCTTCCGTTCATCAACCGCTTCCCCGAAAAGCCGCTGATCTGGAACGTCTCCTGGAAGACGCTGATGTATGCGCTCGTCGCACTCTTCGTTCATTACCTCGAGCGCCTGTACGATTTCTGGAAGGACGCGCCCGACCTCATCGCCGCAAATCACGACTTGTGGGCCGGCATCAACTGGTCGCACTTCTGGGCCATTCAGATTCTGCTCGTCACCCTGATATTCAACTATTGCATGATCGCGGAACTCGGCCGCGCATTCGGCCAGGATCGACTCAAGGCAATCTTCTTCGGCCCCCTCCCTCCTCATCGCGACTGAACGATTGCTGCAACGCCGCGTGAAAAAATCGAAAAAATCTCCAGCCGCGTGTTGCGTTTGGAGCCGTCCTTCATATATTTACGTATACCAATCGATGCGAAAGAACGAGATGCGTTTCGACGCAAATAGAAATACGGGCCCATTTCGTTTCGGAAATCGAAATTCGCCGGGTCTCTGAAAGTCGAAGAATGAACTCCGGGGAGCGCTTTCAATTCAGCAGGCATCTGCGAGGCGAAAATGGCCGACTTCCCGTGTTCGTCGAATTGCGCCGTTCATCTGCGCCCGCGCAGCCAGGCGCTGGCGCTCGAACAGCGCATCCTGTTCGACGGCGCTGCCGCATCGGCCGCCGATCACCAGCATCATTCCGATGCCGCCCATGCCGCAGCCGCGCCCGAGGTTGCTCCGGCACCGGACGCGCGCAGTGGCACGGCAACGGCCTCGGCGTCTGCACCAGCGGCAGCGCCGGTCGCCCCTCGTAATCTGGTGGTGCTGGACAGCCGCGTCGAAAACGGCAGCGAACTGCTCGCGCAAGCGCCGGCCGGAACGCAGGTGCTCGTCGTGCAACCCGGACAGGACGCCGTCGGCGCGATCTCGGCTGCCTTGGCGGGCATGGGCCACGCGGACTCGGTGCAGATCTTCTCGCACGGCGCAGCCGGCCAGTTCACGCTCGGCAACCAGACCTTCACGAGCACGTCACTCGTACAGATGGCCGATGCGCTCGGCACGTGGCGCAGCCATCTGGGCCACGATGCGGACATCGAGCTGTACGGTTGCGACATCGGCGCGGGCGCCGCCGGCAAGGCACTCGTGCAGACGCTCGCGAGCGCGACGGGCGCAACCGTCGGCGCATCCGACGACGCAACCGGCAGCGCCGCGCTCGGCGGCGACTGGACGCTCGAAGTAACGAGCGGCACGCTCGACAGGCCGATCGCGCTCTCCGCCTACGCGCTCGCGCATTATGACCATCTGCTCGCCGACGCGAGCCCCACGGTCACGCTCGCGACGGCGACGCAGAGCGTCCTGCTCGGCAATCAGTTCTCCTTCGATGTCTCCTTCACGAACACGTCGAGCCAGGTCGGATACGGTCCTTATGTCGATCTCCTGGTTCCCTCCACGGGCCGCGACGGCAACGATGGCGTCACGTTCGTCTCCGCGAGCTATCTCGGCCAGGCGGTCACGGCCTTCAACATCACGTTCGACGCCAACGGCCAGGCGGTGCATCCGCTCGCGAAGGACGCGAGCGGCAACGCGCTCGTCATCAACGCCGCTACCTACGGCCTGCGCCCCGGCGACGAACTCGTCGTGCTCGAACTGCCGTTCGCGAGCGTCGCGCAGGGTCAGCCGGCGATCACGGTGCAGGTCAACGCGCAGTTGAGCAATCTCGCCGACACCGCGTTCTCCAACAGCAGCCCCGACCTGACGATCGGCGCGCGCGGCGCATTCCAGTTCGGCAACGACTCGCTCGACAATCCGACGACGGACCCGGCGATCATCGAAACCGCGCTGCGTGACTTCACCGTGCATCCGACGGTCGTATCGCTGACGCAGACCGTCAACACGCCCGAAGGCGAGACCGCCACCGGCCCGAACTTCGTGCGCACGGAAACCGTCACCGCGACCGCCGCGACCGGACAGACGCTCACCGATGTCGTCATCAATCAGGACGTCCCCGCAAACGTTCAAATCACCGCGATCACGCCGGGCGCGGGCGGCACGATCACGTCGATCACGCTGCAGGACGGGTCGGTGCTGACCAATGCCGCGCTCATCAATGCGGCGATCAGCAGCGACACCGTGTTCATCCGTTCGTACTCGGTGGAATATGCGAGTCTCAGCGGTTCGGCCGATACGGTGGTCAGCTTCTACGTGCCGCAAACGGATGCGTCCGGCGCGAGCGTGATCAATCCGACCACGGGCGCGCCGGTGACCATCGCGTTCGGCACGGCATCGGGAAGCGGCCAGTGGGTGCCGCTCGATCCGCGCGATCTCACGCCGCCGAATACGAGCGTCGCGTTTTCCGGCTCGGCCGACGGCACCGGCACGACCTTCATCGCCAAGGCGGCGACGCTGGAGAAGCAGGTCAGCGAGCAAACCGACACCGGCACGGCGGGCGCGACGCCCGGCGATACGCTCGCCTATTCCCTCGATGTCGCGCTGTCCGATTACTTCGCGCTCGGCAAGACGCAGCTCGGCGCGGGGCAGTTCATCGTGACGGACCAGCTCGGCGACGGCCAGACGCTCACCGGCACCCCGACGCTCACCTACACGCAGGACGGCGTCGCGCACACCATCGCGCTCGTCTCGACGCGCACCGTCAACGCGAACGGCACGACCACGCTCGCCTTCGACATCGGCGCGTCGATCGCGGCGGCGGGCACGCTTAAGCCCGGCGCGCTGGCGGGCGACATCATCTCCGATGGCAGCCGGCAGGGCGCGACCACGGCGCGCATCGACTATCTCGCGGTGGTCGGCCAGCGCTACGCGACGAACTACGCGCAGAGCGACATCAACGAGGGCGATTCGTTCGGCAATCACGCGACGGTCGCCGCGACGCTGCTGCTCGACCGGCTCAACCTGACGGGCGGCTCGGTGAGCGACGATTCATCGACGACGAGCACCGTGCCCACGGGTCACGTGGATATCGCGCTCGTCACGGTCAACGGGACGACGCCGCCCGCGAGCGGCGAGCTGAATCCGGGCGACGTGGTCACCTTCAGCCTGCGCTACGACCTCGTGACCGGCGACTACGAGCGGTTCTCGCTCGCGGCCTATCTGCCGCTGCCGCTCCTGAACGCGACCGGCATCAACTGGACGCAGGGAAGCGGCGTCGGCCAGTGGAGCTTCGGCGCGGCCAACACGAACGCGGGCAGCCTGGTCAGCGTGACCGAAGGCAGCGGCAACTCGCTCGTGTTCGACTTCGGCAGCTTCGCGACGGGCGCCACGGGCGGCAGCACCATCCAGATTCTCTTCACGATGCGCGTGGGCGATCAGCCTTATGCCGATCAGCGTTCCTTCGACGTGCTCGCGCAATCGAACCAGGTCACGACGATCGCGCACACGCCGCTCGTATCGTCCGATGTCGCCGTGGTCGCCTCGGTCGCCGAACCGGTGCTCGATATCCGGCAGGGCGTCGTGTCGAGCAGCGAGGGCACCGTATCCGGCACGACCGGAACCTGGAATGCGCCGGGCAGCGGCGGCGTGCCCTTCGCGGGCTCGGTGACGGATGTGAAAGCCGTCGACGGCAACGTCAGTGGCATCGACGGCGGCGACATCGTGCGTCTTGCCACCGCGATCAAGAACACGGGCGGCGGCGGCGCGTTCGACGCCTCGACCACGGTCACGCTGCCCGGCGGCCTGCAGTTCGTCGGCGGCAGTCTCGCGGCGGCCGATCTCGCCATCTATCGCGGCGACGGCACGCGGCTGACAGCCGGCGTCGACTACAGCGTCAGCGGCAACACGATCACCTTCCTCGACGCAGGCGGCGTCGCGACGCTCGTCGCCGGGCGCGCCGGCACGGCGGCGGATCAGGCGGGCTCGAACGTCGTCGTCGTGACTTACGATGCGACGGTCATCGGCGGCATCGCCGCGGGCAGCACGCTGCAAACGAGCGCCGCGCTCACGCGTTACGCGAGCGTGGAGGGCGGCACGGACTTCACGCCGACCGACCTCACCGACACAGCGAACGAGCAGATCGCCGCGCCCACCGTCAGCGTGCAATACGGCGGCGGCACGCTCGACGACGCCGATTCGAGCGCGAGCCACACGAGCGGCAGCGACCTCGTGATCGGCGAGAGCATGACCTACGACATCGTGGTGACGCTGCCCGAAGGCAGCACGCGCAATCTGCGCGTCGATGACCTGATTCCGGCGGGCCTGCGCCTCGACACGAGTTTCAACGGCGGTCTCGGCTATCAGATCGTCACGACCGCCGCGGGCAGCGCCGCGCTCGCGGCGGACTTCAACGGCAGCGTGAGCGTGGCGAGCCTCGCGGCGTTGTCGGGCCAACTGGGCGCGGACGGCGCGGGCGCGCGCTGGACCTTCGCGAGCGCCGGCGCGAACGCCGACAACATCGGCGCGAACGACTCGTTCGTGATCCGCGTGCATCTGGTGGCGAGCAACACGACGGGCAATCAGGCGGGCGCGACGCTCGCCGATCCCGGCCGGCTGGTCTACAGCGATCCGGACGGCGACACGCCCAACGGCGCGGCCGCGCTCGATCGCACCGTCGCGCAGAGCGGCGCGGCACCGACCGTCGTGATCCGCGAGCCGACGCTGCAGGTAACGCAGACGACGCCCGCGCTGCCGCGCTTCGGTGTCGACCAGGGCGACACGGTCGAGTACGACATCACGATCGGCAACGGCGCGGCCGCGACCGATTTCAACGCGTTCGACGTGAGCTTTCTCGATACGCTTCCCGCGCAACTCGGCAATCTGGCGATCCTCGGCGTCACGTACCAGAACGGCGCGACCAACCACGGCGGCCCGGACTTCGAACTGGCGGGCGGCCAGTTGCGCACGGCGGCGGGCGCGAACATCGACATCGCGAAGGGCGGCAGCGTGACGATCCGCGTCTCGGGAACGGTGCTCCCGTCGGCGGCGAGCGTGCCGTCGTTCGACAACACCGCGACCGTTCAGTGGACGAGCCTCGACGGCACCGCATCGGCGAGCGCCGATCCTGCCGGCGAGCGCACGGGCGCGGACGGCCCGCTCAACGGCGGCGCGCTCAACGACTACCGCACGAGCGCGACGCTCACGGTGCCGGTCGCGCAGGTCGTGACGATTTCGCGCGTGGGCGGCCTCGCGGACACGCCCGCGCCCTCGCCCACCGACGCATCGGACGAAAGCGTCACCGTGGGCGAAGTGGTCCGCTATCGCGTGGTCTCGCTGCTCGCAGAAGGCGCGACCAACGACTACTCGCTGCAAATCACGCTTCAGAACGGCCTGCGGTTCATCAACGACGGCACGGCGCGCATCGTGTTCATCTCGAACAACGGCATCACGACGGACATCACCAGTCTCGTGACGGGCGGCACGCTCAACGAAACCGGCAACGAAACCAGCCCCGAGGCGCTGCCGATCACGCCGGACCTGTCGGGCGCCGCGCCCACGGGCGTGCTCAACGCGGCGAACATCAGCGTCGTCACCGATGCCAACGGCAACGAGACCATCACGTTCCGGCTCGGCAACGTCGTCAACCCGGACAACGACGCCGACCTCGAAGGCATCTCGCTCGAATTCAACACGCGCGTGGCCAATCAGGCATCCAATGTCGCGGGCGCAGCGCTCACCATGAGCGCCGTCGACCGCTCCGGCACGAACCTGCTGTCGACCGCGGATACGGTGCGCGAGGATATCGTCGAGCCGAATTTCACCGGCGTGCAGAAGCAGGTCTACGGCTTCGATCCGGGCGTCGGCACCAATGGCGGCACGGCTCAGGTCGACGTGCGCTTCACGCAGAGCGGCACGTCACCGGCTTACGACGTCGTGCTCACCGACAGCTTCACGGGCGCGACCGGCTATACGTTCGACCGTCTCGTGCTCAACGGCACGACCTACACCGCGGCGCAGCTCGCGGGCATCGGCGCGGCGGTGGACACGAGCAACGGCCTGCGCCTCACCTTCGCCGAACTCGCGGTGAACAGTCAGGTGCAGGTGTTCTATTCGGCCGATGTGCCCAACGCCGCGCCCATCGCGCCGACCAACGCGACCCTCACGTGGACCAGCCTGCCCGAGAGCTTCACGAGCTGGGGCGGCTCGGGCGTCGGCGTCGCGGGCACGGCGGACGGCGAGCGCACCGGCGCGGGCACGAGCCCCAACACCTACGTGCGCACGAGCGCGGCGGGACTCGGCGTGGTGAGCGGCACCTTGTGGGACGACACGGCATCCGCGACGACATCGGCGACGCCCGACGGCCCCGGCCTCGCCGGACAGACCGTCACGCTGACGTGGGCGGGCGTGGATGGCAATCTCGCCACCACCGCCGACAATCTCGTCTACACCGCCACCACCGACGCGAACGGACACTACGCATTCGGCGTGCTGCCGCTCGGCGTCTACCGGATCCAGGCGCCCACGGGCGCGATCACCTATCCGCAGCCGGTCGGCGCGCTCGCGGTGCGCATCGACAGCGACACGGCCACGCCGCTCGGCACCATCGGCTTCACGCTCGCGGATGGCGGCACGGCGAGCGCCAATGCGGGCTACGTCGAGCAGAACGATGCGCCCATCAACACGCTGCCCGCATCGCCGACCGGTTTCGAAGACACGACGCTCAGTCTCGCGGGCATCACCGTGAGCGACGTGGACGCGGGCGGCGGCACGCTTCAGGTCGCGCTCAACGTGCTGCACGGCACGCTCTTCCTGAGCGCCCTGCCCGCCGGCGTCACCGAATCGGGCGATCACACCGCGACGCTCACGCTGACGGGCACGCTGGCTTCGCTCAACGGCGCGCTCGCCAACCTGCAATACCTCGGCAACGCGAACTTCAACGGCCCGGATACGCTGACGGTCAGCACCAACGACCGCGGCAATTTCGGCGACTTCAACGGCAACGGCATTCCCGGCGAAGCCGGCGATGCGCGCATCGCCATCAGCACGCTGCCGATCACGGTGACGGCGGTCAACGACGCTCCGGTGGCCGTCCCCGATGCGGCGAGCGCGACCGAGGCCGGCGGCAACGCCAACGCGCAGCCGGGCGTCGATCCGACCGGCAACGTGCTCAACAACGACACGGACGTCGATATCGCCACCAACGGCGACGCGCTGCGCGTCGTGCAGGTGAGCAACCAGAGCGGCGCGAGCATCTTTCTGCCGAACGTGGGGCGCGGCGTCATCGCCGGGTTGTACGGCACGCTGAGCCTGGGCGCGAACGGCGGCTATCAGTATGTCGTCGACAACGCCAATGCGGCCGTGCAGGCGCTGCGGCTCTCCGGCCAGACGCTGACCGAACGCTTCACCTATATCGTGAACGACACCGCGAACGCGAGCGCCAGCACGACGCTCACCGTGACGATCCACGGCGCGAACGACACGCCCATCGGCGCCGACGACAACGGAACGGCCACCGAAGCGGGCGGCGTCGCGAACGGCACGCCCGGCAGCAACGCGACGGGCAACGTGCTCACCAACGACACCGACGTCGACAGCGCAGCGAACGGCGAAACGCATCGCGTGACGGGCATCACGAATCGGCCCGAAAGCGCGGTCGATGCGCCGCTCACGACGGTCGCCGCAGGCACGACGAGCGGCAACGGCACGAGCATCGCGGGCGCGTTCGGCACGCTGATCATCGGCGCGGACGGCTCGTATCGCTATGTCATCGACAACAGCAACGCGCAGGTTCAGGCGCTCGTGCCCGCCGATGCGCCGCTCGTCGATACGTTCACCTACGCGCTGGCCGACGCGGGCGGGCTCTCCGATCTCGCCCAGTTGCGCATCGAGGTCCACGGCGCGAACGACAATCCCGTCGCGAGCAACGACGCGGGCGCGGCGAGCGCCGGTTCGGCCAGCACCGGCGTGACTCCCGTCGATGCGACCGGCAACGTCGTCACGCAGGCGAGCCGCCCCGGCACGCCGACGCAGCCGGGCGGCAACGGCATCGACACGGATGTCGACCATACCGACAATCCGGACACGTTGCTCGTGGTGAATGGCGTCCGAACGGGCGCCGAAGCGGCGGGCGGCAGCCTCACGGCGGTCGCTGCCGGCACGACCGCCGCGAACGGCACGAGCATCGCGGGCCTGTACGGCACGATCCGCATCGGCGCGAACGGCGCGTACGACTACGCGGTGGACAGCAACAACGCGGCGGTGCGCGCGCTCGCAGCCGGCGCGACGCTCACCGAAACCTTCACCTACCGGATCGTCGATACGAGCGGCCTCACCGATCAGGCGCAACTCGTCATCACCGTGCGCGGCGTGAACGATGCGCCGACGCCTCAGACCGACACCGGCCGCGCGGTGGAGGCAGGCGGCGCGAACAACGGCACGCCGGGCGTCGATCCGTCGGGCAACGTGCTCGCCAACGACAGCGATCCCGAGCACGACCCGCTGGCGGTGACGGCGATCCGCACGGGCGCATCGTCGGGCGCGGGCACGGCGGGCGTGCCGGGCCAGCCGCTGCGCGGCGCATTCGGCAGCCTGACGCTCGGCGCGAACGGCGCGTGGCAGTACGTCGTCGACAACGCCAACCCGAACGTGCAGGCGCTGCGGCTCGCGACCGACACCCTCACCGAGCGCTTCACCTACACGGTCACGGACTCGCACGGCGCGGCTGCGCAGGCCGAGCTCGACATCGTCATTTCCGGCAGGAACGACAATCCGGTCGCGCAAAACGACGTGGCGAGCGCGCTGGAAGCCGGCGGCACGCTCAACCAGACGCCGGGCGTCGATCCGGCCGGCAACGTGCTGCTCAACGATACGGACGTCGACGCCGGCGACTCCAAAACCGTCGATGGCGTGCGGGCCGGCGCCGAAGCCTCGCCGGGCAGCTTCGCCGCCGTCGCGGGCGCGACCTCGGTCAAAGGCACCTACGGCACCTTCACGATCAACCCGGACGGCAGCTACACCTACGTCGTCGACAACAGCCTGCCGGCCGTGCAGAGCCTGATCATCGGCCAGAGCGTGCAGGAAACCTTCACCTATCGCATGCGCGACGCAGCGGGCGCTGCCGACACGGCGCAGATCTCCGTGCAGATTCGCGGCGCTTTCGACGCGCCCGTCGCCCACGACGATTTCGCGCTCGCTTCGGCGAATATCGGCAACGGCAGAGCGTTCGACGCCATCGGCAACGTGCTCGCCAATGACACCGACGTCGACCAGACCGACTCGCTCAGCGGCAACGCGGCCCGCGCAGGCGGCCCGGCCGCGGCCGCGCCGTTGTCGGCGATCGCACCGGGCAGCAGCAGCAGCGTCGACGCCACGATTCTGCAAGGGCAGTACGGCACGCTCTTCATCGGCGCGAACGGCACCTATCTCTATCGCGTGGATGCGACCAATCCGACGGTCATCGCGCTAGGTCCGCTGCAGACCGTCGACGATGTCTTCACGTATCGGGTGCGCGATCGCGACGACCTGACGGACCTCGGGCGGCTCACGATCGTCGTGCGCGGACGCAACGACGCGCCCGTCGCCCGCGACGACACCGCAACCGCCGTCGAAGCGGGCGGCGTGAACAACGCGACGCCCGGCGTCGATCCGTCGGGCAACGTGCTCGCCAACGACTCCGACGCCGACGGCGACGCCATCCGCGTGAGCGCCGTGCAGGGCGAAAGCGGCGCGGTCGGCACGCCGCTGCAAGGCGCGTACGGCACCCTGACGATGAACGCCGACGGCACCTGGCGCTATACCCTCGACAATGCGTCGGCCGCCGTGCAGGCGCTGCGCACGAGCGGCCAGACGCTGCAGGACGTGTTCACGTATACCAGCGAGGATGTGCTCGGCGCGCAAGGCACGGCGCAGTTGCGCGTCACCATCGACGGGCGCGACGACGCGCCTGTCGCGCACGACGACAGCAGTACGGCGATCGAAGCCGGCGGCGTGAACAACGGCACGCCGGGACGCGATGCGACCGGCAACGTCCTCGCCAACGATACCGATGTCGACAGCGCGGCCAACGGCGAGACGAAACAGGTCGTCGGCATCGCGAACGAAGCGGGCCGCAGCGCCGAAGCGGGACAGGCGCTCGCCGGGCAATACGGCACGCTCGTCGTGAAGGCGGACGGCAGCTACGACTATGTGGTCGACAACGCCAATGCGGCCGTGCAGGCGCTGCGCACGAACGGCGACACGCTCACCGAAACGTTCGCGTACCAGATGCGCGATACGGCGGGCGCGAGTTCGCGCGCCACGCTCACGGTCACGATCCACGGCGCCGACGATACGCCCGCCCCGCATGACGACAGCAACGTCGCGAGCGATCAGACGTCCGCGCCGCAGGCACGCGGCAACGTGCTGCCCAATGACGGCGATGTCGATGCGAACGATCATCTCGACGTCGCCGGCGTGCAGTCGGCAACCGGCGCCACGGCTGCGCCGGGGCACGCGCTGGCGGGCCGTTACGGCACGCTCACGCTGAACGCGGACGGCACGTACACCTACGCGATCGATCTGACGAACCCGCAGGTGCTGGCCGCCGCCGGGCTCGGCCAGGTGCTCCAGGACACGTTCACCTACACGGTGAGCGACACCGCGGGCGCGACCGCGCAAGCCGCGCTGGTGATCCATCTCGATATCTCATCGCCCTATATTCCGCCAGCGGGCGCGGGCCCGTACTGGAACGAGGCGCTCGCGACCACGGCCAATTTGCAGACGGAGCAGAACATCGTGCCCGTCGTGTTCGTGACGCCCGTCGTCGAAGCGGATGCCGTGCGCGCGACCGAGCGCTCGCGCGAGGCGGACGGCAGCCAGATCGGCTGGCCGCTTGAACCCGATGTGTCGATGGCGTCGCGCGCGATGCCCGAGCTTCAGCCCGGCGAGTTCGTCGGCCGCACGGTGCGCGACAGCCAGCTCGCGAGCGCCTTCGATCAGGCGTGGATTTTCGGCCGGCACTCACGCGTGAGCCTCGATGCGGACGGCCTGCTCGCCGACCCTTCGGTGTTCGCCGCGCTCGCGAAGCATCTGACGGACGGCATGCATCCGCCCGTCGAAAAGGAGCCGGCAAAGACCGCGCAAGCCTTCGCGTCGCAATTGCATGAAGCCGCGCGCAAGCTGCCCGCCATGCGCGGCAGAACGGCCAGTCGCTAGCTCTCGAACGAGGATTCGCGCCATGCCACGACATCAGCCGCATCTGTCCGGAGCCGCGGCCGCCTTCGCGCTGTGCGTCCTCGCGGGCTGCTCGTCCCTTCAGCCGCAACCCGCGACGACCGATCAGATCCGCGATCGCGTCGTCACCGACCAGCTCGCCATGTACGACGCGCAGGAGCCGGTCAAAGGTCCCATCACGTTCTATCAGGCCGCCGCGCGGGCGCTGAAGTACAACCTCGACTACCGGCTCAAGCTGATGGAAAGCGCGCTCGCCGCGAATCTGCGCGATGTCTCGACTAATGCGCTCCTGCCGCAACTGGTGGCCTCGGCGGGCTATTCGTATCGCAGCAACGACTCGGGCGGAACGTCGATCGGCATCGAGGATCGGCAGGTAAGCTTGCGGCCGTCTACCTCGGAGCAGCGCTATCACGAACTCGTGTCGCTCGGCATGACGTGGAACCTGATCGACTTCGGCATGGCGTACTACCGCACGCAGCAACGCTCCGACCAGATGCTGATGGCCGAAGAGCGCCGCCGCAAGGTCGCGCAGAACGTGCTTCAGGACGTGCGCAACGCGTACTGGCGCGCGCTGTCCGCGCAGCGTCTGAAGCCCGAAGTCGATCAGTTGATCGCGCGCACCCAGGCCGCGCTGCGCAATGCGCACGAGGCGCAGGACAAGGGCCTCATGCCACGGCAGGACGTGCTGGCCTATCAGCGCGCGCTGCTCGACGCCATTTCGCTGCTGACCGTGCGCCGGCAGGATCTGGAATTCGCGCAGGCCGAACTGGTCGCGCTGATGTCGCTGCCGCCCGGCACGCCGCTCGTGCTCGCCGATACCAACGACGGCGCGCTGCCGCTGCCGCCTCTCTCCACGCCGCAGCCGACGCTCGAACTGATCGCGCTGCAGAACCGCCCGGAAATCATGGAGGAGTGGTATCGGAAGCGGGTCAACGAGAACGACATCCGGATCGCCAAGGCTCAGTTGTGGCCGAATATCGGCATCGACATGAACGTGAACTACGACTCCAACACCTATCTCTACAACAACTACTGGGCGGCGATAGGCGTGCGCGTGTCGCTGAACCTGTTCCGGCTGCTGCAACTGCCGGCGCTGAACGAGCAGGCGGCCTCGCAGAAGCAGACCGACAACCTGCGGCGCATGGCGCTTTCGATGGCGATTCTCACGCAAGTGCGCATCGGCTCGCTGCGCTATCAGCTCGCGTTGCAGGAACTGAATTTCGCAGACGACAGCCTGCGCGTCGATCACGACCTGCTCGACTACGCCAACGCCGCCCGCACGGCGTCGATCGGGTCCGAACTGGAAGTGATCCGCGCCGAAGGGCGTTATCTGCTGTCGCGCTATCTGCGCGAGGCGGCATATTCCGACTGCCAGTCGGCGTGGGGACGGCTCTACAACTCGCTCGGATACGACGTCATGCCCGACGCCATCGCGAAAGACGACGTCGATACGCTCGCGCTGGAAATCAAGCGCACGATGGCGCGGCAGGAAGAGTATCTGCCGAGGCTTCCCGCACCCGATTCGGCCGCGCCGCTCGCGCCGTTCGGACAGATGTCGCCGCCCGCACCCCCGGTGGCGCAACCGCTTGTCGCCCAGCCCGCCGGAGCGAGCGATGCCCTATCCGTGCGCTGAACGCATCCGGCGCGCGGCCGCGCTTCTGCTGTTCGTCCTGCCGCTCGCGCAGGCCGCGAAGCCTGCCGCCGGCGACGGTCTCGACGATCCCAACGCGATCCGCGTGCTGCTCGCGCCCAGTCTCGAAACCACGCTGTCGAGCGAGATGAACGGCACCGTCACCGATCTGCACGCGTCGCTCGGCAAGCCGATCGCGAAGAACGCCGTCATCGCGCAGATGAACTGCGCCGAAGTGCAGGCCCGCGCGAGCGTCGCGAAGGCGGAACTGAACATGGCGAACCAGAATCTCGCCGCCAAGCGCAGCCTGCGCGAACTGAAGGCCGCGGGCGACATCGAGGTTGCGATGGCTTCCACCGATGTCGAAAAGGCCAAGGGCGCGCTCTCGCTTGCGAAAGCGCAGCTCGGCTATTGCCAGGTGATCGCGCCGTTCAGCGGACGCATCGCGAAGGTGTATGTCAAGCCGTATCAGACCGTCAGCGCGGGCACGCCGATCGTCGATCTGGTCAGCGACGGCGCCCTCAAGGTGCGCCTGAACGTGCCATCCGCGCTGCTCGTCAGTCTGCGCTCGGGCAGCCGCCTCGACATCACCATCCACGAAACCGGCAAGACCTATCCGGCGCACGTGAGCGCGGTCAACGCGCGCGTCGATGCCGTTGCGCAGACGGTCGAACTCGAAGCGCAGCTCGATGGCGCGCCGCCGGATCTCGTCGCGGGCATGAGCGGCGTCGCGCGGATTCCGGCGAATCCCTGAACGAACCGCGATGAACGAACCCTTCCCGCCCGCGCCGCTGCTGCTCTATCTGGACGCGCTGCGCGAACGCGCGATGGCGGCCGAATCGGTCGATGCGCTCGCGTTCACGATGGCCAACGATCTGCACGCGGTGCAGCCGTTCCGGCAGGCGCTCGTGTTCGCCGATCGCGGCAGGCATTGCGAACTCGTGTGCGCGTCCGGTCTCGCTTCGCCCGCCGAGGATTCGCCTTATCTGGTCTGGCTCGGGCGCGCGAGCGCGTGGATCGCGGCGCAGCTCGCCGGCGACGAGCCGCAATGGTTCGCGCGCGACGCCGTCGATCCGCCGCCCGACATCGCCGATGGCTGGACCGAATGGTGGCCGAAGGGCGTCTGGTGCGTGCCCGTGCATGCGCCGAACGGCAAGCGGCTCGCGCTCGTCTTCGTGCTGCTGGACGATCCGCCAGCCGAAGCCTTCGCCGCCGTGCTGCGCGGCACGGTCAAGACCTGGGGTTACTGCTGGTGGTCGCTCACGCGCCGCAGCCTGCGCTTCGGCTGGCGGCCGTCGCGCCGGCATGTGCTCGTCGCGTGCGCGGCCGCCGCGCTGCTGCTGTTCGTTCCGGTGCGGCAGACCGTGCTCGCGCCTGCGGAAATCGTCTCGGGCAGCGCGCGCATCATCAGCTCGCCGATCGACGGCGTCATCGCTTCGCTCGCCGTGCGGCCCAATCAGCGCGTGGACGCGGGCGCGCTGCTCTTCTCGCTCGACGAGACGTCGCTGAAAAGCCGTGTCGACGTGCTGCAAAGACAGGTCGCCGTCGCGGATGCGGAACTGACCGCCGCGAGTCAGCGCGCCTTCGACAACGCGCAGAGCAAGAACGAGCTGACCGTGCTCAACGGCGTCGCGGAACAGCGACGCGCGGAACTCGCGGCGGTCACGGCGCAGTTGCAGCGCACGCGCGTCTTCGCCCCGGAGAACGGTGTAGCGGTGTTCAGCGATCCGAACGACTGGATCGGCAAGCCCGTCATCACCGGCGAGCGCATCCTGCAACTCGCCGATCCGGCCAAGCCCGCGATCCTCATCCATCTGGCCGTCGCGGACGCCATCGCGCTCGATCCCGGCGACGAGGTCACGCTCTATCTGACGGCCTGGCCGCTCGCGCCGCTGCACGGCCGCATCGTCGAAACGAGCTACGAAGCGAAGGCGACCGAGGATGACATCGTCGCGTACCGGCTGCTCGCGAGCGTCGATGACGATGCGAACGAGCGCGAGCATGCGCGGCTCGGTCTGCACGGCACCGCGAAGCTGTACGGCCGGCCGGTGAGCCTCGCGTACTACCTGCTGCGCCGGCCGCTCGCCGCGCTGCGCGCCTGGACGGGACTGTGATGAACATCGATCCCGACGCGCCCTCGCCCGCGCTGCGCGACGACCTGCGTCTTTCGGAAGCATCGCCGGGAAGGAATGGCGAGCCCGCGTGGGTGATCCAGGACATCGTCGTCAACCGCTTCTATCGCATCGGCTGGCTGGAATTCGAATGCCTGCTGCGCTGGGACCGGCCGCCCGCGCAGATCTGCAGCGAGATCGAACGGGATACCGCGCTGCGTCCGATGATCGAGCAGGTGATCGCATTCCGCGGGTTTCTCGAACGGCACGATCTGCTGAAACCGACACCCGACACGCTCGCGCGCCTGCGCAACGCCCGCCGCGCGCAATGGTTCACGTGGCGCTGGTGGCTGCATCACTATCTGTTCTTCCGCATTCCGCTGGTGCGCCCGCAGCGTTTTCTCGCGTGGCTCGCGAAGCGCCTCGACTGGCTCTTCACGCCGGCGACGCCGATCGTCGTCGTGATTGCGAGCGTCGTCGGGATCGTGCTCGTGCTTCAGCAGTGGGACGTGTTCACGAAGGCCGTGGTCGAGTCCTTCTCCGTCGAAGGCATGCTGAGTTTTGCGCTCGCGCTCATCGTCGCCAAGACGCTGCATGAGATGGCCCATGCGATCGTCGCGACGCGCCTCGGGCTGAAGGTCGCGCACATGGGCGTGGCGTTCGTCGTGCTGTGGCCGATGCTCTACACCGACACCGGCGAAAGCTGGAAGCTCAAACGTGCGCGCCAGCGGCTCGCGATCGCTTCGGCGGGCATTCTGTGCGAACTGTCGCTCGCGGGCCTCTCCACGCTGTGCTGGGCGCTGAGCGATGCTGGGCCGCTGCGCAACGCGTTCCTCTATCTCGCGACGACGAGCTGGGTGCTCTCGCTCGCGCTCAACGCGAGTCCGTTCATGCGCTTCGACGGGTACTTCATTCTGTCGGATCTGCTCGACTTTCCGAACCTGCATTTCCGCGCGTCCGCGCTCGCACGCGTGAGCCTGCGACGCGCGATTCTCGGCCTCGACGATCCGTGGCCAGAACCGTTCGGCGTCATGCAGCGGCGCCTGCTCGTCGCGTTCGAGTTCGTGACCTGGCTTTATCGGCTCGTGCTGTTTCTCGGCATCGCGGTCACGGTGTATCTGTTCTTCTTCAAGCTGCTCGGCATCATGCTCTTCGTCCTGGAAGTAAGCTGGTTCATCGTGCTGCCGGTATGGCGCGAACTCGGCTACTGGTGGAAGAATCGGCGGCGCGTGGCGCATGGCCACCGGCTCGTGATCGGCCTGTTCGTTGCGCTCGCACTCGTGTTGCTCGCGCTGCCCTGGCGCACGCAGATCCACGCGGACGGCGTCGCGCGCGCGGAGCGCGTGCTGCGCGTGTTCGTGCCGTTTCCCGCGCGCATCCAGACGATTCTGCCTTCCGGTCCGGTGAGTTCCGACGCGACGCTGATGGAAATGGACGAACCCGATATCGCCGCGCGCATGCGCCGCAGCGAGGCCGGCATTCGCGGCTACGAAGGACGGCTCGCGGGTCTCATCGCCGATGTGAACGGGCTCGATCAGCAGACCTCGGTGCGCGAGCGCCTGCGCGTGCAGTACGAGGAAACCGCCGCGGCGCATTCGGAGATCGCGCGCCTGAGTCTGCGTGCGCCGTTCGCGGGTCTATGGACCGATGTCGATCCGCAATGGCGCGCCGGGCAATGGATCAATCCGAAGGTGCCGGTGGGCGTGCTGATCGATCCGCGTAGCTGGCAGGTCGATGCGTTCGTCAAACAGAATGAAGTTCAGCGCATCGCCGTCGGCGACCTGGCGCGCTTCTATCCCGTCGGACAGATCGCGCCGATCGCCGGGCGCGTGCTTGCCATCGACACCACGCGCGTGCGTCAGCTCGATCACCCGATGCTCGCGTCGCGCTACAAGGGGCCGCTTGCGGTTTCGTCGGAGCGTGGCGCGCTGGTTCCCAACCCGGCGCTGTTCCATGTGCTCGTCGGACTGGATGCGCCGCCTGACAACATGTGGGAAACGCGCGGGCAGTTGCAGATCGACGGCGCGCGTCGAAGTCTGCTGATCGAGGGCGGCACGCATGTGCTCGGCGCGCTGATTCGGCAGAGCGGGTTTTGATGGGTTCGTGCTTGTGATGGGGAACCTGCCGGCGGGCGGTCGAACGGATGTATCTATCGTGCGCTGGTTAGGTAGAAGCGCTTTCCGGCCATTCGCACGTCGCCGGCGCCGAGCGCTCAGTCTTTCCCGCCTCCAATGCAACCCCTCGACTAAATGCGGTCGGAGGGATGCGCTTGCAGCAGACGCTCGGAGGTGACCTCAGCTATCCTTTGGGTTGAAGGCGTGCGACGGGTAGCAAAAGTGCGCTCGCTTCGTCTGGCAATTTTTCTGTAGGTCTGGACGGTCAACATGGACAAAAAGAGTCCTGCGATAACGTCTGCCAGATAATGGCCGCCTTGCGTCGGCGTGGAAACGATCATGGTCACGTTAAGTGGAACGGCAATCCAGAATAGCCAACGAATCCTCGCGAGCGAATAAGTGAACAGGACCGCCAATGTCGTGTGAAAAGACGGCATCGACACCAGACCTTGCAGGTTGGAGAGGTCAATCATCTTCAATGAGCCGTCACGGAGCAAGGCAAAATCGGAGACGGTTTCCGCAGCAGCGCGGTCCTCTACATCGAAGTGAATAAACGCGCTCGTTGCTGGGAAGGGTGTCGAGATCAAAACAAGGTAAACGGTTGCGATCGCCAGATAAAAGAAGAAATCCGACAATTCTTCCGGCTTGCCGGTTAAGCCGAGGATGAGCGGGATCGCTATCAATTGGACGTGTCCGCTTCCATAAGCGAGTTGAAGTGCTTCGCGCAGGTAAGGATGAGCTTGTACCCATTTGTAGACGGCAAGCCAGTCGAACCCGAGCGCGCGGTCGAAAGCAATCAGGCGGCCGTCGATGAGTGGCGCGTCTATCGACACGCAGAGATATGAAAGAACGCCGGCGGCTGATACGAAGCAGATGAGCAGCGCGCCCCATGCGGCCGTGTCAGCCACTCTGGGGTATTGAAACCTCTCCGCAACAGCGCGATACCCTCGTACACACATGAGCGCGCGCAACAGTACAGCAAGAAAAATCATGGATCCAGCCGCCCTGCATTTGGCGGAAATACTCGCAAAAACGACGGCATGCCCGCTTAGCGAAATCCACGCCGCATCGATGACGGCGATAAGCAAGACGATGGTGCAGCCGAAAGCATATTGCCGCGACATAGACGGTCGCAGACTTGCACGGCCAAGATCGGCACAATCACTCTGAATCATGTATGGAAAGCGAATCGCTTGTTTCGTCGGTCGGCCTGTTGCGTGGTCGCGCCCTTTCTAACGGCAGACGCATTGCAAACTTTAGGCAACCGCAGGCGCATGACGCCGCCAGCGTCAACAATTCGCCGCCGCAATGCGGATGTAGAACTCAACCCGCTCCAACTTCCGCAAAGGTCGCCCCGTCGCCTCTCCCTTCGGGCCGCTTTGGGAATAGAAGCGCCCTTTAAATGGCGGCTTCCTGCTTTGGACGAACCGGAATGCACAAGGCCAACGTCCGTCATCGAGCCCGCGCAACGCGCTCACGGCGGCGACGGGTGCGAGCAGCCCGGCTCATAGCGCACCTGAGCAATTACCCCCGCGCTCATCGATGCATGACGTATTGCCAAAGCGCCTGGCATTCGCTGTCGGCAATCCGGTAGTGGGGCATCGACTTGCGAAGCAGGACGCCCGCCGGATCCACGCCGTCCTTCACGGCGCGGCAGAAAGCCGTCGCGTCATAGTGACTGATCGGCCCGCCGCGGCGGCTTGCGGCGCCGAGCAGGCCGTCGTGCGTCAGCGGCGGCGCGAACGCGGGTTTCGTCGATGTGCTCACATGGCAATTGACGCATCGCGTCGCAAAGGAAGGCAACGGGCGATCGTCGTCGCGCAGATGTGCGGTCATCGGGTGTTGTCCGTTGAAGATCGCGCAGCCCATGTCGGTGGATTCGCACGTGGTCTGCGCGCACGCGAGCGGCGTCATCGCGAAGAATGCGACGAGCATCGCTACGGCCCGCGCTTCAAGGAAGCGGCGTCGGACCATTCAATGCACGCGCAGCACGCGCGAAACGCTCGGCACGCCGTTGGCGTTCAACGCGAACAGCATGTAATAGCCGGGGACCACGACGCCCGGATCGGAAGGAATGTTCAACTGAAACTCCCCCGCGGTGCCGACGCTGAACGTGAGCGGCACGCGCCGTTGCTCGTTGTTCAGCGAATGCGTGACCGATGAGGAGCGCATCAGCACGAATGCGCGCGTGCTCCTGCTGGCCGTCACTACGATCGTCATGCCGAGTTGCGCATCGCTCGGAACGGAGTTGAGATTCGGGCGTGACGCGGCCGATCCATCGGCGTTGAGCAGATACGGCGGCGTCAATATCTCGATGTCGGTGTGATTGGTCGCGCATGATCCGCACAGACCGCCGCCGCCGCTGAGCACACGTCCGTCGTTCAGCAGCAGCGCGACGCTGTGATAAGTGCGCGGCACGGCCTGCTGGGCGAGCGGGGAGAACGTGTTGGTCGCGGGGTCCCACAGTTCCGGGGTGAGGATCGCGTTGTTGTCCGAGAACGGCTCGGCGAAGGTTTGTCCGCCGATCACGACGACCTGTCCGTTCGGCAGCACGACGCTGTTGTTGAACGCGCGCCGGTAACTCATCGGCGCGATGGTCTGCGTCGTCGCGTTGCCGCTGCTGATGTCGATGAGCGTCGCGTTGGCCGTGGCCGGCGACTGATCGTAGCTCGGCGCGCCACCGACCGCGAGAATCTTGCCGACGTCGTACATGACCGCATTGCCGTTCATCGCGTCGCCGTCGCTGCCACGGTTGCCGGCCGGGGTCACGGTGCCGTTGCCTGCCGTATCGAACCAGTGCATGGCCCGGCTCGGTCCCGCATGGAACACGCGTCCATTGCCGACCGCGAACATCCACGCGTGATTGTCGGCGCGAAACACGCCTCGCGCGTCGTTCGTGAGGATGTAATCGTCGAGAATCGCGCTATTGATCCGCCAGCCCGAGCCCGAGGTCCACGTTTCGCCGGACTTTCCTCCGAGCCCTCCGCTCCACGAGCCGCCCATTACGAACACATTGCCGTTGCTCAACGTCACGCTGCCCTGATAGCCGCGCGGGAGGTTCATCTGATTGCTCGCGGTCCATGTGCCGGTCGTCGGCGAATAGATGCTGGTCTGTCGCACGCTCAATCCCCCGGTCACGAAAATGCGGCCATCGGGGAGATTGGAAATGCCGGGGCAGAACATGTCGTGCGCGGTATTGGTCACGATCATTTGCGAACTCGTGCCGTTCGATGGATTGAAGATCGCGGTGTACGTTCTCGCCGGCGGATTCGCGCTGTCGGTGAAGTCGAGCGGGGCGTCGGCCGACCAGACGAGCACGTTTCCATTGGGCAGATTGGCGGCTTGCAGCGGAACGAGCGGCAACTGATAAGGCGTCGTCCACTTCGATGGCAATGCGGCATGCTGTACCGGCAGGCCGGCTACTTGCCACGTCTGTGTCGCGCTTCCGTTGCAGGCTTGCTGCGTCAACTGGTTACCTTGCGACGTCGTGCTCGATGCAGTCACGCACAAGCCGCTATGTCCCGCGACGATCGCATAGCCCGCGCCTTGCGGCGTCAACGAGAAGGTCTGATTCGTGCCGCCATTGCAGGTCCACTGGATGATGGGACCGCCCGGGCTCATGCTTTGGCCCGACACGTCCATGCACAGGCCGCTGTTCTGATTGATGAGGTTGTATCGCGTGCCGGTAGCGGACGGGAACCATTGCTGATTCGCGCCGCCCGTGCAGACCCACGAAATCACAGGCGCGCCCGGCGTTCTGGACTCGCCGCTGACGTCGGCGCACAGGCTCGTGCCGCTCAGCGTGATGGGCGCCGAGCTTTGCGCGCGGACGGCGTGCGGCATGCCCGCCAGTGCCAGCGGCAAAGCGACGAGCAGCAAGAAACGCATGCATCGGTCGAGCAGGCTGGACGCGTGGCTCGTCGGACGGATTGCAGGCATGGTTGCCCCCGTACATGAAGCGGGTTATGTACGTGCGAGCGCGCCGAGTACATCGCAGATGTCTTCGACACGAGGAAGATCGGCGCTGCGCCAGCGCAACATCGCGTTGGCATCAAAGCAATAGACCTGGGTGGAATGGTCAGCGATGTCGCCGAGAGGCGCGTTGCTGCCCGACAGCGCCGCGCGCATCCGGTCTACATCGGCCAGTGCCGGCGTCGCTGCATCCCACGCGGAACCCGCCTGAAAGCGTGCGAGCCACGCGCGCAATGCCGAGGGTGAATCCGAAAGCGGATCGATACCGACCGACAGCAAATGCACGGGACGATGCGCGCGGATTTGCGCAATCCGTCCCTGAACCGCGTTGAACAGCGCGCCTTGCAAGGGACATATCGTGCCGCAACCCGTATAGACCGTTTGCAGTGCAGTCACGCGCTGGTGCAGCAAGTCGCTGAGCAGACGCTTCTCGCCGGTCTGATCGACGAGCCAGGTATCGTCGAGACGAACTGGCGGCGTGACGAGTCCCAGATCGCCATGCTGCGCGAACGAGGGCAACGACACTGCACCAAGAGCGAGCGCGGCCATGCGGCAAAGCAGGGAGCGGCGAGCCGGTGATGGCGCAGGTGCATCCATACCGGATGTCATGCTGTCGGGCATCGTTTCGCGGCTTTCCGAAATCGTCGTCATCGGCACGTTCATAATCCCCGGTGAGGGCTCATCCAGAAAGTCAGGACTTGCAATTTGCATGACCATTGGGTCAAAGATTAGCAGCCCAAATATGCAATGAAAGTTGGAGACTCGAAATAAGTAGGTATATATGTGCATTCGGACACATTCGTTTTAGCCGCCTGTCGGGTTCGAAAGCGCAATGTAAAACCTGCATGATTGATTCACTCCGCGATTTGCGATAGCTTTCAGTCGGTAAAGAGCCTTCCACGTTACGCCCGAACGTTCGGTGGCGAGACCGTCCCTGTTCTCCGTCACCAACCCGCGGGGCGCCCGAGTCGCGAGCAAAGCTGACGCGCTCTTTTGTAAGCCGGGTTCATCGCTCGCCCTGCGTTTCTCACTGTTCAAAAGCGGCCGAATGGCGTCACTCACGGCGCTCGACGGCTTCCTCGCTTCGCCGTGCGCTGGTTTGCGGGTACACGCTGCTACGGGGCATCATGATTGCTCTGTTGCAGCACCGATGTCGCCCGACACCGCGTTGTCCGTTCCGGCCCTTCCGGAGAAAGAGAATGCAAATGAATGCGCGTTTTTCCGCTTTTGCCGGGGCACTCGGCGCCGCGCTGATCGCGGCAATCATCGCGGCGTGCAGCGGCGGCGACTCTGGCGGCAGTGCAACATCGGCCGCAGCGAGCCGGGCCGCTTCGAGCGTGGCGAACGCATCGTCGCCCGGCAACGCGATGGACGTCGTCACCTGGCACAACGACATCGCCCGCACCGGACAGCAACTCGCTGAAACGACCCTCACGCTTGCGAACGTCAATCAAAACACCTTCGGCAAGCTCGCTTTCTATTCCGTCGATGGCGCCGTCGATGCACAGCCGCTCTTTCTCGCGAGCGTCCCGATCGCGGGGGCCACGCATAACGTCGTGTACGTCGCGACGGAGAACGCCAGCGTGTACGCGTTCGATGCCGATAGCGGCGCGACGCTATGGAAAGTCTCGACGCTCGGCAACGGAGAGAAGCCAAGCGACGATCACAACTGCCATCAGATCACGCCGACCATCGGCGTGACGGCGACGCCCGTCATCGATCGCGGGCGCGGACCGAACGGCGCGATGTATGTCGTCGGCATGTCGAAGGACGCGTCGGGCGGCTATCACCAGCGCATCCACGCGCTCGACATCACGACCGGCGCCGAGCTCTTCAATGGTCCGACCGAAATTCGCGCGACCTATCCCGGCAACGGCGCGGGCAGCCAGAACGGCACGCTCACGTTCGATCCGGGCCAGTACGCCGAGCGCGCGTCGTTGCTCCTGCTCAATGGCGTCGTCTACACCGCCTGGACTTCGCACTGCGATTTCATGCCGTACACCGGCTGGGTCATGGGCTATGACGCGAACACGCTGCAACAGGCGAGCGTGCTGAACGTCACGCCGAACGGCCAGATGGGCTCGATCTGGATGAGCGGCGCGGGCCTTGCGTCGGACGGCGAATCGATCTATTTCCTCGATGCCAACGGCACCTTCGATCCGACGCAGAACGAGCACGAGATGCCGATCAACGGCGACTTCGGCAATGGCTTCCTGCGGCTGAACCTCGGGCCGTTGAGAGTGCAGGACTACTTCCAGCCGTCGAACACGGTGCAGGAATCGAACGAGGACGAAGACCTCGGTTCCGGCGGCGCGATGGTCTTGCCCGATTTCACCGATGCGAGCGGCAAGGTCTGGCGTCTCGCGGTCGGCGCGGGCAAGAACTCGACGATCTATGTCGTGAACCGCTGGTCGATGGGCAAGTTCGATTCGAACGCGGATCACATCTATCAGGAACTCGTCGGCCAGATACGCGGACCGATGTTCGGCTCGCCCGCGTATTTCAACAACACCGTCTACTTCGGCTCGGTCGGTGACAACATCAAGGCGTTCACGGTAACGAACGCCGCGCTGTCGCGAACGCCGTCGAGTCAGACGCTGAACGCGTTCGCCTTTCCGGGCGCGACGCCGAGCATTTCGGCGAACGGCACGTCGAACGCGATTCTGTGGGCGGCGGAGAACGGGTCGATCGGCGTTCTGCGCGCCTACGACGCGACCAATCTCAATCACCAGCTCTACAGCAGCGTCGATGCCGGTGGGCGCGACCAGTTCGGTGCAGGCAACAAGTTCATCACGCCGATGATCGCGAACGGCAAGGTGTACGTGGGCGCGAAGAATGGCGTCGCCGTGTTCGGGTTGCGGTCGCAATAGCGCTGTTTTTCGACGGGCGCATCGCGCGTCCGTGTCAGGATCGCTCCCGTCATCGCGTTCATGGTGATGGGAGCAGCGCTCTTCATCACCGAGGAGCGCGCGCAGGTGGTCGATTTCAGCGCGCCGATCTACGGCTGGGGCGAAGGCGTCGTCATCCGCGATGGCGACGAGAAGCACTATGGCTCGCTTGCGGACTTCAAGGGCGCAAAGGTCGGCACGCTCGTCGACAGCGTGCAGTACATGATGATCGAGGCGCTGCCCGGCACCGATGTCCACCTATCAAGACTACTTCTCGCTGCTCGCCGATGTGCGCGTGGGCCGCATCGATCTCGGCGTGGTCGACGATGAAGCTCGGCGACGGGCCGCGCCATCCTCTCGCGTCTGCCCGATTCCACCGCTTGCGGCTTGCTCGAAGCCTGCGAGCGCGTGCCGTACGCATCGGAGACCGTGACCCGATCTCGGGCGGCTGAACGGACCAGGGTTTCTAATGCATGAGGGCAATCAGGAGAGGCAAGCTGCTCATTGCCAAACGGTGCTCTCTGAACTATGTTCCAGCGGACGCGGCCAACTATTCCGGGAAGGATCGCAGAATGTTCACAAGACTAAAAGCGACGTTCCGCTACTTCAACAGCGTTGTCCCGTTCCGACTCGGTCCCGCGCTGATCACAACGGCCGTGTTGGTTATCCTCCTGCTGCTACCCGTGCCCGAGGGGCTAAAGCCCAAGGCCTGGGGCCTCGTCGCCATATTTCTGACAACAATCGTGGCGATTATTTTGAAGGTCATGCCGATCGGGGTCATGGCGGTGATGGCGATCGTGGTTCTCTCGCTGTCACAGGTGACCTCGACCTCGTCCAAGGGGGCCATCGCCGATGCGCTGACCGCCTTCGACAGCCCGCTGATCTGGTTGATCGTAGTGGCCATCCTGATCTCGCGCGGGCTGAAGAAGACCGGCCTGGGCAGCCGCATCGGCCTTATATTCATCTCATTGCTCGGCAAGCGCACGGTAGGCATCGGCTATGGTCTCGCCGTCTGTGAACTGGTGCTGGCGCCGTTCACACCGAGCAATACCGCGCGCGGCGGGGGCATCGTGCATCCGGTCATGAAGTCGATCGCCAACGCTTTCGATTCGGATCCGGCCAAGGGCACCGAGGGCAAGGTCGGCACCTACCTCGCGATGGTCAACTATCACGCCAACCCCATCACCTCGGCCATGTTCCTGACCGCCACCGCGCCCAATCCGCTGGTGGTGGACTACATCGCCAAGGCGACCAACCAGAGCCTGCATCTGACCTGGACGAGCTGGGCGCTGTGCATGCTGCTGCCCGGCCTGCTATGCCTGCTGGTCATGCCGCTCGTGATCTATGCGCTCGCGCCGCCGCAGCTCCATGCCACACCCAACGCGGTAGCGTATGCCCGCGCCGAACTGGCGAAGATGGGCCCCATGTCGCCGAGGGAACGGGTCATGTTGGGGACCTTCGCGCTGCTGCTGCTGCTATGGGCCGACGTGCCGGCGATGGTGTTCGGTCCGTCGTTCATCCTGGATCCGACAGTGGTCGCGTTCGTCGGCCTGTTTCTGCTGATCATCACCGGCACCATCGACTGGGACGATGTGCTGTCGGAGAAGAGCGCCTGGGACACGCTGGTGTGGTTCGGTGCGCTGATCATGCTGGCCGAGCAACTGAACAAGCAAGGCGTGATCACGTGGTTCTCGGAAGCCATGAAAGGCGCGATCGTTGCCAGCGGCATCGGCTGGGGCGCAACTGCCACGATCCTGGTACTGGCCTTCGTTTTTTCACACTACCTGTTCGCCAGCACGACGGCGCACATCAGTGCGATGATGCTCGCCTTCCTGACGGTCGGGGTCCATCTGATACCACCCGGATACGTGGCGCCGTTCATGCTGATGATGGCGGCCGGCTCGGCGATCATGATGACGCTGACCCACTATGCGACGGGCACCTCGCCGATCATCTTCGGTAGCGGCTATGTCACGATGGGAACCTGGTGGCGCGTCGGTTTCGTGATGTGTCTGGTGGAGTTGCTGATCTTCGCGGTGGTCGGCAGCCTCTGGTGGAAGTTGCTTGGCTTCTGGTGAAGCAGCGGGTCGTCGCGCGGCTTGACGATCCGATCGCTCGCGTGACACGAGGAAGGCGTACCAGGAAAAGACCTTCCCCCAATGCGCGTTTTTTTATCTCACCTGGGTCGATGCGTTCTCTTCCCTTCTCGCCCAAGCTTGCCGCTGTGCTATAACTGGTCGTGCGTCTCGCTGCTGCTCTATGAGGTTTTCTACATTCCACACTGGAGAACAACGATGCATAGACGAAACTTCATGGTCAAGTCGACCGCCGTTCTGGCGCTCGGAGGGCTCGCGCTTTCCGGCTGCACAGCCAATAGAAACGCGGGAGCCGAACAGGCGGCGGGCGCGGCGGATCTGCGGCGCTCCATCGACGCCGACGTCGATAGCACACTTCAGCGCCTCTACGCCACCGTAGGCGGTTCACGCGAACTGGTGGCGAAAGCGAGCGGCGTGCTCGTGTTTCCGTCCGTGCTCCAGGCGGGCTTCGTCGTCGGCGCACAGTACGGAAAAGGCTCGCTTCGTGTGGGTGGACACACCGTCGGCTACTACAGCACGACTTCAGGCTCGCTCGGTTTGCAGGCGGGCGCGCAATCGAAGGCGCTGATCTTTCTGTTCATGACCCAGGACGCGCTCGCCAAATTCCGCAATTCCGACGGCTGGTCGGCGGGAGCGGACGCTTCCGTGGCGCTGGTCAGGATGGGCGCGAACGGCGCGATCGATACGACCACCGCATCGAAGCCGGTTCAAGCGTTTGTACTGACCAACGCAGGTTTGATGGCCGACGCTTCGCTTCAAGGCACCAAGGTATCTCGCCTGAACGAGTGAGCGCAGTCTCGCGCGGCACGTACGACCGTCGCGTCGCGCGAGTTCGCTTTTTTCGGCCAAATTGCCGGATCGCAGTCCGGCTGGCGGAGCTCGTCTATCAAGGCTCCTGCACACGACTCCACGACGCATCCGGATCGAACTCGGTCAGCGGCTTAGCCGACGCGCCGCGATTCTTCTGATACACGACGCCGTTGTTGTTGACCACGAACGTCATCACCCCGCTCGACCCATATTGCGCGGGATACGCGGCCATCGCGAAGCCCGCCAGCATGCGCCCGTTGATGACGTAACTGAAAGGACCGCCCGGCGCGTGCTTTCCCTGTCGCGTGAGAATGCGGAAGTAGTAGCCGTGATACGCGTCGCCCGGGTTCCGATCCTTGAGATAATTCGCGCTCGCTGCGATCAGCGGCCCGAACGGACTCGGCTCCTCACCCTTCGATTCGTCCGCAGGCCAATACAGCCCGTCACGCTTGCCCGGCGTGCTGCCGAGCCTGCGCGCGTATTGCAGCACGCCGTCGCCCACGCGGTCGCGCGTCGCGTACTCGCGTTGCGCATCGACATACGCGCGCATCACCTTGATGGCCTCGCGCTCGTTCGCACCGATGCGCCGGTCCAGCACTTCCTGCTCGCCCTCTTCGGTCGCAAAGCGCCACGCGCCCTGCGTGCGAACGAGCGGAATCGGCATGGGCCACGCTTCATCGCCGATACGCAGAACGCGGCGGTCCGGCGACGTTTCCTCCAGCATGTGATACGCATTGAACTCGGCGAGCGCATTGGCGCGCAGTTCGCGATTCTCGGCTTCATCCGGCGTCACGACGAGTTCCTTGTGCGCATTGCCGAAGATGGCGATGAGCGCTGCGTCGTCGTTCGACTTGAGCGCCTGTTCCAGCGCGCTGACGGCTTCTTCCGGCGTCCTGAACGTCTCCTGATCCCCGGCGGCGTGAGCGCGCAAAGGAACGATGAGCATCGCGACGATCGCGCATGCGACGAATCGACGAGACGTGCTATTCATGAAGCGTCTCCTATCGGCGACCGCCGCGGCCGCCTCCGCCAAATCCACCACGCGCACCGCCCGAAAAGCCGCCCTGAAAATTTCGTCCGCCTTGCCCGCCCGGCATCGACTGCCGGCTCGCTGCGCCGCGCGCGCTGTCCGCTCTGGCGCCCTGGGCGGAACCGTAGCCGCTGAACGCGTCGCCGCCCCGTCCCTGAAGGTTGCCGGCGCTCGGTGCGCGTGGCGACTGCGCGGCCGTCGGGGCGCGCGCGCCGGCGCGAGATGGCGCATCGCCCACGCGTTGCGCCGATGCGCGCGTGCTCGCGCCCGATACTTGTCCGGGCTTCTTTTCCGAGCGCCACTGGGTCGAGCGCTGAGACGCAGAGGTTCCGTTCGCCGAGCGGTTCGCAGCGCGATTGCTCAGCTCGTTCTTCACATCGGCCCGGTTGACGTTGCCTTCGCGGTTGATATTGATCGTGTTGTTGCCGCCCTCGTAGTGCGACACGTAGTGCCCGCCGTTCCACGCCGCCGTGATCGCGGCGCCCCAGATGAGACCCGTCGCGAATGCCGCGCCCGGTGCGTAGGGATAGTAGTAGACCGGGTAAGGCGCCGGCCAGTATGAATACACCGGCGTCGGGCTGCTGATGACGACCGTCGACGGGTTGTACTGCGGCACGTAGATGACCTCGGGATTCGACGGAACGATCTTGATGACTTCCTTCTCGACCACCACCGTCTGCTTGTCATCCGTCTTGAGATTGCCCACCGATTGAGTCTGACGCCGGAAACGCTGCACGGCCTGCAACACGGCGCTTTGATCGGTCACCACCGCTTCGCCGAGCGCGACCGTCCAGTCGAGATTGGTGCTCATTGTCTTGAGCACTTCGGGGTAGTTCAGCAGCGCCTTGATCGGATCCTGCCATGCTTCGTTGACCGGCAGGTTCTTCTCGGTTTTTCTGCGATCGAGAAACCGGTCCGCCTGCACCACTTCGACCGGAAAAGTCGATGCCGGAAGAATGATCGCGACGAGATCATCGGGATAGAGCGCAATCGGACCGACGAGCGCGTCCAGCGAACCCGACTCCATCGGGAGGGGTTGCGCACGTCCCGCATCCGACGCCTGAGCCACGGTTTGCGTACCGCTTGCGACAGGTGTCGGAGCGACCGTTTGCGCGCCGCTTTCAGGCGGCGTTTGAGGGACTGCGCATCCGCCTGCGCACAGCGCGGATGCGATGACGACGATCACGCTAAAGCACTCACGCATGTCCAGCACCACCAGGATTGGCTACACCGCGCGTGTTCCAGAGCCCGGGTCGTTACAGGGCCGTCTCAGTTCCGAAAGAACATCCGATTGCAGATCGCCACGACACAGCGATCATTGCGCAGGCGCACCGCCATGTGCTGCTGCGATGGCCGCGTCGCGCTCTTTGGCGGCTTCCGCCTTCTTGTGATCGTAAACCTTCTTGGCCGCCGCGACCTTCTGGTTATATTTCTTGTTGGCTGCGGAGACTTCCATTCGCATCTTGACGATTTCGTCGCTATGCGCGGGCTGAGCCGCGCCCTGATCGGTTTGTGCCCACGCATTCGTTGCGAACGCGATCGACATCAGCACTACAGCTCCTTTGAGACGATTCATGGCTACCTCCTCTCTTTGACTGCTATCGACGCTTCACGGAGATATGAGGTGTGCCGGCCGTTCCTCTCCGCGCGAACTTTTCCAGGAACGACAACGCGGTCTAAACCGCACGCTGCTCTGCTCACAGTATGCGAACTCGTTCGTGAATTCAAGCAACCTGATCGGATCGATGTCGACCCAGACGATGATGCAATTGCCTATTAACCGCGCCCAAAGACGTCCCGGTTTCAAAGAAGGTCATTGAAAGGCATAAGCGATCCCGACGCCGTAAGTAAGTTGATTGCGCGTGCCACGCTGCGTCACGATGGGGCTGGCTGCCGAATCACCCATCAGGCGCTGGTAGTAAACCATCGCGCCCGCGTACCATTTCGGGCTGACTTGAAAGATGCCGGCGATCCAGCCGGTAATCTGATTGAGGCCGCCTCCGGGATTGAAAACCGGTAATCCGCTCTTCTGAGAGTCCTCGGATGTCACGCCGTAGTAGGTTTCGTTGAAGCCGCCGCTCACCCATGTCGCACCGACTCCGCCGCCGACGAACACGCGCGAATGCAGTGGAAACCATGCGCTCGTATTCAGTGTGGTGCGCGCGCCTGTATAGACGGAGCCCGCATTCGTGACGACGGTCACCTCCCCGCGCAAACGGAACGGCACATCGCCGACGTGACTGTACTCGTAGCCGACATACCCGCCGCCTTCCACCGTGGTGGAGACGTCGTGCACCTGCGACACGACCTCGTCATCGACATTCCGTCGTCCTAGACGAAGCGCCAGCGCCGGTCCCCACTGGAATCCGGTGAGACTCCCGAAGTTGTATTGCGCATAGGTGCCGTACCACTCGAACAGGTGACCACCGCTCGTCACGTATCGCATACCCGGAAGCACGCCGACGATGCGGTCCTTGCCGCCGGCATACTCGGTGGTCGAACCGATCCCCGCGCCAAAGAAATTCGGCAATGCGTTCGAAAAATCGACCGGACTTGCGCAAGCGTTGCCTACGACAAACGAGAAGCATGCTCCGGTGATCGCTTTGCATCGTTTCACAGGTGCTCTCTCCGGTCGATATGAGCCCGTCTGTTTCACAGTATTTCGATTTCTTGATCAATCGAATCATCGTGCCGCTTATCGCTATGCGTCGTCGTTGCAAAAGCCGATTCACAATGGTCGAGGATGCGGCTATCTTGATGCACACATCACATTCCAGATGTATCGACTCGTCCTCCGGAACTCACATCATGCTCGCTCGCAACCTCAGGCTCACCGCGTTGGTCGCTGCCATGCTCGTCTGCTCCTGGCCGGGCATGTCGGTGGCAACCGAGCAGGCGCAGCAACGTCGTGCCGGTCGCGACGTCCGTCAGGATACGCGCCAGGACGCCCGGCACACCAAGCAGGACTGCCGCGCCGCCAACCAGCAATCGAACGCGCATTGCCGGCACGACAAGCGGCAGACGAAGCAACACGGGCGCCAAACCGCAAGAGACATCAAATACTGACTAAGCGGGACGCGGTCAAGTCGAACGTGCGAGCCGTCCGCCATCATCCGCTGCGCGGTCGATCGAAAACCTGCAGCATCAGGCACGCGTAAAGGCTGACCGCAAGAAAAAGGCCCATGCGCACCGCGAACGCGGTATAGACGTCCTTGCCCGCGATGCTGTCCTGCACTGACTGGCCCAGCAGAATGATCATCGTGATGAAGCCGTTCAGCCAGACGCCCGGCGGATAGCGCGTCATCCTGATGCCGTAGAGCCTGCGCCCGACCATCAAACCGAACAGCAGCATCCACAGGAAGAACATCCACAGGTGCACCGAGAGTTTCAGCGCGAACCAGAACAGGATCGCGAGCAAGCCGCCGAGCAATGTCGAGCCGATGAGCTCTCGCGCCGCGCCGCGTGCGGTCGTGGTGCAACTCTGTCTGCCGAGACTGACCGACTTCATGATGATGGGCATATAGCTCGCCGGGTCGGTCATTGCAAGGAGGTACGCCGGCATGACCACCAGCGCGGCGCGCAGTGCAATGCGCGCGGCCTGATCGGCGGACACGGTTCTCGCGGCAGGCGGCGGCCGCGCGTTCGCGTTCTCGGGAAAGAGGCCGTGCATGAGCGCCGACACCAGCAAGGCGAGCAGCAGCCCCTTCACCAGCGCGCCGACCACCGTTGCGCCCACCTGGAAGTCGGCGGTGCCGGCCGCGGAGATCATCGTGACGCCCGCCACCAGAAAAGTCGCGACGAGGTTGTTGCCGCCGCGCACGCCGTAGAGGAACGCGACGAAGAGCAACACGCCGACGAGCATCACGCCCGCGAGCGCGTAATGTCGAAGCAGCGGCACGAGCAGCAGGCCGCTACCGGTGGTCAGCATCACGACCAGCGCCAACATCGCGGCTGACCTGAACGACAGCGGCCGGTTCTGCGTCGCGAGCAGAAAGACGGCGAACACCGGCGCGATCACGGGAATCGGGAAATCGAACGCAAAGCTGATCGCGAGGCACAGCGCCGTCCCGGTCGCCATGCGCAGCGCGCGACGGCCCGGAAGCTGGAGCGTGTTTTCCATCGGCGTTCTCAGTAGACGTAGGCCAGCCAGCTCATCACGCGCAGGAACATGCGGCCGAGCGGATTGAGCGGATTGCCCTGAGTCGGAAACGCCATCACCTCGGCCTGCCCGCCGACACGCATGTTGTAGAGGCGCGCACGCTCGTCCTTATCGAATTCGACGATTACCGGAAAGCGTTGGGCCGGCCGCAGCCAGTCGCGGCTTGTCTGTACGGAAGGCAGACTGCCGGGCGGCGTGCTCTGTCCCACGCTCACGCCGAACCCGATGCTGCGAATCCGCCCTTTGAAGACTTCGCCCGGCAGCGCATCCAGCACGATGGCCACAGGCGTGCCGGGCCTCAGGCGGCCGAGATTGTTTTCGGTCATGTCGGCGCTGATCCATACGTCGCGAATCGCGATCAGCGTCATCACCGCCTTGCCTGCCGATGCGAACTGCCCGACTTCCGTGCCGAGATCCGTGATGACGCCGCCGGTTCGCGCCCTGATGCGCGTGTTGGCGAGATCGAGTTCGGCCTTCTGGAGCGCCCCGGCCGCGCTGCGCAACTGCGCGTTCTCCGCCTCGATGCCGCCCTGTTGTTCGCGCGCACGCTCGACTTCCGCACGCGCCGCGGCGACCTGACTCTGAGCTTGCTCGTAAGTCGCTCGCGCCACTTCGAGACGCCGCAGCGAGATCGTGCCTTCGTCCTCGCGATACAGCCTTTCGAGCCGCTCGCTGTCCTGCCGCGCCTTGACCTCGTTCGCGATGGCCGCGCGCAGCGACGCACGCGCCGAATCGATGCCGGCCGTGCTTGCGCCGATCTGCCGGCGCATGGTTTCGAGATCGGCCCGCGCGCGATCGGCGGTGATGCGGTACTGCTCGCCGTCGATTTCGAAAAGCACGTCGCCTGCATTGACCTCCTGGTTGTCACGCACCAGGACGCGCGTCACCCGGCCCGATACTTCCGCGGCGACCGGCACCACATTGGCCTGCACGCGCGCCTGCTGCGTATAGGGCGTGATGCGGTCGGCCAGCAGATACCAGATCAGGCTCACGACGATCAGCGTGATCACACACTTCAGCGCCCTGCCCGATGGATCGCCAGCCGGAGCAGGCGGCGGCGTGCGCGCCGATGCGGCTTCCGACGACCCGGACGTTTCGCTCATCGAGCCGCTCCTTCGGATGGCACGCTCACCTCGTTCAGCAGATCGCCCCAGTCGGTGCGTTGCTGCATCTGCTGGCGTGTGGCGGCATCGACGAGCGGCTGGCGCGTGGTCCAGCCGCCGCCCAGCGCCTTGTAGAGCGCGATCAGACTGCCGACCGCGTTGCGCCGGTTGACGACATACGCGTCCTGCTGAGCGAACAGCGCGCGCTGCGCATCGAGCACGCGCTGGAAGTCCGAATACCCTTCCCGATAGATCGTGCTGGCGAGCGTCAGCGAGCGCCGCGCCGCCCCTTGCGCCTCGTTCAGGATGGCGTCGCGACGCGACGCGGCGATCAGCGACGTGGCGGCGTCATCGGCCTCGCGCGCCGCTTCGCGCACGGTGTTCTGATAAGCGACCGTCAACTGCTGCAGCCGCGCGTCCTGAACGCGCACATTGTTCGTGATTCTGCCGTGATCGAAGACGTTCCAGACCACGCTGGGACCGATCGCCACGGCAAGCGTGCTCGGCGAGCCCTTCAGCGAACTCGCGCTGAAGCCGAGCGTGCCGAGCAGGGAGACCGACGGATAGAAATCCGCTTCCGCCACGCCGATGAGCGCCGACTGCGCGGCCATCTGATATTCGGCGGCGCGCACGTCGGGGCGACGCAGCAGCAGATCGGCGGGGACGTCCTGCAGGACAGCGCGATCCACCAGCGGAATCACGCCGCCCTTTCCGGACGACACGACGATTTCCGGCAACGGGCCGGGCGGCCGGCCCATCAGCAGAGACAACGCGTGTTTCGCGAGCACGATCTGGCTTTCGAGTTCAGGGATGCTGCTCAACGTGCCCAGATACTGGGTGTTCGCCTGCTGGAAATCCAGTTCATCCGTCTCGCCGGCCTTGAAGAGTTTTAGCGCGATGTCGTAGCTGCGCTTCTGCAACTGAGCGTTCTCGCGGGCGATGCGCAGGCGCGCCTCGCCGGTGCGCAGCGTGAAATAGGTTTCGGCGACCTGAGCGTGCAGAAGAACCAGCGCGGCGTCGCGGTTGGCCTGCGCGGCGAAGAACGCGGCGTCGGCCGACTCGATCGCGCGTGCGAAACGCCCCCAGAAGTCGAGCTCCCATCCGACGACGAAGCCCGCGCCGTACTGCAAATACACGCCCGAGCGTGGATCGAAACCGTCCGAACGCTTTTGCGCCGACGCCAGCGCCTCGGCGCTGGCCTGCTGCACTTGCGGATAGCGTCCCGCGAGCGCGATGCCCAGTTGTGCACGCGCCTCGATCACGCGCAAACCGGCGATCTGCAGGTCGCCGTTCCCGGCATCGGCTTGTTCCATCAGGCGTTCGAGATTTTCGTCGCCGAAGATTAGCCACCATTGCCGGACATCGGGCTGCGGCGCCTGCTGCGTGACCTGTTCGAGCGACGTGCTGTTCCAGTGTTCGCTCCAAGGCTCGTGTTGCGGATGAAAGTCCGGCCCCACGCGCATGCAGCCGCTCAGCAACGACGCGAGGCCCACGATGACGCAGTCCGTCAGCCGCGGCCGTCTGATCCGGGAGGCATGCATCGAAGGCGACCCCTCAGAGCCGCTCCTGTTGTTGCGGGGGTTCCAGGGCCGGTTGTTGTTTCACCCAGCGCCAGAACAGCTTGTAGGCGACCGCGAGCATCACGGGACCGATGAACAGGCCGATCACGCCGCCCGTCACCATGCCGCCGAGCGCGCCGATCAGCACCACGGGCATCGGCACCGCGACGCCGCGGCCCAGCAGCATCGGCTTGAGCACGTTATCGGCGAGACCGGCGATGAAGGTATAGACCGAGAAGATGATCGTCGCCGTGCTCACGCCATTCGTCACGATCACGAAGATGATGACGGGAATCGTGATCAACGTCGCCGGCAACTGCATGATGCCGATCAGTAGCACGGCGAGCGCGAGCAGCCCCGCGCCGGGAATGCCCATGATGACGAAGCCGATGCCGATCAACAGCATCTGGATGAACGCGATGCCGACCACGCCTTGCGCCACCGCGCGAATCGTGGCCGTGCAAAGATCCGCGATCTGCTGGCCGTTTTCGGGTCCGGAGATGCGCGAGGCGATCTGCACGGCGCTGCCATAGCCCTTCTCGCCATGCGCCATGAAGATGCCCGCGACGATCAGCGCGAGAAAGAACACGATCAGCCCGGCGCCCAGACCGGTGATCGTGCCGAGCACGGCGAGACCGGCTTCCTTGATCTGCGGCGCGAACTTCTGCGCGAGACCCGTGACATCCGTCGACGCCTGCGCCCAGAAGTCGTACACCCGCTGCCCGACCAGAGGCCACGCGGCCACCGATTCCGCTGGCGGCGGAATCTGGAAGGTGCCGCTCCTGACGATGCCCATCGCGCGCTCGATGGACGTCGCAACCGCCACGCCGAGCAGATATGTCGGCACGAGGATGACGACGAACGCGACGAAGATGATCAACGTGGCGATCAGACCGTCCTTGCCGCCAAACGCGCCGCGGAGCCGGACCTGAAGCGGGTACAGCGTGACCGCGAGAATCAGCGCCCAGACCATCAGGTCGAGGAACGGCACGAATACCCGAAAACAGAAGACCGCCAGAACGGCGACGAGACCGGCGCGTATCAGGACATCGAGCAGTTCCCTGGAGAGCGTGCGCTCAGAAATCGGCGATAGCATTTTCGTGCCTCCTCGCGCTCACCCGTTCGAATACGGGACGGGCAGCATGACTTCCAGAACAAATCGGCGCATGAAGCCGGCGATCACGTATGACTGCGGCGATCGCGGAAACACGCTTACCCTGCCCGAGCCCGCGTAGTCGCTTCGAACAGCCGGCGGTGCACGAGCAGCAACAGGGGCGTGGAGACCATCGAGAGCGCGACGACCAGCGTGACGAGCGATGCCTGACGCTGATCGATGACACCCGCCGCCAGTGACGCGGCCATCACGACGAACGCGAACTCGCCGCCTTGCGACAGCAGAATGGCGAAGAAGCTCCGGTGCGATGCCGGCACGTCGAAGCGGCGCGCGAGGAACCACTGCGCGACCGCCTTCACGCTGACCACCGCGACGACGAGCACCGCTACGCGCACCGGCTCGCGCGTGAGCACGCTGAAATCCATCGACATGCCTACCGCGATGAAAAACAGACCGAGCAGCAAGCCCTTGAAAGGCGCCATATCGACTTCGATTTCGTGGCGAAAGTCGGAATCGGCGAGCAGCACGCCCGCGACGAACGCGCCCAGCGACATCGACAGATGCACGCTCTGCATGAGAAGCGCGATGCCGACGATCCACAGCAGCGCGAATGCGGTGAAGATCTCCGGGACGCCCGTGCTCGTGATGAGCCGCAGCACGGCGTTCAGCAGATAGCGCCCGACGAGCGCGATGGCGCCCAGCATGGCGAGCGCCTTCAGCGCGACGAGCCAGCCCGGTTCGGCGGCGGGCATGGGCACCGTCGGTCCGAGCAGCGGCAGGAGCGCGATCAGCGGAATGGCCGCCATGTCCTGGAACAGCAGAATGCCGAATCCCGCGCGGCCCGTCGGCATGTCCATGAGCTTGCGCTCCTGTAGCTCGGACATGACCATCGCCGTCGATGACAGCGACAGCGCGAGGCCGCCCGTCAATGCAATGCGCCAGGGCAGCCCCAGCATCATGAAAACGCCCAGCAGCGCGGCGGCGCAAACGGTCATCTGCATGGTCCCGTAGCCGAAGATGGTGCGACGCATCGCCCACAACGCGTCGATCTTCATTTCGAGTCCGATCACGAACATCATCAGCACGATGCCCAGCTCGGAGAAGTGAAGGATCGCATCGACATCGGTCACGAGCCGCAGTACCCACGGGCCGATCAGGACGCCCGCAAGCAGGTAGCCGAGCACCGCGCCGAAGCCGAAGCGAACGGCCAGCGGCACGGTGATCAGCGCCGACGCAAGAAAGATGACCACGTCGATCAGCAGCTTTGTCATGCGTTGTTCTCCTGAACCGGCTCGCAACCAACGCAGACACGAAAACTTGCGTCGATGCATCTGCATCGTTGTACCGGCGGCTGGCGCGCTTGACGAAAGCGATTGTTCGACGCGATGAGGCGCTCGGATCATCGAGCGCGGACAACGCAGGAAACCCGGGACCGCTCACGCGCGGATCGGGTTTCGGCCTTCTTACAGCATAGTGATATACGTAAAGGGTTCAAGGTTTGTCGCGAGCAGACAGATTCCGCGCGGGGCGTGCGCCGATGTCGTGGAGCCCGTAGGCACATGCTTCACTGGATCGCGATCTCGTCCTGCTTCGTTGCAGCGAACGCGTGCGACCTCAGCAAAACGAACGCTTGAACTGGACCAGTTTTCGTCTACAACCTAATCTGGCACGTGTCCCGCCGGACGGCGAACCACGTGACAAGACGACGTGAACATGAGTCTTCATATCGAGAAGACGATGCGCAATTCTGCGGCGAATCTCATCGCGATCGTAGGCGCCGCGCTGCTCGCGCTGCCGGCAGCGCCGGTCCCCGCCTTCGCGGCGGGATCGGCCACGCTCGCGCAGGTCGCAGCGCGAGGTGTCCTGCGATGCGGCGTCAGCGACGGCATCGCGGGCTTTTCCCAGCGGGATGCGTCCGGACAATGGTCCGGCATCGACGTGGATTTCTGCCGCGCGGTGGCCGCCGCGACGCTCGGCGATGCGAACAAGGTCGCCTTCGTCCCGCTCAGGGCGTCCGCCCGCTTTCCGGCGCTCAGAACGGGCCGCATCGATCTGCTCGCGCGCAACACGACCTGGACGCTCCTGCGTGAAGGCACGCTCGGAATTCAATTCGCGGGCGTACTGTTCTATGACGCGCAGGCCTTCATGGTTTCGACGGCGAGCGGCATTCGCACGCTCGCATCCCTCAAGGGCGTGACCGTCTGCGTTCAACGTGAGACGACCAGCGAAGACAATCTCGTCGGCTACTCGAATGCGAATGCGCTCGATCTGAAGCCGGTGGTGCTCGGCTCGGCGGCAGAACTCGAACAGGCCTTCACCTCCGGGCGATGCCGCGCCATGACGGCCGATCTATCCCTGCTCGCGACGCTGCGCAGCCGCACGCCCGGCGGTGCATCGGCGCTGGCGATCCTGTCGGAACGAATCTCGAAGCAGCCGCACGCGCCAGCCGTGCGCGGCGACGACGACGCATGGCTCGTCATCGTGCGCTGGGTGCTCTTCACGCTGATCGCCGCTGAAGAACTCGGCGTGACCCGTCAGAATCAGGCCGAGCGCGTGAGAGACCCGCTCGTGGCGCGCGCGCTCGTTCCGGACGCGAGCGTGACCGCGACGCTCGGCATCGGCCCTGGCTGGACGCTTCGCGCGCTCAAGAGCGCCGGCAACTACGGCGAGATGTTCAACCGCAATCTCGGCACCGGAAGTCCGATCAAGCTCGATCGCGGCCTGAACGAGCTCTACACACGCGGCGGCCTGATGTACGCGCCGCCGATGCAATGACGCCTGCGCGGGCCCATCATGAGCGACTGGCAAATCTATCTCGTCGTCGGCGTGTTCTCGGTGGTGATCCTCGTGATCGCCTTCGATCTGATCGACATGGCCGTGGCCGCGCTCGTCGGCACGAGCGTGCTGATCGCGCTCGGCATCATCGACGAACAGGATCTGCTCGCGACCGCGCGGACCGCGGCGGGGCCGCTCAGCCTGCTGTTCGGCGGCATGGTCGTCGCGCGCATACTGGCGACCACGGGCCTCTTCGATCTCGTCGGCGATTACTATCTCAGGGCCACGGCGGGCAGCGGCAAGCGCTTTCTGCTCCTGCTGATCGTGATCGTCGCCCCGCTGTGCGCGCTGCTTCCCAATGCGACGACGGTGATCCTGCTCGCTCCGATCATCATTCGCGTCGCCCGCGCGCTCGATATCGACATCGTGCCGCCGATGATCCTCACCGCCCTCCTCAGCAATGCCGCCGGTCTGCTCACGCTCGTCGGCGACCCGGCGACCTTTCTCGTCGGCAGTTCGATCGGCATGAGTTTCGGCGAGTATCTGCGGCGTGCGAGCCTCGGCGGCCTGCTCGCGATCGGCGTGGTGATTCCGCTCTTGCCCATTCTGATGCGCGGCATCTGGCGCAGCGTCAAGCCCCTGCCGCCCCGCACTCCTCGAGCCAAACTGAAGCGGCCGGTCTACGCCGCGCTGGCGGTCCTCGTGCTCGCGCTCATGATGGTGCTGTTCGTGCTCGGCGAGGAGTTGCCCACGCGCATCGTGCCGCCCGTGGTCGCGGTGATCGCCAGCGCACTCGCGCTGCTCGTCGCGTACGCGTTCAAGGTCGAGCCCACCGATCGCGTGCTGCGCGATGTCGACTGGAAGACGCTGCTCTTCCTGACCTGCATCTTCTGTCTCGTGCAGGGCATGGCGAAGACGGGCCTGCTGCAGGTCATGTCGCTCAAGCTATATGAGGTGTTCGGCACGCGCCTCACGCTCGTCGCGCTCGCGATGATCTGCGGGATCGGATTGCTTTCCTCGCTGCTCGCGAACGTGCCGGTGGCGGCCGCGTCCATCCTGATGGTCAAGGGCTATCTCGTCACGGCGGAGTTCGTGCCGGAGTCGGCCTTGTCGGACCAGTTCACGCAGTGGCCCGCGCCGGTCATTCCCGTCTTCATCGCGATGATGTACGGCGCGACGCTCGGAGGTAACGCGACGCTCGTCGGTTCGGCGGCGAATGTCGTGGCTGCGGGAATCTGCACGCAGGAAGGCGCGCCGATCAGCTTCGGCCGCTTCCTGCGCTATGGCCTTCCGGTGACGCTGTGTCAGCTCGCGATCACGGCGGCATACGTCGTCGTGCTTGCGCGCTTTCTTCATTGAACGTTCGACGATGCCGATCCATGCAGACTGATCACACGCCCCGGTCGCGACAGGTCGTCACCGGCGCGGTTCAGCGCTGGATGCGCCATCTGCCGATTGTCGCGATGTTCAGGAGCTATCGCGCCGGGTGGCTGAAGAACGACATCATCGCCGGCCTCGTGCTGACGACGATGCTCGTGCCGGTCGGCATCGCATATGCGGAGGCGTCGGGCGTGCCCGGCGTATGCGGTCTGTACGCGACGATCGTGCCGCTGCTCGCTTACGCGATCTTCGGTCCGAGCCGGATTCTCGTGCTCGGTCCCGACTCGGCGCTCGCCGCGCCCGTCCTCGCGGTCGTCGTGATCGGCGCGTCGGGCGATCCTTCTCGCGCCATCGCCGTCGCGGGCATGATGGCGATCGTGTCGGGCATCGTCTGCATCGTCTTCGGCATGCTCAAGCTCGGCTTCGTCACGGAGTTGCTGTCCAAGCCGATCCGCTACGGCTACATGAACGGCATCGCGCTGACGGTGCTGATCAGCCAGTTGCCCAAGCTCTTCGCGATTTCCATCGAGGACCGCGGACCGCTGCGCGACCTGTTTGAACTTGTCAAAGCCATCGCGGCCGGGCAATCCAACTGGACCAGCTTTGCCGTGGGCGCAGGCAGTCTCTTGCTCATCCTGCTGCTGAAGCGCTTCGACAAGGTGCCGGGCATTCTGATCGCGGTCGTGCTCGCGACCCTGTGCGTCATGGTGTTTCATCTCGACCGCCAAGGCGTGAAGGTGCTCGGGACGATTCCTCAGGGATTGCCCGCGTTGTCGCTGCCGTGGGCGAGCGGCGCAGACATCGTCCGGATCGTGCTCGGCGGTTGCGCCGTGGCGATGATCGCGTTCGCGGACACGAGCGTGCTGTCGCGCACCTTCGCGGCACGCGCCAACATGCGCGTCGATCCGAATCAGGAAATGATCGGGCTGGGCGTCGCCAATCTCGCAACCGGGCTCTTTCAGGGCTTTCCGATCAGCAGCAGTTCGTCGCGCACGCCGGTCGCCGAAGCGGCGGGCGCGCGCACGCAGGTGACGGGCATCGTCGGCGCGCTCGCCGTCGCGGCCGTGCTGCTCGCCGCGCCGAATCTTCTGCGGCATCTGCCCAGCAGCGCGCTCGCGGCCGTCGTGATCGCGGCGGCGATCGGTCTCTTCGAATTCAGCGACCTGAAGCGCATCTATCGCATCCAGCAGTGGGAGTTCTGGCTTTCCGTGTGCTGCTTCATTGGCGTTGCCGTGTTCGGCGCGATACCCGGCATCTGCATCGCCGTGGTGATCGCGGTCATCGAATTCCTGTGGGACGGCTGGCGCCCGCATTTCGCGGTGCTCGGCCGGGTGGAAGGATTGCGCGGCTATCACGACCTGAAGCGCTACCCGAACGCGGAACAGATTCCGGGACTGCTGCTGTTTCGCTGGGATGCGCCGCTCTTCTTCGCAAACGCGGAGCTGTTTCAGCAACGTGTGATCGAAGCGGTGAATGAAGCACCGACGCCGGTGAAGCGCGTCCTCGTCACCGCCGAGCCGGTGACGAGCGTCGATGTGACGTCCGCCGACATGCTGCGCGAGCTGCATCGCGCGTTGAGAGAACGCGGCATCGAGCTGCATTTCGCCGAGATGAAAGACCCCGTCCGCGACAAGCTCAGACGCTTCGAGCTGACGTCGATCTTTCCCGACGCGTGCTTTCATCCGACCATCGGCAGCGCAGTCGATGCGTATCGCGACGCCGGCTAACTTTCCGTCGCGCATAAAACGACGGCTCGACTCGACATTTATTTATGTCGACACGAATAAATCAAGCGACTATGATGGAGACGACCGGCTATGGAATGAGGAGACATGCTGATGATCAAGATTGAAAAGCTCACCGCCTGTATCGGCGCGGAACTGTCGGGCGTCAACCTGGGCGACGCATCGCGCGATGCGTCCTTGTTTGCGGAAATCAAGGCACTGCTGCTACAGCACCGCGTGCTCTTTTTCCGCGATCAGAACATCTCGCGGGAAGAGCATGTCGCGTTCGCGCGCAAGTTCGGCGATCTGGAAGATCATCCGGTCGCGGGAAGCGATCCGGAACATCCGGGCCTCGTGCGGATTTATCGATCGGACGCGAAAAATCCGTACGAAAACAACTTTCACACCGACGGGTTGTGGCGGCCGGAACCTTCGATGGGCGCAGTGCTCCGCTGCATCGAGTGCCCCGAAACGGGCGGGGACACGATCTGGGTCAATATGGTCGAGGCCTATAAGCAATTGCCGGAAGAGATCAAGCATCGCATCGCGGGTCTTCGGGCGAAAAGCAGCATCGAGCATTCGTTCGGTGCGGCGATGGATCCCGACGAACGCCGCAAGCTCGCCGCGCAAAATCCGGACGTCGAACATCCTGTCGTTCGCACGCACCCGGAGACCGGCGAGAAGGTCCTGTACGTGGGAAGCTTCACGACGCACTTCGTCAACTTCCATACACCGGACAACGTCCGTTACGGTCTCGACAAGACGCCGGGCGCAAGCCTCCTGCTCAACTATCTGCAAAGCCAGGCGCTGATTCCGGAATATCAGGTGCGTTTCCGATGGAAACCGAACAGCATCGCCGTCTGGGACAATCGCTCCACGCAGCACTACGCGGTCATGGACTACTGGCCGGCGCCGCGCAAGATGGAACGCGCGGGCATCATCGGTGACAAGCCTTATTGAAGCATCGCGGCGCGTTGCTTCCTGAACAGCAGCACGGCCAGCGTATCCGTTTCATTCATCGGATACCGCTGGCCGTGTCTTTTCTACTTCGCTCGCCGCTTCAGGCAGTCTTGCGCAGAAAACCCTGATTGCCGCCGTTGCGATTCGGCGCGAAGCCGTTGGCCTGTAGCGATTCCTCCACCGTATCGTAAAAGACCCCGATGCGCGAGATCTCGCGGGCCTGCTGTGCGGTCGCGATCTCGCGTCCGAATTCGCGCGACATGCGAACCAGTTGCTCGATCTGCCTGACCGTACTCATCTTCTCGGTGCGCGACTGATTCCACAGACAGTCTTCCGTACCGCAACGTACATGCAGACCCATTGAAATACCCCACATGTTCACGGGCAACACGTTGCGCACGTTGCTTTCCACCGTGACCACCGCACCGTCCGGCACGGCACGAATGAAGTTGGCGAGGCTGTAGACGTTCGGCGTGTCCATGCCGCCGGCTATCGCGACCCAGTTCATCACGAGCGGGCCTTTGTAGAAGCCACGCCGCATCAACCGCTCGACCGATTCGAAGCTGTTGAGGTTGTAGCACTGGAAGGCGCTCTGGATGCCCTTGGCCGTCAGACGCCGCACGTGTTCCTCGACCCATCCCGGCTGCGCGGGAACGGTCATTTCCTTGTAGGCATTGAACAGCGCGGGCTGCTCGCGCGACGTGCCCTTGAAGTCCGCGTCTTCCGCCTGATCGGTGACGTTCATCTGCGAAGTATTCACCGTCACTGTCACCTGATCCGGCTTCGGTTCGAGTTCGGCCAGCATGTGACGCGTATCGTCCGACAGCCATTTGGCGGCCTGCCCTTCATCCTCGGGCGCGAACGAAATGGAACCGCCGACCTGGATGATCATGTCCGGCACCCGCTTGCGCACGCCTGCAATCAATTGATTGAGCATCGACAGGCGCTTGCTGCCCTTGCCATCCAGCTCGCGCACGTGCAGATGCAGCACGGTGGCGCCCGCGTTATAGCAGTCCACCGCTTTCTGAATCTGGTCTTCCATCGTGACCGGAATGTCTTCGGGGAAGTCGCCGGGCAGCCATCCGGGCGCATAGGGCGCAGCCGTGATGATCAGCGGTTGCTGGTTCTCGGGAAAGAGATGACCGTCGAGAAAATTCATGTCGATTTCCAGGTGAGAGGCAGATTTCCTTGCGGCAGGCAGACAGCGCGCAAAGGCATTGATTGCGTCCGCCGTCGTGAGCGGACGTGGACGATTCGGCACAGCGCGCGACGCTATCGCGGCATGGCGAGTTCACCGATGAATGCTTCGGCCAAGGGCCATTCGCCATGACCCGACGCCGGATTCAGATGACCGACATCGCCGAGTTCGACGAAGCGGCTTCCCCACGCGTGCGCAAATTCGCGGGCGCGCGCGAGCCGCGTCAAAGGGTCGTTGCTGCTTGCCGCGACGATGCTCGGAAATGGCAAGGCGTCACGCGGAATCGGCAACCATCCATGCTCGTTCAATGCGTCGATCGTCGGATAGCCGGGTGGCATGGGCGTTTCGAGATCGGCCGGCGCCGCAAGCAGCGCGCCGTGAATCGCACGCGAGGCGTGGCGGCTCGCCCAATGCGCGAGCATCATCACGCCCGCACTGTGCGCGACGACGATGACCGGACCTTCGATCGAACCCAGCGCGCGCTCGATCGCATCGACGCGTGCAGCGCAACTGAGCTTGTCATGTTCGAGCGGCGCGACGCTTCGCACGCGCGGCAGCTTCTGCGCGAGCAGCGTCTGCCAATGGTCCGCCACGTGTTCGCGCAAGCCCGGAACGATGAGCACGGTCGCGGATGTGATGTTCGAATTGGACATGTGTTCGATGTTCGGAGGGTGAAGTCGAAAGCCGCATAGCGTCTCTCATGCACGCGCGGTCGCGCGTATCTTCGTCGTTACGGCACGAGCACCGTGGACCCCACCGTCTTGCGCGATTCGAGCGCGCGATGCGCGTCGGCGGCTTCATCGAGCGCGAACATCTGCCCGGGCTCGCTCTTGATCTTCCCGGCCAGCACGAGATCGAAAAGCTCGCGAGCCATCGACAACATATGCGAACGCGGCGTCGCGTAATGCACCATCGCGGGCCGCGTCACCCAGAGCGATCCCTTGCGCGCCAGTACGCGCGTATCGATCTGCACGGGACCGGACGACGTGCCATTGCTCACCAGCGTTCCGCGCGCCTGCAAGCTGTCCAGCGACGCATCGAGCGTGTCCTTGCCAACCGAGTCGAAAACCACTTCGACGCCCTTGCCATCGGTGAGCTCGCGCACTCGTTCGGCGATGTTTTCCCGCGAAGTGACGATGGTGTGCGTACAGCCATTCGCCTTCGCCACTTCGGCCTTCGCGTCGGAGCTGACCGTGCCGATCATCGTGACGCCCAGCGCGCGCGCCCATTGACAGGCGATCAGGCCGACCCCGCCCGCCGCAGCGTGATACAGGATGGTTTCGTGGCCTTTGAGCGGGTACACCTGACGAAACAGGTACTGCGCGGTCATGCCCTTCATGATCAGCGTCGCAGCGGTCTTGTCGCTGATGCCCTCGGGCAAGGGAATGAGCACATCGGCGGGCATCACGCGGACGTCCGAATAGGCGCCCTGCGGGCCCAGCAGATAGCCGACGCGATCGCCCACCTTGATGTCATCGACGCCTTCGCCGATGGCTTCGACCACGCCTACGGCATCGGAGCCGAGGCCATTGGGCAACGCAAGCGGATACTGCCCCGTGCGGAAATAGATGTCGATGAAATTGACCGCCACGAACGTATGACGCACACGCGCCTCGCCGGGACCGGGTTCGCCGACTGCAACAGTTTCGAGGCGGAGGACTTCGGGGCCACCGATTTCATCGAAGCGAATTGCTTTTGCCATGTTCAACTTTCCTTGGTGAATGATCGACTATCGCGGCTCGTTGCGCCGCGCTTGCGGGACATCGCGTAATCATGTCGGGATCGCATCAGAACATCTGGCGAATGCCGACTTCGAAGCCCATCTGATTCGAGCCTCCGAACGGAGCGGCGGGAACAGCGGTGCCCGCCGATACCGAGTAGATCGCGCCCTTTCCGTGATTCTTCATATACCCCGCGACGCCATAAACCGATGTGCGCTTGCTCAGGAAGTAGTTCGCCCTGAGCATGCCGAGCGTGCCATCGGCGTCATCGGCTGCATTGCCTATGTGCGAAAGCTGGGCGTCGAACTGCCACGCGCCATAGAGGACGGATGCGCCGAGGTATTCGACATCGGTCTTGACCGAGCGCACATCGCCGTGAAGCAGACGATGAATCCAGCCCATGCCCAGGCGGACCGGCCCGACCGTGAGATGACCGTTGACCTGATAGCGGCGGTCGGTATCGCCGGAGTTCGTGAACGCGACACCGGGCGCACCCGGCACGACCGTATTCGGCGCTGAGCCCTGCCCGCCTCTCTGCTCCTCGAAGGACGTCGCGACGCCCCAGTTGCTCGCGTCGTACTTGATCATGGCGGACAAGCCGCGGCAGGCCACGAAGTCGCCTGCAACCTGACCGCCGCAATTGCCCGCCGTCGATGCATCCCGGCCGAACGAATACGTTGCACCGACGGTGAATCCATAGAACGTGCCCATGTAGGCGACGGCGTTATCGAATCGGTCCGCGAGCAACGCGCTATCCAGCGATCCCAGACTGCCGATGCCGGCGGGACCGACGATGTTCGCGTCGGTCATCGCCCATGTCTGCATGCTGTACTGACGCCCGAAGGTAAGCTGTCCCCAGCCATTCTTCAGGCCGACATAGGCCTGACGCCCGAACAGACGGCCTGCTTGCTGCAGCGCGCCGTTCGAGAGGGAGAAGCCGTTTTCCAGCGTGAAAATCGCTTTAAGTCCGCCGCCCAGATCTTCCGATCCCTTCAGGCCCCACCGCGAAGGCACGTCGCCGCCGCCGATCACCGGCATGCGGGCAACCGACCCGCCGGTAGGCGTCGCGTGCGTCAGATATTCGACGCCCGTATCGACGATGCCGTATAGCGTGACCGAACTTTGCGCGAATGCGGGCGCGCACGCCAATGGTGCCATTACAGAAATCGCGAGTCGTGCTTTCCTCATTTCGTCTCCGCTTTGTTTATTCTGCATACCGAATCTTTATCGATTCGGTCGGCTCGAACTGTTCAATCACGATTCCCACGCATGACCCCGGCTGCGTCGAGGATCGAAAGGCGAGGACGTGCAGCATCACGCTGGATTCAGTCTATCAGCCAAATATATTTATGTCGACATCAATTACGAAGCGCGCAGATTTGCAGCCGTCGCTTGAAATCCGCACTGCTCCCGAATGAAGCAATCGTCCGGGCCAGTCTAGTTTTGTCCCGGACAGTCGACTTGACGAATCGAGCCACGCACTTGGCATTTGCTGACACTGCGGGTAAACGCCGAAGCCCTTCGCCCCGCATCCCGAATGCCAAACCGTGACGCGATCAGTCAAGCGCGCGAATCGTGTCGTCAAGACAATCAGGCCGTAACGAATTCACCGACCTCATGATTTCAAGGAAAGCGCCACCATGCGAATCAAACCGCTTACATGCTCGATCGGTGCGGAACTCACGAATGTGAATGTCGCGGATGTCGCGCGAAGCGAATCATTGTTCGCCGAGATCAAGGCGCTGCTGCTGAAGCATCGCGTGCTGTTCTTTCGCGACCAGGACATATCGCGCGCCGATCATGTCGCCTTCGCGCGCTGCTTCGGCGATCTCGAAGATCATCCCGTCGCCAATACGGTGCCGGGATATCCCGGTCTGATCGAGATCTACAAGAGCGAGAAGCGCGATCACTTCGAAAACACGTACCACAGCGACGCCTCGTGGCGCGCCAATCCGCCGAGGGCCGCCGTATTGCGCTGCATCTCGTGTCCGGATGTGGGCGGCGATACCATCTGGGTGAACATGGTGGAGGCGTACAACAGCCTGCCGGAAGAGATCAAGATGAAGATCGCGGGCCTGCGTGCCAAGCATGGCATCGAGCATTCGTTCGGCGCGATTCTCACGACCGAGGAGCGCGAGGAACTGGTCAGAAAGAATCCGCTGGTGGATCATCCGGTGGTCCGGACGCATCCGGAGACGGGTGAAAAGGTCCTGTACGTGGGGCCGTTCTCGACTCACTTCATCAACTATCACACGCCAGAGAACGTGCGCTTCGGACAGGACAAGACGCCGGGCGCGAGCCTGCTGCTCAACTATCTGATCAGTCAGGCGGCCATTCCGGAGTATCAGGTGCGCTTCCGCTGGGAACCGAACAGCCTCGCGATATGGGACAACATGGCGACCCAGCACTACGCGGTGAGCGATTACTGGCCGGCGCCGCGTCGCATGGAACGCGCCACCGTACGGGGAGAACGGCCGTTCTGAGAGCCGACTGTCACGCACACTGACATCGACTGATAAGTCGTTGTCGCGAGTTGCAAAGCGGTTCCGTCGAACAGACCTCAGAGTCGAATGGGCCGGGTCATGACGCGCCGACCGAAAAGAAATTCCAGGAGACAAGCAAGCATGAACGTGATTCCCGATGCGCCCTCGGCCAGCCATCACGACGGCTACATCACAGGCCGGCGGCAGGCGTGGTTTGCCTTCGCGATGACCTTCGCGCTCATGTTGTTCGACTTCATCGATCGCCAGGTGATCGTTTCGCTCTTTCCTCACATCAAGAGCGAATGGGGTCTCAGCGACAAGCAACTGGGTTCGCTCGTGTCAATCGTTTCGATCGTCGTGGCGGCAGGCGGCATTCCCGTCGCGCTCATCGCCGACCGAAAGGGGCGCGTGAAAAGCATCATCGTGATGGCGATCGCGTGGAGCCTCGCGACGATATCGTGCATGTTCACCGGCAACTACGGACAGTTGTTCGCCGCACGCGCTGTCGTGGGCCTCGGGGAAACGGGCTACGGCTCGGTAGGCGCGGCCCTCATCTCGACGTTGTTTCCGCGGCGACTGCGAAGCGCGACGCTCGGCGCATTCTTCGCGGCGCCATCGCTGGGCTCGGTGCTGGGCGTGTTCCTCGGTGGCATCATCGCGGCGCATTGGGGCTGGAAGGCCGCGTTCGGCGTCGTGGGCGTGCCTGGGCTCGTGCTGGCGCTCATCTATCTGCGCGTGCGCGACTACGACTCCGTGCCGCTGACATCGGATACGAGCCGCGCCCCGCAGCGGCTAGGCGAAACGCTCAGCCATATCTTCGGCACGTTGATGCGCACGCCCACCTTGCTGTTCGTCTGCGCAGGCGCGGCGGCGCAGTTGATCACAGTGTCCGCCATCTGGTCGTGGCTGCCGAGCTATCTCAATCGTTATCACGCGATGAACGCCGAGTCGGCGTCCAGAGCGGCGGCGGCTGTCGTCCTGATCGGCGCGTTGAGCTGCACGTTCTGGGGCATCGCCGTGGGACGCGTGGCGCAACGCAGGCCGCGTAACAAGCTGCCCGCGCTGTCGGTGCTTTGCGTGACGACATCCGCGATCTTCATTACGGCATTCGGCGGACATTACACGGGCGATGTGCAATTCAGATTGATCGTCGTGGGCGCATTCTTCATGAACTGCACGGTGGGCGTGGTGGCGGGCGTCGCGATGGACGTCATTCATCCCGGCATGCGCTCGACGGGCGCCGCCGTGCTGTCCCTGTTCCAGAACATGTTCGGACTGGCCGTCGGTCCGCTTCTGGCGGGCATCCTGTCCGATCGATGGGGTCTGCAGCATGCACTGGCACTCACGCCGCTGTTCAGCCTGCTGGCGGCCGTGTTCTTCGTCGTCGCCATGCGCAGCTATGACAGGGATGTCGGGCGTATCGCGGCGGTCGAGCGGGACGTTGCGCCCGCCGTCGCCGAAGATCGCGTGCCTGAACCGCAAACCGAGTGACGGTTGAGCGCACTCACGCAAGTCCCGCTTCCTACTTCACACCATCAGGAACCCCGATGTCGAATCATATTGCTTCGCTGCCGCTCGCCGGCGTGCGCGTTCTCGATCTTTCCCGCGTGCTCGCAGGCCCGTGGTGCGGCATGGTGCTCGGCGATCTCGGCGCGGAGGTGATCAAGGTGGAGCATCCGCAACGTGGCGACGATACGCGCGACTGGGGCTTGCGCGCCGGTTCGTCGGGAACGTCCTATTTCAACAGCGCGAATCGCAACAAGCGTTCGGTCACCATCGACTTGCAAACCAGCGAAGGACAGCGCATTGCGCGTGCGCTCGCGCGGCAGTGCGACGTCGTCGTGCAAAACTTCAAACCAGGCGGCGCTGACAAATTCGGACTCGGCTACGCGCAACTGAAGCAGGAACACGAGTCGCTCATCTACTGTTCGATCTCGGGCTACGATCCGACCGGAACCGAAGCCGAACGTCCCGGCTACGACCTGCTCGTGCAAGGCGAAGCCGGGCTGATGGCGTTGAATGGCGAGGCCAGCCAGCCGCCGCTCAAATTCGGCATCGCCGCCGTCGATCTGTTCACCGGCATGTATGCGGCACAGGCGGTGCTCGCGGCATTGTTCGAACGTCAGAGAACGGGACGCGGCCGGCACATCGAAATGGCGCTGTTCGATTGCGGCCTCATGATCACGTCGTATTACGGACTCGAAGCGCTGATGACGGGCAAAGACCCCTTGCGCTACGGCAATGCGCATCCGTCGATCGTGCCGTATGGCGTCTTCGACGCGCAGGACGGGGCGCTCGTCATTACTGTCGGCAACAATGCGCAGTTCGTCCGGTTCTGCTGCGACGTGATCGATCGCCCCGACCTCGCCGAAGATGACCGCTTTCGCACGAACATCGCCCGGGCTGAAAACCGCTCGACGTTATTGCCGGAGATCGATCGCGAGCTTGCGCGACGCACGCGCGCCGTCTTGCTCGAACGTCTGAAGCAGGCGAACATTCCGTGCGGCGAAGTGCTCGGTCTGCACGAGGCGTTGTCGTCGGAACGGGCAACGGGTTCCGGTCTCGTCACGAACGTGCCGCATCCCGAAACCGGCGAGATGCAGGTGCTGTCGCCGCCGTATCGGTTCGACGGTGCGCGCCCGCCCGTTCGGCGCGCGCCGCCGCCGCTCGGCGAAGGCACGCGTGAAGTGCTTCACTCGCTGCTCGAAATGAGCGATGCGCAGATCAGGCAACTCGAAGCGGATGGAATCGTGTGAGCTTCAAACGATCGCACTGCCGCGCGGAACATCGCGACGCTTCAGTGTGTTTCGTTCGCGTCGTCCGCAAAGTAGTCGGTTCTCCAGCGCGTAGGCGGCTTGCCGAACTCGCAACTGAACCATCGCGAGAACGCGCTGACTTCGGAGAAGCCCACGAGGATCGCGATGTCCGAGACCGTATGGCGGCGATTGCCGAGATATCGCATCGCCAGTTCGCCACGCACTTCGTTGACGAGTGCGGAGAAACTCTGTCCCGCCTGCTCCAGTTGCCGTTGCAGCGTGCGGGGCGCGAAGCCGAGGCGCTGTCCAACGCGTTCGATGGCGCCGTGCCCCTGCGGCAGCAGGATATGGATCGCGCGCCGCACTTCGTCCGTTATCGATGCGGGTCGCGATGGCAGCCGCAAATCGAGCAGTTCTTTCGCATAGCGCGCGAGCACGGCATCGCCGAGCGGATTGGGCCGATCCAGCTCCTCACGCGTGAGCGCGATGGCGTCGAACTCTGAATCGAACTCGACGTTCGGCCCCAGAAATGGCCGATGAAACCGCATGCTTTCAGGCGCGGCATGCGCAAAATACACGCCGCGCGCTTTCCACTGCGCGCCGAGAATGCCGCGGATCAGATTGAAAACCGCGCCGACAGTCAACTCCACGATATCGCGCCCGGGATCGGGCCGCCCGGTGACCAGCACCACATGCACGAGCGACACGTCGCCAAAGTCCGCCACGCGGATCGAAACCGAATCGCTCAGCATGTGACGATACTGCTCGATCTCCGCGAGCACATGGCGCAGCGTCGGCTGATGCTGGAGATAGAGACTCACCGCGCCGAAGTCCGACAGCCGCCACGCTTCGCCGATGCGCACGCCGAGTGATCGAAGCTCCGACGATCTCGCCGATTCCTCGAACACGCTCGCAAGCCCCGACTCGGGGATGCGCAAATCGGGGGCGCTCAGACAGTCCGGATCCAGCCCGGCTTTGCGCACCTTGCAGACCGGATCGATGCCTGCGGCACGGGCGATACTGGAATACTTGATCAGCGATGCGCTGCGAACGAAGATAGCCATGGCGGGGTCGTCGAATTCAGCCGGTAAACCTACAGGATAGACGCCGCGCCGTCTGCACGGAATAACCACTATGGCCTTCGGCGAGCCGTCGCGCCTGCCCGGTTAGTGTCGGCGATATTTTTGTCGACATTACACACGTCGCGTCCTAGAATCAATATGTTAAAAACCGCCCCGAATCGTCATGGCTCGACTCAAAACGCAGAATCTTCCCGACCTCTCCGCACTTCTGACGCCGAAAAATCCGCTGATGCTGGCCGTCGAGCGCGCCGTGCTCCGCGGACAGGACTCGGCTTATGCGTCTACACCGATAGCCGAGCAGATCGCGGCGCGCCTGGCTGGGGTCATTACGCTCGATCTGCTCAAAGCGGGACAACGTCTGCTCGAAAAGGACATCAGCGAAGTGCTTCACGTGAGCCGCGCGCCGGTTCGCGAGGCGCTGCGCATCCTGGAACGCGATCGTCTGGTCGAATTTCAGGCGAGACGAGGCGCCATTGTCACCGCGCCTGACGAAAGCGAGCTTCGGGATATCTTCCGCGTGCGCAGCGTGCTCTATCTGACGATGCTGGAACAGGTCGCCAACGAAAGCCCCGACGAGCTGGAAGCGCTCATGTCCGAACGATTGCCGAGGCTCGTCAAGGCGGCCGATGAATCTCCGGACGCTTATGCAGTGGAAAGCTTCCTGCTGAATTTCGCGACGGTCGATCTCTGCAGCAACCGGCTTCTGGTCGATATTCTGCAATCCATTTCGCTGCGAACGCTTCGTTATCTGAGGCTGAGCATGGTGGCAGATCCGCAGTCCATTCGCGTTTCGCTCAAACGATGGCGCGCGTTGCATAAGGTGATCGTCGGCCGCGACAATGAAACGCTGCTTGCATTGGCTGCACAGCGCCTCGACGAAGCACGGGATGCCGCGGTTCAGGCGATCGCGCCAGTATCAGCGACGCGCCGTGTCGCACGTGCCGGGAAGTCGCAGAAGGCCTCGCTGACTTAAACTCGCCAGAGCATTTCCTGCATCGTTTTCAACTCGCGGATTAGGCAAAACGCGTCTTGCCGCACCTGCATGCTCGCTGCTCAGCGAGCATGAATTCCCCTCCTCCTGTTTGTTTCTTCCCAAAACAGTTCCGGCTCTGTCGACTGTCGAATCCCCCCTTTTCGACACTCGACACGCATGAGGTCTAACCCCTACTCGTTTAATGTCGACATGAATTATAAGCGGTGATAGTCTTGCATCGTGGTGAAGAAGTTCGTCAGTCACAAGAGGAGACACCAGTGAGTCTGTCAACCACCAATGAAGTGCCGGCCTCAACCGCTGCTACCCGCGATTCCTCCCGCTCCTACGCGTGGGTCGTTTTCGCGTTGATGTTCTGCCTGCTGCTTTCCGACTACATGTCAAGGCAGGCGCTGAATGCGCTCTTTCCGATTCTGAAAGTCCAGTGGCAAATGTCCGACACCCATCTGGGTTCGATCAGCGGTGTCGTGCCGCTCACGGTCGGCATTCTGACGCTGCCGTTCTCCATCTTCGCCGATCGCTGGGGACGCGTGAAAAGCATCGCGCTGATGGTCGCGCTGTGGAGCGTCGCCACGCTGGGATGCGCGATTGCAAGCAACTACGAGGAAATGCTCGTCGCGCGCTTCTTCGTGGGCGTCGGCGAGGCGGCTTATGGCAGCGTCGGGATCGCCATTCTCGTGAACATCTTCCCGAAACACATGCGCTCCGGCATTGCCGGCGGCTTCACTTCTGCTGCGGCGTTCGGATCGGTGCTCGGTGTCTCTCTTTCCGGTGTCGTCGCGACACACTTCGGCTGGCGCTGGTCCATGGGTGTCATGGCGATCTTCGGCTTCCTGCTTCTCATCGTCTACTGTTGCGTCGTGACGGAGAAAAGGCTCGAACGCGCGCATCCGGATGACGTCGCACCGTTCACATATGGGTCCGCGAGGCTGAGTTTCCGCGCGCTCATTGCAGGCATCTTCCCCAGCCGCTCGGTGTTCTGCGCCTACCTCGGATGTGCGCTTCAGGTATTCATCCAGGGAACGCTTTTCGTGTGGCTGCCCAGCTATCTGAATCGATATTGGGGCATGTCCGTCAGTCAGTCGGCATTGACGGCGGCAGGTCTCGTGCTCGTCAGCGGCCTGGGGCAACTCATGTGCGGCGTGATCACCGACCGGATCAGCGGAGGCTCTTCCCTCAAGCGATGGAACATGGCGATCGCCTACTGCCTCGCGCTCGGCACGCTCTTGACGATCGCGTTCCAGGTGCCACAGGGCACGTTGCAACTGGTCCTGCTCGCGTTCGCCGTGTTCTTTCTTGCAAGCTCGTTTGGCACATGCAGCCCGATCATCGCCGGCGCAACGTCACCGGCGATTCATGGATCGGCATTTGCCACGCTTACGCTCTTCAATAACATCCTGGGTCTCGCAGCCGGCCCATTCCTGACCGGCGCGGCTGCCGACGCAGTCGGCCTCAAAGTCGCCTTGCACTGCCTTCCGCTTCTGGCAATTCTTCCGTTCGCCGTGTTCATCGTCGGCAGGCGGTTCAGCATGGCGGAAGCGTCGGGCGCGATGCGTTCGTAGTCAAACTTTCAATTCATCCATCCATCACCATGAACTTTCTCGACGGTCACCTTTACCCTGAGAATCAGCAGCCCCTGATCATTACGGCTGCGCCCTACGCGCCGGGCTGGATTCCCTCCGACTTCCCGGAAGATATCCCTGTCACGATGGAGGAGCAGATTCAGAAAGCAGTCGATTGCTACGAAGCCGGCGCCACCGTTCTGCATCTGCATGTGCGCGAACCCGACGGCAAAGGTAGCAAGCGGCTGTCCATGTTCAATGAGCTGATTGCCGGCGTGCGCGCCCGTGTGCCCGAAATGATCATTCAGGTTGGAGGCTCCATCAGCTTCGCTCCCGAGTCGGAGGGACAGGCAGCCAAATGGTTGAGCGACGACACGCGGCACATGCTGGCCGAGCTCGATCCGAAGCCCGACCAGGTGACGGTGACTGTCAATACCACGCAAATGAATGTGACGGAGCATGCTGGTCTGGATGACTTCAAGGGCGTTTCGCGCGGATTCCCGCATCTGTACGAAGCTTATAAGGACATGATCGTCCCTTCGAATCCTAGCTGGGTCGAGGAGCACATTCGACGCCTGACGGCATCCGGAATCCAGAGCGAGTTTCAGTGCTACAACATCAATAGCTTCGAAACCATCGAGCGGATGATTCGCCGAGGTGTCTACAAAGGGCCGCTGGTCATGAACTGGGTCGCCATCAGCGGCGGGATGGATCAGGCGAATATCTATAACCTGGCTAACTTTCTGCGGGCCGCGCCCGACGGTGCAGTCATAACGGTGGAAAGCTCGGTTCTGAACGTGTTGCCGGTGAATATGATAGGGATAGCGTTGGGCCTGCATGTGCGATGCGGCATCGAAGACGTTCTGTGGAATCAGACTCGCACGGGCAAGATGAGCTCCGTCGAACAGATCAGACAACTGGTGCGTATCGCCGGCGAATTCGGTCGCCCCATCGCGACGGCCGAGCAGGCACGAGAGATCATGCAGATCGGCGTTTTCTATGAGACGGCGGAAGAGACGCTTCAGGCCAACGGTTTCGCACCCAACCGGAACGGCGGCAATCAGGGCTTTCTGAGGAAGCCCGCCTGAGCCTTACTCAGTGGAAAGCCGGGATAAGGCGCCTTGCGACTTCAAGATCGCGCGTGCGTCATTGCTTTTCGATGCGCCACTCTGCCTCGCCTTTCTTGCACGCGGTCGGCGTCCAGCTCTGCGTCTGTCCCTTCGCCACCGCGACGAGCGTAACTTTGCGGCACGTCCCGCCGTCGCGCTTCACGGTATCGCGCGGCGTGACCGTGCCTTCGATATGCACCGTGTTACCCGTGCCATCGTTGTTCCATTTGATCGTTTCGCCGTCCTTCTTCGTGTCGAGCGCTTCCTGAGCGGCGCGATTGAGCGCCTTGCGATCGGCGGGCTTCATATAGCTGATCGGCGTGTCCTTGAGGAAGTTCAGGTTCGCAGCATGGGCGCATGTGCATGACAACAACAGTCCGGCAAGAACGCGACCTGGGAAACCATGTGGGTTCGCCTTCATGTCCGCCTCCGTTCATAGCATTGAGTCGATCGAGCATAACTGTTCATTTATTTCGTTGTCCGTCAGATCGCATTCGCCGCGACGCTAACCGCATCAGGAAGCGATCGCGGCTGCTGCAGAGCCAACGAGTCGATGTCTTCAGTTCGCCGAGTCGATACTGCCAGTTCCCGGCTCAGATAGTCCAGTGCATATTCGATGAACACGCATGTCTTGCGAGGCAAATGCTGACGCACCGGATAGGCAATGAAGATATGCTTGTCGGACACGTCGATCGAATAGTCCGGCAACAGGCGAACGAGCATGCCGTCGTCGAGATCCGTCTGCACCACGCCTCTCGGCAGGATCGAAAACCCGATGCTGTGCAGCGTCGCGAGACGAGCTAGAAACCAGTTATCGACCGAGTACGCCGGTGCGAGCGTGACTTCATCCACAACGCCGTGACGGTCACGGAAATTCCAGGTCTGACTGCGTACGTCCTCCTCCAACCCGACCGAAGCCAGGTTGCGCAACTCTCCCGGCGCGGCAGGCAAGCCATGCTCGCGCAGAAAGGCGGGCGTAGCCACAGGAACAAACGCATTGACGCCGACCGTCCGCTTGACGACCGCCGCGTCATCCGCCAGCTCCGTGACAATGCCAACGTCGAATCCATTTTCGACGAAATGGACATGCCGCTCGGCAAGCGTCAGCCGTACCGTTACGCTCGGATAGAGCGTGCGGAATCCGTCGACGAGTTGAGTCAAGGTGAACTGGGAAACCGCAGTCGAAGCGACGACGCGCAACGCGCCGCTGAGTCCATCTTCCGTACGCGCGATGGTAGACCCGAGATGATCCAGCTCCTCCAGAAACGTGCGACATCCTTCGAGGTAGCGCGCGCCAGCTTCAGTCAGTGATACCTTGCGGGTGGTGCGATTGATCAACCGGGTTTTCAGACGCGCCTCGAGCGAGGCGATCGCGCGACTGATCAACGCGTTGGAGACCCGCAGTTGTCGAGCGGTACTGTGGAAACTTTCCGTATCCGCTACGCGCACGAAGACACGCATCGCATGGATCTCGTTCATTTGATCGCCCTCAATGCGCCGAATTGTCTTGCCTGCGTATTACATAGTTTGCTGCGCACCGCGAAAGCAATATCGGACCACGCCAACTATTTCAGTCTCCCAAAGTAGATAGTTGATTGTTCATCGTTTGTCATTAGTTTTTTGTGCGGCTCGCGCGCCGCCGCGTCTGCCGTGTGTACGCATACCTGTCGTGGACAGTTTCGCGCGATCCACGCTACGAAAGAAGTTCGCTCTCGCTAACGCGACGACGAATCGGATGGCGGAAGCCCGAAATGCGTCCTGACGTCTTTCACGCCCGGCACGTTCTCGGCTGCCACGCGAATCGCGTTGCCTTCTTCAGAACGAACGACCGGCCCCCAGAGATGCACGGTTCCGTTTTCGACGGTGACGTTTTCCCGCGCGAGCGCCCAGGGATGATCCTTCATGGCCGCGAGCACGTCTTCGCGAATCGCGTTATCGCCGCTCTCCGCCGTCGTGGGCACCTCGGGCGCCATGGTCACGAGCGCGCGAATCAGGTTGGCCCGGCTTACCACGCCCACGACCTTTCCGTCGCGCATGACCGGCACGCGCTTGATACGCCGACGATCGAGCAGCTCGGCGATATCGGCGACAGGACATGTTTCAGTCACCGTCGAGACGTCGGTACTCATCACATCCTCGACCTTCCTCGCGTGTTCCTTCACATACTGGCTCGCAAGTTCAGTCGTGGACGCGGCAAGCTCGAGCCACCACGAGCGCTGCTTGACGCCCGTCCCGATCTCCGCGCGACGCATCAGATCGCCCTCCGTGACCATGCCGAGCAACCTGCCGGACGCATCGACCACAGGCATCCCGCTGATGCCGGCGAATACCATCATTCCCGCAGCGTGCCGTATGGACATGTCCGGGCTGGCCGTGATGATCGAAGTCGTCATGATGTCGGAAGCTCGCACGTTCATCTCCTTCAGGGAAGTCATCGCGGTCTGCCACGTCACTCCCGTTACAAGAGAGCAGACGGCTTCTTTGGTCACAGTATGCGAACGCCAGAGTGAATTCAAGGAACCGGACGCGTGCGTGTACTAACGAGACGATGTGTCGGCGATAACCTGACAGACACGACCACCCGACCTATGCTGATAGTGTGGCCGCTCACCCGACACAACGAGCCAGACCATTCTTCACTGAGCGACCGTATTGCCGACAACGGACCGAACGGGGGTGGTCATGACGACATGGAGTGGACGGCTCCTTAGCGCGAGCCTCCTCGTCTTGCTGACAGGCTGCCCCTCGAAGCAACAGGATCAGCCCGTTCAGAGTCAGTCCGCATCGGCGGCCGCTCCAGCTTCGGCAGCGGCACCTGCCTCCGTCGCGGCGCCGGCCTCGACAGTGGCCCCGGCCTCCGCTGCGGCCTTGCCTCCGTTGCCCGCCTCGACGACCCAGCCTTCGGCTCAGCAATATCCGCCCGAGGAACTGGAGGCGCTGGTCGCGCCCATCGCGCTCTATCCCGATTCGCTGTTGTCGCAGGTGCTGATGGCCTCGACGTATCCGCTGGAAATCGTGCACGCGGGCCGCTGGGTAAAAGCCCATCCGGATGTGAAGGGCGACGCCGCGGTAAAAGCCGTCCAGAATCAGCCTTGGGACGTCAGCGTCAAATCGCTGGTGGCGTTTCCGCAGGTGCTCGTACCCATGAACGACAAGCTGGACTGGACTCAGCGACTCGGGGATGCGTTCCTCGCTCAGCCAAACGACGTGCTCGCCGCCGTGCAGCGCCTGAGGATTCGCGCGCAGGATTCCGGACATCTGAAGTCCACCCCGCAGCAGAAGGTGAGCGTCGAAGCGCGTCCCGCCGCGAGCCAGAGCGGCCAGCCGGGTCAGGCGCCGCCCGCGCCGAATATCGTGCGCATCGAACCTGCCGACCCGCAGGTCATCTATGTGCCCTCCTACAATCCGACCGTCGTGTATGGCGCCTGGCCCGCCCCGGCCTACCCGCCGACGTATTGGCCACCTCCACCGGCCTATTATCCCGGAGCCGCCCTCGCGAGCGGATTTGCGTGGGGTCTGGGCATCGCCGCGGCGGGCGCGATCTTCAGCAATTGCAACTGGAACAACAACGACGTCAACGTCAACATCAACAAGGCGACGAACATCGACCGCAACTTCGATCGCACCAAGGTCCAGGGCGGCAAGTGGCAGCATGACGCGGGGCATCGCCAGGGCGTCGCCTATCGCGATAACGCGACGCGCGTCAAGTACTCACGCGGCGTGCAAGGCGCCGATGCACGACGCGACTATCGCGGACGCACCGGCACTGCGCCCGAGCGCGCGAGCACGGCGGATCGCTCGGCGGCACGCAATCAGGGAGCCGCTAACCGGACGGGCCGCGCGAACAACGCGAACGTCGCCAACCGCGCCGGCGCGAATACCGCCGGCGCCGGCAATCGCGCGAATACGCCCAATCGTCAGCCGGCGGCGGGCAATCGAGCGAATCCGCCGAATCGTCAGGCTGCAGCGGGCAATCGTCCTCAGACCGCCAATCGGGCGGCTCAAATGCCGGATCGCGCTCAATCACCCGCCCGTGGCGGCGCAGCGAGCGCGCAGCCGGGCAATCGAGCGGCCTATGCTGGCGGCGCACGCGATACCGCATTCCAGGGCGTCGGCGGCGGCGGTGGTGCGGCGCAACGCGATTTCAACCGTGGACAGTCGAGCGTCCAGTCGTCGAACTTCCATCGTGGCGGTGGCGGTGGCGGCGGCGCGCGTGGTGGTGGCGGTGGCGGCGGTGGGCGCGGCGGCGGACGGCGATGAGGAGAGCGATCATGAAAAGACTATCCGAGATTGGCGCGCTCCTCGCCGTGGCCGGAAGCACGATGATCGTCGCGTTCGCGCTCGCCGTCATCCCGGTTCCGGCGATGAGCGCGCAGAAGTTCTTCCAGACGCCCGATGCGGCGATGAACGCATTCGGAACCGCGATCGCCGACAACGACGAAGGCGAACTCAAGGCTCTTTTGGGCGCCGACTTTCGCGACGTGATTCCTTCGGTCGGCGCAGAGCTCCGGAGCAAGTTCCTGACCGCGTGGCAGGCTTCCCACGCGATCAAGACGACGGACAGCGACCACGCCCGGATCGTCGTCGGCAACGATGGCTGGACGCTGCCCATTCCGCTCGTGAAAACGCAGCGAGGCTGGGAATTCGACATGCGCGCAGGCGCCGACGAGATGCGTCTTCGGCAGATCGGACGCAACGAGCTTGCCGTGATCCAGACGATGCTCGCCATCTACGATGCCCAGCGTGACTATGCATCGAAGTATCACGACGGCAACAAGGTCTATGTCTATGCGGACAAGTTCGCCAGCAGCGACGGCAAGCATGACGGGCTGTATTGGCCTACCAGCGCCGATGAAGAACCGAGCCCCCTTGGTCCGGCCTTCATGACGGCTGGTGCTCGCGCGAGATCGGCGAGTGGCTACTACGGCTACCACTACAAGCTGCTACGCGCCCAAGGGTCCCACGCGCCGGGCGGCGCATACGACTACATGGTCAACGGCCGTCTGTTCGGCGGCTTTGCCGTGATCGCATGGCCCGCCCATTATGGGGAAACGGGCATCAAGAGCTTTATGGTCAGTCACGACGGACAGGTCTATGAACGCGATCTTGGCCCGGACGGTGCGAAAAAGGCGCAGGCGATGAAGTCGTTCGATCCCGGCCCTGGGTGGGAAAAGGAGTCGCCCTGAAACGCTGCCTTCTACAGCAACGCTCAAGTCGTGACAGCGGCCTTGCTCAATGCAATAGCGCATACGCGATTGCGGCCAGCCAACTTGGCGGCGTACATCTGCGCGTCGGCCGCTTCGACCAGGCGGGTCGGCGCGAAGTCCTCGTCCGGATCGCATGTCGCAGCACCGATGGATACCGTGATGCATTGATCCTTGCCCGTGAGGCGCGGAAGCTTCATGCGCTGCACCTCGGTTCTGATTGCATCGGCCATCACTGTTGCTGCTTCGGCCGTCACCTTGGGCAGGACCACCACGAACTCTTCACCGCCGTATCGGCTCACAAAGTCGACGGACCGGCGAGCCACCCGCTGGACACAGTGCGCAACCGCGATGAGCACCTCGTCGCCGGCAGCGTGTCCGAGGGTGTCGTTGAATCGCTTGAAGTGGTCGATGTCGATGAACAGAACAGAAAGAGGCGAGCCGCGTTCCCGCGCCTTGCACCACTCCTGAGCCAGATGCAATTCGAGGCTGCGGCGATTGGCAAGCCCGGTAAGCGGATCGGTCGTCGATAAGCGCCTGAGCTTTGTCTCCTTGCTGACCTGCTCTCGAAGCATGAACGCAAGGAGCCAGGAGGCGGAAACAGCCACAGTACCAAGCGCCACGGCGAGCACGAGTACCGTTGCATCGCCGAGACTCAGTTGTACCGCATCGAGCATCAGGCTCACGAGGCCGAGTGCGAGGCCGGTGCCGAGAACCCCGATAATCATCGGGTGCATGCCGAGAATCTGCGCAGTCCGGCTCAAAACGAAGTGCGTGCTGACGCCTGTATGACTTCTGTGCGGCGAGCCGCGAGGACAAAGGTTTGCCATGAATGGAATCTCATCAAGAGCCGGGCCCTGATGGGTACCGGGACCGTCATCCAGCATCGGGGATTTCTGGCCCCTGCAATGATTGCCTGATCAAGCAAATGATAGTGGGTCCGTTGGCCCGAATCCGCGACAAGTCGCCGCAAGAATGCGTAAAACAGGCCTTACTAGAGAACTACATCAGGTCGCCCACGGGTCGGACTGAAGCGGCGGTATCGCGCAAAACTGTGCATTGCGCTCGCATCGAAACGCGGTCTACAGTGACGCGAACCCTCCGCTTTCAGGACGCTCCATGCTCAAAATCCTGGGTAAGGCTTCGTCGATCAATGTGCGCAAGGTGCTATGGACCTGCACCGAGTTGCGTCTGCCTTTCGAGAAAGAGGATTGGGGCAGCGGCTTCCGCTCTACGCTGACGCCCGATTTTCTTGCGTTGAATCCGAACGGCCAGGTGCCCGTGCTGAAGGACGATGACTTCATTCTGTGGGAGTCGAACGCCATCATCCGTTACCTTGCGTCACGCTACGACGGTCTGCACCTGTATCCGGCGGAGCCGAAGATGCGCGCCCGTGTCGACCAGTGGATGGACTGGCAAGCAACAGACTTGAACCGCTCGTGGAGCTATGCGTTCCTTGCGCTGGTTCGGCAGTCGCCGACACACCGCGCGGCGGAAGAAACCGCCCAATCGATCGCTGCATGGAACAGAAACATGGCGATACTGAACGGACAGTTGTCTGCAACTGAAGCGTTCGTAGCAGGAGAGCGATTCTCCCTCGCCGATATTCCGATTGCGCTTTCCGTGAATCGCTGGCTTGAAACGCCGTTCGACCGTCCGGCGTTGCCCGCCGTATCCGCCTATCTGGAACGTCTTTCCGACCGGCCCGGCTTCGCTCGATACTGCAGAAACGGCGTGCCTTGACAAGCGAACTGGACTTCATGTTTCTGCATCGACAGTAGCGCCGTGTCCTGCGACTACATGCGGAATCCTAACGATCCCGCGCACGCATACAAGAGGAGCCGGAAATGACTCGACGGGTACTTCGCATCGCCACGGTCGGCGTTGTCCTGACCGCACTCTCTTGCGCGCTGAACGCAGCGGCAGTCAACGACGATCCCGCGAGCATCATCCGCTCCGCTCTGACACAGTGGCGCGCAGATTTCAACGCACGGCGTGCCGCGCATATCTGCGACCTCTTCGCACCCGATCTTCGTTACGATTTCTATGACGCGCCCGAGCGGACCTACCCGATGCTATGTGCCCGTCTGCACCACGCGCTGGCCGACCCTGCGCAAACGCTTCGTTACGACCTCACGATCAAGGAGATCATCGTCTCCGGCGACCTCGCGATCGTGCGCCTGACATGGAGATCGATCGTTACCAAGAACGGCAAGCAAGAGTCCAACGATGAGACGGGCCTCGATGTATTCGGCCGCCAGCCTGACGGTAGCTGGAAGATCATCCGTTACATTGCTTACCCGGAAAAAGACTGAGCGCTTTACACCGATTCGTTGCGATCGGACGGACCAAACCGCGCGTCGCCGCGGCGCAATGCATCGCTCAAAGGCACACACTGCGTGATGCCCGAGTTACGCGCCTCTTCCATTTCACGTTCATCGACACCCACCGCGACCACGCGGTGCGCGGGCGTCGCGAGCGTATGAAGCGCCACCTCATAGCGCGAGATGCATGCGCTCGATGACAGGATCGATGAGAAGTACGTGATGCCGTCGTCGCCGAGAGTCTCGCTGATGGCGTCGTTCAGCGTCTCCGCGTTGAGTTCGCTCATGAGCAGCAACGGATAGCCGTCGTCACGCACGCTTTGCAGGAAGCGCTTGAGCGCGGCGCTCTGCTCGTATCTCACTGCCGGCTTCGTGTCTTCGACAGTGCTGGTCCATACGGGGTCCATGTTCGCTACGATCGCGTCGATTGCCATTGCTTGCCTCTCAGAATCGTTGAATGCGTGCACGTCGCCGTGGGCCGGCTCGTTTGACGTCGACAAAAAATATAAGGTCCCAAAAATATTTACACTATTTAGTATTTATCGCCGACCTATAAGTTTTTGCTTATTCCACAGACGACGACACCGCACAACAGGCCGCAGGCTCCCAGTGCGCAACCGCCAGTCTTCGCGCGTCGCTTAACTCGCCTTCTTGTTCGCACGCGCTCGATGAACTAGATTTTGATTTGCAATGCGATTGTCGGGAGAAATTGCCATGGAACTGCACGTCGAACGTGTCGATGTCTGGGCCGCCACCATCGATGACAAACCGGGCGGCCTTGCACAGGTGTTAAATGCATTGCGCGATGCTGGCGTCGATCTGCAGTTCGTCGTCGCACGGCGCACGCCTGAAGCATCGGGCAAGGGCGTCGTATTCGTCGCACCATTGCAGGGAGAAAGCGAGATCCGTGCCGCTACGCAGGCGGGATTCAGCGTGACTCCGAGCCTTCACTCCGTCCGTGTGATGGGTATGGATCAACTGGGAATCGTCGCGCGAGTCACTCAAATACTCGCCGATGGGGGCGTCAACCTTCGCGGTGTGTCCGCCGCGGTGCTTGGCTCACAGTTCATCGCCTATATCGCGGTCGATTCCTTGGAGGATACCGAAACGGCAATGGACATCTTGCAGAGGGCGTGAACCGCTCATATCGAACCGCCGGATTGTCGCGCCTTCAAAGTCGATGCGACGCTAGAACACGCCGAGCGAAAGACCGGCCGCCAATCCCGCGCCAAGCTCCGCGCAGCGCGCAAGATCAGCGCTACCGATGACCTTGCGCGCCAGAATGCGCTCTGGTGTCTGCGCATGCGTACAGACGATGATTCCCGGCGCCACCGCGTTGAGACGCCATCCCAGAGCGATACGTTCGATCTGTCGCAACGCGCCTTGTCCATCGCTACCCGCGCAGATCATCGCCGCATAAGGACGGCCGTTCAGGCGATCGAGCGCCGGGTAGTAGCAGCGATCGAAGAAGTCCTTCATCAGACCCGACATCGTCGCGAGATTTTCCGGCGTTGCGAACAGGTAACCATCGGCCGAAAGAACGTCTTCCGGGCATGTTTCGACCGCCTGCTTCAAATTGACCGAGACATCGGATTGTTCTCGCGCAGCGGCAGCGGCCGCCTCGGCCATTTGTTGCGTGCCGCCGGTCATCGTGTGATAGACGATCAACAATGTCTTCATAACGGGTTGGTCCGCCCTCCGTTCGCATTTATGCCGCAAGACTCTCGACGAAACGTCTGACGTTGTCCAGGACAGGTCGTTGATCTCCGGCGAAAACCCAGTGATCCGCGCCGTCGAGTTCGACGAATCGCGCATGCGCGATATGGCTGGCGAGATGGCGGCCCGCGCCGATGCGAACGGCGCGGTCGTCGCGACGGTGCAGCACCAGCGTCGGGACGGCAATCCGGCCCAGCAGATGCCGCACATCCATATCGCGCAACGCCTCCAGCACGCCCTTGATGGCTCCCGGGCTCGACGCGGCCCGAAGCATCCCAGCCCACCAGGCTCTGGCCTGAGGATCGCCGGAGAGGCTCGGCGCGAATGTCTCGATACCCGCAGGCCCGCCCCAGCTTGCAATGAGTTGCCGCAGCCACTCGTCATACTGAGCTGCCAGCAGCGCGTGGGGATAGTCATGCGTCGCGGTCCCTTTCGCCAGGGAGCCGAACAGAATGAGGCCGGCGACGCGATCGGGGTGATCGACGGCAAACCTGATGCACGCCGGTCCGCCCTCCGACGCGCCGAACAGAACGACCCGACGGCTGCGGGCGGCGTCGAGCACCGTGCCGATGTCCTGCGCGGTTGCGTCGACGCCGGGATTGAACCCGACACGATCCGAGAGCCCGACACCGCGACGATCGAGCAGGATGAGACGGCCCATTCTGGCGAGGGCGGACAGGAACGCCCGGCAACGCGGCTCCTCCCACACCCGCTCGACGTGAGAGACGAAACCGGGCAGAAGAAGAACATCGATCCCGCCGACGCCGTAGGTCTGGAACGCGAGATGGACACCGCCGCCGCCGACGTAGCGCGTGGACGGCGGATCGTCGATGGTCAACGTCGCGCTGTCGCTCAGCAGCGCGCGCGTCTCGGCTTCGGGCGTCACGCGAAGCTCGTCGCGAAGGCGACGCGTCAGGGCCTCGAAGTGCCGCTGGGCCGTGGCCCTGTCGCCGGCAAGCAGAAGGTTGCGGATCAGATGACGGCCGCACACTTCGCTGAGCGGATCGAGTTCGACAAGACGGCCGGCGTGCACGGCCGCCGCAGCATAGTCACCGGCCGCGTTCCTGTCCTGCACCACGCGCTCGAGCGCCTGGATCGCCCGGCCCCGCAATGCCTCGCGACGAAAGAAAGCCCACTCGTCGAACTCCGGGCAGTCGCCGGGCGAAAAACCATCGAGAAAGTCGCCGGAATACTCACGGCACGCCCGCTCGAATTCGCCGCGGTCGCAGGCCTCTTCGAATCGCCGTGAATCCACTTGCAGGTCGATCGACTCCGACCATCGAACCGTCAAGCGGTCGATGGTCAGAACGTTCTCCCCGAGCGAAAGCTGGAGACGATGCAACAGACGCCGCAGCCGCGCCCGCACGACTTCCTCGCCGCCTTCCGGCCACAGCATCGTCGCGAAGGCGTCGCGCCCGATCGACGTCTTCGCTTCAGCCAGATAGACCAGCAGAGCCATGCCCTTGCGCAAGGCCAGTTGGCACGGCCGGCCGTCCCGACGAATCTCCGGAAATCCAAGCGTTCGCACGCTGAACAAAGCCATAAAGGAAGCTCTCGACGACGGCGTCCGGGGGACGCTCAGGGGACGACGCAATCCTAGCATCTGCCTGTAGACGATGGCCGCCGGGCTCATCGCGACAGACTGAACTGGAGGATTGCCATGAAGAAACTGGGCGAACATGCGATCGTGATCGGCGCCGGCGTAGGCGGGCTTTTGGCCGCCCGCGTCCTGTCGGATTTCTATACCAGCGTCACCGTGCTCGAACGCGATGCGTTTCCGGCAACGGACAGCGCGCGCAAGGGCGTGCCGCAGGGTCGTCACACGCACGGGCTCCTTGCACGCGGCAGTGCGATCTTCGAGGAATTCTTCCCGGGTTACAACGATGACGTCGTCGCGCAAAGCGGCGGTCTGATCGGCGATGTAGCCAACGATGTGATCTGGATCGGCCGCAACGTCAGGCTTGCCAACGGCGCAAGCGACCTGATCGGTCTGCTTGCGAGCCGTCCGGTGCTCGAAGGTCATCTGCGTCGACAGCTTCTCGGGTTGCCCAACGTGCATGCCATCGAACATTGCGCAGTGCGGGCGCTTGTCACCGACCCCGCTCGCAAGCGCGTGACGGGCGTGCGCGCATGTGCAGAAGGCAAGCCGGAAGAGATGATCGAAGCGGACCTCGTCGTCGATGCGACCGGTCGCGGCTCATCCAGTCCCGTGTGGCTCGAAGCGCTCGGCTACCCTTCTCCCGACGATGAGAAGGTCGAGATCGGCATCTGCTATATGACCCGCACCTATCGGCGCCGGCCGAGCGATCTCGACGGCAAGCACGGTATCGTCGTCGCCGGTAGTGCGCCGAACTGGCGCAACGGCGTCATGCTCGCACAGGAAAACGAAACGTGGATCGTCAGCGCCGGGGGTTATCTTGGCGACGATGCACCGGACAACGACGCAGGCTTTCTCGCGTATCTGGCGACGCTGCCGACCATGGAGATTCATGACGTCGTCGCAAGAGCGGAGCCGCTGACCGATTTCAGGCGCTATCGCCATGTCTCAAGCCTGCGCCGGCGGTACGAAAGGCTCGCGCGTTTCCCCGACAATTACCTGGTTTTCGGCGACGCCATATGCAGCTTCAACCCTGTCTACGGACAGGGCATGACGGTCGCGGCAGAGGAAGCGCTGGCGCTGCATCGGTGCCTGCGCACGGGATCGTCCGGCCTTGCGCGTCGATTCTTCGGGGCGGCTGCAAGGATCGTCGATATTCCGTGGGACATCGCGGTCGGCAACGATCTTCGCCATCCGGACGTCGAGGGCGCGCGCCCGCCGGCGATGCGCTTCATCAACTGGTACATCGGCAAGCTTCATCTCGCCGCGACACGGGACAGCACGTTGGCGACCGCGTTTCTCAAGGTCGTCAACCTGATGATGCCGCCGTCATCGCTGTTCAGTCCCGCGATCGTCGGACGTGTCTGGCAGGGCAACCGGCGGCCTGCACTCATTCATGCCCTCGCCAGCAATCGAACGAACGAGGCTCAATAACGTGGGAGGTTACTGTCTGGAACCTGCGGACTGTGCGGACCAGTCGCTGAAGCCGGGCCCGTCGTAAATGGTTTTACGGCTCGCCCACTCCACTTCGGCGGCGGTTGCATACGTCACGCCCGGCTCCCACCAGAGCGCGCCCTCCTGCCGGAAAGACGGTCGTCCTTCCATTCGCGTCACCAACGACTCGACCTTGGGCCGAGCTGGAGACCGCCACGATAATCGCAGTGGCCGACGTTCGATGAAGTGACACAAACATGCGAGCACGATGTCCTGAGCGGAAACCACGCCGGGCACGAAACCGTCGTCGGCGCTGACGAGCTGCGCCTCGAACCAATCGAGAAGATGCTGATTGCGAATGGCGCATCGTGCGGCATGTCCGTTCTCTTCGTGCGGGACTCCGGACCATTGCAGTTGCGACACCGTCGTCGTCGAAACGCCGAAGGTTTGCAACGTGGCGAGGACGAGCTTGTCGTGCCAGCCTTGCGTCGCGCGCACGTAATCAGCCGCAAGCGGTGCCATGCCTTGTGGCGCGGGACTTCCTGCATAACTCGACATGAGATAGTCGATGATCACGGCGGAATCCCATAAGGTCCGCTCGCCATCGACCAGGGTAGGAACCTGCAGAGTGGGCGACACCTTCGCGCGTTCTTCGGCGCTGGGCGTCGTGTAGGTTTCCTCACGCTCGAAGTCGAGTCCTTTTTCGACGAGCACGATGCGTACGGCACGCGCGAAGGGCGATCCTGTTGTGAAGAACAGCTTGCGCATGTTTTCCTCCGTGACGGATGCTCTCGTCCACGCGTTGGCACGGACTCAATGAGTCTGAACCTTCCGACGACAGCACGCCACAGGCAATCGAGAAATATTTCGAATGCCCGAAGCCGCCGTGTCACGACGATTTCGCCTTTGCTTCTGACGATTCGTCGTTTAGCGTCGGCGCGGTCGTTGCTGATAATCGTCGCCGGAAAGCTACGAGGATTTCATCGATCTCGTCATTCCCGAATTGCAGTCGCGCGGCATCTACAAGAACTTCGTATGCGCAGGGAACGAAGCGAACGCGACGCGACAACCAGCGCGCTGGCTCGCAATCGGCGAAACTCCTTCATGTGGCTCGCGCGTCTGCAATGGACGCGACGCAGTGAATCAGCCAGGAAACCGTGACAATCAGGAGATAGCGCAATGAGTCGTACCGAAGACGCCGCATGGATCGAGCCGTTGAACGCGGTATTAGAGGAATGGGCGAAGACGGCCGCCGCGCGCGACAAGTCGGGCGGCACCGCCTTCCACGAACGCAATCTGCTGCGCGAGAGCGGCCTGCTCAGGCTTTCGATTCCGGTGGAGTTCGGCGGCGACGGCGCGCACTGGTCGACGACTCTCGATGTCGTGCGGCGCATGGCGCAGGTCGACAGTTCGCTCGCGCATCTCTTTGCGTTCCATCACCTGCAACTGGCGACGATCCGTCTGTTCGGCAGCGACACGCAGATTCGCCGCTGGCTCGCCGAGACCGTCGAGCAAGGGTGGTTCTGGGGCAATGCGCTCAATCCGCTCGACAAGAGCACGCGCGCCCTGCCCGATGACGCCGGCGGCTATGTCTTCGACGGCCGCAAGAGCTTCTGTTCCGGCGCGCGCGATTCGGACCAGTTGCTCGCCTCCGCTTTCGACGGCGACGGACGTTTGCTCATCGGCGTGACGCCGACGAATCGCGCGGGCATCACCGTGCTCGACGACTGGGACAACATGGGGCAGCGTCAGACCGACAGCGGCACGGTGGTGTTCGAGCGCGTGCCCATCGCCACGGACGAACTGCTGCTTCAGCCCGGACCGCTCTCCAGCCCGTTCGCCACGCTACGGCCGCTGCTTGCGCAGTCGATCCTGAGCCACATCTATATGGGCATCGGCGAAGGTGCGTTGCAGGCCGCGCGCGACGCGACGCTCGCGCAGACACGGCCGTGGATCGCATCGGCCGCCGAGCGTCCCGCCGACGATCCCTACGTGCTCGCGCATTACGGCGACTTCTGGGTCGCGCTCGAAGGCGCGCGCCTCTTCGTCGAGCGTGCGATGCAGGCATTCGACCGCGCGTGGCAGCGCGGCCTCGCATTGACCGAACACGAGCGTGGCGAAGTGGCGGTCGCCGTGGCGGCATCGAAAGTGGCGGCGGCGCGCGCGGGGCTGGAGGTCGCGCATCGCATGTTCGAAGTGACGGGCGCGCGCTCGACCACGGCGGCATTGCGCCTCGACCGCTTCTGGCGCAACGTGCGTGTGCATACGCTGCACGATCCGATCGACTACAAGGTGCGTGAGCTGGGAGACTGGGCGCTCAACGGAAAGATTCCGAAGCCATCGTTCTATTCGTGAGCGTCTCGCATCGAACGGTTCGAAGTGCGGCCGGCCGTATATGCGAAGCACGCGACGCGTAATTTGCTATGCATGATTGATTCGTAGCGGCGGCATGCAGAGTGCCTATAGTCGAAGGCTTCTCTACATCACTTCGTCCGCGCCATGAAATCTGCTATCCATCGCCGCACGCTGATCGCCGGCGCCGCGACATGACGTCGCTTTCCATCCGCAATCTCGGCGTCACCTACGAAGGCGCGAGCACGCCCGCTTTGAAGGGCGTCGATTTGCAGATCGGCAGCGGCGAGTTCGTCGTGGCGCTCGGCGCATCGGGCTGCGGCAAGACCACATTGCTCAATTGCCTCGCCGGCTTTCTGGAACCGACCGAAGGCGACGCATCGCTCAACGGCGAGCCGATCGTCGGGCCCGGCGCCGAGCGCGGCGTCGTGTTCCAGAAGCATGCGCTGATGCCGTGGCTCAATGTCATCGACAACGTCGCGCTCGGCCTGCGCTTTCGCGGCGTGAAGCGCGACGAGCGCCGCGAGATCGCGCGCCGCACGCTCGCGCTCGTCGGCCTCGCGCAGCATGAGCAGGCGAAGGTCTACGCGCTTTCGGGCGGCATGCAGCAGCGCGTCGGGATTGCACGGGCGCTCGCGAGCGATCCCGAAGTGCTGTTGATGGACGAGCCGATGGGCGCGCTCGACGCCCTCACGCGCGAGAACGTGCAGGAACTCGTGCTCGACGTGTGGGCGCGCACCGGCAAGACGGTGTTCTTCATCACGCACAGCGTGGAGGAAGCGCTCTTTCTGGCGACGCGCCTCGTGCTGATGACGCCCGGCCCCGGACGCATCGAGGAAGTGCACGAGCTGCCCTTTTCGCGCGACTACATCCGTAACCGCGATGCCCGCGCCGTGAAGTCGTCGCCCGCGTTCATCGAGTGGCGCGAGCGGCTGACGCGCCGCCTGCATCGCACCGATATGGAGGTGGCGTGACTCATCCCGCACACGAAGTCCCGCTGCCGCGCTCCGCCACGACGCCGCAGACTCCACGACGCGCCGCCCGCACGAAACGACGCACGCGCTATCGCGGCATGCCGGGCGCGGGCCCGACCGCGCTGCCCAGCGCGCTGTGCGTCGCGACGCTCGCGTTGCTATGGTGGGCCGCCACGCATTTTCACTGGCTGCCACCGCTCTTTCTGCCCTCGCCCGAGGCCGTCTGGCAGGCATTCGTCGATGCACTGCATGGGCGGCTCCAGGGCGGCCTGCCGCTCTCCGAACATCTTTTGTGGAGCGCGATCCGCGTGTTCGGCGCATTCGCGCTGGCGGTCGTCACGGCGGTGCCGGTCGGCATTCTGATGGGCGTGAGCCGCATCGCGCGGGGCGTGCTCGATCCGCCGCTGGAGTTCTATCGGCCGCTGCCGCCGCTCGCGTATCTGCCGCTCGTCGTGATCTACTTCGGGATCGATGAGACCGCGAAGATCGTCGTGATCTGGCTCGCGTGCTTCGCGCCGATCGCGATGGCCGCGCGCGCCGGCGTGAAGAGCGCGACCGCCGAGCAGGTGAACGCGGCGTGGTCGCTCGGCGCGAACTTCCGGCAGGTCGTGTGGCACGTCGTGCTGCCCGCCGCGTTGCCCGAGATACTCACGGGCCTGCGCATCGCCGTGGGCTTCGGGTGGACCACGCTCGTCGCCGCCGAGATGGTCGCCGCCACCGCGGGCCTCGGGCAGATGGTGCTCAACGCATCGAGCTTTCTGCGCACCGACGTGGTGGTGATGGGCATCGTGCTGATCGGCGCGATCGCGTGGATCTTCGACTTCGGGATGCGCGCGCTGGAACGGCGGCTCGTGCCGTGGAAGGGGCGTTGAGCCGCGCGCAGCCCACGTTACTGATAGAAGTTGAGCGTCAGCATCGCGGAACGTCCCGGCGCCCAGGTGGCATAGATCGGGTACGCGCTCGAAAAGTACTTGCGGTCGAAGATGTTGTTCACGTTCAACTGCAAATCGATGGTCTTCGCGACGTGATACGTCGCCACCGCATCGAAGCGCGCGTAGCCGGGCGTCCACTTGAGCACCGTCGGTGAAACCGACGCGTAGGACTTGCTCGCGATCGTCGCGCCCGCGCCGACCTTCAGCTTCGGCAGCACGTCATAGAACGACCAGAGCGTGAAGTTGTGCTTGGGCACCATCACCATCGGCAGACCGGACGATGCCGCGCTGGCCGCGCCCGCGTCGATCGTGATCGCATCCAGATACGAGTAGCCGCCGAAGACGCTCCACTTGCCCGTGATGTTGCCCGCGGTCCCGACTTCGACGCCGCGCACGCGCTGATGGCCCGCGTTGATCGTTCCGCCGAGGCCGTCGCTTACGCGCGCGTTGGTCTTGTCGGTCTGGAACAGCGCGAGGTTCATCGACAGACGATCCAGCACGTCCCACTTGGCGCCCACTTCGATGTTGCGGCTGCGTTCCGGCGACAGATCCTGATTCGTGGCCGTGAGCTGATCCGTGCCGCCGCCGAGACCCGCGTTCGCGCCCGGCGGATTCGCGGACGTGCCGTACGACGTGTACAGGCTCACTGTCGGCATCAGCTTGTACACGAGGCCGAGCTGATAGCTGAAGAGATTCGAGTTGTTGGAGAGGTCTTGCGCGCCTGCCTGAGTCGAGGTGACGTCGAAGCGATCGAAGCGCACGCCCGCGTTGAAGATCCATCGGTCCGTGATCTTCACGCTATCGAAGAGATACGCGGATGCGGTATTGGTCTGCGTATGCGTCGCCGCGCCGGGAAAGCCCTTGTCGCCGTTGAGCAGAACGCTGCCGAGCCACGGATTGTCCGGATTCCACGCGTTGACCGGCGTGCAGTTGTATGCCACCGAACACGGACCGCCGGTCCGGATATTGTTTCCGGCGCTATCCGAGACGAGATAGCCTTCATAGAGGCTGTGCTCGTGACTGAACTCGACGCCGCCCGTCATCGTGTGCTGCATGCCGAGGAGTGTCGCCTTGCCGGTCAGTTCGGTCTGGTTCGTGATGCTGTTGGTCGCGTACTTGCCGCTCTTCGCCTGCAAGCTGAGAATGTTCGACGTCGGGCTCGTCAACTGTGGATTCGTCGCGATGTAATCGAGCGTGGACCGGCCGAACATCGTCGTGTTTCTGAGCTTCAGGTTTTCGTTGAAGCGATGCTCGATGCGCACCTCGCCCGTGTCCGTCTGCCCATAGCGATAGTCCCGGTTATTGAGGCCGTAGAACTGGCCGCGATCGCTGTTGATCGGCGCGCCGCCCGTCGAGCGGAACGGCACGCTGAAATCCGGCATGTCGTAGCTATTCAGATGGTAGTAGCTGAGCGTGACCGTCGTCGGACTGTTCAGGCCGAATGCGACGGACGGCGCGATGCCCCAGCGCTTGCTATAGACGTTATTGCGGCCCGCCTGATTGGCATCGAAGCCCATCGCGTTGAAGCGCAATGCGTTGTCGCCGGCGAACTTCTGGTTCACATCGAGCGTCAGGCGCTTGTACGCATCGGTTCCGATGCCCACGCTGCCGTTGATGAAGTTCTCGTTCTTCGGCATCTTGGTTTCGATGTCGATCGAGCCGCCCACCGCGCCGCGCCCCGCATACACCGAGTCCGGACCCTTGATCACCGTGATGCTCTCGATGTCGAACGTCTCGCGGTTCTGCACGCCCGAGTCGCGAATGCCATCGACGAAAATCGAATTGCGCGATTCGAAACCGCGGATCACCGGCCGGTCCGCCGACGGATTCGCTGCCGCATCGCCGCCGAGGAACGTGATGCCCGGCACGGTCTTGAGCGCATCGGCGAAGGTCGTCGCGTTGGTTTCCTTGATGAGCTCTTCGGGAATGACCGTGATCGAGCGCGGCGTGTCCAGCAGCGGCGCGGTGAATTTGTACGAAGGCAGTTCCTTCGTCTGCAGGTCGGATTGCACCGTGCTCGCGTTCACCTGAACCGCGGGCAAGGACTGGGGCGAAGCGTCGTTCGAGACTGGCGCCGACACGGACTGCGCGACGGCCTGAGACGGAGCGAGAAAACTTGCGCAATAAAGAGCACCGACGGACGCGAGCAGACGCGTCCGCGTCTTTAACAGAGCGGGCATGGTGACAGTGTGAAGAAGGATGAAGCCCCACGTTGCATGGAGCGGACGGGCGCGAGACGAATCGCGTTAGAGACAGTTAATGAGAATCATCCTCAATAACTGACGGGACGGATTGTAATGTTTATTTACAAAGGTGTAAACGTCTTCGGACGTGCTTTTGCCGAAATGCCCCGCCACATAAGGCGAAACAGCAGAAATGAAAGATTACGCTAAGTAAACAGAGGTCACTAAGCAACATCTAAGTAAGCCCCGGCAGAGTGCCGCCTGACTCGACGCGTGAGCCCGAGCGAGCTCATACCAATCAAAAAAACCATACCGGAACGCACATGGATATGTTGTTACTCGTCAAGGCCGCGATCATGGGCATCGTCGAAGGGTTGACGGAGTTTCTGCCGATCTCGTCGACCGGGCATCTGATCCTGGCCGGGTCGCTGCTCGACTTCACCAGCGAGAAGGCCAAGGTATTCGACATCGCGATCCAGACGGGCGCCATCTTCGCCGTGATCCTGTTCTACTGGCGCCGTCTCGTGGACACCGCCGCCGCACTCGGCGATTCAGCGCGCGCCCGGCGGTTCGTGCTGAACGTGCTGATCGCGTTTTTGCCGGCGGTGGTGATCGGTCTTCTCGTGGGCAAGGCGGTCAAGGCGCATCTCTTCACTCCGACGGTCGTGGCCACGTCCTTCATCGCCGGCGCGCTGGTGATCCTGTGGGCCGAGCGCCGCCCCAAGAGCACGGTGCGCGTCTTCACCGTCGACGACATGTCGCCGTTCGATGCGCTCAAGGTCGGTCTCCTGCAATGTCTCGCGCTTGTTCCGGGCGTCAGCCGTTCGGGATCGACCATCATCGGCGGAATGCTGGTCGGACTGAGCCGCAACGCGGCGACCGAGTTCAGCTTCTTTCTCGCGATTCCCACACTCATCGGCGCGGGCGCGTACAGCCTCTTCAAGGAACGTCATCTGCTCGCGGCGACCGACGCGCCTTTGTTCGCCGTCGGATTGATCTTCTCGTTCCTGAGCGCATGGGTGTGCGTGCGCTGGCTGCTGCGCTATGTGGCGACGCATGACTTCGTGCCGTTCGCGTGGTATCGGATCGCGTTCGGCGTCGCGGTGCTGGTGACGGCGCACTTCGGCTGGGTCAACTGGGCCGACTGACGGGCCCTGGACGATATTCTCGTACTAAGACGCGGCTAAGGATTCGGTAGCAATTTGAGTGAAGGCGCGACGTCGATTTTATAAAAAGAACGCTTCGCGAGCGCCTCAATCAATCGAATCACTCTCGAGGATATTTTCATGCTGACACTGATCATTGGCTCCGTCTACGCCGTCTCGCTGGGCGCATTGCTAACCCTGTCGATGGGCCGATTCTTCGAGCGGATCGAACTTAGCGAGACGGCGCGACAACACGGACGCTTCGCCTGAAGACGGTCCGGTGCACGCCCGGCTCCGGGCGAACGATGTCGCCACACGTCGACGCAGATTACAAGCTTGTCATTTAACGGACAGTATCAGGTAAGGCGGCGGCCCGCACACTCCATCCCGTTGTGCAATCACAAGACTCGGCGCCTTCTGGCGTCGGGTAACAACCGTGGATACTGCTCGTGTGGATCGTTCGCCTGGCCCTTCGGCGGCCCTATACCTTCATCGTTCTGGCGCTGCTACTGTTCATGATCGGCCCGCTGACGATCCTGCGCACGCCGACCGATATCTTCCCCAACATCAATATCCCGGTGGTCAGCATCGTCTGGTCCTACAACGGCTTTTCAGCCGAGGACATGGCCCGGCGCATCACGACCAACTACGAGCGCGCGCTGACGTCGGATATCGAGAATATCGAGCACGTGGAGTCGCAATCGCTCAATGGCGTGTCGATCATCAAGATCTTCTTTCACCCCGGCGCGGATATCAATCGTGCAGTGGCGCAGGCGACATCCAGCTCGGCGTCGATCCTGCGCGTGCTGCCGCCCGGCACGCTGCCGCCCAACATCATCACGTATAACGCGTCCACGGTGCCTATCCTGCAACTGGGCCTGACCAGTGCGACGCTGCCGGAACAATCGCTATACGACCTCGGCAACAGCTTTGTGCGCACGCAGCTCGCCACCGTGCAGGGCGCGGCCGTGCCATTGCCTTATGGCGGCAAGATTCGCCAGATCATGATCGATATCGATCCACGCAAGCTGCAGGCGCGCAATCTGTCGCCGAGCGATATCGTCAACGCGGTGAACGTGCAGAACCTGATCCTGCCGGGCGGCACCGCGAAGATCGGCACGCGCGAATACAACGTCCAGATGAACGGCAGCACGGAGAGCGTCGCGGCGCTCAACGACCTGCCCATCGAAGCGGTGAACGGCGGCGTGGTGTATCTGCGCGACGTGGCGCAAGTGCGCGACGGCTATGCGCCGCAGACCAACATCGTACGCAGCGATGGCAAGCGCGCCGCGCTGCTGACGGTCGAAAAAACCGGCAGCACGTCCACGCTCACCATCATCCAGCAGATCAAGTCGATGCTGCCCACGATCTCGGCGGGCTTGCCCAAGGCGCTGCATATCGTGCCGCTCGCGGATCAGTCGGTGTTCGTCAAGTCCGCGATTCTCGGCGTAGTGCGCGAGGCGCTCATCGCCGCGTGCCTGACCGCGATGATGATCCTGCTCTTTCTCGGCAGCTGGCGCGCGACGCTCATCATCGCGGTGACGATTCCGCTGTCGGTCATTACCTCGCTGCTGGCGCTGTCCGCGCTCGGCGAGACCATCAACATCATGACGCTCGGCGGTCTCGCGCTCGCCGTCGGCATTCTGGTGGACGATGCGACCGTCGCGATCGAAAACATCACGCATCATCTGGAGAACGGCGCGCCGCTCGCGGATGCCATTCTCAACGGCTCCGGCGAGATCGCCGTGCCCACTTTCGTTTCGACGCTTTCCATCTGCATCGTGTTCGCGCCGATGTTCATGCTGTCGGGCGTGGCGCGCTATCTCTTCGTGCCGATGGCCGAAGCGGTCGTGTTCGCGATGTGCGCGTCGTACTTCTTCTCGCGCACGCTGATTCCGACGCTCGCCATGTACCTGCTCAAGGCACGCTCGAAGCAGGCGCCGGCCGGGCGGCTTGCGTTTCTCTTGCGCGGGCAAGCGGCGTTCGAACATCGCTTCGAGCGCCTGCGTCTGCGATACAAGGCCGCGCTCACGAACAACACGGGCCGGCCGCGCACGGTCATCCTGATCTTCGCGCTCTTCTGCGCCGCTTCGATGGCGCTGATTCCATTTGCGGGACGCGATTTCTTTCCGAGTATCGATACCGGCGAGATTCGCCTGCATATGCGCGCGCCGACCGGCACGCGCATCGAAGAAACCGCGCGGCTCGCCGATCAGGTGGAAGCGAAAATCCGCACCGTGATACCGAAGTCCGAAGAGGCGTCGCTGCTCGATAACATCGGCCTGCCGGTGAGCGGCATCAACCTCACGTATTCGTCGTCGGCGCCTATCGGTTCGGAGGATGCCGACATCATGATCGCCCTCGAGCCCGGTCATGCGCCGACCGCATCGTACGTCGCGAAACTGCGCGGCGTGCTGGCCGCTTCGTTCCCCGGCACCACGTTCTCGTTCCTGCCCGCCGACATCACGAGCCAGATTCTCAACTTCGGCCAGCCCGCGCCGATCGACATACAGATCGTCGGCAGGAATCTGGTCGCCAATCGCGCCGTGGCTGACGATCTGCTCGCCAGGATGCGCGGCGTGCACGGTCTCGTCGATGCGCGCATCCAGCAACCCGACGATGCCCCGGCGATCAACATCCGCGTCGATCGCACCAAGGCGATGCTCGCCGGCCTCACGCAGAAGCAGATCGCGCAGGACATGCTGATCTCGCTCTCGGGCAGTTCGCAGACCACGCCGAATTTCTGGCTCGATCCGAAGAACGGCGTGAGTTATCCGCTCATGGCGCAGGTGCCTCAGTACGATATCCACTCGCTGCAGACGCTCGCCAATCTGCCGCTCAGCCAGCACGCGGCATCGAGCGCGCCGCAGAGCATTCTGGCGTCGCTCGGCAGCATGCAGCGCGGCTCGCAGCAGGCGGTGGTGTCGCATTACAACGTGCAGCCCGTCATCGATATCTACGCGTCGGTGCAGGGTCGCGATCTCGGCGGCGTCGCCGCGGACGTGTCGCGCCTGATCGCGCAGAGCCGCGCGCATCTGCCGGGCGGCTCGACCATCGTCATGCGCGGGCAGGTCCAGTCGATGACGCAGTCGTTCAGCGGCCTCGGCTTCGGACTTGTCTTCGCGATCGCGCTCGTGTATCTGCTGATGGTCGTGAACTTTCAGTCGTGGCTCGATCCGCTCATCATCATCGGCGGATTGCCTGCTTCGCTTGCGGGCATCGCGTGGATGCTCTTCGCGACCGGCACCACGCTGAGCGTGCCGGCGCTCACCGGGACGATTCTCTGCATCGGCATCGCGACGGCGAACAGCATCCTCGTGATCAACGCCGCGCGCGAACTGTTGCGCGATGGCATGCCGCCCGTGCAGGCCGCCATCGAGGCGGGCTTCTCACGCTTTCGCCCCGTGCTGATGACCGCGCTCGCGATGCTGATCGGCATGCTGCCGATGGCCCTCGGACTGGGCGATGGCGGCGAACAGAACGCGCCGCTCGGACGCGCGGTGATCGGCGGCCTGATGCTCGGCACGGTGTCCACGCTGCTTTTCGTGCCCGTGGTGTTCGGCGTCGTGCATGCATGGCTCGCGCGACGGCAGGCTGCGCGGGGCGCATCGAGTGCACAACCTTCCATCGACGCCTAATAGCGACCATCATGAACCAGCAAGACGAACACACGACCAGGCGGCGCTTTCTCCCTGCGCTAATTCTTCTCGGGATCGCCGCCGCGCTGCTCGGCGCCGGCATCATTCCGCGCCTGCACGCACAAAGCGCGCTGGCCGCGCAGGCCGATGTCCAGAGCGTGATGAACGTATCGGTCATCGCGCCGCGTCAGGCGCCGGCCACGCAAGAACTGTTGTTGCCGGGCGCCGTGTCGGCGTTCTCGGACGCGTCCGTGTATGCGCGCACCAGCGGCTATGTTCAGCACTGGTATGCCGACATCGGCGCGCACGTGAAGCAAGGGCAATTGCTCGCGGTGATTCAAACACCCGAAGTCGATGCGCAATTGCAGCAGGCACGCGCCGACGAAGCCACCGCGCGAGCGAACTACGTCTATGCCAGGGACACGGCCGCACGCTGGCAGGACATGCTGAAGACGCAGTCGGTGTCGCAACAGGATGCCGATACAAAATCCGGCGACATGCTTGCGAAGCAGGCCATGTTGTCATCCGCGCAGGCCAACGTGCGCCGCCTCACGGAACTCGTGTCCTACGAGAAAGTGCTCGCGCCGTTCGACGGCGTGGTCAGCGCGCGCCGTGTCGATGTCGGCGCGCTCGTCACGGCGGGCGGCACGCCCGGCCTCGGTGGCACCACGGGCGAACTCTTCCATGTGGTGCAGAGCGATACCTTGCGCGTATTCATCGATGTGCCGCAAGGCGATGCGCCTTACGTGACCTCGACGACCCAGGCTTATCTCACCGCGCAGCAGTATCCCGGACGACGCTTCCCCGCGACGGTCGCGCGCAACGCCGGCGCGATGGACCCGGTGACCCGCACCTTGCGCGTCGAGCTGGACGTGGCGAACGGCGATGGCGCGCTATTGCCGGGCGCTTACGCACAAGCGCATCTCGAACTCGTCAGTCAGACGCCGAAACTGGATCTCCCCGTGAGCGCCCTGCTCTTCCGGCCGAACGGCGTGACGGTGGCGACCGTGGATGCATCGAACACGATCAGTCTCAAGACCGTGACGCTCGGCCGCGATTTCGGCACGCATGTCGAGATCATGACCGGCGTGCAGTCGTCCGATAAAGTGATCGACAACCCCGGCGACGCGATCACGAGCGGCGAAGCGGTGAAGATCGCCAAGTCCGCGAGCGCATCGTGAAGGAGGACGGAATGAAACGTGTCCCTATCGCGCTGCGCCGTTGCGCCGCTGCCCTCGTCTGCGTGACGCTCGCCGCTTGCTCGACGGTGCCGCCGTATCAGACACCGGAGGTCGCCGTTCCGGCGCATTTCGCGGGTTCGCCGCAATGGTCCGTCGCCGCACCCGCCGATTCGACACCGCGCGGCCCCTGGTGGATGGCATTCAAGGACCCGCAACTCGATGATCTCGAAGCGCGCGTGAACGTCTCGAATCAGTCGCTGAAGAAAGCCGTCTCTTCGTTGCAGGAAGCGCGCGCCATGGTCGACTATCAGCGCGCGGGCTTTTTCCCGACGGTAACAGCCGGCGTGGCGCAAAGCCGCTATCGCACATCGCAGAATCTGCTCGGCAAATCGCTGGCGGGACAGACCATCTCCGACTATTCGACAGGCGTATCGGCATCGTGGGAACCGGATCTTTTCGGCCGCATCCACGATGCCACACTCGATGCGCAAGCCAGCGCCGAGGCGAGCGCCGCCGATGTCGAAGCGCTGCGTCTGTCGCTGTCGAGCCAACTCGCGGTGGACTACTTCAATCTGCGCTCGCTCGATACCCAGAAGCAGCTTCTCGACGATTCCGTCACCGCTTATGACGCCGCCCTGCAACTACTGAAGCGGCAACTCGCGAGCGGCGCGATCGATGCATCGGCGGTGGCGCAGGCGCAGGCGCAACTGGAAAGCACGCGCACGCAGTCGACCGAGGCCGCCTCGCAACGCGCGATGCTCGAACATGCGATTGCGACGCTCATCGGCGAACCGGCCTCGACCTTCTCGATACCCGCGCGCAAGCAAACCTTCGTGTTGCCGGAGATTCCGCAGGCGCTGCCTTCGCAATTGCTCGAACGCCGGCCGGACATCGCCGCAGCGGAACGCCGCGTGTTCGCAGCGAATGCGCAAATCGGCGAGGCGCGTGCGGCGTTCTTTCCCGATCTGATCCTGAGCGCGAGCGCGGGTCTGGAGTCGAGCTTCTTCGCGCCCTGGCTCACCGCGCCGAGTCTCTTCTGGTCACTCGGTCCGCAGCTTGCGGGCACCCTGTTCGATGGCGGGCGCCGGAAGGCATCGCTTGCGAGCGCGCATGCCCGCTATGACGGCTATGTCGCGGATTACCGGCAGACCGTGCTGACGTCGTTCCAGCAAGTCGAGGACAACCTCACCGCCCTCAACGCACTCGCGGACGAAGCACGCAGCCAGCGGCTTGCGTCGGACGCGGCGGCGCTCTCGCTGAAGCTCGTGACGAATCGTTTCGATGCCGGCGCGGTGAGTTATCTGGATGTCGTGACCGCGCAGACCATTGCGCTCACCAATGAACGCACCGCCGAGCAGATCGATGCGCGCCGGGCCGTCGCCTCGGTGGGCTTGCTGGTCGCGCTGGGCGGCGACTGGCGGGTGCGCGCAGATCAGTGATATCGGGCTTGGCAATGTGGCCTGATGAGGGGGTTTTCGCTGGATCCCGATTTCTTAGTGGTCTATTAGCACTGCCCCTGTGCGGGGCGGCAGTCACTTTCTTTGCTGCTGCAAAGAAAGTAACCAAAGAAACAGCTATCCCCAGCCTAAGCACTTCACACCGGCCGCGGCACAGACGATTGGCCTAATGGCCCGGCAGTAGCGAGTGCCCCCACAAGCAGACAAGGGCTTGGACCGCGCACGGTCTGACTCATCGCACCACATAACAAATTGGTTCAGCACCAAATAGCTCCGGCCCGCTTCGCGGCCGATGGGTCAATCGGGTGCGGGTGCGCGTGCGCTTCTTTTTCGACGGTTGCCCTCGCAAACCCCACGGCAGCGCGAAGCGCTGTGCCGATGCTCTTTTGTGCTGAACCAGCGCGCTAAAACATTTGGGGTGGCAGACCGTGCGCGAGCCAAGCCCGGTTGGTCCTTTGGGGGCGACACTTAGGCGAGTGCCACCGGGGGCTGGCAAGCATGGCCAAACTGCGTGTGACTGCGGGCGGTGAGAAGCTGCTTTCTTTGGTTACTTTCTTTGCAGCAGCAAAGAAAGTGACCCCCGCCCCGGGGAGGGGCAGCGCCAATAGACCAACACGAATACGGGATCCAGCGAAAATCCAGAAGCGTGTCACGCGCTCTCCCCAAGAAATTCTGCATTTCTTAGAAAAAAGCACATAACACGCGCCAGCGTTCAGTTCGACGTCTGACCGTCCGCTGCTCCGCCATAACCCGTTGCCGCAGCATGCGCTTGCTCTCGCGCCTGAAAGGCGGCCTTGTTTCGTGCGATGGCGGCCGCGTTCGGCGGATAGTCGACGCCGTTCGCAGGCAACAGACCTTGTGCTTCGGCTTGAACCAGTTGTTGCTTGACTTCGGCGCGCGTGATTCCGCTGGTCTGCGCGGACGCCTGCCCCGCCACACCGATAGCCAATGAAGCGAGAAGAAGCAAAACAGTCTGTTTCATGATCTTAATCCTCAAGGAGTGCGTGAATACAAGCCGATGACTCGACTAATGTGATTCGATTGAATGAATTTCGCGGCGATGCCGCTTCACAAGTTATTGCGCGCCTGCGCTACCCACTTGTTGCGCGCCGCCCTGATCGCCGCCGTACGCAGCGTTGTGGCCTTGCATCGCTGCGACTTTCGACTCGGCGGACATGAGCGCATTGGGATAATCCGCGTCATGCGTGCTCGGCCGATATCCGACCGCTTCCAGCCGCGCGAGATCGGCCCGCACTTCTGCGCGTGTCACCTGCCCGCCCGTGGTTTGCGCGAAAGCGCTGAACGGCAGCAGCGTCGATACTGCAAGCACCACACATGTGATAGCTTTCATGGTGTTCCCTCTCCGAAATAGAAAACGAGGGTCTTGCCCGAGTGCAATTTACCCTCGCGACACCGGCTTCAATGAATGCCGACGTTGGAGCTATTCTGGATTCGGAGCACTGCCGAAAGTCTGACGGTGACGTTACAAGTTTGAAATCTGAGTGCGTGAAACGCTGCCGCCTTCGGGCAGGTCGGACGCTTCCACGACCGGGAAGGTCAGTATGAACCGCGTGCTGCGCGCATCGCTCTCGGCGTGCGCACGGCCGCCATGCAGGTCCATGATCGTGCGAACGATTGCAAGTCCGAGCCCGGCCGATCCCGCCGTCGTCCCCGATGCGCCGCGCGACGGATCCGCCCGATAGAAGCGATCGAAGATCCGTTCGAGCAAGGAAGGATCAATAGGCGCGCCTTCGTTCTCTACGCATACGCGGACCCGGTCTTCCGCGCTGTGGATCGACAGCGTGATCATGCCTTGCGCCGGCGTGAATCGCATCGCGTTGGCAAGCAGGTTGCTGACCGCGCGCCTGAAGAGTTCCACATCGACCCGCAACATCGCGGACCCGCACGCGACGATACGAACACCGGCATCGTCCGCCAATCCTTCGAAGTAATCCGCGATATGCTGCAATTCCTTGCCGCCGTCGATGACGCGCATGTTCTTCGAAAACTGCGGATGCTCGGCGCGCGCGAGAAACAGCACGTTCTCGATCATCCGCGAAAGCCGCTCGCATTCTTCGAGGCTGGACTCCAACGTCGCCTGATACTCCTCGACCGGGCGTGGCCGCGCAAGCGCCACCTCCATCGCGCCGCGCATGTTGGAAAGCGGCGTGCGCATGTCGTGCGCGAGATCGGCGGTGAACTGCGAGAGTCGTTGAAAGCTGCTCTCCAGTCGCGCAAGCATTCCGTTCAACGAGACGACGAGCGGTTCGAGTTCGGTGGGGACGCGCGACACTTCGATTCGGGTATCGAGCTTGTCCGAAGTGATGCTGGCTGCGTTGACCGCCATTTCACGCACCGGCCGCATCGCGCGGCGCACGAGAAAATAGCCGATGCTAAATGCCAGCAGAACGCCGAGCACGCCCGCCAGTTGAAGCTTGTCGCGGTATCGATCCAGCAGCAGCCAGCGATCGTGCATGTCGCGCATGACGACGATGGTCGCAATCGTTCCGTTCTGCAACGCGGCATCGACGGCGAGCGCGCGAATCGGCGCACCGCCGGCGGTGGCGAGCGGCGCGATGGAACGCTCCGTGATCTGGGCGTTGGCGGGCACCGCGACGGTGGGAATCTCGAGCGTGCCGATCGCCGGATCGACGTTGTGTTGCACGAGCGTCTTTCCGGCCGCGTCCGAGATTCGCAGCGATAGTGCTTCGTTGCCGAGCACCTGGCTTTCGAGTCGTTCACGATGCCGCAGAATATCGGCGTAGTCGCTCAACTCGTCGGCGAGGCGGCGTGTATGCCGCGCCGCGAGCACGATATCGAGATCGTCCTGAACCTTGACCTGTTGTTCCAGCGCAAGATAGACGAACGTGCCGACAAGCCCGAATACCGCCAGTGTGGTCGCCGCGAACGCCAGAGCAAGCGTGGTGGTCAACGAACGTGGCCTGATCACGCGGAGTCTTCCAGCGCGATGACGTAACCCACACCGCGAACGGTCTGAATCAGCTTGGTGGCGAATTCGTCGTCGATCTTCGCGCGGAGTCTTCGTATCGCGACTTCAACCACGTTGGTGTCGCTGTCGAAGTTCATGTCCCAGACGTACGACGCTATCTGCGTGCGGCTCAATACTTCGCCGTGCCTTCTCGCGAGCAGTTGAAGCAGCGCAAATTCGCGCGGCGTGAGGTCGATGCGCTTGCCCGCGCGCTTGACGCGCCGCCGCGTGATGTCGATTTCCAGATCGCCGAGAACGATGAGGTCGCTCTCCCGAGGCGGACCGCGACGCGCAAGTGAGCGCACGCGGGCGAGCAGTTCGACAAAGGCGAACGGCTTGACAAGATAGTCGTCGGCGCCCAGCTCCAGGCCACGCACGCGGTCGGCGACGTCATCGCGCGCGGTCAGAAAGAGAACGGGCGTCGACTTCGACTCGCGCAGGTTCTTGACGATGGACCAGCCGTCCATCGACGGCAGCATGACGTCGAGAACGATCACATCGTAGTTCTCTTCTTTCGCGAGAATGAGGCCCTCGGCGCCGTCGCCGACGACATCGACAAAGTAACCCGCTTCCTCCAGGCCCTTTTTTATATAGGCGCCCGCCTTCTGCTCGTCTTCGACAATGAGTACCCGCATTCTGGCAGTCCCGTTTGCTCCGGTTCGTCTGCAAGCAATTCTACGCGCGCCTTACGCCGGCTGAATTACAAATCTGTTATCTGGCATTGGTTCAGTCAGACGATTTTCAAACGCCGGGCAATCGCCGGGCGGCCGTTTCATATCCCTGCGAAACACACCGATCCTTATGACATCCTTAACAACGACTGCATCCGACGAAAAATAAAGTACGCAGAAGACAGTCAATCGAAAGCCCTTGTTCATGGACACGCCGCAATTGCACCGCACATTGATAGGCCTCCGCGAAAGCTTCATCAATCGACAACAAGGTGAGACATGAAGAAGACGAACAGACGCACCCTCGCGCACAGCCCTCTCGTCGCCGCGATTCTCGCGGCGGCTACATTCAACGCGTCGCACGCAAAGGCGGACGACCGCGATCATCGCCGTCCGGATCACGATGACCGCGCCGCCGCGAAGCATGTGATTCTCATCAGCTTCGACGGTCTGCACGAACAGGATGTCGCGCGCTGCGTGGCATCCAATGCGTGTCCCAACATCGCGCTGCTCGCCAGAGACGGCATCACGTACACGAACGCTCAAACGCCCGGGCTGTCCGATTCCTTTCCCGGTCTCGCTGCACTCGTGACCGGCGGTTCGCCCAAGACGACCGGACTCTTTTACGACGTGTCGTACGACCGCACGCTGTACGCGCCGTCCGATACCAGTTGCAGCGGCGCGCAGGGCTGGAATGTGGTCTTCGACGAAACCACCGGCATCGATGCCCAGAATGGCGGCGCACTCGTGCATCTCGACGGCGGCAATGCATTCAATCCGCAAGCGATTCCCCATGCGAAAGTCGATGGCGTCTGCAAGCCCGTTTATCCGCACGATTATGTGAAGACCAACACCGTCTTCGAAGTCATCAAGGCACGCGTGCCGCAAGCGCGCACGGCGTGGGCCGACAAACATGCGTGGGGCTACGACTGGCTGAACGGACCGTCGGGCGCGGGCGTCGACGACCTCATGCGCACCGAGATCAACTCGATCGACCCGAAGACGAACACGAACTACACCGACCTCTACACGCACACCGAAGTCTTCGACGATCTCCACGTGCAGGCGCTCATCAACCAGATCGACGGCAAGAGTTCGACAGGCGACCCCGCCCCCGGCGTTCCGACCATCTTCGGCGCGAACTTCCAGACGCTGAGCGTCGCGCAGAAAGCCACGGTGGCAACGAACGGCGGCTATCTCGACGCGAGCTTCACGCCGGGGCCGCAGGTGCGCGCGGCCATCGCTTATGTCGATGCATCGCTCGGGCGCATCGTGTCGGAGCTGAAACAGCGCGGGCTGTACCGGTCCACGGCGATCATCGTGACGGCCAAGCACGGCCAGTCGCCGACCGATCACAGCAAGCTCATCAAAAATGGCGATACGGTCGCGGCGCTCCTTCAGGCGAACAACTATCTCGATCCGAAGGGCAACTACGGCCAGAACGCGACGAAGACCGGCAATCTGAACGATGGCAGCGGCCTCGTCGACACCGGCTTCGTGCAAAGCGACGATGTCAGTCTCATCTGGCTGCGCGATCAGCATCAACTGGCGCAAGCCGTGAAGTCGCTCAAGGACAATCTGAGCTGTAACGCGCCGGGCATCTGCGCGGACGCGCCGTATGCCTATCTGCTTTACGGTCCGCGCATCGCAGCCGCATTCGGCGATCCGCGCGAGGGGCGCACGCCGGACATCATCGTGCAGCCGAATCCGGGTGTGATCTATACGTCGAGCGCATCGAAGGATGAAGAGCACGGCGGCAACGCGCCCGACGACGGTCACCTCGGTCTGATTGTGTACGCGCCGGGCGTGAAGCACGCGGGCCGCACGGTCGATGACCGCGTGGTGACGACACAGGTCGCGCCGACCATGCTGAGACTTCTCGGCGTCGATGCAAGGCGGCTGCATTCGGTCGAGATCGAAGGGACGCAGGCGTTGCCCGGTTTCGAAGGCGACCGCTTCTAGTTCCGCACACGCGCCGGCTTGCTAGCGTCGCAGCATGTTCGCCCCGAGGACAGCCAGTAACGCGTTCAACGTCACTGGCTTTCCGATATGCGCATCGAAGCCGGCGCGCAACGCACGCGCGGCATCCTGATCGCGCCCGAACCCCGTCAGCGCTATGGCCGGAACTTTCGCGGTATTGGCTTGCTCGCGCAGTGCTTCGATCAATTCATACCCGCTCATTTCGGGCATGGCGATGTCCGACAGGATCAGATCGAACTCGCGATCCATCGCCAGGGCAAGCGCTTTTCGCGCACTCGACTCGGCGGTGACCTCGGCGCCTTCGAGTTCGAGCAGCGCGCCGAACGTTTCGAGGCCTTCGATCGAATCGTCGACCAGCAGGACCCTCAGCCCCCTGAGGATGCTCGGGTCGGCGATGCCAATCGACTTCGCGCGCGTGGCAAAAGGCGAATTCTTGGGCAACCACAAGCGGAAACAGGCGCCCAGGCCGACTCCCGCCGATTTCCCTTCGATCGTTCCGCCATGCATTTCCGCCAGTTGCTTCGTGAGCGACAGACCGATGCCGAGTCCGCTGCTGTCCCGTTTGACGCTCCCTTGCGCCTGACTGAACAGGTCGAAGACCTTGGGCAGGACCTCCGGCGCAATGCCCCTGCCCGAGTCCGTCACTTCGATGCAGGCGAAGCGATTGTCTTCGGACAGCGCGACCCCGATACTGCCCCCGAGAGGCGTGAATTTCAGCGCATTGCGAAGCAGATTCCACAGCATTTGTTCGACGCGCACGGAATCGGCCTGGATGACAAGCGCGGTGTCGGTCCGCGACGTGCTCAGGGCGATGCCGCTATTCCTCGCATCGCCGGCGCAGGCTTCCGTTACGGAGCGAACGATAGCCGCGAGATCGACATCGGCGAAATTCAGCGCGAGCTTTCCCGTGCGCACGCGGGACAGGTCGAGAAGATCGTCGATGATCTTCGCCTGACTGATCACCGAGCGCTGAATGGCCTCGGCCGCACTCTGAACCAGCGGAATATTCCTTGCATCCGGCGCACGTCCGAGCAGTTCGGCCTTCACGTGGATGAGATTCAATGGATTCTTGAGTTCGTGTGACAGCACCGCGAAGAACTCGTCCTTCTGGCGATTGACGGATTCGGCCTGAGCACGCGTCGCTCGCTCGATCTCGAGCTGCAACTGCTGCTGACTCTCCACGCTCTTTCTGTCGGTCATGTCGCGGACGATCTTGGCCAGTCCGTTGAAGCCCTCGCTGGTGATCGTGGTCGTCACGCCGCTGCAATAGATTCGCCGGCCATCCTTGCGTTGATGCCACCGTTCATCTTCCGCCCGGCCGATCGCCTTCGCGGTCTCGCGTTCCCGGAGCGCGACATCCTGCGCGCGATCCTCCGGCGTGAAGATCAGATCGACCGGCTTGCCCAGCACCTCCGGTTCGTCGTAACCGAACACGCGTTGCGCGCCCTTGTTCCAGCTCACGATCCTGCCGTCCAGGTCCTGCACGATGATCGCGTAGTCGTCTGTCGCGAGTGCGGCGAGCTTGAGCCGTTCCTCACCCAGGCGAACCTCGTGCTGGGCCACGCGCCGCTCCGTGACGTCGATGAGCGTCAGCACCGCGCCGTCGATGCGGTCTTCGGCGGTACGGTAAGGCAACAGCCGGACCAGATACCATTCGCCGCTCGTCGTGCCGACTTCGCGCTGCGTGATCTGCAGGCTCTGGAAAGTGGCGCTCGCGTCGCTGGCCAGTTCCGGATAGATCAGGCGATGCGTCAGGTCGAATAGCGAACGTCCGATGTCCGTTTCGATCAGGTTGAACAACCTGACGGCGGGCGCCGTGAATCGCTTGATGCGCATGTCGCTGTCGACAAAAATCGTGGCGATGCCCGTCGACGCGATAAGGTTCTGCAAATCGTCGTTGGCCTTCGCCGTTTCTTCGACCTTGAGCTGAAGCGCGCTATTGACGGTGACGAGTTCCTCGTTGACCGACTGCAGCTCTTCCTTGCTCGTTTCGAGTTCTTCTGTCGCCGAGCGCATCTCTTCGTTGATCGCCTGAAGTTCTTCGTTCGAAGCCTTCAGTTCCTCGTTCGATGCGTTGGATTGCTCGATGCTCAGCCGCAGCAGTTCCTTGGTGCGATGCAGTTCGCCCTCCAGATGCGCGACGAAGGGATTCTGATCCGCGCCGTCTTGCGCTTCTTCGTCGGGCTGCGTCGTCTCATCGACTTCATCGAAGAAAATCGTGCAGAACTCCGCCGAGTCCGTCGCGTCGTTGAACGGACGGACCGTCATGGTCACGTAGGAATGCGTGGCGCCGCGCGAGAAGCGCACCTGTTGCGCATCCACGCTCCTGCCGTTTTGCAGCGCCTGAAAGAGCGCGGTGCGAAGTTCGAGCCCGAGGTCGGGGTTGATGAGCGTGAGCAGATTGTGCGAGGGCTCGCCACCGACATAGCGCAGGAATCGCCCGACTCCGTCGGACATGTGCAGGATCTCCGCGTTGCGGTCCACCAGCACGCTCGGCGGTGCATAGCGTTCGATCGCCTGCCGATGAAGGCTCGCGAAAGTCACGCTCGCCGAGTCGCGCATGGGCGCCGGCGCGAGCGCACGCGGCGCGGCCGCCTGGTTGCCGGTCACCGCCGGCGACGAGATCACGGGGACTTTCGTGGGCAGCATCCTCGCCCGATAGATCCGGTTCTTCTTGTCGACCGTGCTGAAGAGATCGTCCGCGATGTCCACCGACTCCGACGTTCCCAAAAACAGCAAACCGCCGGGCTGAAGCGCGAAATGGAAAGTTTCGAGCACCTGACGCTGCACGGTCCGGTCGAGATAGATCAGCAGGTTGCGGCACGACACGAGATCGAGATGCGAGAACGGCGGATCGCGCAGCACGTTATGCGGCGCGAACAGCACGCTGTCGCGCAGCGCCTTGTTGATGACATAGCGGCCGCGCTCGAACGTAAAGAAACGCCGCAGGCGCGAGGGCGAAATGTCGGTCAGAATCGATTCCGGATAGCTGCCGGTGCGCGCGAGTTCTATCGCCTGCTGGTCGAGGTCCGTTGCGAATATCTGAAGCCTCGGCAACTCCGCGCCCGTCGCCTTGCGCTCGCTGAACAGCATGGCGAGCGAATAGGCCTCTTCACCCGTCGAACATCCGGCGACCCATACGCGAATCGGATCGCCATCTAGCTTCCTCTCGATGACGGCCGGCACGATTTCGCGCTCGACGGCCTCGAACGCCTGACGGTCGCGAAAGAAGTTCGTTACGCCAATCAGCATGTCGCGGAGCAGCGCGCCCGTTTCTTCCGGATGCGTTTCGACGAAGCGCTGATAGGCCAGCAGATTCGGCAGGCCGTTGACCTGCAAACGGCGTTCGATTCGCCTCAAAACGGTGGCGCGCTTGTAGTGCCGGAAGTCATGACCGGTGCGAATGCGCAGCGTATTCAGAACGCGATGCAGCGCGTGTTCCGCCGAGACCGCGCCGTCCTCCGCCGGATCGAGTTCCGCCGCTGCCGGCTCGACGTCGGCTGACGGCAGCGTGATCGAACGAGCGTTCTCATTCAATTCGATCAGCTTCTGCGGGATATCGACCACCGGCAGCACGATGTCGACCTGACCGGTCGCCATCGCGTTGGCGGGCATTTCCCCATACTCGGCATCCTCCGGCGACTGGGCCAGCGTGACGCCGCCGCACTCCTTGATGCGGCCGATGCCTATCGCGCCGTCGCTGCCCGACCCTGAAAGAATGACGCTGATCGCGCGCTCGCCGTGCGCTTCGGCGAGGCTGCGGAAGAACAGATCGATCGCGACGGCCCGCCCTCGCCCCCGGCCGCGCCCGCGCTCTGCCGGCGTTGCGGACAAGTAGCCATCGGTCATCGATAGCGCGGTCGCCGGAGAAATCAGATAGACGTGATTTTTTTCGATGGGCGTGGCTTCGGTCACCTGCGAGACCGGCAGGCGCGTGACGCGCCGCAGAACGTTGTCAGCCTGACTTTCGTGCGAAGGCGAGAGATGAAGCACGATCACGAAGGTCATGCCCGGATCCGGTGGCATGTGTTCGAAGAACCGGATCAGGGCCTGAATGCCGCCCGCCGATGCTCCGATGCCGACAACCGGAAAGTCGAGCGTAGGCGTCGCGCGGTGCGCTGCCGTCCGGTCGCCCGCGGCGTGATCTGGGTTTTCCATCTTTTTCCATCTGACGAAGAAATTGGGGTAGGTCTGAAGGTAGTTTAAGCCGTTCCGGCGTGCGTGGGAGCAGACACGGGTTAAACGAAAAGCGCGCGCACATGACGTGCGCGCGCATCGATAAGACAAACGTAGCAGCAGACTTTGAAATCTGCGCCGCGACGCCCCGCCCGGCTATATGGCCGCAGGCGTCGCCAGGCTATCCGGCCGTGGCGGTTTCGTGACGCGCGACACGGACGTGCGATACCAATGCGGGATCGTCGAGCCGAAAAGCGCACCGATCGCGGCGCTCAGCAATATCGGCACCAACAGGCTGGGCGGCTTGTCGTTCGCGTGAAGCAGCGCCTGATCCACACGGAGCCAATACACGACGAATGCGCCCACCATTCCCATCAGAACACCGAGGCCGGCGCCTTCGGCCCACCGGAGCAAGGGTGGCGGAACGTCGTTGCGAAAGTTGTCGCATTCGAAGGCCAGTGCGAGCGCGAGCACCGTCGACAGAACCAGCCACTTGCATTGCGCGGAGAACGGCAGAACCGGGCCGCTCGCATCGAAAAAGTGGATGCGATACAGATAGAACGCATACGACGCCGTCAATCCCACCAATAGCGCGGCCAGTGTCGAGAGAAAATAGGCGAGCCACGGCCGTTCATTCGATTGCTCGATATCCGCGAACTTCCACGCCTGCTTCGGCACGAGAGCGGCGATGGCCGCGATCACGTGATTGAAGGCGACGAGCACGCCGATCGAAAACGCCTTCTCGATGGGCATGGTGTTGGCGGAAAGCACCGTCGAAACGATGAAGAGCGCGATCACGCCCAGCAGATCGAGACACAGCAGATTCGCTGGTATGAGGATGCGCTTCGCCGGCGGGATGGCGAAACCCATCGCCCGGAATTTATTGGCGACCGCGAGATCGTTGTTGCAACTGTAGAGGAGCGCCCTTGCGAGCATCAGTTTGACATCGGCGGCGCTCGCGAGAATCACCTTGCGGATATTCTCGGTCGCATCCGCGGGGGGCTGGAGTTTCTGCGCGGACAACTGGTCGATCGTCGCGAAGTAGCCCAGACTGTGCGCGAAGAAGTTCGCCATCTTCGCTTCGAACTCCGTATCTATTTCCGGGAACGCACTGACGAAGCGGGGTTGAATCTCAAGGTCGCGGTAGGCGACATAGAGCACCACGACTTCGGTGAATGCATGGGGAATCCTGGCGCCTTCCGGGTCGATGACCAATTTCAGCGCAAGGTCGTCCTGCAGGTCGGGCCGGCATCTGACGTACTGTCTCGCCCTTTCGAGCGCGCTCTCGGTCATGACGAAAGAAACCGAGCCGAGCCGCTGCACCCAGCGGATCGCATTGACGGGAATGGCGCCCATGCCGTGAAAGAACGAGAGCATGCCTGCGTCGAAATCCCGAAGAAACGGAAAACTCGGAAGCAGGGTCGTCAGCATGAGCGCGCCGATAGCCGGCGCATCGAATCCCGAAACCTCCTTGCTGACGCTTCCGTCAGCGCCCATGTGCAGCCAGTTGATGGCGTCCGGATTGTCCTTCACCAGCCACGTGATGATCAGCAGCATTGCTTCGCAGCAGATGACATAGGCCACGCCGCTGCCGTAGAACTGGAAACGGCTCGTCTCGGAGCGCACTGTCCGGGGCGTATTGAAGCGGCTCCAGGCATAGAAGAGCACCAGGAGCATGGCGACCAGGTAGCTGATATCGGTGTCCAGCGCGTCGAGGATTGATTGAATCATGACTTGCTCCCAACCAGATTGGATTGCTCTGCGAAGCCGGCCACGGCGCGCGCCCGCGCGGGCGCATCGCCATCGAGCGGCACCCGAAGGCGCCGCCCGCGCCTGACGCTTCGCGCTTACCGGTTACATCAGCGCGTCCAGCAGTTTCGCGCCGTCGGGAACGCCGAGACCGGTGCAGGCGTCCCAGCCCTTCCCGGCCGCATACGCCCCGTTATTGCCCTGCGTGATATCGCGCGTGATGCCGGCGGTCCGATACAGCAACGGATTGAGGAAGCCGACCGGATGCCCGAGCTTGTGATTGAGCAGCGCGACGAGACCGGCCATCAGCGGCGCGACGGCGCTCGTGCCGCCGATCACGGCATCCTGCCCATGAACGCGCACCAGATAGCCGGTAGCCGGATCGGCGTCCGCGGCGATGTCGGGAACGCCGCGTCCCTTGCGGCCGCCGGGATTCGCGGACACAGGAATATTCGCTGTGGCCTGATAGCCCGGAACGTCGAAGAAATCGCTGATGCCGCCGCCTGTCGCGCTGCGCACCGGATCTTCGTTCCACACGGTCTCGCTAGTGATCGCACTTGCCGACGCCACGAGCTTCGTTCCGCCACATGCGAGCGCGAACGGGCTCGAAGCCGGGAAGTCCGCGTGCGACAAGCCGTCGGGCGTAAGGCCGATGCTCGCGAGCGCGTCGGGATTCTCGTCGCTCGAACCGGCATCGCCGGACGCGGCGCAGATGGTCACACCGAGCGCCGCCGCATCCTGGAACACCTGATCGAGCTGCGTCTTGATCTGCGCCGACCAGTCCTTTTCCGGACCGCCCCAGCTCACCGAAATGACGGACGGCTTGTGCACCGTGTCGTGAATGGCGTGCGTGAACGCGTCGATGAAACCCTGCGAAGTATTCGGCGCAAAGTACACGACGATCTGCGCTTTCGGCGCAATGGCGGCCGCAACTTCGATATCGAGCATCACCTCGGCGTCCGCGTCGTCCGAACGCATGTGCGCGTGATCGACGAGCACCGTGTTGACGTGCGGCGCGGGCAATCCGAGTTCCTTGAAATAGGCGCGGATATCGGCCGCGCGGATCGCTCCGCCGAACTCGACGATGCCGATGCACTGGCCCGTGCCGTCCGTGTCGCCGGGATAGTTGTATAGCTTCGCCAGTTGCGGCGGCGTGAACGAAGCGCCGCCGGCGTGTGGCGCGCCTCCATCTTCCGCACGCACGGCATGCGCCGAGCGCTTGAAATGTGCGATGGCCTGCGGACGGTCGTCGAGTCCGAAGACGCCCTCGACGATGTCCCCGATCTCCGGCGATACGAACACCGGGCCGACGCGCCCGCGATAGCTGCCGCCGTCGAAGCGGTACTGCTGCAGCTTCACGGCGAACGCCGACTCCAGCGCCGCAACCGTGCCCGATACGATGACGCAGCGGCGCGCGGCGCTCGTCAGCACGACCTGAAGGCCGTGCGACTGCGCGAACGCCTCGACCTTCGCGATGTCCTCAGGCGCCGCGCCATGCGCCGACGCGAGCTGTTCGCGGCTCAGATAACTACGCTCGCCAGGCGGACGAAGAGATTGCGCCTCGGAGGCTGATGCGTGCAGTTGCGCGCGCGGACGCACGCGCAATGTCACTTCCAGTCGCTCGTCGCTTGCTGCGGGACCGACGACGTGCGCCGTAGGCAGCGCCGCGCGCTCGCTGCCGCGAACCGGAATGGATGAAGGCTGGGACGGCATGATCGACTCCATGTGGCGACGCCTTCCGCCGAGTGGAAGTGCCGCGCAAGATGAGAGACTGTCTCGGCTGATTGAAGCTCGGACGCAGTGCGAATCGGGGCGCGGCGCTCGGTTGTTTCTGCGCTTTCTGTTGCGCCCTCTGTACGTCAGGTCTCCTCGCGCAAAAGCCCGTCCCTCGCACATTAGTTCGATATCCGAACTACTTGATGCATGAAGAGACGGGCCGCGCGGCGAAGCTTACGGATTGATGACGAGAATATCCGTCGATACCCGAAGCGGCGAATTCCATCCGATATTGATGCGGAACTCGGTACGGCCCGGCTTCACCACGATGTTTTGCACGGTGTAGATGGCGGAACCCATGAAGCGGTTGCCGCCGTTATCGCATTCGCTGACGGACACGAACACGTGCGATCCCGCCTGGATCGGGCCTGCGTTGAACCCGAAGGCGACCTCGCCGTGCAGCGAGGGCCACGCATCGTAGCGATACGCCACGCCAGTCATGGTGCCGGCCAGATGAGTCTGAACGACGCCGTGATGGTCGGCGCTCACTTCATGAGTGACCGCTTGTTCCGGGGACGGATCGTGCGCTTTCATTTCCATGCTTCGCTCCTTCATTGCTGGTGGATTACGCGTGCCGAATATCGAGGTCAATCGACGAGCACGCTCGATATCGCACATCCTCGTTCAAGGCGACACCGCCTGCGTGCCACGCCGAATCTCGTGCGATTGCATGAGCCTACAAGCGGCGGGATATCGAACCTATCGGCTAGACGGTGTACATCGAAAGTCGTAGGGAATCTTGATCGACAGGGATTGAATAACCACATCGCGACTGTAAACCGCGTATAGAATTATTCGAGTACCGTCAGGGAGACGATGCGATGCGCGTGCTGCTCGTCGATGATCACGAACTCTTCAGAGCCGGTTTTGCACTGCTCATCAAAGAGCTTTTTCCGCATGTCGAACTGCTTCATGCGAGCACGTTGTCGCATGGCGTCGATTCGGCGATGATCGATCATCCGGATATCGTGTTTCTGGACCTCGAACTTCCCGACGGGCACGGTTGCGATGCGCTGGTCCGCCTGAAAGACGCGCGGCCGTCCTTGCCCGTGGTGGTGGTATCGGCCGATGAGAGCATGGAGACGGTCAGTCGATGCCTCGCACTGCGCGCGATGGGCTACGTGCCGAAATCGTCGTCGCCCGAAGCGCTCCATGCCGCGATCGTCGCCGTGCTCTCGGGCGGCGTCTATCTGCCCGCGGCGAGCATCGCCGGGCTGCGGCGCACGATCGACATGGCCGAGGCGCCGGCACGCGAATCAGGACATGCGCAGCCGCCGCACGGTGGCGCGGCACGTTGGGACGCGCCGGATCTCGGACTCACGCCCCGCGAGTACGAAACGCTCGCGTGGCTCGTGCGCGGCCTCCCGTCCAAAGCCATCGCGTCGAAGATGGGGCTCGAAGACATCACGGTGCGCAAGTACATCAGTCATCTGCTCGCGCACTTCAATCTGCGGCGGCGCACCGAACTCATCGTGATGCTGGCCGACAAAGGCATCAAGCTCGGGACGCTGCCGGTGACAGATCCGTCGCGAGATCGGGATTCATCTGCCGATGGGCGGCAACGAAGCGGCTGATCTCCGCCAGCAAGTCCTCCGGCGCCGACGACTTGCGCAGCAGCACGAACGGCTCGGGGAAGTCGCGCAGCACCTGAACCGACAGCAACTCGCCGGTGATGAAAGCGACGGGAATCACGCCGGCCCACGCGAAGTGACGCCTGATCCGGTCTGCGACTTCCTTGCCGGAGACGCCATCGCGCAGCCGGATATCGGTCACGATGAGATCGGGAATGCGGCTGTCATCGGCGAGTATGGCCTCGAACCCGGCCATCGACTCGGCGGCCTGCACGAGCGCGCCCGCGCTCGAAAAGAGGCGTCGCAGGCCTTCGAGGACCATCGGTTCATCGTCGCACAGCAGCATGAACGTGCCATCGAGATCGGGGCGGTGGCGCTCGCCATGCTGGGTCGTCGCGCCAGCCGGCTTCGATGCCGAAGTGCTCGCGTAGAGCGAAAAGCGCGATCCGCGCCCTTCGACCGAAGCGAAACTCATGGCGTGTCCCGGAAGAATGCGAACCACACGCTGCACGATCGACAGCCCCAGTCCCAGCCCTTTCGAACGATCGCGTCCCGGATTGTTGATCTGGTAGTACTCGGCGAAAATAGCTTCCCGATAGGCCGGTGCAATGCCGATGCCCGTGTCCCATACATCGACTCTCAACCGGTCATCCACCTGCACCCAGCCGAGCACGACGCCGCCCGACGACGTGTTCTTGATCGCGTTCGATACGAGATTCGATACGGCCCGCTTGAAGAGCGACCGGTCGGTCTCGATGGACGGCGGCTCGACTCGACGCCTCGCGAGTCTCAGATCGATGCCCCGCAACTCGGCCGTCTCCCGATATTGCTGGAAGACTTCGGTCAGCAGGTCGAACGTATTGACCGGCACAAGGCGGGGAACATGCGAGCCCAGCTCGCTGTAGTCCTGGATCTCCTTGAACATGTCGAGGATTTCGGACGCGGTCTCTTCGATCACATCGAGATCGCGATCCACCGCGTGTCCGTCCCTGATCCTCGTCCGGGCGCTGCGAATGAAGAGGTTGATCGCGGCGAGCGGCTGCTGGATGTCGTGATATGCCGACGAAAAGAACCGCTCCTTCTCCTTGACGAGCTCCTGCATGCGTTTGTTCTGCTCGTTGATCGCACGCGACGTGGCTTCGACGCGCGCCTTGGCCGCGCGCAAGGTGCGCCGGTACATGAATTCGCGCCGTGCCGAACGTTCCAGCGGAATACTGACGAGCAGACCGATGGCATACGTCAGCGGCAGACTCGTGCCGTGCGCAATCACCGACGACAGGTGCATACCGAACTTCTCGCCCGGAGGCTGGAGGAACAGCATGAGCAGATAACTTGCAATGCACAGCCCGACCAGCCACGCTGTGGTAACCACGCGTAGCCGGAACGCCATGAAGATCGTGAACAGCGTGAGCGTCAGGATCGAATAGTGTTCGTGCCACGGCAGGTCCACGATCTGCAGCAGTCTCAAGGTGGCGAGCCACGCACTGAGCGTCCACAGGCAGAGGAGCCCGACGGCCCAGCGTTCATCGAGTGCGCGCGGCGTCCACAGCACGACGGCCACGCTCATGCCGATGGCCGCGGCGCTTCTCGCGAAGATTATTTCGTGGTGGTGCAGATGGGCGGGATCGAGTATGTCGATCCGCCCGAAGTCACGGATCGAAAAAACGATCCACAACGCGGTGAAAATCGCGATGGCGAGTCTTCGCTGGCCGGACATGCGCTGCGCGTAGTCCCTCAGAAACGCCCGTTCCTGAGCCGCCGATCTGAACCTGCGCACCCAGAGGTCTGACGATCTCATCGCGATGCCCGATCCGGAAATGTCGCCGTCCGCGAATACGGCAGCATGACATCCAGACAGAATAGCAGGACCGCATTCGAATGCGGATATACAAATGTAGCGGTACGAATGTATCCGTCCGCTTAACAATGCCTACATCTTCGCGGCGCGATTTCGGGCGCTCGCCTACCTACGTGGGTGTCGAGGGCGTCGGCGCTGGCCGACAATCGATACGACGGTGCAGAGAGCCGAGACTCGACCTGTGTTTCGCAACGGCCGCTTCGCACCCGAGTTTTTCCGGCTGGCATTTACGAGGAGGTTGTCATGAAATCAGTCGTTATCGCGGTCGCCGCAGCGTCGGCGCTTTCCTTGCCTCTGGCTGCGTTCTCCCAGACGGATCCGGCATTGACGCGTGCCCAGGTGCGTGCAGAGCTGCAACAGCTCGAACAGGCCGGCTACGATCCGGCCAAAAGCGCGGATGCCAGTTATCCGGGCGACATCCAGGCGGCTGAGGCACGAGTAGCGACCGATCACGCAACGGAGTATGGCGGCATGCCGTCAGGCTCATCGACGTCCGGATCGCGCACCGTCGTTCGCCCCGCCTCCGACGAAGACATGAAGCACCTCTATTCGGGCGGCCAGTAGCATCCGGTAATCGTCGAGCGCTCAGTTCTCTATGCCGGCGACCAGCTCCATGAACTGCTTCATCCGCCTTACTGCAAGTTCCGGACGGATCAGCACGCCGGAAGCATCGGCTTTACGAAAGACGTCCGCGTAGTGAAGCGCCGATCGCGCCGACTGCATTCCGCCTGCCATCGAGAAATGGTTCTGGTGCCCGTTGAGCCACGCAAGGAATACGACGCCGGCCTTGTAGTACTGCGTCGGCGCGACGAATAGTTCGCGCGACAGCGTGACCGTCGGCGCCATCAGCGCGTGATAGGTGTCGATGTCGTTTCGGGCCAGCGATGCCAGCGCCTTCGACGCAACCGGCGCGATCGGATCGAAGATGCCCAGCAATGCATGCGACTTTCCTGTGTTGTCACCGGCGATGAGTTCGCCATAGTTGTAGTCGTCGCCGGTGAACATGACGACACCTTCTGGCAATTTCGAGCGCAACTGCCGTTCATACTCCGCGTTGAGCAGAGAGATCTTGATTCCTTCGATCTTCTCCTTCTGATGACCGATGATGTCGAGCACTGTGGCCATCGCGGTATCGACATCGCTGCTGCCCCAGTAACCGGCGAGCGCCGAATCGAACGCATCGCCGAGCCAGTGCAGCACGACTTTCTCGCGCGATGCGGAGATGACTTTTTCGTAGACGTACTTGTAGTCATCGGCGGAGCGCGCAGCCGCGCAGAGCGCACGGCTCGCCATCATGATCGGACGGCCGCCCGCAGATTCGACAACCTCGAACTGCTCGTTGTAAGCGGCAACGATGTCGTCGAGAGAATGCGCTTTCTTGCTATCGAGATGATCAGTGCCCGCACCGCAGGCGAGATCGGCGCCGGGAATCGACTTCGCGTGAGCGATGCTGCGTCGGATCAATTCGGCCGCGACAGGCCAGCCGATGCCCATGCCGCGCTGGGCGGTGTCCATCGCCTCGGCGACCTTGAATCCGAGACTATAAAGGTACGTGCGGAATGCCAGCGTCGCGTCCCAATCGACAGCGGGTGCATCACCCGACGGCTCGTAAGCAGCACGCGCATCGACGACGACGTGCGCGGCCGCATACGCGATCCGGTTGAACGTCGGGGCGCTCGATCCGGGAAGCTGGTTTTCCAGATTTTGCAGCGAGTACGCCCGGACAGTCCCGTCCTGCAGTGGCAAATTGATGTTCATGCTGTACCTCTCAGTGTCTGGAAGGAATGGCGAAGTCGGACAGATTCGTGACAGGTGCAACCGTGGGCGCGGCGATGCTCGCAGACGCGGACTGAATGATCATGTCCGCTGCTTTCTCGGCGATCATGATGGTCGGCGCATTGGTGTTGCAGGAGGGCACGAAAGGCATCACGGACGCATCGACGACGCGCAGGCCATCGAGACCGATCAGCCGCAAGTCGGGCGTTACCACCGCGTCCGGATCGCTTGCCTGTCCCATGCGGCATGTCCCGACCGGGTGATGGTCGGTCTTCGCATTCGCGCACGCGTACTCGAAAAGCTCCTGATCGCTGTTGGCCCGCGATCCGGGAAGAACTTCGTTCTGCACGAAGCGGCGCATGGCGGGCGCGCTGAGGATGTCGCGAGCCAAACGCAAGCCCTTGATGGCCATGTCCCTGTCGTGCGGGTCCGACCAGTAGTCGGGATCAAGCAGAGGCGCATCGGCCGGATTACTGCTTGCGAGACGAACCGTGCCGCGCGACCGTGGCCGTAGATAAGCCGTGTTCAGCGTCACGCCCGCGTTTTGCAGCTTGGCCATACCCGCCTCGATTCCCGAACCGAGCCCCAGATGGAACTGGATATCGGGCGAGCGGTCGCGGTTGGGCGAGTCACGGTCTGCGTACCAGAACCCGCCAGTTTCGAAGAGACTCGACGCCACCGGGCCTTTTTTCAGCACGACGTATTGCAACGCGGCCCACGCAGCGTGATGCAGCTTGTTGTATTTGTCGTAGGTGTGATCGCCCGTGCATTCAGAAATGACGAACAGATCGAGGTGATCCTGAAGATTTTCGCCGACGCCGCGCAGATCATGGACGGGTTTGATCCCGACAGACCGGACATGCGACGCGGGCCCGATACCGGATTGCAGGAGCAGCTTGGGTGAACCGATAGCGCCGGAAGAGACGATCACTTCTCGCGCGGCCCTGATGATTTGCGTATCGCGGCTGTCGCCGACGACTACCTCGACACCCACTGCACGATGGCCTTCGACGATGACGCGCAACGTGCGCGTGGCCATTTGCACGGTGAGGTTACGCCGTCCGAGCACCGGCTTGATGAAGCTCGTCGCTGCCGACGAACGACGCGCGTCAAGTTGCGTCAGTTGATAGTACCCAAGGCCCTCTTGCGAAGCGCCGTTGAAATCGGGGTTGAACGGAATGCCTAACTCCTGCCCGGCCTGGAAGAACGCTTCGCAGATAGGAAGCGGGCTGATCGGATTCGAGACGCCCAGGGGACCGCCGTAGGCGTGGAACTCATTCGCGAAGCGCTGATTGTTTTCCGAACGCTTGAAATACGGCAATACCTCGCGATAGGACCAACCCGTCGCTCCGGCCTTGCTGACCCATTCGTCATAGTCGGCGGGCACGCCTCGCGTATAGAGTTGCGCGTTGATCGACGAGCCGCCGCCGATAACCTTCGCTTGCGTGAAGCGCAGGACGCGATTGTTGAGATGCTTCTGTGGCACGGTATGCCAGCCCCACGAGCCGATGCCCTTGGTCATCTTCGCGAAGCCGGCAGGCATCGCAAAGAACGGGTGACGATCCGAACCGCCCGCTTCCAGAAGAAGCACTTTCACCGTGGGGTCCGCGCTCAGCCGATTGGCGAGCACGCATCCGGCCGAGCCGCCGCCCACGATCACGTAGTCATATGTCGTCGTATTCATGTCGGTCACGCTCAAAATGCAGGGATCGAAAGGCCGCCGTCGACGTGCAACACGCTGCCAGTGCAAAACGGAAGAGATCCATCGGCGAGCGTGGCGACCGCGCGAGCCACTTCGTCGCTTTCGCCCCAACGAGCCGCGGGGACCAGCCCTTCCTCGAATCGGGCCTCGTACTTCTGTGCGACGCCTGCCGTCATCGGCGTGCGGATGATTCCGGGCCGCACTTCGAAGACGCTGATATTCGACTTCGCCAATCGCAGCGCGAAAAGCTGCGTAAGCATCGGCAAGGCGGATTTCGACAGGCAGTATTCCGCTCGCTCCGTCGAGGCCATCTGCGCCGACACCGACGAGACAGTCACGATCGAGCGCGCACATTTCGATGGCGTCGCGATCATGTGCCGCGCGACAGCTTGCGTCATGAAGAACGTGCCGCGAAGATTGATGCCGAGCACGGTGTCGAACGCGTCTGAACGAACGTCGAGGAGATCGCCACGACTTGGCGAGCCGACGCCCGCGTTATTCACGAGGCACTCCAAGCTGCCTTTGAAACCGATCGCGGCGTTCACTACCTCTGCGTGCGATTCGATATCGCTCAGGTCGCTGCGAACGAAAAGCGCATCTTGTCCCTCGTTGCGGATAAGTTCGCACGTCGCCTGCGCGTCTTCGTCATCGGTCACGTCGGTCAGCACGACATCGAAACCGCGCCGCGCCAGTTCGACACAGATCGATCGCCCGATTCCCCTGCGTCCGCCGGTAACCAGCGCGGTCGGGCATGGTCCATTCGACTTGCTCATAAGTCCACCGTCCCAGTCTTCGATCAATGAATGCGTGCTTCCGTGTCTTTATCGAACAGCACCAGCTTCGACAGATCGACACGCAGTTCGCAACGTTCACCCGACGCGTGCGGCATGTCCGGCCCGAGCCGCGCGGACACTTCCATGCCGCCGAAATCGAGGACAGCGAGCGTGTCCGGTCCAGTGGGCTCGAGCACGTTGATCCTGACGGGCACGGTTCGAATAGCAGACGCCGCGCGTTCGTTCTCTACCCCAATCGCCTCCGGTCGCAAACCTGCGATAACTTCCTTGCCGACATAGCGATCGACGGCTTGAGATTGCGGCGGAAGTTCGAGATCCAGGGCGTCATTGCCCTGACCGATCTTCAGATGCAGCGAGCCGTTCCTCCCCTCGATGCGCGCGGGAATGAGGTTCATCGACGGCGACCCCATGAACGTCGCCACGAACGTGTTTGCAGGCGTGTTATAGACCTCGGCCGGCGTGCCGAGCTGCTGGAGAATGCCGCCTTTCATCACCGCGATGCGGGTTGCAAGCGTCATCGCTTCGATCTGATCGTGCGTCACGTAGACGATGGTCGCGCCCAGCCGCTGGTGCAGCTTCTTGATTTCCGTGCGCATGTCCACGCGCAGCTTCGCGTCGAGGTTGGAGAGCGGCTCGTCGAACAGGAAGATCTTGGGATGACGCACGAGCGCACGGCCCATCGCGACGCGCTGGCGCTGGCCGCCCGAAAGCTGACCCGGACGGCGATCGAGCAGATGTTCGATCTGAAGAAGACGCGCCGCATCCTGTACCGCCTTCTCGCGATCGCCCTTCGAGACTTTGCGCATCTCGAGCCCGAAGCTGATGTTTTGCCCCACGGTCATGTTCGGGTACAGCGCATAGCTTTGAAAGACCATGGCGATATCGCGCTCGCTCGGATGCAGGTCGTTGACCTTGTCGTCACCGATGCGGATTTCGCCGCCCGATAGCGTATCGAGTCCGGCAATGAGCGAGAGCAACGTCGATTTGCCGCAACCCGACGGGCCGACGAGCACGAGGAAATCGCCATCGTCCACGTCGATATTGATCTCGCGAAGAATTTCCGTAGAGCCGTAGGCCTTGCGCACGTTGCTGACATGAAGAGAAGACATGATGATTACCCCTTGACCGAACCAGCCATCAAACCGCGGACGAAATAACGACCTCCGACGACGTAGACGAGCAGCGTGGGAAGCGCCGCGATCATCGCGGTGGCCATCTGCACGTTGTATTCCTTGACGCCGGTAGAAGTGTTGACGATGTTGTTGAGCGCTACCGTGATCGGCGCCGATGCGCCCGTCGTGAACGATGCGCCGAACAGGAAGTCATTCCAGATGTTCGTGAACTGCCAGATCACGGTGACGGTGATGATGGGCACCGAGTTCGGCAGGAGGATCCGAAAGAAGATGCGGAAGAAGCGCGCTCCGTCGATCATCGCGGCCTTCACGAGTTCATCGGGAAACGCGATGTAGTAGTTGCGGAAGTACAGCGTCGTGAAGCACAGCCCGTAGACCACATGCACGAAGACGAGGCCGGTGATAGATTGAGCGAGACCGATCTTGCCGAGAAACGTCGCCATCGGGATCAGCACGATCTGGAACGGGATGAAGCAGCCGAACAGGACGAGCGCAAACAGAACGTTGTCGCCCTTGAAGCGCCACTTCGTCAACACATAGCCATTGAGCGCGCCGATCAGCGTCGAAAGGAACACTGCTGAAAAGACCATACGAAACGAGTTCCAGAAGAAGCCTTTCACGCCGGAACAGTCGAGACCGACACAGGCCGAGCCCCAGGCCTTCTCCCATGCAGCGAGCGTCCATTCGTGCGGCAGCGCGAGAATATTGCCCGCATACACTTCCTGAAGCGGTTTGAAAGAGGTGAGCAACATCACGACGAGCGGCACGAGATATACGAGCGCGACGATCAACAACATCGAATAGATGACGATGCGCGATACGTTGTTATGCTTTCCCACCACCATTTGTGGCGAGTCCCAGGTCTTGGCAGCCATGCTTGTCTCCTTCAGGCTACGTGGATAGGTACGGATTGCTTCAGTGACCGCCGCCGGAACGACGGGGGCGCATTTCCGAGTAGAGGTAGGGCACCATGATCGCGGCGACGGTGCAGAGCATCATCACGGCGCTCGCGGCTCCCATACCCAGCTCGTTACGTGTGAACGTGAACGAGTACATGAACGTCGATGGGAGTTCGGTCGAGTAACCAGGGCCTGCACCGGTCAAGGCAATCACCAGCTCGTAGCTCTTCACCGCCAGGTGAACCAGGATCACGAGTGCCGAGATGAAGACCGGGCGCAATTGCGGAATGATGATGCGGCGATAGATCGAGGGCATCCGCGCGCCGTCGATCGACGCTGCCTTGATCTGCTCCTGGTCGATGCCGCGCAAGCCCGCGAGGAACATCGCCATGACAAAGCCGGACGCTTGCCAGACCGCCGCGATGACGACGGTATAGATCGCCATGTCGTCGCTGATGATCCAGTCGAACTGGAAGCTCGACCATCCCCAGTCGTGGAAGAGCTTCGTCAGGCCGAGCCCCGGATTGAGAATCCACTTCCACGCGGTGCCGGTGACGATGAACGACAACGCCATCGGGTACAGGAAGATCGCGCGCAGATAACCTTCCGCCCGAATGCGCTGATCCAGAAGGATCGCGAGCGCGAGGCCGATTGCAAGGCACAGGACCACATACAGCGACGCATAGATGCCGAGGTTCTCCACGGCGACGTGCCAGCGAGGGTGTTCCCACACGCGTGCAAACTGCGTGAATCCAGCCCATTTGAACGTGGCGAATGCGCGGGAACGTGTGAACGAGAGCACCGTCGTCCAGACGATGAAGCCGTAGACGAACACCAGCGTGATGATCAGTGTCGGGCTGAGCACGAGCTTCGGGAGAAGCGCTTCGAACGCGTTGCGCGCAGAACGCTTTTTCCCGACTTTCTCCGCTCGGGCTGGGGACTTTGCCGGGTCTATGGACTGGGCACGAGAGTGTAGAAGCATGATTTCACCTGCACGTCGAGAACATCGAACACGAGAGCGCAGCGGACGCTTGCCGTCCGCCTGAGCGGTCAGATCGTCACTTCGAATTCTGGATAGCCGTGACGAGCGCCTTCACGGCATCGGCCGACGACTGATTCGAATTGAAGAAGTGCGTGACGACGTCATAGAGCGCTGTCTTCGATGCTTCGGGCATCGCCTGGCCGTGGGCGAAGCTGCCGACCATCGTCCCGTTCTTGAGCGCCGTGCGCATGTCGGCCATCGACTTCTGACCGCACTCGTCGAAGCCATCGGCGGGCACATCGAGACGTGCCGGCACCGCGCCCTTGATCTGATTGAACTGGGCCTGAACCTTGGGGTCCATCACGGCTTCCGCGAACGCGTACTGTCCGGCCTGCCGGTCGCTGCCCGCCTTGAAGGTGGCGAACTGGTCGGTCACGAAGATGAAGTCGCCCTGCGTGCCGGGGTATCGCATGCAAAGGTAGTCCACGCCCGGCTTCTTGCCCGCATTGGCGAACTCCCCTTTGGCCCAGTCGCCCATGATCTGAATGGCGGCCTTGCCATTGATGACCATCGAGGTAGCGAGATTCCAGTCCCGGCCGGGGAAATTCGGGTCGACCATGCCACGCAACGCGCGCAACTGGTCGAACGCCTTTTCCATGGTCTTCGAGCCGAGCGCCTTGGGATCGAGCTTGACCAACGCATCGTTATAGAACTTGGGGCCGCCCGCCGACATCACTGCACTGTCGAAGATCGTTGCTTCCTGCCACGCCTGTCCGCCGTGAGCCAGCGGGATATAACCCGCCTTCCGAATCTTGTCCGCGTCGGCGACGAGCTCTTCGAAGGTTTGCGGCGGCGTGAGCTTGAGTTCATCGAAGATCTTCTTGTTGGCCCAGATCCAGTTGTCGCTATGCACGTCGATGGGCACGCCATACCAGTGTCCATCCGACTTCGAAAAACGCTGCAGCGGCGCGGGCACCTGCTTGTCCCAGTCGCCCTTCTTGGCGATGCTGTCGAGATTCGTGAGCAAGTCCTGCTCCGCGTAATCCAGCACGCTGAACCCAAGCATCTGCACTGCGTCGGGCGGATTGTTCGATGCTATGCGCGCGCGCAACACCGTGCGCGCCGCTTCGCCGCCGCCGCCCGCGATCGGGCTGTCTTTCCACGCATAGCCTCGCTGCTTCAGGTTGTCTTTCAGAACGCCCAGCGCTTTGGCCTCGCCGCCGGAGGTCCACCAGTGCATCACTTCCACTTGCTTGTCGGCGGCAATCGCCGAAAGTGCGTGGCACGCGAACAATCCAGCCGCGACGGCGGCAATACGCTTCTTGAACATCTTCGTCTCCTTGTTGATCGCCCCGCGACGGGAGCGTTCGTATATGACTGTCACTTGGTGGACTGCGGCAGCCACCAGTTCTTGCGTGCGCCGATGTGCAACTGGATCGTTTTGGTTTCGGTGTAGTCCTCGACCGCCTGCTTGCCGAGTTCGCGGCCGACGCCGCTGGACTTGAAGCCGCCGAAGGGCAGTTCCGGGTAGCCGTCGAGGAATGTGTTGACCCATACGGTCCCGGCATCGACGCCGCGTGCGACCGTGAGGCACGTGTTGATGTCGTTGCTCCAGACGGCGGCCGACAGTCCATACGCCGAGTCGTTGGCGATCTCGATAGCTTCTTCGATGTCCTTGAACGTGACGATCGAGAGAACGGGACCGAAGATCTCGTCGCGCGCGATGCTCATCTCGGGCGTGACATCGCTGATGATGGTCGGCTCGAGATAAAGACCTTTGGCGTCGTAGCGCTTGCCGCCCAGACGCACGCGTGCACCAGCGGCTACGCCCTTGTCGATGTTCGCGAGAATTTCCCGAAGCTGCGTTTCGCTGACGATGGCGCCGATCTTGGTATCGGGGTGCAGCGGATCGCCGACCGGAACCTGTTGCGCGCGCTCGACGACAGCCTGCGCGAACTTCTCCGCTACCGACTCGTGAACCAGAACGCGGCTGCCGCTATTGCAGCATTCGCCCGCATTGAAATAGACGCCGAAGACAACGGCATCGACCATGGCGTCCCAATCGCAGTCGGGGAAGACGATCTGCGGATTCTTGCCGCCGAGTTCGAGCGCCACCTTCTTCAACTGCTTCGACGCGATGCCGCCAAGCAGTCCGCCGACGCGCGTCGAACCGGTGAAAGACAGCATGCCGATGGCCGGGTGTTCTGCGAGCGGCTGGCCGACCGTCGGGCCCTTGCCGGTGACGACGTTGACCACGCCCTTCGGAACGCCGGCTTGCTCGAGAATCTCCGCGAGGATGACCGTCGTGCTCGAAGTCAGTTCGCTCGGCTTGACGACGCACGTGCAGCCTGCGGCAAGGGCGAACGGAAGCTTCTGCGAAAGAATCCAGATAGGGAAATTCCAGGGCGTGATGAGCCCGACCACGCCGATCGGCTGGCGCAGGACGATCCCCAGCATGTCTTCGCCGAGCGAGTCGTAAGCGTCGCCGCTCGTCGTACGGGCGAGGCTCGCGGCGTATTGCCAGAGATCGACGCAACCCGAGACTTCGCCGCGCGCCTGCGTGAGGGGCTTGCCGGTCTCCAGCGATTCGAGCAAGGACATCTCTTCGACCCGCGCCTTGATGCCTTCAGCCACGGCGAGCAACACGCGGGCGCGCTCGACACCCTTCATCCGGGGCCACGGGCCTTTCCTGAAAGCGACGTCGGCGGCCTGAATCGCGGCTTCGACGTCTTCGCCCGTGGCTTCGGGAAATGAACTCACCACTTGACCGTGAGCCGGGCTGCTGCGCTCGAAGCGCTCGCCGCTTGCGGCCTCCTTCCATCGGCCATCGATGAACATCTTTCCGGCGAACGCCTCGTGTTGCAGCGGCTTTGCATTCTCAACCAGCGCCGTTGCGGCGGGAACAGCGATCTGACTCGTCATTTCATCGACCCTCGTATTGCGCCTTGCGGCGTTCGCGGAAACTGGCCATACCCTCGCGGGCGTCTTGCGTCGTGGCGGACAGCGCGCCGGCCATCGCTTCCAGCGTGGCGCCGGTATTGAAGCCCGCGGCTGCGTTGATCAGTTGCTTCGTGAGTTGCGCGGACACGGGCGCAAGCGTCGCGATTTGCCCGGCGACGGCCATCGCCGCATCGAGCGATTTACCCGCTTCGGACACTTCGTCGACGAGGCCGATTGCATAGGCGCGCTGCGCGTCGATGCGTCGTGCGGTGAGCGCCATCGACTTCACGTGACCGGGTCCGATGAGGGACACGAGCCGCTGCGTTCCGGACCAGCCAGGACAGGTCGCGATGCTCGCTTCGGGCAGCGCGAAGGTCGCGGCCGGATCGGTCACCCGAACGTCGGCGACTGCGGCGAGTTCCAGACCGCCACCGAACGCGTGACCGTTGATCGCGGCGATCACGGGCAGGCGCAATGCAGCCCAACGATCGAAGATGCGATGTCCGCGCGTGACCCAGACACGCCACATATCGAGCGGCGCAAGGGCGGACCATTCATTGATATCCGCGCCGACACAGAAGGCACGCTCGCCGGCGCCCGTCAACACGACGGCGCGCAGACTGCCGTCCGTTTCGAGTTGCGCGGCGGCGTCTTCGAGTTGTCCAAGCATCGACGGCGTGAGCGAGTTGAGCTTGTCGGGCCGATCGAGCGTGACGACTGCAACCGGACCGCGTTTCTCGATGCGGATAAGCGCGTGATCAGCCATGACGCGCCTCCTTGAGCTTGAGTCCGAAGGGCGCGTCCGTGAAGATCGCGGGGTCCATCGTCTTCAGCGAGGACGACACCTTCAACTCGATATCGCACTGATCCAGCACGTCCTTCTGCAGATCGATACCGGGAGCGATCTCGACGACTTCGAGCCCGTCTTTGCCGAGTCTGATCACGCATCGTTCGGTGATGTACAGGACTTCCTGATCGCGGGCTTGTCCCATGCGACCGCTGAAGGTCACGTGATCGACATCGGCGACAAACTTCTTCTTGCCTTCCTTGACGATCGAAAGTCTTCCGTTGCCGACTTCGAATTGCGCGCCAGCCGTAAAGTAGCCGCTGAAGACAAGACGCTTCGCATGTGTGGTGATGTCGATGAAGCCTCCGCACCCCGCCGTCAGATACGGCTTGCTCGGGAGCCTCGATACGTTCACATTGCCGAAGCGATCGACCTGCATGAACGAGAGCAGAGACACATCGAAACCGCCGCCCTGGAAATAGACGAACTGGGACGGCGACGGCATGATGGCGTCGGCATTGCCCGAGCAGCCGAATGCGAATCCCAGCAATGGCACACCGCCCACCGCGCCTTGCTCGATGGCCCAAGTCACATCGTTCGGATAGCCTTCTTCGAGCAAGATGCGCGGCACATTCGCGGAGATCCCGAAGCCAAGATTCACTGCGTCGTTCTGCGCCAGCTCGATCGCGGCACGCCGGGCGATGATCTTGTCCGGATGCCATTGCGCAAACTCGAACGCGCTCTCGGGCAGCTTGATTTCGCCGCTGATCTCGGGGTCGTATTCGATCTGCGTGGTCTGCTTTTGAGCCGGATCGACCACGACGTAATCGACCAGATTGCAGGGAATGTGCACCGATTGCGTGTGCAGCGATCCCGCCTTCACGACACGCTTGACCTGCGCGATGACGATGCCGCCGTTGTTGCGCACCGCGAGCGCCTGATCGCGTCCGCCCAGCAGCGCGCCTTCGTGTTCGAAGGACAGGTTGCCGCGCTCGTCCGCGGTCGTGGCGCGAACGATGGCAACGCGCGGGACGAAGTTGCGATAGTGCAGCCACTCGTCGCCGGCGAACGTCACCTTCTCTACGATGGGGTGCTCGGCAGCGCTGGCGTTCATTGCGCCGCCCTGCCGCGACGGATCGACAAAGGTGTCCAGTCCGACCTTGGTCAATACGCCGGGACGCCTGGCCGCCGCCTCGCGGTGCATATCGAACAACACGCCGCTCGGCAGGTTGTACGCACGAATCTCGTTATCGACGATCAGATGCCAGATATCCGGCATCGGCAGGCTCGACGGGCCGCTGGGGAACGAGCCCGCTATGATCGTTTTGATGAGCCCTTTCTTTGCGATGTGATCGATGCCCTTGATCCCGTACATGTCGCCGGCGGCGATAGGATGGAGCATCGTCAGATTGCGCGGATGCGCTTGCGCGTTAAAGCGCGCGCCGATCGCGGCGAGCATTGCGTCCGGACAGCCCAGGCCGCTCGACGAACTGACGGTGACTACATCGTCATCGTTGATGAGGCTGGCGGCTTGTGCGAGGGTGATGACCTTGCTGGAACTCACGTTGAGTCTCCTGATAATGCGGTTCTGGCTGATTTATTCGGCGTAGCGACGCGACACATCGACATGTCCGCCTGCTTGCGCAGCCTGCGCGACCGCGAGGGCCGTGATCAGCGAGCGATATCCATCCACCCCGCTGGCGGCGGGGCTCTGGCCTTCGCGGATGGCTCGGTGAAACTGGGCAACGCCGGTGTGGTAGAGGTTTGCGTGTTCCACCTCGATCGATCGCACGCCGTTTGCGTCGCGGAGTTCGATCTCGCCGATTGCGCGCTGGGTCATCACGTCCTTGGCGATCAGCGAACCGTCCGAACCGTGCACTTCGAGTCCGGTCGCCGCGAATGGCACGGTGAAGGCGTCGTGGAGTTGCGCGAGAACGCCGTTGTCGAAACGCACGATCGCCATGACGCCGTCGGTAAGACCCGCGTTGCTCATCGTGCCGGTGGTCGTCATTGCGCTGACTTCGATGGGCTCCGCGTTCAGCACGAAGCGCAGCGTGTCGACGTCATGAACGGTGATGTCGAGCACGACGCCGCCGCCAGCGTCTTGCTGTTCGATGCGCCATCCGCGGAGATGCGGCGGAAGCGACACCGCATGAAAGACGCGGGCAAAGAGCGGCGTTCCGATCGCGCCTTCGATGATGAGTTCGCGCAGCTTGCGGTGCGTGGCGGCATTGCGGAGATGGTGGTTCGTTCCGAGAACGACACCGTGCTCGGCGCAGGCCTCGATCATCCGGGCTGCGTCCGCTTCGGAAAGCGCAAGCGGCTTCTCGCAGAGAACGTGTTTGCCGGCGCGCGCCGCGGCCAGAACTTGCGGGAGATGTTTCTCGTTGGTGCTGCTGATGTACACCGCATGGACTGCCGGATCGGCGAGCACGGCGTCGAGATCGGTGGAATGCCGGGTGATGTCGTGCTTCGCGGCGAATTCTTGTGCGCGCGCTGCATTGCCGCTGACGACGGTTTCGATCGTGGCGTCAGCCTGGGCCCGGATGGCGTCGACCATCCACTCGTCTGCGATCGTGCTGGCGCCAACGAGCGCCCATCCAATACGTGCCGCCATGTCTGTCTCCAGTATCGATCAAGTAGAACGTTCCACTAGCGGCGGAAAAGAAAACGCGCTTCCGCGTTCCTGGCCATCGTGACCGTTGGTGGATCGTTCCACTAAGCTGCTGAAAAATTCGGCGTCTTGCGCCGTTCTTTGTGGTGGATCGTTCCACTTAATGTAGTTCGCAGGTCTTGGCGAGTCAACTAGAGACGAACCCTGATCCCTTCGATAACCGAACACGCAAAACATCCGACTATTGAAAAATTCAGTGGAACGTTCTAGCGACGGTGATAATCTTCCGGTGAGCAAGCCGTTCCCGAGCCCGTCCCACATGAAAAGCAATCCAACCATCCTCGACATCGCCAGAACCGCGGGCGTGTCGAAATCGACCGTGTCGCTGGTGTTGCAGGAGAATCCGCGCATCCCGGCAGACACCGCGGAAAAGGTGCGACAGGCCGCGCGCCAGCTCGGGTACGTGTACAACCGGGGCGCGGCGGCGTTGCGCGGTCGACGCAGCGCGACGATCGGCATGGTCATCAACGACCTGACGAACCCCTTTTTCGTTGAATTGCTGGTGGCGATCGAACGCGTGCTCGCCGAGGCGGGTTACACCACGTTGATGGCGCATACGGCCGAAAGCGTCGCCACGCAAACTCGCGTGCTGCGCTCGATGCGGGAACAGAATGTCGCCGGCTTGATCATGTCGCCCGCGCTCGGGACGGACGATGCGCTTCCGGCGGAGATTCGATCGTGGGGCATCCCGCTCGTGCTCGTGATGCGTCCGATGGGCGATGACGTCGATACCGTAGGCGTCGATAACGCTTTCGGCTTCGCGCTCGCCACTGCGCACCTGATCGCTCAGGGACATACGCGCATCGCGTTCGCAGGGAATCGCAAAGGCTACGCGGTGGCTAGTCAGCGTCGCGAGGGCTATCTCTCGACGATGAAGAAGCACGCGCTTCCTGTTGCCGACGAGTGGACGATCGACGTCGAACTCACGCCACAGGGCGGCCAGAAAGCGGTGCGCGCGATCTTCGACATGGCGCTCCGTCCCACGGCAGTGCTCTGCTATAACGACCAGGTCGCGATCGGCGTGCTGCATGAACTCGATCGGATGGGCAAACGTGCGGGCAAGGACCTGGCGGTTGTGGGTTGCGACAACATCGTGGCGGCCGAACATACGAATCCACCGCTGACGACGCTCTCGGCAGGCTCCGACAAACTCGGCGCGCTCGCGAGCGAGACCCTTCTTTCGAGGTTGGTCGAAGGCGCTGTCACGGATGGTCCGGCAAAGCAATTCTTCGCGGTGCCGGAACTCATCATCCGCGAATCAAGCGAGCATGCGATCGATGCAGAGGACGCCACGCGAGCCGTCCGAGGCAAGCAGCCCGGCCGCAAGCGTGCAGCCCGGGCGTCGTGAAGGAACCGATGCGCGCGCTGCATTGCGTTCGATTCTGCCCGTTCGAACTCACACAGGCGCGCAGTGGATATCGAACTTGATCAGCTCGGTCGGACCGAAGGTATTGCTGATGGCGACATCGGCGGCATCGCGACCTCGCGCCATCAGCACGCGGCCGGTACGCGGCACGTTGTTGCGCGGGTCGAAGGTCTGCCATGAATCGCCCACGTAGGCTTCGAACCAGGCCGCGAAATCCATCGCGCTATAGGGCGGCGGCACGCCGACATCGCTGATATAGCCGGTGCAATAGCGCGCCGGAATATTCATCGCGCGGCACAGCGCCACGGCCAGATGAGCGAAGTCGCGACAAACGCCCTCGCCTTCCTCGAACGCCTCGAACGCGGTCTTGGTCGGGCGAGCGAACCCGTATCCGAACTTGATGTGGCCATGCACGTAGTCGCAGATCGCCTGCACCCGGTCACGCCCCGGGGCAGTCGCGGCGAACAGTTTCCACGCGATGGCGGACAACAGATCGGTTTCGCAATATCGGCTGCCGAGCAGAAACACCAGACATTCATCCGGCAGCGTCTCGACGGGATGCTGATGCCCGAGCGGTTCGCGCGTCTCGGGCTGGTCGGAGATTTCGAGCAATGCGCTGGTGGACAGGGATATCAGCCCCGCCGGTGCGACGATACGACTGCACAGATTACCGAAGCTGTCGCGATACTGCGTGATCGGCACGGGTGGATCGACCACCAGCAGATCGCCGGACAGCACATCCTGCGCGCGGGAGAAGTGCGTGTTCAACATCAGCATCATCGGGGTCGGCTGCGGACACTCGTAGATCAGTTCATAGCCCACGCGGAGTTTCATCGAATCATCCTTGCATTGAGAAGTCATGGGGCGCGGGGCGCAAAGATGTCTCCATCAGTCGTCTTCGGTGACGCTCACGTCTACGTCGAGGCTCCGGAACGAATGCATCGCGCCGTGCCACGTTCCCCACAGCGGCAGCGCCTGATCGGAATTCCAGGCTACGGCTACACGAATCAGATTCCGGTTGCCGATGATGCTGTTGGTCGGATCGAAATCGACCCAGCCGGCACCGGGAAGATAGATCTGCAACCAAGCGTGCGTCGCACCGCCGCCCAGCGTCGCGTCGTGGTTCGGCACGAAGATATAGCCGCTGACGAACCGGGCTGCCAGGCCCAGCGAGCGGACCGCATCCATCATGAGCACCGCGAAATCCCTGCAACTGCCGCTTCCCAGCCGCAGCGTCTCGGCGGGTTGATTGACGCCCTTCTCGACTCGCCGCACGTAGGTGAAGCTGTTCTTGATCTCGAGCGTCATGCTGCGCAGCAAGGTCATCGTTTCGGTCGAACCGCCCGGTCCGATGAAACGTCGCGCCCATGCGTCCACTTCGTCGGTAAGAATCGGCCGGCTTCGCGCGTTCACGAGATTCGACGCTTCCTCGCTGGTGTAAGCGAATGGCCACTTCGACGCATATCCTTCCAGCGAATAATCGGGCAATGGCGCTTCGTAGTGTTCGAGCGTCACCTCGCTTCTGAAGATCAATTCGGACGCCTCGCCCGAGAACGTCGCAATTGCGACCGAATTGTCGAATACGTCATGCAGCCAATGCAGGCGATCGGGCGTCGGGCTGATCATCAACTGCGTACTCAGAAGACGCAGATCATGACTCGCACGCGGGCGGAACATCATGCGATGCTCTCCGAAGCGCACCGGCTCGGAATAGCGATATGCACTTTGATGGCGCACGGTAAGACGTTGCGGGCCGCTCATTGCGGCACGCCGTGGCGAGACTGGATCACCATTTCGCTCCCAAAGGGTTAATCCGCGCGGAAATGCGCGAATGAGTCAACCGAGACTCGGAAGCGCGTCAAATAATCCGAACATCGAATGAAAAGCCAGGCATGAAGTAAGACTGACTCACGAACACGACCATGCAATGCATGGCGGCAATCGGTTATTTCTTTTTGGCGGCGCTGGTTGACCCGGTAGTCTTGGGAACCGGGATCTTGAATGGATCGGCCACTGGCGTCGACAATTTTTTGGCTTGTTTGGGCTTCTTTGCCTCGCGATTACTTCGCATTTGACCCTTTGCCATTTCTCACCCCTGAGTGGCGGCCACGGAATGGGCCGCTAATTAGCCTATTCTGAGCGCATTTTTAATTGCTGTCGCGATCTATTTAATTGGCTCGACGACGAGCGTCGAGAGGCGCGACCGCGAATTTCCCGATGCATCGCCCTGTCGAAGTCTGACGATTGTTCTTGCTTTGTTTCGCCATGCGGCGCACGCTCCCGTGGCTGCCCTTCACCGACCTTCCTTTTTTGCGGACATCAACATGCTGAAGCGAATCCCGACCGACACCGCCGCACCGTTCCGAAAACAGGACCTGACGGCAACTCAAAAAGCTCGCGTAGAAGCGTTGCGGCAGGCAGAGTCCGACCGCGCAGAAAAGCGACTTGAGAACGATGCGCGCATCGACGTCAACGCCGCGAAGTGGCGCTATGTCTCACCGACGGACTAGATTGCCTCGAAGTTTCACTCCGACGAGGTATCGCGGCGTCGTATTTACTTTGGAATTCTGACTATTTCGGCGACATGCACGGCTGGCGGTCGAACACGTATCAGACGAGCCCGAAGTCGGCGCAAAGCACTTTGATGGGTGAGCGGGAGCCGTCCCTCTGTTTCTGAGTCGCTATCCCGACGATGTGATTCAGGTTCACACGCAGGACTTCGCTGTCCTGCGACACAGACCCGTCGGAACCGAAAACACGGTCAAGGCATTCGCGCGTGACCTGGACTTGCAAGCGCCTGTTCTGGATGGTCTGACAGAAGAAAAGATCGCCGTCTGAACGCAGGAAAGGACGATTCAAAGAAAGAGCGTCGGGAGCAGTGGATTGCTGCAAACGAACCCCGCCTCTTTTCGATCCGGTCAACGGATTACGTTCGAAGCAGCCTGGGCATACGAAATAAATTCCGAGGCTATCGATGGCTGGATGCGCATTGTGCCGGGATACATCGACTTTGCAGTGCTTGCAGTTCCACATGGCGACCTCCGCGTCGTCGATGCAAGCAAACAGGTTACGCGTCGTCTCGTGCGCTTGCGAGACATCATTTGTAAAAGCAAGTCCGGCCCTTTGACTGTCGCGCAATGGCGATACGACGGAGACGTGATGCCGGCGATGGCTAGCGCCTTATTCTCACCGCCTGGCGTCGCGCGTGAGCCGAGCCGCCTTCATAGGCCTCGTCCTCGGTCTCGAAGCGAAGATGACTGTCGTAGCGGATCTCGCTGACGTTCGAACTACTCAAATCTACATCGACACATGCGTAGGTGAAGCCACCGGCAGCAAGCGGTTGAACCACAACATGGAATTCATGGTTTCCAACTTTCAACATGCGTGACATCGAGAACTCCAGTAGTGGTGAGCCATCGTACCACGCGATGAAGGATCGACCCGCGCTCGTGTCGCTGGGGCTCGGGCATATGCGTTCAATGCATCGAAATGATCAGGCATGCTATTTATTGCGGCGGCAGTACCTGAACGAACTTTGATTACCCCAGATACAAAACTGCCGGTTCCGCACCCGGAACCGGCAGCAAGGCTACTTAGATCGGCGTGATGTTCGCGGCCTGCAGACCCTTGGGACCGCTCTTCGTTTCATAGCTGACTTTCTGATTTTCCGCGAGCGTCTTAAACCCTTCGGCGCGAATCTCAGAGAAATGCGCGAACAGGTCATCACCGCCGCTGTCGGGCGTGATAAACCCAAAACCCTTACTGTCGTTGAACCACTTGACGGTGCCGGTATCCATTGAAACTCTCCTGAAGATGAACGAACAAATGGGACCGCGAGAGGGGTCCCGGAACAAAGGATCAAGGAGGGAGAGGACAACGAACACCGCAGGCTGCGGTCAATGATGAGCAGCAATCGCGCTTCTTGAAGACTTCATTAAGAAAAGTACGCCTCGCCTCGAAAACCGTCAAGATCTTTCGGCCCGCGGCGCGGAAGCGATTTGTCTGACCGCTCGTCCCTCGCTCCCTGCGGGCTTTGCGGGTATAGTGGTCCTTCATTCTCGAGGAGACGTTCATGCCAGCATTCCCGCCTCTTTACAAGGGCTTCGAACTTCATCCTCTCGTGTTCTCGCGGGCATTCAGCCGCTTCGACAGGCATTCTCGCTACGACGAAGGCTACGATGTCGCGGTTCGCATCTGTCGCCCGGAGATATCGGGCGAGGCTGGCACGAGCCGCGTATTCAAGCTCGATCGGCAAGATGTGTTTGTGGACTTCGGAATCGCTCGGCGCGCCGCTCGTCAACGCGGTGAAGATATCGTCGATGGAAAGGTGGAAGGCTCGTCTGTCGCCGATATGTGAGCCTTATTCTCAGCCATTCGAATAGCTCGTTTCTAATACGGGAAACTGACCGCGACTGACCGGCTGCCGAAGATCGCAGTACGAGCGTCATCGCGCCAGATCGGCCTTTGCGAGCATTCACTACTGGCTCTCATAGGGCGGCGAGGATGTACCGCCCTTAACCCCTCGCGATCATAAAGTTATTCTTTAAATTCGCGCAGTGGACGGCGAACGGCTAACCAAGGTTGGCGGCAAACTTCCCATCTTCCCGGCTCGCATAACGCGACGCTGGCCTGGCGAGACCGAGATGATCGCGTAGCGTGCGGCCTTCGTATTCGCTGCGAAAGCGTCCGCGACGCCGCAACTCCGGAATCACCAGCTCGATAAAGTCGTTCAGCGAATCGGGCAGCAACGCGGGCATCACATTGAATCCGTCCGCGCCGTAATGCACGAAACGCTCTTCTAGCGCATCCGCGATCTGCGCAGGCGTGCCGACCAGCTGCCAGTGTCCGCGCGCGCCCGCAATACGACGATAAAGCTCGCGAATGGTGAGATTTTCCCGGCGCGCAAGCTCGATCATCAGCGTCTGACGGCTCTTGCTTGCGTTGGTCTCGGGCAATTCGGGAATCGGCCCGTCGAGCGGATAGGCCGACAGGTCGAAGCCGCCCGTCAGCATCGAAACCATCGCGAGACCCACAACCGGATCGATGAGCGCCTGCAGTTCGTCGAACTTCGCGCGCGCCTCGGCTTCCGTTCGGCCGACGATCGGCATGACGCCGGGCATGATCTTGAGCGAGTCCGGATGACGGCCGTGGCGCGCCATGCGGCCCTTGACATCGGCGTAGAACGCGACGGCGTCGTCGAGCGTCTGTTGCGCCGTGAAGATCACCTCCGCGGTGCGGGCCGCGAGTTCCTTGCCCGCCTCGGACGAGCCCGCCTGCACGGTCACCGGATGCCCCTGCGGCGAACGCGAGACGTTCAATGGCCCACGCACGTTGAAGAACGCGCCGCGATGATCGAGCACGTGGCGCTTGTCCGGATCGAAGTATCGCCCTGACGACTTGTCGCGCAGGAACGCGTCTTCGTCGAAGCTATCCCAGAGGCCCGACACGACATCCGCGAATTCGTCCGCGCGCTCATAACGCGTTGCATGCGCGAGATGCTCGTCGAAGCCGAAGTTACGCGCCTCATGCTCGCTCGATGACGTCACCAGATTCCAGCCCGCGCGTCCGCCGCTGATGTGATCGAGCGACGCGAACTTGCGCGCGATGTGATACGGCTCGTTGAACGAGGTCGATGCCGTGCCGACCAGACCGATGCGCCGCGTGATTGCCGCAAGCGCGGAAAGAAGCGTGATTGGTTCGAACTGCGCGACGTAGCTGTGGGCGGTGCGGCTCAGGAATTGCGCATCGTCGCCGCGCGTACCGGAGCCATCGGCGAGAAAGATCAGATCGAACTTCGCCGCTTCCGCCGCCTGCGCGAGCTGAACGTAATGGGCGAAATTGCTGCCCGCATCGGCGCTCGCATGAGGATGCCGCCATGCGGCGATGTGATGGCCCGTGGGATAGAGAAACGCGCCGAGATGCAGATGTCCGTTCCGTTGTGTCATGTCCGATGGTTTCTCGTTGTGCGTGCGGTGCAGGTTATGCCGTGCCCGCTCAGTGGCAATACAGATCGTTCTGGGCGTTGAACATGTCGAAGGCGAGACGCGTCGCCTGATCTTCGCGCACGGTCGAGAGCCAGCGTTGCCGTCGCCAGCCTTCGACGATCCGTTCGATGAACGCCGTGCTCGCGACATCGCCGGTGCGTGTCGCGATGAAGGCAGGCGCAGGCGCAACCGTGCCGGGCAGACTCCGGTAGTAGGCCCAGTCGGGATGCTTCAGCAACTGGCGGATCACATACTCGTCGTCGACGAGCGCGGCGCATTCGCCCGCCTGAAAGGCCAGCAACGCATCGAGCGGACGGTCGAACGCTTGTATGTTTGCCTGTGCGCGATGGGCGGCCGCCTGCGCGAACGGACTGCCGCGCGATGCGCAGATCACGCCGCCCGCAAGATCGCTCCATTCGCGCACCGCGCCGCGCCGAAGCACGAGCGCCATGCCGCGCCCGGACGTATAGGCGCTCGGCGCATAGGCAATCGACGTTTCAGCGCCGAAGCCCAAGCCCGCGACGGCGACATCCGCGTGGCCCGATCGCAGCGCGTCGGCGGCTTCGCGCGGTCCGGCAAGCAACAGGGTAACGGGCAGTCCCGCGCGCCGTCCGATGTCTTCGGCCAGCGCCGCGGCAAAGCCGTCCGCCACGCGCGCGGAATGATCGACCCGGCCGACATTGAGCGTCGGCGCAGGCCGCGACGGCACCGCGACGATCAACGTTCCGCGTGCGAGCGCGGCGGCGAAGGGCCGGTCATCGTCCGGAAGATTGCGCCATATATCGCGCAGCGGTAACGACGAGAGCGCGACCATCGCCATGACTGCAAGGGCAAGCCAGCGCAGCCGTTTGCCGTGACCCGGAAGCGCTGCCAACGCGCTCCTAGCCATTTTGCGCGAGCCCCACGCGCCAGCGCAGCAAGCGCCGTTCGAGCAAGGAAAGACTCTTGTTGATAAGCAAACCGAACAGCGCGAGCAGCACGATGCCCGCGTACATGTCTGGAATCTGGAACGTCTCCTGCGAATTGAGCGTGTAGAAGCCAAGACCCGAGCGCGCGCCGATCATCTCCGCCGCCACCAGCGCCGTGATGCTGTACGCGCCCGCGAGCCGGATGCCGGTGAGAATCTCGGGCAACGCGGCGGGCAGCACCACCTTGGCGAAGATGAAGCCTTGCGAAGCGCCCATCGAGCGCGCGCAATCGATGAACACGCGCTCGACCTGCTTGACGCCCGAAATGGTATTGAGCAGCACCGGCCAGAACGCGGCCCACACGATGATCGCGATCTTCGACGACTCGCCGATGCCGAGGAACAGCATGAACACCGGGAACAGCGCGAACGCGGACACCTGGCGCAGCAACTGATAGAGCGGATCGATGATGCGTTCGGCCCGACGAAACCATCCCAGCGCGAAGCCCGACACCACGCCGCCCGCGATGGCCAGCAGGAGACCGACGATAGAGCGCAGCGCGCTCGCGCCGAGATGCTTCCACACGTCGCCGCTATCGAACAGGCGCGCGATGGCGAGCGCCACTTGCGAGGGCGGGCTCAGATACGCCGGGCTCACGATGCCCGAGCGCGGCAACACTTCCCACAGCAACGCAAAAACGATCAGCGCGATCGAACGCTCGAACGCGTACGAAACGTTGATGCTACGCCCGCGCTTTGCCTTGCGCGCCACGGCCCGCTTCGCGCCGATCAACACGGGCAGCTTGTTCAAGGTCTCTTGCTCTGCCACTTCTCATGCCCCCGTCAGTGTTTCGGCGACGAACTCACGCGGCGCGCTCCGAACGTCGTCCAGTTCATCGCTCAGGCTCGCCCACGCGCGCTGCCGCAGCGCGACGAACCCGGCGCTGTGTCGTATCGATGCGGGACGCGGACGCGGCAGATCCACATCGATGATCTCCTTCACGCGCCCCGGCCCGCGCCCGACGATAGCCACGCGATCCGCCAGAAAAATCGCCTCGTCGATGCTGTGCGTGACGAACACGACCGTCTTCGCGCTCTGCTCCCAGATGCCGAGCAACTCCTGCTGCAAGGACTCGCGCGTCTGCGCATCGAGCGCGCCGAAGGGCTCGTCCATCAGCAGGATTTCGGGACCGTAGGCGAGCACCCGCGCGATCGCCACGCGCTGCCGCATGCCGCCCGAAAGCTGATGCGGATAGTGATCGGCGAAATCGAGCAGGCCGACCAGACGCAGGAACCGTTCGGCCTCGCTGCGTCGTTGCGCCCGCTTCACGCCGCGAATCTCCAGTCCTGTTTCGACGTTCTTGCGCACCGTGCGCCACGGGAACAGCGCATAGCCCTGAAACACGAAGCCGAGCTTGTTGCGCGCCGCGCCGACAGGCTCGCCGTCCACGCTGATGCGGCCCGAGGTCGGCAAGGTCAAACCCGCGAGAAGGTTGAGCAGGGTCGACTTGCCGCAGCCGCTCGGACCGAGCACGGCGAGGAACTCGCCCTCGCGCACGCGCAGGTCGAAGTGTTCGAGCACGGTATGGCTCGACGCCGTCGCCTCGTTGACGTAAGCGAGCGACAGATCGCGCACGACGATCTTGTCGGGTGCCGTGCGTGTCGCGCTCATGATGGCCTGCCGTTCGCGACCGGCGTCGCGTTCGCCTGCGACTGCTTCGCGGCCAATGGGTTGTACTGGTTCGTGTAGACGTCCTTCACCTGCACCTTGCCCTTCGGAATCTTGCCGGCCTGTTCGAGGATATCGATGTAGTACTGGATCGGCGGTTCGGTCACCACGAGATCCTTCACATAGGCATAGCGCTCGACCAGCTTCACGTCGATACCGAGCCGCTCCGCCGTGAGCTGGCGCGCTTCGTCCGGATGCGCGTTGACCCAGTTGCCGGCCTTTGCGATGGCCGTCACGAAATCCTTCACCGCTTGCGGATGCGCGCGCGCGAACGCGCCGTTCACGCTGTAGGGCGCCATGCCGCCCAGTCCGCCGTCCTCGTCCCAGTCGCTCCACAGCTTGTGCAGTTGCGGATCGGCCTCGGCAGCGCCGGAGAAAGGCGGATGAATGATGGCGATATCCACGTTCTTCGTGACGAGCGCCTGCTGCGACTGGTTGTCGGGCACGACGAGCCAGTTGACCTTCGACACGTCCACGCCGTGCTGCGACAGATACTTCTTCGTCACGAATTCCGCGCACGCGCCGAAGCTGTTGAACGCCACTGTCTTGCCCTCGAAGTCCTTCGGCCCGCGAATGCCGGAATCCTTGCGCGTGAAGTACTTCATATGCGGAGCATCGGGCAGCGTCTCGCCGCCCGCGGAGACGACCTTGATATCCGCGCCGCTCGCGATCGCGGAGATGACGAGCGGTACCATGCGCGTGCCGAAATCGATCTCCCCTGTGCCGACGAGCGGAATGATCTGCGGCGCGGATATCTTGCCGACATACTTCGGACGCGTGCTCGTGCCTTCGAAATAGCCGAGCTTGTCGGCGAGATAGACGAGATCGAACGCCGGGTTATCGGGATACTTGAAGTACGTCACTTCCTGCCGGCTGCCCTGCGCGACCGACGGCGCCGACGATTGCGCCTGCTCTTCATGAGGCTTGCAGCCGCCCAGCAAAACGAGCGCGGCAGCCGCGCAGGCCACCACAGTGAGCTTTCCGGCAACGTATGGCCGGCGATGCGAATTGGACGCCTTCATGGGATCGGAATGAGAAGAGCAGCAAAAGGAAATGGTCGGGCACAGCGCGACCGGCCATGCGGTGCTCAGGCATTCTCACGCCGCATGCGAGGCGCGCGAACGAAGGAAATATGCATAGCTCTTGCGATGAAAACTGAAATGCAATTCAGGCGATTGGCAATGGCAAAAGCGGCATCGGCGGATATGAACACTGCAAAGCAAAGAACAATAAAACGTTTGTCGACGCGCCATTCGGCGGCTTCTAATAAGCAGCTCAACTTCTCGACTCGCGGATAACTTTTGTCGCAGCGCCCATCCTTCATGGCTGATACGGAAATGAAATGGCTGACCTGACTTCCACCCGCAACAGCTATGTGTCTTCGCATGCACCGCGCGCGGGCATATCGAAAGTCGTGCTCTATCGATGGCTTTCGTGGGCCATTCCCGCGATCGTCGTGCTCGTGTGGGAAGCGGCATCGCGCATCGGGCTGATCGCGCCTCAGGTGCTTCCCGCCCCGAGCCGCGTCTTCGACACCGCCGTGAATCTCGCAAGGAACGGCGAGCTTTTCGTTCATCTCGGCGTGTCGCTGTTGCGTGCCGCGGTAGGCTTCGTCATAGGCGGGACGATCGGGCTCGCGCTGGGCGTCGCCGTCGGCTTCTCGCCGTTTGCGCTGGCGCTCTTCGATCGCTCGATCCAGATGGTGCGCGCGATTCCCTTTCTGGCGATGCTCCCGCTCGTGATCGTCTGGTTCGGCGTCGGCGAAGTCGCGAAGATCTTCCTGGTCGCGCTCGCGGTGCTCTTCCCCATCTACATCAACACGATGCTCGGCATCCGGCAGATCGATCCGAAGCTGATGGAACTCGCTCGCGTGATCGGCATGGACCGGATCGCGATCGTGCGGCGAATCATTGTTCCCGGCGCGATGCCTTCCATCCTGACAGGCGTGCGCTATGCGCTCGCGCATGCATGGCTCGCGCTCGTCATCGCCGAGACGCTCGCGACGACGAAAGGCATCGGCTTTCTCGCGATGGACGCCCGCGAATTCCTGAACACCAACGTCATTCTGCTGACCGTGATCGTCTACGCGATCATCGGCGTCGTTGCGGATGCGCTCGTGCGCCTGCTCGAAGGCCGTTTCCTCTCGTGGCACGCGAACTATGCCAAAGGAGCGCGCACATGACGCAGAGCACCGTGTTGTCCCGCGAGCGCGCGAGTTCGGCATCGGCGCTGGCCGTATCGGTGCGCGGACTGCAACGGCGCTATGGCAGCCGTGTCGTCATCGATGCACTCGACCTCGACATCCGCAAAGGCGAATTCGTCGCGCTGCTCGGTGAAAGCGGATGCGGCAAGACCACACTGCTGCGCGCGCTGGCGGGGCTCGATCTGCCCGACGCTGGAAACATACGCGCGCCGGCGCGCCCTTCCGTCGTGTTCCAGGAGCATCGGCTGCTCCCTTGGGCGACGTTATGGCAGAACGTCGCGCTCGGTCACGAGAACACGATCGGCCGCGAAGGCGCGGCGCGCGCGTTGGCCGAAGTCGGACTCGCCGGACGTGAGGACGACTGGCCGCGCAATCTGTCGGGCGGTCAGGCGCAGCGGGTGGCGCTGGCGCGCGCGCTCATACACGACCCCGCGCTGCTGTTGCTCGACGAGCCCTTCGCGGCCCTCGATGCGCTCACTCGCATCCGGATGCACGGCCTCGTCAAGGAACTCGTCGCGCTGCATCAGCCGGGCGTGCTGATCGTGACGCATGACGTCGACGAAGCGCTCACGCTCGCCGACAGGATTCTCGTGATGCGCGCCGGACGCATAGCCGCTGCGTTCCAGCCCAAGGATCACGCGCCGCTGGCGCTGCGGCCCATCCTGCTCGCGGAGCTGGGCGTTCAAACGCACTGACCTCTCACTGACCTTTTCCCGCACAACCAGAAGGACCTCAAAGGATGACTGATTCTTCGCTGACCCGCCGCCAGTTGTTACGCGCGGCAGGAGGCCTGCTGGCCGGCGTCGCCACCAGCGGACTTTTCCCCGCGCGAGCCGCCGAGCCGCGCAAGCTCACGCGCAATACCGATACTGTGCGCATCGGCTGGGGCTACGGCAGCCTGCCCGACATCGCCAGGCAACGCGGCGTGTTCGAAAAGACACTCGCCGCCAAAGGCATCAAGGTCGAATGGATCGGCCCGTTTCCGAACCATGCGCCCTCGATTCAGGCCGTGGTCGGCGGCAGCGCCGACTTCGGCTTCTGGGGATCGACGACACCCGCGCTCGCCGCGATGCTCGCCGGATCGCCGATCGTGTTCAACGCGTTCGATATCTATTCGCCCCGCTCGACGGCCATCATCGCGAAGAAGTCGAGCGGCATCGATTCGGTCGCCGATCTGGCGGGCCGCAAGGTCGCCGTCAACCGTTCGGGCCTCGGCGAATTCCTGCTCATCGCGGCGCTGGAAAAGCATCGCGTCGATCGCGACAAGGTCCAGTTCGTCTATCTGAATCCGCCCGACGCCGCGCCGGCTTTCGCGCAAGGCAAGGTCGATGCATGGTCGATGTGGTCGCCCGGCGTGGACATCTCGCGCTTCTCGAATGACGCGAAGGACATCTTCAACGAAGGCCGCGATCTGGATTTCCTCATCGACTACAGCTCCCTCGTGACGCGCCGGAAGTTCACCGAAGAGAACTCCGAGCTGATCCGCGCGGTGATCGACGCGTACCGCGTAGAAGGCGCATGGCAGTCCGCGCATTCCGCCGACGCCGAGCTTCTCGTGCAACGCGAAGGCAAGTATCCGGATCAGGTGCGCGACTATCTCGCGAGCCTCAAGCGAGTGAATCAGTTCCACGAGCCCGACGATGCCGCTTTCATCGCGCAATTTCAACGCGCCGCCGACTGGCTCGCGGAACGCAAGATCATCAATTCGCGAATAAAGGTCGCGGATTACAGCATCAAGGTCTGATTCGAGGAAATGCAAGATCATGTCTGAACTCACCAACCTTTCGAGTGCCGGGCCCGCGCTCGTATCGCCGCTGTCGGCAAGCCTCGGTTTCGCGCAGATCATCGACGACATCGCCGCGAGCGCCGCCGAGCGTGAACGCGATCATCGCCTTCCGCGCGAGGAGATCGCAAGTCTCAAGGCGCTCGGCTTCGGCGCGCTGCGTCTTCCCGTCGATGCCGGCGGACGCGGCGTGTCGCTGCGCGAATTGCTCGTCGTCGCGCGCGATGTGGCCGCGGCGGATTCGAATATCGCCCATGCATTCCGCAATCATCTGTGGCAAGTGGAAGCCGCGCTCAGAAGGCGCGAGCATCCCTTTCATGCACGCGTGCTGGAAATCGCCGGGCAGAAGAAAACCATCGGGCTGAGCTTCGTCGATAGCGACGTGACGGCGGCAGGCGCGCGCCCGACGAAGGTGCTGAGCCGGCTCGAATGGGACGCGTCCCGCGATGTCTACGTCGGCTCGGGCGACAAGGTGTACGCGACGGGCAATCTGTACAACGACGCATTCATCGGACTCGCGGTGGAGAGCCGCGCGGGCCGCACCGTGCAATACGTGCTGGATCGCGGCGAAGGCGTTAGCGATGACGACGACTGGCAAGGTTTCGGCCAGCGTCTGACAGGCTCGGGCACGGCGCGGTTTCGCGACGTGACGGTGCCCGCCGCGCATCTCTATCCGACGGACCCGCCGAAGTCCGACGAAGCGGCGCCGTGGGGCTATACCTTCCATCAGGTCTATCTGACCAACTGCATCGCGGGCATCGTGCGGCGCGTGGCGCTGGACGCCGTGGACGTGCTGCGCGCGCGCGGGCGCAATTTCTATCACGGCGAAGCGGCGCATCCCGTCGACGAACCCGCGCTGCAATCGCTGCTCGGCCGTATTCGCGCGTACGCGGCGAGCGTCGAGGCGACCGCGGACCGCGCGGTCGTCGCCTTGCAGCGCGTATGGGATGCGCAGGGCACGCGCGACGAATACGAGACCACGCTCGCCGCTACCTTCGCGGCTTCCGAAGCCAAGGTCGTGATTGACGATCTCGCTCCGCAGATCGCAAGCTGGCTGATCGATCTCGGCTCGGGCTCGGTCGTCTCGCGCATCGGCGCACTGGACCGGCACTGGCGCAACATCAAGGTGATCGCCTCGCATAACCCGCGGCTCTACAAGGAACGTCTGCTCGGGCAGAACCTGCTGACCGGGCAACTGCCGCCCACGGGCGCGTTCTTCTGATCGTGCATGACGTGTCCGCTCGCGCGCCGCCGAAGGCCTGACGCGACGAGCGGACCCGCGTGCTCAGCCGCCCAGCAGACGGCGCACGCGCGGCATCACTTCCTGCGCGAAGCGGCCCATATCGGCCTCGAATGGCTGGAACTGAAGCATGAAAAGTTCGATGCCTGCTCGATGAAAATCGACGATGCGTCGCGCGACCGTATCGTAATCGCCGACGAGATCGGCCGCCGTGCCGCCGTTCGATCCGACACGCGCCGAGCGCGCGAAGGTCTGGTGCATCACCGCTTTCGGATCGGTATTGGCCTTCTGCCGTTCGCGCAGCGGCTTGTCGAGTTCCGCCAGCGCGAAGAGATGTTCGAGATGCGCCTGCGCTTCATCCTGCGTCTCGCGTGCGATCACGAACGCCGACAAACCGAAGCGCAACGCCTCGCGTCCGGCCGGTCGCACGCGGGCGGAGACATCGGCGATCAGGGCTGCCACGTCGTCGTGCGGCTGGCCGTTGATGAACCACACGTCGCCATGCGCCGCCACGAGCGAGCGAGCCGGCTCCGATTCGCCGCCGACATAGATGCGCGGACGCGCGCGGAACGGATCGGCGGGACGCAGTCGATAGTCATCGATACGGAAGTGGTCGCCGCGATGCGTGACGGCTTCGCCGCGCAGCAACGCCTCGACGACCGCGATCCACTCGCGGCCATAGGCATAACGCTCGTCATGCTCGGCAAAGCCGATGCCGGCGCGTTCGAGCTCGGGACGGTTCCACGCGTTCACGAGGTTGATCGCGAAGCGCCCGCCGCTGATGTGCTCGATCTGCTGCGCCATTTTCGCGAGCACGACCGGATGATAGAGATAAGGCTTGATGGCCGCGATGATCTCGATGCGCGAAGTGAGCGCCGCCAGTGCCGCCGACGCCGTCCACGCTTCGAGCTGATCGAGCGAGGGATCGTGCGGGTTGATCGTATGCTGCGCGACGAGCACGGAGTCGTAACCGAGGCGTTCGGCCTCCAGCACGAGCGCCTTGTTGCGCGTCCACGAGGCGTCGTACGGCTCCTCGGGATCCTGTAGCGCCGCGCGGCTGCCATGCACGAGCGCCCAGACGCCGAAGCGGGGAAATTTGGACATCGCTTGAATGAACCGATGGACAGAGTGGGAAGGATGCTCATGCTAACGCCGGGCGCTCACATGGCGATCCAATTTCTATCGATAAGGAATTGCCATATCGGCATTAGGCGCGCGCGGACTTGCTGCGCTGATCGATCCAGAGCCGGGCCCAGCGCGCCGCATACGCGATGGCGTGATCGGGCTCGAAGAAGTAGTCGAGCGCATCGAAGGTGAAGGATGCGCCGCTCGCCGCCGTGGGGCTTTCGATAATCAGGTTCGCCGCATACAGGCCGCTCGGCAATGCATGTGCGGACGGTGCCACGTCATATCCCTTGTATCGCATGAAGTTTTCCTGGAAAGCGCCGGAGCGTGAAAATCATCTCTGGCGCCCGATGCTAAAGCTCGATGCGCTCATCGCCAACGAATGCTTTGAAGAAAGCAAATCAGCGCTGGCCTCAGTTATATCGCGCGATTGCTTTGGATTGCCAATTACATTGACGAAGCAGTGAGCGCTCGATCGAAACAGCGACAGTTAATTAACCGCTGCAATATGATTCGTCGGCTTGGATATCCCGCTGCATCGCCTATACTGAAAGTGAGCCGCGCGGCAGCCGGCCCCTGAAGAAAGTCGAACGAGAAACCGTTCATTGGGGCGCGGTAGCGGGGCCACGGAAACGCCTGCGTTCAGCGCGGGCGTTTTCTTTTGCGGGCCTCGGCCGCACCCAATCACGCCTGCTTTCGAATGTCGGTGCACAGCTCGATTACATCGAGCAAGGCGCGCTTGATCGCATTTTCCGGGCCGCACGACGCAAGCCCGATACCCGATGTGTGATCGCGCAGTTCGAGCGGCCGGGCCACGACCTTCGGCGGCAGCGCCATCGCCGCGGCAGCCGGAATCACGCCGATGCCGAGCCCTGCTGAAACCAGCGCGAGCATCGTCGAGAATTCGCCGAGTTCCTGCGCGATGTTCAGATCCACGCCCTCGCGCTTGAGCGCCACGAGCATGTCGTCGTGAAAACCCGGTGCGTAACGGCGCGCCAGGACGAAAGCCGGAAAACCCCGGAGATCGGGCGGATGAATCGTCGTTTGCATGGCGAGCGCGTGATCGTCGGGAAGCGCGACGACGAACGGTTCTTCGAGCACCACGCGGATGTCGAGGCCGCTGACGCTCACCGGCAGGCGGATCAGGCCGAAGTCGAGTTGATTTTCCCGGAGCGCAGCAATCTGATCCGGCGTCGGCATATCCTTCAGTTCGAGCGTGATGAGCGGATAGCGCGTGTGCATTTCGCGGATGAGCGCCGGCAGCAGCTTCGGCAGCACCGACGACACGAACGCAATACGCAACGTGCCGATCTCGCCGCGCGCCGAAAGCCGCGCGATCTGCTCCGCGCGACCCGCCTGATGCAGCGTCGCGCGCGCCTCGGGCAGAAAAAGCCTGCCGGTCGCGTTCAGAACGACCTTGTGACGATCGCGTTCGAACAGGCGCACGTCGAGTTCCTCTTCGAGCGCCTTGATCTGCATGCTCAGCGCCGGCTGCACGATGCACAGGCGCTGCGCAGCCCGGCCGAAATGCAGTTCCTCGGCAAGCGCGACGAACGCGCGCAGATGCTTCAGCTCCATGAAAACCCCCGGCTCGCGGGCGTACGGCGCCCGTCATCACGATTCATGATAACAGCGTCATGAAAGACTATTGGCGCGACGGCCGTTCTTCGGGTGAACTAGGCGCATTCGGAGACAAACCGCATCCATCAACGAATGGGGCGCTAAAAAATGGACGAGACACTCAAACTCTTCAGCCTGCACGGCAGGCGCGCGCTGATCACCGGTTCCGGGCGCGGCATCGGGCTGGCGCTGGCGCGAGGGCTCGCGGGCGCGGGCGCCGCAATCGTCATCAACGATCGCAATGAGAAAAAAGCAGCCGGCGTTGCCGCAAGCCTGCGCGACGAAGGTTTCGACGCCGCCTACGCGGTCTTCGACGTGACCGAGCGCGAGCAGGTCGTCGCGGCGATCGATCGCGTCGAGAAGGACATCGGCGCAATCGATATTCTCGTCAACAACGCGGGCATCCAGCGCCGCGCGCCGCTCGAAGACTTCAGCGAGCGCGACTGGCACGACCTTCTGCGCGTGAATCTCGACGGCGTGTTCCAGGTCTCGCAGGCCGTCGCGCGGCACATGCTGACGCGCGGGCGCGGCAAGATCGTCAACATCGGTTCGGTGCAGAGCGAACTGGCGCGGCCGGGCATCGCGCCCTACGCCGCGACCAAGGGCGCGGTTCGCATGCTGACCAAGGGCATGTGCGCGGAATGGGCGCGCCACGGCATTCAGGCCAACGCCATCGCGCCCGGCTACTTCGAGACCGATCTCAATCGCGCGCTCGTCGACGATCCGGCATTCTCCGACTGGCTCTGCAAGCGCACGCCGGCGGGCCGCTGGGGCCGCGTCGAGGAGCTGTGCGGCGCGGCGGTGTTTCTCGCGTCGGCGGCGTCGGATTTCGTAAACGGCCAGACGCTTTTCGTCGATGGCGGATTGACCAGCGTGGTCTGAGCCCAAAGGAGACAACAAGATGCTTGATTCACTGGCAAACCGAAGCCGCCGCGTCCGGGCGCTCGCCGGTCTGACGATGGCCGTCGCCGCGTGCGCTGCGCATGCGTCCGACTGGATCGTGTCGGGCAACGACGGCAAGTATCAGCGCGTCGAAGGCCGCGACACGTATCCGGACAACCCCGCGCCGGACACGTTGACGCTGCTGGACGCGAGCGTCTTTCCCCCGCGGGTCAGGATGCAGGTCGAAGTCGAGAACGGCATTCAGGGGCCGCCGCAGGCGGTCGCGATCACGCCCGACGCGAGGCTTGCGCTGGTCGGCGCGCCCACGCGCTACGACTACGCCGCGAAGAAACTGCTGATGGATTCGTTCGTGCAGATCGTCGATTTGCAGGCGACGCCGCCCGCCGTGACCCGGCTCGATATCGGCAGCCATCCGCAGGGCATCGCCATCGACCGGAGCGGCGCGCTTGCGCTCGTCCCGTGCGTCGATGGCAGCGTGGCGGTGCTCGGCATCGACGGCAACCGCGTGACGCTCCTGGACACGCTGAAGATCGCGCAGAAGCGGCTTGCCGGCGTGAGCTTCACGCATGACGGCGCACATGCGCTCGTCGCGCTGCGCGACGAACAGGGCGTCGCCGTGCTCGACGTCGCCAACGGCCACGTGACCGACAGCGGCACGCGTCTTTCGAGCGGCGTCGCGCCCTACACGATCGACGTATCGAGCGACGGCAAGTGGGCCGTCGTCAGCGATGTCGGACTGGCCGGGCTGCCCGGCTATCCGGGCAAGCTCGCGGGCGATGCCGATACGGTCACGCTCATCGACGTCTCGCGCACGCCGTTTCGCGCGGTTCAGCATGTGACGGTGCCGTCGCTGCCCGAGGGCGTGGCGATCTCGCCCGACGGCAAATGGATCGGCGTGCAGGCGATGGACGGCTCCAACCTGACGCCGGACAACCCCGGACGCCACGCGCGCGGCAAGGTGCTGCTGTTCGCGATCCGCGATGGTCAGGCCGTGAAGGTCGCCGAAGCGCCGGGCGGCGAAGCGGCGCAGGGCATCGTCTTCACCGCCGACAGCAAGCATCTGATCGTGCAGTTCAACGTCGAGAAGCAACTCGCCTTCTACGCCGTGAACGGCGGCCATCTGCGCGACACCGGACAACGCATTTCACTGACGGGCGGACCTTCGTCCCTGCGCACCACGCCGCGCTGACGCGCCAGTCTTTCACGCAACGAACAACAGGAGAGAAGCATGCGTACGCCCAGCGCCGAACGCAGGAACGTGGTCGTCTTTCGAAAACTGCCGGACGATCTGCTCGACCGGATTCAGACGAGACACGACGTGACCGTCGCCGACCCGCGACGCGCCGATGAACTGCCGCGCTTTCGCGAAGCCTTGGGCGACGCCGACGGCCTGATCGGCTCCAGCTTCAAAATCGGCGCGGACGATCTCGCGCGCGCGCCGCGGCTGAAGGTGATTTCGAGCATCTCCGTCGGCGTCGACAATTACGATCTCGCGCATCTGAAACAACGCGGCATCACGCTCTGCCACACGCCCGGCGTCCTGACCGAAACCACCGCCGACACGGTGTTCGCGCTGATCATCGCGAGCTCGCGCCGTCTGGTCGAGCTGTCGAATCATGTGCGCGACGGGCGCTGGACGCGCAACATCGGCGAAGACCTGTTCGGCTGGGACGTGCACGGCAAGACGCTCGGCGTGCTCGGTTTCGGCCGTATCGGGCAGGCGGTGGCGCGGCGCGCGGCGCTCGGCTTCGGCATGCCGGTGCTCTTTCACGATCCCTTCGATGTGCCGGTTCCCGCGATGCTCGCCGGGCATGCCACGCGCGCATCGTTCGACGAGGTGCTCGCACGCGCGGACATCGTCGCGCTGACGCTGCCGCTCTCCGACGACACGCGCGGCCTGATGGACGCGCGGGCGTTCGCCGCGATGAAGTCGGGCGCGATCTTCGTGAACGGTTCGCGTGGCGCGATCGTGCGCGAGGACGCGCTATTCGCCGCACTCGAAAGCGGCCATTTGCGCGCTGCCGGGCTCGACGTGTTCGCCGTCGAACCGCTCGCGCAGGATTCGCCGCTGCGCACGCATCCGAAGGTCACGCCGTTTCCGCATATCGGATCGGCGACGCACGAAACGCGCCGCGCGATGGCCGTGCTCGCCACCGACAACCTGCTGCGCGCGCTCGATGGCGTTGCGCCCGTCGCCGCGTTCGATCTCTCGAAGCACTGACCGAGCATTCCGACCATGCCTCATTCGATTCCTTCCCTGTGCGGCTCGCTCGCGGGCCAGCCCTTCACCTTCAACGTCAAGGTGCATAACGCGGCTTATCGTGCGCTCGGCGTGGACTACACGTTCGTGAGCTTCGGTGTGGAAGACGCAGCCGGCGCGATCGACGCGATGCGCACGCTCGGCATCCGCGGACTGAACGTGACGATGCCGCACAAGCAGGCGGTGATACCGCATCTCGACGCGCTCGACGAAACCGCCCGCGAGATCGGCGCGGTCAATACCATCGACAATCGCGACGGGCATCTTACGGGCTACAACACGGACTGCGTCGGCGCCGTGCGTGCGCTCGAAGAGGCGACGCCGCTCGACGGACGGCGCATCGCATTGCTGGGCGCGGGCGGCGCTGCCCGCGCGATCGCGTGGGGCGTGCGGCGCGCCGGCGCGCGGGTCACCGTGTTCAATCGCACCGCGTCGCGCGGACAGGCGCTCGCGCACGACTTCGGCCTCATATACGGCGGCGATCTCGTCGACTTCGATCCGCACGCGTTCGATGTCGTCGTGAACGCGACCGCCGCCGGATTCCGCGCGCCGGACGTCAATCCATTGCGCGCGGGACAGCTCGCGCCGCATCTCGTCGTGATGGATGCGGCCTTCATCCCGGTTCGCACGAAGCTGATCCGCGATGCCGCCGAGCTCGGCTGCCGGGTGATCGACGGCACGCGCATGCTGCTGCATCAGTTCTGCGGCCAGGTCGAGCTTTACACGGGCAAGGAGGCGCCGCTCGAAGCGATGAGCGCCGCCCTGCTCGACGAAATCGCCCGGGTGGGCTAGCGCCCATTCGCTTATCAGGAAGAGCCGGCGGTCCCGCATCTCGCGCAAAGACGAGGACGAAACTGCTGCCAGTAGTCGCAGGAACGGAGAGAGACACCATGAAACACCAGCCAACCATCGCGGCCGCCGACGGCGGACTCGCGCGCAACGCCAGCGCCGGCACGAACCGCGACGAGGTCACGACAGGCGACCTGTATCGCGCCGCGTGGGCCGCATCGCTCGGCAGCGCGCTCGAATACTACGACTTCGCGCTCTACAACCTCGCGTCGGCGCTGATTTTCGGGCCGCTGTTCTTTCCGTCGGCCGATCCCGCCATCGGGCTGATCGCGAGCTTCGGCGCGTACTTCCTCGGCTTTGCGATCCGGCCGGTGGGCGGCATCGTCTTCGGCACGCTCGGCGACCGCTATGGCCGCAAGTTCGTGCTGATGGCGACGATCCTGCTGATGGGCGTCGCCAGCACGCTCATCGGCGTGTTGCCGACGTATGCGAGCGCCGGCATCTGGGCGCCGATCCTGCTGGTCGGCTGCCGCCTGCTGCAAGGTCTCGGCGCGGGCGCGGAACAGGCCGGCGCCGCCGTGCTGATGGCCGAATACGCGCCCGCGAAAAGACGCGGCTACTTCGCCGCGCTCCCCTTCATGGGCGTGCTGCTCGGCACGGTGATGGCGGCCGCGATCTACTTCGCGCTGGTGCGCGTCGAAGACATCTCGCAGAGCTGGCTGTGGCGCGTGCCGTTCCTGCTGAGCGTGCTCATCATCGCGGTGGCGATCTGGATCCGGCTGAAGCTCAAGGAATCGCCGTCGTTCGCGAAACTCGAAGCGCGTCATCAGATCAATGACAGCCCGCTCAAACATCTCATCAAACATTCGAAGCCGACGCTGCTCAAGGTTATCGGCATGCGCATGGCTGAGAACGGCGGCTCGTCGATCTATCAGTCGCTCGCGATCAGCTACATGGCGACCGCGACGGGACTCAAAGGGCCCATCGGACCGATCGCGCTGCTCCTTGCCGGCGTATCGGGCGCGGTGATCATTCCGCTCACCGGCAAACTCAGCGATCGCTTCGGACGCGTGCCCGTCTATCGCGCCTTTGCGCTGTATCAGTTGCTGCTCGCGTATCCGACGTGGTGGGTACTGAGTCAGGGCAACGCGGCGGCGAGCATTGCGATGCTGTGCGTCGCGCTCGCGGGCGTCTGGGGCATGTTCGCCACGCAAGGCGCGCTCTTGCCCGAGCTCTTCGGCGCCCAGCATCGCTATGCGGGCGTCGCCGTGGGCCGCGAGGTATCCGCGGTGATCGCGGGCGGGGTCGCGCCGCTGATCGGAGCGTCGATCATCGCGTGGGCGACGGCGCACTGGGGCGGCAGCGAAGGACGTGTTCTCGCGTGGATTCCGCTTGCCAGTTATGTCGCCATTCTGAGCCTGATCGGTGTCGTGACGACGTACTACACGCCTGAGACGCGTGGCCGGGATCTCGACGATTTGCGCGATGCAGCCGATGCTATCTAGCGGGCGACGTCGTCGAGAACCAGGTCGAACGACCGTTACACGGCAGGCCGCGCACCCTCCCACGCACGCTGCAACAGTGCTCGAAGCGGCTTCCCCTCTATCGGCCTCGGGTTCCAGTACGGGTTCGACAGCGCCACCTCGCAGGCGTGATCGAGATCGGCTTCTTTCAACCCGATCTCGCGGAGACCTTGCGGCACATCAAGTTCCTTGTTGAGTTGATAGAGTCCGTCGGGCGCTGAACTTACGTTCAAAGCCCGTGCAATCCGCTCCATAGCATCGCCCGCGACTGCGCTGTTGTACGCGAGCGCGTGGGGCAGGACGATCGCATGCGTCTCGGCGTGAGGAAGATTGAACGTGCCACCCAGCGTATGGCAAAGCTTATGATGAAGCGCCATGCCTACATTGCCGAGCACCATCCCGCACAGCCACGCGCCGTAAAGACACTCGCTGCGCGCCGCTTTGTCCTTCTCGCTTTTCTTCACGCCACGCAGGCCCGTGGCAAGAGCGCGAATGCCCTCCTCCGCCATCAGCGACATGACGGGATTACCATCCTTCGCATACAAGCCTTCGGCGGCATGAGCGATTGCGTTGAGTCCGCTCACGATAGAAAGCTTTATGGGTAACCCCATCGTCAGTTCCGGGTCGTACAGAACCGTCTTCGGGATGACCCTGGCGTCGCGGCCTGTCTTTTTCAGGCCCTTCTCGGTTATCCCGAAGATGGGCGTCATCTCCGACCCGGCATACGTCGTCGGTATCGCGATGATCGGCAGCGAAGATTCCAGCGCGATCGCCTTCCCGAGTCCGATCGTCGAACCTCCGCCGATGGCCACCGCGCAGTCGGCATCCACTTCCTTCGCATGTTCGCGTGCACGCCGAGCGTTCTCAATCGGAACATGCATCTGGGCGCCAGCGAAGACCCCAGCGCTCGAAGGACCGAGAAGCGACGAAACGACTTCCGCCTGAGCCTTCTGCTCCGGCGTACATAGCACCAGCGCGCGCCGTGCGCCCAGAGCCTCGACTTCCTGTTGAATAAGCTTCATGCTCCCTGCACCGAAAACGACTCGGGCTGAAGGCGTGGTATAGGTGAATTCATACATGAGAGTGGCTTCCTCGCTCGTCAATCGTGAAACTCGCTCAGATGTAATCGACCTGATGACGAGCGATACGCACATCACCGACGACTTCCTTCACCCGCAGATGCTCCGGGTGCGAGGCGTACGCGTCGAGCAATTCCCGCGTTTCGAACTCGGTGTATAAGACGACATCGCACGCGTAGTCGACAGCGCTGACATCGAGGCCGACTTCGAGCCTGGTAAGCCCGGGAATCTTTCCGCTGAGACTTTCAAATGCGGACTTCACGAGCATCGCGGATTCCTTCTTCTGCTCGGGCGTGTTGCCGCGAACGTCCCACATCACGATATGCTTGACCATAATCATTTCCATTGATGATGCTGAAAAACAGGCCAAATGTTCGAGATGCAATCTCGTGATTCAAGTCTGCATGTCGGCGGAACCTCACCACGCAACCGGTCCCGCCGACGCCCAAATCTGGTCTGCTGTCGAAATTGGGCTTTACGCCTTGTTCTTGTTGTAGACATCGACGAACACGGCAGCGAGCAGCACGATGCCCTTGATGACCTGCTGATAGTCCACGCCGATACCCATGATGGACATGCCGTTGTTCATCACGCCCATGATGAAGGCGCCCACGACAGCACCGACGACCTTTCCGACACCGCCAGAGGCCGATGCGCCGCCGATAAAGCAAGCTGCAATGACGTCGAGTTCGAATCCAGTGCCGGCCTTGGGCGTACCGCTATTCAAACGCGCGGCGAAGATCAGGCCCGCGAGCGCGGCGAGAATCCCCATGTTCACGAACGTCAGGAAGCTCACTGCCGGCACGCTGACGCCCGACAGACGCGCAGCCTTCGCATTCCCGCCAACCGCATAGATGCGACGCCCAATGGTCGTGCGGTTCATGAGGAACGTGTACACGCCGATCAGCACGCCCATGATGACCAGCACCGTCGGCAAGCCGCGATAGGACGCGAGCAGGTAGCAGAAACCCACGATGAGCGCGGTGAGCACGACATTCTTGGTGACGAACACTGCGAACGAGCCGCTCTCGACGCCATGTTTCGCCGCACCAGCGCGATGCCGAAGCTCGATCACGAAGAACAGCACGCCGACGAACACGCCGAGAAGGATCGAGGTGATGTGAAGCGCCTGACCGTGAAAGACGTCCGGGATAAAGCCCGAACTCACCGTGCCAAAGCCTTCGGGGAACGGCCCAATGGACTGTCCCTGGAGCACGAGATTCGTCATGCCGCGGAACACCAGCATGCCGGCCAGCGTTACGATGAACGAGGGCATCCGCCAGAAAGCGATCCAGTAGCCTTGCATAGCGCCAATAAGTGCGCCGGCGGCGATACAGATGATGGTCGCCCACACGTAGTTCACTTCATACTGCACCATCAATACGGCGGCCAACGCGCCCACGAGCCCCGCCGTCGAACCGACTGAGAGGTCGATATGACCCGAAACGATCACCATCAGCATGCCGAGCGCCATGATGACGATATAGCTGTTCTGCAGCACAAGGTTGGTCAGATTGAGCGGCTGCATCAGCACGCCGTTCGTCGCAACCTGGAAAAACACCATGATGATGACGAGCGACAGCAGCAGCCCATACTCGCTACCGATACGCTTGATCATTCCGAATACTTCGCTTTGCTTGACCTCGGCGCCTTCGGCGGCTACCGGAGAGAGTGCCTTACGCATTTTGAATGTCTCCATTTCGCATGATTGCTCGCATGATGCTTTCCTGCGAGGCTTCTTCCGCGGTTAATTCGCCGACGAACCGGCCTTCGTTCATGACATAGATGCGGTCGCACATTCCGAGTAGCTCGGGCATTTCCGAAGAAATCATGACCACGCATTTGCCCGCTGCAACCGCCTGATTGATGATGTTGTAGATCTCGTACTTAGCGCCCACGTCGATGCCTCGCGTGGGCTCGTCGAGAATCAGCACTTCGGGTTCGGAAAACAGCCACTTGCTGATGACGACTTTCTGCTGATTTCCGCCTGACAGGTTTCCTACGACGTGCGTCACGCCTTGCGCACGAATTCGAAGCTTCTTGAGAAACTCGGTCGCGACCTTGATCTCCTCATGCTCATCGACGACGCCGAGCTTTGAAACACCGGAAAGGTTCGCCAGCGTAATGTTTCGCTTGATGTTGTCGTCGAGCAAAAGGCCATTGCCTTTACGGTCCTCGGTGACGTAGGCAATGCCCGCATTGATGGCCTTCTTCACCGACGAGGTATCGACCTGCTTTCCGTGCATCAGCACCTGGCCTGTGATGTCCTGACCATACGTGCCGCCGAAAACGCTCATGGCAAGCTCGGTGCGCCCGGAACCCATCAGGCCGGCGATACCAACGATTTCGCCCTTGCGTGCCGTCAGATTCACGCCCTTGAGGACGGCGCGGTCTCGCTGCGTGGGATGCTTTACACGCCAGTCCTTCACTTCAAAAATCACGTCGCCGATGTCCGGCGTACGCGGCGGATAGCGGTCGGACATCTCGCGCCCTACCATCGCTTTGATGATGCGGTCTTCACTCACGGCTTCAGTACTGCAGTCGAGAACATCGACCGTCGATCCGTCGCGAATCACGGTGATGCCGTCCGCGACACGCGAGATTTCGTTCAGCTTGTGCGAGATGATGATCGACGTTACGCCGTTCGCCTTCAATTCGAGCAGCAGCGTAAGAAGCGTGTCGCTGTCTTTCTCGTTCAAGCTCGCTGTCGGTTCGTCGAGGATGAGCAGACGGACTTCTTTAGAAAGCGCCTTTGCGATTTCCACAAGCTGTTGCTTGCCGATCCCGAGCGTGCCAACTGCGGCGTCGGGAGAATCCGTGAGGCCCACTTTCGCCAGCAGTTCTCTGGCTTTCGCACGCGAGATCTGCCAGTCGATAACCCCGCGCCTGGATTGTTCGTTACCAAGAAAGATGTTCTCGGTAATCGATAGCATCGGTACGAGGGCGAGTTCCTGATGAATGATGATGATGCCGACCGCCTCGCTATCGGATATATCGGCGAAGGCTCGCTCCTGGCCGTCGTAAAGGACGTCGCCACCGTACGAGCCGTGCGGATAGACGCCACTGAGAATTTTCATCAGGGTCGATTTTCCAGCGCCATTCTCTCCACAAATGGCGTGAATCTCGCCCTGGCGCACCCTCATATTCACGTTATTCAGCGCTTTGACGGGGCCAAAGCTTTTCTGAATGCCGCGCATCTCCAGAATGGTATCCATGGTCAAACTTTCTCCGATTGGTCACGCTCCGAGGCGTACCCGCGTGGCGGGGACTTGCCACACTCCGCGCCACGCTGACGTTCAGGCGCCTTACTTGATCTGGGCCTGCGTGTAGTAGCCGCTCGTGACCAGCTCCGACTGATAGTTGGCCTTGTCGACCAGAACGGGCTTCACGAGATAAGTGGGAACAACCTTCGCGCCGTTGTTGTAGCTCTTCGTATCGTTGACGGGCACCTGCTTGCCGGCGAGCGCGTCGTTGACCATATCGGCTGCGACGCCGGCGAGCTTGCGCGTGTCTTTGAACACCGTCGAAGTCTGGTCGCCGCGAACGATGTTCTTCACGTTCTGAACATCCGCATCCTGTCCCGTGATGATCGGCATTGCTTGCTGGGCCGAACCGTATCCCACGCCTTTGAGAGACGAGATGATGCCGATCGCCAGCGCGTCGTTCGGCGCCCAGACCGCATCCAGATGGTCCTTGCCGTAAAACGCGCTCAGCAGGTTGTCCATGCGGGACTGCGCGGTCGCACCATCCCAGTTGCGCGTCGCGACTTTCTCGAAGGCAACCTGCTTGCTGCGAATCACGAACTTGCCGCTGTCGATGTACGGCTTGAGAACCGACATGCCGCCCGCGTAGACCATATGAGCGTTGTTGTCATCGCTTGAGCCGCCGAACACTTCGATGTTGAACGGCGTCTTGCTGCCGGCTTTCTGCCATGCGCTGACGATGCTCTGCGCCTGCAGAACGCCCACGCCATAGTTGTCGAAGGTCGCATAATAATCGACGTCCTTCGTCTGGCTGATCAGACGGTCGTAGGAGATAACCTTGATGCCCTTCTTCTGGGCGAGAGCCAACGCATCAGAGAACGTCTTTCCGTCGATGGGCGCGATGACCAGCGCCTTGACGCCCTTCGCGAGCATGTTCTCGACCTGGTTGACCTGCGTCGGAACATCGTAATTCGCGTACTGAAGGTCCGACGCGTAGCCCTTTGCCTTCAGCGCGTCGACCATGCTCTTCCCATCGGTAATCCAGCGGGATTCCGTCTTGTCCGGCAGCGAGATGCCGACGACGCCCTTATCTTCTGCAAAAGCGGCGCCCGAGGCTGCTGCGAAAGCAGCGGATGCTGCAAGAACCACCACGACGCTCTTCAAAATTTTCATGACACTGTCTCCTGATTAGGAATACGAATTTACGTTCCCGATTTATGATCTACGGATTCTTCGACTGACGCTATTGAGCGTCAGTCTTGCAAGCGGTTATCGGATAAAGACCTCTGCGCCGGCTTCTTTCGAGGAAGCGAACATGGCCTCGATAACTCGGCTGATGTTGTATGCCTGCGTCGCCGGCACGACCGAAGGCGTGCCATTGCGCAATGCATCGACGAATGCGTTCGACTCGCGGTCGAAGTACACCGGATTGCCGATTTCAGCGATGTCCGGCGAATACTCCGTTTTCTTGGTCGCCCAGATTTCCGGGAAACTCGTCTCCTGCCATTCGGTCCATCCTTCCGGATAGTCGCCTTTGCCCGCGTCGTAAATCTTGTAGCTAGAGGGCAGCGAGCGGGACGACATGATGCCTTCGGTGCCGTAGGCCGTGATGTCCCAGCTTTCCGTCCACGGCAGAACGTCCCAGGACATGAAGTCGACGCTGACGATCTTGTCTTCGTAGTTCAGCACCGCGCCTGCCGCGTCTTCGCGCGATTCATCGCCGTGGAAGTTCGGGAACTTCGTGATGCGCGCGTTCACCGAGCGCGGCAAACCGAAGTGCAGAAGAATGCGGTCGATGAGGTGGCAACCGATAACGAACACGGCACCGCCGATGTCGCCGGGCTGGGTCATATGCGGCGTGCCCGCCTCGTCGTGCGAGCATCCGCCGTGAGCGCGCACCTGAACGACTTTCCCGAGGCGGCCGCTCTTGAGCGCCGCCTGCATGGCGTCCACGGAAGGCGCGAAGCGCCAGCAATAGCCGACCTGCACGAGACCGCCGGTACGCTCGACCGCGTCGACGATGCGCTTCGCATCCGCCGAGCTGCGTCCGGCCGGCTTTTCGCACAACACAGCCTTGCCGGCTTCGAGTGCTTCGATGGTCAGGTCGGCCATCTTCTCGCTCTTCGAATGAACCAGCACGACATGAACATTCTTGTCCGCCAGGATGTCTTCCTTCGAGCGGGCTTCGAGGCCGAGCGCATCGACGAACGGCGTGAGCAGCGGGCTCGTATCCCACGCGCCGAGCATCTTCGCGTCGGAACGGCGGGCAATCGCCTTGACTCGCCCGGACGTATGCGGGTGAGTGATGCCAAGACATGCCACACCGAGCGTTTCGTTGGGACCAATCTTTCGTGTCATGACGTATCTCCTCCGGATTCTCGGTTACACCTTGACGGCTTTGCCCGTCAGCGCGGACTCGAGTGCGGCATCCGCCAGGCGCAGCGCCTTCAGCCCGTCCTGAACCGACGTCGGCAACGGGGACTTCGTGTTCAGCGCATCGACGAAGGCTTCGAGTTCTGCCTTGTACGCTTCAACGTAGCGTTCGAGGAAGAAGTTGAGGAGCGGCTCGCGTGCATCCGTGACATCCTTCGACCAGCGACGAACCGTCGACGGCCGGAGATTCTCTTGCAGAAGCATGCCTTTGGAACCGGACACTTCCATGCGCTGGTCGTATCCGTAGACAGCCTCACGACAGCAGTTGATGTGACATTGCTTGCCCGAAGCGGTGCGCAACTGAACCATCACCGTATCGAAGTCGGTCAGCTTTTCCAGCGACTCGTCGATGAGGCGGCTGGCCATGGCCATCACTTCGACCGGTTCTTCGCCCAGCAGCCAGCGAGCCATGTCCAGGTCGTGGATCACCATGTCGCGGAAGATGCCGCCCGAGTGCTCGACGTAATCGCGCGGCGGCATGCCGGGGTCGCGGCTCGAGATGATGACCTGACGCACTTCGCCGACATCACCCGCATCGATCGCCTTGCGGAACGCCTGGGACGTCGGATCGAAACGGCGATTGAAAGCGAGCATGACGCGGCCGCCCTGGCGTTCGACTTCGTTCGCGGCGGCCAGCGACTTTGCCATGTCGAGGTCGATGGGTTTTTCGCAAAGCACAGCCTTGCCGCGCTTCACGGCTTCGAGCATGAACGTGATGTGCGTGTCCGTGGGCGTGCCGATGACCACGGCGTCGATGTCGTTGCGCTCAAGCACGCCTGCCGGGTCCGTCGACGCTTCGCAGCCGAGCTTGGTCGCCAGCGACTGTGCCGCGCTTTCGATCGGGTCCGCGACCACGACGAGTTTCGCGTTGGGGCTCGCGGCGACGTTGCCAGCGTGAATGCGGCCAATGCGGCCTGCACCGAGTACGGCGATTCGAATCATGTGAGTCTCCAGAATACTTTGTCGTTTAGGGTTGGAAGCGCTTATGCGGTAGTGGCGGGCTTCGCCGAGAACTGCGCGACGGTGGTGTCGTAGGCGCGCTTCGCCATCTCGTCGAGCGGGAATTTCCGATGAACTTCGGAGATCAGTTCGACGCCGTAGTAAGGCAAAGTGCAGCCTGCCTGCTCTAGTGCATCGACGAACGCAACGCAGTCGCCGGCGCCTTCGCCGCAGAGCTGGCGGTTGAAGGTCGAGTCGTCGAAGAGCGAACTCTTGACGTGTGCGGCAACGTCGTCCATCTCGACGCCTTTGATGAAGCGCGCCGGGATTTGCGCGACCTCGCTATACGGCGTATTGGCGCGGGCCACGTGCCAGTGATCGACCATCAGTCCACCGTTGGGTTGATCGGCCCCTTCCGCGACCTTCAGCGCCTCTGCGACGTTTCGGATAGGAGAGAAAGGCATGAACTCGATTGCGACCGTCGCGCCGACCGTCGCCACGTCCTGGCAAAGCTTTGCGAACTCGTCGGTCATACGGGGGAAGTCGGGCGGATTCTTGTCGAACGGGCTCGCACCGATTTTCAGATTGCGCATCCCGAGTTCGGCGCCCAATTCGATGAAGCGGCGGCGACAATGGTCCGACTTCGCACGCGCCTCACCGTCGAAGTACCAGTCCATCAGAATTTCGAGCTCGAAGTACTTCATGCCCGTGTCTTCCAGAATGTTCTTGACGCCCGACAGGCCGTACTTCTCGATGCTGTATTCGAGGTCATCGAGGATGAGGCCGACGCCGCTCCAGCCCGCGCGCATCGCCGCTTCGCAGCGGTCGCGCAGCGGGAACGGACTGATTTCATTTGCTGCGCATGGATAGACATCACCTGCGAGGGTCCAGTACGCTGCCAGCAATTCTTTCTTCGCTTTCATGTGTAGCACTCCTATGTCTCTCGATATCGTCTGTGTTCATGCAGCACGTGCCGACGTGCCAAGCGATTACGTGTTTTGCAGATGCGGCTTGCCGGATGTCGCGAGCGTGAAGTCCCACGACACAGACCAGAAAGGCGACGAGAACCCGACTCGCTTCGCCGCATCCGCGTCGTCGATCTTGTTGAATTCAGCGATAAGCTCACGCTTGACGCCGAAGACCGCATCCTCGGACAAGTACGGGCAGTCCGGCGTAAAGATGTGAGTGATGACCGGGTCGAATCCGGGCGCAGTCACGATGAAGTGCAGGTGCGCGGCCCGGTTGGGGTGCCGACCCATCGCGCCGAGGAGCTTGCCGACCGGACCATCCGAGGGAATCGGATAGTGGCGCGGCTTGACGGACTTGAACCAGTAGCGGCCTTCTGCATCCGACGTGAAAACGCCGCGCATATTCGAGTCAGGTTGCACGCCCTTTTGCTGCACATCGTAGAAGCCGTCATCGTTGGTCTGCCACACTTCGAGCTTCGCGTTCGGAATCGGATTGCCCTCGATGTCTGTCACGCGGCCTTCAACGACCATCGGCTCACCCTTTCCATCAAGGCAGATGTTCGTGCCGTTCGAATATTCGGGTGCATCGGCGACGTAGAAGGGACCGAGAATCGTGTTGGGCGTGGCGCCGCTCGGACGACGGTGATTGATCGCGTCAACCAGCATCGAAACCCCGAGGATGTCCGAAAGCAGGATGTACTCTTGCCGCCAGTCGGTGCACATTTGACCGGTCTCGGTCAGGAAGCGGATGGCAGCGAACCATTCCTCGTGAGTCGGTTCGATCTCTTTGATGGCAGCATGCAGATGCCTGACCAATACCGACATCACTTGCTTCAGACGAGGGTCGGCGTCGTCGCTCGTGCGAGCGTTGACCACGTCTGCCGAGCGTGCTTCATCGAAATACGGCGAGGTGGACTGAACTGCGGGGAATGCGCTTTGCATTACTTGTCTCCATCGATCTCTTGTGTAGCTTTGAGACCAGTCTATATTCGCCCTGGCTGGCAAAACAGAGCTAGAAAGGGAAAGTCTTTCGCGCTGAGTGGGAATACGCCTCGAGGGCAGCGCGAACCGGGCTCACGCCGTCCAGTGACGTTCGTAGTCGTTCTGCTGGAAGCGCTCCAGAAGCGCATCGATGAACAGTCGCACTTTCACGGGCAGATGCGCGCGAGTCTGAAACGCGATGTTCATCGTCAACCGGGGAAGGTCCCAATCGTCCAGCACCGGGACCAGACGACCGGCCTTGAGGTCGTCGTAGACGATGTACTTCGGCTGCACAAGGATGCCCATGTTGTCGAGTGCGGCGACGCGGAGTATCTGACCGTCGTTCGACTCGACCAATGGCTTCACTTTGACCACCACGTTTTCGCCGCCGCGGGTGAATGAGAGCTCGCGTGCATTGTCGGCGAGTTGATAGTTCAGCAACCTGTGCTTCACGAGTTCAGCCGGGAACCGGGGACGCCCGTTCGCCTCGATGTAGCCGGGCGAAGCGGCGAGAATCCGGCGTGTCGATGCGAGCCGTCTGATCGTGATGTTGCTATCCGGTTCGAGCACTTTGGTTCGAATCGCGACGTCGATGCCGTTCTCGATGATGTCGTAGTAGCGGTTGGCCGCGACCACATCGACAGCGATGTCCGGATAACGCGCGGTGAACTCGGGAAGCATCGGCGCGATATGCAGCATGCAGAAGGACAATGAAGCGGTGACTCGAAGCACGCCGCTCGGACGCACGACCGCTTCCTTGATGACGGCTTCGGCTTCGCCGAGGTCGGACAGTATGGATTTGCAACGTCGATGAAATTCGGCGCCCGCCTCGGTCAGATAGAGGTTACGCGTCGTCCGGCGAACCAGTTGGACTCCGAGTCTCGCCTCCAGCGAGATCAGATACCGGCTCGCCGCCGAAATGGACAGGTCGACTGATTCGGCAGCGCGACTGATGCTGCCCGACTCGGCTACTTCCACGAATAACTGAAGTTCCTTGAACTGGTCCATGCCCTTGCGCCATCACGCCTTTTGTTTCCGCCCGCATTCCGATGGAACGAGGGATCACGCGCGATCTCGTCGAATCATTATTTGGGTATCGCGCATGCATCATCATAGTGCGGCGAATCTATCTTGATGCTACAAAAACACATCAATAATCTATCAGTTCAGATGCAAGGTTATCTCGGTTGCATGAGGGAATACCCGTGATTTCAGACACCGCAATGCCTTCTTTTTTCGATGTAGGATAGGCCGGGATGGCCTTTCTGAAGTCTCGGAAGTACATCAAAAATCTATCTGCAGTGGAGGGTCGCAGTGGCTCACCGGTTTTTGATCAAGGAAATCGCCCTTCAGGCGGGGCTTGGCGTGGCGACCGTCGACCGGGTATTGAACGGTCGCGCCAATGTCCGCGAGCACACTCGCCGACGGGTCGAGCAAGCCATCAAGGAGCTCGAGAAGCAGGAGTTGAATCTCGCGAACACAGGACGAAAACTCATTGTCGACGTTGTAGTCGAGGCGCCTTTGCGGTTCAGCGATGAAATCAAGCATGCCCTCGAAGGCGAACTCGCTCTGATGCACCCCGCGGTCGTTCGACCACGCTTTATGTTGCAGGAGACGATGACGACCTCGGAAGTCGTGGAGGCGCTTCGGTCGATCATTCGACGCGGAAGTCACGGTGTTTTCCTGAAGGCCCGGGACGTTCCCGAGATTGCAGAGGCGGTGGCGGAGCTTCAGCGCCACGGCATTCCGGTCGTCACGATCGTCACCGACATACCGATGTCGGGGCGCATCGCTTATGCGGGGCTCGATAATCGCGTCGCCGGGGCCACGGCCGCGTATCTTCTCGGCCTGTTGCTGGGAACGCAGCCCGCCAACGTGTTGATAACGATGAGTGACGAGCACTTCCGGGGCGAGGAAGAGCGCGAAATAAGCTTTCGTCGAGCATTGCGCAAACATCATCCGCGTCTGAAGCTGGTCGATGCGAGCGGCGGACATGGCCTCGATATGCCGACAGCGGATCGAGTCCGCAGCGCGCTCGGCGACGATACCCATGTCACAGCCGTCTATTCGATGGGCGGCGGCAACATCGCCATTCTTCGCGCGCTGGAGGCGCAACAGCAAGCGCCGGTCTTCTTCATCGGTCACGACCTCGACAGAGATAACGTGCAGTTGCTGCGCGATGGACGGATACAGGCGATTCTGCATCACGACCTGCGACAGGACATGCGTTCCGCCTGTCATCACATCATGCACTATCACAAGCTTCTGCCGGCATCCTCCGTCGCGACTTCTTCTTCGGTCGTTGTCGTCACTCCGGAAAATATCCCGGATTACATTGCCAGCCGCTTTCGCGACTGACTCGACCGCTCGCAACTCGCTTCGTCAGCGTGCCATCAGAACCTCGTCGCCAGCCCCGCAATCACGCCGAACTGGCTCTTCCCATAGTTGGGGTTAGTGCTCGACGGGTTTCCGTTGACCGGATCGTCATTGGTATTCGCACCGTACAGGCTGCCGTCGAGGCCCAGGTTGGACGTCGAGCTGTTGCGTACGTAGGCGAGTTCAGTGTAGAGGAGCGTTCGTTTCGAGAGCGAGTAGTTTGCGCCCAGCGTGTACAGCGTTGCGTTCCCGTTCCCCTTGTTCGCGTTGGCGTGATACACCGCACCGGTGATAGCCAGCGCAGGCGTCGTCTGCCATATCGCGCCGATCCATTCGTGATTGACCGTCGTCGGGAGACCGGTACCCGATGGCAATGCCGACGGCGCCGCCGCACCGAAATACCCCGCGTTGGATGCATCGGGAGCACTCAGGTGCTGGTAGCCGAGATACGCCGTCACAGGACCGAATGCATAGGTCAAGCCCGTGAGAATCGAGCGCGACGTCAGATACACGTTGCTGAACTGGCCATTCGGGTCGCGGACTTCGTCGTAGGTCGCTTGCCAGAAGAGACCGCGATTCGCGTACGACAGTTTGATGCCATCGGAACGTCCCTGAGCGCTTCCGAGCCCGGTGGACGTGCCCAGTTGACCGGGCGCGCTGCCCGGATTGCCAGCATTCCACGTCGGTGCGTTGGTCAGGTCATACTGGCCTTGCAAGGTAAAGCCCGCGATTGTCGGTGAGAGATACTCGACGCCATTCGCTGCCTGCGAGAAGATGCGCCCGCGAACCAGTGTTCCGATCGCGTACTTCTTCGTCTGCTGCGGATCGACATCGCCCGAATACTGGCTAATCTCCGCCGAGCCCATGTTTCCGAACTTGATTTGCCCCCACGTGTCGTTTTGCAGGCCGACAGTCGCCTGTCCTTCGAAGAAGCTCCCGTTCGCAACGCTGCCGTTCATCGTGTTCAGCCGGGACTCGAGCTGGAAGATCGCATGCGTGCCGCCGCCGAGATCCTCTGCGCCCTTGAGGCCAAATCTGGATTGCGCCCAGCCTCCGCTCTGCGCTCCGAATACATGACCCTTCGGCTGATTTGTCTCGTAGACGATACCGTTATCCACGATGCCGTATAGCGTGACGCTGCTCTGAGCCGTGGCCGTCGCCGTGGCTGACAACGCGAACACGCTGAACAAGATCTTCTTCATTATCCGTCTCCATTCATTTAGTTATGCTACGTACATACTTTGTTATCACGGGCTAACTTGTGCCGCCATTTACGCGTGAACTGCTGACGCTCGCTTCCTTCGCATCCGTCTATCGTTCATCGAGCGTGGGCGACGATACTTCCGTATGTCGTCGTCTCCTGCACTGCTCTTGTGTATTTTTGGCGAGTCTATCTTCCCTATTCACTCGAACAAAGAGCAGAAGGGGGAATCTCTTTCGCGGAATCAGGGAAAGTGCCGCTTTAAGCTCGCGCGCAAAAGCACTTCAGCGGTATGCTGTGTTTATCCTCGCGGTTAACCCCCGTATCCCTTTCGACGCCTCATCGTTTACGGTTCGGGCGTTCCAATCAGGAACCAGCCAGTTAGCGTTGAAGCAGTCTTCCGTCGCCAACCTACCCTATGCGGAGATACGTATGAACCTCAAGAAACTGTCCGTTTTTGCTGGCTCGGCAGGTATGGCGTTGAGCCTCGTCCTGACCCCGGCGCTTCAGGCGCACGCCGCCGCCAGCGACGCGGACACGTCCGGCGCTACGATGTCGAAGCAGGAACTCAAGGCGCAAAAGAAAGCGGAAAGCAAAGCGCGGCGCGCAAAGAAGAACGCCGAGCTGAGCACGCTGGAAAAGAATGGGTACAACCCGGGAGGAAACCAGACCAACTATCCGCAGAATCTCCAGAACGCCCAGCAGAAGGCGGCTGGACAGAAGCCAACGAACGCACCGGCAGTAGCGCCGTGATGCCGGGCCCAGACGCAAACGCACATTGAGAGAAGATCGGCAAAGCGATATCGATACGTATGTCTAACTAAACAAAAACGGCGCCACAACCAGTGGCGCCTGCTTTCAGAACTGCTCGATCCCGATGTCCATAGCTCCGGCTGCTCCACGCAGAATCATCTCCCGAAGCGCGTGCGTCTTCGGCAGGATCTTCTCCATATAAAAACGCGCGGTAGCGACCTTGGTCCGGTGAAACGCCTGATCCTCTCCCGCTTCCTCGCGCGCCGACGCAACCAGCGCAGCGCGCGCCATCTGCCATCCGCCGCAGACATAGCCCGTCATCATCAGAAAGTCGACGGAACTCGCGAGCGCTTCATCGACGTGCGTGCTCGCGGCGCTGCACATCCACTTCGTGACGTCTTCGAGCGCCTGCACGCTCGCGGCGAAAGCGGGCGCCATCGGCGCGAGCCGCGCATCGGCGTTGCGCTCCAGTTCCTGCGCGACGCTTCGCATCTCGGCGAGCAGCGCGGACATGGCGGCGCCGCCGTCCGATGCGAGCTTGCGTCCCACCAGATCCGCCGCCTGAATGCCCGTCGTGCCCTCGTAGATCGGAGCGATGCGCGCATCCCGCAGATACTGGCACGCGCCGGTTTCCTCGATAAAACCCATCCCGCCATGCACCTGCACGCCCAGCGATGCGATGTCGACACCCAGTTCGGTGCACCATCCCTTCACCACCGGAATCAGCAGATCGACCCGCGCCTGACGCAGCGCGCGTTCGGCGGCGTCAGGATGCCGATGCGCGCGGTCCATGTCGGCGGCCATCACGTAGGCGAACGCGCGCATCGCTTCGATCTGCGATTTCATCGTCAGCAACATGCGGCGCACGTCCGGATGCTGAATGATTGCGACCGCTCCGCCCGTGCGGCTCGCAGCAAGTCGTCCCTGCACGCGCTCCTTCGCATAGTCGCGGGCCTGCTGATACGCGCGCTCCGCGATCGCGAGACCCTGAATGCCGACTTTCTGCCGCGCTTCGTTCATCATCGTGAACATATGGGCGAGGCCCTTGTTCTCCTGTCCGACGAGATAGCCGATCGCCCCTTCCTTGTCGCCGAAGCTCATCACGCAGGTCGGGCTCGCGTGAATGCCGAGCTTGTGTTCGAGCGACACGCAATGCACGTCGTTGCGTTGCCCCGGCGATCCATCGGCGTTCGGCAGGAACTTCGGCACGAGAAAGAGCGAGATGCCGCGCACGCCTTCGGGCGCATCCGGCGTGCGCGCGAGCACGAGATGGATCACGTTGTCGGTCATGTCGTGATCGCCCCACGTGATGAAGATCTTCTGACCGTGCAGCCGATAGTGATCGCCCTCGGGCACGGCCTTCGTGCGCACGGCGGCGAGGTCGGAACCGGCCTGCGGCTCGGTGAGATTCATCGTGCCGGTCCACGCGCCGCTGACGAGCCTCGGCAGATAGCGTTGTTTGAGATCGTCCGAACCGTGGTGCCGCAATGCCTCGGTGGCGCCCGCGTTCAACAGCGGACACAGCGCGAAGGCCATGTTCGACGAATTCCACATCTCCACCGCCGCCGCGTGCAACAGCTCCGGCAATCCCTGTCCGCCGAACTCGGGATCGCCGCCGAGGCCGGTCCATCCACCCTCCGCGAATTGCCGGTAAGCCTGCGCAAAACCATCGGCGGCGATCACACCGCCGTCGGTGAGACGCGCGCCCTGTGCATCGCCCGTCTTGTTGAGCGGCGCGAGCACTTCGGTGGCGAATCTCGCGGCTTCTTCGAGTACCGCGTCGGCCAGTTCTGGTGTGGCTTCTTCGAAGCCCGGCAGCGACGACAGCGCGTCGAGGTCCGCAAGTTCGGTCATCACGAAGCGCATGTCGCGCACGGGTGCAATGTAAGTGCTCATCGGTTGTCTCTAAGTTTGTCGGTTATGAGTTCGGTACATACGGCGGACGCGGATCGCGTCGTATCGTCCGGGGAGACCGTTTTGTGCGTTGCAATGCGATGCACGCGATCGAGACTCGCGTATCATCGGGTGAGCAGTGCCTCGCACTGCGCCGTTGCCAGGCTGCACGCCGATCTCCCCTATGGGAATCCATGGTCTCCCAGCGTGGTGCCGCGCGATATCCCCCGTACAGGGGAGCGCGATTCGCATAGGCGGGAGATGGCAGCCGGGCGTCACCCGAGGACCGCAGCCGCCGACGCATATGACCGAAGTCATCGAGCCGATCAGGCCCACCCTTCTGCTCGCCACGAAGCTCCTTCCGCCGCGCCTTCCCGCCGGGCTGATCGATCGGCCGCGGCTCGTCGATCTGGCCGCGCAGGCCGAAAACAGGCGTCTCACCGTCATCAAGGCGCCCGCGGGCTTCGGCAAGACTTCGCTTGCGCTCACGTGGCTCGGCTGGCTGCGGGAGCGCGGCGCGCTGGTCGCGTGGATTTCCATCGACGCGGACGACGACGAACCCGCCCGCTTCCTTCACCATCTCGCGCAGGCGTTGCGGCAGGCGTGCGGCAACATCGGCGCGTCCGCGATCGCGCTGACCGCCGATGCCTCGCTCGTGCCCGCGCAATCGATCGTCGCGACGCTGATCAACGAGCTGATCGAAGTCGAGGACGAGCTTTATCTCTTTCTCGATGACTATCATCTGATCGGTCTGCCGGTCGTGCGCGAGGTCGTCGCGTTTTTCATCGAGCATGCGCCGTCGCATGTCCACGTCGTGATCTGCACCCGCGACGACGCAACGCTTCCGCTCGCACGCCTGCGGGCGCGCAACGAGCTGATGGAAATCGACGCATCGGCATTGCGCTTCAACTTCGACGAAACGCGTTCCTTCGTCGAGCGCGAATGTCCGGGCAAGCTGAGCGCGTCCACGCTCCGCTCGCTCTTCGCCAACACCGAGGGCTGGGCCGCCGCGCTGCGCATTTCCGCGGCGGTGCTGGCGCGGGAGGAATCCCGGACGGACGCGGAATCGCCCATGCCGTCCGGCGCGTCCCGGCCGTTCGCGGCCTATCTTCAGGAGATGCTCAAGCGCCTGCCCGCCGAGGTGGTCGAGTTCATGTTGCGCACGTCGATCGTCGAGGGGCTGAACGCGTCGCTGTGCGAGGCGATCACCGGCGTCGCGGACAGCCAGGGCATGCTGGAGACGATCGCCGCGCGCCAGCTCCTGCTGGAACCGATGGACCTCGAAGGACGCTCGTTCCGTTATCACCATCTGATGCGCGACTACCTGCGCCAGCGGCTCGACACGCTGTATCGCCATCAGGTGGCCGACCTGCATCTGCGCGCATGCCGATGGTACGCACGCGAAACGCAATGGACCGACGCCGTCAGGCACGCGCTCGCCGCGGGTGCGACCGACGAGGCGCTCGCGCTGATGAGCCGTTGCGCGATGACGCTCGTGATGAAAGGCGATCTGCTCACGCTGCTCGGCTGGCAGCGCGAGTTCCCGGCGAATCTGATGCAGGCGCAGTTGCAGGTGAGGCTGGCGATCGCGTGGGGCATGGCGCTCGCGCTGCGTTTCGACGATGCCCTCGCGATGATCGACGCCCTGGAGCGCGATGCCGGCGGCGTCGCCGTCGCCGCCGAGGCGGAGCAACTGCGCCGGGAATGCCTGGCGATCCGCTCCGTGCTGGCGGGCCTGCAGGACGACCCGCAGCGCGCGCTCGAACTCGCGCAGACCTGTATCGAACGGCCGTCGAGCGATCTCTGGACGGTCAACGTCGTCTCCAACGTCGTGCGTTTCGCGCACTGGCGAGCCGGCAATCTCGAAGCGCTCTATGCGACGCCCTGGATTCCCTGCGCCATCGAGGACGATCAGCGCAACGTGGTGACGCCGGTCTATCGGCTGTGCCTGCTCGGCCATACGGAAATGCAGCAATTGCACTTCCCGCTGGCCGAGCAGTACTTCACGGAGGCGATGCACATGGCCCAGCGCTACGCCGGCCCGCAGTCCGTCTCCGCGGCGTTGTGCGTGCCGATGATCGCGCAGTTGCGCTACGAACAGGGACGCCTCGACGAAGCCGAAGCGCTGCTCCTCGACCTGATGCCCGTCGTCGATCTGGCGGACATGCTGGACAGCGTGCTGATCGCCTATCGCGTGCTGATCCGGATCGCGATCGCCCGTTCGAACCCGGCGCATGCCTACGCGCTGCTCGACCGTGCGCAGACGCTCGGGCACAAGCGCGGCTGGCGGCGTCTGCTGGCCGCGGGACTCGTCGAACGCACGCGGCTGCATCTGCGGGAAGGCAGAACGATGGAAGCGTCGGCATGCGTGGCCCAGCTCGATGCGCTCGCCGCGCACGGCGGCGAGTCGGGCGCGCCGGCGTCGGCGGAGATCGACAACTATCGCGCGCTCGCGGCGGCCTGCGTCGCGGTGAGCCAGAACCGCACCCGCGAAGCCGTCGATCTGCTGGACGAGGCGCGGCAAAGCGCCGAACGCCGACACAACCATTACCTGGGCTTGCGCTTGCGCACCATGCAGGCGCTCGCGTGGATGAGCGCAGGCATGCGCGGCGATGCGGTCGAGGTCATCGGCGAAGTCGTGAGGATGGCCGCGCCCGCCGGGCTGCATCAGTCGCTGCTCGATCAGGGCGAGCAGATCGGACCGTTGCTGCAGGCGCTTCGGGACGACGCGCGCAACTCGGCGCAGACGCGCGAGGCGCTGAGCTATATCGACCGTCTGCTCGACGGCTGGCGCGCGCAGTACCAGCCCGACGGCACATCGCGCCGCGACGCCGGACGCGAACCGCTGAGCGCGAGGGAGCGCAACATCGTCGAGCTGATCGCGCAGGGATTGTCGAACAAGGAGATTGCGCGCGACCTCGGCGTCACGCCCGAGACGATCAAGTCCCACGTCAAGAACATCTTCGTGAAGCTGGCGGTCGACAAGCGCGCACACGCCGTCGCGCGCGCGCAGGCTCTGGGGCTCGTGCGCCACGGCTGACTAGATCGCGTAATGCGCCACGGCGAGCGTGCCCGCGTGAAGCAGCACGCCCGCGATGCCGCCGACCAGCGTGCCGTTGACGCGCACGAACTGCAGATCGCGGCCGATTTCCGCTTCGATCTTCCGGCTGACCTCGGTCGCGTCCCAGCCCTTGACGACCTCGGTGATCAGTTCCGTCAACCGGCTGCGATAGCGCACGACGAGTGTGCGCGCCACTTCGAGCCACCACGCGTTGAGCGTGTGCTGAAGCGCGGGCGAGCGCGACACGCCGTCGCCGAGCGAGACCAGCATGGATGTCGCGATGGCGCGCGTGACGGACCGTTCGCGGGCGGCATCGTCGGCGATATGGCGGCGTATGGTACTCAGCACGATGCGGGCATGACCCACTCGCCTCACCTCACGAATGCAGTCGCGCAGCAACGACTTGCCGAAGCGGCGGTGCGTATCCGATGTCTGCAACTGCTCGATGAAAGTCAGGAAGGCGCGGTCGATCTCGCGGCGCAGCGCATGGTCCGGCGTGGCGGCCACTTCCTGCACCAGTGCGACGATGCCCGCAACGAAACGATCGACGACATAGGCGTCGAAGCGCGCGGGCGTGTATCGCGACGCCTCGCTGAACTTCGCGTTCAGCAGGCCCGCATGACGCACGAGCCAGCGTTCGAGCGCGCGAAGTCCGTGTTCCACGAGCGGCCGATGCCGGTCGCCCTCGGCGAGCATGCCCAGCACGCGCCCGGCCGCACGCGACACGTCGAAGCTGCGCAGACGCGGCAGCAGCATCCATTCGATGAAGCGCGCGGCTTCGTTCTCGTCGATGGTGTCCAGCACGCCGGGGAGCGATTCGACGAGCGCCGCCGCGACGATCTCGCTGTTCGCGCGATCCGACAGCGATTGCGCCAGCGCTTTCGCGGCATTGTGACTGCCGAGCTTCGCGACGATCAGTTCGGGCGTCAGAAAATTCTCTTCGACGAACCTGCCGAGACTCTCCGCGATGCGCGGCTGATTCCGCGCGATGATCGCCGTGTGCGGCAACGGCCACGCGAACGGATGCCGGAAGAGCGCGACCACCGCATACCAGTCCGCGATCGCGCCGACGGTTCCCGCTTCGGCGAACGATCGCAGCCACGCGAGCCACGGATACCGCTCCTCAAGAACGACGCAGACGAACAGCAGCACGGCCATGCATCCGAGCAGACCGGTCGCCGCGCGTCGCATACGAGCCATCCGGCGTTCATTCTCGCTTTGAGGCGCGGCGGACGCGTTCGCGGCCGCACCTCGTCCGCCGCGAAACGGCAAGCTCAACCCGGCTCCTGACGCAGAAACCTGCGCACGACCGGCGCGACGTCCTTCGCGCGCGTGATCAGGAACAGATGACCATCGTCGATCACATACAGCACCGCCTGGCGGATGCGCGCAGCCAGAATCTTCGCGTTGGATAGCGGCACGATCGGATCGTCGTTGCCGTGCATGACGAGCGTCGTCTGCGGCAGCGTGCACAGCCAGTGCAGGCTGGTCCATCCCCAGGCGGCCATCAGTTGATAGAGATATCCGCGGCCGCGCGGCGGCTGGATATGGCGGCTGTGCTCCTTGAGAAGCTCCGGATCGCGCCGATAAGCGCCGCCGTAGATTTCCGGGCCGACTTGCTGAAGATACGCCGGATCGGTGTAACGGCGCGGCCCGATCAGCTTCGACAGAACGGAAAGCCGCGCCGGTATCATGAGCACGCCCGCCGATGTCGATGCGAGAATCAGTCGGCGGCAGCGCTCGGGATATTGCCGCGCGAACTGCTGCGCGAGCGCGCCGCCCCACGATACGCCGAGCACGTCGACGGGCCCGTCGTGTCCCAGCCGCTCGAGGAGCTTGTCGGTCAACACGCAGAGCGTGGAGAAGCGATAAGGCGCGAACGGCACGGGCGAACCGCCGACGCCGGGCACATCGAAAATGATGACGCCGACATCCCCCAGCGCCTCGACGAACGGCTCGACGAGTTCCAGATTCGCGCCGATGCCGTTGAAGATCAGAAGCGGCGGCGATGCGTCGCTTCCATGCCGCACGCCTACGCGCACGAGCTGACCGTCGAGATCGACGGTCTGGGTTTCCATGATGCCGACAGACTCGGAAGTGTTATTCATTGCTCTCATCCAGACCTGATCTCGTTGATGCGACGCGCGGGACGCATTACTTGCGCGGTTGCAGCAGCGTCCTCAACTCCTCGACGTTCTCCGCGACGCGCTTCGAAATCACCGCGTAGCTGTCGGACTGGGCGCGATACGCCGTGCCGAAGAGTTCACGCACATCGGAAAGCGTCGTGTAGAACGCCTGCTGCACCGCTTCGCTCGCGCCGGCCGGCCTCGCGTCCTGGCCGGGCTGCTTGCCGGACAGCGCGCGGACCCGCGTCATCGTTCCGGTGAGGATTTCCATCTGCTTCTGGCCGAGCGACTGGATGCCCGTCAGCGCGGTGGCGCCGGCGGTCGCGAGCGCCTCGATGTCCTTGCGGCGCGAATCCAGAATGGCGTTCGCATCGAAGCCGGGCAAGCGCAAAGGCTCGATGAACTTGAGGCATCCGCCGAGGAAACTGCTTTGTTGGGTCGATTCCATGATCCGTTTTCCTTTCGATGAAAATAAGTCGATGCCAGCCGCGACGCGGCTGGCGCATCGAAGTCAGTCCTGCAGAACGTAAGTGCCCGGCGCGGCCGCGAGCGACGGATGCCGTTCGTTGCCTAGCGCGGCAGGCGCCGCGCGGCGTTTGCCGGAGCGCGCGGCGAGCCACACGCTCCAGTCGTTCCACCACGAATCCGTTGTCGGCTCGGCGGCGTCGAGCCATGCGTCGGCGCTCGCGGACAGAGCGGGGTTGAGATAGAACTTCGCCTTGGGGTTGCCCGGAGGATTGATCAGGCTCTGAATGTGACCGCTCGAACTCAGCACGAAGCGCGTCTCGCCGCCGAAGAGACGCGCCGTGTCGTAGACGCCCTTCCACGGCGTGATGTGGTCCGTGATGCCCGCCACCACGTATTTGTCGCAGGCCACGTCGTTCAGGTCGATCGACGTGCCCAGCACGCTCAGCGCGCCGGGCTTCGTGAACAGGTTGTCCGTGAAGATGTCGAGCAACTGGCCGTGCAGCTTCGCCGGCAGACGCGTCGTGTCGTTGTTCCAGTAAAGGATGTCGAACGCGGGCGGCGTGTTGCCCATCAGATAGTTGTTGACCCAGTAATTCCAGACGAGATCGTTGGGCCGCATCCATGCGAACACGCGTCCCATCTCCTCGCCGGCGAGCACCCCGCGCGATGTGCTCGCATGCTTCGCCGCCGCGATGGCCTCGGGCGTCGCGAACAGACCGAGTTGCGAGTCCGCCGTGTTGTCGAGCACGGCCACCATCAGCGTCGCGGCATGAACGGATTTATCGCCACGGCTTGCCAGAAGCCCGAGCAAAGCCGAGATGGTCATGGCGCCCGAGCACGCGCCGTGCAGGTTGACATCGTCGCTGCCGGTGATGTCGCGCACCGCCGCGATCGCTTCGAGGAGCGCCGTCACGTAGGTGTCGAGATCCCAGCGGGATTGCGCCGCGGTCGGATTGCGCCAGCTCACGACGAACACCTGAAACTCGCTCTTCAGCAGATGCTCGACGATGCTCTTGCCCGGCGAAAGATCGAACACGTAGAACTTGTTGATCTGCGGCGGCACGATCAGTTGCGGCCGGCTGTGCACGTTCGCGGTCGCCGGCGCGTACTGGATCAGCTCCAGCACTTCGTTGCGAAACACGACAGCGCCCTTCGACGTGCCGAGATTCTTGCCGACCTCGAATGCGGTCCGGTCGACCTGGGCGGGCATGCCCTGATTCTTCACCATGTCCGTCACGGCGTTCTTCAGTCCGCCGATCAGGCTCGCGCCGCCCGAATCGACGGCTTTCTTGAGCGCGGCCGGGTTGCCGAGCAGGGTATTGGTCGGCGACATCGCGTCGGTGAAGAGGGACATCACGAACTGCGCGCGCTCCTTGCTCTTCGGGTCGAGCGCGGAGCGATCGACGAAGCCGGAGAGCGCGTCGCGCCATGCGAAATAGCCCTGCATCGTCATGCGATAGAGCGCGTTGTCGCGCCACGCGACATCGGCGAAACGCTTGTCGCTCTGCGGCGCGCCCGGCGCGTCGCCGCTCAGCGCGGCGATCAGATCGCGGATCAGCGCGGCTTCCTGTTCGACGATCAGCGCGGGTTGCCGCCACGCCTGCGCGCCGATGTGGTGCGCGGTCGCGACGACATCGCAAGGACGCAATCCCACGAACGGATTCGGGCCCGACATGCCTTCCGTCGCCGAATGCACGAGATCGTTCGCTGCCGCTTCGCGCGCCAGTCTTTTAGTGCTTACCGCCATTTTGATGCTCCTCCGACTTGCTCTCAGGTTCTTCGTTATGTTTGCTTACGCGATCAGCATCGCCAGCGTCTCCGCGATGAGCGCGGGCTTGTCCTCACCTTCTATCTCCAGCTCGTTCTTCGTCTTGACGATGACCCGGCCGCCGCTCTTTCGCTCCACTGACAACAAGCTCACGCGGTTGCGCACGCGCGCACCGGCCTTCACCGGCGTCATGAAGCGCACCTTGTCGAGTCCGTAGTTGAGACCGGCGGACGCGTCCTCGGGAATGACGCCGATATCCATCGCGAGCGGCGCCAACAGCGACAGCGTCAGATAGCCATGCGCGATGGTTCCGCCGAACGGACTCTCGCGCTTCGCGCGTTCCACATCGACGTGGATCCACTGCGTGTCGCCGGTGCAGCGCGCGAAGTCATCGATGCGCGCCTGATCCACGACCGTCCAGTCCGACACGCCCAGCTCCCGACCGACGAAATCCTCGATCGACGCGACGCGGTATTCCTTGATGCTCGACATTGCCTGGCTCCTTATGACCGATCAGACGAACTGGGCGCGCAGCCACTTCTTGTTCACCTTGCCGACGCTCGTCTTCTCCAGTCCATCGACGAACCTGACGATTTGCGGCACGGCGTACTTCGAGATGCGTCCCGATGCGCTGAACGTCAGCACGTGACGCTTGATCTCGTCCTCGGTGATGACCGCGTCCGCGCGGGTCACGACGAGCGCGACCGGCCGCTCGCCCCACTTCTCGTCGCTGACGCCGATCACGGCGACTTCGGCGACGCCGGGATGCATCGAGATCAGGCTCTCGACTTCGAGCGACGAGATCCATTCGCCACCCGACTTGATCACATCCTTCATGCGATCCGTGATCAGCAGGCTGCCGTTCGCGCCGATGCTCGCGATGTCCTGCGTATGCAGATAGCCGCCGTCCCAGAGCTGTTCGGATGCCTCGGGGTTGTTCAGATAGCCTTGCGTGAGCCAGGGCGCGCGGGCAACGATTTCGCCGTTCGCCTTGCCGTCGTGCGCGACGTCTCCCATGTTCGCGTCGACGATGCGCAGATCGACGAGCGGAATCGGCGAACCGCTGCGGCAGCGCAGGCGCACTTGCTCGTCGAGATCGAGGGATTCGTCGCCGGGTTTCAGTTGCGCGAGGCTCAGCACCGGGCACGTCTCCGACATGCCGTAGCCCGTGAAGACATCGATGCCGCGATCGAGCGCGGCGCGCGCCAGCCCGTGCGTCAGCGCGCCGCCGCCGATGACCACCTTCCATCGGCTGAAGTCGGCCGATTTCGCTTCGCCGCAGGTGAGCAGCATATGCAGGATCGTGCCGACGCAATGCGAGAACGTCACGCCTTCGTCGTGCAGCAGCCGCACCAGCCGGTCCGGCACGTAACGTCCCGGATAGACCTGCTTCACGCCCAGCATGGTGGCGATGTAGGGCATGCCCCACGCGTGCACATGGAACATCGGCGTGAGCGGCATATAGACGTCGCCACGATGAAAGCGCTGACCCGATTCGGGGCTCGCCAGCGCGGCCATCACGGTGATGGTGTGCAACACGATCTGACGATGCGAGAAGTAGACGCCCTTGGGCAGGCCCGTCGTGCCGGTCGTGTAGAAGGTCGTGGCGCGCGTGTTTTCGTCGAAGTCGGGGAAATCGTAGTGATCGGCGGCGGCGGCGAGCATCGCCTCGTATTCGGTCGCGAACGACAGGGCGTGCTCGCAGGTCTCGCCGTCCCGCTCGTCGATCAGAACGAAGGTGCGCACGGTTTCGAGCTGATCCTCGATCGCCGCCAGCACCGGGAGGAAATCGGTATGGACGAGCAGAACTTCCGCGCCCGCGTGATTGATCGTGTACGCGATCTCCGCATTCGAGAGACGCACGTTGACGGTCTGCAGGATGGCGCCCATCATCGGCACCGCGAAGTAGCATTCCAGATAGCGGTGGCTGTCCCAGTCCATCACGGCGACGGTGCTGCCGTGCTGTACGCCGAGCCGGCTTAGGCCATCGGCGAGTCGCGCGATGCGCTCGCGCAGGCCCGTATAGGTCATGCGCGTCCGGCCCCGGTAGACGATCTCCTGGTCGGGCGCCTGAACGAACGGCGTGTGCAGCAGTTGCTTGATCAGCAACGGATAGGCGTACGCCGAGGGCGCGGCGGCCTGGAGGTCGTCCCGCATCTGTGTCTCCTTGTCTCATTCTGTTAGAGGGGCGGACATCGCCGGCTGGCGGCGGTGTCGTTTCCGGTAAGTGAATGATCGAAGGGAACGGAATTCGGAACCATCCCCTGAACGGGGGAGCGTGCCGTGATACAGCCCGCTCAGGCCCGAGACTTCAGGGGTTTGTACGTAAGGGAAACCCCGCTCGCTTCGCGCGATGCGAGCGGCGAGCGGTCCTTTGGGTCACTAACGCGGCCGCGAGGCCCTCACTTGACTTCTTTTCTCTCGATGTTCTTGCCGGTCTCCTTGTTGTAGCGCTCGACATACTCGTCGGTGAGCTTGCGGATCGCGCGTCCGATCTTCCGATAGTCGGACTCGTTGAGATTCGCGAGCGACACGCGCCCCGACGGATGCTTCGTGCCGAAGCCCATGCCCGGCAGCAGCACGACACGCGCATCGGTGGCGAGACGGAACAGCAACTCCGACGCCTCCGTGTGCTTGAGCAGCCAGTCGACGAACTCGCGCCCGTACGCGCGCTCCCCGAAATATTCCATGTCGATGATCGAGTAGTAATCGACCTGGTTCGCGTCCTTCTCGTCGAACGCAATGCCGATCTCTTCGTAGAGCGCGCGCTTGCGGCTGCGGATCAGGCGCTTGAGCGCATCCTTGTAGGCATCCGGCGTGTCCATCAGCGAGAACAGCGAGAACAGCACCATCTGCACTTGCTGAGGCGTCGACAGGCCCGCCGTGTGATTCAGCGCGACGGTGCGGCTGTCCGCAACCAGCCGGTCGATGAATTTCAGCTTGTCCGGCTCGGTCGTGATCGACTCGTAGCGATGATGCAGGATCTTCTTCGTGTCCTTCGGCAACTCGGAAATCAGCTTGTCGAGGATGTTGTCCTTGTGCGTCGCGATCGTGCCCAGACGCCAGCCCGTCGCGCCGAAATACTTCGAGTACGAGTACACGAGAATCGTGTTCTTCGGCGCGAGCGCGAACAGCGACACGAAGTCGTCGGCGAAGGTGCCGTACACGTCGTCCGTCAGCAGGATCAGATCGGGGCGTTCCTTGACGATCTGCGCGATGTATTCGAGGCTCTCGTCGCTGATCCTCACGGAAGGCGGATTGCTCGGATTCACGAGGAAGAACGCCTTCACCTTCGGATCGCGCAGCTTGTCGAGTTCGGCCTTCGAGTATTGCCAGTTGTTCTCGACGTCGGCATCCAGATTCACGACATTCAGGTCGTACTCGCCGAGCGTCGGAATCTCGATGTACGGCGTGAAGATCGGACGGCCGAGCGCGATGGTGTCGCCCGCCTTGATCAGATGGTTCTGCTTCATCGTGTTGAAGATGTACGTCATCGCGGCGGTGCCGCCTTCGACGGCGAAGATGTCGAATTCGCCGACGAACGGATACTTGCCGATCATCTCGCGCCGCAGATATTGCCCGACGATGGTCTCCGAGAGCTTCAGCATCCGGTCCGGCACCGGATAGTTCGACGCGAGAATGCCTTCGCACATCTCATAGAGGAAATCGTTGCCCGACAGGCCGAGCTGATCGCGCACATACGACACGGCGCCCGCGAGAAAGGCGATGCCCGGCACGCCCTTGTTTTCGCGCAGGAACAATTCGAAGCGCTCGGACAGGCCTTCGCGCTTCGGAAAGCCGCCGACGCCCTCGGGCATGTACGCGAACGAGCGCTCCGACTCGCGCATCGCGAAGAGTCCGAGTTGCCAGAAGCCGTGGCGCGGGATCGTCGCGAGAAAGTTCGGATTGCCGCGCCCGGCGTTGAGCATCGAGATGTTGGCCGGACGTTCGACTGCTCCGCCGCCCGCCGCCTTGATCAGCTCGTCTTTCAGTTCGAACGGACTCAATGCCTGCAGCGCTGCCTGATCCTTGCTCTTGTTGGCCTTTGCCATGATGCGTTCTCCAGTGAAAGATTCAAACCAGGCCGACGACGAGCGGCCCCAGTAATGTGAGCAGCACGTTCGCGATCGCATAGGTGATCGCGAACGGCACGGTCGGCACGGCGCTTTCGGCCTTGTCCAGCACGCCGCCGAACGCGGGGTTCGCGCTGCGCGAGCCGGACAGCGCGCCCGCCAGGATCGCCGCGTTGTCGTACTTCAGCACGTAGCGGCCGAACAGCATCGTGAGCAGCAGCGGCAGCATCGTCACGACCACGCCGAGCAGGAAGATCGTGACGCCGAGTTCCTTGATCGTCGTCACCGCCTGCAATCCCGAGTTCAGACCGACCACCGAGACGAACGCCGCCAGCCCGAAGTCCTGCAACAGGCGCGATGCGGCGGGCGGCATCACGCCGTACATCGGATGCTTGCCGCGCATCCAGCCGAACACGAGGCCCGCGAGCAGGCAGCCGCCCCCCGACCCGAGCGTGAGCGGCACGCCGCCAATGTTGACCACGACAAGCCCTATCAACAGGCCCACGACCATGCCGACGCCCATATAGATGAAGTCGGTCTTGATCGAGTAAGGCAGCTCGTAGCCTGTCGCCGCCACCGCGCGCTTCGTGTCTTTCGCGGAGCCGAAGTAGGTGAGCACGTCGCCGTGTTCGAGCTTGGTTTCGGGCAGGATCGGCACCGGCTGCCCGACGCGCGTGATGCTTTCGAGGAAGACGCCGTGACGCAAGTCGCGGTCGACGGTCTCGCGCACTTTCTGGATCGTCGTATGGTTCAGGCCCTTCGCCGTGAATACGGCCTGGCGCGTCTGCATGACCGCGCTGACATCCGTCACGTCCGACACTTCGATGCCGATCTTCGGCGCGATGGGCACCATGCCTTCGCGTCGTCCGACCACGAGCACGACGTCATCGGCCGCGAGCACGACATCGGGCCCCGGCTCGACCTCCTTGCCCGCGCGCCGTATCTTCTCGACCGACACGAAGTCCTGCGCCGCCATTTCGATCTCGGAGACCTTGCGCCCCGCCGCCGCCCCGACCCTGAACGCCCGCCCGACCAGTTCGGGCAGCGCCGCCAGTTGCCCCGGCGCGCGCGACGGCGTGCCGCCCGCGAGCTTCGCTTCGGCGTCGAGCGCGGCCGAGCGCAGATCGCGTCCCATGAACTTCGGCAAAATGTTCACGCACACGATGATCGCGCCGAGCGAGCCGAACACGTACGTCACCGCGTACGCAATGGCCACGTCCGACTGCAGCGACTTCACTTCTTCGGCTGGCAGGCCGAGCCGCGCGATCGCATCGCCCGCCGTGCCGATGATCGCCGATTGCGTGAGCGCGCCGCCCGCGAGCCCGGCGGCCAGGCCCTTGTTCAAATGGAAGATCTTCGCGCAGATGATGACGGTGACGAGCGCCGACACCGCGAGAAACACCGCCATCGCGATTTCACGCAGCGTCTTGCGGTTCAGCGAGTTGAAGAAGCCCGGCCCCGAGTCGTAGCCGACCGCGTAGATGAACACGGCGAACATCACGGCTTTCACGCCGTTGTCGATCGACACGCCCGCCTGGCTGATCACGACGGCCGCCAGCAGCGAGCCGCCGACGCCCCCGAGCTGGAACTTGCCGAAGTTGATCTGGCCGATGAAATACCCCACGGCCAGCGACAGGAACAACGCTATCTCGGGTGACTTGTGAAAGATGTTGTGTATCCAGTCCATCGTGCCCTCTCATTGAAAACGCGCTTGGGGTCCGCTACGAAACGCGGCGGACGACATGGCACTACCTTCCCTTGCCCGATCGCAAATCGGCGCCTTCATGGCGCTCTTCAGCCCTTGAACTGCGCGGCGAGGCCGACCACCACGGGCCCCATCAGCGGCAGCAGAATGTTCGACAGCGCGTAGGTGATCGTGTAGCCGATGACGGGCGTCGAGTTGCCCGTCACGCCGACGAGCGCGCTGATCGCGGGCGTGCTGCACTGCTGGCCGGCGATCGCGCCGAGCAGCATCGGCGGATCGAGCTTGAGAAACGCCCGGCCGATCCACAGCGACAACAGCCCCGGCACCAGCACCAGAAGAATCCCGGCGACGGGCAGCGCGAGACCGTACTGATGCACGAGCTTGATCGCGTCCGGCCCCGCCGACAGCCCGACGGCCGCGATGAACGTCGCGAGTCCGAAGTCCTTGAGAATTTGCGCCGCCGCTGGCGGCAGCGAACCGACGATCGGATGGAACGAACGCAGCCAGCCGAACAGCAGCCCCGACAGCAGACAGCCGCCGCCCGTGCCGAGCGCGAGCGTGACGCCGCCGAACGTGCCCGACAGCCGGCCGATCGCCATGCCGACGAGCACGCCCAGCCCGAGATACACGAAGTCGGTTTTCAGGGTGGCCGGCAGCAGGTAGCCGAGCCGCTTCGCGCCGCGCAGCACGTCGGCCTTTGCGCCGACCAGCGTCAGCACGTCGCCGCGATTGAGTTCGGTGCCCGGAAGCGCGGGTATGCGGTTCTCCAGCCGCGTCACGGCCGCGATGTAGATGCCGCGTCCCTGCTCGGGGTCCGCACGCTCGCGCAGTTGACGGATCGTCGCGCCGTGCGCGTCCTTGCGCGTGAGCACGACATCGACCATGTCGGCGAGCGCCGTCGAAAAATGATGGCCCGACGCGACCTCCTCGCCGAGCGCCGGCGCGGCCTCGATCAACGCCTCGCGCCGCCCGCCGACCAGCACGAGATCGTCCGCGGCGAGCGTCAGGCCGGGCGCGACGGCGAGCGCCGCGCCGCCACGCTCGATCTGCTCGATGGTCAGGTTATGGCCGTATTGCGCTTCGAAAGCGCCGACGCTCAGGCCCGCCGCCCGGCCGACGCGAAACGCGCGTCCCACCAGCGCGGGCGCGGCGAGCCGTTCGCCTTCGCCCAGCGAATCGCCGCCGCCGAGCTTGCGCCACAGGCGCTCGGCTTCTTCACGCAGATTCACGCGCAATAGCAGCGCCGCGAACTGACTCGTGAAGAGCACGATGGTGATAAGTCCGAACAGATAGCTGACGCTGTACGCGGTGACGATATTCGCCTGCAGGCGCAAGGTGTCCGCGTCGGGCAAGCCGAGCTTCGCGACGGCTTCCGACGCCGTGCCGATCACCGCCGATTCGGTCGCCGCGCCCGCCAGCAGTCCCGCTGCCGTGCCGGGATCGAGATGCAGCACGGCGACGGCGATCATCACGAGCGTGAGCACCGAGACGATCTCGACGATCGACAGCACCCCGTAACGCCAGCCGCGCCCGACATTGGCGAAGAACTGCGGGCCGCCGGTGAAACCGAGCGCGAAGATGAAGAGCGCGAACGCGATGTTCTTGAGATCGGGCGACAGACGCGCGCCTGTCTGGCCGAGCAGCAGCGAAACGATCAGCGTGCCGCACACGCCGCCTAGCTGGATCGGGCCAATTTTGAAGGAACCGATGAGATAGCCGAATGCAAGGCTCGCGAACAACGCAATCTCTGGCTGAGACCTGAACAATTCGGCAATCATCTACGCATCCCCGGAAATTGCGCCGCATTGTATGGATTGCTTTGAATCCCAAACGGATAACTCAGCCGCTAATAGAGAAACTTCCGACAAGTCGCGTTGGCGAAGAGTCGTCGCTTAGACCGATAATATAAATCGCTGCTTTGGGTAGTCGATTAAATTTATGAGAAGTGCTTTTTTGATAGATCGCCATGTCTTTCAAGAAAACATTCCCTGAGCGCGCAGGGTTAGAGGCGCCGTCTGAAAGCTTCCCGGCTCGGTTTCCGCAAGCCTTACCGCTTACGCTGTTGTGCCTAATGAGGTCGAGCTTTATGCGGATTCATTCGATCGATTGCGCTTTGGCAATACCGAACTGATCGCCGAGATTTTCACGCTGATGAAAAGAGAGTCCGAACGCAATGGCGTCTATCCCGTAATCGGAATTACCGATTTGTCCTTCGAATTTACGAAACCCCGTCAAAATGATATCTGGCCGAACGTTTCCGTTCTCATCACGCGTATTAACGAAAGGCGGATTCCCAACATTTGGTCCGACTTCGCCCATTTAACCTGGCGCAATTGCCCGCTACCTGTCAGCCGCGCTCGGTGATCCGCCCGGACCATAGGGGTCCGGATTGCCGAATCGAGGAAGCGACCCGTTCGACCGCGCCTTGCGAAGTTCGTCTTGCACGTCCTGCCGGGATTTCGGTCGCGGCGTCGCGGGCGCCAGAGGCAGTGCGTCGAGCGGACCCGGCAGGCTTTGCATCGTTCCAACCTCCGTCAACGCCGACGGCGCCGAATTCGACATTGGAGGCTGCGCAGGAACGATGGCGTCACGACTCGGGCTTTCCGCTTGACCGGTCTCTCCTTCATGAGGCTCCGAAGAAACGGAAGTGTCATGTGTGCTCGTCGCGCGCACATCGCTCTGCGGCGCTGCGCGCTTGCGCTCGGCATGTCGTCCCGGCTGTTGCGTGATCGCAGGCACGGCGCGCGTCGTAGCCGGCGGTAGCACCCTCTTCTCGACACTCGATGTCTGCGGGCGTTCGTCCAGCTCGTCGCCGGCGTCGGGCCCGACGATGCTCGACGCCGATTCAGGCGTGGGCGACTTACCTGCGTCGGTATTTTCCTGTTCACCCGAATCGACGACCGCCGTGGGCGCGCGATAACCAACGGCGCCCGTCACCACGGATGGCTGTTGCCGAGACGACCAGGCGGGTTCGACCGCATGCGGCTCATGATGTTGAAGCAACGCGACCAAGCCGATGATCGATACGCCGATCACCGAAAGGCCCAGTACGACGATACGGTCGGAAGTTCTAACCATCAGAGTATTGCTCCTCGACGTGACTCCGGGGTTCCAGGATGCTCGCGCTCACTGCGCATACGGAGCCGGGGCCAGCCGAGATTCACGTAGTTACAGATTCTTTCACTCGAGACCCGCGACTCATGCCGTTGCCCCAGTGCCTACGGGTCAACCCCGAGTTGAGCTTTCCTCAACGCCGGCCTGAAAAATCGTCGGTTCCTGCTCGCGCGAGCGCCGCCGCAGAATGCCCTTCATCCACCGCGGCGGTGGCGCAACCGATTCTCTCTGACGGAAAAACAGGAACGAGACAATGGAAAAGACTCTCTTCATCGGCGAAGGCTTCGAAGGACCGGGCGTGAACCTCGCCCACATCAACGTGCTGGTCGGACCGCGCAACGGCCCGGCCGGTCAGGCATTCTCGACCGCGCTCGCGACACCTTCGGCCGGTCACGCGCCGTTCGTCGTGATCGCGCAGCCGGGCGTGCCGACCAAGCCGCTCACGCTGTATGTCAACAAGGCGCAGATCGACGGCGATTTCCACGGCAACGCGACGTGGGGCGCATCGCAGGCGGGCATCGCGAAGGCGGTCGCGGAATCGCTGGAAAACGGCACGCTGCCGCCGGAAGCGGAGAACGACTGGGTCGTCGTGTCGGCGAACTGGGTCAACCCGAAGACCGACGATCTCGACGCCGTCTACGAGAACAACTATCGCGCGTGCAAGAACGCGATCATCGCCGCGATGGAAGGTCTGCCGCGCAAGGAAGCGGTGTTCAAGGCCGCGCGCGAAGTGTCGAACCCGTTCTATACGCCGAAGAAGCGCTGAGGAGTTATCGCAAATGGAATACGTGCGTCTCGGCCAGTCCGGCCTCAAGGTTTCGCGTCTGTGCCTCGGCACGATGAACATGGGCACGCCGCAATGGAAGCCCTGGATTTTCGATGAAGCGCAAAGCGAGCCGATCGTGAAGCACGCGCTCGATCACGGCGTGAACTTCATCGATCTGGCCGATTTCTATTCGACGGGCGTCGGCGAAGAAGTCGTCGGCCGCATTCTGAAGCGTCTCGTGAAGCGCGACGAAATCGTCGTCACGACGAAGGTCGGCTACGACATGGCGAGCCACGCGAACGCGGGCGGCCATTCGCGCAAGCACATCATGGACGGCATCGACGCGTCGCTCAGACGTCTCGACATGGATTACGTCGATGTCTACATGCTGCATTTCTTCGACGTGAACACGCCCGTCGAGGAAACCATGTGCGCGCTCGACGACATCGTGCGCGCGGGCAAGGCGCGTTACATCGGCGTATCGACGATGTACACCTGGCAGTTCGCCAAGATCATGCAGGCATGTGAGCGCCACGGCTGGCACAAGCCGGTCAACATGCAGTTGCAGCTCAATCTCGCGTATCGCGAGGAAGAGCGCGAGATGATTCCGTACTGCATCGATCAGGGCGTCGGCGTCTCGGTGTTCAGCCCGCTCGCGCGTGGTCTTTTGACCTGCGATGCGAAGTCCAACCGCAATCAGACCGACTTCTTCACCGCGCAAATGTACGGCGACCGTGCCTCGCAGGAAGTCTCGGCGTCGGTGGCGCGCGTGGCGGCGCGGCGCGGCGTATCGGCGGCGCAGATCGCGCAGGCGTGGGTGCTGAGCCGTCCGGGCATCGCGAGCATGCTGGTCGGAGCGGACTCGGCTGCGCAGTTCGACAGCGCGCTCGCCGCGCTCGACACGCGCCTCGACGCCGACGAACTGCACGAGCTGGAGCGCAACTACACGCCGTGCGATCTCATCAACGACTACACGGCGGGACGGCGCATCGCGCGCGAGTCGCGTGCCGCGCAAGGCGTGTTCGACGACACACTGGAGCGCGCAGCATGAAGACCCTGTTGCAGACGAATCACTACATCGACGGCCAGTGGCGCGAGAGCGCGAGCACCTATGCCGTGCGCAATCCGGCGACGGGCGACGTCATCGCGAACGTCGCGCGCGGCGGCAGCGCGGAAACCCGCCAGGCGATCGACGCCGCCCGGCGCGCCTTCCCGGCCTGGCGCGCGCTGACCGCGAAGGAACGCGGCGCGCGCGTGAAGCGCTGGGGCGAACTAATGCTCGCCAATCGCGACACGCTCGCCGAACTGCTGACGCGCGAGCAGGGCAAGCCGCTTGCCGAAGCGCTCGGTGAAGTCGCGTATGCCGCGAGCTTCTTCGAATGGTTCGCGGAAGAAGCCAAGCGCAGCTACGGCGACGTGATTCCGAGCCCGAAGCCGAATTCGAAGATCATCGTGACGCGCGAGCCGGTCGGCGTCGTCGCGGCGATCACGCCGTGGAATTTTCCGCTCGCGATGATCACCCGCAAGGCCGGCCCGGCGCTCGCGGCGGGCTGCACGATGGTGCTGAAGCCGTCGGAGGAGACGCCGCTGTCCGCGTTCGCGCTCGGCGTGCTCGCAGAGGAAGCGGGCATTCCGCCGGGCGTGTTCAATATCGTGTCGGGCGATGCCGTCGCCATCGGTCAGACGCTGACGGAATCTCGCGATGTGCGCAAGCTGTCGTTCACGGGCTCGACGCGCGTCGGCAAGCTGCTGGCGAAGCAGTCGTCGGATACGCTCAAGAAGCTGTCGCTGGAACTCGGCGGCAATGCGCCCTTCATCGTTTTCGACGACGCCGATATCGACGCCGCCGTGCAGGGCGCGATCGCGTCGAAGTTCCGCAACACCGGACAGACGTGCGTCTGCGTGAACCGCTTCTACGTGCAGGACGGCGTCTACGACGCGTTCACGCAGGCGCTCACGCGCGCCGTGCATGCCTTGCGCGTCGGCAACGGCCTGGCAGGCGAGTTCGATCAGGGTCCGCTCATCAACGAAGCGGCGCTCGCGAAGGTGCAGACACATGTCGCCGATGCCGTGAGCCACGGCGCGAAGATTCTCACCGGCGGCAAGCCGCACGCGCTCGGCGGCACTTTCTACGAACCGACGGTGCTCGCGGACGCGAAGCCGTCGATGCTGATCGCCGGTGAAGAGACTTTCGGTCCGGTGGCCGCGTGCTTCCGCTTCAGCACAGAAGAAGAAGTCATCGCCGCGGCGAACGACACGCCTTACGGCCTGTCCGCGTATTTCTACACGCGCGATCTGGGCCGCGCATGGCGCGTCGGCGAGGCGCTGGAGAGCGGCATGGTCGGCATCAACGAAGGCATCATCTCGACGGAAGTCGCGCCCTTCGGCGGCGTGAAAGAGTCGGGACTGGGCCGCGAAGGATCGAAGTACGGGCTCGATGAATACATGGAGCTCAAGTACATGATGATGGCCGGCCTCGGTCGCTGAGGCATCAACCGCCGCGCACGCACGAACGACAAAACCATCGCGTGCGCGGTTTTCATGCGGTGCGATCCGCGCCGCTGCACTCCGAATGGAGGAGATACTCTTGGATACTCGAAGCATGAGCGCGGATGCGCTCGCTGCGCATGCCGCCGCGCCTTTCGCCGGCACCCCCGATCGCGTCGCGCTCGACGATGTTCCGCTGAACCGCTTTCACGTCAAGATCGCGGGTCTGACCTTCGGCGCGCACTTCACGGAAGGCTATGCGCTCGGCACGATCGGCTATGCGCTGACATCGCTGAACAGGCAGATTCCGCTCGATGCATTCTGGATGGGCCTGCTCGGCTCGTCCGCGCTGATCGGCATTTTCATCGGCAGTCTCGTGTTCGGCTGGCTTTCCGACAAGCTCGGACGGCAAAAGATCTTCCTGCTGAGCTTCGTCATCATCACGGCGGCCGCCTTCGCGCAGTTCTACGCGACGACGCCCGCGATGCTCGTCGGCCTGCGCGTGTTGATCGGCTTCGGCATGGGCGGCGACTTCGCGGTCGGACATGCGATTCTCGCGGAGTTTTCGCCGCGCAAGCATCGCGGCACGTTGCTGGGATCGTTCAGCGTGATCTGGACGATCGGCTATGTGATCGCGAACGTGCTCGGCATGCATTACGCCGACGCCTCGCCGGACGCGTGGCGCTGGCTGCTCGCGTCGGCTGGCGTGCCGGCGTTTCTCGTGCTGATCCTGCGCATCGGCACGCCGGAGTCGCCGCGCTGGCTGCTCGGCCAGGGACGCAAGGACGAAGCGTTGCGCATCGTGCGCAAGCACTTCGGTCCGAACGTCACGCTCGGCGCGAATACCGGCGGGCACGACGCGCCTGCGGGCGGTTTCGCGCGGCTCTTCAAACCGGATCTGATCCGTCGCACGATCTTCAACTGCGCATTCTTCGTGTGTCTCGTGATTCCGTATTTCGCGATCTACACGTTCCTGCCGAGCATTCTCACGGCGATCCGCGTGCCCGAAGGCTCGGGCGCCGATCTCTTGCTGAATGCGTTTCTCGTGCTCGGCGCGCTACTCGGCATCTGGCTGACCATCAGGCTGTCGCGCCGCTCGTTTTTGATCGGTTCGTTCGCGGTGTGCTGCGCGTCGCTGCTTGCGCTGGCGATGCTGCCGGCTTCGGCGAATCTCGGGATGATCGTCGCGTTCGGCATCTTCACGCTGACGATGTCGGCGTTCTCGAATCTCGTCGGCGTGTTTCCGCCGGAGTGCTTTCCGACCGAGGCGCGTGCTTGCGGCGTGGGGCTGTCGATTGCGTGCAGCCGGCTGGGATCGGCGGTCGGGACGTTTCTGCTGCCTGTCGGCATTGCGCAGGCCGGCATTCAGATGACGATGCTCGCGCTGGCCGCGGTGCTGCTGGTCGGCATGATCGTGTCGATCGCCTGGGCGCCGGAGACGAAGCATCTGACGTTGAATCAGTGCGGTCAAGGCGACGTAACGCGTTAAACAGCAGGGGTTTAAGAAACGGACGGCAAACCAAGCGGGTTTGCCGCCTGTCGATCCGCGATTATCAGACGGGAAACCGATGTCTCAGACCGTCAGACCATCAACGCCGCTCGGCTGCGACGCACGTCATGTCTGAACACCTCCTGGGCCGCTCGAAAGATACGGTAAGATTCACATTGAATCCGTATTAAAAAAGAAAATCGTTCTGCATCCCTCCCACGGGGAGAAGGGAACCGGGCATGGCGATGAGAGACAGCAAGATCGAAATGCTCGACGCGAGCGCGATCTATCAAGGAGTACGGTGGTCGGGATCGGACCACGCCGAGGGCATTACCGAGCGATTCCGCAAGTTTTACGCAGGCATGCGTGAGGACGGCGCAAACGATTATGATCTGGACCGCATCGCATCAGCGAGTTTCTATCTACGATCCCTCATTCAAAGAAAGGGTCTCGCGGGAAAGGAACTCACAGCCGTAGAAATCGGGAGCGGTGCCGGCGCGAAGGCTATCTCGCTGTGCGGATTATTCGGCACTTACATCGGGATCGAGATCAACGTCAAGCAAGTCACGCAGGCCGAATTACGCAACCGGCGCTACGGTTCGGATTCGATCCGGTTCATTGCCGGTAATGCCACCGATGTGCTGGACAACCGCAAGGCATACGGCATCCCCGATCACATCGACGTTCTCATTCTCTACGCGGTGCTCGAACACCTGACACTTGACGAGCGCTCGAGCATTATGAGAGTGGTGAACCGGGTTGTATCGACCGGAGGATCGGTGCTCGTCATGGAGTCGCCGAACAGGCTGATTCCCTACGACTCGCACACTTCGGGACTTCAGTTCTACAACTGGCTGCCGGACGCGATGGCCAATTCGATCGGAAGGCAACGCTCGGTCAATGCGAAGATCCGTACGATGCTCCGGGATTGGGAAGCTCCAGACGCGACAACGATGCTTGCGCGGGCCGGGCGCGGCGTCAGCTTTCATGACTTCGATGGCCAGTTGCGCAGGCCGCTGCGTAATTATTCGTTCGTGGCGGACGGATTCGATGTCGAGATGCTCAACATGGAACCTTTCGGTTATCAGGAGTTCTCGCTGCTCGGATATATGCAGGCGAACGTTCCCGATGTACCGCCGTTCCCGTTCTCGCGATCGTGGCTCGATTTCGTCATCGGCGAAAGAAGCGAGAAAGTCGAGCGCCGGTTTTTCTCGCCTTTCTGGCCGAAGTGGGCATCGTTCGACGAACCGCCGTCATTCTGGTATCCGGTCGGTGTGTCGCTCGCGCAATGGGCATGTGAGCCCGGATGCTACGTTAAAGATCTCACCTTCCTGTTCACAGGCCAGAAGGGCCGCGCCGAAATCTCGGTGAATGGTCAGCCGTATGCCGAGGTGGATATCGAGTCACTTGCGATAGCCAAGCCGGATACCTGGCATCATGCGCACTCGATCTGTCTCTCGATCGAGGCTCAGGTATCGTCCGTGCAAGTAAAGAACGTTTCGGGCGAATACATCCTGTTTCAAGGCGCCTTCGCCTCAGTCACGCCTTAAAGACCGCTCCGCGCATCTGAGCTTGAATCAGGCAAGCGGCACCTGATCGCCCGCTCAGAGCTGCGCGGCCTTCGCCCCCTCGCCGCGCAGCCATTCCGCAAACGCCTGCACGCTGTCCAGTCCCGCATGCGACGGCGCGATATCCAGCCAGTAGCCATAAGGCCCGCTCGATTCCACCGGCGACAACTGCACGAGCGCGCCGTCATGCAAATCATCGACGATCATGTTGCGGTCCACCACCGCGAGGCCCGAGCCCGCGCGCGCGGCATGGATCGCCTGATCGAGCGTGGAAAATTCGATGCCGTTCTCCGCATAAGCACGCGGCAAACCGGCCGCATCGAGCCAGTTGGGCCAGAGCGTCAAGCGCACGTCGTTGTGCAGCACATGCAGCGTCGGCGTGCGTTCGAGCAGCGTTTCGACCGGCTGCCCAACATACTTCTTCGCACCGACGAGCACATGCCGTTCGATGAACAGCAACTCCGAGCGATGATCCGCGCGCGCCTCGTATCCAAAACGAATGCTGCAATGACGATCGTCGGTGGCATCGGTGCGCACGGAAAGGTCGATATCGGGCACGGCGTCCATCAGCGCGCCGAGCCGCGGCGACAGCCAGCGCGACGCGAAGGTCGGCGGCGCGGTCACGGTCAGCCGCTTGCGTTCGCCGGGTTTCGCGCTGGACAGCGATCGCGTCACGCGCTCGATCGAATCGAACGCTTGCGCCAGGCACTGAAGCAGTTCCTCGCCTTGCCGCGTCAGGCGAATGCCTTTGTGATCGCGGTCGAACAGCTTCGTGCCGAGCGCATCCTCGAGCAGGCGAATCTGCCGGCTGACCGCGCCCGGCGTCACGCACAGCGCGGCCGCCGATTTGTTGAAGCTCATATGCCGCGCGCTTTCTTCGAAGAAGCGCAATGCGGTCAGGGATGGCAGACGGCGCACGGTTGTCTCCTGGTTCTTTTATTGGCGGCGGCGCTCCGGCCGCCTGTCCTATTCTCTCGCGCGCAACGGCCAGCCGCGCTCCTGCTCTTCGATCTCCCGACGCAGCCAGTCGCGGAACGCGGCGACCGGCGGCGCGTCGTCCTGGCCGGTGCGCGTCACGAGCCAGTAGGACTGGTGTCCGTCCACTTCGACGTCGCTCAGCGGCACCAGCGTGCCCTGCCGCAACTCGGACGAAATCATGTGACGGTCGGCCATCGTGACGCCGAGCCCGTCCACCGCCGCGCGGATCGCGTGATCGAGCAGATCGAATTCGTGGCCGCCGCCGAGATCGACATCGTCGATACGCGCGGCCTTCAGCCAGTGCTGCCACGTCAGATAACGCTGATCGCTGCTCGCCAGAACGTGCAGCAGCGTGAACGCGCCGAAATTCTCCGCCGCGCCCGTGCGTCCGCCAAGCAGCGACGGCGCACACACGGCGAGATGCCGCTCGTTCATCAGCAACTGATTGTCGAGGCCGTCCCACTCGCCGTCGCCGAAACGCACCGCGCAGTCGAGCGAGCCCGATTCGACGAGATCGTCCTTCACGCTGGATGTCACGGTGAATTCGAGCTCGGGCGCCGCCGCGCGCAGCGATTGCAGCCGCGGCATCAGCCAGCGGCTGCAAAAAGTGGGCGGAACATTGACGCGCAGGCGCTTCAGGTGCGTCTTCTCCTGAATGCTGCGTACCGTCAGTTCGATGCGGTCGAACGACAACTTGAGCGCCTGCAACAACAGGCGCCCCGTCGCGGAGAGTTCGAGATGATGATGGCGGCGCACCAGCAGCGTCTCGCCGAGTTGCGTTTCGAGCTGGCGGACCTGCCGGCTCACCGCGCTTTGCGTGACGTGCAGCACTTCGGCGGCGCGTGTGAAGTTGCCGGTGTGTCCGGCCACCTCGAAAGCCCTCAGCGCATTGAGGGCGGGCATCTTTCGCTTCAAGACCATCTCCTTTTCGCCGCCGGAGGCGGCTCCGGCGCGCGACGCGCATTCGATACGCAAGTGCACCGGAGCATGCCGTTCTTTAGCGGCATTTTACGAATCGAGGCAAATTATGCAGCTTCGGCGCGCCTGCTCGCGCCGTGAAGTTCAGACCGGCACGAGTTCCGCCGGCGTGGACGCCTGAGCCGGGTCGGCGTGCGCGTCTTCGAGGATCATGTCGGCGCCTTTTTCGGCGACCATCATCGTCGGGGCGTTGAGGTTGCCCGACGTGATATTCGGGAACACCGATGCATCGACGATCCGCAGCCCGTCGATGCCATGCACGCGCAGCCGCGCATCGACGACGGATGTGGCCGCATCCGCGCCCATCGCGCACGATCCGCACAGATGGTAGATCGAGCCGGACTGATCGCGAAAATAATGGAGCAGCGCTTCCTCGCTTTGCACGTCCGGTCCCGGCGAAATCTCCTCGGCCGTGATGCCGCGCAGCGCCTTCGAATTCATGATCTTGCGGATCAGCTTGCTGCCCTGCACGGCTTCATGCAAATCCTTTTCGGTCGTCAGCGCGTTGATGCGGATCGCCGCGGCATCTTCGACGCGGTTCGACGTGATTTCGATGCTTCCCCGGCTCGTCGGACGGCACGGATTGAAGCACAGCAGGAAGCCCGAATACGGTTCCGGTTCGAGCTGCGCCTTGCTGCTCTTCGGAATGCGGTACGACAGCGGATTGAAGTAAAGCTGAAGGTTCGGTTCCGCTTCCTGCGCATCGCCCTTGAAGAAGCCGCCCGACTGATTCACGCTCATCGACAGCGGTCCCTTGCGCGAGATCAGATAGCGCAGCGCCGCCTTCGCCTTGCCCGCCAGCGAGCGGAGTTCGTCGTTCAGCGTCTTGACCGTCGCGCGATAGTAGAAGCTCACGCACAAATGATCCTGTAGATTCCGGCCCACCGCAGGCAACGCGTGCTGCACGGCAATGCCATGCTTCGCGAGCAGCGCCGGTTCGCCGACGCCGGACAGTTGCAACAGCTTCGGCGTATCGACCGCGCCCGCCGCGAGAATGACTTCCCGCTTCGCACGGAACGTCAGCGGCTCGCCCTTGCGCGATGCCTCGATGCCCGTCGCGCGCTTGCCGTCGAACATCACGCGGCGCACGGTGACATTGCGCTCGACGCGCAGGTTCTTGCGCGACAACGCGGGATGCAGATACTCGAAGCTGCTCGACGAGCGCTCGCCGTTGCGCGCGTTGATGTCGTAAATGGCGGCGCCTTCGTAGTCCGGGCCGTTGATGTCGCCGGTAATCGGATAGCCCGCCTGACGCGCGCCTTCCAGAAACGTGCCGCAGATCGCATGCGCGCCTTCCTTCATCGACGTAATGGCGATCTTGCCGTCCGCGCCGTGATATTCGGTGTTGCCCGCCCAGTGCGATTCGACGCGCCGGAAGTACGGCAGCACGTCGCGAAAGCTCCAGCCGGGGTTGCCCGCGCGCGCCCAGTCGTCGAAGTCGTGGGGCTGGCCGCGCACGTAGATCATCGCGTTGATCGAGCCGGAGCCGCCCTGCACCTTGCCGCGCGGACAATAAAGCTGACGGCCGTTGAGCTGCGCTTCCGGCTCGCTGTAGTACATCCAGTTGTATTCCGGGTTGTAGTAGGTCTTGGTGAACCCGACCGGAACCCTGAACCAGAATGAACTGTCCGCGCCGCCCGCTTCCAGCAGCAAAACCGAATGCTGTCCCGACGCCGAGAGCCGGTCCGCGAGAATGCAGCCCGCCGATCCGGCGCCCACGATGATGTAATCGAATTCCATGATTCTGTCGCCTTCAGTGCCTTCGGTTCAGCCCCTTGCGGGCGCGAGGTCCTTCACGTCGAACGGCCTCGCAGCCATCTGCAGATGCAGCCGCTCGCCGGTGTACGGCGTGTGCGCGCGCACGACGTCCATGTTCAGTTCCACGCCGAGACCCGGCTCGTTCGACGGAATGATGTAGCCGTCTTCCCAGCGAATGCCCGACTTGAGCACGTCGGCGTGGAAGCCGTCCCATGTGCCGATGCTTTCCTGGATCAGGAAATTCGGCGAACACGCCGCGATCTGGATGCTCGCCGCCGCGCCGACCGGGCCGTTGTAGAGGTGCGGCGCGATCTGCGCGTAATGGACTTCGGCGAGACTCGCGATCTTCTTCGCTTCGAGCAGACCGCCCACGCGTCCGACGTTGAACTGCAGAATCGACGCCGCGCGCGCTTCGAGCAGCTTGAAGAACTCGTACTTGGTCGTGAGCCGCTCGCCCGCCGCGATCGGGATGCTGGTCTTCGCGGCGACCTGTGCCATCGCGTCTTCCTGTCCCGGCGGCACCGGCTCTTCGAACCACAGCGGATCGAATTTCTCCAGACGCTGCGCGAGACGGATCGCCGACGACGGCACCATCTGGCCGTGAGTGCCGAACAGCAGATCGGCCTTGCTGCCGACCGCCTCGCGCACCTTGCGGCAGAACAGTTCGCAACGGTCCATCACGTCGAGCGACACCTGATGTCCGGAATACGCGGTGTACGGGCCGGCAGGATCGAACTTGACGGCCGTGAAGCCCAACTCGACGTTATGCGCGGCGCATTCGGCGGCGAGATCGGGATCGTCGTAGTCGTATTCGCCGCGCGCGTTCTTCGGATAGAGATACGTGTACGAACGCAGACGCTCATGCACGCGGCCGCCGAGCAGTTCGTACACCGGCTTGTTCGCCGCCTTGCCGATGATGTCCCAGCACGCCATTTCCAGGCCGCTGACGACGCCCATCATCGTGAGATCGGGGCGTTGCGTGAAGCCGCTCGAATAGCACTCGCGATAGAAGCGCTCGACATGATGCGGATCGTGTCCGAGCAGATAGCGTTCGAACACGTCCTCGATGATCGGCGTCATCGCTTTCGGATGGAACGTCGCGGAATAGATTTCGCCCACGCCCTCGATGCCGCAATCGGTACGCAGCTTGACGAAGATCCAGTACATGCCGCCCACATGCGGCGGCGGCACGGCGACGATATGAGTTTCCAGCGCGGCGATTTTCATGCTTGAGCTTCCTGCTTGTCGAGACGATGCTTGAAGACGAGACCGGCGACACCACCCAGCACGGACATGCAGGCGATATAGCCGAAGTAGAGTTGATAGCCATGCACGCCCGGATAGTTCTGCGTGAGATAGCCGTTGATGAGCGGCAGCACCGCATCCGGCGAATAGCCGATCACGGAGACGAGGCCGATGGCGAGGCCCGTGGTTTCGGGCGGCACCTTGCACTGATCGAGCAGCGACCAGTAGAGCCCGCGAATCGCGTAAGTCATCACGCCGATGAACAGCACGACCACGGCGATGACCGCATGGCTGCCGATGGACGGCGCGGCCATCAGCACGAGCAGCGCGGCGGCCGCCGCGAACAGCGCGAACACGAGCACCGAGGTCTTCGAGAAGCGGTCGCCGAGAAAGCCGCCGCCGATGCCGCCGATCGGGCGCATCCACAGCTTGAGCGTCGTGATGAAGCCGGCCGCCACCACCGACAAGCCGATTTCCTGTTCATGCAGATACGCGGAGAAGCTGTAGGTCGCCCAGAACACCTGATAGCCGCAGAACACGATCGCGGCGAGCAGCCACAGTTGCGGGTTCTTCAGCAGCACGGCGAGATCGCGCATGACGTTGCTGTCGCGGCGCTTCGTTTCCTTCGCCTCGACAGCGGCCGGATCGCGCACGAGACCGAGCACGACGCCGAGCCCGATGCACAGGAACGCGTACATGTAGACGACGAGCCGGAAGCCCGCCGCCGTCGATTCGCCGTGCGTCTGCGTGGCCCACGCGAACAGCGATATCGCGATGGTCGCGAGCAGCGCTTCGATCAGACCGCGCCCGCCATCGAGAAAGCCGAAGAAGCGGCCTTGTTCGTCGGTGCCTGCGATCATCTGCACGCGCTTGATGATCGCGGCCCAGAACGTGAGGCCCGTCGTCAGGCCCCAGCAGCCGAAGATCACGATCAGCGAGCCGAACGCCGGCGCGGTGGAGTACCACAGGCCGAGCGCGCCCGTCGCGATCAGCGAGAAGCTGATGAGCACGCGCGGCGCGATGCGGTCCGCGAGCCAGCCGCTCGGCAGATAGCAGACGAGAAAGATCGTGCCGAGTGCGGAATACAGATAACCGAGTTGCGATTCGGTGATGTGAAAGACTTCGAGCATCGTCGGCTGATAAACCTGCCGCAGATACAGAATCGGATAAATGGCGCCGGCGGCCAGAACGAGCAAAGTGAGCTGGATATAGCGGTCGGCGCGCGAGCCTTCGCGCGACGCGGCGACGCTCCGGCTGGATTGAGCGGGATTCGATGACACGGGTGTGCTCCTGGAAGGACAGCGGCGCACGGCATGTGAACGCCGCGCGGCTGGCCTTCGATATGTTTTTATTGATGGATGGATTGCTGCGAAACGGCCGGTCGCGTTTTGACAACCGGCCGCGAAACTCAGTACTTCATGACGACGAGACGCGTCTGCGTGAACTCCAGCATGCCGTGCTTGCCGTCGTCGCCGCCGATGCCGGAGCGCTTCCAGCCGGCGTGAAAGCCCTGATACGGATCGGCAGGCGTGCGATTGATATAGAGCTCGCCCGCTTCGATCGAATTGGCGACCTTCATCGCGTTGCGATAGTTCTCGGTGTACAGCACCGAGGAAAGACCGAACTGATGATCGTTCGCCATCCCGATGGCTTCATCGAGCGTCGTGTATTTCAGCACCGCGAGCACCGGACCGAAGGTCTCTTCCTGCACGATCTCCATGTCCTGACGACAGTTCGACAGCAGCGTCGGCGGATAGAAAAAGCCCTTGCGATCCGGCACTTCGCCGCCGGTTTCGAGCCGGGCGCCGCCTTCGATCGCACGGCGCACCATCGCGTGGATGCCGTCGCGCGATGCCGCATTGACGAGCGGTCCCATGAAGCCCGCATCGTCGCTGCGATCGCCGATGCGCTTCGCCCGCATCTCGTCGCGCAGCATGCCGACGAACGCGTCGTGAATGCTTTCGTGCACATAGACGCGCTCGATCGCCGTGCAGAGCTGCCCGCAATGCGTGAGCTTCGACGCGACCAGTTCGCGCGCCGCCTTCTGCAAATCGGCGTCCGGCTCGACGATGGCGGGCGTCTTGCCGCCGAGTTCGAGCGACGGTTTCGCGATATTCGCCTTGCAATAGTCCAGCACCTTGCGGCCCGCGTTGACGCTGCCCGTCAGCGTGATCATGCCGACCTTCGGATGCGTGCAGACGGCTTCGGCGGTGGCGTGATCCATCGCCAGGATATTGACGACGCCCGCGGGCAACTGCGCGCGCTCGACCGCGCGTGCGAGTGCGAAGGCCGACAGCGGCGTGTTGTTGCTCGGCCGCACGACCACGGTGTTGCCCGCGATCAGCGCGGGCGCGATCTTGCGCATCAGCGTGTAGATCGGAAAGTTGAACGGGATCAGGCACGCGACCACGCCGATCGGCTCGCGATGCAGCACGAGGTTCTCGTCGGGCGTGTCGCTCGGAATGACTTCGCCTTCGATGCGGCGCGCCCATTCCGCGTGATAGCGCGTGATCTGCGCGGCGTAGACGGCTTCGTTACTCGCATCGGCGACGCTCTTGCCGGATTCCATCGCGAGCGCGGCGCCGATTTCGGCGGACGCGCTGGTGATCTCATCCGCGAGACGCTGCATATGCGCGCCGCGTTCGACGGCGGGCAGCGCGCGCCACAGGCGTTGCGCGGCGGCGGCCTGTTCGACGGCCAGCAGCGCCTGATCGCGCGACGCGTTGTGGACGTGACCCGCGATCGCTTCGGTCGCGGGATTCAGGATCGCGACGACGTCATCGCTTAAAGGGGCGATGAAACGCCCGTTCACAAAATTGCGTTCTGGCTTCATTGGCAGCGGTGTCCCGTGAGTATTTGCGGCCCATTCTTTCGCGCTTCGCAGTGCAGCGACAAGCGAAGAATTCGCGGGCGAAACATTCGAAAAACTCACGTTTGGCCTTCAACTTAATCCTTTGGCAGCGCTTGCTCGCGTGCCGCACAATCGGTCCCTCGCGGTCCCGGCGACGCTTGGTGGCCGGGACTTTTCACGAAAATTAAAAGACTTGAGACTTTCATGAGAATCACAGCCATCTCGTTGGCCGCACTCGCGTGCATCGCAACTTCAGCGCATGCTCAAAGCAGCGTCACGCTCTACGGCATCCTCGACGAAGGATTCGATTTCACCAGCAATGTCGGCTCGAACCGGGCCTACGAACTGACCAGCGGCTATGCGTCGGGCAGCCGCTGGGGCTTGCGCGGCGTCGAAGATCTGGGCGGCGGAACGCAGGCCGTGTTTCAGTTGGAGAGCGGCGTCAACATCAGCAATGGTGCGGCCGGACAAGGCGGCCGCATGTTCGGACGGCAGGCCTATGTCGGCGTGGCGAACGATCGCCTGGGTTCGGTCAAGCTCGGCCGTCAGTACGATTCCGTGGTCGACTATCTCGCGCCCACCACCGCCAACGGCAACTTCGCGGGCTACCTGTTCGCGCATCCGTTCGACAACGACAACACGGACAACTCGTTTCGCGTGAACAACACGGTGAAGTACACGAGCCCTGCGCTCGGCGGCTTCCGGTTCGGCGGCACGTACAGCTTCAGCAACGACACGAACTTCGCCAACAACCGCCAGTACAGCTTCGGCGCGTCGTATGCGAACGCCGGCCTGCTGCTCGGCGCCGCCTATCTGCGCGCCGACGGCACGGGCCTCAACGCCAATGGCGCGATCGCGACGAACGATGCGAGCTTCATCGCGCAACGCATGCAGATTTTCGGCGCGGGCGTGAACTACACCTTCGACAAGACCACGGTCGGCTTCGCGTACACGAATTCCAGCTATCGCGATCCGGTCACGAACGGCTATATCGGCGTGCCGCTCGCGTCGGCGGGCAACACGCTCAAGAATCTCCGCTATCAGAACTTCGAAGTGAACGGCAAGTATCAGTTCACGCCGTCGTTCTTCATCGGCGCGCAGTATGTCTATTCGATCGAAACCTACGACTCGACCGCCGGCACCGTAAAGCCGCGTATCCATTCGGCCGGTCTGATGGCGGATTACTTCCTGTCCAAACGCACCGACGTGTACCTGCAAGGCGCCTATCAGAAGATCGCCGGCGCATCGACCGGTTCGGTGCTCGATCAGGCATACATTCCGGGCGCGCAGGGCGTGTCGTCGAATGCGGAGCAGTTCATCGCGCGCGTGGCCGTGCGGCACGCGTTCTGAGGCTGCCGGGCGCACTCATCCTTTTTGCGACGGTATCCGCCATTGCACGTTCAGTAGATGGTCGCGCATGCGCGCGGCGGCCGTCGCGCCGTCGCGCTTGATCATCGCCTTCACGACAGCCTGATGCTGCTCCGCGAAATGCCGCCGCGTGTCCTGATCGGCGGTTTTTTCGCGTGCGGTGGGCTTCATGCGCATGCCGTTCACCACTTCCATCAGTGCGATGATCGCCGGATTGCGCGTGGCCTGCGCGATCAGCAAGTGAAAGCGGTGATCCCACTGCTGCCACTCGTCATCGTCCTTCGCCGTGGCGTTGCGCCGCGCGCATTTCTCCAGTTCCGCGAGATCGTCCGGGCTCGCCTTGCTCGTCGCCAGTTCGACGAACGCCGGTTCGAGCACCAGCCGCATTTCCGCGATATCCGCCGGGCTCGACCCCGCGCGCAGACTGCTTAGCGACGCCGAAAACTTCAGCGGACGCGTGCCCAGATACGTGCCGCGTCCGACGCCGCGCCACACGCGTCCCGCTGCTTCCAGCGATGCCAGCGCCCCGCGCAATTCGCGCCGGCTCAGGCCGAGCGCCTCGGCGAGGCTGCGTTCCGACGGCAACGCGTCGCCGTCCTTCAGATTGTGCTGCGCAACGTAGTCGAGCAGTCTGTCGAGCGTGGACTTTTCCATGATCTTGATTTAAACCAATGTGCATTGGTTCAGATTAGCAGATCGCCGACCTAATCGCACGGATTGCTTTACTTTTTATGATGATTTACGCTACGCGAAGCGCTTTCCATTTCGCATCACGATACGCGCATCGATACTGGAAAAGCGAACCACTCGACAATGGTTCAATCAACGGACAACGGTAATGAGCTTCACGACACGACCCGAACTGATCGGCACTTTCGGCATGGTGGCGTCGACGCACTGGCTGGCGAGCGCGTCCGCGATGGCGGTCCTCGAAAAAGGCGGCAACGCGTTCGACGCGGCGGCGGCAGCCGGCTTCGTGCTGCAGATCGTCGAGCCGCATCTGAACGGGCCGGGCGGCGAGTTGCCCGCCGTGTTCTACAGCGCGAAGGAAGACCGCGTGCGCGTGTTGTGCGGCCAGGGCGTGACGCCCGCCGCCATGACCATCGAACGCATGAAGGAGCTGGGCCTCACCGTGATGCCCGGCACGGGCCTCTTGCCCGCCGTCGTGCCGGGCGCGTTCGGCGGCTGGATGACCTTGCTGCGCGACTACGGGCAGTTGCCGCTGGAAGACGTGCTGAGCTATGCCATCGGCTATGCGGAACATGGTTATCCGGTGCTGCCGCGCATGGCGTCGTCGATCCTTGCGATCCAGGATTTCTTCAAGCGCGAATGGCGCACGTCCGCCGAGCAATGGCTGCGCGACGGCGAAGCGCCGCGTCCCAATCGTCTGTTCGCGAATCCGGCCATCGCGGAAACCTACAAGCGCATCCTGCGCGAAGCGAACACGCGCGGCGACCGCGCGGAGCAGTGCGAGCGCGCGCGCCTGGCGTTCTATCGCGGCTTCGTCGCGGATGCGATCGATCAGTACTTCCGCTCGACCGACGTGCTCGATACGTCGGGCCAGCGTAATCGCGGGCTGCTGGATGCATCCGATCTCGCGCGCTGGGAAGCGACCTACGAAGACGCCGTCTCCTACGAATACGAAGGCTTCATGGTCCACAAGACGGGACCGTGGGGCCAGGGCCCGATGTTCCTGCAGCAACTGGCTTTGCTCAAGGGCTTCGATCTCGCGGGCATGGACCCGCTGGGACCGGACTTCGTTCACACGGTCATCGAATGCGCGAAGCTCGCGTTCGCGGACCGCGATGTCTTCTACGGCGACCCGAACTTCTCCGACGTGCCGATGGACACGCTCCTGAGCGACGCCTACAACGACGCGCGCCGCCAGCAGATCGATCCGCGCCGCGCGTCGTTCGAATTCCGTCCGGGCAATCTGCTCGACAGCGAGGCGCGCGCCGCGAAGATTCTGGCCAACGCGGGCCGCCAGCAACCGGGCGGCTTCGGTCAGGGCGAGCCCACCTTCGCGCCGCTGCCCGAGTTGCGCGGCGACACCGTGCATCTAGATGTCGTCGATCGCTGGGGCAACATGGTGTCGGCGACGCCGTCGGGCGGCTGGCTGCAGGCATCGCCCGCGGTGCCCGGACTGGGCTTCAACGTGACCACGCGCGGCCAGATGTTCTGGATGGAAGAAGGACTGCCCTCGTCGCTCGGGCCGGGACGCCGTCCGCGCACCACACTCTCGCCGACGCTCGTCACGCGCGACGGCAAGCCGTATGCCGCGCTCGGCACGCCGGGCGGCGATCAACAGGATCAATGGTCGCTGCAACTGCTGTTGCGGCACGTGCACTTCGGCCTGAATCTGCAAGCCGCCGTGGATTCGCCCTCGTTCCAGACCGCGCATTTCCCCGGCTCGTTTTATCCGCGCGACATTCAGCTCGGCAAGATGTCGGCGGAAGGCACCTTTCCGCAAGCCACGCTCGACGAACTGCGCGCACGCGGCCACGAACTCACGGTCGCCGAACCCTGGTCGCTCGGGCGCGTGTGCGCCGTAGGCATCCGCCACGGCCTGATGCGCGGCGCCGCCACGCCGCGCCAGATGCAGGCTTACGCCATCGGGCGCTGACGCAGCATCCATCGGAGAACATCGATCATGTCCGCTGTCGCCGCCCGCCTCGAACGGCTGCCGCTATCCGGCTTTCATCGCAAGCTGCTGATCATCGGCGGAATGGGCTATATGTTCGACGGCCTCGATTCGTCGTCGCTCGCGTTCCTGCTTCCGGTCGTCAGCAAGCTGTGGAACCTGACGAGCGCGCAGACAGGACTCGTCGCGAGCAGCACGTATATCGGCTATTTCTTCGGCGCGTTCCTGTCGGGCGTGCTGGCGGACATCATCGGCCGGCGCCGCATCATGATGAGCGCGCTCGCGATCTATTGCGTCGCGTCGCTCGCGAGCGCCACCGCCAACGACTGGCATACGTTCTTCGCGTTGCGCATCGTCGCGGGCTTCGGTTCGGGCGCGGAAACCGTCGTGATCGCGCCGTTTCTCGCCGAATTCGTGCCGCGCCGCTATCGCGGCATGTTCTGCGGCGCATTGGTCGGCTTCATGTCGTTCGGCTATCTGAGCTCGTCGATTCTCGGCTATACCGTCGTGCGCAATTTTCCGGACGGCTGGCGCTATCTCGCGGTCATCACCGCCCTGCCCGTCGTCATGCTGCTGTGGTGGCGGCGCACGCTGCCCGAGTCGCCGCGCTGGATGGAAAGCCAGGGCCGCGTCGCCGAGGCAGGCAGCATCGTAGACGATATCGAGGCGTGGTACGCGCAACGCGGCATCGCGCTCGCGCCGCTGTCCGCCGTGGGCGCGATTCCGTCGGCCGCGAAGAGCAGCGGCAGCGCCTGGCAGAACGTGAAGACGCTGTGGTCGAAGCGCCTCGCGGGCACGACGGCCGTCAGCTGGCTGATGTGGTTCGCCGTGGCCTTCGCGTACTACTCGTTCTTCTCGTGGATCCCGAGCCTGCTCGTCAAGGAAGGGCTCACGATCACGAAGAGCTTCGGCTTTTCCATCGCCATCTACGGCGCGCAGATTCCGGGCTATTTCTCGGCGGCGTGGCTCAACGAGAAGATCGGCCGCAAGGGCGTGGTGGCGTCGTACATGACGCTCGGCGGCATCGCGGCGATCATGCTGTCGCTCTCGCATACCGGCGTGCAGATCATGGCGGCGGGCATCTGCCTGTCGTTCTTCATGAACGGCGCGTTCGCGGGCGTCTATGCGTACACGCCGGAAATTTTCCCGACCGCCGTGCGCACCACAGGCACCGGATCGTCGTCCTCGTTCGGGCGCATCGGCTCGGTGAGCGCGCCGATTCTCGTCGGCATCGTGTATCCGTCGTTCGGCTTCTTCGGCGTCTTCGCGATGACGACCGCCGTGCTGCTCGCGGGCGCGTGCGTCGTGTTCTTCCTCGGCATCGAGACGCGCAATCGCTCGCTCGAAGACATCGAGATCAACGGCGCGATCGAGGACGATGCGCGCGACCGTCTCGCCTCCACTCATCTGCGCGGCTGAGCGCCTACACCGATAACGACATCATGCGCGACACAGAAGCACACACCACGCGCCCGTTGCAACTGAACGACCTGCAACGGCTCGCACACGCGATGCGCGAGCGAGCCCAGCCCGCGACGCTCTTCGACGCGGTCGCGGCGGTCGCCGCCGAGACCATCGGCTTCAGGCTATTCACCATCATGGCCTACGATGCGCGCAATCACGAAGTGGAGCGCGTCTTCACCAACATGCCCGAGGTCTATCCGACCGGCGGCCGCAAGAAGAAGCGCGGCACCGCGTGGGCGACGCAAATCCTCCATGATTTGCGGCCGTTTCGCGGCGAGACCGCGCACGACATCCGCCGCGCGTTCGACGATCACATGACGATGGCGAACATGGGCCTCGGCTCGATCCTCAACATCCCGATCGCCTATGACGGCGAATGCATCGGCACGATGAATCTCACGCACGTCGAGCACTGGTACAAGCGCGAGCACGAAGACACAGGCGTGCTGCTCGGCTCGTTTCTCGCGCCCGCGCTGGTCGCCCGCATGCCGCTCTTCGCCGACGAGGAACCGCGCTCATGAATCGCGCTTCTCCCGAAGCCGGGCGCTGGCTGATGGTGTTCGCGCTCGGCTATCTCGCGCTGCTCGTCGATGGCGCCGACGTGATGATGTACGGCCTCACGCTCACCCGCATCAAAAGCGAATTCGGCCTCACCAATGTCGAGGCCGGCGCGCTGGGTAGCCTCACGCTCGTCGGGATGGCGGTGGGCGGCATCCTCGGCGGCTGGGCGAGCGATGCGCTCGGGCGCGTGCGCGTCGTCGTATGGGCGCTCGCGCTGTTCTCGCTCGGCGCGGGCCTGCTCGGACTCACGCACACCTTCGCGCAATTCGCGCTCGTGCGCTTCATCAGTTCGCTCGGGATCGGCTGCATGGTGCTCGTGAGCACGCTCGTCGCCGAATATGTTCCGACCGAACGGCGCTCGCTGATTCTCGGCATGTTGCAGACGGGTGTGTCGGCGGGCTATATCGTCGTGATCTCGCTCGCCAACTGGATTCTGCCGCTCTACGGCTGGCGCATGCTCTTCTACGTCGCGACGATTCCCGTCGTGCTGGCGCTGGCGATTCACTGGTTCGTGCCCGAGCCGCCCGGCTGGCGCGCCAGCGTGGCGACGCGGCAAGGCGCGCCGCGCGTGCGCCGACCGTGGCGCGAGAACCGCTATTACCTGATCTTCTCGGATCGCGAGGCGCGCAAGATATTCATCCTGTGGGCGCTCGCATCCGTGTTTGCGCTGTCGGGCTTCTATGGGCTGAACAACTGGCTGCCGACCTATCTGGAGAAGGAACTGCACGTGCGCTTCGGCTCGATGGCGGGCTATATGATCGGCACGTACGTCGTTGCGTTCGTCGGCAAGATCGTCGCGGGCTGGGTCGGCGATCTGTGGAGCCGGCGCGGCGTGTATGTGCTCGGCTGCATCGGCGCGGCCTTGTTTCTGCCGGTCATCGTGTTTCTTCACACGCGCGAGAACATCGTCTGGTTGATGCTGTTCTTCGGCTTTCTCTATGGCGTGCCGCTCGGAACGATGGGCGCGTTCATGTCCGAGAGCTTCGCCACGCGCATTCGCGGCACGGCTGTCGGCGGTTCGTATAACGTCGGCCGCTTCTGTTCCGGCGCGGCGCCGGTCGTGATCGGCTATGTCGCCACGCAATTCACGTTCGGCGTGAGCTTTCTGATGGTCGGCGCGGTGTTCTTCCTGAGCGGCGTCTGCGCGTTCTTCATTCCCGACCGCCTGTACGATACGAGCGCGCAGGAACCGAACGATCCCGGCCCCGCGACGGCCTCGCGCGATGCAAAGTCCGAAGCCGCAGCGGAAGCATTGACGCCGCGTTGATGTGATCGCCGGGAAGCCGTCGTCTAGATGCGCTTCGCTTCCCGAATGCTTCTGAGAAACGCGCGGGTTCTGTCGCGCACGGGGTCGCCGAAAATCTGCTCCGGCGGTCCCTCTTCATACACCGCGCCGTCGCACAGAAAACAGACCTTCGACGATACTTCCCGCGCGAAGCCCATTTCGTGTGTGGCGAGCAGCATCGTCATGCCTTCGCTCGCGAGATCGCGCACGATGTTGAGCACTTCCGAGACGAGCTCGGGGTCCAGTGCTGAAGTGATTTCGTCGAGCAGGAGCACCATCGGGTCCATCGCCAGCGCGCGGACGATCGCCACGCGCTGCTGCTGCCCGCCCGAGAGCCGGTCGGGATATTCCTTCGCCTTGTGCGCGAGACCGACGCGCCCGAGCAGCGCCATCGCACGGTCCTCGGCCTCGGCCCTGGATTGCCTGAGCACGCGGATCGGCGCGAGCGTCACGTTCTCCAGCACGCTCATATGCGGGAACAGGTTATAGCCCTGAAACACGATGCCGATGTCCCGGCGCAATGCATCCACGTCCACGCCGGGGCCGGTGATCGGATCGCCGTGGACCAGAATCTCGCCGTCGTCGATCAGTTCCAGACCGTTGATACAACGCAGCAGCGTCGATTTGCCCGAACCGGACGGCCCGATCAGGCACACGACCTCGTGCTCTTCGACCGTCATCGCGAGACGCTGGATGACGGGCACCTTGCCATACGACTTCGATATGTCTCGGATGTCGATGAACGACATGGGCTCGTCTCCTCAGGCTTCGCCGGCACGCATGCGCGCCCGGTCGCGTCGCATCATCCGCTCGACGAAGCGCGTCTGCGGAATCGATATCACGATGAACAGCAGCGCCACGGTGCTGACCGCGGACAGGTTGTAGTAGTTCGACGCGATCAGCATGGACTGATTGAACGAATCGATCACGCCGACCACCGACACCAGCGCGGTATCTTTCTGCAAGGAGATGAACGAATTGAGCAGCGGCGGAATGATCTGCCGCACGCCTTGCGGCACGATCACGAATCGCAGGGTCTGGAAGTGCGACAGGCCGAGCGAGCGCGCGGCCGCGCTCTGACTCCAGTGGATGCTCAGAATCCCGGCGCGGTAGATTTCCGCGACGTACGCGCCCACCGTCAACGTCAGCGCGACGATGACGAAGATCGTCAGCGAAAGGTCCTTGAGCACGGGGATGCCGGTCAGCGGAATGCCGAAGCCGACCAGATAGATCACGAGCACCGCGGGCACGGCGCGGAAGATGTCGACATAAGCGGTCGCGATGAGACGCACGGGCTTGCCCGCCGCGCCCGGCGCGAACATCGCGAGGGCCACGATCAAGCCCCAGATCAAGACGAGTATCTCCGTGATGACGGCAATCTTGACGTTCATCCAGAAGGCGGCGAGCACCAGCGGAAACGTCTTGATCATCAATGGCACCGCGAAGAACGTCTTGGCCACCGCCTGATGATTGATCAGGAAGAACTGCAATACGATGACCAGAACCAGTTGCGCGAGCGCATAACCCAGCGCGATGAAGCACTGATCCCTCGTGGCCGAGCGGGCCCCGCGCGCCTTCGCCAGATCGCGGCGCGCGGCGGCATCGCGGATGGCATTGCCGAAACGCAGCGCCCTGACGAGCGGCACGACGATCGCAAGCGAGAGCAACGCCAGCACGACAGCGAGCGCATTGACCGCCGCGCTGTCGAGCTGCGCGGCCAGCAGGGAGCTTCGCATCAAGGCAATCGTGTACCAGCTTGCCAGGACGACGGCCACCACCGTCACGATCGATGTGCTCAGCAGGGACGTCGGCACGCACGGCATGCCGCCCGTCTTCAGGCGGCGGCCGTTCGTCACCGGAGCCTGCGCCGGTGACGGCGCCACCTCGCTCGTGTGTCGCGTTGCGTTGCTCATGGTTCGGGCTCGCTCAGGGGTTCAGCACGGGCACTTTGGTCGGATCGGTGCCGAGCTCCGGCGTCAGATATTTCGCGCTCAGCCGTTCGAGCGTGCCGTCCTTCTTGAGACCTTCGATCAACTGGTTGAAAGCCGCAAGATTCGGCGAGTCCTTGTTGACCACACCGCCCCACTTCTCGCCCGTATCGAAGCGTCCGACCACTTGCAGTGCGCCGTTCGAGTTCTTCGCGCGCAACAGCACGTTCGGCGTGTCGTAGATCACGGCGTCCACCTGTCCGGCTGCGAGCGCGGTGTACATCGACGGAGGATCGTTGAACACCTTGGGCTGCTCCGCGGGCTTGATCTTCTCCATGATGTAATCGTAGGCCGTCGTGCCGCGCTCGACGGCATAGCGAAGGCTGCTCAGGTTGCTCTTGTCGACCTTGGTGCCCGCCTTCACGAGCACGCCCTGATCGGAACTGAAGTAAGGCTCGGTGAAGTTGACCACCTTCTTGCGCGCGTCGGTGATGGTGATCTCGCTCAGCGCGATATCGAATCCCTGCGATTGTCCCGTGAGGACCTGCTGAAACGATCGGCTCACCAGGACGACGCGATCGAGCCCCGCACGATAAGCCATGTTGGCGGCCATGCAGTACTCGAAGCCATCCTTGATGGTCTCCAGCGAGTCGCCGTTCCACCAGCCGGGCACGCCGAGCACCGGCCGCACCGAAAGCGCGCCGGGTGTGACGGTCGTCAGTTTGACGGAGCCCTTGTCGCCGGTGACTTCGCAATTCCCATAGTCCGTCGCGGCGCTCGCCGCGATAGCGAACGCGCTCATCGCGATGGAAACGATCGCTCGTTGAAGCCGGAGTGCACCTGTTGTTGCGCGAGGCATACTGCTTTGCATCACGTTAGTCTCCTCTTGGTGGAATGAAGCACGCCTTCTACCGGCAACACGCTCAGTTCATGCACGGCGTCGCCGGTTGCGCGATGCCGCCATGAGGCATGCCGCCCGACACATCGCCCCAGAGGATCGCATGATCTTCAGGCAGCGCGCGCGAGTTGGGTACCGAAAGCCAGAGACGCATCAGCATCCTGTCCTGGCCGGTGCTCACGTCGTCCTTGAACGCCGTGCGTCCGTGATAGATGACGTGGTTGTTGAGAAGCTGGATATCGCCGGGGGCGAAACGCATCTCGAAGCAGTGCTCCTGTGCGAGTTCCAGCAGCAGGCGAATCGCTTCGTGCTCGGCATCGGTCAGTTTGCGCACGCCGGGCAGCAGTTGCGCGTTCTCGATATACGTCAGCGAAAAGTGGCTCGTCAGCTTGCCGTCGCGTACGCCGAACACCGGCAGATCGTAGGCGACGTGCTCGCCGCCCGCTTCCTCGCCGAAGCGGCTTCGCGGAATGGGCCTGCAAAGCAGCGCATGCAGGTCCGGGCGGCGTCTGAGCATTTCGTTGTAGATCGTCGCGCTGCTCGCGAGCTTGCTCACGCCGCCCTCCGACGCCTGCCGCACACAAAGCAAGCCGACGACATCGCAACGGTCCGTATGGAAGCGCAACTCGCCCGGCGACAGTGTCCGCGCACCCGACGATAGAAACTCCTTCCCCGATGCGTCCACCGTCGAGCCATAGAGCTTCGCACCGACGCCCGCGCCTTCGTCCCTGATCTCGCGCATCAGTTCGCCGCGGCGGTTCTGGAACATCGGCGTGCCGAGATGACGGCCCAATGCGTACCAGATGCGGCGCAGTTGTTCCGCGTCGTAGCGGCTGACATCGAGGCCACGGATCTTGACCATTCCGGAGCCGTCTTCCAGTTCTGCGCGCACGTCGTCGAAGAATGCAGCGGCGCCGGGCAGCGGGAAGTTCTCGCGCGTGATGTCACGCCAGCCGGTATCGGCTGTTCTGGCGACCGCAGCATCGATCTCGTCGAGCACGGCAGAAGGAATCTGTTTGATCCATCGCTGATTCTCCCGCATTTCGACGCCATTCCACACACACGCACCTTGCAGATATTCGGCGGAAGACATTTGCGCTCCAGTGATTTGGGACCTTGGGCTCGATGCATGCCGCGACGCGCCAGCGAATGCGCGCCTTAGGCAGATCGCACGCTTGTATATACAAGATTTGCAATCTAAACCCGCTCGACTTTTCCATCAAGAAGATGTGACAGCCATGCGGGCAAACACCTAGGCCGGTTTTATCGCGTCGGGTAGCGGTTCGGGATGGAGAAGAAGCGTATCTGGACCGATGCTCGACGGTCGCGCGGAGCGTGCGCGGCCGGTTCTATTCTTGCGAATTCTATGAATCGTCGAGTCTTGTCTAGACAAATTATCCGATCACGCGAGATCGCCGACGAAGAAACGGGCGCCACTCACGACGCCCGAATCAAAGACACTTTTCGACGCGACGATGCCCGGGCTCAGCATGGCTCCGTTGCGATACGACGCTCGTATCGCCGCACGCCGCCGAGCCACGCCGACAGCAACACGATCACCACGAACACCGCGGCGAGATTGAAGAACAGTTGCGCGACCGGCAGATGCATCGACAACAGCACGCCGCCGAGCATCGACCCCGCGACCGAGCCGAGCTTGCCGATACCGATCGCCGTGCCGACGCCGGTCGAGCGCAGCGTGGTCGGATACACCATGCCCGACACCGCATAGAGCGCGAACTGGCTGCCGATCACGCACACGCCGCTCGCGAACACGGCCGCGAAGAGCCACGCCGTCGGCATCGGCATGCCGAGCAATGCGGCGATGGGACAACCGGCCAGCGCAAGCAGCAGAATCACGCGCACGCCATAGCGATCCACGCAGCGGCTCAGCGCAAGAGCGCCGACGGTGCCGCCGACCGGAAACATCATCGCCGCCTGAGCCGCGCGGGCGGGCGCGAGCGTGCTCATGCTGAACAGGATCGGCAGCCAGTTCTGGAGGAAGTGCAGCGCCAGCGAATTGAGGATGAAGATCGCCCAGAGCAATGGCGTCACCTTGGCGAGGCCATGCTGGAACAGCGCGGCCGGCCGCACACGCACGCGGGTTTCGTCATCCACGACATAGCGCACGCCTTCGCCCTCGGCGGTTGCGCCGAGACGCGCCGCGATGCGTCGAATCCTGCGAACGTCGCGCCCGTTCATGATGAGAAAGCGGATCGATTCGGGCAACAGCGCGAACGACGCCAGCGCCACCACGACCGCCGCAACGCCGCCCAGCGTGAACAGCACGGGCCAGCCGAAGCGCGGCAGCAGCCACGAGGCGACTGCTCCGCCACCGCCCGCGCCGATCGAGAAACCGGAAAACATCAGCGTGATCCATGTCGCGCGGCGCGCTTTCGGGGCGTACTCGGAAACGAGCGCGACGGTGTTCGGCACGACCCCGCCCATGCCGATGCCCGCGAGAAAGCGCAGCAGCGTGAGTTGCCCGAGCGAGTCCGCATAGCCGCACATGAAGGTCAGAATGCCGAACCAGAGCGAGCCGTAGATGATCGTGAGGCGGCGTCCGTAGCGGTCGCCGCTGAAGCCGAGCAACAGCGAGCCGACGAGCACGCCGAACAGTCCCACGCCGAACACGCGTCCGAAGCCGGCTGCATTCGTGTGCCAGGCGTGCATCAGCGCGGGCGCGGCGAAGGCGGCGGCGACCTGATCGTAACCGTCGATCAACACGATCAGGAAGCACCACATGATCAGGAAAAGCGCGAAGCCGCCGAGCTTCTGGCGCTCGATCAGCGCCGAAACGTTGATGGTGGTCTCCGGGGCGGCGACGTTGCTCATCATCGTGATCCTCCGCGGGGTTCGTGTCGCGGCAACTCGCCGTCTCGGTCCATCCGTGTCTCCTTTATTTTTTTCGCCGATGCATTTATGTTTCGGTATCCGAATCGATTTTCAAAGCGCGGCATCGATACGACATGCCTCGCTGTGGAAATTACGCGTCCTGCACCAGCGAACCCCGGCCCGCGTCTGCGCCCGCCCCGACGCCCGGCGTTTCGCCGAAGCGCTTGCGATACAGCAGCGCGAGGATCGTCGAGAACACGGCGGCAATGAGGAACAGCACCGACGCCGCGTAGAAAAGCTGCGTGATCGGCAGGTGCATCGAAAGCAGAAGACCGCCGATCACCGGCCCCGACACCGAGCCGATCTTGCCCACCGAGATCGCGCTGCCGACGCCGGCCGAGCGGAACGACGTCGGATAGATCATGCCCGCCACGGCATACAGGCCGTACTGCGCGCCCACCACGCAAAAGCCGGTGGCGAAGACAGCAAGCATGAGCCAGCCCTGCGATGAGCCGTGACCGAGCGCCGCCACGACGGGAAGCCCGATCACGGGCAGCGAGATGATCGCCGCGACGCCGTGACGATCGACGAAGCGGCACAGCACGAGTCCGCCGATCACGCCGCCGACTGAGAACATCATCGTGATGAGACCCGCGCCGCGCGGATCGATGCCCATGCCTTCCATCAGGATCGGCAGCCAGTTCTGAAGGAAATAGAGCGCCATCGAGTTCGCGATGAACACGATCCACAGCAAGGGCGTGATCGCGGCGAGGCCGTCGGAGAAAATCAGCTTGAGCACGAAGCGCTGCTTTTCGCGCACTTCGCCGGCGACGAACTGCGCATCGGCGGGAATCTTCAGATCGGGACGCAGGCGGGTGATGAGCTTGCGCAGCATCTGCGGATCGCGTTGCCGGATGGCGAGCAGCTTCGCGGATTCGGGCAGCGTGAAGATCAGCAGCAGCGCGACGAGCAAGGAGCCGACGCCGCCGACCGCGAACATGACAGGCCAGCCGAACCGGTGAATCAGCGACGACGACACCAGACCGCCCGAGCCCGCGCCGATCGAGAAGCCAGAAAACATCAGCGTGACCCATGTAGCGCGCAGACGCTTCGGCGCATATTCCGCGACCAGCGCGACCGAGTTCGGCACCACGCCGCCCATGCCGATGCCAGCCAGGAAGCGCAGCAGCATCAGTTCCTGCAGCGAGGTCACCCAGACCGACGCGTAGGTCAGCGCGCCGAAGAAAAGACTGCCGATGATGATCGCCCGCTTGCGGCCGAGCCGGTCGCCCAGGTAGCCGAAGATGAACGAGCCGATCAGCGTGCCGAACAGGCCCGCGCCGAAGACGGGGCCGAATCCGCCGCGCGCGACGTGCCAGTCCTTGATGATGGCCGGTGCCGCGAACGACACGGCCGTCTGGTCGTAGCCGTCCATCAGCATGATCAGGAAACACCAGAAGAGCAGACCGGCGGCGAAGCGTCCCGTCTTCTGCTCTTCTATCAATGTCGCGATGTTGAAAGTCCGGTCTGCTTGCATGTATGTCCCATTTACCTCGTGCCAAGGGACGCACCGCAAAGGCGCGCCCGCTTGCACTGCTGCTGAATGTCTCTCATGACGGCGCCGTGGCCCGAGCCACAATATAAGAGTCGGCCCCGCGCGGCTCAATCAAAAAGAAACGATGATGCGATCGAAATAAGTGATGAATCCGCCTCGCGCGCTCATTCGCACCCCGTTTGCACTATGTTTCACCGCACGATGGCTGCCCTCCGTGTCCTCAGAACATATGGTTGACGCCGATGCGCGCGACCGTCTGGCTGCCGCTCGACGAAGGCTGATAGCCGAACTGCGCGGCGCGTGCGCCGGGACCCGAAGCGCGCTGCAGGCCCACGCCGGCGTAGACCTGCGTGCGCTTCGACAGATAATCGGTCAGGAACAGGTTGTACTGGTTGATCGTGAGTCCCTGAAACAGGGAGTGATCCGCGGACAGACCGAGAACGAAAAAGCCCAGATTGCCGACCAGTTCCGTATTCACGCCGGCCTGATAGTTGTTGAGCGTGGTCGAGCCCTGCGCGTTCTGGAGTTTCACGCCGGTGTAGGTCACGTGCGGCGTGAAGATGCCGAATTTCACCGACGCCCCGGCGGCGAGCGTGCTGTAACGGCTCGCATTGAACATCGTGCCCGCTCTCAACGGCTGGCCGAGCAGCGAGTTGAGGCTGAAGGTGCCGAAGATGTCGGCGGTGCGGTTATGCGACATCGTGTACGCGACGCCGAAATTCACGGTGTCGCTCGAATACTGCGCGCCGACGCTGTACTGGCGTCCCGCGCTGAAGTCGCCCGCCTGATTGCCGAACGCGTTCATCGCGCCGGCCTGGAAGCCGTGGAAGTTGATCGTCTCGTACTTGACGGCGTTGTTCAGCGCATGGGTGTTCGCGAGGCCGTCGAGATTGCCGGGCGTGTAGTACGACGAGATGCCCGGCACCGAGTTGTTCAGCCGCCCGACGTACTGGTAGATGTAGTCGTTGATGTTGCCGAAGCTCAGCGAGCCCCAGGTATCGTTCGAGAGCCCGACGTAGGCATTTCGGTTGAAGAAGCTCGTCGGGTTGATCTGCGCGCCGGTGTTGGTCAGGAAGCCCGATTCCAGCCGCGCGAACGCGGAATTGCCGCCGCCCAGATCTTCCTTGATCAAAAGGCCCCAGCGATCCGGCGTGCGCTTACCGGACGATTCCTGATACAGACGCTTGCCCTGGGAGTTCGATACGAAATCGACGCCAACATCGACGCTCCCATACAGCGTCACAGACGACTGCGCCCACGCGGGGCCAGCCAGGATCGCGGCGCAACCGCCGACCAGCAGACAAGTTCTCAACCGAAGTCTCCAATGTTTTTATCGTTGGCCGGTCGCTCGTCGGCGCCGGCTTCTTGCATCGCGCAGTGCTGCTCTGCCCGATGCGGAACCGAGTTTAACTACTTCAATTCGGCTTTTGAATCACGAGTTATTTATCAATCAATCGAACATCCCGAATACTCGCTCAGGGTATTTACTCATCGATTCCAAAAATGCCGATAACCTCATCGACAGATTGAATCGCCGTGCTAACATCCGCGACGTTTAATTCATCACCGATAAAACGGAGAGCACAGATGCATTTCAGCGCAGTACAGCCCAGACGCATGATCGTGGGCATCAGCGGCGCATCGGGCGTCGTCTACGGTGTCCGCCTGTTGCAATTGCTCAGGCAACTCGACATCGAATCGCATCTGGTGATGAGCCGCTCCGCGCAGGTCACGCTCGCGCACGAGTCGCCCTACAGCGTGGCCGACGTTCGCGCGCTCGCCACGGTCACGTATCCGAACACGGACATCGGCGCGGCGATTTCGAGCGGCTCGTTTCCCGTGATGGGCATGATCGTCGCGCCGTGCTCGATCCGCACGCTCTCGGAAGTCGCCACGGGCGTGACGAGCGGGCTGCTCACGCGCGCCGCCGACGTCACGCTCAAGGAGCGCCGCCGGCTCGTGCTGATGGTTCGGGAAACGCCGCTGCATCTGGGCCACTTGCGCAGCATGACGAGCGTGACCGAGGCCGGAGCAATCGTCTATCCGCCGGTGCCGGCATTCTACGCGAACCCCGAATCGCTCGACGAAATGGTCGATCACACCATCGGGCGCGTGCTCGATCTCTTCGGCATCGAATCCTCCGTGGTGCATCGCTGGGGCATGTGAGTTTCACGCGCGCGCTCTCTCGCATTATCAATTTTCACTGATAACTCGTTCGAATTCTTTTGCTTCTTTAGCGGCTGCCGTTCATTTAAAGTGGTTTTGTTTCAGAACGAAACCCCATTTAAAAGATTTATCGATCGAATCATAAATCTTCTCGATAAGAGACAGCGTTAATACGAAAGAGGTCGAATGAAGATCGTCATTGCAGGGGCCGGTATCGGCGGCCTGACGGCGGGAGCCGCATTATTGAAAGCGGGCTTTCACGTCACCATTCTCGAACAGGCCAAGGCCCTCGGGGAAATCGGCGCGGGCGTGCAACTGAGTCCGAACGCGACGCGCGTGCTTTACGGAATCGGCGTCGGCGAGCGCCTCGAAAGCCTCGCGTGCGAACCGCCCGGCAAGCGCGTGCGCCTCTGGAACACGGGGCAGACCTGGCCGCTCTTCGATCTCGGCGCGGCATCGCGCGAAGTGTACGGCTTCCCCTATCTGACCATGCACCGCGCGGATCTCCACGAAGCGCTCGTCGATGCGGTGCGTGCGTTCAGCCCCGATGCGATCAGGCTCGATCACAAGGTCGAGTCGATCGTTCAGCACGATGACCACGTCGAAGTGCAGACCGTCTCGGGCGCGACGTTCGAAGCGGACCTGCTGATCGGCGCGGATGGCGTGCATTCGCGCGTGCGCCGTGCGCTCTTCGGCGCGGACGAGCCGGTCTATTCGGGCGTGATGGCCTGGCGCGGCGTGATCGACGCCACCAAGCTGCCCGAGCATCTGCGCACGCCCTACGGCACCAACTGGGTCGGTCCGGGCGCACACGTGATCCACTATCCGCTGCGCGGCCACAAGCTCATCAACTTCGTCGGCGCGGTGGAGCGCGATGGCTGGCAGGTCGAATCGTGGTCGGAGCGCGGCACCATCGACGAATGTCTCGCCGATTTCGACGGCTGGCATGAAGATGTGCGCACGATGATCTCGGCCATCGACATCCCGTACAAGTGGGCGCTGATGATCCGCGAGCCCATGACGCGCTGGACGTCGGGCAACGCCACGCTGCTCGGCGACGCCTGTCACCCCACGCTGCCGTTCCTCGCGCAAGGCGCGGGCATGGCGCTCGAAGACGGTTATCTGATCGCGCGCTGCCTCGCGCGCCACGCGAACGATCTGCCGCGCGCGCTCGAACGTTACGAGGCGCTGCGCGTAGAACGCACGGCGCGCATCGTGCGCGGCTCGGCGGCGAACACGCAGCGCTTTCACAACCCCGCGCTCGCGCATGCTGAAGGCGCGGCGGAATACGTCGATCGCGAGTGGAGCGAAGAGCGCGTGAAGGAACGCTACAACTGGCTGTTCGAATACGACGTCGACGCCATCGAAGTCTGAGCGCGCAAAGCTCGCTTCATCAAGCCGCATCAAGGAGACACAGCATGTCCGACCATCTGCCGCCCGTGCGCGGCCTGCATCACTTCGCCTGGCGCTGCCGCAATGCCGAAGAAACGCGTCATTTCTACGAGGACATTCTCGGCCTGCCGCTGGTTCACCTGATCCGCCTCGACCGCGTGCCGAGCACCGGCGAGCATTGCCCCTACGTGCATCTGTTCTTCGAGATGGCGGACGGCTCGAACATCGCGTTTTTCGATCTCGGCGACGACACGGCCGCCGAACCCTCGCCCAACACGCCGCCGTGGGTGAACCACATCGCGCTGCGGCTCGGCACGCTCGACGAGCTCGAAACGATGAAGCAGCGTCTCGTCGATCACGGCATCGACGTGCTGGGCGTCGTCGATCATCACTTCGTGCGCTCGATCTATTTCTTCGATCCGAACGGCCTGCGGCTCGAACTGACCGTGCCCGTCGCGTCGCTCGAAACGCTCGCTGCCTATCGACGACAGGCGCGGCCCGCGCTCGACGCGTGGGCGGGCGAAGGCAAGAGCGCCATCGCGGAGACGCCTCACGCATGAGCGCGCTCAACTCCACTCACGATCCGGCCCGGCGTAGCTGGATCGACTCGGCGAATCTGCCTGAAGCAGAGTTCCCGATCCAGAACCTGCCGTTGGGCGCGTTCGTGCGCGACGGCGTCGCTCGCGCCGTCGTGGCCATCGGCGAACATGCCGTGGACCTGCACGCGCTCGCGGACAGCGGCCTGCTCGACGCGGGCAGCGATGCGGCGATCGCCTGCGAAGCCACCCGTGGCGGCACGCTGAACCGCCTGATGGGGATGCCGCCTCGCCATGCGAGCGCCCTGCGCGCCGCGCTGTCCGATCTGCTGATGAGCGATGCGCCGCAGCGCGCGCGCATGGAGGCGCAAGCCGACGCGCTGCTGCCGCGCATCGATACGCTCGAACTGCGCCTGCCCTGCGAAGTCGGCGACTACACGGATTTCCTCACGTCGCTGCATCACACCGAGCGGCACGGGCGCTACAAGGGTCTCGCCGATCCGCTTCCGCCCGCGTTCAAGTCGCTGCCTATCGCCTATCACGGCCGCGCTTCGTCGTTGCGCGTGAGCGGCGGCAACGTGCGTCGTCCGCACGGCCAGTATCGCGATACGAACGGACAGATCGTGTTCGGCCCCGCGCCCGCGCTCGATTTCGAGCTCGAACTGGCGGCGTGGATCGGCGAAGGCAATGCGCTCACGCAACCGATTTCCGTCGACGATGCGCACACGCACATCTTCGGCTATTCGCTGCTCAACGACTGGTCCGCGAAAAGCATTCAGTGGTTCGAACAGGTGCTCGGCCCGTTTCTCGGCAAGAGCTTTCATTCGAGCCTGTCGCCGTGGATCGTCACGTCCGAGGCGCTCGCGCCGTTCCGCAAGGCGCCCGTTGCGCGCGCCGCGGACGATCCGCCGCTCATGGCGCATCTGCATGGCGCGCGCGACCGGCAAGAAGGCGGGCTGCATCTGGAACTGCACGCCGATCTGTCGACGCGGCAACTGCGCGAAGCCGGACATGACGCCGTGCGCATCACGCACACGCATCTGGACAACCTGTACTGGACCTTCGCGCAGATGGTCGCGCATCACACGAGCAACGGCTGCAATCTGCGCAGCGGCGATCTGCTCGGCAGCGGCACGATTTCCGGCGCGAACGACGCGGCGCGCGCCTGCCTCACCGAGCTGACGAATGCGGGCCGCGATCCGCTGCGCCTGCCGAACGGCGAAACCCGCACCGCGCTCGAAGACGGCGACGAGATCGTGCTGAGCGCGCGGGCGTCGAAGGCGGGCGCGGTATCGATCGGCTTCGGCGAATGCCGCGGCCGCATCGCGCCGGCGTTCGCATTCGCGTCGCGCGAAGCGGGAGTGGCGGCATGACGCAGACGCTCAATGGCTACGTGCAGGTCGGCCACGGTCCGCGCAAGGTGCTCGCGATGAGCGGCTGGTTCGGCAGCGCCGCCGACTGGCAGCCGCTCGTCCCCGCACTCGACACCGATGCCTTCACCTACGTGTTCTTCGACTATCGGGGATACGGCCGCTCACGCGAGCGCGACGGCGCCTTCACCTTCGACGAAGCCGCCGGCGACGTGCTCGCGCTCGCCGATCATCTCGGCTGGGACACCTTCAGTCTGATCGGCCATTCGATGGGCGGCGTCGCGATCCAGCGTGTGCTGCTTGCCGCGCACGGGCGCATCGATCGCATGGCGGGCGTGTGCGCCGTGCCCGCGTGCGGTTCGCGCATGGATGAAACGCGCCTCGCCGGATTTCGCGCGGCGGTGGACGACATCGAGCGGCGCGCGGCGATCATCGCGTTCTCGACCGGCAATCGCCTCGCGCCGCGCTTCACCGCGCATCTCGCGCGCGAATCGCAGCGGCAAGCGCGCGCCGATGCCTTCGCGGGCTATCTGCCGCACTGGGCCGCGAGCGATTTCTCGTCCGAGGTGATGGGCAACGCGACGCCGGTGAAGCTTTTCATCGGCGAACACGATCCGACGCTCACCGCCGACGTGATGAAACGCACCTGGCTCGCGTGGTATCCGCACGCGAGCGTCGAAACGATCGCGAACGCGGGACATTACCCGATGTACGAAGTGCCGGTCGCGCTCGCGACAGCACTCGAAAACTGGCTGAAACAGGCCTGACGGCCACTGGCCGCGGGAGACTTCATGTACGAAACCATATACCTGCGCCCGTCCTCGCTCGACGAAGCGCTCGGCCTGCTGCGCGAACACGAGGAGGCCCGGCCGCTCTCGGGCGGCATGACGCTGATTCCGACGCTCAAGCAGCGGCTCGCCGCGCCGTCGCATCTGATCGACCTCACGCGCATCGAGGCGATGCGCGGCGTGAGCGTCGAAGGCCGCGTGCTGCGCGTCGGCGCGCTGACGAAACACGCGGAAGTGGCCGCATCGAAGATGGTCGCCACGGCGATCCCCGCGCTCGCGCAGCTTGCGAACGTGATCGCCGATCCGCAGGTGCGCAATCGCGGCACGATGGGCGGCTCGGTCGCGAACAACGATCCCGCCGCCGATTATCCGAGCGCGGTGCTCGCGCTGAACGCGCACGTGCTCACTTCACAACGCCGCATCGGCGCGGATGATTTCTTCGTCGATACCTTCGAGACCGCGCTCGAACCCGGCGAACTCGTGACGGGATTCGAGTATCCGCTTCCCTTGCGCGCCGCCTATGCGAAGTTCCGCCAGCCGGCGTCGGGCTATGCCGTCGTCGGCGTGTTCATCGCGCAATTCGAAGATGCGATTCGCGTCGCGGTGACGGGCGCGGGCGCGTCGGTGTTCCGCTGGCTCGATGCCGAAGCCGCGCTGGCCGCCGATCTGTCCGAAGCCGCGCTCGCCCCGCTGAAGATGGACGCCGCCGCGCTGCCCGACGACGCCAACGGTTCGTCCGCCTATCGCGCCCATCTGATCGAAACCTACACGCGCCGCGCATTGCGGGCGCTGCTGACGCAGCCGCTGCGCCAGCCTGCCTAAACCGTTTTCAGGAGACAAAGAATGGAATTCACCGGATCGCAGACCATCGCCGCCACGCGCGAACAGGTATGGAAAGGCTTGAACGATGCCGCAGTGCTGCAGGCATGCGTGCCAGGCTGCGAGGAGTTCATCGGCGAAAGCGACGACGAATACAAGGCCGTGGTAGTCGCCAAGGTCGGCCCCGTGAAGGCGCGCTTCAAAGGCACGCTCGTGATTTCGGATCGCGATGGCCCGAACGGCTACCGGATTCTGGGCCAGGGCGAAGGCGGCATCGCGGGCTTCGGCAAGATGAACGCGAAGGTCACGCTCGCCGACGCCGACGAGGGCGGCACGCTCCTCACCTACGTCGCCGATGCGCAAGTGGGCGGCAAGCTCGCGCAGATCGGCTCGCGCCTCGTCACGTCGGTCGCAAACAAGCTCGCGGCGGAATTCTTCACGCGCTTCAACGCGACGATGAGCGCGGAAGCCAGCGCCGCCGCCGCGCAGTAAGCACGCAGGAAGACGAACGAGGTGAATCATGGCTGAAATCCAACTACGGGTGAACGGCGTCGACGTGAAGCGCGAGGTGCCGGACCAGACGCTGCTGGTCGAGTTCCTGCGCGAAACGCTGCGCCTGACGGGCACGCACGTCGGCTGCGACACGAGCCAGTGCGGCGCGTGCACGGTGCATCTCGACGACGCATCGGTGAAGTCGTGCACGGTGCTCGCCGCGCAGGCGAGCGGCGGCACGGTCACGACGGTCGAAGGACTGCGCGAAAACGACAACGCGCCGCTGCATCCGGTGCAGAACGCGTTCGTGCAGTGTCACGGTTTGCAGTGCGGCTTCTGCACGCCGGGCATGATCATGGCGTCGAGCTACTATCTGCGCCAGCAGCCGTCGCTCGACGAAGAAAGCATCTGCCACGCGCTCGAAGGCAACATCTGCCGTTGCACGGGCTACGTGAACATCATCGAGGCCGTGCGTCATGCGGCGCGCGAGATGTATCCGTCACCCGGCGACGCCGCGACGGAGGAAGCCACGCGATGATCGGCCAACCCCTCCCGCGCCTCGAAGACCGGCGCTTCGTCACCGGCAACGGCCAGTACACCGACGATCTGCGCGTCGAAGGCCAGGTGCATGCCGCGTTCCTCCGCTCGCCGCACGCGCATGCCGCGCTGCGCTCGGTCGACGTATCGGCTGCGCGCGAAGCGCCCGGCGTGATCGCGGTGCTCGTCGGCCAGGATTATCTCGATGACGGCTTTCAGGGCGTCGATCACGTGCCGAATCCCATCGACGCCGTCGATGCCACGAAGAAAGCCTTCCTTGGCTCGCTGACCGGCGAGATCTTCAACCAGCCGCATGTTCCGCTGCCGATCGACCGCGTGCGATACGTCGGTGAGCCGATCGCGATGGTGATCGCCGAGACCGCGCTCGCCGCGCGCAACGCGACGGAGATGATCGATGTCGACTACGACGAGCTCGACGCCGTCGTCAACGCGGCGGACGCGATGCAGGACGGCGCGCCGCAACTGTGGGACGGCGCGGCGAACAATCTGTGCTTTCAGACGCAGATCGGCGATCGCGAGGAAGCGCGCCGCATCATCGCCGACGCGCCGTTCGTGCTCACGCGCGAATTCCATCACAGCCGCGTCGTGAACTGCCAGATGGAGCCGCGCGGCGCGATCGGCGTGTTCGACGGCGCAAGCGGCGTCTACACGCTGATCTCGGGCAGCCAGGGCGCGGTGCGGCAGAAGCTCTGCCTCGCCGTCGCGCTGAAAGTGCCGCCCGCGCAGGTGCGCGTGGTCTGCCCCGATACCGGCGGCGGCTTCGGTCCGCGTTCGTTCATCTATGTCGAGCAGCTTGCCGTGGTGTGGGCCGCGCGGCGCATCGGCCGGCCGGTGAAATGGACGAGCGATCGCAGCGAAGCATTCCTCTCCGACTATCAGGGCCGTGACCAGATCGTGCGCGCCACGTTCGGCTTCTCGCGCGACGGGCGCATTCTCGCCATCGACAACGCGTGGATCGGCAATGTCGGCGCGCATACGGTGTCCTATGTGCCGATGTCGAACGGCACGCGCATCATGACGACCGTCTACGATGTGCCGCTCGCCGCCGTGCACATCAGCGCCGTGCTGACCAACACGGTGCCGACCGCGCCGTATCGCGGCGCGGGCCGGCCCGAAGCGACGCACGTGATCGAACGCATGCTCGATCTCGCGGCGGCAGAACTGGGCATCGAGCGCGCGGAGATTCGCCGCCGCAACCTGGTCGCTCACGAGAAGCTGCCGTATCGCAGCCCGATGGGCCTCACCTACGACAGCGGCGAATTCGCACGCAACATGGCGCGCGCGCTGGAACTCGCCGAATGGGACGGTTTCGAGGCGCGTCGCGCGGCTTCGCGTGCGAACGGCATGCTGCGCGGCATCGGGCTTGCCAACTACATCGAGTCGCCGGTGGGCGCGCCGCGCGAGCGCATCGAACTGACAGTGCTGCCGGAAGGCCGCATCGATATCGTGTCCGGCACGCAGTCCACCGGTCAGGGCCACGAAACGACCTTCGCGCAGGTCATCGCGCAGCATCTGGGCGTGCCGATCGCATCGATCGCGCTGCGCACCGGCGACACGGCCTTCGTGAGCGTAGGCGGCGGCAGCCATTCGGACCGCTCGATGCGTCTCGGCGGCATGCTGCTCGTCGATACCGCCGCGCAGATCGTCGCGCAGGGCAAGCGCGTGGCCGCCGAGTTGTTCGATGTCTCGCCGGAACGCGTGAGCTTCGCGAACGGCGTGTTCGCCGATGCGGCTTCGTCGCGCGAAATCGGCCTCTTCGACGTGGCCGCGCACATCGCCCGCGACGGCATGCCCGGCGAGCGCGCCACGCGCAAGCTCTACGCGGAAGCCGAAGTGAACACGCGCGTCCCGGCGCATCCCACGGGCGCGGCCGTCTGCGAGCTCGAAGTGGACCCGGACACGGGCGTCGTGAAGCTCGTCAACTACACGTCCGTCGACGATGTCGGCCAGCCGATCAATCCGCTGATCGTCGAAGGTCAGGTGCATGGCGGTCTCGCGCAGGGCATCGGGCAGGCGCTGTCGGAGACCTGCTATCTCGATCGCGAGACGGGACAGGTGCTGACCGGCTCGTACATGGACTACGGCATGCCGCGCGCCGGCGTGATTCCACGACTCAATCTCGAACTCACCGAAGACCCGACGCACGGCAACCCGCTGCGCGTGAAGGGCGGCGGCGAGAGCGGCATCACGCCCGCCACGGCGACGATCTTCAACGCGCTCGCCGACGCCCTGAAGGAATACGGCACCGACGAACTCGCGATGCCCGCCACGCCGAAAGTCGTGTGGGAATTCATCCACCGCGACGCATGAATACGCTCAACAAGGAGACCTGCATGACCAGCCCTCACGTTGCGATTCGACGCAACGGCCCGCTCGTGGACGTGGTGCTCGACCATCCCGGCAACGGCAATCTGATCGATGCATCGATGAGCGAAACGATCATCGAAGCCGTCACGACGCTCGACGACGAAGTGAAGCTCGTGCGCATCCTTTCGAGCGGCCCGGACTTCTGCAAGGGCCGCCTCTCGCCGATGCCGCCGAAGGATGCAAAGCCGTCCGCCGAAACGCTGCGCCGCGTGGTCGCCGCGCCGCCGCTCGCGTTGTACGACGCGCTCAAGGCGGTGCGTGTGCCGGTGTTGTCGGTGGTGCGCGGCGATGCGCTCGGCGTCGGCTGCGCGCTCGCGGGCGTGTGCGACATCGCGCTCGCCTCCGACGACGCCGTGTTCCAGATTCCCGAAATGGAACGCGACATTCCGCCGACGCTCGTGATGTCGGCGCTGATCGGCCGCGTGCCGGTGAAGACCGTCGCGCATATGGTGCTGAGCCGCGTGCGGCTGTCCGCGAGCGAAGCGCTCCAGGCGGGTCTGGTCAGCCGCGTCGTGCCGGCCGCGAGCCTCGACGCCGAAGCGGACGCGCTCGTCGAAACCCTGCTCGGCTGCAGCGCCGTCACGCTGCGCGCGGTGAAGCAGTTCCTGCATCTCGCGCCTGAAATGCCGGCGAGCGGCGCGAGCGGCTTCGCCGCCCATCTCGCGGCGACAGCACTTTCCGCGCGCTTCTAAGACACGCATCAAGGAACCCAGATTGAGACCCAAGACCGCCATTCCCTCGACCTTCGACGGTACGCCCGCGCCCGACCTCGAACGCTTCCGCCTGCGGCGCTTTCTCGAATCGCTCGACGAGACCGAACTCGAACGCCATGACGCGAGCGTCGATCTCGCCGACATCGCCGGCATCATGGAAGGCAATCCGCGCGCCGTGTGGTTCAGCCGTCCGTCCGGCGGCGCGATCTCGCTCGCGGGCAGCGTCGCCGCGAGCCGCTCGCGCCTCGCGAAAGCCTTCGACACGACGCCTGAACGCCTGCTCGACACCGTGCGCGAACGCCTGCGCGCGAAGGGCCGGCTCGTCGAAGTGAGCCGCGAGGAAGCGCCCGTGCAGCAGGTCGTGCTGACCGGCGACGATTGCGATTTCACCGCCCTGCCCGTGCATCTCCAGCACGAACTGGATGGCGCGCCGTACATCTCGGCATCGATCGACTTCGCGGTCGATCCCGACATGGGCTGGACCAACGTCGGCATTCGCAGGCTGATGCTGCGCGGACGTCGCACGGCCGGTATCGATCTCGTCGCGCCATCGGATCTGCGCGCGATCGCCATCGGCCATGCGAAGCGCGGCGAGCGCACGCCGATCGCGTTCGCGGTGGGCACGCATCCGATCGATCACGTCGGCGCGACCATGCGCATTCCCGCCGATGAACTCGAACTCGTCGCCGCACTGCGCGGCGCGCCGATGGGCGTGGTGAAGTGCGTGACGAACGACCTGCTCGTGCCCGCCGACGCCGAGTTCATCCTCGAAGGCTATCTCGACGAACGCGGCCACGCGGAACCCGAAGGCCCGTATGGCGAATTCCTCGGCTACTACGGCGGCGTGAAGACGAATCCGCTGTTTCATCTGACCGCGATCACGCATCGGCGCGACGCGGTGTTTCAGACCTGCACGATCGGCGGGCGCTCGATGGCACGCACCGACACCGCGCAGCTCGCCGCGCTGCGCACCGAAGTGACGGTGTGGCGCGCGCTCGAAACCGCCGTGCGCGAAGTGAAGGCCGTCTATGCGAACCCGGCCACCGGCGGCATGTTCAACGTGCGCGTCGCCATGCAGCAGCGCGTGCCGGGCGAGGCGCGCAACGCGATTGCGGCGGTGTTCGCGTCGCTCGCGAACGTGAAGCACGTGTTCGTGGTCGATCCGGACATCGACGTGTTCTCCGACGAGCAGATGGACTGGGCGCTCGCCACCCGCTTCCAGGCCGACCGCGATCTGGTGCTTCAGGACAGCCTGCGTGCGATGCCGCTCGACCCGTCGCTGCTTGGCGCGACGAAAACCGCGAAGGCCGGCTTCGATCTCACGCTGCCGCTGCTCGCGCCGGGCGCGGAGCGCGATCTCGAACATCGCGTGCCGACGCCGCCTGCGTATCGCGGCGCGCGCTTCGACTCGCTCGATGCGGCGCTCGAAGACGGACCGAAGCGCTTTTCCGAGCTGATGGCCGCGACCGGCACGCGCGACGGCCGCGAAGTCGTGCGCTGGCTCGAAGACACGGCGCAACGCCGTGCGATCGCGCGGGACGAAGAAGGCCGCTACGTCCTCGCGTAACGCCCCGGCGGCTGCCGCACCGCAGTTCCAGGGTACGGCAGCCGCTGCAACGGACGGGATAGAATCGGGCTCCACGCGCGAAAAAGAAACGGCTGTCGTCAATGAACCTGTCCCTCAAACAACTCAAGGTTTTTCTTGGTGTCGCGAACGCGTCGAGCTTCACGAAGACCGCGCAGAGCATGCATCTGAGCCAGGCGGCGCTCTCCGCGATCATTCGGGAACTGGAAACGCAGCTCGATTGCCGGCTGCTGGAACGCACCACGCGCACGGTCTCGCTGACCGAAGCGGGCCGCCTTTTCTATCCCACCGCAATGGCGATCGTCGAGTCGCTGGAGAAGTCGGTCATCGAGCTCAATGAGCTGGGGCGTCAGAAGCAATCGTCGCTGCTGCTCGGCTGCACGCCGATGATCGCCGCGAGCCTGATGCCCTCGGTGCTCGCGCGCTTTTCGAGCGTGTATCCGAATGCGCAGATCGAACTCGTCGACCGCAATCCGACCGAGCTCGTGCAGATGGTCGAGGAAGGTCATCTCGATGCGGCGTTCGGCGTGTTCTTCTCGCAGCTTTCCGGCATCGACCGCACGCCGATCTTCCCGACGCGTCTCGTCGCGGTGTCGCCCGCGCAGGCCGGCACGCCGCTGCGCGGGCCCGGCATCCGCTGGACGGCGCTCGAGAATCAGCCGCTCATCACCTTGCCGAAGGACAATCCGCTGCAAAGGCTGATCGAGGCCACGCTCTCGAAAGAGGAAGTGACGGTCAGCCGCCGCATCGTCGTGGGTCATCTTCAGACGGCCATCGCGATGGCGCAGGAAGGGCTCGGCACGGCGGTCATGCCGTCCTTCAGCGAACATATCTGCTACCGCTACAACGTGCGCGTCGACGCGTTGCGCCCCGAGGTGCCGCTGTCGTTCTATCGCATCACGCGAACCGGCCGCGACACGCTCGCCACCCTCGATCAGTTCACGACGATGTTCACCGAAGCCGCGAAGGAAGATCCCATCGGCGTGGGCGACAACGATATCGACGAGGACGAGGACTGACACTCGCGCGAGGCGGAACGGCGTATCGGTCGTGCCGCTGCCGTGGCTTTGCACTTGCAACTGCCCACGTGCATACTCTCTGCACCGAAGCAACACTGCCGTTGGGAGACGGCTTCCCGGAGAGTCGATGCGTTTCGATCTGCAATCGCTGAAATTGTTCGTCGCGGTCTGCGAGCAGGGCAGCATTGCCCGCGCGGCGGAGGCCGAGAATATCGCGCCTTCGGCTCTCAGCAAGCGCATGTCGCATCTCGAAGACACGCTCAAGACCGCCCTCTTCGTGCGCAGCAACAAGGGGCTGGAACTGACCGCGGCGGCGGCCGCCCTCTTGCAACATGCCCGCGTGCTCCTGCGCGATATCCAGCAGATGGAAAGCGAACTGCTCGATCATGCCGAAGGCGTGCGCGGCCAGATCCGGCTGCATGCCAGCCTCTCGACGATCGTGCAGTACATCGCCAACGACATCCGCGAGTTCCTCGAACTGCACCCGGGGCTGCGCATCGATCTTCAGGAGAGTCTCAGCCCTGCTGTGGTCCGCGCGGTGGCGGAAAACACGGCCGATATCGGCGTGTTCGGCGGCACGACCGTGACCACCGGACTACAGGTATTTCCCTATCGCAGCGACCGGCTGGTGGTCATCATGCCGCCCGACCATCCGCTCAGCCATGCCGGTCGGGTGAAGTTCCGCGAAGTGGCAAAGTACCCGCTGGTGGGGCCGCAAGCAGGCAGCTATCTGAACTCGCTGGTGTTGCGCGCGGCGGCGGACCTCGATCATCCGCTCAAGCTGTCGATCCGGGTCAACGGCTTCGAGCCGGTGCGCAGCATGGTGGAAGCGCGCCTCGGTATCGGCCTCGTGCCCGAGCATCATGCCGAGCGCTATGTCAGCTCGGCGCCATTGGTCGCCGTGACGCTCGACGAACCCTGGGCCGAGCGGCACTGGAAGATCTGCGTGCGCGAGGCGGAGTCGCTTCCCGCGCCGGTTCAGCTCTTTCTCAAGCATCTGCTCGCGAGTCAGAATGCGCACCCAACGCCCGGCGATCACGAGTAAGCCAGCTTCAGTCCGGCCTGCGGCCAGGGCAGCGTTCCGAGCCGCCCCGTGCCCGAGAGCGTGACATACGCCGTCTTCATGTCGGCGCCGCCGAAGCAGATGTTGGTCACCATGCCGTCCGGCACCATCACCTGCCGCAGCACCTCGCCCGTGGGCGCGACCACCGTGATGCAGCCGGTGACGAGCGTCGCCACGCAGATGTTGCCCTCCGCGTCCACGGCCAGGCTGTCGAAGCGCTGATAACCCGGCAAGCCGCACACCAGACGCCCGCCGTGCGGCGACGGATATGGATGCTTGCGCGCGCGGCCGGGCGCCTCCAGATCGAACGCCCACAGACGCGCGGTTTCGGTCTCCGCCACATAGACGACACTGTCGTCCGGCGACAGGCCCACGCCGTTGGCCGTCGTCAGCGGATACGCGACTTCGACGATCATCGATCCATCCGCTCGTCCGTAATAGAGACCCGCATGATCGCGATCGCGCAGCCGGTTCTTGCCGAAGTCGGTGAAGTAGAAGCCGCCGTCGTGATCGAAGACGATGTCGTTGGGACCGCATAGAGGATGGTCGCCGCAGCGGTCGTACAGCGTCGTCAGCGCGCCCGTGCGCGGATCGAAACGCTCGATGCGTCCGCTGGTATAACCCGGATGCACGCCCGCCCTCGTGCGATTCAGCCCGGCGACGGTGCGAAACAGAAAGCCTCCGTTGTTGCAGATGTAGAAGACGCCTTCCGGTCCCAGCGCGAGACCGTTGGGCCCGCCGCTCACCTGCGCGATGACGCTCACCGTGCCGTCGGCGGCCACGCGGCTGATGGTCTCGCGTTCGATCTCGACCAGCACGACGGAGCCGTCGGGCATCGCCACCGGTCCCTCGGGAAATTTCAGGCCTTCAGCCAGAATGCGGATGCCGCTCTCCATCGTCGCTCCCTCGCCAGTCAGTGCTTGCCGGCATTCTCGACAAAGCGATTGTCGTACGTGGCCTTCAGATCGATCGACGCCTTGCCGATGTCGGGATCGAAGGCGGCCAGCACATCGTGTACGGTATGCGCGGCGGCGTCCGTCATCAGGCCGTCGCGCGAGATGCAGCTTCGCATGTTGCCGTAGGCCCGGGCGAAGACATCCTTGTCGGCCAGTGCGTATTGCGACGGCACGGCTGCCGCGACCTGCTCGGGCGTCGCCTGCGCCATCCAGCGTTCGGCTTCGAGTATCGCGTCGGTGACCGCCTGCACGGTATTCGGATTTTTGGCGGCGAATGCTTTCGTCGTGTAGATGGCCGCTTCCGGATAATCGCCGCCCAGCGTGGCGCGGGTGCCCGCCGGATCACGCATCACGGCCAGCGGGAAGAGATCGCCGCTACTTTGAAGCACGGTCGCGACCGGATCGTTGCTCATCAACGCATCGATCTGCCCGCTGCGTGCCGCTGCAATCGCGCCGGCGGACGAACCCACGCCGATGATCGACACATCGCCCGGCTTCACGCCCGACTTGCTCAGCAGATAGTTCACGCCCATGTGAAAGCTCGATCCGGGCGAGCTCACGCCGATGCGCATGCCCTTGAGATCGGCATACGTCTTGACCTTGCCGTGGCTCGCGCGAGTCACGCCGAACACCCAGCCGGGACAGGAGGCCAGCGTGACGAACGAAACCAGTTGCTGGCCTTTGGCGGCCATCGTGATCGTGTTGGAATAGGCGCCCGCCACGATATCGGCGCTGCCGCCCATCAACGCCTGCAATGCCTTCGCGCCGCCGCTGAACACGCCGATCTCGACGTCCAGCCCCGCCTGTTTGAAATACCCGCGGCTGTCCGCGATGACGAAAGGCAGATACGGGAATCCCACGCCCGCTGCGGCCAGATGAAGTTTCGGTTTCTCCGGCACAGGCGCGGCGCCGGCGGCCGACGCATTCACGACGACCGCGCAGGTGGCCAGCACCGGCAACACCAGACGCCAAAGCGCTTTCACGATGGTTTGTCTCCCGGCCTCATGCAGAGGCTCGTCTCAGTAGGTCGCGCGTCCGCCGGACAGGTCGAAGACCGCGCCGGTGGTGAACGAGTTTTCTTCGCTGGCAAGCCAGGCGATCATCGCGGCCGCTTCGTCGAGTTCGAGGAAACGGCCGCGCGGAATCTTGCCCAGCATGTAGCGGATATGCTCGGGCGACTGCTCCATCGCGCCGGGCGTGCGCGCCACGGCGGGCGTGACGCAGTTGACGGCGATATCGTGGCTCGCCAGCTCCTTGCCGAGCGACTTGGTCATCGCGATGACCGCAGCCTTGGCCGAACTGTAGGCCGCCGCATTCGGGTTGCCCTCCTTGCCCGCGACCGAGGCGAGATTGACGATGCGGCCGTAGTTCTGGCCGATCATGCTAGGCACCACCGCGCGGCAGCAGTGGAACGTGCCGTTGACGTCGATATCGATCACCTGCTTCCACACGTCGATCGGATAGTCGATCAACGTGGCATTCGGACCGACGATCGCCGCGTTGTTGATCAGGATATCGATACGCCCGCAGGCTTTCAGCGTCCCCGCGACCGCGGCTTGCACGCTCTCGTAATCGGCGATATCGACACACTCGAAGTGGACATCGTGCCCGCCGAGTTCGGCACGGGCCTGCTCCATGCCCGCGGGATTGATGTCCCAGATCGCGAGCCACGCGCCGGAGGCCAGCAGCCGCTGGCCGACCGCGAGGCCGATGCCTTGTGCGCCGCCGGTCACGACGGCGACGCGGTCCTTCAGATTGATCGCGTTGGTCTGCAAGATGGTTGTCCTCGAAGTTCAGGCGCCCGCGGCCACGGTCTGACCGGCGACGGGGCGCCAGCGCAGCAGATGGTCCTCGACCATCGACACCGCCGTATCGAGCAGAAGGGCGAACACGGTCAGCACCAGAATGCCCGCGATCACCGAGTTGATATCGAAGACGCCTTCGGCCAGCAGAATCAGATAGCCGACGCCCTTCTCCGATCCCAGGTACTCGCCGACCGCGCTGCCCACGAAGGCGATGCCGATCGCGTTATGCAGGCTGGAAAAGACCCAGCTCGTCGCCGAAGGCAGATACACATGCCGCAATAGCTGGCGCGAATTGGCGCCCAGCATGCGGGTGTTGGACAACACCGTCGGGCTGACCTCGCGCACGCCCTGATAGACGTTGAAGAACACCACGAAGAACACCAGCGTGACGCCGAGCGCCACCTTCGACCAGATGCCGAGGCCGAACCAGAGCGCGAAGATCGGCGCGAAGATCAGGCGCGGCATCGAATTCATGGCCTTGATGAACGGATCGAACACCACCGCGAGAAACGGGTTGAGCGCCAGCCACAGACCGAACGCCAGGCCGAACGCCGTGCCGATCGCGAACGCCAGCATGGTTTCGACGAGCGTCGTGTAGAGATGGCGAAACACCGAACCCGTCACGAACCAGTCGACGATGCGCAGCGCCACGCCGACCGGATCCCCGAAGAAAAACGGCGACAGCCATTTCTGACCGGTGCCGAGCCACCACAGGAACAGGACGCCGAACAGGATGGCCAGCCGGGCGATCAACACCGTGAATCGATTGTTGGGGTCAAACACGGTTGCGCGCATAGCTTTTCAGTACCTCGCCTCGAAGCACGTCCCAGATCTGGGTGTGCAGTTGCAGGAAACGCTGCGTCATGCGGATCTCCGACATTTCGCGCGGACGTTCGAGATCGATCTCGAACTCGGCGATAGGCCGCGTACCGGGCCCCGCCGACAGCACGATGACGCGGTCCGACAACGAGATCGCCTCTTCCAGATCGTGCGTCACGAACATCACCGACTTGCGATCGTAGGACCACAGTTGCAGCAGCTCGTTTTCCATCAGATGCCGGGTCTGGATATCGAGTGCGCTGAATGGCTCGTCCATCAGGATGATGCGAGGATTCAGCGCCAGCGCCTGCGCGAGGCCCGCACGCTTGCGCATGCCCCCGGAGAGCTGGTGCGGGTACTTCTTGCCGTGCCCGTGCAGGCCCACGCGCTTCAGCCAGTCGTGCGCCACGCTCAGCGCCTCTTCGCGTGGCGTGCCGCGAAAGATCAAACCCATCGCGATGTTTTCTTCCGCCGTCTTCCACGGCATGAGCGCGTCCACCTGGAACAGATAGGCGGCCTGCCGGTTCAGGCCGTTCGTCAATTTCTCGCCGAACACGCTCAGGCTGCCCGACGAAGGCCGGGTCAGTCCGGCCGCCACATTCAGCAGCGTGGACTTGCCGCAGCCCGTGGGCCCGACGATCGAGACGAACTCTCCATCGCCGATCGTGAGATTCCCCCCGGCAATGGCGGTGTAGGTCTGCGCGTTCTTGCCATTGCCCGCGAAGGTGCATGTCACGTTGTCGAAGCGCAGGGCTTCGCGCCGCGCGGCTTGTCCGCTATCGAGCGGGATGGTGCAGGTCGCGGTGCTCATGGCTGGATCTCCGCGGCCTTTCTGACGAACCGGTTGTCATAGGTCGAGGCGAGGTCGATCTTGGCCGACGCCACGGTCGGATCGAACGCCGCCAGCACGTCGCGCACGGTTTGCGCGCCCTTGGCCGTGATCTCCCCGTTCTGCGCGATACAGCGGCGGCTGTTCGTGAAGGCCTCGGCATAGAGCGCCTTGTTGTCGCCCAGGAACTCGGGAGGCACGTTGTCCGCGACCTGCTCCGGCGTGGCCTTGGCGATCCACTTCTCGGCCCGCACGATCGCATTGGCGACGGCCTGCACCGTCTTCGGGTTCTTGTTGACGAAGTCCTGCGTCGCGAACAGGCTCGATTCGGGGTAGTCGGAGCCGAACACCTTGATGTTGCCGTCCGCCGTGCGCATGTTCTCCAGGGGCTTGAGGCTGCCGTCCTTGACTAAGATCGTGGCGCTCGGATCATTGACGATCAGCGCATCGATCTGCCCCGCCCGCACCGCCGCCACCGCTCCCGCCGCCTGCCCCACGCCGATGATCGACACGTCCGAAGACTGAAGTCCCGCCTTGTGCAGAATGTAGTTGACCGCCATGTGCGTGCTAGAACCTGGCGCGCTCACACCGATGCGCATGCCCTTCAGATCCTTCGGCGATTTGACTTCGGCCTGCCGTTTCTGGGACACGCCGAAGATCCAGCCGGGACAGATGACCTGCGCCGCCACCACCACCAGATGCTGGCCCTTGGTCGCCATCGTGATGGTGTTCGAATAGGCGCCCGCCACCATGTCGGAGCTGCCGCCGAGAAGCGCCTCCAGCGTCTTCGAGCCGCCGGAGAAGGCGGCGATGGTCACATCGAGTCCTTCGTCCTTGAAGTAGCCGCGCGTCTTGGCGACGAGCATGGGCAGATAGGTGATGCCTGTCGAAGCCGCCGCGATGTGCAGGTCGGGCTTCTCGGGCACATCCTTGGCCACGGCCGTGGCGGAACCGAAGGCAAGCCCGAACGCTGCGCACAGCGCAATGCCAAGTTTCAGCTTCATGATCGTCTCCTCCCTTTCGCGGGATTTTCTGGTGCAACGAACTGCCTGGGATGACCGGGCCTCATGCCGAACCCGGTCCGCCTGACGCGCTTCCGAACTAGGCCGCCTGCCTGTGAAGCGCCTCGACCACCGCATCGCCCATGTCGCGGGTGCCGACGCATTGCGTGCCGTCCTGACGGATATCGGCGGTGCGGTAGCCTGCGGCCAGCACCGCGCGTACAGCCTGTTCGACGCGGCTCGCCGCATCATCCATCTCGAAGCTCTCGCGCAACATCATCGCGAGCGATAGGATGGCGGCGAGCGGATTGGCCACGTCCTTGCCGGCGATGTCCGGCGCCGAACCGTGCACCGGCTCGTACAGCCCCTTGCGCTCGTAACCCAGCGAGGCCGAAGGCAGCATGCCGATCGAACCGGTCAGCATGGCGGCGGCGTCCGAAAGAATATCGCCGAACAGGTTGCCCGTGACGATCACGTCGAACTGTTTGGGCCGGCGCATCAGCATCATCGCGGCGGCGTCCACGAAGAGATGGCTCAGTTCGACGTCCGGGTAATCCTGCCCGACGCGCGTGACGACCTCGCGCCACAACTGGCTCGCCTCCAGCACGTTCGCCTTGTCCACCGAGCACAGCTTGTGATGACGACGGCGCGCCGCCCGGAACGCGGCATGCGCGACCCGCTCGACCTCCGATTCGGAATAGCGCATCGTGTTGAAACCCACCCGCTCGCCCGCCTTATTGATCTCGAAGCCGCGCGGCTGGCCGAAATAGGCGTCGCCGTTCAACTCGCGCACGATCACGATGTCCAACCCGTCGACCACTTCGGGCCGCAAGGTCGAAGCGCCGATGAGCTCCGGGAACATGTAGGCCGGGCGGAAGTTGGCGTAAAGGGTCAACGCTTCGCGCAATTGCAGCAAGCCGGTGCCGGGACGGCGTTCGCGCTCGATCGCGGCTTCATCGGCCACGCCTACCGCGCCGAACAGGATGGCGTCGGCCTTGCGCGCCAGCGCGAGCGTGGGCTCGGGCAGCGGCACGCCGTGCGCCTGAATGCCCGCCTCGCCGATGGGCGCCTCCTGAGTCTCGGCCTGAGGCGCCACGACCCGCAGCACCTTGAGCGCCTGCGCCACCACTTCGGGACCGATACCATCACCGGGCATGACTGCAATCTTCATCTGTACTTCTCCTTGGTCGATTTCAGGAAGCGCGCGCCTTCAAAAGTCTCCGGCACGATTGCGCTCGAAAGCATCGATGCGATCCCGATGCGAAAGCGTGTAGTCGATCTCGTCCATCCCGCGCAGCAGACACTCCTTTGCGAAGGGCTCCATGTCGAAGGCATGGGACGAACCGTCGGGCAAGGTCGCGGTCTGCGCGGGCAGATCGATGGCGATGCGGCTGCCGGGACTGGCCGACAGCGTCTCCAAGAGCGGCAGGACCACGGCCTCCGGCAACACGATGGGCAGCAGTCCGTTCTTCAGGCAGTTGATAAAAAAGATGTCGCCGAAGCTCGGAGCGATCGCCGCGCGGAAACCGTAGTCGTAGAGCGCCCACACCGCGTGTTCGCGCGACGAGCCGCAACCGAAGTTATGGTTGGCGACCACGATGCGCGACTCGCGAAAAGGTGTCCTGTTGAGCACGAAGTCCGGCTGTTCCGCGCCATCCGGGCCGAAGCGCAGCGCGCGAAACAGGAACTGGCCGAAATCGTCGGAGCGGGGTTTTTGCAGGTAGCGTGCGGGCAGGATCTGATCGGTATCGCAGTTGATGGCGACGATCGGCGCCGCCACTGCGTCGAGGTGCGTGAGGCTTTCCATGTCAGGCTCCCAGGAGGCGGCGCACATCGGTCAGGCGGCCGGTCACGGCGGCCGCAGCCGCCATCGCCGGGCTCATCAGATGCGTGCGCACGCCGGGCCCCTGACGGCCCACGAAATTGCGGTTCGACGTGGAAGCGCAGCGCTGCCCGGGCGCGGCGATATCGCCGTTGGTCGCGAGGCACATCGAACAGCCGGGGAAGCGCCACTGAAAGCCCGCGTCCTTGAACACGCGGTCGAGCCCTTCGGCCTCCGCCTGCGTGCGCACCTCGTGCGAGCCCGGCACCACCCACGCCTCGACGCCGGGCGCGATGTGGCGGCCACGCGCGACCGCCGCCGCGCTGCGCATATCCTCGATGCGCCCGTTGGTGCATGAGCCGATGAACACCCTGTCGATCGCCACGCCTTCCAGCGCTTCGTCCGGGGCCAGTCCCATGTAGTCGAGCGCCCGCGACATCGCGGCGCGGAGATCGGGATCGGGCTGCATCGCGGGATCGGGCACGCGGCGGTCGATGGCGCAGGCATATTCGGGCGTCGTGCCCCAGGTCACCATCGGGGCGATGCCGCCCACGTCGATGTGCACCTCGCGATCGAACGTCGCGCCGGGGTCGGTGAACAAGCTGCGCCAGTGCGCCATTGCCCGGTTCCACTCGTCGCCCGAAGGCGCGTAGGGACGCCCGTCGAGATAGGCGAACGTGGTCTCGTCCGGCGCGATCATGCCCGCGCGACCGCCGGCCTCGATGGTCATGTTGCACAGCGTGAGCCGCCCTTCCATCGACAAGCCCGCGATCGCGGAGCCGGCATATTCGATCACGTGTCCCACCGCCCCGGCCACGCCGATCCGCGCGATCACGGCCAGGATCATGTCTTTCGCGGTGACGCCCGGACCCGGCTCGCCGTCGAGCGTGACGCGCATGTTCCGCGACTTGCGCTGCCACAGGCATTGCGTGGCGAGCACGTGGGCCACTTCCGTCGCACCGATGCCGAACGCGAGCGCGCCCATTGCTCCGTGTGTCGACGTGTGGCTATCGGCGCAGACGACGGTCATGCCCGGCAGGCTCAGCCCCTGCTCGGGTCCGACGACATGCACGATGCCGCGTCGCGGATCGTTCATATCGAACAGGGTGATGCGCGACTCGGCCGAGTCGCGCTGCAGCGCTTCGATCATGGCGCGCCGTTCGGGATCGGCCACGGCCGCGATGTCGTTTGCCGTGCTCGAAACGTAGTGGTCGGCGGTGCCGAAGATGCGCTCGGGCGAGCGAGGTTTGAGCCCGCGCTGGCGCATCAGGTCGAACGACTGCGCGGTGACGTCGTGTATGAAATGCCGGTCGATGAATAGCAGATCCTGTCCATCGTCGCGGGACATCACGCGGTGACTGTCCCAGATCTTGTCGTAAAGCGTTCGCGGACCGTGCTTTTCCTGGTCGAGTTGCATTGCTTCGTCTCGCTCCATCGATCTGCCGGCTGCGGCAAGCGCGGGTATGCGCTTTCGCAATCGGTTGTGGTTTGCGAGCATCATGGACCAGGCGAGCGCGGTTGTTCGTGGTCTTTTGGAAAGGCACCATCGCCGATCGCGATGACGATGTATCGCACCGCGCATGCGCTGTCGCCTTCACATTGTTCTCGATGCGAGAATTGTGGTTTGCGCCATCGGGCTATTCCCCTATCCCGTCGGATTGGTCATGATCCTTCTATCGCGTCGCAGCATGCGGTGCGCGACGTCAATCCCCATACGCGGAGAAGGAAGCATGACAAAGCAGGCGCTTATCGCGGTCGATATTCAGAACGACTACTTTCCGGGAGGCAAGTGGATTCTCAACGGAGTCGATGCTGCCGCCGACAATGCAGCCGCCGTGCTCGCGCAGGCGCGAAAGAACGGCGACCTCGTCGTTCATATCCGACATGAGACTCTGGCGAAGGACGCGCCGTTCTTCGTGCCGGATACCGAAGGCGCGCAGCTTCATCCGAAGGCGGCGAGTCTTCCGGGCGAGCAAGTGATCCTGAAACACCACATGAATCCGTTTCGCGAGACCGACCTTCAGCACGTGTTGAAGGCGAATGGTATCGAAACCGTTGTCGTCGTCGGGAACATGAGCCACATGTGCATCGACGCGGTCACGCGTCATTCGGTGGACCTCGGCTATGCGACCACCGTGATCCACGATGCCTGCGCGACGCACGATCTCGAATTCGATGGCGTGCATGTCCCGGCAGCGCACGTGCATGCGGCGTTCATGGCGGCGCTGCGTTTCGGGTATGCGAAGTTGATGTCGGCGCAAGAGTTCACGCGCTGACCGATCCGGCGTAGCCCTTCACGCTGCGGGCGCACGCAAGGGCGCGGCAGGAACGACTGTCTCGATACGGCCGGTCTTGACATCGTAGACCAACCCCGACACGATGAGGCTGTCCGGCAAGTCCTTGTTCGCCCTGAGCGCTGCGACGTCGAGCGCGACTGCTTCGTAGGGCTGAGTAATGGCAAGCGCGTCGAGCGCGTCCGTTTCGACGCCGAGATGCTTCGCAAGCAATGCCGGCGCATGCCTGTGACAACCGATGATCCCGCAGTCCGTATGCTGGAGCAGCACCAGATTGCGGGCGCCGTCAGGACGTCCGGCCGCTTTCGCGACGACGGCGAGCACGGCCAGCGTTTCGAGCAACGGCTTGTTGACCCGGCCACCGACATTGCGGATCACCGCCGCTTCGCCCTGCTTCAAACCCAGCACGTGCACCGGATCGACGCGAGGATCGACGCAACCGACGATCACGGTTCCGGTCGACGGCATCATCTTGAGTTCGGCCGAAAAAGCCGTATCGGCGAACTCGGCGTTGCGCTCCAGCATGACATCGTTGAAGTCCATTCTGCTCACTCCTAGTTGTTCGGGCGAAGCCGCCCGGTCGGTTTCGTTTCGGCCATCGATACGCGCCCGCATGGGCGCGTATCGCATCAGGCGGAGACTTCCAGATCCACGGGCGACGCCTCTGCCGGCGCGTGCAATGAACGTTCGATGACGTGCGTCTTCGGCGCCCGGTCGATCACGAGTCCGAGCACGTCGGGGCGGCTGTAATGACCGCGCGAATCCATCATGCGTTTGCGCTTGTCGATCTGCCAGAAGTCCAGATCCGCGACGATCTCGCCCTCTCCCTCGCGCAGCGGCGCGCCGCCCATGAACTCGCCGTCCGGCGACACGATCGCGGTGAAACAGCCGCTCGATATCGGGCCGATCTGCGACGTGTTCGTATCGAGCAGAATCTGCTGTTGCTGTTCGGGCGTCAGCCATGCCGTCGCGTTGACCACGAACGCGCCTGCTTCGAGCGCGTGCTGGCGAATGTTGACGGAGATCTGCTCCGAGAACAGATCGCCGGCGAATGAGCCGGGATACATGGCCGAATGGATTTCCTCGCCATCCGCCATCAACGAGTAACGCGCGAGCGGGTTGTAGTGTTCCCAGCAGGCGAGCTGGCCTACGCGGCCGACGGCGGTATCGACCGCGCGCAAGCCGGAACCGTCCCCCATCCCCCAGACCATTCGCTCGTGATAAGTCGGCGAGAGCTTTCGACGGCGCTGCACCAGCGTGCCATCGGCATCGAACAGCAACTGGGTGTTGTAGAGCGTGCGACCGTCGCGCTCGTTGACGCCGATCGACACCACCATCCCCGCCTGTCGCGCCGCTTCGCCGATCGCGCGGGTCGTCTCCGACGGAACCGTCACGGCCTGATCGAGCAGCTTGTAATGCTCGGCGCCCATGGCGAAGGGAGATTCGATAAACGAGAAATACGGGTAGTAGGGGATGACAGTTTCGGGGAAGGTCGCGAACTGGACGCCCTGCCGGCCGAGTTCCAGAATTTTCTGGACGACCTTGGCGACAGTGCCTTCGCGGCTATAAAGGACGGGGGCGATCTGCACGGCTGCGGCCCGGATGATTTTCGACATGACGTCGTTCCTTGGCGGTAGAAGAAGTGCCTATACCTTAGCGCCGCGAGCCATTAGCATGTATGTCGTTGTTGCCACCATTCGTGCCATCCGTCGCGTGGGCGCGAGTCGCGATCGGGCTCGCTGGCAACCGCGTCCGGATCACGAAATGCAGGAGTGGATATGCATCGGATCGGCTTCATCGTGCCGCCAAGATTCCAGCTGATGAGTCTCGCCGCGCTCACCACGTTCGAGCTTGCGAACATGCCGCCGCGAGGGCCGTGCTATGACATTCGCCTGCTGTCCGAACACGGCGGACCCGTCGTATCGTCCGGCGGAATGACGCTGCAAACCACGGCATTCGAAGAGACGGCATTCGATACGGTCATCGTTGGCTCGATCACCGAGATGCGGATTCCGCCATTCGATCCGGCCGTGATCGCGTTCGTGAAGGAGGCCGCGAAGGCGTCAAGACGCATAGCCTCGATCTGTAGCGGCGCATTCGTGCTTGCGGAGGCGGGACTTCTGAACGGCCGGCGCGCGACGATGCACTGGGCTCATGCGTCCGAGTTCAGGGCACGGTTCCCCGATGTCGTCACGGAAGAAGATCGCATCTTCATCAACGATGGTCCGATCTGGACCTCGGCGGGCATGACGGCCGGTATCGACCTTGCGCTGGCCCTGCTCGATAACGACCTCGGTCCCGATGCCGCGAAGCTCGTCGCGAGGCTCCTCGTCATGAATCAGCGCCGGCTGGGCGGGCAGATGCAACACTCGGCTTTGCTCGACATGACACCGAAGTCAGATCGGATCGAACTGGTCCTGGCGCACATACGGCGCAACCTGCGCAATCCGCTCACCATCGACGAACTCGCCGATGTGGCCAACCTCAGCCCCCGGCAGTTCAGCCGCGCGTTTCTGGCCGAAACCGGTCAATCGCCGGCGAAGGCGGTCGAACAGCTTCGGCTGGAAGCGGCGAGATTCATGATCGAGCAAGGCCGGCATACGATCAACGTCGTGGCTCAGGAGACGGGCTTCGCGGACCGGGAGCGTATGCGTCGCGCGTTCGTTCGAACCTACGGTGTGCCCGCCGATGTGCTGCGCAGAAACGCGCGGCGGGAAATAGTCGCGGATGCCTGAATCCGGACGCGCTCAGCCTCGAAGATTTTCCTCGCAATCGTCCCAGTATCGAAGCGGGTCACGATGGTCCGGATAGCGTTGGTCGAGCCACGCTTCGAGTTTGTGCCAGTCCGGATGGTTGACGCCCGTACGCGCCGACCAGGTCGAAGAGCGTTCGAGAATCCGGCCGTTCCCGCGATCGCGAATCAGCACGCTGCCGAGTCCGTTCGAGCCATTTGCCTGTGACTCGATGAGATAGCGCGGCAGGATTCTGAGCTCGGCGTCCTTGGCCCAGCCGAATACGCCGCGGACCACGCCGGACGGATCCCGCAACTCGATGGGGCCGCTTTTCGGGCGAACGGCGGTCCATCCGTCGGGAAAATCGGCGATGACTTCGTCTTTGGTCTCCCTCACCCACTTCACGCGCCACGCTCGCGTGACCGCTTCGCGCAGGCGAGCCACCGACGCGTAGCCCGCAGGCAACTCGATGGCTATCGGGAGCGTGATCAGGCTGTCCTTCCAGAGTGCGGATTCGTCCTCGACGCGTTTGACGACGTCGGACGCCGCCGGTCCGAAAGGATTCTCGGGCCGGCTCGACACTTTCGCATTCGACGGGGGCAGCCCCTCGAAAAGGCGCTCGGCATCCTGACGGGTCAGTTTCGTCTTTCCCTTATTCATGGTCGTTTGGTGGCAAGGTTGGATCTGCTCGAACGTGCACGCGTCTCTTTGCTGTAAAGCGGGTCTGTTCGAGCGATGGATGATGGCGCGCGTTCATCAATCATCTCACGATCCTTCCGGGCCGAACACCTGCGCGCGGCCTGTTCCGCCGGAAACGGGCCGATTCGAAATTCTTCGTTGCCTCTTCCTTGAAATCAGCCTATAACCATCCATATGGATGGTATCCGGAAGGCAAGAGGACTATATGGCAAAAGAACCGGTCGATCGCTCGCGAGGCAGCGATACCGAAAAAATCACGATCAACCTGGGCCCGATCGACCTGGGCCAGATCGATCTGCTCGTGGAGGAAGGTTTTTACTCGAACCGCACGGACCTCATCCGGACGGCGATCCGCAACCAGTTGTCCATTCACGCGCCGGTGGTCAAGGACACCGTGACGCGACGCGAACTGGTGCTGGGCCTCCAGTACTTTTCGAAGCTGGACCTCGAAGCGGCGCGCGCGGCCAATCAGCGGCTCAAGATTCAGGTGCTGGGTCTCGCCAGCATCGCCAGCGACGTATCGCCCGAACTCGCGCTGGCGACCATCGACTCGATCCTGGTTCGCGGCGCGTTGCACGCATCACCGGCAGTCAAGGCTGCGCTGGCGGATCGCATCCGATAGCGGCCTCACCCTATATTCGGCAATGGAAAACATGAAACTCAACGAAGGCTTTCTCGACTCGATGAAAGAGGCGTTTGCCCTCTTTCGCAAGAACGATCCCGCCGCGGCGGCTGAAATCGTGAAGCGCGCCATGCACGGCGAGCAGACGAACGTCGCACGCACGCACAACGATGCCGATATCGGTATCGAAAAGACGCGAACGCGCTTCACCGATGTCTTTCGCGCCCGGCGCCCCTCGCAGCCCGCTCGGACAGACGCCGACGTGCAGGATCGCGGGCACTTCAGCACCCGACGCTATGCGAACGGCGCGGGTCAACGCAGCTACAAGCTTTACGTGCCGAGCAGCTATCGCGATGAGCCGCTGCCGCTCGTCGTCATGCTGCACGGATGCACGCAGGACGCCGACGATTTCGCGGCAGGCACGCAGATGAACGCGCTCGCCGAAACCCACGGCTTCATGGTCGCGTATCCGATTCAGCCGCAAGGCGCGAATCCGTCCAGGTGCTGGAACTGGTTCAAGCCGTCGGATCAGCAACGCGATCAGGGCGAGCCGTCGCTGATAGCGGGCATCACGCGCGAGATCATGACGCAACACAACGTGGACCCTAAGCGTGTGTATGTGGCGGGCCTTTCGGCCGGCGGCGCGATGGCGGCGGTCATGGCGCAGCGCTACCCCGACCTGTACGCGGCGGCAGGCGTCCACTCGGGCCTGCCCGTCGGATGCGCGCACGATCTGCCGTCCGCGCTCGCGGCCATGCGCGGGGGCAAGACCATGCCGAAGGCCGCAACGACAACATCCCGCTGCCCGCTGATCGTCTTTCACGGCGATGCCGACGCGACCGTGCATCACGTCAACGCGACTGAACTATTGCGCGGATTCACGCCGAATGGAGCCGAAGCGGGACACCGCTCATCCACCGATACCGGAGCACGCAAGCACGCGGTCCAGCGCATGAAATCGCCTGAAGGCACACCCGCGGAATTGTGGATCATTCACGGCGCGCCTCATGCGTGGTCGGGCGGTTCCTCGAACGGCAGTTATACGGACCCCACCGGACCGAACGCCAGCGCGGAGATGGTGCGCTTTTTCCTTGCGCATCCTCGCGGGCACTGAGGCACGAAGGCCAGATCGGCATTGATAACCGGCGCACATCAATCGTTCCAAAAATAGCACTTATCGTGTCGCGGTGTTCGGGCGAGTATTCGGCAAACAATAAATCGCCCGAACACCGCAAGCCAAGAATATCTGGAGACACCTCGATGCACGCTTCCCCTACGCCCCTCGCTTCCGCGCAATCGAAGGCATCCGCCGTGCTGCGCGTGACGGCAGGCAACTTCCTCGAACAGTTCGACTTCTTCCTGTTCGGCTTCTACGCCACGCAGATAGCCACCGTCTTTTTCCCGGCGGGAAGCGAGTTCGCTTCGCTGATGATGACCTTCGCGGTGTTCGGTGCCGGCTTTCTGATGCGGCCGCTGGGCGCGATCATCCTCGGCGCGTATATCGACGATGTCGGCAGGCGCAAGGGGCTGATCGTCACCCTGTCGATCATGGCGGCCGGCACCATCCTGATCGCCTTCGTCCCCGGTTACGCGTCGATCGGACTCTTCGCGCCGGCGCTGGTCCTGATCGGCCGCCTGCTGCAAGGCTTCTCGGCGGGCGCGGAACTCGGCGGCGTATCGGTCTATCTCGCCGAGATGGCGACGCCCGGACGCAAGGGCTTCTTCACGAGCTGGCAATCCGCCAGCCAGCAAGTGGCGATCGTGGTCGCGGCGGCCCTCGGCTTCGCGCTCAACCAATGGCTCGACACCGCGACGATCGCCGCATGGGGATGGCGCGTGCCGTTCTTCGTCGGCTGCATGATCGTGCCGTTCATTTTCATTCTGCGGCGCAATCTCGAGGAAACGCGGGAATTCAAGCAGCGCCAACATCGTCCGACAATGAAGGAAGTCTTCGCCACGCTTGGGCAAAACTGGACCGTCGTGATCGCCGGCGTCCTGCTCGTCGCGATGACGACCACGAGCTTCTATCTGATCACGGTGTACGCCCCGACCTTCGGCAAGACGGTCCTGCATCTGAGCACCGCCGACAGCCTGCTCGTCACGCTGTGCGTGGGCATCTCCAACTTCATCTGGCTGCCGATCGGCGGCGCGCTGTCGGACCGTATCGGACGCCGCCCGCTTCTCCTCGCGATGACGATCCTGGCGATCGCGACCGCCTATCCCGCGCTGTCGCTGCTGGCCCACGCGCCGAGCTTCGTCAACATGCTGCTCGTGCTGTTGTGGCTCTCGTTCATGTACGGCATGTACAACGGCGCGATGGTCGTCGCGCTCACCGAAGTGATGCCGGTCGAAGTGCGCGTCGCCGGATTCTCGCTCGCCTACAGCCTCGCGACGGCGATCTTCGGCGGTTTCACGCCCGTCATCTCGACGGCGCTGATCCACATGACCGGCGACAAGGCCGCGCCCGGCTACTGGATGAGCTTCGCCGCCGTGTGCGGGCTCGTTGCGACGCTGGCGCTGTATCGGCGCCGTCCGGTTCCGCTGCCTGCGGCGTCCTGACCTTTCGCCTGGGTTCGAACATGAAATCCATCCTTCTGAAATGCTGCACCGCCGCGCTGCTCGGCTGTGCCGTCGCGGCGGCAAACGTACAGGCCGCCGATCTTCATGTGATGAGCTCCGGCGGCTTCACCGCGGCGTACAAATTGCTCGGCCCGAAATTCGCGGCATCGACGGGCAATACGCTCGACACCGCGCTCGGCCCGTCGATGGGCAAGTCGCCGGAAGCCATTCCGAATCGTCTACAACGCGGCGAGCCCGCCGATGTCGTGATCATGGTCGGCTACGCGCTCGACGACCTGATCAAGCAGGGCAAGGTCATTCCCGGCTCGCGCGTCGAACTCGCGGATTCGCGCATCGGCATGGTCGTGCGCGACGGGGCGCCCAAGCCCGACATCGGGTCCGAGGCGGCGCTCAGGGAGACTTTGCTGCATGCCCGGTCGATCGTCTATTCGGACAGCGCGAGCGGCGTCTATATCGAGCGCGAGTTGTTCAGGCGGCTCGGCATCGAGGACCAGGTGAAGACCAAGGCGAAAATGATCCCGAAGATTCCGGTGGCGTCGGTGGTTGCGACCGGCGACTATGAAGTCGGCTTCCAGCAGGTGAGCGAGTTGCTGCCGGTGAAGGGCGCGGCCTACGTCGGCAAGATTCCGGAGTCGGTGCAATCCGTCACGCGCTTTGCGGCGGGCATACCGGTCGGCGCACAGCATCCGAAGGAAGCGAAAGCGCTGCTCGACTATCTCGCGTCGCCCGCCGTGCAGCCCGAGGTGACATCGACCGGGCTCGATTCCGTCGCCACGCATTGAGACGACGGCAACGATTCAGCCCGGCAGATCGGCGGGCTGATCGAGCGGTTCTTGCGGCTCGCGCGCGACGCTCAACGCTTCTTTCAGGCGCGCCCGGTCACAGGCGCGCTCCCACATCGATACGAAGATCACCGCGCAGGCGTTGCTGATCACGCTCGTCAGGGCGCGCGCCTCGGACATGAAGCGATCGATGCCGACGATTAGCGCGACACCCGCGAGCGGCAGATCGGGGATGACGGCGAGCGTCGCGACGAGCGCGACCAGCCCGCTGCCCGATACGCCCGCCGCGCCCTTCGACGTCAGCAGCATGACCGCGAGCATCGTCGCGATCTGGCCGACCGAGAGGTGGATGTCGCACGCTTGGGCGATGAACATCGAAGCGAGCGTCAGATAGATCGCCGTGCCGTCGAGGTTGAACGAGTAGCCGGCGGGCAGCACGAGACCGACGATCCCTTTGTCGCAGCCGAGCGCTTCCAGCTTGACGATAAGGCGCGGCAACACCGGTTCCGTCGATGACGTCGCGAGCACGATGATGAGTTCCTCGCGAATGTAGCGCAGCAGCCGCCAGAGCGAGAAGCCATGCAGGCGCGCGAGCAGCCCGAGCACGCAGACGACGAACACCAGGCACGCCGCATAGAACGACACCATCAGCAAGCCGAGCGAGCCTATCGACCGGATGCCGAAGCGGCCTACCGTGAACGCCATCGCGCCGAATGCGCCGGCGGGCGCGAGCCGCATGATCAGCGCGAGGATACGAAACAGCACGTGCGCGATGGCATCGATGAATGCCTGTACCCGTTGGCCGGCGCTTTGGCTCGCGTTCAACGCGAAGCCGAACAGAAGCGCGAGCAACAGGACCGGCAGCACTTCGCCTTTCTCGAAAGCGCCGACGAACGTCTCCGGAATCACATGCAGCGCGAATTCGACGAGCCCGCGCGGCTGCGTGCGCGGCGAATACTGCGCGAGAACGGCCGTGTCGAGATGGCGTGGGTCGATATGCAGTCCGGCGCCGGGTTGCAGCGCGAACGCCGTCGCGAGGCCCAGAAGGAGCGCGGCGATGGTGAGGACGTAGAACAACGCCAGCGCTTTCAGGATGGTCCGGCCGATTTTCGAGCCGCTCGACAGCGACGTGATACCGGTGACGATCGTGCAAAAGACGATCGGCGCGATCATCATGCGCACCAGCGCGACGAATGCATCGCTGAGCGGTTTGAGCGCCGCACCGGACTGTGGCCAGAAGTGCCCGACGGTCATGCCGAGCGCCATGCCGAGCAGAACCTGAACGTACAGCAGATTGAAGGGCCTTGGCAGGTTCACTTCGCAGTCTTCTTCGCCGCACGGGCCACGCCGCTGCGTTTCGTTTCGAGGATCATCTGATAGAACTGTTGCGCGGCCGGCGCGAGCGGGCGTCCCCGCCGCCTGACGATGCCCACTCGCCGCGTCACGACCGGATCGACCAGCGGCACGCTCGTGAGGATCGGATGGTCGCGCATGGGCATCGCCATCGAAGGCACGGCCGCCACACCCAGTCCCGCTTCGATCAGGCCGAGCATGGTGGTGACATGGCGAGTCTCGCACACGCTCGGCGCGGCCGGCGACACGCTGGTCAACGCCTGATCCAGCAGCAGGCGATTGCCGGAAGTCTTGTCGACGGAAACGTATTCGTGTTCATAAAGCTCGCTCCAGGACACGCGCGTCTTTCTTGCCAGCGGATGATCGCGGCGGCACGCGGCGACGAACCTTTCCTGCAGCAGGACCTTGAACTCGACCTCGGTTTCCTGGCTGCCCATGAAGCTGACGCCGAAATCGGCTTCGCCGCTGATGACGGAGCCGAGCACTTCGTTGGCGCTCGAATCGAGCAGCTTGACCCGGATGCGCGGATAGCGGCTGTGATAAGCGGCCACGACGCTCGGCAGAAAATAGTAGGCAACCGATGGCACGCATGCGATGGTCACGTGACCGAGCCGGCTGCTGGAGACGTCGCGGATGCCGAGCAACGCGACATCGAGATCGTCGAGAAGCTGTTCCGCGCTGGGGGCGAACACGCGGCCCACGGTGGTGAGCATCACGCTGCGCGTGGTCCGCTCGAAGAGCCGCACGCCGAGCGCCGCCTCGAGCTTCTCGATGCGCCGGCTGAGCGCCGGTTGAGAGATGTTGACCGCCTCCGCTGCCTTGCGGAAGCTACCCATCTCCACGACGGCTCGAAACGCCTGCAAATCGTTCAGGTCGAAGTTGACGCCCACAAACCATCCCCCGCAATTGACGTGCGCGTATTTTGCATCATGCTGACGGGCGTGCCCATCGAAGTGGCAGCGCTCAAGCGTCGGCCCACGATTTGGCAGCACAATGCTCCTCACGTCAGCCGCGGATCGCTTTCGTTAGAATCTGTTTCTGAACGTCGAATTCGTCGATCACAGGAGGCAAACGTGCCAGGGTTACTTCCCGATGTGGACCGCGAGGGGCTCCTCGAATATTCGGTCGTCTACACCGACCGATCAATCAATCACATGTCGCAGCTCTTTCAAGGCGTCATGCGCGACATCTCCGCTGCCCTGAAAAAAGTCTACAACGCGAAGTCGGCCGTTGTCGTGCCGGGCAGCGGGACCTTTGGCATGGAAGCCGTTGCCCGGCAGTTCGCGACGAACAAGAAGTGTCTGGTCATCCGCAATGGCTGGTTCAGTTTCCGCTGGTCGCAGATTTTCGACATGGGCGGCATTCCGGCGGAGTCGATCGTTCTGAAAGCGCGTCCGGTCGCGGAAGGGAGGCAGGCCGCTTATGCACCGCCGCCGGTCGAAGAAGTGGTCGCGGCGATCAGGGAAAACAAGCCGGATCTGGTCTTCGCGCCGCATGTCGAAACCGCATCCGGGATGATGCTGCCCGATGCCTACCTGCGCGCGGTGGCCGACGCGGTTCATGAAGTCGGCGGAATGTTCGTGCTGGATTGCATCGCTTCCGGCACGGTATGGGTCGATATGCAGGCGAGTGGCGTCGATATCCTGATCAGCGCGCCGCAAAAGGGATGGAGCGCGTCACCGTGCTGCGCACTGGTCATGCTCGGCCCGCTCGCCCGCGAGAGAATCGATTCGACGACCAGCACCAGCTTCGCTTGCGACCTTCGCAAGTGGCTCCAAATCATGGAAGCCTACGAGAACAACGGGTTCGCCTATCACGCCACGATGCCCACGGACGGCCTCACGATTCTGCGTGACGTCATGAAGGAGACGGAAGCATACGGCTTCGACAAAGTGAGAGCGGAGCAGCTCGAACTCGGCAAGCGCGTTCGCTCGCTGCTGGCCGAGAAAGGTTTCAAGAGCGTGGCAGCCGATGGCTTCGAGGCGCCGGGCGTGGTGGTCTGCTACACGGACGATGACGGCATCCGGTCCGGCAAGAAGTTCGCGGATGCCGGCTTGCAGATCGCGGCCGGCGTTCCCCTTCAATGCGACGAGCCCGCGGATTTCAAGACCTTCCGCATCGGACTGTTCGGGCTGGACAAACTGCATGACGTCGAAGGCAGCGTGAACAGGCTTGCCAAGGCGCTGGACAGCATTCTTTAACCTGCTGGACAAGAGACGGTTCTCGAACGAGAACCGTCCGGTCCGACGCCCTACTTCGCGAGAACGATGTGCGTGGCCCGTTCAGTCGGAACATGCTCGATCGTCCGATATCCCAGCGCGCGTAGATCGAGCCCGCTGAAAAGCGATTCCCCCTGGCCGAGCGCCACCGGCGCAAACGCGAGGTGAATTTCATCCACGTGGCCGGCCTGAATGTATTGCCTCACCGTTTCGGCGCCGCCGCCAATCTTGATGTCCTTTTCGCCCGCCGCTTCGCGCGCCTTTTGCAGCGCAACCTCGATGCCTTCCGAGACGAAATGAAATGTCGTGCCGCCCAGCATCTCGATCGGCGGACGCGGGTAATGAGTCAGCACGAAGGTCGGCGCATGATAAGGCGGATTGTCGCCCCACCATCCTTTCCATTCCTCGTCCGGCCATTCGCCGCGAACGGGTCCGAACATGTTGCGGCCGAGGATGAACGCTCCGAAGCCATCCATTGCGCGTCGCGCGAAGCTGTCATCCAGGCCCGTGTCGCCATCGTCTTTTCCCTGCATCTGGCGAAACGTCCGCGTCGGGAAAAACCACTGAAAGAGCTCCGCGCCTCGCACACCCAGCGGATTGTCCAGACTCTGATCGGTGCCCGCTGCGAAGCCATCGAGTGAAACGCTGAAGCCGGCCACTTTTACCTTGGTCATTCATATCTCCGTACGTGCTGTGAATCTTCATGACACGAAATCCGCACCAGCGGATTTTCCTACACGCGCTCACTTTACTACCGACGCTCCCTCGTTTTGTCACAACGGACGATGAACCCCGGTTGCGGGTAAACGCCCATTTGACCGCCCGATCCGATGACTTACTGTATCGATACACTAAATCGATACAGTCGCGCCGCCCCGGGGTGTCGCACTGAACCCGTCCGCCCGCGCTCGGAGCGGCATCCAGGAGACAACACCATGCATTCGATTTCCCGGCGACGATTCCTTCAAACGGCCTCGGCGGCCTCGCTCGCGGCGGCGGGAGTGGGTTTTCCCGCGATCGTGCGCGCCCAGCCCGCTGCCACGTTGCGGCTCTCGTCATCGATGCCGCCGAACGAAAACGCCGCGCACTACGTGTGGTATCAGAACCTCGCCGCGAATCTGAAGGCGAGCGTCGGCGACCAGATTCGCATCGACTATTTCCCGAACAACCAGCTCGGCAAGGAAAGCGACGTCGTCCAGCAGGTGAAGGTCGGCGCGGTCGACATGATGGTCACCGGCTCGTCGATCTGGGCGACCGTGCTGCCTGAACTCGGCATGCTCGATCTCGGCTATGTGTTCGACAATTTCGACCATGTCGGCCGCGCGATGGATGGCACCGTCGGCAAGTCGTTCGACACCATGCTGCAACAGCGCGCGGGCTGCTCGGTGCTCACGTGGGGCTATTCGTTCGGCGCGCGCAACGTGTTCACGAAGAAGCCCACGCAATCGCTCGCCGATATCAAGGGCGTGAAGCTGCGCGTGCTACCCACGCCCGCCTTCATGGAAACCTTCAAGCTGATGGGCGCGGTGCCGACGCCGATTCCCATCGGCGAGCTGTATATGGCGGCGCAAACAGGTGTCGTCGATGGCTTCGAGCACGACTGCGCGACCGTGCTCGCGAGCAAGTACGACGAAGTCGTGAAGTCGTGCTGGCAGACGCAGCACGTCTTCAGCCCGCTCGTCGTCGCGATGGGCCGCCGCGCGCTCGCGAAGATTCCCGAGAACCTGCGCCCCGCGTTTCAGAAGGCGGCGCAGGACGCGACCGCGAAACAGCGCGTCGCGGCCATCCAGACGGCTGCCAGCGCCGAGCAGGAGCTGAAGAAGCGCGGCATGACGTTCTATCCGATGTCGAAGGCCGACCGCGACACCGCACGCGGCGAGATGCAGTCGCAGTTGTATGCGAGCTTCTCGAAGCAGTATCCCGCGACCGCGCCGCTCTTCACCGCCATCGCCGCCACGCGCGGCTAACGAGGCAGGCACACCATGACCACTTTTTCCGCGACGCCCGGACCGGAAGCGCAACTCGCCGCGCCGGGCTTCGGCCATGAGACCGTGCTCGCACGCGGCCTCGTGCGCCTCATGCACTGGATCGAATATCTGTGCGCGGCCGTGCTGGCGGCCGACGTGATCGTCGTGTTCCTCTCCGTGATCTACCGCTATTTTCTGCACGATCCGTTCGACTGGGCCGAGGAAGTCGCCGGCGCGCTGATGATCGTGCTGGTGTTCTTCGGCGCCGCCACGGTGCTGGGGCGCAGCCAGCACGTCGGCGTCGATCTGTTTCGCGGCATGCTGCCCCGGCGCTGGCAGAACCCGCTCGTGCATGTCGGACACTGGGTGATCGCGGGCGTCGCGGGAAATCTGTGCGTGTCGTCGTGCCTGCTGCTGATCGATTCCTACGGACAGATGACGCCGAGCGGCCTGCCCGCGTGGATCAACGTCTATCCGCTCGTGATCGGCAGCGTCTTCATGACGGTGTTCGCGCTCGCCAATGCCGTCAACGGCGCGCGCAAGACCGTGCTCGGCACGCTGATCGGCTGCGTGCTGCTCGCGGCAGCCGTGTTCGCGTGGAACGCGTTCGTGCCCGATCACGCGCTCAGGCCCGGCTTCTTGCTGATGGCCGGCTTCATAGGCGGACTGGTGCTCGGCGTGCCGATCGGCTTCGTGCTCGCGTTTTCGGCGCTGCTGTACTTCCTCGCGGAGCCGTCCCTGCCGATGCTCGTCTATTCGCAGCAGGTGATGGCCGGCACCGACCACTTCGTGCTGCTCGCGATTCCGTTCTTCGTGCTGGCCGGCCTGCTGATGGAAACCAACGGCATGTCCTCGCGCCTGATCGAACTCCTGCTGCGGATGTTCGGGCGCGTGCGCGGCGGCCTCGGCCTCATCACGATCATGGCGACCGCGTTCTTCTCGGGCGTGTCCGGTTCGAAGCTCGCGGATATCGCGGCGGTCGGCGGTGTCGTGATGCCGGCCGTGCGCCAGAGCAAGGAAGACCCGAACGAAGCCGCCGCGTTGCTCGCCTGCAGCGCCGTGATGGCGGAAACCATTCCGCCGTGCGTGAACATGATCATCATGGGCTTCGTCGCGAACATTTCCATCGCCGGGCTGTTCCTCGCGGGCGTCGTGCCGGCTGCGGTGCTGGCGGTGGCGCTGGCGATCGTCGCGGTGATCTTCGGGCGCCGCATCAATCTCGCCGATGCACTCACCAACCCACGCGCGTGGATGCCGCTCGCCGGCGGCGCGCTGGTCGCGCTCGTGATGATCACGATGATCGGCAAGGGCGTGACCTCGGGCATCGCGACATCGACGGAAGTGTCCGCGTTCGCCGTGGTCTATGCGCTCGTCGTCGGCTGGCTGGCGTTTCGCGAACTCACGCCGAAATCGGTCGCGCGCGTGTTCGTGCGCTCGGCGTCGATGGCGAGCAGCATTCTGTTCATCGTGGCGGCGGCGTCGAGCGTGTCGTTCGCGCTGACCATCGAGCAGATTCCCGCGCTCGTGTCCGATTCGATGATCGCCTTCGCGCATCAATACGGCCCGACGATGTTCCTGCTGCTGTCCGTGCTGATCATGATCGTGTTCGGCGCGGTGCTGGAAGGCGCGCCCGCGCTCATCATCTTCGGGCCGCTGCTCACGCCGATCGCGACGCAGCTCGGCATCAACCCGCTGCATTTCGGCACGGTGATCGTCGTCGCGATGGGCCTCGGCCTCTTCGCGCCGCCGGTCGGTCTCGGCCTGTTCGCGACCTGCGCGATCACGGGCACGGAAATGAAAGCGGTGGCGCGTCCTATGCTCAAATACCTGCTGGTGCTGTGCGTCGCACTGGTGGTGCTGATTCTGGTGCCGTCGTTTTCGTTGTGGTTGCCGACCCGGCTCGGCCTGTAGCCGGCAGAAGCAAAACCTTATGAGCACCATTCAGGATGTCGCCCGCGAGGCCGGTGTGTCCGTCAGCACGGTATCCAACGTGCTCAACGGCCGCACCGACCAGATGCGCCAGGAAACGCTCGCGCGCGTGCAGGCCGCGATGAGCGCGCTGCAATACCGGCCGAGCACGCTCGCGCGTCAGTTGAAGACGGGGCAGACGCCGCTGATCGGACTTCTGGTGCCGTCGATCGCCAATCCGATGTACGGCTATATCGCGCGCGAAGTCGAAACCTGCGCGCAGGAGCGCTACGGCTATCGCGTGATGATCGGCAATACGTATCGCGATCCGGCGAAGGAAGCGTCGTTCTTCGAAGACCTGCTGTCGCAAGGCGTGCGGCGCGTGATCGTGATCTCGTCGCTCGCGAACGAGCGCCATCTGGAAACCGCCGTCGAGCGCGGCATGGTCGTCGTCAGCTACGACCGCCGCGCGACCGAAGGCGAGACCACGCGCGTCGAGCACGTCACGCCGGACAACTTCGAGGCGGCGAGAATCGCGACGCGGCATCTGATCGCGCACGGTCACACGCGGCTTGCCTTCGCCACGCTGACCGGCATGACGATGAGCCGCCGCGACAAGATCGACGGCTTTCTCTCGGCGGCGGCGGATGCGGGCCTGTCGAAAGAAGCGCGCGTGCTCGACAGCGGCCCGGTGAACGAATACGGCGATTCGATGATCGCCGAGAACGGCCGCGCGCTCGCGCGTCTGCTCGCCAAAGACGATGCGCGTCCGACCGGCGTCGTCGCCGTCAACGATCTGATGGCGCTCGGCCTGATGGCGGGCCTGCGCGAATGCGGCCTGCGCGTGCCCGAAGACGTGTCGATCGTCGGCATGGACGGGCATTTCCTCGCGGCGATCTCGAACCCGGCGCTGACCACCGTCCAGCTTCCGGTGCCCGCGATGGCCGCCGCGATGGTCGAGCGCGCGATGCGTCCGCACGACGAACCGATGCCCGCATCGGAACAGGCGCTTTTCACGGATATCACGCTGGTCGAGCGCGAGTCGGTCGCGCGGCCCGCGAAGCAATTCAGGACGAGGATATGAACAAGGTTTTCGTGAGTCATCCCCGGCACATGCTGGACCATTACTTCGGCGCGCGCGCATCGGCTGCGCTCGCGCGGATTGCGGACGTCGCGTACAACGCCGAAGACCGCGAACTGACGACCGAAGAACTCGCCGACGCCGCGCGCGATGCCGATGTCATCATCGCGTACCGGCAAACGCCCGCGCCGCGCGCATTGTTCGAGGCGCTGCCGAAGCTCGCCGCCTTCGTGCGCTGCGCGGTGGATATCCGCACCGTCGATGTCGATGCCGCCAGCGAAATGGGCGTACTCGTCACGCAGGCGAGCGCGGGCTTCGTGCCGTCCGTATCCGAATGGGTGATCGGCGCGATGCTCGATCTCGCACGCGGCACGACCGCCTATGCCGAGGCGTATCACCGTCACGAAGCGCCCGTGCCGAAGATGGGCCGCGAGTTGCGCGGCAGCACGTTCGGCGTGATCGGTTACGGGCAGATTGCGCGCTATCTGTGCGATCTCGCGCTGGCATTCGGCATGCGCGTGCTCGTGTCCGATCCGTACGCGAAAGTCGATGATGCCCGCGTGCAACACGTGCGTTTCGACGACTTGCTCGCGCAGTCCGACTTCGTCGTGTGCCTCGCGCCCGCCAATGCGCAGACCGCGAATCTCATGAACGCGCAAAGCTTCGCCGCGATGAAACCCGGCGCGTACTTCATCAATGCCGCGCGAGGCGAGCTCGTCGACGATGACGCGTTGCTCGCCGCGCTGGAGCGGGGTCATCTGGCGGGCTGCGCGCTCGATGTGGGCCGCGCCGCCGATCAGATGCCCGCGCCGAAGCTTGCGGCGCATCCGCGCGTGATCGCCGCGCCGCATATCGGCGGACTGACGCCGGGCGCGATCGAGCATCAGTCGATGGAAACGGTCGCGCAGACCGAATCCCTGTTTCAGGGCCGCGTGCCGGCCGGCGCGGTGAATGCGGCGCACGCGTTCCGCCTTTCGGGTTTCCACTTGCAGGCGGACGCGCGATGAACATCGAAGGCGCGTGCGATTGCCACATCCACGTCTACGAGAAGGCTTATCCGCTGGCCGCGAGCGCGACATTCACGCCGCCGCCCGCGCCTGCCTCGGCCTATCGGGACGTGCAGCGTGCGCTGGGCTTCTCGCGCGCGATCGTCGTGCAGCCGACGGGATACGGTTTCGATAACCGCTGCACGCTCGCGGCCATCGCGCAGCTCGGCGACGGCGCGCGCGGCATCGCGGTCGTGCCGCCCGATGTCGGCGATGACGAACTCCAGCGTCTGCACGATGCGGGCATACGCGGCGTGCGATTCATGATGCTTCCGGGCGGCGTTCTGCCATGGGACGCGCTCGCGGATATGTCGGCGCGCATCGCGCCGCTCGGCTGGAACGTGAATCTTCAGCTCGACGGCCACACGCTGCCGCAGCACGAAGCGATGCTCGCGCGCTTGCCGTCGAAGCTCGTGATCGATCATCTCGGCAAGTTTCTCGCGCCGGTCACGCCGGAGAGCGCTGGGTTCGCGTCGTTGTGCCGCCTGCTCGACGGGCCGCGTTGCTGGATCAAGCTGTCCGCGCCGTATGAAAGTTCGCGCGACGGCGCGCCCGCTTTCGATGATGTGTCGTGGCTCGTTCGCACGCTATCGACACGATTTCCCGAGCGCGGCGTGTGGGCATCGAACTGGCCGCACCCCAACGTCAAGCCCGTCCCCGACGACGCGCGCATGATCGACTGGGCGATGCGGCTCGTGGAAACGGACGAGACTCGCCGCAAGATACTCGTCGAAAATCCGGCGGCGCTGTACGGGTTCTGATCGAATTTCTTTACTTGACCTTCGCCGCGGCCGCGAGCTTGCGCACGCCCTCTTTCGCGTCCTCGTTCGAGTTCATGAAATTCGTCACGACATCGGTGATTGCGCCGGCTGTCACCGGGGATTGAAGTTCACCGAAGGCCAGTGAAGGAAAGAACCCGCCCGACTTGATCGTCGCCTGTTCGTCCGCACGCGATTTCTTCGCGCAGCTATCGAACTTGTCCATCGGCACATCGAGCCTGACGGGAATCGAACCCTTGTTGAGACTGAACTGCTCCTGAAACTCGGGGGACATGATTGTCTTGGCCATCGCGAGTTGTCCCGGCGTCGCGTCCTTCTTGCCGTTCTGCTGAAAGAACACGAATGCATCCGCCGTGTACGTGTAGGCGTTCGATGTGCCCGGCGCGGGCGCGCAGATGAAATCGACATCGGCCTTCTTGTTCGCGTTGGCGAACTCTCCTTTTGCCCAATCGCCCATGAACTGCATGCCGCCCGTTCCGGAAATGACCATCGCGGTGGCGAGATTCCAGTCGCGGCCGTGATAGGCCTTGTCGAAGTAAGTCCGGATCTTCTGCACGGTCTCGAAGACCTGCACCATCTGCGGCGACGTCAGCGTTTTCTGATCGAGATCGACGAGCGCCTTGCGATAGAAGTCCGTGCCCTGCGACAACACGACCGTCTCCCAGATCGTCATGTCCTGCCAGGGCTGACCGCCGTGCGCGACAGGCGTGATGCCCGCCGCGCGAAACTTGTCCGCGAGCGCGAAGAACTCCGGCCACGTCGTGGGCGGCGCACCGCCCACCTTGTCGAGGTCCGCCTTGTTGATCCATAGCCAGTTGATCCGATGCACCGAAAAAGGCGCCGCCACATAGTGCCCGCCCGCCTTCACGTCCTTGTCGATCTGCTCGGGCGTATGGCTTTTCCAGTCCGATGCCGCCTGATCGATCGTGACCAGCACGCCCTGGTCGGCCCAGTCCTGAATCAGCGGCCCCTTGATCTGCGCAGCCGATGGCGCGTTGCCCGAAATGACCTGCGTCTTGAGCGCCGTCATCGCTGCCGTGCCCGAGCCACCGGCGACAGCGAAGTCCTTCCACTCGTAGCCCTGTTTGCTCATATCGTCCTTGAGCACGCGGATGGCTTTCGATTCACCGCCGGACGTCCACCAGTGCAGGACCGAAATCTGTTCGGCTGCGCGTGCCGCGTGAGTACCGGCGATGACGAGCGCGACGGCCGCTGCCGCCGACGTCAGTGAGTATTTCATTGCAGTCTCCGATTTTGTCTTTATGAGTGATGCGACGCGTTCCCTTGCCGGCTACAGATCGAGCCCGAGCTGCGCACGTCCGAGCGGCGACAGATCGTCGACGGTTGCGCGGCCCGTGAAATCGGTTTCGAAATGATCGGCCGGGAAGTCGGGCGGACTTTCGCCTTTCAGGAAACTCGGCGACTGACGTTTGAGATAGGCATCGTTCTTGGCGCAGGCAGGCGCGGAAGCGATATACATCACGTTGCTGTAACCCGCGCCCTTGTGCTCGTCTTCGACCGCATGGATAACGTCGCTGTGCCAGAACACCGTATCGCCCGCTTCCATCTTCGGAATGGACGACAGCGCTTCGAACAGCGGCGCGTGAAATTCCGGCTTGATCGAGAGCGCGCGTCCCGGCATCGCGCCGCACAGGTCGTCGTCGGCGACATCGTCCTGAAGGGCGCGCAGGAGGATGTACACCATCGCGTTGGCGATGGGCACGAGTTGCAGCGTGCCGTCGCCGGGGCCTTGCGGCGTCAAGGCGGTCCAACCCTGGAACGTGCGGAACATCGAGCAGACGGCAGGCGATGCGATCTCTTCGACATCGGGGCGGAAGGCGGCATCGAACGGATCGTAATCGCGCCAGTCGCCCGCGAACACATGCCGATACACCTTGCGGAAATTGCCTTCGATCCAGCGTTCGACCGAGCCGCCATCGCAATGCGCCGACAGGCCGAGCGACGCCGAACCGGGCGGCCGGCGGCGCAGACGGTCCGCATAGACGGGCACGCGTTCCGGATCGAAGTGAACGCGTCCTTCGCTTTCGTTGCGCCAGAGCTTGTTGAGAAAGACGCGCGCGGCCGTGAGCGACTCCGACTGACGCGCCAGCACTTGCGGCTTCGACCAGTACACGCCGTAAATCTGCGGCTTGCTCGATGCCAGTTGTCCGAAGTATTTGTCTTCGGCGCGGTTCTCGAGGCGCTTGTCGAGATGGTTACGCTCGACATACTGCGCGATATCGTCGTCCCAGCTTTGCACCTGCTCGCGAGGAAAGACATTGCGGATCACGCACGCGCCGCGCGATTTGACGAGCGCGATTTCATCCGCGCTGACACTTTGTCCGGCGATGTCGGAGAACCGGATCTCGGGAATGACGTTCTCTCCGCGATCGCGTTGCGCGGCGATTCGTTTCGCTTCTTCACCGATCGATGCTTCGACTTCGGCGAACACTTCCCGGTAGTTCGGCAGCTCCGCGCGCAGTTCCTTTTTCGCCTGCCGGATCGCGCTCGACAAGTCATCGATTTTCAGCGCCATGATCGTCTCCACGTAAATTTCTGTGCGAAAAGCATATGACGCCGGCGCAGGCGCGGGTGATACTATTCAGGCAATTCATTCGCACTTTCGGCCATGAAACCAGCGTACGAACATGTCGAGTTCGGCAAGGATTGTTCGGTGCGGGTTTACCATCGGCGGCTTGCGCGCATTCCGTTTGAGTGGCACCACCACCCGGAATACGAGCTGACGCTGACGATGAACAGCCAGGGCAAGCGCTACATCGGCGATTCGGTCAACGACTATCAGGCCGAGGATCTCGTGCTCGTGCCGCCTGATTTGCCGCATACGTGGTCATCGAACCGGTCGATCGATTCCGGCTTGCCGCAAGTCGCCATCGTCATCTGGTTCGATGGCGAGTGGGCGCGACGCATGGCGGATTGCTGCCGCGAATACGAGCCGCTTCGCAAGCTCTTGCGGCGTGCGGCGTGCGGACTCGCTTTCGAGCCGGCTGTAGGGGAATGGATGCGCGGCCGCCTCGGGCCCTTGCTCTCGAACGCGCCACGCGAACGCCTGAGCGCGGCGCTCGATATTCTGTGCACGCTCGGCGAAGCGCCCGGCCATCCGCTCGCGTCGCCGAGCGCCTTCAATCAGACGAACGCGGGCCCGTCTGGTCACGAACCGGAGAGGATCAATCGCGTCCTTTCGATGATCGATGCCCGCTTCGCCGAACCGCTGCGGCTTGCGGAGCTTTGCGCAGCGGCCAGCCTGTCGGAACGCACGCTGACCCGCTATTTCGTGCAGCATATCGGCGAGAGCGTCGGACGGTATATCGCCCGCGTTCGCATCGGCCATGCGTGCCGGATGCTGGGCGACACGTCCTTGCCCATTTCCGTCATCGCTGCCCGCTCGGGCTTTGCGAATGTCGCCAATTTCAATCGGCAGTTCAAGGCCGCGAAGCAGACGACGCCGGCGGAGTATCGGCGTCGGTTTCTGGCTGCGGGCATCGCGGAGAAGGACACGGCGACCAGCCTGACCGAACGGTCTCCGTCGCTGCAACGGAAAACGAAAGCCGCGCGGCGGCGAAACGGCGAAGCGGGCGCCGCCTAGCCGGTAACGGCCATGTCGGCTGCAAACGCGCGTCTATGCACTCTGTGCGATGTAGCTGATCTCGCGCTGCGCAGGCGTAAGCACGCGGACGGGCGTACCGCCTATCCAGGCTCGAATGTTTTCAACCGACTCGCCATAGTAGATGCGATAAGACTCATCGGTGACGTAACCGATGTGCGACGTCGCTATCACATTGTCAAGAGAGCGGAACGGGTGCGTTGCCGGCAAGGGCTCCTGATCGAAAACGTCGAGCGCCGCGCCCGCGATGCGTTTCGCTCGCAAGGCATCGATCAGGGCTCGCTCGTTGACGATCGGTCCGCGTGCGGTGTTCACCAGCAAGGCGTGCGCTTGCATCGCGGCCAGTTCGGCTGCGCCGATCAGATCCCGCGTTCGGTCCGATAGCCGAACGTGAACCGAGAGGATATCGCTGGAGGCGAACAACTCCTCCTTCGGCACGTAAAGCGCGCCATGCTTCGCGGCCGACTCCCGGGTCATGTTCTGGCTCCATGCGATCGTGCGCATCCCGAAAGCCTGCGCCACGCGCGCGGTCGCGCCGCCGGTGTAGCCGAGGCCCAGGAGTCCGATCGTTCTGCCATGCAGGTCGCCGCCCACCGATACTTGCCAGCCGCCGTTCCTGAACGAAGCGACTTCGCTCGGGATGTGCCGCGTCGCCGCGAGGATGAGCGCCCAGGCGAGTTCCGCCGCAGCCGTCGGCGACGATGCGGTCCCGCAAACCGTGATGCCGAGTTCATGCGCGGCTTCGATATCGATGGCTGCGTTCCACGGCCCCGTGCTTGCCAGCAGCTTCAGATTCGGCAACCTGGACAGGATGCGTTGCGTGAACCAGGTGCGCTCGCGCATCACGCAAAGAATGTCGTAGGGTTGCAGACGCTCGACCAGATCGTTCTCGTCACTGATCGTGTTCGTGAAAACGGTGATGTCGGCGTGTTCGCGCAAGCTGTCCCAGTCGCCGAATCGAAGCGCGGTGTTCTGGAAGTCATCGAGAATGGCAATGTTGTGCATATGTCTCAGTCTGTTCCTGTCGAATCGAATTCGGCCGATACGTCCGTCATCCTGCGCATCGGTCCTCTCGTTGCAGATCATGCCTGCGCTTCGCCCCGACCTCTGAAGCCGAGCAACATGACGAGAATGCCCGCCACGAGTATTGCCGTCATCACGTAAAGGCCGCTGACCAGCGTGCCCGTCGCGGTCTTGAGCCATCCGATGACGAAAGGACTGCAAAAGCCGCTGAGCAAGCCGATGCAGTTGACGAAAGCGATGCTCGTCGCTGCTGCCGGCGAGCCATTCAGATAGTCCGCCGCGAGCGACCAGATGAGCACGTTCGTGGCGAAGATGCCGACGCAGGCAACCGTCAACAGCCCGACCGTCAGCGCGGCGGAATTCGTCGGATGCGACACGAGCAATAACGCGACGGCGCCTATGAAGCCCGCGATGGCCGCATGCCACCGGCGTTCGAGCATCCGGTCCGAGCTTCGGCTTATCGCGACCATGCCGATCGCGCCCATGCCGTACGGTATGACGGAAAGCCATCCGAGCAGGGAAAGGTTCGAAATGCCCGCGTCTTTCATGACGGTCGGGAGCCAGAACGTCACCGAATAGGTTCCGCAGACAAAGGCGAAATCGATGAACGCCAGCATATAGACTTTCGGATCCGAAAGCGCCTCGGCGAGCTTCGCATGACCATGCTGCCCGGCACTGCGCTTTCGCTCCATCTCCACTTCGAAGCCCTGACGAAGCACGCTCTTCTCCGCTTCGGTGAGCCATCTTGCCTTGTCGATGTTGTCGTCCAGCAGGAACAGCGTGACGAGACCCAGCACGACCGCGGGCAACGCCTCGACGATGTAGAGCCATTGCCATCCGGCGAGGTTGGCGACGTGCGCGAGACTCGTCATCGCCCATCCCGACACCGGTCCGCCGACGAGCCCCGCGACCGGGAAGCCGACCATGAAGCAGGCGATGATCACGCCGCGCCTTCTCTCCGGAAACCATGAGCTCAGGTAGAAGATCACGCCGGGGAAGAAGCCCGCTTCGAAGACGCCCAGGAGCAGACGCACGGCATAGAACTGAGGGACGTTCGTCACGAACGCGGAGCACGCGCCGACGATTCCCCAGCAGATCATGATGCGCGCGATGGTCTTCTTCGCGCCCATGCGCCTGAGCAGCATTGCGCTCGGCACTTCCAGCAGGCAGTACGAGAGAAAGAAGATGCCGGCGCCCAGGCCGTAGACGCTATCGCTGAAGCCGAGCGCGTCCTGCATCTGCAGCTTCGCAAAGCCGACATTGATGCGATCCAGGAAGGCGACGACGTAACACACGAAGAGCAGCGGCACGATGCGAAGCGTGACTCGCAGATAGAGCGCGCGCTCACGCGCGCTTGCGCTCGAGCCGGACTCGAGAGAATCGGCTGATGTCGGATCGGACTCTAGAACGGACTGGTTCACTCGCTGTCTCCATGTCTTGCGGCTAGGGCTAATGTGATCGGCTCGAGAATCCGGCAATCAGGTCAGTCTAAGAAACATCGATGCGCGAAGATAATGAAAAGTACCGATCAGGTGAGACGCCCGGGTTATATCGGTGATAACCAGTAACCGGCTACGCTCGAAGCACCGGTCGATCGGTTGCGTAGCGGCTCTATCTCTGCGACGATTCACCGTGCTTTCATGCACGCATGCATCGATCAGGAGACCGGCTTGAACGACACCCCACGGAACGACTCGCCCGATACCCCGCCTCGCTTCAACTTCGTACTGGTCCACGGCGCCTGGCACGGCGGCTGGGTCTGGCGATCCGTCATGGACGAACTCACCGGGCGCGGCCATCGCGTGATGGCGCCGACCATGACCGGTCTCGGCGAGCGCCATCACTTGATCGCGTCGGCAACGTCGCTCGATGTGAACATCGCCGATATCGTCAACGTCATCGAAGCAGAAGAACTGAACGATGTCGTGCTCGTGGGTCATAGCTATGGCGGTCTCGTTGCATCGGGCGTCGCCGATCGTATTCCCCACGCGCTGCGCACCATCGTATTCCTCGACAGCCTGCTCGTGGAAAGCGGACAGTGCGCGTTCGATGTTTTGCCCGCAAGCGTCGTCGACGAGCGTCGTGAATCGGTGAGGGCAAGCGGCCAGTCACTCGCCATGCCGGTCAGCGGATTGAAGGGCACCGGCATTCCGGACGATCATCCGCTTGCCGGCTGGGTTCTCCGGCGGCTCACGCCGCATCCGCTCGCGACCTATACCACGCCGCTTCTGCTCGAACATCCGCCCGGCAATGCGCTGCCTTGCACCTATGTGCATTGCGCGAATCCTTCGTACGACACGCTGGCGCACGTGCGCGAACACGTTCGGTCGCGGCAGCCGGACTGGGGCTGGGAGAGCATCGACACAGGCCACGATGCGATGGTACTCGCGCCCGTCCTGCTGGCCGATCTGCTCGAACGGCTCGCGGCGGCGTCCTAAGCCTTCGAGCGACTCACGCGGCGATCGCCTGCCGATGCACGAAGGTCTTCGGCAATCCCGCGCGGGCGATCGCGCCCGTGAACGGCTCGCCCGGCAGCCATGCTGCGATCGTCTCGCGAATCGCCAGCAGTTCGTCTATATCAATGCCCGTGCGCAGACCTTGCGCTTCGAGCATGAACACCGTGTCTTCTGTGTTGATGTTGCCCGTCGCGTTGGGCGCGAACGGACAGCCGCCCAGCCCGCCGAGCGACGCATCGAACGCACGCACGCCGGCATCGAGCGCGGCCATGACGTTGGCGAGGCCCAGACCGCGCGTGTCGTGAAAATGACAGGCGACGGGCACCTGCCCCGCAAGCGCCAGCACCCGCTGCATGAGCCCGCGCACCTGCGCGGGATTCGCATAGCCGACGGTGTCGGCGATGGTGATCTCCTGCGCGCCGGCTTCGATGAGCGTTTCGACGAGTCCCAGCACGATGCTTTCGTCCACCTTGCCCGCGATCGTGCAGCCGAACGCGGTCGCCACGCCCGCGCCGAGCACGATGTCGCGGCTAAGCTCGTCGCGCGCCGCCGCGATGCGCACGAAGTCGTCCACCGACTCCGCCGTGCTGCGCCGCACGTTCTTCAGATTGTGCTCGTTGCTCGCGGACAGCACGTAGTGCACTTTGGCGAGGCCCACGTCGAATGCGCGCTGCGCGCCCTTCAGGTTCGGCACCAGCGCCGCGGCATGAAGGCCGTCGATGGCAAGCGCGCCCGCCGCGACCTCGACCGCGTCCGCGAACTGCGGCACGACTTTCGGCGGCACGAAGGACGTCACTTCGATATCGGTCACGCCCGCATCGACCAGGCGCGCGCACCATTCGAGCTTCTGCTCGCTCGTGAGGATGGTGCGCACCATCTGCAAGCCGTCGCGCAAGCCGACTTCGCGAATCTGCACTTCTCTATCGTTCATGTGAGCTCCGGTTCAGATCGTCGCATCGGCGACGGCATCGCTGCCTTCATCGGTATGTCCGGCGGTAGCCGCAGCGGCCGATGTCGCAGGCGCGAGCACCACGGCGGCGATCGCGCCGAGCACCATCAGCAGCGCGATCGCGCCGAGACCGCCCGCCATGCTGTTGGTCATGGTCTTGATCGAGCCGATGATCATCGGACTGACGAAGCCGCCGAGCAGGCCGACGCAATTGATCACCGCGACGCCGCCCGCCGCGCCGCTGCCGCGAATGTAATCGGTCGAGATCGCCCAGATGAGCGGATTGGGCGCGAGGATGCCCGCCGTCGCCACCGACAGCGCAGCCAGCGACAGCGCGAGGTTGCCCGTCGTGAACGCCGCGACGACGAGGCCTGCCGCGCCGAACACCATCGCGATGGCGCAATGCCAGCGCCGCTCCATGGTGCGGTCGGAATGACGGTTCAGCATGATGAGCGCGATCCAGCTCACGAAATACGGGATCGCCGAATAGCAGCCGATCTGCAATGCGCTCGACACGCCCGCGCTCTTGATGAGCGTCGGCAGCCAGAAGCCGATCGCGAACACGCCGGCGATCTGCGTGAACCACACGAAGCCCATCACGTAGACGCGAAAGTCCCGAAGCGCGCGGCCGAAGGTGTGCTCCGTGTGGGTCGTCGAAACGCTCGAACTCCGGCGAATGTCGTGAAGCACGACGGCCTTCTCGCGCTCGGTGAGCCACTTCGCCTGCTGCGGACCGTCATCGAGAAAGAAGAACGCGACCACGCCGAGCACGCTCGCAGGCAACCCCTGCACGATGAACATCCACTGCCAGCCATGCAGGCCGAAGTAGCCGTTGAAGTAGGTCATCAGCGCGCCCGACAGCGGCCCGCCGAAGAGACCCGCGATGCCTGTCGCGCAGGTGAAGATGGCGATCACCTTGGCGCGCCGCTCGACCGGATACCAGCGCGTGAGATAGAAAATCACGCCGGGATAAAGCCCCGCCTCCGCGAGCCCGAGAAAGAAGCGCACGGTGTAGAGATGCGAAGGCAGCGTGACGAACGCCGTGCCCGCCGCGATCAAGCCCCACAGGATCATGATGCGCGAGAACGTGCGCTTCACGCCTATGCGCGCGAGCAGCAGATTGCTGGGCACTTCCATCAGCACGTAGCCGAGAAAGAAGATGCCCGCGCCGATGCTGTAGGTGAGATCGCTGAAGCCCACGTCGTGCTTCATGTCGAGCTGCGCGATGCCGATATTGATGCGATCGAGAAACGCGAACACGTAGCACAGGAACAGGAACGGTATGAGCCTGCGCGTGATCTTGCTGTAGGTCGCTTCGGCGTCCGGCCTCTCGAAGCTGCCGATGTCGGGTGTCATGTCTGTCTCCTCCGGTGAATCCGGGTTTCGGGTCGGCCGTGCCGTTGTGGTCTAGCGGCCTTTGAATCGGGCTGAGCGTTTCTCGTTGTAGGCGCTGATGCCTTCGAGACGATCCTCGGTCGGAATCAGCCGGTTGTACGCTTCGATTTCCAGATACAGCCCGGTGCGCAGGTCGCCCTGCATGCCGAGGTCGATCGCCTTCTTCGCCTGCGCGACCGACAGCGGCGCGCTCGTGCAGATGTCGCGCGCCGCGTCGATGGCATCGGCCAGCACACGTCCCGGTTCGCACAGCCGGTTGACGACGCCCCACGCGAGCGCTTCCTGCGCCGTGAACTTCGCGCCGCGCAGGATCAGCTCCTTCGCTCGCCGCACGCCGATGGTCCGCGGCAATTGCTGCGTGCCGCCGCCGCCCGGCATGATGCCGCGCTTCACTTCGGTGAACCCGAACGCCGCGTTCGCCGTTGCATAGGCGAAGTCGCAGGCGAGCAGCAGTTCCAGCCCGCCCGCGACCGCCGAACCGTTGGCCGCGCAGATGATCGGTACCGGGCAATACGTGATCGCGCGGTTCATGCGCTCGAACAGATAGTGCTGCACGCTGAATTGCTCGTCGGTCATGCCTTCGCGTTGCTTGAGGTCCGCGCCGCCGCAGAACGCGCGCTCGCCCGCGCCCGTCAGGATCACGCAGCGATACAGCGCCGGGTTCGCTTCGAGCGCACCGAATACGCGGATGATTTCCTCGCCCATCGCCGTGCTGATCGCGTTCGAGACTTCCGGACGGTTCAGCTTGACGATGAGAATCTGTTCGTCGATTTCTTCGAGCGTCAGCGCGTCGAGCGCGCCCGCCAGTTGCGATGCAAGTTTCAAGATGTCTCCAGTGGCGTCTTCGCCAGCAGATGATTGTGTTCGCCGAGCTTCGGCGTGACGCCCGTGTGCGCGGGCCGCGCGCCGCCGAACGAGATCGGCACGCCGACGACCGTGGCCGCGCCGTCGTCGGTGGTGCGCAGCAGGTCGAGCGCCTTGGTCTGCTCGTGCTGCACCACCTGATCGATGGTCTGGATCGGTCCGCACGGAATGCCGGCTCGATCGAGCGCATCGAGCCAGTGCGCAGTGCCGCGCTTACGGAATTCGACATGCAGCAGATCGATCAGCTCGACGCGGTTGCTCACGCGCGCGCCGTTGGTGACGAAGCGCGCGTCGTCGGCGATCGCGGGAATCGCGAGCACGTCGCACAGGCGGCGGAACAGGCGGTCGTTGCCGGCGGCGACCATGATGGTGCCGTCCGCGCATTCGAAGGCCTGATGCGGCACGATCGCGGCCGTCCCCGAGCCCCAGCGTCCGGGCAACACGCCCGAGGCGAGATAGTCGGCGATCTGGATGCCCGCCCAACTGATCGCGGTCTCGTACAGCGACACCGACACGACTTCGCCCGCGCCCGTCGCCTGGCGTCTGAACAGCGCGGCGAGCACGCCGATCGCGGCCCACAGCCCCGTGCCCATGTCGTTCACCGACACCGGAATGCGCGACAGCGGTTCGCCCGGCTGGCCGAGAAAGCTCATCAGGCCGGACAACGCCTGCACGAGCGGATCGTAGCCGGGTTTGTCGCGCAGCGGCCCCGCCGTGCCGAACGCGCCGAGGTTGCAATAGACGAGCGACGGCTTCATGCGCACCATCTGTTCGCCGCCGAGACCGTATTTCTCCGTGCCGCCCGCCTTCAGGTTCTGCAGGACGACATCGGCGCGACGCGCGATCAGTTCGCGCAACGCCTGCGCTTCATCCGGATTCGACAGCGACATCGCGATGCTCTGCTTGCCGTGGTTCACCGCATGAAACAGCGCGGCCGCGCCATCGACGAAGGGCGGGCCCCAGTCGCGCGCGTAGTCGCCGTGCTCCGCGCTCTCGATCTTGATCACTTCCGCGCCCAGCGAACCGAGGATCATGCCCGCGTACGGCGCGGCGAGACTGTGGCCGATCTCGATCACGCACACGCCCGCGAGCGGCAGTGTCTGGTCCATGGTTTCGTGCGTGCTCATGGCGCCGCCACTTCCAACGGCGCGTCGGCCGCCTGCTCCGGCGCCGCATGATGACGCTGCCCGTAGAGTTGCGCCGCCGCGTCCGCGCTGATGTAGCCATCGGCGACATCGGCGTCGATACGCGTCTGCTCGCGTTCGCCCGGATCGCCGTAGCCACCGCTGCCCGCAGGCTGCACCGTCACGCGATCGCCGCGATACACGACCGTCTGCCCGCCCTTCGCCGCGACCTTGTGCTCGCTGCCGTCCGCGCGCTCGACAACGCACTGAAAACGCGTGCCGGGCTGGCCGCCGAAGTGGCCTTCGGGCGCCGATCGTCCGCGCTCGCCGGAGACCGTGAAGGTGGCTTCGTCATACTCGACGCGATACACGCGCCGCGAGGTCAGCCCGCCACGCCGGCGGCCCGCGCCGCCGCTGTCGGTGACGAGCGACCATTCCTCGACCAGCAGCGGCGAAGTCGCTTCGATCATCTCGACCGACTGACTGCCCGCGTTGCCCACGTAGACGCGCACGCCGCTCACGCCGTCCTTGCCCGCGCGCGCGCCCATGCCGCCCGCGTGGACATCGTGCATGGTGACGAATTCCTGGCCGGTGCGGGCGACGCGCGCCACATCGGTATCGCGTCCGCTGAAAATCCCCGCGCACGACGCGCAGTTGCTTTGTCCCGTGATGCGCTCCGGCACCGCCGGCGCGAGCGCCTTGAGCAGCAGGTCGATCACGCGCGGCGAGGTTTCCGTGTTGCCCGACACGACCGATGCGGGATAGCGGCAGTTCAGCACGCTGCCTTCGGGCGCGATGATCGTCACCGGCCGATAGCAGCCCTGGTTGATCGGGATGCCGGGATCGGTCAGCGCCTTCACGGTGAACCACGTGCTGTTGCACGTCACCGAAAGCGGGCAGTTGATGCCGCCGCGCGCCTGCGGGCCGGTGCCGGTGTAATCGAAAGTGATCTGGTCGCCGGTCTTGGTGATCTTCACCTTGAGCAGCGGGCGCTCCTGTTTCCAGCCCGGCGCTTCGATCGGATCGAGATACTCCTGCGCTTCATAGACGCCATCGGGAATGCGCGCGATCTCCGCGCGGATCAGCTTTTCCGAGTGATCGAGGCTCTGGCTCATCACGTCGCGCAGCGCATCGGCGCCGTACTTCGCCACCAGTTCCCCGATGCGGCGGTCGCCCACGAAGGTGCCCGCGTATTGCGCCTGAATGTCGAGCAGCAGTTCGTGCGCGTTGCGGCTGTTGCGCGTGAGCAGGTTGAGCATGTCCTGCACCGGCTCGTCGTTGCGATAGAGAAACACCGGCGGAATGCGGATGCCTTCGGCGAACACGTCCCAGGTCGTAACGGTGTAGCTGCCCGGCGACTGCCCGCCGATGTCGGTCCAGTGGCCGCGCGTCATCACGAACGCGACGATCCTGCCGCCCGCGAACACGGGCCGCGTGAACTGCACGTCCGGCTGATGATTGCCGCCGCCCACGTAGGCGTCGTTGCTGACGATGACGTCGCCGGGGCGCAGGTTCTCGCGCCCGACCGCTTCGACCGACACGCGCGTCGAGATGACGGCCGAGCCGAGCATCGTCGGAATGTCGTTGCCTTGCGCGACGAGTTGCATGTCGGCGTCGAAGATGGCGGCCGACGAATCGCCGCTCGCGTGCATGAGCGGGCTGCCGGCGGTGCGCATCATCGCGATCTTCATTTCACGCGCGACCGCGAAGAGACTGCTGCGGATGATTTCGTAAGTGACGATGTCCATTATTCAGGCTGCCAGTTCGATGACGAGATTGAGATCGGGATCGACGCGCGCGACATGCGACGCCTTCAGCACCGCGCAACTGCTGTGCTCCTCGATGACCGCCGGCCCTTCGATGGTCGCGCCGACCGGAATCTGCGTGCGCGCGAACACCGGCAATGTGCGCACGCCGCCATCGAAATACACCTCGCGGGTGCGTACCGGCTTCGGCGGTTCGCCGCCATCGGCGCTCGCGACGCCGCCGCGCCAGCCGGTCGTCGTCACGAGTTGCAGACGCACGTTGGCGACCACCACCGGCTTGTCCTTGCTGATGAAATTCCATTGCCGCAGATGTGCGTCTTCGAAGGCGCGCACGAGCGCCTCGCGGATGCCCTGCGCCTCGCCCTGCACTTCGACGGTGATGACGTCGGGCTGGCCCGCGTAGCGGCAATCGGCGAGGCGCACGGCTTTCACGCCCTGCGCTTCGACGCCGTGCCGCCGCAACTCGTCCATGCCTTGCGCGGTCAGTTCGTCGAGCGCGGCGTGCAGGGTTGCGTCGTCGATTCTTGCGAGATCGCTTTCGAGCGGGCGCTGATAGTCGTATTGCTGGTCCGCGACCGTCATGCCGAACGCGCTGAAGAGACCCGGCAGCGGCGGGATCACCACGCGGCGGATGCCCATTTCGTGCGCCAGATCGACCGCGTGCACCGGCCCCGCGCCGCCGTAGCAGATGTAGGAGAACTCGCGCGGATCGTAGCCGCGCTCGACCGTCATGATGCGGATGGCCTGAGCCATCAACGCGTTGGCGACCGAGCGCACGACTTGCGCGGCTTCGGGCACGGAGACGCCGAGCGGCCTCGCGATGACTTCTTCGACGACGCGCCACGCCGCTTGCGCATCGAGCTTGAATTCGCCGCCGAGAAAGCTGTCGGGATCGATATAGCCGAGCACCAGATTGCAGTCGGTGACGGTCGGACGCGTGCCGCCGCGTCCGTAGCACGCGGGACCGGGATCGGCGCCCGCGCTCTCCGGCCCGATGCGCACGCCGCCGCCCGCGTCGATCCACACGATCGAGCCGCCGCCCGCGCCGACCGAATCGATGTCGATGCTGGGCGAGCGCACGGTATAGGTATGCAGCAGGCTCTTGTTGCGCAGTTCGGGCCGGAAGTCGCGGATCAGCGAGACGTCGAAGGTCGTGCCGCCCATGTCGCCGAGGATCGCGTTCCTGAGTTCGCTCTTCTCGCAGTTGCGGATCGCCGCCGAGACGCCGCCCGCCGGCCCCGATTCGAGCAGCACGATGGGCTTGTCCGCGACCATCGCCGGACTCGCGAGACCGCCGTTCGACTGCATGAAGAGGAACTTGCCCGCGAAGCCGTGTTGCGCCAGCGCGCTGATGAGCCGGCCGATGTAGCGTCCGCACACCGGCCCGAGCATCGCGTTGATGACGGTCGAGCTTGCGCGCTCGTATTCCATCGATTCGGGATTCACTTCGTGCGATGCGCAGATGAAGTGATCCGGCAAGAGGCGACGCAGCGTGTCGGCGGCTTCGCGTTCATGGCGCGGATTGACATGCGCGTGCAGAAAGCACACGGCGACGGCTTCGATATCCGACGCCCGGATCTGATCGGCGAGCGCTTCGAGCTGCGCGTGATCGAGCGGCGTTTCGATGCTGCCGTCATGGCGCAGACGCTCGTTCACTTCGAGCCGCCAGCGGCGCTCGACGAGCGGACGCGGGTTGTCGAACAGCAGATCGTACAGATCGGCGCGATCGTGACGCGACACGCGCCTCAATTCGAGGATGTCGCGAAAGCCGCGCGTGGTGACGAGCGCGGTCTTTGCGCCGGTGCCTTCGACGACCATGTTGGTCGCCATCGTCGTGCCGTGGCCGAGGAACGAGACGTCCGCGCTGTCGGTGCCCGACAGTTCGAGAATCCTGCGGAAGCCTTCGATGGTGCCGATGACGCGATCCTTCGGCGTCGTCGGCACCTTGGTCGACCAGATGCGCCCCGTCTCATCGTCCACCATCACGACATCGGTGAAGGTGCCGCCGACATCGAGTCCGATTCTTTTCAATTTGCTTCTCTCCTGTGGATGCGTGATTTCTGGTTCGCTTGCTCATGCCGCGTGTGTTCCGGCATGATCGAGCCGCGCCGCCGGGCGCCGCGCCGTGACGAACATCGACCGGGCCAGTTTAAAGAGGCATCGACGCGGCCAGATAATGAAACCTTCCGATCAGGTGAGACGTTGGAGTTATATCGGTGATAACCAGTATCGATGCGATATTGAGGCGGCTGCGCGGCAATCATGTCGCGCTGCTGATCGCGCTGGACGACCACGGCTCGTTGCGCAAGGCGGCGCAGCAGGTGTCGCTCTCGCAGCCCGCGACGACCAAGTCGCTGCGCGAAATCGAGTCGATGTTCGGCACGGAGCTGTTCGCGCGTTCGCCGCGCGGCATCGTGCCGAACGAACTCGGACGCTGCGTGATCCGTCATGCGCGCGCCGTGCGATCCGAGATCGGTGCGCTGCGCGACGAGCTTGCGGCCATCATGCGCGGCGGCGGCGGCATGCTCGCCATCGGCGCCGTGATGGGCTCGATGCCCGAATGGCTGGCGCCCATACTGCGCTCGCTGCGCGAAGTGCAGCCGGACGTGTCCGTCGAGGTCTGGGAGGACAACAGCGCGCGTTTGTTATCGATGCTCGATCAGCGTCTCCTGGACCTCGTGATCGGGCGGCCGAGCATCAGCGTGCATCCGGAAGCTTACGACTTCATTCCGCTCGAAGTGGAGGAAGTGTGTCTGGTGGTGGACGGCGCCGATCCGCTGGCGAGCGTGCAGCGCATGACGCTCGCGGAGCTTGCCGACAATCCCTGGATCGTGCCGCAGGCAGCCCTGCCGATGCGCTCCCTGCTCGAACAGCTTTTCGACGACGCCGAGGTGCCCTTTCCGCGTTACGCCATCGAAACGTCTTCGACGTTCGCCACGTTGTCGCTGCTGCGAGCAAGCGATGGGACCGTCGCACTGATGCCGTTGAAAGTCGCCCAGTACTTTCAGGTGCACGGAATGATGGCGGTGTTGCCGATCCGCATAGAGCGGCGCGGCGCGCCGTATGGAATCGCGACGCGTCGCGGGGCCACGGCGACCGCTCCGGTACAGCGATTCATCGAGCTGTGCAAGCAAAAGCGGGACGAACAGCTTCGCTAGGGCGTGCATCCTCCGACGACGCGTCGTGAAGCGTTCGAAATACCGCGTTCACCATCGTCCTTATCTGTGACGAGCGTTGATGTCGCCATCACGCTCCTGCTCCGATGAAACCGGCCGGTCTTACAGCAGCCGCATTGCCCCCTCTACGACTTTCGATGTAGGTCGTCCGGTTGATTTCGCGTCCCCCCTCCTGCCACTAAGTTTGTAAGCGCCGACTCGCAGGCACGGCTGCAAAGCCGAAGCGCCTCGGGCCACTCGCCTGGCAGCGAACCGGTCTCCCCAGGAGGGGCCATGTTCAAGAAACTCGACTTCACGGCGATGCACACGGCGCGCCGCGCCCCGGTTCCACACGATGCGGTGCCGTCATGGACGCACTGACCCATCAGGACGCCGGCGCCTTCGCGCGGGAGAGTTATTCGCTCGCCGACCTCTGGCATCGCCGCGCGAGCCTCTCGGACATCGAGATCGGGCATATCTACCGGCTGGTGCTGTCGACGCTCCGGTCCTACTACCCGCCCGAACTGCGCGGCCTGCACGAGGACAAGGAAGAACTGATCTCGCAGTTCTTCTTCTCGCGCGTGTTGCGGCTCGACTCGGAGCAGCGCCCGTCGCACGCGTCGGCGGAGAGCGCGCCGTCCACCGCGTATGCGCTGTGCGCGTACTTTCGCCGCTTTCTGATCGATTGCCTGCGCAGCGCGAGCCTGCAGCGCAATCTGTCGCTGGAAGTCGATGGCGTGCAGGACGAAGTCGACTCCCGCGCACATGCACCCGACGATCCAGTCGAAGCCACGCTCGCCGACTTCGGGCTGAACGAGGCGCGTGTGCGGGCATTCGCACGGGTGTTCATCGCGATGTGCGACCCGCCGGATCGGCTGATCCTCGCGGGCAGCCTCGGCGCGAGCAGCGAACGCAAGGGCGGCCTCAAGGGCGTCGCCGAGCAATACGACGTGCCTTCGTATCACTATCGCGCGCGCAAGCTCGGCGTGACGATGAAGAAGGACGCGACGCCAGCGTGCTTCGCCGCGACGAAAATCGGCCGATGGATGGTGCAGACGCTCGGCATCGAGATCACGCCGGAAAATCGCGACGCAATCCTGATCGTGCTGAATCTGCTCGCACTCGAAGCGCACGAATGAACGAAGCGCGGCGATGCTTCGGGTCACGAAACGCCTATGCGCCGCGTTCCTTGTCGGCTTGCAGGCGGCCCGCGATGAGCTGCACGAGATAGAGCGCGAATTCGGGCTCCTGATAGTAGAGCCGAATCGCGTCGGCGGCCGAAACGGTGCGCATTTCGCAGTCGGTCTTGCAGATCACCGTGGACGTGCGACGGCGCTCCGGCGAGAAGAGCCCGATCTCGCCGAGCACGGTGCCCGCGCCCAGTTCGATGCCGAGCTCCGAGAGCCGCACGACGCCCGTCTCGACATAGAACATCTGGCCGCTCGGGTCGCCTTTGCGAAACAGCACTTCGCCGGCGCGAAACCGCTGGCTCTCCATCCTTCCGAGCAGCCGCGCGACCGGCAAGAGGCCGTTGACCGCATGATTGACCTGCGTATCGCGGATCTTTTCCATGCGCGCCGCGACCGCGCTCGCTTCGCCGCGACTCGATACGTTCAGCGCCTTGAAGATCGTCGTCAGATGCGTCTTGACGGTAGCTTCGGCGCAATCGAGTTCGCGCGCGATCATCTTGTTGGAGCGCCCGCGCGCGAGAAGCGCGAGCACTTCGATCTGGCGCGGCGTCAGATGCAGGTCCGGACCGGGCTCGGCCGCCGCGCGCGGCGCGGTCCTTTCCGATGACGTGGGCGGCGCGTCGCGCCCCGCCGCGAGAAGCGAACGCGGCAGCGACACGCCGCCCGCGAGCACGAGACTCAGCGCACCGGTAAGCAGCTCCGCCGACGCGGATTTCTCGACGCATCCCGCGACGCCCGCCGCGATCAGTTCATCGACAAGTTCACGCTTCGCCCGGGCGAGCAGCACGATCACGGGCGTGGTGCGTGCATGGCCGCGCACGACATCGAGCGCCTCGCCCGACTCGCTCATGAGGTCGCCGTCCATCACGATGCAATCGGGCTTGCGACCGCCCGGCCATTCGGCGCCGAGACGCTCGCATCCCTGCACGTCGGCATCCGGCACGAACGCGCGCAGGAGCGCCGCAACGCCGTCGCGAAACAGTCCCGCCGGTCCGATAAGCAGTAGGTACATGCGATCCATGCTATACCGACTCGCGCAGCCATGCCCGATGTTTCGACGTTCGTCACGACAGCACGAGAGCGCTTCCAAATTGTAAGAGCTGCTTCGTCTTCCCTAGCGAAAGCGGCCGGCTTTCTAAGGCACAACTGGAGAGATGTCATGGACCAACGACGCCGTTCGTTCCTGAAGATGTCTTCCGCCGCGACGATGTCGCTCGCGGGCTGCATGAACGCCGAGCCGGGCAAGAGCGACGAGGCCGCCGCGAATGCGAACGCAAGCACGAGCACGAGCAACGTCTGCGCAAGGACGACGGTCGAGAGCGGCGACGAGTTCGACTATGTCGTCGTCGGCTCGGGCGCGGGCGGCGGACCGCTCGCCGCCAATCTCGCCGAGGCGGGTTACCGTGTGCTCGTTCTCGAAGCGGGCAGCGACAAGGAGAACGACAACTATCGCGTCCCCGCTTTCCATCCGCTCTCGACGGAAGACCGCGACTATCGCTGGGACTTTTTCGTGAGCCACTATTCGTCGGCATCGCGCGCGCGTCGCGATCCGAAGTATGTGACGGATCAAGGCGGCATCTGGTATCCGCGGGCCGGCACGCTCGGCGGCTGCACGGCGCACAACGCGATGATCACGATCCTGCCGCACGATAGCGACTGGAACCACATCGCCGATATCACCGGCGATCCGTCATTCCGCGCGCCACAAATGCGCGGCTACTTTCAGCGGCTCGAACGCTGCACCTACGTTCATCGGCCGGTCGAGGGCGGCAACGCGCACGGACATGGATTCGATGGCTGGCTCACGACCAGCAGAATCGATCAGCAGATTCCGCTGCCTGACGCGCTCGGCGACGGACAACTGAGACGCATCGCGCTGTCGGCGTTGAAGGAAACGCTGGGGGAGCGCGTGGGCGATCCGCTCGGCGTCGCGCTGCGCCGCTTCGATCCCAACGACGCGGGCTTCAGCCAGCAGAATCCCGAAGGACTGTTTCTGGTGCCGGTCGCGATCCGGGATGGCCAGCGCAACGGCGTGCGCGAGCGTCTGCAGGATGCGCAGTCGAAGTGCCCCGGCAATCTCACGATCCTGACCGATGCCCTCGCGACGCGCGTCGTCCTCGATGCGTCGAACCGTGCGACCGGGGTCGAATATCTGCATGGCGCTCATCTGTATGCCGCCGACCCTGGCGCGACCAACGGCGGCGCGCAACAAACGAAGCTCGCGCGGGCCCGGCGCGAGGTCGTTCTCGCGGGCGGTGCATTCAATAGTCCGCAGCTTCTGAAACTGTCCGGCATCGGTCCGGGCGATGAACTGCGCCGCTTCGGCATCGATGTGCGCGTCGAACTCGCGGGCGTGGGCGAGAACCTTCAGGACCGGTACGAGGTCGGCGTCATCAACGAACTACAGGGTCCGCTCCGTGTGCTCAAGCCGGCGACGTTTTCCGCCGGCGCCGGCGACCGCGCGTATCAGGAATGGCAGCGCGACCGTCAGGGCATCTATGCGACCAACGGCGTCGTGCTCGGCATCATCAAGCGCTCCAGTCCGGATCTGCCGGACCCCGACCTTTTCATTTTCGGCCTGCCGGGCTATTTCACGGGCTACTTCCCCGGCTACTCGAAAGACCTCGCGATCCAGAAGAACTATTTCACGTGGGCGATTCTGAAGGCGCACACGTCCAACGCGACCGGCAGCGTGAAGTTGCGATCGGCGAATCCGCGCGACACGCCGGACATCAACTTCCGATACTTCGACGACGGCGCAGGCGGCGCAGCCGATCTCGATGCGGTGGTGAGAGGCGTGGAGTTCGCGCGCCGCGTGATGCATCGCTCGCGCGCGGTCGTGCGCCGCGAAATGAAACCGGGCGACGCGGTGCAGTCGCAGAGCGATGTCAGGGACTTCGTAATGAACGAGACCTGGGGCCATCATGCGTCATGCACGAACAAAATGGGCGCGCCGGGCAACCCGGCCGCGGTCGTCGATTCGCGCTTTCGCGTGTTCGGCACGACCGGCCTGAGAGTGGTGGACGCGTCCGTGTTTCCGCGCATTCCGGGATTCTTCATCGTCACGCCCGTGTACATGATCAGCGAGAAAGCCAGCGACGCGATCCTCGAAGACGCGCGGCGCGGATGATCGCGGCACACGCCCCACGCGTCGTCTCCCTGACGTGACCGATCGTTCGCCGCGCGCGTGAAGGGTGCGTCGTCGGACCGTCAATCGGCGCATTTGTAGCGTCCGCTTCATCGTCGTCTGTCGCGCCTGCGCAAATCATTTCGATACAGCCCACTTAGGGCTAATTAAATGCGCCCATATCCACGATAATCTAATAGGCCAGAGGAACGCTGGCCTCACGTAGTCCTGCCGATTCGACCCGTCGCCGGTTCACGCGCGAGTCGCAGCGTGCCGATGTTGCGCGCGCACGTCGGCACAGAGGAGTCGCTCGATGGATCCGCTTTCGACATGGCTTGGCGAACTTGGCCTCGAACGTTACGCGACGGTCTTCGAGGCCAATGGCGTGGACCTGGAATCGCTGCCGCTCCTGACCGATCGCGATCTCGCCGAACTGGGCATGCTGCTCGGTCATCGCCGGCGTCTGCTCGATGCCTTGTCGCACCCTCAACCCCAGCGCGAAGCCGCGCGGCAGGCGCCGTTGCCCTCCCGTGGTCATCGCGCGCCGGGCGAGCGGCGTCAGCTCACGGTGCTTTTCTGCGATCTCGCCGGCTCGACCGAACTCGCGCAGCGTCTGGACGCCGAAGAACTGCACGAAGTGATGCGGATCTATCAGGAGACCTGCGCACGGGTCGTCACGCGCTACGAGGGACACGTCGCGCAATATCTCGGCGACGGCGTTCTCGTTTATTTCGGATTCCCGCAGGCGCGCGAAGATGCCGCCGAGCGCGCGGTGCGCGCCGCGCTCGAAATCGTCGCCGAAGTCGGGCGGCTTTCGGCCAGCGCGCCGCTGCGCGTGCATATCGGCGTGGCGACGGGTGCGGTCGTCGTCGGCGAGCTGGAAGGCCACGAATCCTCGCCTTTCGATACCGCCGTCGGCGCGACGCCGAACCTCGCCGCGCGCCTGTGCGCCCACGCCGGCCCCGACGAAATCGTGATCGCCCCCAGCACGCGCCGCCTGCTCGGCAGCACGTTCGAACTCGAAGAACTCGGCGAGCACGAACTCAAGGGCATCAGCGTGCCCGTCAACCTGTCGCGCGTCGCGAGCCTCGCGCACCGCGAAAGCCGCTACAGCGCGTTCCGCCCGAATCGCGCGACGCCGTTCGTCGGCCGGGAGCACGAAGTCAATCTGCTCGTCTCGCGCTGGCGCACCGCGCGCGACGGCGAAGGCCAGGCCGTGCTGCTCATGGGAGAGCCTGGCATCGGCAAGAGCCGCATCGCCCATGTGCTGCGCGAACGGCTGAGCGGCGAGCAGCATCTGACCCTGCTCTACCAGTGCTCGCCGTTTCAGACCAGCTCGTCGTTTCATCCGATCATCGGGCATCTGTCGGAAACGAGCGGCTTCCAGCGCCAGGACTCGCCCGATACGCGCCTCGACAAGCTGGAAGCGGCGCTGCGGCTCGAACCCGGCGAGCGCGCCGAGGTCGCGCCGCTGTTCGCCGCGCTGCTCTCGCTGCCGACCGACCGCTATCCGCCGCGCATGGATTCCCCGCAGCGTCTGCGCGAAGTGACCATCGAAGCGCTCGTCGAGCAGCCTATCCGGCTGTCGAGCGGTCAGCCGCTCCTGATCATTTTCGAGGATGCGCAGTGGGCCGACGCCGACACGCTCGAAACCATCGCGCGCTTCATCGAACGAATCCGCCACTGGCCGATCCTGATGCTGATCACCTGCCGCCCCGAGTTCACGCCCGCGTGGACCGCGCACGGCAATGTGACGCTCCTGCATCTGAACCGTCTCGCGAAGCGCCAGGGTGCGCAGATCGCGGCGGAGCTGACCGCCGTCAAGCCGCTTCCGCCCGACGTCCTGGAACAGATTCTCGAACGCGCCGACGGCGTGCCGCTCTTCGTCGAGGAACTGACGCAAACCGTGCTCGAAGCCGGGCTGCTGCGCGACGCCGGCGATCACTGGGAAACGAACGGGCCCGCCGCGCCGCTCGCGATTCCGTTCACGCTGCACGACTCGCTGATGGCGCGGCTCGATCACCTCGCGCCGGTCAAGACCATCGCGCAGATCGGCGCGTGCATCGGACGCGAGTTCGATCACGCGCTTCTGGCCGCGATCGCGCCCGTCGACGATGCACGGCTCGCCGAGGCGCTCGCGTCGCTCGAAGCGAGCGGGCTGGTCTTCCGGCGCGGCGGCGGCGACGATGCGATCTACCGCTTCAAGCACGCGCTCGTCGGCGATGTCGCCTACGACAGCTTGTTGAAGAGCCAGCGCGTGCGCATCCATGCGCGCATTGCGAAGGCGCTCGCGGACGTGTTCACCGATCGCGTCAAGGTGAGTCCCGAACTGCTCGCGCTGCACCTGACGCGCGCGGGCCTGACCGACGAAGCGCTCGCCCAATGGATCGCGGCCACGCGGGTCGCGATGGCGCGGTATCGTCATCGCGAGGCGCTCGCGCATGTCGATTCGGGGCTCGCGCTCGTCGCGCATTCGAATCCGGCCCGGCGCGCCGACTGCGAGGTCGCGCTGCTGGTGATGGGCGCGGCGTGCCATTGGGCGCTCAAGGGTTACGCGTGCGAGGAATGCGCCGCGCTTTGGACCCGCGCCGAAGCGCTGCTCGACGGCGTGACGCGGGAACGGCTGCGCGTGCTGGCGCTCGTCGGCATCAACAATTTCGCCTATGCCGCCGCGGATTCGCCCAAGTGCGTCGCGACCTCGGAACGGCTGATCGAGCTTGCGTCCGGCACGCAGGATACCGACAGCAAGATCGTGGCCTATGCAGCGGTCGGGCCGATTCTCTATCAACAAGCCCAGTTCGAGCGCTGCGCGACGCTCTTGCAATATGTGATCGATACTTACGACCTCGCGCATTCCACCGGCTACGGGCGCTTCAACGACGCGAAGGTGACCGCGTGCTGCTGGCTCGGCTATTGCGAGCTGTCGGCGGGACGCTTCGGACGCGCCCGCTGGCTCGCGCGCATGGCGATCGATCACGCCGACGCGCTCGCGCAGCCGTTCGTGCTGTCGCAGGCGCTGGCCGTCGGCGCGCGGCCGTTCGTCGAGATCGGCGATATCGGCGCGGCGCGCGAGCTGTGCCGCCGCTGCATCGACCTGTGCGATACGCAGCGTCTGCCTTTCTGGAAAGGCTGGGCGATGGTATATGAGGGCGTCGCATCGGCACGCGAAGGACAGCACGCGAACGCGCTCGCACGGCTGGAGGAAGCGGTCGAGCATCTCGCGGGCAACGGCGGGCGCAACGACCTCGCCTATGTGCACGCGTGGCGCGCGCAGGCGCTCACGCACCTCGGACGCCACGACGACGCGCGGCAGTGCATCGCCGCCGCGCGCGCCGATTGCCTGCGCACGGGCCAGCGCACCGGCCTCGTCGATCTCTCTTACGCGGCGGGTGTCGTCGAGAAAGCCGATCCGCGCGCCGACCCGGGTCTCGCGCTCACGCTGCTGCGCGCGGCGGCGGCCGACGCACGCGCGCAGAACCTGCGGCTGCTCGAACTGCGTGCCAGCATCGAGATTGCGGGCGTGCTGCGCATCGAAGGGCGCGGCAACGAAGCGAGCGAGTGTCTCGAAGCGCTCGTCGCCAGCTTCGCCGAAGAGCAGGACTGCGCGCTCGTGACAGAAGCGCGGCAGTTGCTGTCGACATGCGCGACGCCGGACTAGACGCCGTCGCGCGTTATCGCGACACCGGCGTGTTCTGCACGATGGCGTTCGCGGCCGGCAACGCCGCCGTGCACGGCAGGCTCTGCCCGACGAGCTTACGGACGCGGTCGTCCATCACCTGCGAGACGATCACCTGTGCGCAGCCGAGGTTGTTGGGGTAGAAACGGCCCTTGTCGAAGACTATCGGGGCGACTGCGTCGTTGACATACAGAAAGAGCCGCCCGCCCGTCTTCGCGGTGATCTGCGACACGAGCACCTTGCGGCCTGCGGGCGTCGGATCGCCGCCCACGACGCACGCGGCCTGCTGCGCGCCGAGCGGTTCGAGATGTCCGCCGCCGACATCGCACAGCGGCGGCTTCGAGCCCGCGGCAATCACGCCGCTCGCGCGATGATTGTTCGCATATCGATACGATGCGAACGGCGCTTCGGGTTCGAGCACATATTCGTCGTGCCCTCCTTCGCCGATCCGCGCGATCGGCTTGAACCAGTCTTCGAACCACCAGCGCTTGAGGCCGGCCGCGGCGAAGTGAGCGACCGTGTCGGTCGGAAAACCGCCCACGTCCGCGCGCTCGGTCCGGTCGAGCCAGTCGCCGTCGGTCACGAGCCTGATTTCGTAGCGCGCGTCCTTCGCAAGCGTCACGCCCGAATCCCAGCACAGATCCTTCGTGTGGAACGCGACGCCGGCCGGCTTCGCTGGATCGGGTGCCGAATCGACGGTCTTCTGGATTGCGCAAACCTTGCCGACCGCGCTCAGCCCGTCGAAGAGCGCGCGGTTCGCCACGGCGATGCCGAGCAGCCCGACAATCGCGAGGCACACGCCCGGCAGAATCACGCATTCGATCTTCTTGCAGACATACCCGAATGCGCCGTTGTCACGCAGCCTGCGCGCGAGACTCAGCGCGAATCCGCCTTTCATGGCCTGCGCTATCGCCGCTGGCGTGGCATCGCGCTGGTTCACGGCCCTATGGTTCCGGTCGAGCCGCCTCACGCGCACTTGTCGCCACAACGCGAGGCCGCATAGCGCGACGGCGGCCCCCGTCAGTTCCCAACTGGTGCGCTGGTTCTTCAGCGTGCCCCACGCGAAGGCCGCGAGCAGTGCGAACAACGCCGCGCCCGCCAGCGTCATGTTGCGGCTGCCTGCCTCGGACAGCCGGCGCCATTCGAGATAGGTGAGGCAAAGGTCCGGGTGCCAGGCGAGATAGGCGCGGTCATGCACGCGCTTTCTCAGCACGCTGCCGAACTGGAGCGAGCACAGCCACACGAGTAGCGTCAGCACGAAGACGCTCGAATGCGCGCCGAATGCGCTCGTCCACGGAGAACTCCACGACGGAAGCATGCCCTTGATGAAGGTCAGCGCCGTGTTGAACATGTCGTCTTCGAGTTGCGCGGGCTTCGAAGCGCTCAGCGCGCCGCCGTGCCACTTCTCCAGCCATTCGATGCCGATCGTGAACCAAGGGAAGAGGATCAGCAGCGCCGATATGATGAGCGTCGCGAGATACGCGGCGCGGCGCCAGAACACCGTGTCCCAGGCGAGGCCCATCGCCGCTGTGTCACGCTTACTGAGCAAGTCGAGAGCCTGACGGAGCGTCGTTTCGTTCTCCTTCAGCCTGGCGGCGGCTTCGCCTGCGGGCGGCGTCGCGGCCTGCGCCGGACGCAGCAACGGCGGCGCGGCGATGCCCGGATTCGCGGGAACCGCTTCGAGCGTGCCATCGGGCTTGAGCACCTGAAAGCTCTCGCGCAGCGCGACGGGCGCATAGCGGTCGGTGCCGAATGCGACGCGCACCGGCACGCTCCAGTGCACGATCGGCCAGAACGGCTTTCCATCCTTCGTCACGCAGGGCAACGCCAGCCTCGGCAGATAGGGATAGCCGCCCGCGAGCCCCTTGCGCGAATCGTAGACGCGCGCGAAGGGCGACTGTGTCGCGACGATATCGGAGAGCGCCGAAGGCAGCACGCGAATCCCCACGGCGATCGCCTCGTTCAGGATCCAGTGCAGCGAGACGAGCGAAAGCTGATCTTCGGGATAGCCTCCGCCGACGTTGCAGTGCACGCCGGGAAACCAGACCTGCGTGATGCGTCCCGGCTCGATGCCGCCGTGCGCGTCGCCGGTCTGCGGTTCGCCGGTTTCATCCCACGGCAGCGGATGGAAGGTCGAGCGCTCGTCGTCGAGCGACAGCGCGTGGCACGCGCGTTTCACATGCGGCGACAGCTTGAGATCGCCGAACATCATCGGCCAGATGGTTGCGTCGATCGCGCGCTTGAGCGGCAGGATCGGCACGCCGTATGCGGAGACCGTGTCCCACAGACCGAGGAAACGAATCGGTATCTCTTTCCGCTTATTGACCTCTGCATAGAGCGGCCGCCGCCGCACCCGGTCCGATGCCCACAGCAAACCGTCGCGCAATGCGCGCAGTCCCCAGACCAGCGGACTCTTCGACGGAAAGCGCGCGGAGCGGTAGTGACGATAAGCCCTGCGGGCATCGCGATCGAGATCTTCCTCGGAGGCCGCTTCGAGCAGACCTTCGGAGTCGATCAGGCCGACGAGCACGCGGATCGTGAAGGCGCCGCGGCTGAAGCCGAAACCGCTGATGTCGTCGCCCGGCCGATAGTTGCGGCAGACGAACTTGTAGAGATCGATGACGTTGCGCTTGAGGCCCCAGCCGAACGCACCGCCGACGAGCGCGAGATACTTGTTGGCCGATGTGCCGACGCCGTCGTCGTAGAACGCGATCTGATCGCTCGCCGATTGATCGAGCGCCTGGAACATGCGCCACACGTTGGTCTTCTGCGCTTTGGCGGAGCTGTTTCCGGTGCCGTCAGAAAGTACCACGATACTGGTCATCGCCGAGCTCCCGTCGATTGGGCAGGCACACGTGTCACGGTGTCTCGCGCCGATTCACTATGTGACAGACGCAGCATGTCCTCCCGACAGACGTTAGGAATGCTACGCCATCCGTCCGTGCTATTTCGGGCGGATCATGGCGACAAGACGAAGCGAGCGTGCCCGGATTGAAAAGCGGGGCTGCCTTTTCGCGTCAGAACCGATAGCCGACGCGCAGCGAGAAAACGATGGGATCGAGCGTGAGCTTGGCCTCGGAGCGCCGGGTGACGGGCCCGAGAGGCGTTTGACTCGTGGTCGTGAAGTGACCGGTCGTATGCAGCGGAATGTAGGACAGCGACATCACGCCGAACCAGTGCTCGTTGACGGCGTAGGTGAAGCCGATGTTGAAGATGGGCGCCCAGGTCGAGTCCGCGTCGGCGGTCGTCGTGCCGCCGAGCGCACGCATTTCGAACGCGGTGTTGGTGATTTCCGCGTCGCTGAAGGAGGTGCGCGTGACGCCCACGCCGATATACGGCCTGAATTTCGCTTGCGGCTCGAAGAAAACGTACTTGAAGATCAGCGCGGGGCTCCATTGCTTGACGGTGCCGAGCTTGCCGAAGCTTTCGAGCGATCCGGTGCCGGTGATATCGAATTTCGGCGGGATGCCGATTTCGAGCTCCGCCGCGATGTGACTGGTCACGAAGTAACCGATCGTGCCGCCGAACGTGTCGGCGCTCGACGCGCCTGCGCCTGTGTTGGGTTGGACGATGTTGACGGGCCGGCCGTTGACCGAGGTCACCGTGAACGGGCCGCTGCTGTCCTGCGGCGCGAGATGAAACCAGCCGGCGGTGACGTAGAGATTTTGCAGGGACTGCGCATGACTGGTCATGGGAGACGAGGCAAGCGCGGCGCATAGGACCATCAAACGAGATGCTTTCACCGGACTGTCTCCCTGCATCACATTTGGTCAGGAATATTGATCGTACGCGAGGGTGGGTCGGATACGATTGGGATGACTATCGATTGATTAGTGGGGCGGGGCGTGGTAGCGGGGGTCGGGGTTGGGTGTTCGGGAAATAAGGGTGCGCGATTTTGTAAATGATCGGTGGCTGCGGACCTGGTTTTGGGGACGCGGATGTTCCAGCCTTCAATTCTGCAAAATCTTCGACCCTTTCATCGTGATATCCCCATCCGCCTTCACACTGATCTTCCCGCTCCCAATCACCGTAATATCCTTCCCCTTGATCTGAATCGTCCCATCCTTCTTCATGCTGAAACTCGCATCCCCGGTCTTGATCACCACCGACTCTTCCGCCTCGATGACGAGATTCTTCCCGACCTTGAGCGCATCGTCCTCGCCCACCTCCGTGGTGCGCCCCTTCCCCACCTTGCTCGCCTGCGCGCCATCGATCGACTCGCTCGCATCCTTCGCGACCGACACCGTCTGCCCGCCGCTCACACTCAACGACTGATCCCCACCCACGCTTGTCGCCTGCGTTCCGCCGACATTCACCGTCTGATCCGAACCCACCGTCACGCTCTGACTCGACCCGACACTCACCGTCTGACTCGCCCCGACGGTCTCAGTGTGATAAGCCCCCACCGTCACCGCCTGATAAGCCCCAACGGTCACCGCCTGAAACGCGCCGATCGTCACCTCCTGCGCCGCCCCGACGGTGATCGTCTCGTTGATGCCCACGCTATGCGTGCGCTGCAGGAACACCGTCGCGGTCTCGCTCGCCTTCACGGTCTTGGTCCGATTCGAGCCGATCGTGATGCTCTCGTTGACGCCCACCGTCTCCGTGCGGTTCATCGTCACGTCGATCTTCTCGTTGTTCCCGACCGTCTCCGTGCGATCGTGCTTTACGACGGTCGTCTCGTCGTGGTCGATGTTCTTCTTGCGGTCGTGCCCGACCCAATGCGTCTCATCCTTCTCGACTTCGATATCCTGATTGCGCTCGGCATGCAGCAGCACCTGCTCGGCGCCCTTCTTGTCCTCGAAACGCAACTCGTTGCAGTTCGCGGCGCTGCCGCCCTTGCTCGAACGGCTCTTGATGCCCGTCTGCGTCATGTTGCCGGGCAAATCGTACGGCGGCATCTGCTCGGCGTTGTAGACGCGGCCCGTGATGATCGGCCGGTCCGGATCGCCCTCCAGAAAATCGACGATCACTTCCTGCCCCATGCGCGGTATCGCCACCGCGCCGAAGCCCTTCCCCGCCCACGGCTGCGACACGCGAATCCAGCAGGAACTGTTCTCGTCGCGCTTGCCCTGACGGTCCCAGAAGAACTGCACCTTCACGCGCCCGTACTGATCCGTATGAATCTCGTCGCCGCCGGGCCCGACGACCACCGCCGTCTGCGGCCCCTGCACGAAGGGCCTGCGCGTCGCACGCGCGGGCGTGAAGTGTTGCTTGGCGTCGATCGCGGAGAACCAGCACTCGCAGCGGTTCGACTGCGCGCCGTCGAAGGCTTCGTAGTCGGCGAGATCGATCTCGTAGTGCGTGCGCGTGACGAGATACTGCGCGTTCTGATCGGCGCGCGGATGGCGCGTGAGTTTCAGCAGCGTGCCGGCGCGCACGCTCCTGCCGTTGCTGCGCGCATCGACCTGATGCCAGTTGATCGCCGGATCGTCGGTCACGCTGGCCTCGATGAGCCCTTCGTCCGCACGAGACTTCGCCCGGCTCTCGCCATGATCGGCCTCGACATAGCCGCCGGGATAGTCGAAGTGTTCGAGCCCGGAAAACGCGTCGAAGCCCGGCATCTGCTTGACGGCCTGCTTTTGCAAGGGCCGCGACGGATGCTTGAAGTCGTAATCGGTGAGCACCCAGTTGCGCGTCTCGATCATGTGATTCACGCGCCACTCGCTCACGTATTCCATGCCGGGCGCGGCGCTCATCACCGCGCCGTACGGCAGCGATTCGCAGCCCGCGACGCTTTCGTGCGCGGCGAGCGTGTCGGTGAGAATCAGCGATTCCTTGCCGTCCTTGTCCTGAAACCAGTAGTAGATGCCTTCGTCTTCGAGCAGCCGGCTCACGAAATTGAAGTCCGACTCGCGATACTGCACGCAGTACTCACGCGGCCGATGCGCGCGGGAGTTGGCCTTCCATTTGATCTCGCCCAGTTCGAGCTGCTTGTAGACCGGATCGGCGAAAACCGCCTTCACGATCTCCTCGACCGTCTTGTTCTGAAAGATGCGGCAGGTGCTGCGTCGCGTGAGCAGCCACAGCCACGGACGCACCGCCGCTTCATAGGCGTACAGACGTCCGCGCATGCCGGTCTGCCGGAAGCTCACCACGTAGCCGCCGAACACACGCGGCTTCGCGCCGTCCACGCGCAGCGAGACCTTCACGTGCTTGCCGAGTATCTTGCTGAAGTCGATATCCGCGCGCTTCGACACGAGCGTGAGTTCACAGCGCGGCATGCGCCCGAGCTCGGCGCTCGCGCGCAGCGAGAGGAAGCGCAGGTCGTCGGCGAGCGGCGTCTCGACGCTTGCGAGCGGCTGCGCCGTGGCGACATCGGTGGTGGACATCGGCGCACCCGCGTCGTGAGAGTCGGTTGCGAAGGTCAGCGCACTTCGGTCGTCAAGGCGTCGTAGCCGAACTTGACGGCGCCGCCCAGCGCGCCCTTGTCATCCTGCGGCTTGTATTCGAACTCGATATCCGCATAGAGCAGGCTCACGTTCTCGTGCAACTCGCCGCCCATGCCGCCGCCCATGCCGACGTGCGTCACGGTCACCTGTTTCATCGTGACGGTGAGGAATTCCTTCTGCCCTTCGCCCGACTTGCTCACGGTGAGCTTCGCGTTCGCGAGGTGCTTGCCGCTCACGCAGCTCTTCGCGAGCGTGGGCGAGGCCTTGTCGTAGAAGTGCGAGAACGTGAACATGCCGGGCTTCGCCTTGCCCTGACCGCTGCCGCCGCCGACCGCCGGACTGCCGGCGTTGGTCACGTCCCAGTCGAAGGACTGCACTTCGATCTGATTCTCCGCGCCCTTGTGCTTCGATTCACCTTCGATTCCGTCAATCTTCAGATAGCAGTCGATCGTTGCCATGTGGTCCTCCGTAGTGGTCCGGTTTGCGTCGCGCGAATTCGCGCTTGCAGGTAGGACGAACATCGGCGGAATATTTTCAATATCGATCGGCTTCAAAATCGCGCCGCAGCCGCCGTCTTATGTTCGATGACCGTTTCCCGGACCAGGACGATGCCAAGCTCCGACACGCGCGAGCCGCGCCCGCACGACTGCCTCTCGCTCGATGCCCTCCGCCAGTTCGACCAGCTCGCGCTGCCGGAATCCAACGACATGCTTTTGCAGGTCGTGCCCAAGCGCAGCAACACGCCCGTGAAGGGCGAAGCGAGCAAGCGCGGCGACTGGGACACGCCGATGCAGATCCACGGCTGGCGCTGGGCGCAAGGCTACGACGCGGTACAGCACACCGCCGCGCTCAACGCGAGCGACATGCGCGTGAGTTCGCTCGGCCTGATCCGCACGGTGGATTCGGCCTCGCCCGTCATCGCCAAACTGTGCGCGCAGGCCGAATTGCTCGCGCTCGCGCACATCCGCTGCTTCAAGTCGGCAGGCACCGATCACGGCGTGCAGATCGAGTTCCTGTCGATGAAGCTCGAACAGGCGTATCTGCGCAACTATCAGATTTTCACGAGCCCGCGTTTCGGCCGCCTGTGCGAGATCTTCGAACTGTCGGCGCAGCAGCTCACGATGACCTGCGCGCCGCAGACGGAAACCGGCGCGCGCGGCGCGGACGTGACCTTCGCACTCGACGTGTCCACGCGACGCACCGGCTGAGCATCATGTCGATGAACGCACCCAGCGCCGCCGACCGCCTCCAGCCCACGCTGCTCGATCGGCTGATCGACGACGATCCCACATCGCGCACCGATCCCGCCGGCGAGCGCTTTCTCTCGCATCGCGGCCTGCGCGCGGCGGTGCTGCGCGATGTCTCGTGGCTCTTCAACACGACCAATCTCGGCAGCGAGATCGACGAAGACCAGTTCGCGCACGCGTTCGCTTCGGTGCTCAACTACGGTTTGCCCTGCCTGTCGGGGCGCTTCGCATCGACGGTCGATCCCGTCGTGCTCGAACAGGCGATCCGCACCGCGATCGAGCGTTTCGAGCCGCGCATCGATCCATCGACGCTGGAGATCGAACCCGTCCTCGACCGCTCCGTGCTCGACATGCACAACCAGATCGCGCTCGTGATTCGCGGTCTCCTGTGGGCGCAGCCGGTACCGCTCGAATTCGCGCTGCGCACGCAGATCGATCTCGAAGAAGGCGGCATCACGGTGATGGAACTGCCGCGCTGATCGCGCGCAAAGGACGAAAGCACACTCATGGACCCGCGCCTGCTGCGTCACTACAACACCGAGCTCGCGCATCTGCGCGAGATGGGCGCGGAGTTCGCGCAGCAGTTTCCGAAGATCGCGGCGCGACTCGGGATGAGCGGCATCGACGTCGCCGATCCATACGTCGAACGGCTGCTCGAAGGCACGGCGTTTCTCGCCGCACGCGTCCAGTTGAAGCTCGAAGAAGAGTTTCCGCGCTTCACGCAGCAACTCACGCACGTCGTGCTGCCGCAGGCCGCGTGTCCCACGCCCGCGATGCTGATCGCGCGGCTTGCGCCCGATCTCGCCAATCCCAATCTCGCCGATGGCTTCACCGTGCCGCGTCACACCGCGCTGTTTTCGTTGCGCACGCCCGCGCAGACGACGCCGTGCGAGTTCCGCACCGGCGCCGCGCTCACGCTCTGGCCCGTCGAGCTGACCGATGCGCGCTATCACGCGCAGACGCCCGATCTGCCGCTCGCCACGCTGCCCGCGACGCGCGCGCTCGCGCCGCATGTGAAGGGTGCGCTGCGCATCCGGCTCGCGACGCCGGAAGGTCTGTCGTTCGATGCGCTGCGTCTCGATGCGCTGAGCCTCTACTTCGCCGGCGGCGACGACATCGCGTTCCGGCTGCACGAGCTCGTGCTCGGCCACACGCTCGCGATCGTCGTATCGACGCCCGAACGTCCGGCCACGACGCTCGCCGTGCTGCCGGGCGATGCCGTCGCGCCCGCGGGCTTCGCCGACGACGAAGCGCTGCTGCCCGTCACGCCCAACGCGTTCCAGGGCTATCGGCTGCTGCACGAGTATTTCGCGCTGCCGCAGCGCCTGCGCTTCGCGCGCATCGAAGGGCTCGCGGACGTGCTGCCCGCCTTCGCCGCCCGCGACATCGAACTCACGTTGCTGTTCGATGCGGGCGACGCCACGCTCGAACGCATCGTCACGAAGGAGAACGTGCTGCTGGATTGCGTGCCCGCCGTCAATCTCTTTCCGAGACACGCGGATCGCGCGCTCGTCACGGATTCCAGCGCGCGTTTTCATGTGGTGCCCGACCGCACGCATCCGCTCGATTTCGAAGTGCATTCGGTCACGGGCGTCTCCGGCTACGGCGCGCACGACGACAGCGAGCAGACCTTCCATCCGTTCTACGCGGACTATCTCGCCGACCGCCCCGCCGAGGCCGCGTACTTCACGACCGAACGCGAGCCGCGCCTCGTGCCCGCCGCGCGGCGCAAGAGCGGCGCGCGCACCGATTACGTCGGCAGCGAGACGTATGTGTCGATCGTCGATCCGCGCGCCGCGCCGTATCGCGGCTCGCTGCGGCAACTGTCGTTCGAAACGCTCTGCAGCAACCGCGATCTGCCGATGATGATGGCGGCAAGCGGTCCGGGCAGCGACTTCTCGCTCGACATCGCAGCGCCCGTCGCCGCCGTGAAATGCGTGAGCGGACCGTCGCGCCCCGCGCCCGCGCCGCTCGACGCCGCGCAGACCTGGCGTCTGATCGATCAGTTGTCGCTGCACTATCTGTCGCTCTGCAACGGTCCGCGCGAAGCGGCGGCGGCGTTGCGCGCGCTCCTGGCGCTGCATGTCGCGCCCGCCGATCACACCGGCCGCAATCAGGTCGCGGGCGTGGTCGCGGTCGATGCGAAGCCCGTCGTGCGCCGCCTGCCGATGCCCGGCCCGATCGCCTTCGGGCGCGGCCTCTCGATCGACGTCACGGTCGACGATCTCGCGTTTCAGGGCGGCAGCGCGTGGCTCTTCGGCTGCGTGCTCGACCGCTTTTTCGCGCGCTACGTGTCGATCAATTCGTTCGTGCAGACCGCCCTGCGCACCGGCGCGCGCGGCGAAATCCTGAGCCTGCCCGCGCGATGCGGCACGCGAGCGATCTTCTAGCCGTGGCGCGGCCAGCGCCCGCCGAAGCGCCCGCGCACGCGCGCGCGCTGCTGGAGTTGTTCGACGCCGTTGCCGCCGAGCCGCATCGTCACGACTTCTATCGGCTGATGCGGCACATCGAGGCGCTCACGCCAGACCTGCCGCGTCTCGGCGCGGGCGCGCGGCCCGCCGACGAACCGTTGCGGCTCGCGCAAGACGTTTCGCTCGCCTTCGCGCCCGCGCCGCTCGCCGCGCTCGCACGCGATGACGGCGGCCATGCGCCGCGCCTCGCGCAGCGCTTCTTCGGCTTTCTCGGACCCAACGGACCGCTGCCGCTGCATCTGACCGACTTCGCCCGCGAGCGCGCGCTGCATCATGGCGATACGGCCTTCGCGCGGCTGCTCGATACGCTGCTGCATCGCTTTCTGCTGCTGTTCTATCGCGCGTGGGCGCAGGGTCGTCCGGTCAACGGGCTGGACCGTCCGGCCCAGGATCGTTTCGCGTTCTATGCCGGCGCGCTGATCGGTCATGCCGATCCGGCGACCCGAGCGCGCGACGCCGTGTCCGATCACGCGAAGCTGCATTTCGCGGGTCTCCTCAACATGCAGACACGTCCGGCCGAGGTGCTCGAAGGCATCGCGTCCGCGCTGTTGCGGGTGCCGGTGCGCATCGAGCCGTATCGCGGGCACTGGATGACGCTGCCGCAGGCCGAGCGCACCGCGTTGCGATCGCGTGCGGCGCGCTTGTCATCGCGATCGGCGGGCTTCGCGCAACTCGGCCACGGCGCGGTGCTCGGCGCGCGCGTGTGGGACCGTCAGCACGCATTCCGCCTCGTGCTCGGGCCGCTCACGCTCGCGCAGTACGAATCGTTCCTGCCGGGCGGCGCGGCGCTATCGACGCTCGTCGCGCTGGTTCGCCGGCATCTGAACGGCGAGCTTGCATGGGATGCGCAACTCGTGCTCGCCGCAAAGGAGGTGCCGACCGCGCGGCCGGGGCGCTATGGCCGCATCGGCTATTCGGCGTGGCTCGGCACGCTCGCGCGCAAGACCGATCGCGCCGATCTCGCGCTCGACGCCGATGCGCATGTCGCCTGAATCGATGCGCTTTGCAAAAACACCGCACGAGCGCCGTCTTATCGGATGAAGCCGCGCCTCCGGTCGGCGCGCGCGCGTTCAAAGGAGTCGGACGATGGCGGAGATCAGTCGTGTGGCGCTGTTCGGCAAGCTGGACAGGCTCGGCTACAAAACCGTGGAGAGCGCGACGGTGTACTGCAAGATGCGCGGCAATCCCTACGTGGAACTCGCGCACTGGCTCATGCAGATGCTGGAGACGCCGCGCTCCGATCTGCAGCGGATCATCGCGCACTACGACGTGGACGCCGCCGCGCTAGCCCGCGAGCTGACCGGCGCGCTCGACCGGCTGCCGCGCGGCGCGACGTCCATCTCCGATATCTCCGAGCACATCACCGACGCGATCGAGCGCGGCTGGGTCTACGGCACGCTGCTGTACGGCGCGAGCAAGGTGCGCACGGGCCATCTGCTCGTCGGCATGCTGAAGACGCCGCGTTTGCGCGGCGTGCTCGTCGGCATCTCGCGGCAGTTCGAGCGCATCAGGCCGGAAGATCTTTCGGATAACTTCGCGCGTATCGTCGCCGATTCCGTCGAGGAAAGTGCCGATGAACCGCGCACGCAAGCGAGCGCGCCCGAAGGCGAGACCGCGCCCGCGAGCATGGGCAAGCAGGAAGCCCTGCACAAATACGCCACCGATCTGACGGACAAGGCGCGTCGCGGCGCGCTCGATCCCGTTACCGGCCGCGACGATGAAATCCGCCAGCTCGTCGATATTCTCATGCGCCGGCGTCAGAACAATCCGCTTCTGACCGGCGAGGCGGGCGTGGGCAAGACCGCCGTCGTCGAAGGCTTCGCGCAGCGTCTCGTGCGCGGCGACGTGCCGCCGCCGTTGCGCGAAGTCGCGCTCTGGTCGCTCGATCTCGGTCTGTTGCAGGCGGGCGCGAGCATGAAGGGCGAATTCGAGCAGCGGCTGCGGCAGGTCGTCGAGGACGTGCAGGCGAGCCCGAAGCCGGTGATCCTGTTCATCGACGAAGTGCATGCCATCGTCGGCGCGGGCGGCGCGGCGGGCACCGGCGACGCGGCCAATCTGCTCAAGCCGGCGCTCGCGCGCGGCGACCTGCGCACCATCGGCGCGACGACGTGGGCGGAGTACAAGAAACACATCGAGAAGGACCCGGCGCTCACGCGGCGCTTCCAGGTCGTGCAGGTCCACGAACCCGATGAAACCAAAGCGGTGCGTATGCTGCGCGGCGTGGCGGCGGTGCTCGAAGGCCATCATCGCGTGCAGTTGCTCGACGAGGCGATCGAGGCGGCCGTGCGGCTGTCGCATCGCTACATTCCGGCGCGGCAGTTGCCCGACAAGGCCGTGTCGCTGCTCGATACCGCGTGCGCGCGCGTCGCGGTCAGCCAGCACGCGACGCCGCCGCAGGTCGACGATTGCCAGCGGCGCATCGAGTCGCTCGACGTGGAAGCGCAGATCATCGCGCGCGAGGCGAACGTGGGCGTCGATGTCGGCACGCGTGCGGCGGATGTCGAAGCGGCGCTCGCCCGCGAACGCGACACGCTCGCTGGCCTGGAAGCGCGCTGGAAGGACGAGAAGCAGGTCGTCGACGAATTGCTGGCGTTGCGGGCCGCGTTGCGCGAAAGCGGCGCAGCCGTGGATACCCCGGCGGAAGGCGAAGCGCCGCCCTCGCGCGATGAACGCCTCGCGCGTCTCGCCGAACTCAAGGCGCGGCTCGTCGAATTGCAGGGCGACGCGCCGCTGATTCTGCCGAGCGTCGATGCGGGCGTGGTCGCGGGCGTGGTCGCGGACTGGACAGGCATTCCCGTCGGCAGGATGCTCAAGAACGAGCTGGCCGCCGTGCTCAATCTCGCCGATGCGCTCGATCGCCGCGTGATCGGCCAGCGCCACGCGCTGGAGATGATCGCGAAGCGCATCCAGACGTCGCGCGCGCGGCTCGACAATCCCGACAAGCCGGTCGGCGTTTTCCTGCTCGCGGGCACTTCGGGCGTCGGCAAGACGGAAACCGCGCTCGCGCTCGCCGAAACGCTCTACGGCGGCGAGCAGAACGTCATCACCATCAACATGAGCGAGTTCCAGGAAGCGCACACGGTCTCGACGCTCAAGGGCGCGCCGCCCGGCTATGTGGGTTACGGCGAAGGCGGCATCCTCACCGAGGCCGTGCGCCGCCGCCCGTACAGCGTCGTGCTGCTCGACGAAGTGGAGAAGGCGCATCCCGACGTGCACGAGATCTTCTTCCAGGTCTTCGACAAGGGCTGGATGGAAGACGGCGAGGGACGCTATATCGACTTCAAGAACACGATCATCCTGCTGACGTCGAACGTCGGCTCGGAGCTGATCATGTCGATGTGCCGCGACCCCGCGAACGCGCCCGCGCCGGACGCGCTCGCCGCCGCGCTGCGCCGTCCGCTGCTCGACGTGTTTCCCGCCGCGCTGCTCGGGCGGCTCGTCACGGTGCCCTACTACCCGCTCTCCGACGCGATGATGGCCGATATCGTGCGTCTGCAACTGGAGCGCATCCGCAGGCGCGTGTCGGACAATCACGGCATTCCGTTCGACTACGACGACGACGCCGTGCGGCTGATCGTGTCGCGCTGCACGGAGGCCGAATCGGGCGGACGCGTGATCGACGCGCTGCTCACCAATACCGTGCTGCCGCGCATTTCCACGGAGTACCTGACGCGGCTCACCGAAGGCGGCGCGCTCGGGCGCATCCGGCTGTCGGCGAGCGGGAACGACTTCGTCTACGCGTTCGACTGAACCATGCTCACACTCACGGTGACCCGTCACAACGGCCAGCCGCCGCGCACGCCGCTCGCGGCGAGCTTCAGCGCCGAGGGCGGCACCATCGGGCGCGCGGTGACGAACCGGCTGGTGCTCGACGACGCCGAGCGCACCGTCTCGCGCATGCACGCGCAGATCGCGTGGCGCGACGGCGCGTACCGGCTGACCGATCGCGGCAGCAATCCCGCGCTCGTCAACGGCGTGCCGCTCGATCCCGGCCAGGAAGTGCCGCTCGCGCACGGCGACGAAGTGCAGATCGGCGGCTATCAGTTGCGCGCGCAAGTGTGCGACGAAGATCGCACGGAGACGTCCTTCGAGACGCCATACGCGAGCGCCGCCACAACGCCGGACGATCCGTTCGCGGGTCTCTTCGATGCGCCCGCCGCGGCCGAACCGCTCGCAGCGCCCGAGTCCGGCGCGCCGCATCAGCGTTTCGACTTCGAGTTCGACGATCCGGCTTCGAAGCGTTCCATCGACGAGCTTTTCGGTCTCGCGCCGGGCGCGTCGAATCCGCTGATGGAACCGCTCATCGATCCGCTCATCGATCCGATTACGCAGCCCAACACCGCCCACGACGACGACCCGTTCGCGAGTCTGACCGGCGCGGCGCGGCCGGTCGCGCCGCCCGCCACGCTGTCCGACGCCGGCTCGGAGTTGCACAGCGCGTTCACGCCGCCGGCCGCACGCGCCGCGCCAGCGCCAGCGCCGGCAGCCGCGCCTGCGCCTTCGCCCGCGCCTGCGGTGCAGGGCGATCAGCGCGCCCTCATCGCAGCACTGCTGCAAGGCCTCGACGCCCCCGGCGTGCGGATCGAAGCGCTCACGCCCGCGCTGATGCAGCTCATCGGCACGTTGTTGCGCGAATCGATCCAGGGCACGCTCGAACTGCTCGCCGCGCGCGCCGCGTTCAAGCGCGAAATGCGCACGGAAGCGACGATCATCGCGGCAGCGGACAACAATCCGCTCAAGTTCTCGCCGAACGTGGACGCCGCGCTCGCGCATCTGCTCAGCGGGCCCACGCGCGGCTTCATGCCGCCCGCCGCGGCGCTCGCCGATGCCTGCGCCGATCTGCGCGCGCATCAGGTCGGCATGGTCGCCGGCATGCGCGCGGCGCTCGACGGCGTGTTCGAGCGCTTCGAGCCGCAACGCATCGAGGCGCGTCTGCCCGGGCGTTCGCGGTTCGACGATCTCATGTCCGGCAAGAAGCGCCGCGCGCGCTGCTGGGATCTCTTCACCGAGCTTTACGGCCAGTTGTCGAGCGAGGCGACCGAAGATTTCCATATGCTGTTCGGCCGGGCGTTCGTCGCCGCCTACGAAACGCAGATCAGCGAACTGAAACGCCGCGGCCGCCCGTGACGCGCGCCGGAGAACCGACATGCAACTTCAAACCGCAAGCGTGAGCGATGTGGGCGGACGCTCGCGCAACGAGGACGCTTACGGGCAATGGCGGCACGCGGCGCTGTTCGCGAGCGTGGTCGCGGACGGCGCGGGCGGTCACGGCGGCGGCGATACGGCCTCGCGCATCGCGGTCGATACCGTGCTCGCCGAACTCGCGCGCGTCGCGCAGACGGGCGTCGCGCTCACCGGGCCGAACCTGTTGCGCGTGCTGCTGCGCGCGAACGACGCCATCATCGATGCGCAGGAGCACGACGGCGATCTGGCGCAGATGCGTTCGACGGCGGTGCTGCTCGGCATCGACGAAGCGGCGGGCCTCGCGTCGTGGGCGCATTGCGGCGACACGCGGCTCTACTGCTTCCGGCGCGGCGCGACGGTCGTGCAGACGCAGGATCACAGTCTCGTGCAGAGCATGATCGATGCGAACCTGCTCGAAGCGCGCGACGTGCGCAGCTATCCGCGCCGCAACGTGCTGTTCTCGGCGCTCGGCACGGCGGACGATCTCGCCATCGCGGCGTCCGGAGAACCGTTCCCGATCGCCGATGGCGACGCGTTCCTGCTCTGCACCGACGGCTTCTGGGAGTATCTCGACGAATCCATGATGATCGAGGCGATCGGACAGGCGCAGACGCCTGCCGCATGGCTCGATCTGATGGTGACGCGTCTGCGCGGCAGCGCGCGGCCCAGACACGACAATTTCACCGCGAGCGCGGTGTGGGTGGGCGATGCATCGGAGACCACGGTGTTGCGGATGCCCGCGTGATGCGGGCATCGGCGATACGAAACATCTGAAACTCTCAGGCTGCTTCCTTCTGCGAAGGCAAGCGCGACACCAGCCGCAGCGAGACCGTCAGCCCTTCGAGCTGATAATGCGGACGCAGAAAGAACTGCGACGTGTAGTAGCCCGGCGCGCCCGGCACTTCCTGCACCTTCACCTCGGCGGCGGCGAGCGGCTTCTGCGCCTTGGTGTGCTCGGAGGAATTGGCCGGATCGCCGTCCACGTATTGCGTGATCCACTTGTTGAGCCATATCTCCATGTCGGAGCGTTCCTTGAAGCTGCCGACCTTGTCGCGCACGATGCACTTCAGGTAATGCGCGAAGCGGTTGCAGGCGAACAGATATGGCAGGCGCGCGGCGAGCGCGGCGTTCGCGGTGGCGTCGGGGTCTTCGTATTCGAAGGGCTTCTGCAGCGATTGCGCGCCGATGAACGCCGCGAAATCCGAGTTCTTGCGATGAATCAGCGGCATGAAACCGTTCTTCGCGAGTTCGGCCTCGCGGCGATCCGAGATGGCGATTTCCGTCGGGCATTTCATGTCGACGCCGCCGTCGTCGGTCGGGAAACTGTGCACGGGCAGCCCTTCGACCGCGCCGCCCGACTCCACGCCGCGAATGCGCGAGCACCAGCTATAGAGCTTGAACGAACGCGTGATGTTCACGCCCATCGCATAGGCCGAATTGGCCCAGGTGTACTTGGAATGATCGGCGGAACCCGTTTCTTCCTCGAAGTCGAATTCATCGACGGGCTCGGTTTTAGCGCCGTACGGCACGCGTGCCAGAAAGCGCGGCATCGCAAGGCCGATATAGCGCGAATCTTCCGACGTGCGCAGCGAACGCCAGCTCGCATATTCCGGCGTACCGAATATTTTCGTGAGATCGCGCGGGTTGGCGAGCTCCTGCCACGAATCCATCTGCAGGAGACTCGGATCGGCCGCGGCGATAAAGGGCGAGTGCGCCGCGGCCGCGATCTTCGACATCTCCCCGAGCAGTTCGACATCGGGCGGCGTCTGATTGAAGTAATAGTCGCCGATGAACGCGCCGAACGGCTCGCCGCCGAGCTGACCGTACTCGTGCTCGTAGATCTGCTTGAACAGCGGGCTCTGGTCCCACGCGACGCCCTTGAAGCGCTTGAGCGTCTTGCCGAGGTCCTTCTTCGAGATGTTCATCACGCGAATCTTGAGCATCTCGTCGGTTTCGGTGTTGTTGATGAGGTAGTACAGCCCGCGCCACGAGCCTTCCAGCTTCTGGAAGTCGGCATGATGCATCACTTCGTTCACCTGCTCGGTGAGCTTCTTGTCGATCTCGGCGATCATCGCCTGAATCGAGCGGATGGCGTCGCCGGAGATGATCTGCGTCTGCGAGAGCGCCTGCTGCGCGAGCGTCTGTACCGCCGTCTGCACCGCGGTCTTCGCCTCGTCGCTCTTGGGGCGGAACTCGCGGTTCAGCAGCGAGGCGAGGTCGTTGCCTTCGAGCGTCGCGCCCTGCAGTTCGGGTGCGGCTTCGGCCGCTTGAGGAATGTCGGACATGGTCGTTACCTTTCAGGGCTCGTTCGTGATGGCTTGCGCGCTACGCTCACTCGGCGGCGGGCGCGGCGGCTGGGGTCGAAGCGTCGTCGGCGGCGGCCTTGTCGGGCGTCGCGGTCGCGAGCGTCTTGAGCAGCGCGGGATCGTCGAGCACGCGCGCGATCAGTTCCTCCGCGCCGTTCTTGCCATCCATGAAGATGACGAGATTGGCGAGCTGCGTGCGCGCCTCCAGCAGCTTCGAGAGCGAGTCGACCTTGCGCGCGACGGCGGCGGGAGAAAAATCGTCGAGCGTATCGAAGGTGATATCGACGCTCAGATTGCCCTCGCCCGTCAGCTTGTTGGGCACCTGGAACGCGACGCGCGGCTGCATCGCCTTCATGCGGCTGTCGAAGTTGTCGATGTCGATTTCCTGGAACTTGCGCTGCTCGACGGGCGGCAGCGCTTCGGCGGGCTTGCCGGAGAGGTCGGCCATGACGCCCATCACGAACGGAAGCTGGATCTTCTTCTCGCTGCCGTAGGTCTCGACGTCGTATTCGATCTGCACGCGCGGCGCGCGATTGCGGGCGATGAACTTCTGACTGCTGGTTGCCATGAGGCCTCCTGTGCATGTGCATGAGCCACGCCTGGAAGACGATTCACGCGTGGCTTGTTTTAAAGCGGGTTGCGCCCGCGCGGTCAACGCGGCCTGGTTCCCGCGATCAGGTGAATCTGCGTGAGGCTCTCCGGCGCCAGGTCCTGCATCACGGAGAGGAAGTCCTTGCCGAGCCACCCGCGCGCGCGCCGGATCAAAAGCGGCGCGGGATGCGCAGGCTCGGTGCGTTCGAGAAACGCGCAGACCGCGTCGAGCAGCGCGATGGCGTCCTCGCGCGTCGCGATCTCGCCGGGACGCGCCGCCACGCGGGGCGCGCTCGCCGGCGTAGGAGCCATCGCGCCGAGAGGAGCCGCATCGGCCGGCTGCGACGCATCCGGCTGCGCCGCCGCGCGCAACTGCGTGGCGATCCAGCGCGTCGTGTCCATCATCTTTTCGATGAGCGGCGTGCGCTCCGCGCCGAGCCGCGCCGTCATGACGATGCCGAGCGTCTGCACCACGCGCGGCAGATCGATGCCCGCGGCGAAGACGTCGGGGTCCTGCGCGAGCGCATCGGCGATCATGCCTTCGACCCGCGCGGGCGTCGCGGCGCTCGCCCCTTCGGCCGCCATGAGCCTGCCCTGCGCGATCAGGATGTCGCGCACCGTCAGCCGCTCGCCGCGCGCGCGGCACACTTCGGTCTCGCGCAGGTCGTGCAGCAGGGTTTCGGCTTCCGCGAAGGGCGTGTAGGCGTCCGCGAGCGGCGCGAGCGCGTTGACGCGCAGCACGGGATCGTTGTCGTCGTCGGCATCGAGCGGCGGATAGAGGTTGTCCCAGTAGCGCTCGAAGAGGCCCGTCAGAAGCCGCAGCCCCGCATGAAAACCCGCGAGGCCGTGCACGCGCGCGGCCGCCCGCGCGTAGACCACGGCGATGCGCAGATCCTTCGACTTCGTGAGCAGCGCTTGCGACTCTTCGAGCACGTCGGGCCACGCGGTCGGCTCGGCGAGCGCTTCGAACTGGCGCTCGGGATTGCCGCGCGCGAGCGCCTCGAACGCGAGGAACGCCGGATCGTATTCGAGATCGACGCCGGCGGGCGGCATCGTTTCGGCGGGCGCGAGCAGCGGTTCTACATCGATCATCACGGCTCCGTTCTCAGAATTCGCCGCAGCCGTGCTGGCCGTTCACGACCAGACAGTTGTTCAGGTTCGGCCGCGAGCGCACGCGCTTCCATTCGGAGGCGAGCGAATCGGCCGGTCCTTCGGACTGCTGCAAGGCGAGGATCGGCTCGCTCGTGCCGACGCACACGTTGACGCCGCCGAGATTGCTCTCGTAGACGAAGCTCTGCTCCTGCGCGGTGAAGAGCGGTTGCAGGCCGGTGCGGTTGAACACCGCGCCTTCGAGCGGCGAGGGCGGGGGCGGCGGTGGAGGCGGCGGCGGGGGCGGGGGCGGGGGCGGCGCCATCACCGTGAGCGTGCCGGGAACGACATTCACGTCGTAGCCCACGGCCGACGAGAACGTGCCGTTGATCGCGTATTTTCCGGGCGCTGAACTCCGGTTCGCCGGCGAGCTCATCGAGCCGGCGAGCACGTTGCCCTGCTGATCGCCGTTCAGAAAGCGCTGCCCCGGCGAGTAGCTGAACGGCTGGTTGTCCTCGCCGACGTAACGATCCTGATTGCCGATATCGACGGTGATGACCGGCCGCTGCGTGTACACGAAATGATCGCCGTTGCCCGACACGACATCCATTGACGGCCGGCCGTTCCAGCCGCACACGCCGCCGTAGACGCAGCCATAGAAGTTCGGCAGCGGGCCGCGCGGATCGATGCCGCCGCGGTTCTCCCCTTGCCACGTCATGGCCCACACGCGCCACGCGTTGCCCGCGCCCAGCGTGCTCCCGTACGGATTGTCGAAGAATGCGTTCTCCATCACGAGGTCGATGCTCCCGCCGGCCTTCAGATTCAGCGGCGCGTTCGGCGCGCCGAGCGTGACCCGGCCGTTGTCGGAGATCGCGACGAGATTGCCCGTGAGCGTGCCCGGCTGGCCGCCGACCGGCACGACGCGGCCGTTCGCATCGACGCCATTCGCGCTGCCGGTGCCGATCGTGAAGCTGCCCGCGTTCCTGAAGTTCACGGTGCCCGCGCCCGCGACGACGAGCGTACCGACGTCGTTCGGATCGAGCAGATTGAAGACGCCGCCGCCCGCGAGCACCAGCGTGCCGGCCTGAACGCCGCCGGGATCGCCGACCGTGCCGGTCGTGTCGAGCGCGAGCGTGGCGTTGGCCGGCAGCGCGATGCCGGAAGGCAGATCGATGCCCTGACTGCCGGCGCCGGTGTTTTCGAGCGTGAGGTTCGTCGCGACCGCCGGACGCGTCGCGCAGCCCGCGCCGCCCGCGCACGGGCCCGCGACCGTGATGCGCCCGGTCTGCGTCGGCGAGCCGAGCACGAGCGTTTGCAGGCTGGTCGAGAAGGTCTGATACGTGGCGTTGTCGATGGCGAGGCCCGGCGTCGCGCTCGTGCCGAAGAGCGTGATCGGCACGCCGTTCAGCGCGGTCACGTTGAAGCTCGACGGATCGACCGAGGCAGCCGAGATCGCGAGCGTGCCGCCCTTCGGATCGATCGAGCCCGCGCCGACGCGGCCCAGGAGACTCGTGGCCGTGCCGTTGTTCGACGCCCGCAGCGAGATGACGCCGCCTTGACCCGTCGTGATCGAGAACGGCCCCGCTGTCAGCGGCGGGAAGCCCGACAGCGGCACGGCGCCGTAAGCGATGCCCGCATCGGCGGTGGGCGTCGATCCGGCGATCGAAACCGTGCCGGACGGCGCGCTCGCGTTGATCGAGCCGTTCAGCAGCAGCACCCCGTACGTGGGCGAAGACGCGCTCACGCCTGTGATGTCGTACACGCCCGCGCTGCTGCCGCGTATGTCGATGAGACCGCCCGCGCTCGTGATCGACGCGCCGTCGGTCACCGTCACGCCGGCATAGCCGGGGCCGCTGCCGGTGCCGTCAATGCGGATCGCGCCGGTGCCCGTGGTGATGCGCGCGGGACCGCCCGGCCCGGACTTGAACTGCGCGGCATCGCCCAGCACCACGCCGCCGCCCGGATTCACCGCGGGATTCAGGCTCTGCCCGACGAGGGTGACGTCGCCGCTGCCGGTCGAGATCGTCGCGTCGTTGACTTCGATGCCCGCGCGCGTGCCCAGGAACGATCCGTCGACGCCGGCTGACGCGGGCATGGTGCCGTGGATCGTCACGGCGCCGCCTGTTGCCGTCGGCGTGCCGTTCGCCGCACCCGTGCGCGTATCGATGTCGGCCAGGCGCAGCACGACGCCCGCGCCCGTCGTACTGGTTGGGCCGTCGGACGTGGTCACGGTCGCGCCGTGCCCCGTCAGCGTCACGTTGCCGCCGTTGGTCTGGATGGCGACGCGCGAGGCCGTGCCGTCGCCGCTGGCGAACCCGCCGACGAACACTTCGTTCACCGCGTCGGCGACCAGGTTGAGCGCGCCGAGCGTCGAGGTGATGTTCGAGCCGATGGTGACGGAATCGGCGCTGTGCAGATCGAGCGTGATGTCGTGGCCCGATGCGTTCTGGAGCGGCGTTCCGATCTCGATATCGCCGCTCGTCGATGTGAGCGTCAGGTTGCCCGCGAGCGTCGAGCGGGCGGTGCCGTCGATCGTTCTGAAGGCGTTGGTGGCCGCATCGAATTCGGTTCCGCTGCCACTGTCGAGCGTCAGGCTCGTGCCGCTCACCGACGTATTGCCGGTGCCGACGAGCGTGACCGGCCCGAAGACGTTGTTCGCGTTGGTCAGGGTGAACGTGCCCGGCCCGGTGAGGAGGAGCCCGACCGCCTCGATCGGCGCGGCCTGCGTCACGGGGCCGGCGGAATCGAGCGTGAGCTTCCCGCCCAGCGAAATGCCCGAGAGCAAGGAAATGCCCTGGCTGCCCGCGCCGCCGCTCGCGACCGACAGGTTGCCGAAGGTCGGCAGGCCCGCGCACGGCGCGGCGGCGCACGTGCCGCCGACCTCGATATGCCCGGTGTGCGACGCCGAGCCGATATAGATGTTGTCGACGCTCGTCGTCAAACGGGTGCCCAACGTGTCGTCGATGGTGAAGCCACGCCCGGTCGCGCCCGCCACGCCGATGCTGATCGGCGCGGCATCGTCGGCGGCGATGTCGAACGTGGCCGCCGACACGCTGCCCGGCGCAAGTACTAGCGTCCCGTGGGGCGCGGCCAGCGTCGAGCGGGCATCGAGCGAGGTCGAGCCGGCATCGAACGCAATGGACGACGTGTTCGCGGCAGTGTTCGACGCGCGCAGCGTGAGCGTCTTCGTGGCCGTCGAGCCGACACTGGAATCGATGATCTGCAGCCCCGCCAGCTCCACCGTCGCGCCGCCGGAGATGGAGCCGGCGAGCGTGATGTCCGAGCCGTCGAGGCTCGCGTTGACGAGCTTCACGCCCGAATGAAAGCGCGTATCGGCGCCCGACGCGGTGATTTCCACGCCGTTGGTCACGCCGCGAATGTCGATCGGGCCAGCCGTGCCGTCGCGGGCGGACGCGACGAAGAAGATGCCCCGGCCGCTGTCCACGCCGCCCGCCGAAGTCGAGACGCCTTCGTAGCCGTTGCCGCTGCCGTAGACGCGGATGCCGGGCAGGCCCGAACGCAGCGTGATGTTGCCCTCGCCCGCTCCCTCGATGGTCACGCCGCCGCCAAGCGGGCCATCGAGTGCGGCGTGGCCGCGAATGGTGATGCCGCCCGTCGTGGTGATCGGCATCGAGGAGAGCGAGACGCCGTCCGCGCGTGCGACCGATCCGGAGGCGAGCACGGTGCCGTCGATCGTGACGTTGCCGGAACCCGGCTCGATGCTGCCCGATTGCGCCGAGACGCCGCCCGCGCCGCCGTTTCCGGTCACCGTGATCGCGCCGCTGGTCGAATCCAGGTTCGCGCCGTTGAGAACTACGCCGGTTCCGGTCGATGATCCGGTGCCGGTCAGGCTGATTCCGCCCGTCGTCGAAGTGATGCCGGAGGCGCGCGTGCTGTTGCCGGCGCTGCCGCCGACCTTCACGCCGCCCGTCAAGCCGTCGCCGGTCAGCGCGATCGCGCCGGTCGTCGTTTGCAGCGTGGACCCGCCTTCGACGTTCACGCCGTAGGCAAGACCCCGCGCGTCACCGACCGCGTCCACCGGGGCGGAGCCATTGATCGAGATCCGGCCGCTCGGCGCATTCGTGCCGATCCGGACGGCTCCGTCCCCCGACAGCGTATCCGTGCGCGTGCGCGTGTCGATGTTGACGTTGTCGATCACGACGCGCGGCGCGACGCCGCCCGCCGGGCCGCCGATCGTCACGTCGCCGCCATTGGTCAGGAACTGGAACGCCGCGTTGCCTTCCGATGCGCGCAGCAAAATCTCCGCCGAGCTGTCCTTGTATCCGGCGGTGTTCGCGGTCAGCACGACCGACAGCGGGCTCGGCGTGTCGCTGTCGAGCGCCTGCGACGATACAATGCCCGCCCTGGCGCTTCTGTCCTTCGTCCGGTCCATCAGGATCGAGCGCGCGGCGAGCAGCGTCAGCGTGGCCGCCTTGCCTTCGCTCTTGTTGATGAGACCGTCGAGCGTGATGTTGCCGCCCGTTTCGGGACCGCCCGTCCCGGTATCGATGGTGACCGACGTCCCCGCGTTCAAACGGCTGTTGACAGTTCCGACCGAGATCGTCGATACATCCGACGACGCGGAAAAATTCGGCCCGCCGCCGCTGTCGATGCTGGTCGACGTGATCGTCACGTCGTACGGGTCGAGCAGCCACGTTCCGCCGATGCCATGCAGCGCCGATGCATCGATATTCGCGCCCGCCACATCCAGAAACCGCCCCGATGTCTCGATCAGACCGCCGTTGCCCGTCACGTTTCCGCCGCGCGCCGTGAGCGTGCCGTACACGCGCGCCGCGTTTGCGCCATAGACCACGACGTTGCCGCCGTCGCCGCTGTCGAGCGCATCCGCGTGAATTTGCGCGCCCGGCCCCATCCACACGGCATCGGCGTTGTGGATATCGGTGGCCTTTCCCGCGGAGCCGCCGCCCACGCGCACGCGCCCGCCGCCCGCGCCGCCGCTCGCGTCGATCACCGAGTCATTCAGTTCGACGTGATACCCCGTGATATCGATCCTGCCGCCGGCAAGGCCCGCGCCGCCGGTCGTATCGACGCTGCCCGCCACTTGCGTCAGGCCCGCGTTGCCGCCATCGAGCACGATGCGCCCGTTGCGCTCCGCCACGCTTTGCGCGCGCACCGTGCCCGTCTGGTTCAGCACGGTCGAGGCGAGCGCATCGGCGGTCTGCACCGACATCATCACCTGGCCGCCGTCGGCCTGGAGCACGCCCGAGTTGCTCGCGAGCGCCTGCGCCGCCGGGCCATCGATCTTGAGCATGGTGAGGCCGTCGCCCGCGAAATCGAGCGTGATGTCGCTGCCCGCGCCCATCGCGACGGTGCCGAGCTTCGCGCTCACCGTGCCGCTGTTGTCCACCTGCGCGCCGAGCAGCGCGACGGTGCCGCGCTCGCCCACCGTGATCGTGCCTTCGTTGCGCACCAGCCCGCCCGCGTTCTGCGCGCTCGTGAAGCGATACTTGCCCGCGAGAAAATCGCTGTCCGAAATGCCGAGCGTCGAGGCGACGATCGAGCCCACATTCACCGACGCGCCGCGCGCGAACAGCACGCCCGCCGGATTGACGAGAAATACTCGCCCATTCGCGTTGAGATGCCCGGCGATGTTGCTCGCCTCGCCGCCCGTCACGCGATTGAGCAGCACCGCCTGCGACGAAGGCTGCGAAATGTTCACCGTCTCGTTCCCGCCGATCGAGAACGAGTTCCAGTTGACGATGCCCTTCTGCGAGCCTTGCGTGATCGCCATCGTGTGCGGATCGGGCTGGCTGATGCTCACGTTGCCGTTCACCACCTGCCCGCCGCCGGGCAGCGCGAACACGCCAGGCGCGGCCACCAGCGCGATCAGCGGCAGCAGCGCGGCCGGCTTGACGTCGATGCCCGCATGGCGCGCCGCGCGCCTGGCAAGCCGCCGGATCGCTCGCTCCCACTCCCGGCGATGCCGGCGGGTCCGAAGGCTGATGTCGTCGCTCATGTCGAACTCCTGTCTGACCGCTCCGATGCGGCGTTGATCAGCTAAAACGATTTGGAAACCTGAACATATACGCGCGGCACCTTGTCATCGCCGGTGCTGTCGGCGCGGGTGGTGCGCCACGCCACGCTGGCGTCCACGGTGATGCCGTAAGGCGCGTTCCAGAAGACGCCCAGGCCCGCCCCGCTGCGCGTGACGGTGTTGGCGCCCTGTCCCGGCACCGAGCGCGCGTTGTAGCGGCCCACGCCGATATCGAAGAAGGCGGAGAGCGTCAGCGTCGGAATCACGGCGTAGCGCAACGATGCCGTCGCGACCAGCCCTTCGTCGACGATCGCCTCCGACGGCGAGTACGCGCGCACCGCCTTCGGCCCGCCGAGCGCGAAGCGCGACGAGCTGTCGAGGTTCTGGTTGGCCCACTGCCCCGACACGCCGACGAAGAAGCTCGTCTTCGGCGTGATCGCATTGAGGCGGTTGGCCTGCATGATCATGCGCACGCTGTTGCCCGCGGTGTCGCGTCCGCCCGGCCCCTGATCGATCTGCTGCCCGGCCGCCGAATCGATATTCAGGTGCGCGAAGGCCAGTTGCAGGTCGGCGCTGTTGAAGCCGCCGCCCAGAAAATTGTCGCGGCTCTCGTACGACAGCCCGACGCTCGCCACATACAGCTTCTGCGGATTGTCGAAGTTGACGGTGTCGATCTTGTCCGTGAGCGAGCGATACTCGAGCGCGCCGCGCAACAGCAGGTTCTGGCTGCGCGAGCGGATCAGCGGATGCGTGACCGACGCCGTGACCACATCGGCATTGCCGTGCGCCTGCAGCGCCGAGAAGTCCTGCCCGAGGTAGTAGTAGAGATGCGAGTACGCGATCCCGAGACGCGTGCCGTTGGCATCGACCGGCGCGTCATAGCCGACGCGTCCGTAGAGCGTGTCGGCGCGCTCGGCGGCGAGCAAGTTCACGTCGAGGTTGTCGCCTATGCCGAACGGCGACGCCAGCCGGCCGACCGCGCCCAGACGCCAGCGTCCGGCGGGCGCGGAGCCGTAGTTGTCGCCGGCGAGCGCGAAGTCGTAGCGGCGCGCGGCTTCCACGGTCACGTTCAGATCGACGGTGCCGGGCGCGCTGCCCGACTCCAGCGCCGAACTCACCTTGATGCCGGGCACGTCCGAGAGCAGCAGCATCGTGCGTTCGAGCTCGCCTTGCCTGAGCGGCTTGCCCGGCTCGATCGCGGCGAGCCGCGCGCGCACGAGCGACTCCTTGATCGGCGCGCCCGGCGCCATGGTCAGCCGCACGCGCCCGATCTTGCCTTCGAGCACGGTGAAGGTGACATCGCCTTCGGTCACGTCCTGCGGCGGAATCACGACCTGCGCGAGCGGATAGCCGCGATCGCGATACACCTGCGCGACGCGTGCGGCCATCGCGTTGAGATCGTTGATGGACACTTCCTGACCGATCCTGTCGGCGACGGGCGCGAGCAGCGTGTCGGCGGGCAAGGTCTCGTTGCCCGCGAGGCGGATGCTCTTGAGCACGAACTTCTTGCCCTCGGGCACGGGCTCGGGCGGCGCGATCGGCGCGGGCAGCGCATTGGCCCCGCCACCGGGCGGCGGCGCGGTGACGGGCGGGCGCGGCTGCTCGTTGAGCAGCGTGCCCGCGCTCGGCACCTGCGCCGTGCCGGGCAGCGGCACCTGCTGCGCCCACGCCGTGATCGCGCTCGCGCAGGCGAGGCTCGCGCCCGCCATGCGCACGAGACGGCGCGGACGCAGACGCGAAGGCAAACGCCGCGCGGAAAGTTCGGTTTTCATGGCATGGTTCACGGCGACATCCTCATCGGGACCGGCGCGGCACGGCGTCGGACGAAACTCAGCGGGCGACCGAAAGCCGCCAGTTGCCCATCAGATCGAACGGCGCCCAGTAGAACGGATGGGCGAAGCGGCTATTGGCGAGCACCGCGAGCTGGGCGTCGCGCATCGCGTCGATCGCCTGCTCGCCCTTCGTGAGCGAGCCATAGAAGGTGCGCATCGTGAGTTCGGTCGATTCGTCGGCGACCGGCCACATCGACACCAGCAACGCCGATGCGCCCGCATAGAAGAACGCCCGCGTGAAGCCCATGATTTCGTCGCCGCGCCCGACGCGCCCGAGCGCCGTCTCGCACGCGGACAGCGTGACGAGCGCCACCGTGTCGAGCTTGAGGTTGTAGATGTCGGCGGCGAGCAGCGGATCGGGGCCATCGGCGGGCTGGCTCGAAGGCGCGAGCAGCACGCGCGAATGCAGCGGATCGATGGTGTCCGCCTGCGCGTGCGTCGCCACATGCACGATGCGGCCGGCCGGCGCGTTGTCGTCGAACGCCTTGCGCGTCACGTCGCTGCGCAGGAAGGTCTCGTTGCGCGCGAACAGCGGGCCGATGGCGCGCACTTCCGCCTCCGCCGACGGCAGTTCGTACTCCGGCCCGATGCGCGGATTGCCGAACGCGACGAGATTGCTCGCGATGTGCTGCTGGCGGCGCACGAGCTGCACCGCGACGCTCGCCGAAGGCGCGAGCGAGATCGCGTGACGCTGGATCAGAAAGCCCTGCGCGTTCTTGAGCGCCTGGAACGGCATGTAGTGCAGCGCGCCGTTCGGCACGATGATGAGCCGCTCGTCGGCGCGCAGATTAAGCGGCTCGATCAGCAGCGCATCGAGCTTCGTGCCGTAGGCGATCGCCTGCGGCTTGCCGCGAATGATCGCGTTGCGGAAGTCGCTCACGGCGAGCGTCATGTCGTGGCGCTTGATCGGCAGCGTGAAGCCCGTGATGCCATCGGAGCGCACGACCCACGCGATCATCCGGTCGGGCAGGCCGTGATATTCGACGATCGCCTCGCCGGGCGCGAGCGTCGCGCGCACATCGTCGAGCGAGAGCGTACGGCCGTTCAGCTGCGTTTCATCGACGTTCTTGTCGAGCCGATTGCGCACCACGTCGAGCAGCGCGCGGCTGCGGCTGCGTTCCGACAGCGTCCACGCGAGCGGATAGTCGCCATCCTCCACGACGAGCGCGATGGTTTCCTCGAAGACCGTCTGCGTGTCGGAGAAGAGGCCGGTCTTGAACTCGTCGCTGCGAAAGCGCGCGCGGATCGATTCGGAATCGTCGAGCGCGGCGAGCCACGCATCGCGGGCTTCCTTGCGCTTGCCGAGCGCGAGATACGCGCGGCCCATGCCTTCGTGCGCCCACAGATTGTCGTAGCTGGCATCCGATCCGCCCTTCGCCGCGCTCGCGGAGAACGCGGCGAGCGCCTGTTCGGGCTTGTTCTCGGCGAGCAGCAGATTGCCTTCGATACGTTTCCTGAGCGGCGCGAGCAGCGTGCCGTCGACATCGCCGGTCTGCTCGAAGGTCGCGCGCGCGCCCGCCGCATCGCCGCTCGCGATCTGCGCATTGGTGATCGACAGCAGCACCAGCGGCCGATAACGCGGCGACGCCGCATCCAGCGCCGCGCGATATTCGGTGAGCGCCGCCGCCGCATCGCCGCGCCGCGCCGCGATGTCGCCGAGCACCTTGTGCGCCGGCGCGAGCACTTGCTGCGGATTCTTCTCGCCCGCGGCGAGCGCTTCTTTTGCGTAGCGCGCGGCGTCGTCGAGATCGCCCGCGTAGCTGTAGGCGATCGCGAGATCGCGGCGCGACAACGCGGCGAGATTGGCGTTGTCCGTCTCCTTCGCGACGACGAGCGCGCGCGACGCCGCCTCGATGCTCTCGCGGAAATCGCCGCGCTCCGCCGCCGCCACCGACATGCTGCAATACGCGTAGCCGTCGAGCTTGACCTGATCGCGCGCGAGCAGCAGTTGACCTTCCTTCGAGAGCGTCGCGATGGTTTCGGCATCGCGCACGCGGGCTTCGGCGTCACGCGCGGCGCTCGTGAGCGGCGCGCCTTGCGTCGCATCCGATGCAGCCGCGGCGTGCGTTTCCTTCGTGTCCGGCGCGTTGCGCGCACCTCGCGCGGGTTGTCCGGCAGGCGCGTCGTTCTGTGCGAGCTGCATGCCCGGTTCGTGCAGATCGTTCGACGCGAGCTGAATGCTGGCGGCATCCGGCGCGCATGCCGATCCGGCAGCGCGCAACGTGGCCTGCGCATGAACGGCGGGCGAACCCAGCGCCAGCATCGTAAGCAGCGCGAACAGAATGTCGACCCGTTTGCCCGCGCCGCTCATGGGCGCGTGTGCATCGGCCTCGATACAGGCCGACGCGATCCGTTCGATCGGTTTCACAGATGCGCTCCTCGATGGACCCCGGCTTTTGTTTCGACGCGAGCGGCAAACGTTCGCGGCGGTGTCACGAGTAGACGATCCATTGCGGCCGGTTTGAAAAATGCAGCGGCGCCGTTCGTCTGCTGCTGTGTTGGCAGGCATACGGACGAACCATGAGCAACGTCGAGCCGATTTCACGCTTCGGGCGCTTCATGCGCTTCATCGCCGCGCGCGCCGTCGCGCCTGTCGTCCTGATGTGCGCGTTCGCCGTCACGGCGTGCAAGTCGCCGCCGCCGCCTCCACCCCCGCCGCCGACGATCGTGCATATCGACGTGAACGCCATCGACAAGGTCAATCCGGATCGCAGCGGCCGTCCCTCGCCCGTGCTCGTGCGCGTGTACGAGCTGAAGGCGACCGCCGCCTTCGACAGCGCCGACTTCTTCACGCTCTACGGCAAGGATCAGGCGACCCTGGGCGCGGATCTCAATGCGAAGAACGAGTTCCTGCTCAAGCCCGGCGACAAGCAGAGCGTCGAGCAGCCGGTGCAGCCGGGCACGAAGTTCATCGCGGTCGTGGCGGCGTATCGCGATATCGAGCGCTCGCGCTGGCGGGCGACGGCGCCCGTGCCGCCGAACCAGACGACGATCATGAGCGTGAGCATCGACGCCGCCGATGTGTCGATCGCAGCGAAGCCCGCTCCCGCGCCGCCGCCATCGAAGAAGAAGGCGAAGTGAATCCGCCCCCGCGCCGCTTTGCAAATTCGCGCCGCTGGATCGTTCTATGAGCGGAGCGCTCGCGCCATGCTGCGGCAAGGCGCGAGCGGAACGCCGAACCCACGCGAAGCGGATACGCCACCATGACCTGGCACCAACGCATGATCTGGTCCGAGGGGCTGTTTCTCGAACCTCAGCATTTCCAGCAGCACGACCGCTTCATCGAGCATCTCGTGCGCTCGCATGTGCGTGCGACCGAGGCATGGTCGTGGGGCTGGGCGTCGGTCATGATCGATGAAGTCGCGCTCGGGCTCGGCAAGATCGCGCTCGCGCAGGCGTTCGGCGTGCTGCCCGACGGCACCGCGTTCTCCTTTCCCGACGACTTCCCCGCGCCGCCACCGCTCGACATTCCCGCCGGCGCGCGCGACGAAACCGTGCTGCTCGCGCTGCCGCTGGAACGCTCCGGCGCGAAGGAGTTCGATCCCGACGGCACGGCCCCGGCGCTCAACGGTCACGCCGACGCATTGCGCTATCGCACGACCGACACCGCCGTCGCCGACGTCACGACCAGCACCGACCGCGTCGCCGAGATGCGCGTCGGCGCGCCGAACCTGCGGCTCATGCTTGCCCGCGACGCCACCGACGCGTTCGCGACCATCGGCATTGCGCGCGTGCTGGAACGGCGCGCGGACAATCGCGTGATGCTCGACGCGGGCTATGTCCCGCCGATGCTCCACGCGCTCGCCGATGCGCGCTTGCTCGGCCACGCGCAGGAAATCGCGGGGCTGTTGCATCAACATGCGGACCGGCTCGCGCGGCATATCGCCAATCCGGGGCGCGGCGGCGTCGCCGAGATCGCGGACTTCCTGCTGCTGCAAACGCTGAACCGCTTCGAGCCGCAGTTCGCGCATCTGTTGCAGGTGCCGCTCCTGCATCCCGAACGTCTCTATCAGACGACGCTCGCGCTCGCGGGCGATCTCGCCGCCTTCGACGAGCGCCGCCGCGTGCTCGCCTATCCGCCGTATCGACACGACGATCTCGCCAGTTCCTTCGAACCGCTCATGCGCGACGTGCGGCAACTGCTCGCGCAGGTGCCGGAGCCGAACGCCATCGCGATCGAATTGCAGAGCAGGAAGCCCGGCGTGCGCGTCGCCGTCATCAACGATCTCGAACTGCTGCGCACCGCCGGCTTCGTGCTCGCCGCGAGCGCGCAGATGCCGGGCGAGGCGCTGCGCACGCGTTTTCCGACGCAGGTCAAGGTCGCGCCCGCCGAAAAGCTGCGCGATCTGGTGAATCTCGCGCTGCCAGGCATCGAATTGCGCGCGATGCCGGTCGCGCCGCGGCAGATTCCGTTTCACGCGGGCTATTCGTATTTCGAGCTGGATCGCGGCGGCGAACTGTGGAAGGAGCTGGAGCAGACCGGCAATCTGGCGATGTACATCGCGGGCGAGTTTCCGGCGCTGGAACTGGAGTGCTGGGCCATCCGCCACTGATCATTCAGGTTTCCCGACGACATGACCAACGACGACGATCCTTTCGCCGGATTCGAATCCGACCAGACGATGATCAAGCCCAATCCCGGCGCGCGCCGCCGCACCGGGAGCACGCAGGGGCCGTTCACGCCCGGCGCGGCATCGCCCGATGCAAACGCGCACGCCTTCGACGCGGCCTTCGCGCAGGGCGGCGCGATCAATCCGCTGGTCGCCGCGTGCGCGCCGCTGTTGCAGCTCGCGCCGCGCATCCGCACGATGAGCGCGTGTGCCGATCCCGCCGCGCTGCGCGATTCGCTCGCGGCTGGCGTGCGCCGCTTCGAAGCGCAGGCGCGCGTGAACGGCGTCGCGGCGGAACAGGTGACGGCGGCGCGCTACATCGTCTGCACGATGCTCGACGAAGCCGCGTCGTGCACGCCGTGGGGCGCGGGCGTGTGGGCGCGTCAGAGCCTGCTCGTCACCTTCCATAACGAGGCGTGGGGCGGCGAGAAAGTGTTCCAGTTGCTCGCGCGGCTCGCGCAGAAGCCCGCGCAACATCTGCATCTGCTGGAACTGGCGAGCATGGTGCTCGCGCTCGGTTTCGAGGGACGCTATCGCGTGGCGGCGCAAGGCAGGCAGGCGCTCGATGCGATCCGCACGCGGCTCTATCAACTGATCCGCAAGGAGCGCGGCGAGCCGGAACGCGCGCTCTCGCCGCACTGGGAAGGCGTGCCCGCGGCCCGGCGGCGCACGACCGACGTGCTGCCGGTGTGGGTCGCCGGCGCGTTCGCGCTGCTGGTGCTGACGCTCGCTTATCTGGCGATGAGCTTTCGCCTGGGGCAACTGTCCGATCCCGCGTTCAACACGCTCGCGTCGATCCGCGCGGGCGCGCAACGGCCGCTCGTCGTCACGCAGGCGGCGCGGCCGCGTCTCGCCGAATTTCTCGCGCAGGAAATCCGCGATGGCCAACTCGCCGTCGATGACCGTGTCGATCGCTCGGTGGTCACGCTGCACGGTGACAACGTCTTCAGGCCCGGCAGCGCGGAAGTGTCGGACGCGGTGCGGCCGCTCATCGAACGGATCGCGGCGGCGCTCAAGGCGGTGCCGGGCAACGTGCTCGTCACCGGCCACACCGACGACCGGCCGATCCGCTCGGCGCGCTATCCGTCGAACTGGGAACTGTCGCAGGAGCGCGCCGCGAACGTGCGCGACCTGCTCGCGGCCACGGTGCCGGCGGCGCGTCTGAAGGCGGAAGGCAAGGGCGAAGCCGATCCCGTCGCGCCGAACGATTCGCTCGCCGGCCGCGCGCGCAACCGGCGCGTGGAAGTCACGCTGTTCGCGAAGCCCGGGTCCTGACCATGAAGAAGCTTCTGAAGATCGTCTTCCATCCGCTGCTGTTGCTCGTCATCGGACTTCTGCTCGTTTCGGGCGCGATATGGATCGCCGGGCCGCTCGTGTCGATCGCCGGCAAGTATCCGCTCGAAACACGCGATGCGCGCTTCATCGCGATGGGCTGCGTCGTGCTGCTGCTCGTGCTGCGCCATGCGTGGGTCGCATGGCGCGCGCGGCGCACGCAGGCCGCGCTCTGCGCCGGACTCGCCGCGCCGCCCGAGATGGCGCGAACCAATGCAGCGCCTACGCCCGGCGAAGCGGAAGTCGCGACGCTCACCAAACGCTTCGACGAAGCGCTCGGCGCGCTGCGCGATGCGCGCATCACCGCGTCGGGGAGAAAGCCGGGCTGGCGCGACTGGATCACGCTCTCGGGCAGACAGTATCTGTATCAGTTGCCGTGGTACATGTTCATCGGCGCGCCGGGCGCGGGCAAGACCACGGCGCTGGTGCATTCCGGGCTGCGCTTCCCGCTGGCCGAGCGCTTCGGCACCGACAAGATTCGCGGCGTCGGCGGCACGCGCAACTGCGACTGGTGGTTCACCGACGACGCCGTATTGATCGACACCGCCGGCCGCTACACCACCCACGAAAGCGACCGCGACACCGATCAGGCCGCGTGGCAAGGCTTCCTCGCGCTGCTGCGCAAGACGCGTCCGCGCCAGCCGATCAACGGCGTGCTGATGACGCTCGCCGTGCCCGATCTGCTCGCCGCGACGCCCGCGAGCGCCGGCGACATGGCAGCGACGCTGCGCGCGCGGATGCGCGAGCTGATGCAGGCCTTTCGCACGCGCTTTCCGGTCTATGTGCTCGTCACCAAAACGGACCTGCTGGCGGGCTTCACGGAGTTTTTCGCGGATCTGTCGAAGGACGAGCGCGCGCAGGTCTTCGGCTTCACCTTTCCGTACGATCCGAAGCGCCCGCTCAGCGAAGCCGAATTCGCCGCGCGCGTCGATGCCGAGCTCGATGCGCTCGAAGCACGCCTCGTCGCGCGTCTTCCCGAGCGCCTGAACACGGAGACCGGCATCGCGCAGCGCGCCGCGATCATGGGCTTTCCGCAGCAGTTCGCCGCGCTGAAACCGGTGCTCGCCGAGGCATTGCGCGCGACCTTCGTGCAGTCGAAGCACGACGACATCCCGCTCGTGCGCGGCGTCTATTTCACGAGCGGCACGCAGGAAGGCACGCCCATCGACCGCGTAATGGGGTCTCTCACGCGCGCGTTCGGTATCGAGCGCGGCGTGCAGCCAGCGCGCGCATCGAGCGGGCGCAGCTTCTTTCTCGAACGGCTGCTCACGCGGGTCGTGTTCACGGAACAAGGCCTCGCCGGATCGAATCTGCAATGGGCGCGGCGGCGGCATCTGTGGCGGCTCTCGGCCTACGCGGCGATCACGGCTGTGAGCGCGTGCGCGCTCACGCTCTGGGGCACGAGCTATCTGCGCAACCGTTCCTACGTGGCGAGCGTCGATCAGACCGCGCAGCTCGCGAAGCAGGCCGCGGCGGGCACGACGGCCGCGAACGCGAATGTGGTCGCGCTGCTGCCGCTGCTCTCGGCGGTACGCAATCTCGCCTCGACCCCGCAAGTCGATGCCGCGCATCCGCCGCTCGCGATGAAGCTCGGCCTGTGGCAAGGCGCGAAGCTCGACGCCGCCGCGAACGACGCGTACGAGCGCCTGCTCGACGATCTGTTCCTGCCGAAGCTCGCGGCGCGCATCGAGGAACAGGTGCGCGGCGCAAACCCGTCGAACCCGGGCTACGCGTATGAATCGCTCAAGGCGTATCTGATGATGAACCAGCCCGATCATCAGGACGCCGATGCGCTCAAGACCTGGATCGTCACCGACTGGGATCGCACCCTGCCGCGCGAAGTCGGCAACGAGGAGCGCGCCACCCTCGCCGCGCATCTCGATACGCTGTTCGCGCGCGGCGTGGTGCATCCGAATCTGCCGTTCGACGAACGCCTCGTCGCGCATGTGCGCGCGATGCTCGCCACCAGCACGCTCGCGCAGCGGGTGTACGGGCGCGTGAAGCAGCAAGGCGTCGGCGCGGACTTTCCGGAATTCACCGTGGCGCGTGCGGCGGGGCCGAACGCGTCGCTCGTGTTCGTGCGTTCGAGCGGCAAGCCGCTGACGAATGGCGTGCCCGGCCTGTATTCGTTCGATGGCTATCACAAGGCGTTTCTGAAGGCCGTCGATCAGGTCTCGGTGCAGCTCGCCGCCGAAGAGCCGTGGGTGCTCGGCATCCGCGACCAGAGCGGCCTGCCGCGCGGCGATCCGGCGGCGGTGCAGCGTCTGACCGAAGACGTGCGGCTGCTCTATCTCCAGGACTACGTGCGCGTCTGGACCGAGTTTCTGAACGACGTGCGCATCGTGCGTTCGGACAACCTGACGCAGTCGGTGCAGATCGCGCGCATCCTGTCCGCGCCGGATTCGCCGCTCGCGATGCTGATCAAGGCCGCCTCGCGCGAGACCACGCTCGGCGCGAAGCCCGACAGCGAAACCACGGTCGTCGATAAAGCCACCGACAAGATCAGCGCGGCGCGCCAGCAGTTGCTGAACATCATCGGCGGGCCGGACCCGACGCGCATCGCGCCGGTCGCGCCGGGCACGCGGCTGGAGAGCATCGTCGATGACCGCTTCACCGGGCTGCGCGCGCTCGTGACGAGCCCGGGCGGCGGTCAGCCGCCGCCCGTCACGCAGATGCTCGCGTTGATCAACGACGTCTACACCTACCTGAGCGCGACCGACGAAGCCCTCCAGCAGAAAACCGCGCCGCCGCCCTCGGACGCGCCCGCGAAACTGCGCACGCAGGCGGCGCGCATGCCCGAGCCGATCCGCACCGCGCTGCTCGATCTCGGCAGTCAGGGCGCCGCGCAGACGCAGCAGGTGCGGCGCGCCAACATGACGGGCGATCTGAAGGAGTCGATTTCCGCGTACTGCGTGAGCGCGGTGGGCGGGCGCTATCCGTTCAATCCCGGCTCGACGCGCGACGTGCTGCCCGAGGATTTCGGCGCGCTGTTCGCACCGGGCGGCAAGTTCGACGACTTCTTCCAGAAGAACCTCGCGCAGGACGTCGATGTTTCCGCGAAGCCGTGGGCCTTCAAGAAATCGGATTCGTCGGCGACGCAAGTGAGCCCGGCGGGACTCGCGCAGTTCGAGCGCGCCGCGACCATCCGCGGCGTGTTCTTCGCGGCGGGCGGCAAGACGCCCGCGCTCACGCTCAAGTTCAAGCCGCTCGACATGGACCCGACGATTCTCTCCTTCACGCTCGATGTCGACGGGCAGGTGCTCAACTACGCGCACGGCCCGCAGATCGCGACGACGATCCAGTGGCCCGGCGCGCGCGGCTCGGGACGCGTGAGCCTGCAACTGACGCCGCCGCCGTCGAGCGGCGCGAGCAACGTGATGTTCGAAGGCCCGTGGGCGCTGTTCCGCATGTTCGACCGCCTCGACGTGGAGCCGACCGATCAGCCCGAGCGCTTCATCGTGACCTTCGATGTGGAAGGCCGCAAGGCGCGCTTCGAAGTGACGGCGAACAGCGTCGAGAATCCGTTCCGCCTCGCGGATCTGCGCAAGTTTTCCTGTCCGGAACGCCTATGAGCGACGATCTCGGCGCGACGCTCGTCGATGGCGGCGCGGGCATCGCGGGCTGGTACGGCAAGCTGCCCTCGCTCGGCGATTTCGCCGCGCGGCGTCTGTCCGACGCGTTCGTCGCGCCGTGGGACGCGTGGCTCGCGCAGCGCGTCGCGGAGACGCAGCACGCGCTCGGCGCGGACTGGCTCGAACTCTATCTCACGTGTCCGGTATGGCGCTTCTTCGCGATGCCCGGCGCGATCGCGCCGACGCTCGCCTCGTGCTGGACGGGCGTCGTGATGGCGTCGGTGGACCGCGTCGGGCGGCATTTCCCGCTGACCATCGCGGCGGCGCTGCCGTGCGCGCCGTCCACGGGCGCGGAGGTCGCCGCGCTGTGGCAATGGCTTTCGGCGATCGAAGGCGTCGCGCTCGTCGCGCTCGATTTCGATCACAGCATCGAGCGCCTCGACGAGCAACTCGCCGCGCTGCCCGTGCCGGTGCTGAGCGCGCCGGCCGCCGCCACGCGCTCAGCCGTGCTCGACGAGCCGTGGATCGTGCAGTCGCCCGAGGCGCTGCCCGAGACGCTCGCGCGCAGCTTCGCGCCGGCGTGGCAGAGCGAGGTCTACGGCATGAGCATGTGGACCTCGGCGCAGTCCGCGAGCCCCGCCGATCCGCCCGACGCCGCGCCGCGCCCGTTCACCGTGTGGCCGGTCTACGGGCTGCCGGACACGGCGCTCTTCACCACCCTGTTGCGGGATTGCGGATCATGAACGCGACTGGCCGCGCGCCCGAAGACGACCGCGACGACGGCAGGACCGAGAACAACGCCGGCGACGACCGGACGGTGATCGTGAGCGGCTTTAGGCAACAGGACGCGCCGGGCGCGACGCAAGCCTTCGAGCAGGCAGCCACGCACAACGTCCTGCCGACGGGCACGCGGCTCGGCGAATTCGAGATTCTCGGGCTGATCGGCGAAGGCGGCTTCGGCATCGTCTATCTGGCTTTCGATACCTCGCTCGACCGTCATGTCGCGCTCAAGGAGTACATGCCGTCGGCGCTCGCCGCGCGGGTCGGCGCAACGCAGGTGCAGGTCCGCTCCGCGCGCTACGAGAGCATGTTCCGCGCGGGTCTGAAAAGCTTCATCAACGACGAGGCCCGGCTGCTTGCGCGCTTCGATCATCAGTCGCTCGTGAAGGTGTACCGCTTCTGGGAAGCCAACGGCACCGCCTACATGGTGATGCCGTACTACAAGGGCGTGACGCTCAGGGACGCGCTCAAGGCCAGAAAAACGCCGCCCGACGAAGCCTGGCTGCGCGCGCTGCTCACGCCGCTCGTCGATGCGCTCGCCGTGCTGCATGCGGCGAACTGCTTTCATCGCGATATCGCGCCGGACAACATCATTTTGCTGGAGGAAAGTCATCGGCCCGTGCTGCTCGATTTCGGCGCGGCGCGACGCGTGATCGGCGACATGACGCAGGCGCTGACCGTGATCCTGAAGCCGGGCTATGCGCCGATCGAGCAGTACGCCGAAGTGCCGTCGCTCAGGCAGGGACCGTGGACCGATCACTACGCGCTCGCCGCGCTCGTCTACTTCGCGATCACCGGGAAGACGCCGCCGCCGTCCGTCGGGCGGATGGTGAAGGACAGCTATCAGCCGCTCGCGAAGCTCGCAGCCGGGCGTTACTCGGAGCGCTTTCTGAAGGCGATCGATCACGCGCTCAGCGTCCAGCCCGCGAACCGGCCGCAGACCGACCGGCAGTTCGCCGCCGAACTCGGCATTTCCCTCGACGAGGACGCGGCGGGCGGCGGCGCGAGCGGCATGACGCCCGGCGCGCGGCGGCGCGTCGGCTGGTTGCTCGGTGCGGCCTGCGGACTCGCGACGGCGGCGGCGCTCGGCTTCTTCGTGCCGAAGCTGCTGTCGCACGCGCCTTCCGCTTCTGTCGATCGCGCGGCGAACGTCGCGAGCGCGCCGGTTCCGGCTTCCGCCGCGCCTGCCGTGGCATCGGCGGCATCCGGCGTGCAGGCTCCGGTCGCACCGCCGCCCGCATTGCCACCCTTCACCCCCGCCGATGAATTCACGCGCATCGCCGCGCTCGCGGACCCGTCCATCGTCGTGAAGGCGGAAGTGCCGCAGCCGCGCGCCGTCATCGGGCGTGACCGGCTGCGCTTCTCGATCACGAGCAATCGCGATGGATATCTCTACGTGTTCGTCGTCGATCCGGCGAACCAGTATCTGCAACTGTTCCCGAACGAACTCGACCGCGACAACCGCATCGGCGCGAAGAAACGCCTCGTGCTGCCGCGCCCGAGCTGGCCGATGGAAGCGGGCGAGCCCGTCGGCGCGAATCATTTCATCGCGATCGTGTCGAGCGCGCCGCGCGATTTCGCGGCGCTCGACATGACGCACGATTCCGTGTTCGCGAGCCTCTCGCCCGAGGCTCAGAACGCGGCGGCGGCGCAGCGCACGCTCACGGCGTCGCCGTTCGCGGGCGTGCCGTCGTGCGGCAGCGGGACGCCTTCGTGCCCGGTCGCGTTCGGCGCGGCCGCCTTCAAAATCGATGTCGTCCATTCGTCTAAATAGCGCAACGCGCATCACGCCGATGACGCGCGGCACGGCAAGTCGAAAGCCACTGCGGCTGGACGAGGACATCATGGCACCACGAACGCGCGGCCGAGCCGCGAAGTCGGGACGCACGCCCGGCGTTTCTCCTTTAGCCGCGCGCGCCGCGCTTTCCCTGCTTTGCACGATGCTCGCGGGCGCGCTCGCCGCGTGCGCGAATTCGCCGACATCGACGCCCGCGCAAGTCGCGCAGGCGCGCGACACGGCCTCGACCAGCGCCGCTTCCGAGGAACCGGTCGAACAGGCGCCGATCGTCAGCGCGGCGGCATCGGGGCGTGAGCCGGGGATCGTCAATCCGTTGCCCGCGAGTCCCACAGCCGCGCTGTCCGGCACCGCGACGCCCTTCGCCACGAAGAACGCGCTCTACACGCCTGTGCCCTTTTCCAGCGTGCCGGGCTGGTCCGGCGACGACGTCGCGCAATCGTGGGACGCCTTCCGGCGCGGCTGCTCGGTGCTGTCGGGCAAGGCCGCGTGGGCGGCGCCCTGCGCGGCGGCGCGCGGCATCGCCGCCAGCGACAACGCCGCGGTGCGCCGCTTCTTCGAGGACAACTTCACGGTCTACCAGATCCGCAACGTCGACAGGAGTTCGCGCGGCGTGCTGACCGGCTATTACGAGCCGGTCCTGCGCGGCAGCCGCAAATACGGCTCGCCTTACGTCTTCCCCGTCTACGGCGTGCCGCGCGACATGCTGTTCCTCGATGCGCGCCGCCTGCCGCCGAATGCGCGCAGCGAAGCGGTCATGGCGCGCGTCGAGGGACGCACGGTGGTGCCGCTCGCGGCGATCGCGACCGGCAATGCGAAAGGCGTCTACGCGCTCGACCTCGGCAACAGCGTGCCCGACATCCGCGACAAGAAGCTGCGGCTGCGTCGCGAGGGCAACCGCATCGTGCCTTACTATTCGCGCGCGCAGATCGAGCGCGGGCGCATCGACGCGCCGGTGCTCGCGTGGGTCGCGGACCCCGCGATGCTCTATGCGATGCAGTTGCAAGGCGCGGGGAAGATCGTGCTGCCCGATGGCGCGGGCGTCATCCGGCTCGCGTACGCCGAGCAGAATGGGCTGGCCTTCAATCCGCCGGTCGCGAGTGCGTCGAGCCAGGGCCGCAAGGTGCTCGTGCGCGGCGTCGAGATCGATCTGGACGAACGCGACGTGAGCACGCAGGAAACGCCCGGCCATATCGATGCGTCCAATTCCGACGACGCGCCGAAGTCCGTGCTGCTGCGCGGCGCCGCCGACGCCGATCCGCCCGACGACACGGCGGCACGCCCCGAAGGCCCGCCCGAATCGCCGCTGTTGCGCGGCTTCAGTCTCGCGAAGGGCGCGACGCCCGCCGTGCGGCCGGCGCGCGTGAGCACTTCGCCGTCGGCGGTGCACACGTCGGTTCAATCCGCTGCGCCCGCCACCGAGACATCCGACGCGCCCGCGCCATCGATCGCCTATGCGTTCGCATCGTCGGACCCGAGCTACGTTTTCTTCCGGGCCATCCCCGATTCCGCCGCCGGGCCGATCGGCGCGCTCGGCGTGCCGCTATCGGCGGAACGCTCCGCGGCCGTCGATCCACGCACGACGCCGCTCGGCGCGCCGGTATTCATCAACGCGACGGAAGCGGCGAACGGTTCGCAGGTCTCGCGCCTCCTGATGGCGCAGGACGCGGGCGGCGCGATTCGCGGCGCGGTGCGCGCCGACTACTTCTTCGGCACCGGCGAGAAGGCGCAGCAGAAGGCGAGCCGCATGAAGCAGCCGGCGCAGATGTGGGTGCTGCTGCCCAAGGGCCTGCGCATCTCGGCGAAGGAATCGACGGTGCGCGTGCGCGGCGGTCCGGCGATGCCGAGCGCCGATTGCGTCGTGAGCGACCCGGACCTGTGCGTCGACGATACGCCATCGAGCGCGCCATGAAGCACACGCTGGAGCGAGCATGAAATTCCTCGTCGCCGACGATCATGAACTGATCCGCCATGCGGTGAAGTCGCTGTTGCGCGGTCTCGATCGGGAAGCGCAGTTCGACGAAGCGGATAGCTGGGACACGCTCGCCGCCGCCGCGCATCCCGACGCGAATCACGATCTCGCGATCGTCGATCTGCACATGTCGGGCATGGCGAGCGCGTCGTCGCTGACAGCGCTGCTGAAGGCCAATCCCGCATTGCCGCTCGTCGTGCTGTCGGCGGAAGAATCCGTCGATGAGATGCGCGCCGTGCTCGCGGCGGGCGCGCTTGGCTTCGTGCCCAAGCGCGAGCCCGCCAACGTGATGCTCAAGGCCATCGAGCTGGTGCTATCGGGCGGTGCCTACGTGCCGATCGAAGCGCTCTGCCTCGTCGATGCGGACGCCGTCGCGCCGCATCCCGCCGACGCGACGCAACCGCTCAGGAACGCACCCGGCGCGCCGCTCGCATCGCATCACCGGCATCTGATGGAGAACCTCTCGCCGCGTCAACGCGAGATCATGCGGCTCGTGCATCGCGGCTGCACGAACAAGATGATCGCGCGCGAACTGCAACTCGCCGAAGGCACGGTGAAGGTCCACCTTTCGGTGATCTTCCGGGCGCTCGGCGTGCATAGCCGCTCGGCCGCGATCGCCGTCATCAACGACTGGCTGCGCACGGGACGCGAGCTATGACCGCGCCCAACGTGCTCATCTGCCTGCCGACCCATCACGACGACGTGCACATCAACTTCGCCTTCTCGCTGATGGAAACCGCCCGCGCGCTCACTGACGCGGGCTGCGGCTTCCAGACGATGCACGTGGGCTCGTCGCACGTGATTCGCGCGCGCAACTTCTTCGCGAGCTATTTCGTCGCGCATCCGGAGTTCTCGCATCTGCTCTTTCTCGACACCGACATGCGCTTCGCGCCGCAAGCGGTCATGAAGCTGCTCGCCGCCGGCAAGTGCGTGGCGGGCGTCGCGTATCCGTACCGGCGCGTGAACCTCGACAAGTGCATCGGCGAGGCGGATCAGGGGCTGACGCTGCGCGCATGGCTCGAAAAACATGCGGACTACACGGTGCGTCTCAGGACTTCCGGCGACGGCCACGCGCGCGTCACCGATGGTTTCGTGGAAGCGGAGCACGTCGGCACCGGCATCTTTCTCGCGCGCCGCGATGCGTTCGACCTCACGCTGCCGTTCACGCAATGCTATGCGCCGCCCGAGCAATATCGCGACGCGCTGCCAGATGGCCGCTTCTACGGCTTCTTCGACACCATCGAGGAACAGGGACATTACCTGTCCGAAGACCTTTCGTTCTGCCGGCGCGTGCGCCTCGCGGGCGCGCAAGTGTGGGCGCTCGTCGATGAGACCGTGGTGCATTACGGCGCATCGGAAGTGGCCGGGCAGTATCTGCGTGCGCTGCGCATGCGCGGCAACGTCGCGTGACGCGCGCCAAGCGCAAGCCCCCGAATCACGCCGCCTCGTGCCCCTGCCCGTGCGGTTGCAGCAGCATGTCGAGCGTGCGGCGCAGGCGCGTCGGCGTGACCGGCTTGTGCAGCACCGGCACGCCTTCTGCCGCCAGCGCCGCGAGTTCGGGCGATGTCATGTCGCCCGTGATCATCACGCGTGCGAGACCGTTGTGGCCGCGCCGGCGCAACGCCTCGCGCACCGCCTGCATCGCTTCGATGCCCGTCTGATGACGGTCGATCCGATAGTCGCAGAACAGCACGTCCGGCACGAAGCCTTCGGAGATCGCGCGCACCGCGGCGAGCTCGTCGCGGCAGCCGCGCACGACGCAGCCCCAGCGCGCGAGCAAGGCGCCGAGCGCGTCGAGATTCGCGGGATCGTCATCGACGCACAGCACGCGGCGGCCGTCGATGAACGCGCTCATCGCGGGCGACGCGACGAGGCTCGCGGTGACGAGACTCGCGTCGCCGGTTGCGACCGGCACGCGCATGGTCGTGCCGCGGCCGGGCGCGGAGCGCAGCATCGGCTCGCAGCCGATCAGGCGCGTGAGACTGCGCACCGTCGAAAGCCCGAGACCGTGACCCTGGCGGCCGTCGCGATGCGCGAGCGGCGCCTGATAGAACTCCTCGAACACGAGCGCGTGCTCCTGCGGCGCAATGCCGATGCCCGAATCGCGCACTTCGATGAAGCAGCGCTCGCGGCTCGCGGCCCGGCGCACACCGACCCACACGGCGCCGCGCTCGGTATAACGCACCGCGTTCGCGACGAGATTGACCAGCACGCGTTCGAGCAGCACGGGATCGGTGAACGCGACGCAGGTCGTCGGCGCGATGCGCAACGCCAGCCCCTTCGCGGCCGCAGCGGGACGAAACTGCCGTTCGATGCGCGCGAGCACGTCGGAGAGATGGAAGTGCTGCGGCATCACTTGCGTCACGCCGCTTTCGATGCGCGCGAGATCGAGCACCTGATTGAAGAGATGGTTCAACGCCTCGACATTGCCGACGATATGCTGCGCGGTGTCCTCGCGCTCGGCTTCGCTCGCATGGCGATCGGTGAGCGTCTGCGCGAGCAGGCCGATCGCATGCAGCGGCTGACGCAGATCGTGACTCGCCGCCGCGAAGAAACGCGTCCTCGCGATGCTCGCTTCTTCAATCACGCTCTTTTGCCGCGCGATGGTTTCGGCGAGCCGCTGCTGATCGACGCGCGCCTCGACGATGCCGCGAAAGAGTCCGCGATACTGCGATGCGAGCCGATCCACGGCGGCGATGAAAATGACGAGCGCGACGCCCAGTTCGAGCCGGCCATGTTCCGGTTGCAGAAGATGCAGCGCGGCAGCGGGCAGAAGCAGTGGCATCACCGCGCTGCGAAGGTTGAGAAGGTTCAGGCCATTCGCGCCATAAGCGAGCGCCGCGAGCGCGACGAGCAGCACGATATGCGCGGCGGCGAGTCCCGCAAACGCATGCTGGAACGCGAACCAGACTGACAGGCCCGGCGCGCTGTAGAGCGCGACGTTCCTCAACGCGTGCAGTTCGATCCACCGGCGCGCGCCGAACCGCGAGGGCCGACGCCGACGCCACGCCCACAAGCCGATGGATAGCCAGATCGCCACGCCATAGAGCAGCACGCAAAAGAGCGGCAGCAGCCCTTCGCCCGCGCGTGCGCCATAAACGACGACGAGAAGCACGATCGCACAGGCGTGCGTCGCAAAGGAGGCGGGATCGGAGGCATAGAGCGCGCTTGCGACATCGTGGTCGATATCGGCGTCGGGCACGCGCTTTCGTTGATCGCCATGCATTCTGTCATCCCCTTGGCCGGTATACCCAGGCGTTTAGACGACGGCTATTACCAACGGCATATTGGTCGGTTGGTAGGAAAAAACCATACTCGATTCGTGGCCACCTGAATGGGGGGATGACGAGATGGAAACCCTGACCCTGGACGTCGCGCAGGCAAGCGGCGCGACTCCGATGCTCACCGATCTGTGGCGGCGGCGCACGAACCTGTCGCACGACGAGATGCTGTCGATCTATAACCTCGTGCAAGGCGCGCTGCGCACGTATCATCCGCCCGAGCTGCATGCGCTGCGCGAGGACAAGGAAGAGCTGATCGCCCAGTTCATCTATGCCAAGGTGTTGCGCCTCGAACCCGGCCACGGCGCATCCCATGCGGGCGAGCACAGCGCGCCGTCGAGCGGTTATGCGGTGTGCGCGTATTTCAGGCGCTTTCTGATCGATCACCTGCGCAGCGCGAGCCATCAGCGCGACGTGTCGATGGAAGTGGATGGCGTCGAAGAGCAGATGGACGAACACGCGCACGCGATGGACGATCCGATCCGCTCGGTTCTGATTCAACATGGACTCGATGAAGCGCGCGTGCGGCATCTCGCCCGCGAGTTCATCGGCGGACTCGACAAGTACGAGCAACTGGTGCTCGCCGGCACCTTCGGCTGGTGCTCGGGCGACAAGGGCGGCCTCTTCGGCATCGCGTCACGGCATCACATTCCTTCGTACCACTATCGGGCGCTGAAGCTCGGCGTCACGCTCAAAAAGTCCGCGCAAAGCGAGGATTTTGCGGCGACCAAGATCGGTCGATGGATCGGCGGCACGCTCGGCATCTCGATCAGCGCGGACAATCAGTCTGCCATTCTGCTCGTGCTGAATCTGCTCGCGCTGGAGTCCAGTCAGTGCGCGCCGTGATGGTGTCCTGAGCGCCGCTCGTTCGCAATTTCAGGCGAGCGCGGCGTGCAGATAGTCCGCCGCGCAACGCGCCCGCATGTGAGCGAAACCGTCGCACGCGAGCCGCTCGCGCTCCGTGTACGAGGCAAGCAGTTCGGCGGCGCGTGTGGGCAATGCATCGTAATCGGCGAAGGCGATGGCGTGCGCGAGCGGCGCTTCATCCTGCGGGTTCGCGCAACGCTCGCTCAGCACCGCGCATCCGTTGGCGAGCAAGTACGAAAGCCGCACGATCTCGAGCACGCCGTCGGCGCGGCTGTGCACGTTGAGCAGCAGCTTCGCACGCGCGATGAGACGGTCGCGCGCGCGTCCGTAGAGGCCGAACACCGCGATCGCATCGACGCCCGCCGCGCGCATTCTGTCGATGATGTTCGCGCGCCTCGCACACAGCGAACCGAAGAACAGCACGTCGATATCGCGCGGCTCGGCAAAGCGGATGCGCGTGAGTTCCGGCACATAACCGATCGGCACCACGCGCCCGACATGCACGCCGAGCGCTGCGAAAGCGCGTGCGTTCGCGGCGCTGTAATCCCACACGACATGACGGCGCAGCAGCGCGAGCAGACCGGGCGTGATCCATGCCGATCCCGCTTGGACCTGTTCGAGATTGTAGAGAATCGCGTCCGGCGCGAGCGTCAGTCCGCAATGCGGCAGAAGGTTCGAACCGAGCACGATATGGCGTCGCCCGTCGAGCTTGCCTTCGCGCGTCATCACGCTGTCGTGACCGAGCGCGCAGAGCGCATGATGAAGCGTTTCGGCCACCTCGTGGAATGCGGCGGAATGCGCATAGCCCGGCGGCGAGACCACGGTGACGGCGAATTTCATCGGCCTTCGATCATCGCCGATGTGAGGCAGAGGGTGTTGAAGGGTCCGCTGATGTAGCCACGCTCGCGCGGTCCGATCGACAGGATCAGTTGAATGGAGCCGCCCGCATAAAACTTCGTGGTGGGTTGAGCGAGGCGCTTCGCCGCATCTTCCGAGACCCGCGACTGCGGTTTCGTGAAGCCCCAGTAAGCGTTGAGTTCGGCGCCTTGCGGCAGGCGCAGCACCCAGCAGTTTCGCAGATCGCCCCAGTCGTTGGAGATGGCCCAGCGACGCCGGACATCGCGGATCAGGCGATCGATCGTCCGCTGTGCCAGGGCTTCGAGCACTTCCGAGCCGTACATCCAGTATTTGCCATATGCGCCCTTCTCGTGGCGGTTCGAATCCGAGAAGCGCACCACGGTGAGCGGCCCTTCCAGAACGGTGTGTCGAACGGTTGTGAGAAACGAAGCTTCCTCCTGCACGCCCAGATCGAAGAAACCCATGATGTCCTTCCCGTCGGATGATTGTTCGATTGTTCCTTGCGTATAGACGAGCGGAAGCGATGCGGTTTGAACGGGCCGGACGGTTACGATGAAATGAAAATGCGCCGAAGATTCGCGAATCCGCGGCGCATGGGTTCTTCTGCGATCGAAGCGATTACTGTCCGCCGAAATAGATCTGCTTCAACTCTTCGGATGAAGCGGGCTGAACGACAGTGCGGGAACCGGATGTCGATGTGCCGGATGACACGCCGCCATAGCCGGTTGCGCCGCTCTGGGCCGTTACGCGCGCCTGAGCCGTCTGAATGTCCACCGGATAGTTTGGATCGTCTTTTGCCGGGTTATAACCGGCCTGCTCCAGTCGTTCGAGTTCGGCGCGCACCTGGGCGCGCGTCGGAGACGCATCGGTTTGACAGAACGCGGAAAGCGGCACGGCGAGCGCCGACGCAGCAGCAACCGCAATAACGAACATTTTCATGGCGACCTCCTCATGAATGCCAGCGAGCAGGATTCGAAAAAGGAGACCCGTAGCTGGCAATCGGAGTTTAGGCGGCGAAGCCTTCAACTTCGATACGACCGGACACGGCCCGTCCGACATGACGGGATACGGCTGACACCTGTTCGCAGGTATCAAACGAACGACAAGCGAGAAAATTGGAATGCAGGCTGGACATCGGCATGCCTATCGTATTTATTTAGATTGCCTACAGAGCGTTGACGATAGCTTTGTCGGGAAACTCCAGAATAAAATGATTTTCATGTGCGTCGATATCATTGTTTCCGCCGCATTCAGCTATGCGTTTCTCTCGGTGCTCGAATGGATTTTCCATAGGTACTTCATGCACAGGAGATCGCGCATCACGGCATGGAGCGGCTTCGTCAAATCGACGCACTACAAACACGCCGTCCTGCATCACAACCTCTATTACAAGCGCTTCGATCACGAACCCGATCCGCATGGCCGGTATATCAGCGTGGACCCCGACTTCGTCTTTACCACGGTGCTCGCCGTGCCATTCGTCGCGGCGCTGTATCATTTCGATCACATCCTGGCTCTGGTTTTCTCTCTCGTTCTCGCGCTTCATCACATCGTCTGGATAGCCGCTCACAGGCAGATGCATATGCCGAGCGACGCGTTCTTCAGGAAGTGGTATCCGTACCGGTGGCTCGCGCGCAATCACTGGATGCATCATCGTTATCGGAATGTGAATTACAACCTCGTCTTTCCACTCGCCGATATGCTGTTCGGCACGTACAAGGCGCCCGATGAACGCGACCGCGAGCAGATGTCGAAGAATGGCGTCTGCGGCTGAAGACGGCGCGGTTCATGCAGGCTCAGGTGCCTCCGGGTTCGACGTGGCCTTCTGGTCGGCGGGTGCGGGCGGCAGCCAGAACTCGATGTTGCCGGGAATGCCATCGAGGTTGGGCGGGATGGACCGGACTCCGATCGTGCCCGGCATCGCGTGCGAGACGTCCTCGTACTTCGCCGCGAGCGCCCGCGCACAGTTCTCGTCGCGCTCGTCGACATAAAGGAAGGTCGGACGCGGCCAGCGGAACGGGGCTCGCGTTCCTCGCCGGTCGGCCGTCGCCTGTACGTTCTCGATGCCCATCCATCGCACACGGCTTTTCTCCGCCGCCTTCTTCAGTGCGTCCAGCGACTCCTTGTTCCGGTCGTCCTCCGAATAGATCTGCGCGTAGAGCTTCCGGCCGAGTGCGGACGGATCGCAGGACTTCGCGAGGTCCTGGTCCAGATTCGCACTGGTCTGCTTCGGCGCTTCCGGCTTGCCCTTCGGCGCCGCACTTGCCGATTTGCCCGCGTCCGACGGCGCGGGCGCGGGCGCTATCGGCGTGACGTTTTTCCCAGCGAGCGGGGCGTTCGCCGACGTCGGCTTCACGATCGACGTGGACAAGTCGATTTTGCTCGCGGCCAGCGCCATCTGATTCGGTTCACCGTTGCCGGGCGCGAACATGGTGCCCTGGCTGATGAGCGTCGCGCGATGGATTTTCGTGCCGTCCATGTACTGGTCTTCGCGTATCGCGCAGCGATAGGCAATCGTCGTCGATGCTGCCGGCTCCAGCTTCGGCACATTCGCCTGGTTCGGCCGCGACGGATTCCAGTACCAGGATGTCGGCGTGAACTGCTGAACGCGGCTGTCGCTGCCGCTATCGAAGAAGCGCGACCACTGACGCGTGAGATCGCACTCGGTGACATCGGGGTTGTCGCAGAATCGCGTGGCCAGTTGCAGGATATTCGCCGTTTGCACGCGCGCTTCGTCCGTCGAGCCGAGCGCGGTGCTGGCCCGATCGAGTTCGGCGATCGAGAGCTTCAGGCTGACCGGTTCGACGCAATCCTGCTCGACTTCGGTGGCCAGCTTCCTGAGCGTCGTGTAATACGTGTCGCGCACCGTGTCGTGCGCGTGCAACTGGCTCTGCACGGTCTGCCAGAGACCGGCCAGCGCACTCAGCGAAACGCCGACGCCAAGCGATGTCCGCACTGTCTGCTGCACGCGCGCGCGGCGGCTCGCCGATGGTTGCAGCGGCGCCAGCGACTGCACTTCGCCCGGCACGCCGGCCGCCGACGGCATCAGCGGCAATACGCGCGCCTGCTCGCAGACCGAGGGCAGCGTCGCGAGAAAGTTCGGCGTGAGTGCGTAGCCGAATTCGACACCGAGCGCGTGATAGCTCTCCCACTGCTGTTCGGAAAAGAGCTGATGCGCAGTGGACTCCTGCGGAAACACGGGATTGCGATCCGCATAGCCCACGACGTCGAGCGGCATGCTGTCGGTGCGGCGCGGCTTGACGATCAGCAACGTGCCGCGCGAACCGTCGCAATACCCGATGCGCGCGAGCAGCAGGAACGCGGGACCGGCGGAAGCGGTCATCGAATAGGGCGTGGCGAACCAGGCCGGACTGACGCCGCCGTGCGCCGGAAAGGTCGAAGGGTCGAGGAATTCGATCGTCGCGGTGAGATCGATCTTTGCCTTGCGCACGAGATTTTCGACATCGCCGAAAAGATAATCGGGGTCGGCTGCGGCATCGACGAGCACGATCAACTGAAGCTTGCGCTTGAGGAGCGCATAGACGCCCGAGTTCTCGAAGTGGCCTCCGTCCGACGCATACCAGAACCGGGAGCGCAGGCCCGGGAACGAGCCGAACGCTTCGGAGAAGACCGCGCAATACTTCGGTATGCAGATCCATGCCCAGCGAGACAGACGGCTCATCGTCCCCGACCCGGCGTTGATCGACACCCAGTAGCCGAGCCGCAACCCGCTCATGTACAGCAAAAGCGCGACCCCGCTGCGCGTATAAAAGCCCATGCCCGAGGACACGGCGGCGCCGGACACCGCGGTCCATTCCGCAAGCGAGGTCCTGCCGAGCCGCGGGTTATCCGCGGGCGGCTCGCCTCCGGTTTCGACGCCGCGCGGTCCCACGACGAGCGCGACGCCGCGCCTGTCGGCGTTGTAGGTGCCGGTGCGGTCGTCACGCGTCTGGTTGACGCAGCAATTGATCAGATGCAACGGGCCGCCGGATTCGTGCGGCACGTAATCCGGGTAAGGGATGTCGTCGCCGGGCAAGGCTTCGTCGACACGTCTCAGTTGATTGGTCGCCTGGCGGTCCGCCTCGCAGGTGATCTGCTGCGGGAAACGGTTGTGATTGCCTACCGACGTGTACGCGCGCGCGAGCCGGGCGCGATACAGATAGTGCAGCGACGAGAGGTTCGTCGACTCGATCTGGCGTCCGGTTCCCGCGACGAACACCGCGATGCCGAGCAGCACCAGCCCGAGCACTTCGAGCGCCGAGGCCGGGTGGCGGGTGCCGAGATACAGCACGAAAGTGAGGGCGAGCAACGCGAGCCATGCGAGCAGCGCGACGGTCACCCAGCCGAGCACATGCGCGACGGCGAGCCAGTCCATGTTGCGCATCCAGCTCGGGCCGGAGTTGCCCTGCAGCGACGGCAGGATCGCGCGAGCCGCCACGAGCAGGAGCACGACAGCCGCGGAGATCGCGTTCAGGCTCGTGACGAACGGGCTGTTGCTGGCCGTCCAGATCGTGAAGACCCACCACGTGGTCGCATCCATCACGGCCGCGCACAACGTGAAGACGAGCACGAAGAGCGCCTGCTTGAGCAGGCCGGTCAGCGCGAGCCGCTGCATCGCGATGGGGTTCGGATCGTTCGTGTTCGTCTTCGTCCGATATATCCATCGCTGAATGCCGAGACAGCAGAAGATCAGCCAGCCGAGCCCGGCCGACGCGGCAATGAACGCGACCGCGCAACCGGCCAGAAAAGCCACGCCCGCGCCGCACCAGTAGTACGCTTCGGCGAAGCCGCCGGTCATCGCGAATGCGACGCCGCCCATGATCGCCACGGCGAGCGCCCATAGCAGCGCGCCCGTGATGCGCAGCACGAGGAAGCAGTGTGCCCAGATCAATCCCGTGCAGATGAACGCCGGAAGCGGCACGGCGATCAGCCACGCGGACGGCAGCCATTGCGAACATTCGCCCGCCATGATCCTCGTCTGCGCGAACCAGACGCTCGAATGCGGCAATGCAACGATCACGACCGCGGCGAAGATGAGCAGCATCAGCGAGAACTGCGACACCATCCAGCCGCGCAGCGCGCTCGCGCCCGCCATCCATTCGTCCTGCGCGCCGGCGGGAATCAGATAGCGGCCGTTGTGCCTGAGCCACCAGAGGAACATCGAACGGTCGTCCGCCATGCAGGACTCGGCCTTTTCGGCGTCGCCCGTGCTGCAGATGAGCCTGCCGATCGCCGCGCCGACGTAGCCGCCGCCCGACACGGTCGACATGTAGTCGAACAGGCGAAACGAGCGCTGCTTGGCGAGACCGCGTATGACGCCGAGCGCGAAGGTCGCGCTGCGGATGCCGCCGCCCGAAAGTGCGAGCCCGTATTCCGGCCGCCGGGCCGGACCTTTGGGTTCGCGGCACTTTTTACGCCTGTCGTCGACGCATGTGTGTTCAGCGTCGAATCCATTCGAGGCGCCGGAACCCGGGTTCTTGGTGGTGCTCATATCGGCCCTCGCGTGCTGGCATGACAAGCATTCCTGATTGTCGAAACGCTATCTCCGATCAGCTTCATCGGTGCGTTTCAGCTTAGAACGCGGGTTCATCGCAAACAGAAGATTGGCCGACGCCAACGCTATCTTGGCCGATTCGAACTCGCGCGCGATGGATTCAATTTTCGGCGAGTCCGAACGTCTTAAAGACAACCGCGTCAGAACCATTGCACCATGCATCACCTGATGCCCGTGCAACCCTGCAGCAGTTCCCGAAGCGTCTTGCCCTTCTCGAACATTTTCCCGAACGACTTCTGCTGCAACCGGCAACCGATCAGATAGCCCAGCTTTCTATAGCTCTCGAACTGAGCTTCATCGAACCATTGGTCGAGCGTGGTCTGCTGCGGAAAAGTATCGTTGGTCAGCGCGTAATTCACGAGGTCCGATGCGGTCGAGATGACGTCCTTGGTCAATGTGGGCTTGACCAGAATCAGCGTGCCGCAGAACGCGTTTACCGTGGGATCCGTGCTGCTCGCGGGATACTTGATGATGCCGTCCACCACGTACGCTTTGCTCTGCGGCGGCGGCCTCTTGCTGCCCTTTTCCAGATGCCGCAGCGGATCCACGTCGATGACGATATCGACGCCGAAATCGGCCGAGCACTTGCGGATCGTGTCGGCGAGATCGTCGAAACGCAGCGGCGCGTCCTCGCCGCAATCGCAGACCACGATCAGCTCGGCGCGCCGGCGCACGAGTTCGTAGAGGCCCAGATTGTCGAAGTGACCGCCATCGGAGAGATAGAGATAGTCGGACTTCGCGTCCGCGTGACCGAACAGCTCGTTCAGATACAGTTTGCCGCTGAACGCCGGACTCGGCGGCACCGGCCCTTCCGGCGTCTCGCGGACCGGGTTCGGGCACCATCTGCCCAGCCGCACGTTGAAGAGCGTCAGCAGGAACGCCACGCCCGGATCGGTATGGAAACCCCAGTTCGGACTCGCCGCAGCGCCCGAGATCGCCACCGCGCCGCCGAGCATCGGGCCGACGTCGCGAAGGGTGCCGGACCTGCGCCGCAAGACTTGTCCGGGTCCGGTTCTGGACGCGGTGCGCATATAGTCCGCGGTCCGCACGAACTTGCCCGCCCCTTCCTGCCGGGAAACGTAGGCCTGCGGCAGGCCAAAGCCGCAATAGAGCGGCGAGAAGAAAAACGAGCCGGCCTTGCGCTGTTGCCACGCGAGGCTCTGGCCTTCGGTCAGATTCACCGACGTGTTCAGGAGGTGATAAGGCCGCTGCACGTATGCGCCGTCGTCGCCCTGCGGCGGCGCGCATTGCGTCGTCGCGCCGTCGCTTTTCGGCTCGGGCCCGCACGCGGCCAGCCGGTCGAGCGGGATATCGTCGGCGGGATCGAAACCCGTGAACGGATCGGGCTCGCGCTTCCGATTCCCGTCGCCGCAGCGCGACGCGCCGAGATAGCATCGGGTCAGCCGGTTACGATAGAAGTTGTGCAGCGAGAACAGATTGACGTCCACGCGCCACGCCAGCAACGCCCACGCGGCCGCCGTGCCGAGCAGGACCACCAGGCCCATGCGCGCCCACGGCACGCCGACCGGAAGGCTCGTCTGCGCCGTCATCTGCGCGAGCGTCGTGTCGAGCACGCACAGATACGGTTGCGAATCGCCCTTGTGCGGCGGGCTGCATGCGGACAGCACCTCGGACGGATCGAGCGCCGCCTGCCAGATCGCGTGAATCGCGTACGAGAGCAGAATCAGCAGTCCGACGATGAATACATGCGGCACCACGACCAGGAGACGCTCGGTCCACGACGGCCCAGGGCCGCCCGTCTTGTTCGACGCCCCCTTCAGCACGCCCCAGAGCGACGCCAGCAGCCACGCCGCGCCGCCCGCGCGCGCCCAGTTCGAGCCGAAGACGACGAGCGCCGGCCCATACACCGACACGACGAAAATCCCGCCTACGAAGACGATGATGGACATCAGCCAGCCGCCGTAGCGCGCCCACCACTCCTGCACTTCGTATTCGAAGATGCGGCCCACGAGCCCGAGATGCACGACGATGATGAGCGAGAGCACGCCCAGAATCAGAAACGGCGCGACCGATATCGCGATCCATATCACGGACTGGACATCCGGCGCGCCGGAAGCCGCCATGCCGAAGGTCGCGTGCGCAATGCCGAGCAGGCTGCGGACGAGCCACAGCCCGAATCCGCCGGTCGCGCCGGCGAACAGGCCGAAGAACACGATCCAGAAGCGATTGCGCCAGCGCGCGCGGTCGCTGGACACCGACTGCGGCGCGGGACCGGTCTGCGGCTTGTTCGCGGGCGCATCGAAATCGACGTTCATGCGCTCGGCCGGAAGCATGGTCGAGCCGACGCCGAAGATGACCACGAAGACGAGTATCCAGGTCAGGACGTCGTCATGGGGAAGCGGATGGTCGAGCGTCGCCAGAATCGTCATCGCCGCCGTGAGGATGAACGAGGCGAGGATGCCGGGGCCGAGAATCCACACGAGCACGAAGCTCGTGCAGGCGGTCTCTGCGTTCCCTTTCGAGTCCATGTTGCGCCGGATGTTCCGGATGCTCATCCACAGCAACGCGGCCACGATTCCGATCATCCCGGCGACCGGCCATCCGGCATCCTGCCCGACGAGCGACTGCGTCCCGCGCATCAGCAGAAACAGGACTCTCGGCACCAGGAGCAGGAAGCTGAGCATCAGGATCAGCATGCTCTGGATCAGCGTGAGATTGCGCAGATAGGCGGCGATCGCGGCGAGGGTGTCGGTGCTCAGCAGGCCGAGTCTCGGCGTCAGATAGTTGCTGTACTCACGCAGAAAGACGATCGACGGATCTTCACGGTCCTTCTGGACGCCCATCTCCGTCGTCGGACTGAGTTTCGGCTCCAGCTCTTTCGGCGTGCCGCTGCGACACCTGCGGTAGACCTGCGCCGACAGCCATGCGCCGATATAGCCGCCGCCGGAAACGGTCGAAAGATAATCGAAATGACGCAGCAGCCCTTTCTCGCATAGCGACTGAATCATGCCCAGGCAGAACGTCGCGCTGCGAATGCCGCCGCCCGAGAGCGCGAGCCCGGTGAGCGACGTTCCTCTCCCGGTCATGGTGTCGCGCGCTAAAGGATCGACCACCTTTCTCGTGCGATTGACCTGTCTGAGCTCGTCGGCCATCACCTTTTTGAAAGGATCTTCCGCTGGGCCGTTCGTGTCCGCCTGACCATCGGGATTCGCCATCGCCAGCCTCGCTCGATTCGGATCATTCAAGGCGACGCATACGCCGCCGCCCGCTCGGGACACATCCTTTCAAGGCGCGGGGCAATGTCATGCCGACGATCGGTGATCCTGATCGATGCGCGCTCCGTTCGAGCGCGTACCCCGAATTCTTCGCATGCATCGAAGCATAGAATAAGCAGCAACCCTTATCAATTGCGCTACAGAAAATAGTATGACTGATTTCGAGTTTGTCGCGAAAGGCTTGCTGAACCGTTCAATATCGCCTATGCATGAGAGAGCGGATCATCGACGCTCGAAGAAGCGGTTGCCGGGCCTCGGCAGACCGAGATGCTCCCGCAACGTCGTACCCTCGTAAACCCGCCGAAAGATGCCGCGCCGCTGCAACTCGGGCACCACTTTCGCGACGAAGTCATCGAGGCCGGCGGGCAGATACGGAAACATCACGTTGAAGCCGTCGCTGCCTTCTTCGACGAGCCACTGCTCCATCTCATCCGCGATATCCGTCGCGGTCCCGACCATCTGCAAGCCCGAATAGCCGCCGACACGCTGCGCCAGTTGACGCACGGTGAGCCCTTCGGCGCGCGCCATGTCGATCACGCGTTCGCGCGCGCTCCTGCTCGCGTTGGTCTCCGGAATCTCGGGCAGGAGGCCATCCGGATCGAACGACGAGACATCGTGACCGAGCGCGATCGAAAGCGATGCGAAGCCGCTGTCGTCATGCACGAAGGTATCGAGCAGCGCGCGCTTCTCCTGCGCTTCGTCGCGCGAGTCGCCCACCACGACGAAGGCGCCCGGCAGGATTTTCAGATGCTCGCGCGCCCGGCCGATGCGTTCCATGCGGCCTTTGACATCGGCATAGAAGCGCTTGCCCGCCGCGAGATTCGGCTGCGCGGTGAAGACCGCATCTGCGGTTTCGGCGGCAAGCTGCCTGCCCGCTTCCGACGATCCCGCCTGCACCACCACCGGCCAGCCCTGCACCGGCCGCGCGATGTTCAACGGGCCACGCACCGACAGATACGCGCCCTCGTGATCGAGGACATGCAGGCGGTCGGGATCGAAGAACAGGCCGCTTTCGGTGTCGCGCACAAAGGCGTCGTCGGCCCAGCTATCCCAGAGGCCCGTGACGACATCGTAGAACTCGTGCGCACGGCGATAGCGCTCGTCGTGCTCCATGTGTTCGTCGCGGCCGAAGTTGCGCGCGGCATCGGGATTCGATGTGGTGACGAGATTCCAGCCCGCGCGCCCATCGCTCAGATGATCGAGCGACGCGAAGCGACGCGCGATGTGATACGGCTCGTCGAACGTGGTCGAAGCCGTCGCGATCAGCCCGATGCGTTCGGTCACGGAGGCGAGCGCGGAAAGCAGCGTGAACGGCTCGAACGACGTCGCGGTATGGCTGCGCTTCAACGCATCCACCGGCATGTTGAGCACGGCGAGATGATCGGCCATGAAGAACGCATCGAAGCAGGCGCTTTCGAGCGTCTGCACGAATCGCTTGATATGCCTGAAGTTGAAATTGGCGTCGGGCCACGCGCCCGGAAATCGCCATGCGCCTGTATGCAGGCTGACCGGCCGCATGAACGCGCCGAGGTGGAGTTGTCGGGTATGTGGCATCGCGTCGGTTGATGAACGAGTGGCGGATCGCGCCAAGTTACTGCAACTCGCCAAAACGCGCTGAGATGGAAATGACCGCTCGCCGTTCGACAGAACCGTATATGCGAAGCACGCGCCGTGTCATTTGCTACGCATAATTGATTCGTAGCGGCGGCATGCAAAGTGCCTATAGTCGGAGGCTTCTTCACATCACTCCGTCCGCGCCATGAAACATACGACCCTTCGCCGCACGCTGATCGCCGGCGCCGCTTCCTTCATGCTCGCCGCCGTCGCGCTCGCGCCCGTTCACGCCAGAGCCGAAACACGCGAGGTCGTCATCGGCTATCAGGACATGGTGGTGCCCTGGCGCTATGCGCAGGCAAGCGGCGCCGTCGAGAAGGCCACGGGATACAAGGTCACCTATCGCAAGCTCGGCAGCGGCGCTGACGTGATCCGCGCACTCGCATCGGGCTCGATACAACTGGGCGAAGCGGGCTCCAGCCCGATCGCGGCGGGACTCTCGCAAGGCGTCGATCTCTCGCTCTTCTGGATTCTCGACAACATCAACGACGCCGAAGCGCTCGTCGCGCGCAACGGTTCCGGCGTGAGCAAGCTCACCGATCTGAAGGGCAAGACGCTCGGCGTGCCGTATGTATCGACGTCGCACTTCCATGCGCTCGTCGCCTTGCAGCAGGCGGGCGTCGATCCGTCGACGGTGAAGATCGTCAATCTGCGTCCGCCCGAAGTCGCGGCGGCGTGGGAGCGCGGCAATATCGACGCGACCTACATCTGGGACCCGGTGCTCGCCAAAGCCAAGCAGAGCGGCCGCGTGCTCATCACGTCGGGCGAGGTGGCGAAGGAATCGGGCAAGGCGACGTTCGACGGCTTCGTCGCGTCGCGCAAGTTCGCGCAGGACAACCCCGCGTTCCTGAACAGCCTCGTCAAGGTGCTCGCCGATACCGATGCGCAATATCGCGACCACAAGGCCGACTGGACCGCCGCATCGAAACAGGTGCAGGCCGTCGCGCAGGAATCCGGCGCGAACGCCGCCGACGTGCCCGCGAGTCTCGCGCTCTACGCCTTCCCGAGCGCGGGCGAACAGGCATCGCCGACATGGCTCGGCGGCGGACAGCAATCCGGCGCGGCGAAATCGCTTGCCGCCACCGCGCAGTTCCTCAGGCAGCAGGGCACGATCCAGAACGTGCTCGCGGATTACTCCACGGGCGTCGATCCGCGCTTCGTGCAGCAGGCCGCGAAGTGACGTCGCTTTTTATCCGCCGCTGAATGGCCTCCGAATACATCGAATACCCTGTCATGTCCAAACGTAAATCCGCCATCGACCGTCGTGCATTCTTGTCCCTGTCCGCGCGTGCCGCGGCGAGCGCCGCCGCGTCCGCCGCGATGCCCGCATCCTTCGCCCAGCAGAGCGCGCAAGGACAGCCGCGTGTGCTTCGCATCGGCAACCAGAAAGGCTATCTGAACCTGCTCAAGGGACGCGCGACGCTCGAAAAGCGGCTCGCTCCGCTCAACGTATCGGTAAGCTGGACGGAGTTTTCCGCCGGCCCCGTGCAACTGGAAGCGCTCAATGTCGGCTCGATCGATTTCGGCGATGTCGGCGAGGCGCCGCCCATCTTCGCGCAGGCCGCCGGCGCACCGCTCGCCTATGTAGCCGCGACGCCGGCGCGCCCGCGCTCCGAAGCCGTGATCGTCCCGGCGCAATCGCCGGTCAGGACGGTGGCGGATCTGAAGGGCAAGCGCGTGGCGCTGAACAAAGGCAGCAACGTCCATTACTTTCTCGTGAAGCTGCTGCGTCAGCACGGCCTTCAGTATGGCGACGTCGAACTGGCCTTCCTCGCCCCCGCCGATGCGCGCGCCGCCTTCGAGCGCGGCTCCATCGATGCGTGGGTCATCTGGGACCCGTTCTTCGCCGCAGCGCAGAAGACGCTGAACGCGCGCATCGTGGCGGACGCGAGCGGCGTCGTCGGCAACCGTGCGTACTACTTTTCGTCGCAGAGTTATGTCGCGAAGAATGCGGATGTGCTCCGTATCGTCATCGAGGAAATCAGGGCGGTCGATCAATGGGGCAAGCAGCATCCCGATGAACTCGCGAGCGAGCTCGCGCGGCTATGGGGCTTGCCAAAACCCGTCGTCGAGCTTGCGGTGAGCCGGCAGGTGTTCGGCACCGAGGCGATTACGCGGAACATCATCGGCGAACAGCAGCAGATCGCCGATACCTTCGTCGAACTCGGCCTCATACCGAAGCACGTCGATGTGCTCAGGGCCGCGCCGCCCGATCTCGCCTGAGCGCCGCGAACGCGTTCATGAAACGACTGCCGTGCGCCGGCGTTCGACGTGCCTCGGGCGACCGTTCGCTTCGAACCCGAAGATATGCCGCGTGATGGCGGCATTGACTTCGTCAGCGTGCGTGAGCGGTCCCATGTGGCCGGCACGCGGGACGATTGCAAGCCGCGCCGACGAGAGCAGGATCGGCAAGCGCTCGGCCAGCGCCCGCGTAGGCAGCGGTGCGTGCTCGCCGCGCATCACGAGTACGGGCATACGGAGGCTCGCGTATGCCGCGGCGGACGTAGGCTCATCGAGCAGCGCGCGAAAATCCAGCGGCGCTTTGGGCGCCCAGCGGGTAAGCGCGGCCTTGACCGAGGGCCGCAGCGCTTCCCACGCGCCTTCGCCGCCCCAGTAATCGACGAACGATGCCGCCGCGCCGCGATAGTCGCCGCAACTCACGCTGTCGGCGGTGCGCTTCGATATCGCGTCGATTTCAGCCAGCGCGTGGGCGCCGTGCTTGCCCATCGTCTTCAGGAGATGGAACGCCGAGGGCTCGTAGAGCGACAGGGTCGCGATACGCTCCGGCCGTTCCATCGCCACCCGCAGCGCCACGCCGCCTCCATACGAGTGGCCGACGAGATGCACCTTGCCCCGCGCGGCATCGATGATATCGACGGTTCTTCCGGCCTCGTCGGCGAGTGTGAACGCGCGTTCGCCGCTCCACGGTCCTGTGCTGTCGCAACCGTAGTGCTCGGGCGCGACGAACGATACGCGTGAGCCGAGCGCCTCGCCCAGCTTGCGCCATTGCGATGCGCCCGAGCCGGAACAATGCAATGCGATCACCGTCGATGGAGCCGGCACGGGCTCGATAGGGAGAGGGTTATTCATATCGTCGATCCGTTTCCATCGCACGCATGCGACGTTCGAGTTCTTCCATATCCACAGCCGATGAGAGATAAGCGTCGCGCCGGCTGTTTTCCGCGCGATCGAGCGCCCTTTCGAGGCACAAGAAAAGATAGACGAACATGTTCCCCTTCCTTCGAGCGGATATGCCTGCTCCTTCGCCTTGCAATTGCTCAAGGCGAAGGAGCGGCTAAGCCCGCCTCAAACCGGCACTCCGAGCCGCGACAGCGCGAATCGAAAAGCAAAGAAGCACACCGACGACAACAGCGGCAAAGTCATGACCACCGACCCGTACCGAAGCCCTGTAAAACACAGCAGCGATTGCAGGCGCGACCCGATCTCCAGGGCAGCGTCGACCATATGTTTGAATCGGATCATTTTCGTTCCACCACGACTTCGAGATACTCGCTGGGCAACACGAGCGTTTGATCGCCCGACCGATTGCGACTCTCGATGAGCGCCATCAGATCGCCGTGAAACGCGGCTTGCCGATCGCCTTCGAGCGCCGCGAACGCCTTGTTCATCGGACCGTAGTACGCGCGAAATACTTCGACGAAATGCGCGGGCGAACGGTATCGGAAAACGAAGTCGCGCTTCTTCGCTTCGATACGTTTGGCTCCGCTGCCGAGCAGTTCCGCAAGACGCGCCTCCGTGCCCCATAGCGCGGGCGACTTCACGCCAGCAGGCGGCGCGATGTATTTGCCGATCGTCTTGAAGACCTGTCCGATGAAACTCTCCGGCGTCCAGTTCGCGAGACCGATCCTTCCGCCCGGCCTGCACACGCGCATGAGTTCGCTTGCCGCCAGTTCCTGATTCGGCGTGAACATCACGCCGAAGGTCGAGAGCACGGCGTCGAACGAAGCGTCCGCGAAAGGCAGCGCTTCCGCGTCTGCTTCCTGGAACTGCACGGCAAGTCCTTCGGCGTTGGCGCGTGCGCGGCCCGCGTCGAGGAGCGAAGAAACGTAATCGGTGGAGACGACATCGCAATAGCGGCGCGCGGCCGCGAGCGTCGCATTGCCATTGCCCGCCGCGACATCGAGAACACGGCTGCCGGAGCGCAGATCGAGCGCCTCGCAAAGATTTTCGCCGACGATCTGCAGCGTGGTGCCGACGACGGCATAGTTGCCCGTCGACCAGGCGGCTTGCTGACGGACCTTGACGGCGGCGAGATCGGCGGCGGGCGAGATGGCGGTATCGACTGCGGACATAACATGGCTCCTGATAGACGAGATGGCGGCGTTGCGAGACCGTTGGTTCGCACTGCCTGTTTCGATTGCGCCGCGAAAAGACCCACTTCGAACACGCCGACGCGACGCACCGGCATGTCGATCAAACGACTCGAACTATTCGGCGACGCTCACGCCCGAACCGCCCATTTCCTTCGGCAGGTCCTTCATCTTGGGCAGACCGTCCCTCATCGGCAATTTCGACTCCGCGTAATGAACGTGCACGCACGGGTCGTACTGGAAGTCGGCAATGACGGCGGCGTAGACATCGGTCAGCCCGAGGCCCGGATGCTCGGTGAAGAGATGACCGCCGCAGGCCCTGCACCATTTCCGATAGCTGTGCTCAGTATTGTTGTAAGTGCCGATATGGTCGGTCCCGTGCGTGATGATCACGGCATCGGGCTTCCAGAGCGTGAACGCATTGACCGGCCCCGCCGACCAGCGCCGGCACGATTCGCAATGGCAATACCCCATGCCTTCGGGCTTGCCGGTCACCGTGAACTTCACTGCACCGCAAAAACATTGGCAATGGTAAGTATCTGCGTCATTCATTTACGCATCCCTCGTTAATGTGGGTTGGCGATTGGTCGAACTGCGCTTAACCTTGCGTCAGTGATGTTTCGCGTGATGCCAGTATCGGCGCGCGAATCGCTTCTTTGAATGACCGAGCGTCCAGATGTTTTGCGCGGGACGCCGAAACTTGGGGCCTGCGATGGATGCGCTTTCCGACGTTCTTCGTCTCCTGCGTCTTAGCGGAGCGGTGTATCTGAACGGCGATTTCACGGCGCCGTGGTGCGTGGTCGGTCAGGTTTCGCCCGCGATGTGCGCGACGTTTCTGCCGCGCGCCGAGCGTGTCGTTTCTTATCACCTGATTCTGGAAGGCAGTTGCTGGGCTGCGCTGACCGATGATCCGGCCTCGGCCATTCGCGTCGATGCGGGAGAGTTGCTCGTCGTGCCGCAAGGCGAGGCGCATCTGATGGGCAGCTCGCTCGAACTCACGCCGACGCCATCGGACGAAATGGTGTCCAGATATCTCGCGACGTCTCCCGGCGACGTGATGCGCCTGAGCGTCGGAGCCGAAGGCGCGAGCCAGGAAGCGGGCCGCACGCGCATCGTCTGCGGCTTTCTCGCTTGCGACGACATGCTCGCGAATCCGGTGCTGTCGTCGCTGCCGCGCCTCTTCAAGGTCGATATGCGTGACGATCCGCAATCCGCGTGGCTCGAATCGTCGCTGAGATTTGCGGTGACCGAGGCGGCCGAGTGGCGCCCCGGCAGCGCGACCGTGCTGGCGCGACTCTCGGAATTGCTCTTCGTCGAGGCTGTGCGGCGCTGCATCGGGTCCATGCCCGAGGATCGCCGCGGCTGGCTCGCGGGCGTCGCCGACCGGTTCGTCGGCAAGGCGCTCGCGTTGCTGCACGCGCAGCCCGCGCACGACTGGACCGTCGACGAACTCGCGCGCCGTGTCGGTCTCTCGCGTTCCGCGCTGGCTCAGCGCTTCACGCAATTGCTCGGCCACGCGCCGATGCAATATCTCGCAAGCTGGCGATTGCAGGTCGCGGCGCAGGATCTGCTTTCCGGACCGCGCTCGATCGCAGCGGTGGCCGAGCGCGTAGGCTATGAATCGGAGGCAGCGTTCAATCGGGCGTTCAAGCGCCAGTTCGGGATGCCGCCTGCGAGCTGGCGGCGCAGCCAGGGACGCGTCGCGAGCGATGAAGCATCGTCCGATGAAGTCTTCGCCGGAACCGATGCGAACGAAGACGCTTGCGCGCCATTTTCCGCGCCAACGCCTTTGAATGTTCGTCCAGAACGCCGCCTCAACGACGCTGCGTGACGTCCACCCGCTATCTGATGCCGACGAGCCTGTAGCCCACGGCCGTCTCCGTAAGAATGTGCTCGGGCTGCGCCGGGTCCTTCTCCAGCTTCTGGCGAAGATGTCCCATATAGACGCGCAGGTAATGCGCATTGTCGACCTGCTCCGGTCCCCACACATCGCGCAGCAACTGCCGATGCGTGAGCACTCGCCCGGCGTGCCGCATGAGCACCGTGAGCAAGCGATACTCCGTCGGCGTTAGGCGAACCGGCCGGCCTGCGCGCGTCACTTCCCGTTTTGCGAGGTCCACGGCGACCTCGCCGAACGATACCGCAGGCGCTTCCTCCAGCGCGCGCACGCTGCGGCGCAACTGCGCGCGAACGCGTGCAAGCAACTCGGACACGCCGAAAGGCTTGGTGAGATAGTCGTCGGCGCCAGCGTCGAGGGCTTCGACCTTCACGGCTTCGCTCGTGCGCGCCGAGAGCACGATCACCGGCACCTGCGTCCAGCCGCGCAACTCGCGAATCACGTCGATGCCGTCGGTATCGGGCAGGCCGAGATCGATCACGACGATATCGGGTTGCCTCGTGGCGATCTCGCGCAATCCCGCCTTGCCCGTTTCCGCCTCTACGACCGCGAGTTCATGCGACTCCAGCGTCGATCGCACGAAGCGTCTGATCTGCGGATCGTCTTCGATTATCAGCGCCGTGTGCCCGGTTTCGCTCATGCTCTCGTCTCGCCGGTTCCGTGGTCCAGCGCGGGCTGCTCGTCCACCGGCACATCGAGCGTCGGCGGCGTGCCATCCGCGGGCAGCGTGAACCAGAATCGCGATCCCGCGACACGGCCATCCTCGATACGATTCTCGACGCCGATCTGCCCGCCATGCGCTTCGACTATCGCGCGGCAAATCGCGAGGCCCAGCCCCACGCCGGACTGCGCGGACTCCTTCTGTCCGCGCGTGAACTTTTCGAACAGACGTGTCTCGATGCCGGGCGGAATGCCCGGCCCGCGATCGTCGATGCAAACGCGCACGCAGCGCTGTCCCGAAAGCTGTTCCTCGCGCGCGGATATCTCGATGTCGGTGCCCTTCGGCGTGTACTTCGCGACGTTCTCCAGAAGATTGGCGAAGAGCCGGTCCATCAGCACGGCGTCGAGTTGCAAGAGCGGCAAGTCCGGCGGAATGCGGGTCTGCACGCGGCGGCCCGCGAGCGTCCGCTTGAGTCCCGCGAGCGCCGCGCCTACGGTTTCCTCCAGCATCGACCATTGCCGGTTCAGCCGGATCGCGCCCGCTTGCAGCCGCGCCATGTCGAGGAGATTGGTGACGAGACCGCTCATGCGCAGCGCTTCCTCGTGAATCGCGTGGACGAGTTCCTGAGCGCGGCCGACGCCCGGCTCGGCGGCATCGACCTTTTCTTCGAGAATCGAAGCGAAGCCGACGATCGACGTGAGCGGCGTGCGCAGATCGTGCGAAATGGCGGACAAGAGCGCGTTACGCATACGCTCCGACTCCATGTTGACGAGCGCGTCCTGCGCGATTTCGACATAGTGGACGCGCTCGATGGCCAGCGCGATTTGCGCCGCGAAGGTCTCGATCATCCGGTGTTGCTCGGGGATGGCGAGATCGGCGATGCGCTGCGGCGCGAAGGCCAGGACGCCGCGCGTGCGCATCGGCGCCTTGAGCGGCAGATACAGCGCCTGCGCGGCAGGCAAGGTGTCGGTGCTGAGTCCCGCGGGCTTCTGCTGGTCGTAGACCCACTGTGCGATATCGAGATCCAGCTCCGATTTGTCGATCGTCGTCTCCGGGCTCGCCTCCGCCACCTTCTGCTGCACCTTCTCCGCGCTGTCGGGCAGAAGAATGGCCGCGCGCGCCTGGAATACTTCCGCGATGTGCCGCGTGCCGATCTCGATGATCTGCTCGGTCATCAGCGCGGCGGCGAGTTCCTTGGTCATCGCGTACATGGCGCCGGTGCGCCGCTCGCGTTGCGAGGCGATGCGCGCCTCGCGCCGCAGGCTCGACGTCAGATGACTGATCGTGAGCGACGTCAGCAGCATGACCGCGAACGTCAGAAGGTATTGCGTATCGCCGACCGAGAACGACATGACCGGCGCGACGAAAAAGAAATCGAACGCGGCGACCGACAGGAACGAGAGCATCACGCCCGGTCCGCGGCCAAGGCGCACGGCGGTGAAAATCACGCCGAGCAGATAGAGCATCACGAGATTGGTGACCGCGAAGCGCTGCGCGGCGAGCGCGCTCGCGACAAGCGTGATCCCGCCGCCGATCGCGAGTGCGAAGGCGTAGGCGCGCGGCGGAGAATGCGCGCCGTCCCGCAGCGCGCTGAACGTGAGCGGCGGGCGTTGCGGGCCTTCGCGCGTGCCGGTGGACACGAGCGTCACGTCGATATCCGCGGCCTGCCGGATGATGCGCTCGCTCACCGGCCGCGCGAAGTAGCGCCGCCAGCCTTGCGTCATCGATGCGCTCGCCACCAGCTTCGACACATTGCGCATGCGCGCGTAGTCGATGAGCGTCGCGGCGGCGTCGGCGCCATCGAGCGTGACGGTTTCCGCGCCGAGCTCCGACGCGAGCTTGAGCGCATCGAGCGTGCGGCGCCGCTGTTCGTCGGAGAGCCGCTGGAGCTTCGGCGTCTCCACGTAGACGGCGAGCCAGTCGGCCTTGAGCGCCGCCGCGAGCCGCGCGGCCGCGCGCACGAGCGCCGCGCTTTCCGGACCGGGACCGACGCACGCGATCAGGCGCTCGCGCGCCCGCCAGATGCGCTCGATCGACTGATCGGCGCGGTACTCGCGCATCTGCGCATCGACGCGATCGGCGGTGCGCCGCAGCGCGAGTTCGCGCAACGCGATCAGGTTGCCCTTGCGGAAGAAATTGCGCACCGCGTGCTCGGCCTGCGTCGGCAGATACACCTTTCCGTCGCGCAGGCGGTCGAGCAACTCCTCCGGCGGAAGATCGACGAGCGTGACTTCATCGGCGAGATCGAACACGCGATCCGGCACCGTCTCCCAGACGCGAATCCCGGTGATGCGCCCCACGATGTCGTTCAGGCTTTCGAGATGCTGCACGTTGACGGTCGTGTACACGTCGATGCCCGCATCGAGCAGCTCCTGAACGTCCTGCCAGCGCTTCATGTGGCGCGAGCCCTGCACGTTCGAATGCGCGAGCTCGTCGACGAGAATCAGCTCCGGCTTGCGCGCGAGCGCCGCATCGAGATCGAACTCCGCGAGCAGGCGTCCGCGATATTCGATGCGCGCCACGGGCAGCGTGTCGAGCCCGTCGAGCAGCGCGAGCGTCTCCTTGCGGCCATGCGTTTCGACGACGCCGACGACCACATCCGCGCCTTCGTCGAGGCGGCGGCGCGCGGCCTGCAACATCGCGAAGGTCTTGCCAACGCCCGCGGAGGCGCCGAAGAACACCTTCAGCCGCCCGCGCTGGCGCTTCTCCTCTTCTCGCTGAAGCTTGTCGAGCAGTTCGTCGGGATCGGGCCGCGTCATCGTTGTCGTCTCTTATCAAGGGCGCACTGTATCAGCCGCGCGCCGCATCCAGCGCCAGATTGAGCTTCAGCACGTTCACGCGCGGCTCGCCGAGCACGCCGAACTGGCGAGCGCTCGTGGCCTCGCTGACGAGCGCCTCGACCTGCGCGGGCGTCATCCCGCGCGCCTTCGCCACACGCGCGACCTGATAAGCCGCCGCCGCCGGACTGATCTCCGGATCGAGGCCGCTGCCGGAGGACGTCACGAGATCGACGGGCAACGGCGCCCGGTTGTCCGGATCGGCGGCGTGGAGCGCGTCGATGCGCCCCTTGATCTCATCGGCGAGCGCGGGGTTGGTCGGCCCGAGATTCGAGCCGCTCGAACTGCCCGCGTTGTACGGATTCGGCGTCGTCGCCGACAGACGTCCCCAGAAGTACTGCGGCGCGTCGAACTGCTGTCCGATGATCTCCGAGCCGACCGCCCGGCCGTCGCGCTCGATCAGGCTGCCGTTCGCCTGATGCGGGAACGCCGCCTGCCCGATCGCGGTGACGACAGCAGGATAAACCAGTCCCGTGAGCACCGTCAGCGCGACGAACAACACGATCGCCGGACGCAAAATTGTCTTCATCATGTTTAACTCCAGCCAAGTGCGGTAATGACCATGTCGATGAGCTTGATGAACGGGAACGGCAGGACGATGCCGCCGAGGCCGTAGATCAGCAGGTTGCGGCGCAGGAGCGAAGCGGCACCCAGCGCGCGATACTTCACGCCCTTGAGCGCGAGCGGAATCAGGAACACGATGATCAGCGCGTTGAAAATCACCGCCGACAAGATAGCCGACGAAGGCGACGCCAGATGCATCACGTCCAGCACCCGAAGTTGCGGATAGGTCGTCGCGAACGCGGCCGGGATGATCGCGAAGTACTTGGCGACGTCATTGGCAATCGAGAACGTCGTGAGTGAGCCGCGCGTCATCAGCATCTGCTTGCCGATCTCGACGATCTCGATCAGCTTGGTCGGATTCGAGTCCAGATCGACCATGTTGCCCGCTTCCTTCGCGGCCTGCGTGCCGGTGTTCATCGCCACCGCGACGTCGGCCTGCGCGAGCGCGGGGGCGTCGTTGGTGCCGTCGCCGGTCATCGCGACCAGACGTCCTTCGGCCTGATGCGCGCGGATCGTCGAGAGCTTCGCTTCGGGCGTCGCTTCGGCCAGGAAGTCGTCGACGCCCGCTTCCGCCGCGATCGCCGCGGCGGTGAGGCGGTTGTCGCCGGTCACCATCACCGTCTTGATGCCCATCTTGCGCAGTTCCGCGAAGCGCTCCTTGATGCCGCCCTTCACGATGTCCTTCAGCTCGATCACGCCGAGCGCGCGCGCCGTCTCGTTCACGCGCTCCGCCACGACGAGCGGCGTGCTGCCGCGCCGCGCGATGTCATCGACGGCGCTCTGCACTTCCTGCGGAAAGCGCCCGCCGCGCTCCTCGACGTACTTCCTCACCGCGTCGGCCGCGCCCTTGCGAATCTCGCGGCCGGGAAGATCGACGCCGCTCATGCGCGTCTGCGCCGTGAACGCGAGAAAGGTCGCGTGCAATGTCGCCATGTCGCGCTCGCGGATATTGAAGCGCTGCTTCGCCAGCACGACGATGCTGCGGCCTTCCGGCGTTTCATCGGCGAGCGATGCGAGTTGCGCCGCATCGGCGAGATCGCGTTCCGCGATGCCCGGCGCCGCGACGAACATCGACGCCTGACGATTGCCGAGCGTGATCGTGCCGGTCTTGTCGAGCAGCAGCACGTCGACGTCGCCCGCCGCTTCGACCGCACGGCCCGACGTGGCGATCACGTTCGCCTGCATCATGCGGCTCATGCCCGCGACGCCGATCGCCGAAAGCAGGCCGCCGATGGTCGTCGGAATCAGGCACACGAGCAGCGCGACGAGCGCGGTGATCGTCACGACATGGCCCTGCTTCGCCGCTTCCACGGAGAACATCGAGAACGGCAGCAGCGTGGCCGTGGCGAAGAGCAGCACGAGCGTCAGCGCGACGAGCAGGATCGTGAGCGCGATCTCGTTCGGCGTCTTCTGACGCTTGGCGCCCTCGACCATCGCGATCATGCGGTCCAGAAAAGCCTCGCCGGGATTCACGCCCACGCGCACGACGATCCAGTCGGAGAGCACGCGCGTGCCGCCCGTCACCGATGAGAAGTCGCCGCCCGACTCGCGGATCACCGGCGCGGATTCGCCCGTGATCGCGGATTCGTCCACGGACGCGACGCCTTCGATCACGTCGCCGTCGGCGGGAATCACATCGCCCGCTTCGACGAGGACGACGTCGCCCTTGCGCAGATCGATGGATGTCGTGATGCGGATCGGCGACTTCGGATGCGGCTCGTTGAGCTTCTTCGCCATCACGTTGTGCTTCGCCTGGCGCAGCGATGCGGCCTGCGCCTTCGAGCGCCCTTCCGCGAGCGCTTCCGCGAAGTTCGCGAAGAGCACCGTGAACCACAGCCACAGCGCGATCGCGAGGATGAAACCCGCGGGCGCTTCGGCCTGGCCGGCAAGCGCGGCGACGAAGAGCACCGTCGTCAGACTGCTGCCGACATAGACGCAGAACATCACCGGGTTGCGCAACTGCGTGCGCGGCGCGAGCTTCTTGAACGAATCGACGATCGCCGGCTTGACCAGCGCCGGGTCGAACATCGAACGTACGGCCGTGCGTGCCTGCCCCAGATTCTCGGGACGGTGCATCGGCGGTTGATTCATTTGAGTCATGCTGTCCTCGACTTCAATGGCCTGCGATCATGGTGATGTGCTCGACGATGGGACCGAGCGCGAGCGCGGGCACGTAGGTGAGCGCGCCGACGAGCAGCAGCGTGCCGAGCAGAAGGACCACGAAAAGCGGACCGTGCGTCGGCAGCGTGCCCGCTGTCACGGCGAGACGCTTCTTCGCGGCGAGCGAACCGGCGATCGCGAGAATCGGAATGAGCGAGCCGAAGCGGCCGAACCACATCGCGATGGCGAGCATCGAGTTATAGAAGGGCGTGTTCACCGAAAGACCGCCGAACGCGCTGCCGTTGTTGTTGGCGGCCGAGCTGAACGCATAGAGGATTTCGGAGAAGCCATGCGCGCCCGGATTCGCGATGCCCGCCGTGCCCGCCGCGCTCAGAACGGCGATCGACGTGCCCACGAGCACCAGGAGCGGCGTCAGCAGAATGACGATGGACACCATCTTCATCTCGAACGATTCGATCTTCTTGCCGACGTACTCGGGCGTGCGGCCGATCATCAGCCCGGCGACGAACACCGCCAGCAACGCGAACGCGAGCATGCCGTACAGACCGGAACCGACGCCGCCGAAGATCACTTCGCCGAGCTGGATCAGGAGCATCGGCACGAGGCCGCCGAGCGGGGTGAGCGAATCATGCATGTTGCTGACCGCGCCGCACGAGGCCGAGGTCGTCGCGACCGTGAAGATGCCCGACTGCGCGATGCCCAGACGCGTTTCCTTGCCTTCCATGTTGCCGCCCGCCTGCAACGCGGACGCCTGCGTATCGACATGCAGCGACGCATAGACCGGATTGCCCGCCTGTTCCGCCGAGATTTCGAACCAGCAGGCGGCGGCGAACGCGATGGTCATCGCCGCGAGCACGGCGTAGCCCTGACGCCTGTCGCCGACCGTGCGTCCGAACACCACGCACAGCGCCGCCGGAATGATCAGCATGGCGAGCATCTGCATGAAGTTCGAGAACGGCGTCGGGTTCTCGTACGGATGCGCGGAGTTGGCGTTGAAGAAGCCGCCGCCGTTGGTGCCGAGCATCTTGATCGCTTCCTGCGAGGCGACCGGGCCCATCGGCAGAGTCTGCTTGTCGGCCTTGAGCGTTTGCGTGACGGCCTTGCCCTGCGCGTCGGTCGATTGCGTCTGATAGCTCGTGACCTGCAGCGTCGATACGTCCTGATACGCCCTGAAGTTCTGGATCGCGCCCTGGCTCACGAAGACGAGCGCGAAGACGACGGCGAGCGGCGCGAGAATGTAGAGCGTGGTGCGCGTCAGATCGACCCAGAAATTGCCGATGGTCTGCGCGGAATGGCGCTTGAAGCCGCGGATCAGCGCGATGACCACCGCGATGCCGGTCGCCGCCGACAGGAAGTTCTGCACGGTGAGGCCGAGCATCTGCGCGAGATAGCCGAGCGTGCTCTCGCCGCCGTAATCCTGCCAGTTCGTGTTGGTCACGAAGCTGACGGCGGTGTTGAATGCGGCGTCCGGCGACATCGCGGCGAAGCCTTGCGGATTGGCCGGCAGCATGCCTTGCAGACGCAGGATGGCATACAGCACGAGCGCGCCGAGCACGTTGAAGAGCATCACGGCGAGCGCGTAATGCTTCCACGACATTTCGGCATCGGGATCGACGCCGGCGATGCGATACAGCACGTTCTCGACCGGACGCCCGATCCTGCGCACGACGACGGACGATCCGTCGAGCACGTTCGAGATATAGCGGCCGAGCGGAATGGCGAGTGCGATCAGAACGACGATGAAAATCGCCGTCTGCATGAAGGTATTGGCGTTCATTCGAGATCCTCCGCACGCAAAAGCGCGTACACGAGGTACACGAAGAGCAGCAGCGTGGAAGCCGCCGCGAGCCACAACATCCAGGCGCTCATGGACGGCCTCCCGTCGCGCGGCGGCTCAATCGCTCGCAGCCGCGCGTGAGCGCCACGCAAAGTCCCCAGAACAGGACGATGCCGGCGAGATAGATGAAGTCCATTTTGGTGTTCTCCCCTTATGCGGTTCAGGACAGCGTGGAGAATACGAAAACGGACGTAAACGACTTAACAAGAGGTCGGGAGAAGGTATAAAAATGGTGTAAAGATGTGGACTGCCATTCTCGCGAGGCGATTCTTATGACAGACGATCCCGATCCCGAGCAGCTAAAAGGCCCAGGTGGAATGACGTTGCGGGAGATTCACGAACAGGTGCGGAAATCGGTCGAGCGCGACCGCGAAGCGCAGGCCGCGCATAAATCAGTTGCGCCGAAATCGCGATGGCAAAGATGGGTGCGCTACGTGTGGGGACGTAGCGGGCGCCGCTGATCGCGGTTTGCGGGTCAGCGGTTCGAACCGCTTCTCAGGCGGTGGCTTTCGCCTCCAGTTCCGCAATGCGCTTGCGTAGCGCGCGGTCTTCCTGAAAGCGCGCCGTCTCATCGCGGATGATCGCGACGATGCCGGTCACTTCGCCTTGCGATTGCAACAGCGCGACCGTGAACGCAATCGACATCGTGCGTCCGGCTTTATCGACGGCGGGCACCTTGAGCAGATCGTGTCCGTAGCGCGTCTCGCTGGTCGCCATCGTCTTGTTATAACCGTCCCAGTGACGGCCGCGCAGGCGTTCCGGGATGATCAGGTCCAGCGACTGCCCCAATGCTTCGCTCTGGGTAAAGCCGAACATGCGTTCGGCCGCCGGATTCCATAACGTGATCGCGCCGCTCGCGTCCGAAATGATCACGGCATCGCCGATCGCATTGACGAGCTGTTCGTAGTCGATGGTGGGGGTCATGGTGTCGTCCGGATCGATATAGTATTTTTGAAGGGCGCTGCCATTCTGCCGCAAAACAAACGCTCGGCAGAAGGCAGCGATTACCCTTTTCCTTCTGAAACTACTGCATCAAACGGCGCGCAACTCCTGCATGCGCGCAACCTGCTCCGGGCTATAGCCGAGCTCGAGCAACACTTCCTCGGTGTGCTCGCCCAGAAGCGGCGAGCCCGTGATTTCCGGCTTCAGATCCGAGAACTTGATCGGGCTGCCGACCGTGAGGTACTTGCCGCGCACCTTGTGATCCACTTCGACGATCGAGCCGCTCGCGCGCAAGGATTCATCGTTCGCGAGTTCTTTCATCGTCAGCACCGGCGCGCACGGGATATCGAACTTGCGCAGGATATCGACGGCTTCGAACTTGGTCTTGTCGGCGAGCCATGCTTCGATCGTATTGAAGATATCGAAGATATGCGGCTGGCGCGCTTCGGCCGTCATGTAGTTCGGGTCCTGAATCCATTCCGGCTTGCCGATTGCGCGGCAGATCGGCGCCCACGCGTGACCCTGAATCGTGAAGTAGATATACGCGTTCGGGTCGGTTTCCCAGCCCTTGCACTTGAGCACCCAGCCCGGCTGTCCGCCGCCGCCCGCATTGCCGCCGCGCGGCACCACATCGCTGAACGTGCCATGCGGGTATTGCGGATACTCCTCCAGGTAGCCGATGCGATCCAGACGCTGCTGATCGCGCAGCTTCACGCGGCACAGGTTGAGCACGCTGTCCTGCATCGACACGGCGACTTTCTGCCCCTTGCCCGTTTGCTGGCGGCCGATGATCGCCGTGAGAATGCCGATCGCCAGATGCATGCCCGTGTTGCTGTCGCCGAGCGCGGCCGCGCTGATGGTCGGCGGGCCGTCCCAGAAGCCCGTCGTCGATGCCGCGCCGCCCGCGCACTGCGCGACGTTTTCATAGACCTTCAGATCGTCGTAATGGTGGCCGTCGCTGAAGCCCTTGACCGATGCCACGATCAGCTTCTTGTTCAGTTCGTGGATGTTTTCCCACGAGAAGCCCATCCGGTCCAGCGCGCCCGGACCGAAGTTCTCGACCAGCACGTCCGATTCGCGGATCAGCTTCGTCAGCACTTCCTTGCCTTCGTCCGTTTTCGTATCGAGCGTCAACGAGCGCTTGTTGCTGTTGAGCATCGTGAAATACAGCGCGTCGGCGTCCGGAATGTCGCGCAACTGGTTGCGCGTGACGTCGCCCGACCCGGGACGTTCGACCTTGATCACATCCGCACCGAACCAGGCCAGCATCTGAGTGCATGCGGGACCGGCTTGCACGTGCGTGAAGTCGATGATCTTGATGCCTTTGAGTGGTTTGTCGCTCAATTGAGTTCTCCTGGGTGGCTTTTTCGTCGTTACTTTTTCATCGCCGCGCTTTGCGGATTCAGATTCGTCAGGCGTCCGCTCTCCGTGCCGGCCGCTTCATCGATCACTGCGTTGATCAGCGTCGGCTTGCCCGATCTGATCGCCTCTTCCAGTGCGTGCGTCAACTCTTCCGGCGTCGTCGCGTTGAAGCCGATCCCGCCGAATGCCTCGATCATCTTGTCGTAGCGCGCGTTCTTCACGAACACGGTGGGCGCGACGTCCTTGCCACCCGTAGGATTCACATCGGTGCCGCGATACACGCCGTTGTTGTTGAAGACGATGGTGCAGACCGGCAAGTCGTATCGGCAGATGGTTTCGAGTTCCATGCCGCTGAAGCCGAACGCGCTGTCGCCTTCGATCGCGACGACCTGCTTGCCGCTCGTCACCGCCGCGCCGATCGAGAACCCCATGCCGATGCCCATGATTCCCCACGTGCCCGAATCGAAACGCTTGCGCGGCTCGTACATGTCGATGATGCTGCGCGCATAGTCGAGCGTGTTCGCGCCTTCGTTCACGACGTTGATGTCGGGGCGGGTCTTCAGTACGTCGCGGATGGCGCGCAGCGCGCTGTGGAAGTTCATCGGCGACGGATTCTTCGCGAGCGTCGCCGCCATCTTTTCGAGGTTCTTGTTCTTGCGCTCGTTGATCGCGCCCGTCCATTCGCTCGACGGCTTCGGGAAGCCCGCGCCGATGCCCGCGACGAGCGCCGACACGCACGAGCCGATGTCGCCGATCACCGGCGCGGCGATTGCGACGTTGCTGTCGATTTCGGTCGGCGAGATATCGATCTGCACGAACTGCTTGGGCGCCGCGCCCCAGGTCTTGCCCTTGCCGTGCGCAAGCAGCCAGTTCAGACGCGCGCCGATCAGCACGACGCAATCCGCTTCCTGCAGCACGAACGAACGCGCCGCCGACGCCGACTGCTCATGCGTGTCGGGCAGCAGGCCCTTCGCCATCGACATCGGCAGATACGGAATGCCGCTCTTCTCGACCAGCTCGCGAATCTGCGCGTCGGCCTGCGCGTATGCGGCGCCCTTGCCGAGCAGGATCAGCGGACGCTTCGCGCCCTTGATGACGTCGAGCGCGCGCTTCACCGAATCCGGCGACGGCAACTGACGCGGCGCGGCGTCCACGACCTTGATGAGCGATTGCTGGCCCTTGAGCGCGTCCATCGTCTGCGAGAGCAGCTTGGCGGGCAGATCGAGATACACGCCGCCCGGACGTCCCGACACGGCGGCGCGGATCGCACGCGCGATGCCGACGCCGATGTCCTCCGCATGCAGCACGCGATACGCGGCCTTCGCATAGGGCTTCGCCGCGTTCAACTGGTCCATCTCTTCGTAGTCGCCCTGCTGCAGATCGACGATCTCGCGCTCGCTGGAGCCGCTGATCAGGATCATCGGAAAGCAATTGGTGGTCGCGTTGGCGAGCGCGGTCAGTCCGTTCAGGAAGCCGGGCGCCGACACGGTCAGGCAGATACCCGGCTTCTGCGTCATGTAGCCCGCGATCGCGGCCGCATTGCCCGCGTGCTGCTCATGACGAAAGCCGATGAAGCGCATGCCTTCCGCCTGCGCGAGGCGCGCCAGGTCGGTGATCGGAATGCCGACGAGACCGAAGATCGTGTCGATGTCGTTCAGCTTCAGCGCATCGATGACGAGGTGAAAGCCATCGGTCACTTGCGGCGCCTTCGTTTCAACGGGCGCCTGCGTTGTTGCCTCGAGTACGTCTGCCATTTGTCTCCTCCTGAGGGCCGGTTATGTGCTGATATACTAGATATCAGATACTGCATTTGTCAAAGCTTTATTTTGTGTTTTTAGCGAAAAACTGAGGGAGAGATACGGCGCACGCTCTGGTGCATTGCGGCATGACTCAAGGGCCGCGGACATCTCTGTCGCGCGGCCCCTCGCCGGGCTTATGAAGCACGCGTGCCGGACGTCGTCATCGGGTTGAAGACTTGCTCGGCGCTTCCGTCCAGTCCGGCTGAAAAGCCATGCCGATGACCGGCTGCGGCGCAGCCTCCGCGATCGTGTTCTCGATCCAGCGTCGGCGCATCGGCGCGAGGACGAACTTGGCGCAGATGCCCGCCGCGATCGATGTGATCGCCGTAGCGATGAACACGGTGTTCCAAGAGCCGAGCGACGCCAGCACCGAAGCAAGCGGCACCATCATCGAGGCCGTGCCCTTCGCGGTGTAGAGCGTCCCCGCGTTGGCGGCGGCGTATTTGCTGCCGAACGTGTCGGCGCAGGTCGCGGGGAAGATCGAGAAGATTTCGCCCCAGCACAGGAACGTCAACGCCGCGAACAGCATGAACATGTAGGGACTCTGGCCGAACTGCATCAACCCGAGCAGCGCGACGCCTTCGCCCAGAAAGATGATGAACATGGTGTTTTCGCGGCCGATCTTGTCCGAGATGAAGCCGCATAGCGGGCGCGTGAAGCCGTTGCAGAGGTTATCGATGGACAGGGTCATCGCGAGCAGCGGCAACGTCGCGCCGAGGATTGTCACCGGCATGTTGGCGAAGCCGTATTCCTTGGCGATCGGCCCGAACTGCGCGGTGGCGATCACGCCGCCCGCCGCCACCGCGACGAACATCGCATACAGCACCCAGAAGATGGGCGCTCGCACCATCTGCCCGGTCGTATAGTCGATCTTGGTTGCGACGACACGTTTGGCCGGCACGATGTTCGCGGGCGGTTTTGGCCGCACGAGCAACAGCGCGAGCACGAAAATGACCGCGCCTTGCAGGCTGCCGAAGAACATGAAGGCGCTTTCGTAGCCGGAGTGCTGGATCATGTTCGAGATCGGAATCACGGTGACGGCCGCGCCCGCTCCGAAGCCCGCCGCCGTCAGACCGGCCGCGAGACCGCGCTTGTCCGGGAACCACTTGAGCGCCGTGCCGACGCACGTGCCATACACGCAGCCCGCGCCGATACCCGCGACCACGGCGGCGATGTACAGATGCATGAGCGTGGTGGCATGGGCGTCGATGATCCAGCCGATCGCCGCGCAGATCGCGCCGCCCATCACCACGGGCCTCGGTCCGAACTTGTCGACGAGCCAGCCCTCGACGGGCACGAGCCACGTCTCCGTGACGATGAAGATCGTGAACGCGGTCTGAATCGCCGCCTGCCCCCAGTGATGCTTTGCGTCCATCGGAATCACGAACAACGTCCACGCGTACTGGAAATTGGCCACGAGCCCCATGCAGACGATACCGATCACCAACTGCACCCACCTGTTATGACGACGTCCGTGCCACTGCCCGGCGACCGCCGTATCTGCGCTTGCCATGTCTGTCTCCGTTATGTGTCATTGCGCTCGTTCGGCGCTTGAGTTACTGCGAAAACCGACGCGATGCATCGGTGGCGAGACACGCGGCCCCGATGCAAAGGGGATCGGGGAAATACACGAAGCCATCCTGCGGCAGAAAAACGATAGGGGAAAGTTATAAAAAATTTCGGTATGGATTCACGATCGTGAATGGATGACGGCGCGCGGCGGCATCGGCAGCCATCGCGAACTTGTTACACCTCTTACCGACAGTGCCGGATCGCGTTACTAAAGCCTTTCAGCGCTGCGGTTATACTCGGCGTCGTCTCAAAAACAAACGTCCGAACAATGTCCAAACGAATCATCAAACTTCTTGCTGTCGCAGCGTTCACCGCGGCGGCGTCGGTGCCGGCCCTGGCTGGCGACATGAACAATGCGCTCGGCGGCGCGCTCGGCGGTGTGGCCGGAGCCGCGCTCGGCGGCGCTGTCGGCGGCAGCACGGGCGCAGTGCTCGGCGGAGCGGTGGGCGGCGGCGCTGGCGGCGCGGTCACGTCGAACCGGCGCGAGCGCACGGGCGCGATCGTCGGCGGCGCGCTGGGCGGCGGCGCGGGCACAGCGGCAGGCAACGCGATGGGCGGCCGTGGCGGTGGCCTGATGGGCGCGGCGCTGGGCGGCGGCGCGGGCGCGGCGCTGGGCGGCAACGTCTCGCGCTCGAACTCGTACGCGGACGACTACAGCCGCGGTCATCACGGCAAGCATCACAAGCATCACCGTCACGACTGAGCGGCAAGCGCTTCAAAGCTGGAAAACGGACGCCACGTGGTCGATGAACGCCCGCACGACGGGCGGCAATCCTCGGCGCGTGGTGAATACGAGATGGACGATGCCGCTCTCCGTTTTCCATTCCGGAAACACATGAACGAGCGCGCCGTTCGCGAGTTGCTCCCGACATGCGTGATCGGGCAGCAACGCGACGCCGAGTCCCGCCATCGCGCTATCGCGCAGTGAGACATAGTCCACGCACGTCATCCGCGGCTCGCTGCGGATCGTATGCGATGCATCGTCCGGTCCGGTGAAAGTCCATTCGATCTCGCCCATCTGATCCGTGGTCGCGAGCGTCGGCAAGGCGGATAGCGCCGCAATGTCCCCGCTCATGCAAAGCGACGCGACCGAGGGCGCAGCCACCAGAATGCGGCTCGAGTGCCCCAGCGTGCGCACGATCAGCGATGCGTCCGTGTCCAGCCGCACGCGCACGCGAATGGCGATGTCGATACGTTCCTCGATCAGATCGACCGGGCGATCCACGGCGATGACCTGCAGGCGCGCCTTCGGGAAGCGCGTGAGGAACGTGCTGTACGCCTTCGAAAGTGTCGGCATGAGCCCGAGCGGACAACTGCAGCGGATGACCCCGCGAGGTTCGCTCAGCGCTTCGGAGATGACGGAGTCGGCCTGCTGCACGTCGAGCATGATCGTCCTGCAACGCTCATGGAAGGCGTGCCCGATCTCGGTCACCCGAAAGCGGCGCGTCGAGCGCTCGATCAGACGCACCCCGAGCCGCGCTTCCAGTGCGGCGATCCGGCGGCTGATGGTCGATTTGGGCGTGCGCAGCACGCGGCTCGCCGCAGCGAACCCGCCGTGCCCCACCACTTCCGCGAACAGCACGTAATCGTTGATGTCGGCCATGCCTATTGACCCATTTTTGGAACTATCAAACCCGGTTTCGCAGTCTACCGCGCCGATTGTCTCATTGGCATGATGCTCTCAACGCGACGCAGCCTGCGCCGCCAAACCAGACGGAGAGTTGAAAATGACTGGCAGATTCGAAAACAAGGTCGTGGTCGTGACGGGCGGTACGAGCGGAATCGGCTTCGCGACCGCGAAGCGCTTCGCTGCGGAAGGCGCATCGGTGTTCATCACCGGTCGTCGCCAGAAGGAGCTGGATGCGGCTGTCGAAGCGATGAACGGACGCGTCGTGGGCATCCGGGCGGACATGTCGAAACTCGCGGATATCGACCGGCTCTACGATGCCGTGCAGCAGAAGCATTCGAACATCGACGTGCTGTTCGCCAATGCCGGCGGCGGCTCCATGCTGCCGCTGGGCGCCATCACCGAGGAACACTACGAAGACACGTTCGGGCGCAACGTGAAAGGCGTGATCTTCACGGTTCAGAAAGCGATCCCGCTTCTGCGCGACGGCGCTTCCGTGATCCTCACGGGCTCGACCGCCGGCAGCACCGGCACCGCCGCGTTCAGCGTCTACAGCGCATCGAAGGCCGCTGTGCGCAGTCTCGCGCGTAGCTGGACGCTGGACCTGAAGGAGCGTGGGATTCGCGTGAATGTCGTCAGCCCGGGACCGGTGAAGACGCCGGGTCTTGTGGAGCTGGCGGGCCCGGACGCGGCGCAGCAGCAGGGTCTGCTCGACTACATGGCGTCGAACGTGCCGCTCGGACGCGTAGGCGATCCGGACGAGGTCGCCAAGGTCGTGCTGTTCCTGGGATCGGAAGAGTCCAGCTTCGTCGCCGGAGCCGAGTTTTTTGTCGACGGCGGGCTGGCCCAGGTCTGATTCACCGCTCGCCTGCCGGACAAGCTCGCAGGTTCGAGCCTGTCCGGGACGTCGTTAGTCAACCTGAGCGCCTTAAACCTTTTCGGACGCAGCGCCGATCGAACGATCGAGAAAGCTCAGCAGCAGCGGAGCGATTTCGTCGAGCTTGTCTTCCAGCGCGAAATGCCCCGTGTCGAGAATGTGCATCTCCGCATCGGGCAGATCGCGCAGATAGGGATGTGCGCCTTCTTCCGGGAAGATCTTGTCGTTCTTGCCCCACACGATGATCGTCGGCGGCCGGTGCTCGCGGAAGAACGCCTGAAACTGCGGGTAGAGCGGGACGTTCGTACCGTAATCGAGGAACAGATCCATCTGAATCTCGCGGTTGCCCGGACGGTCGAGCAGCGCCTGATCGTGCAGCCAGTTATCGGGGCTGATTCTCGACACATCGGAGACGCCGTCCGTGTACTGGAAGATCGTCGTGTCGAGCGTGACGAGGCCGTGCAACGCTTCGCGATTCTTCACGGACTGATCGGCCCAGTAGGCCTTGATCGGATTCCAGAACTCGCGCAGACCTTCGGTGTACGCATTGCCGTTCTGAACGATCAGCCCCGTCACTCGCGACGGATTCTTGAGCGCGAGCCGATAGCCCACCGGCGCACCGTAATCCATCACGTACATCGCAAAGCGATCGATATTCAGCCGGCCGAGCAACGTATCGATCATGTCGGCGTATCGCTGAAAGCCGTAGCTGAAAGCGGCGCGATCGGGAGAGTCGCTTTGACCGAAGCCGGGATAGTCGGGTGCGACGACGCGGTACTTCTGCGCAAGAATCGGGATCAGATTCCGAAACATGTGCGACGACGTCGGAAAGCCGTGCAGCAGAAGAACGACCGGCGCGTCAGATGCGCCGGCTTCTCTGTAGAACACGTTGACGCCATCGATGGTTTCGGACTGGTAGCGAACGACGGGAATCGAAGTCATGACAAGAATTCCTCTGAAAGATGATCGAGTGCCGCATCCGCTTCAAACCGGTCCGTGATGCAGCGTTGAATGCATGGTGCACCCGTCGCGATTTCGACGGAATCCTCATCGTGCAGAATGCACTCTTCTGTCATCGAGAAGAGTTGCCTTTCCTCGAATTCCGGCGCTTGCCTTCAAACAAATCGCGCTGTTGCGCGAGCCCTTCTCCGACCACATCGAAAAACGCTCGCACGCGCGCCGTCTTTCGCAGATCGGCATGCGTGACGATCCATAGTTCGCCTTCCAGTTCGGCGACCGGATTCGCGGCGACACGCGTGACGCCGATATCGCCGTCGCCGAGATAGCACGGCAGCAGCGCAAGGCCGATGCCCGCGCGCGCCGCGGTCAACTGATTCACCAGACTGTTCGTCCGGTACACGAACGACGACGGCGATGCATTGAGCGCCAGCCATTGCGCCGCGCGAATGCCCGACGCCGTTTCGTCCCAGCCGATCAACGCGTGATCGTCGGGCTTCCAGTTACGGCGAAGGCCGCCGGCATCGGCGACATACGACGGCGCGGCGTACCACGCCCACGCGACGCCTGCGAGCTTCTTGCCCCATAGCTCGCCCTCTTTCGGCCGCACCGGACGCAACGCGATATCCGCTTCGCGCCGCGACAGACTGAGCACGCGGTTTTCGATTGACAATTCGACGACGATGCCGGGATGCGCGAAACGGAACGCGGCGAGATGCGTGGTGAGCTGGCTATAAGCGAGCGTTTCCGACGATGTGACGCGCAAGCGTCCGCTCAGCCGATGATCGCCGCCGACGACATCGCGCCCCAGCGCAAGGAATTCATCTTCCATGCGCTCGGCGCCCGCCGCAATGCGCGCGCCGGCCTCCGTCGGCTGATACACGCCGCCCGGCAAGCGCTCGAACAGACGCGCGCCGAGCTGCGTTTCGAGCGCCTTCAGACGGCGATACGCCGTCGAATGATCAATGCCGAGCGCTTCCGATGCGGCATTGAGACTGCCGCCACGCTGAATCGTGAGCACGAGTCGGAGTTCGTTCCAGTCTTCCATGTATCGACGTTAAACCAGCGCTTGCATCGATGCAAGCGCGGCTTTCACCCTGACAATGGACTTGCATCATCGCAACCACTACTCTGCCGTTGTGCAGACACACATCAACGGGAGGCAGGTCATGAAGCCAATCGAAGCGCCGACGCTCACGCTCGTCAGTCATCCGCTTTGTCCATACGTGCAACGCGCCGCGATCGTGCTGGCGGAGAAAGGCGTCGGTTTCGAGAAGCGTTACGTCGATCTGGCGAACAGGCCCGCATGGTTCGAAACGCTTTCGCCGCTCGGGAAAGTGCCCTTGCTGATGATCGCGCGTGAAGGTCGCGAAGACGCCGTGATTTTCGAAAGCGCCGTGATCTGCGAGTATCTCGACGAAACGCAGCCGGGCCGCACGCTGCTTCCACAGGACGCGCTCGAGCGCGCGCAGCATCGCGGATGGATCGAGTTCGGATCGTCGATACTCGCCGAGATATGGAAGCTGGAAATCGCCACCGATGCATCGGTGTATCACGCCCAGCGAAAAGCGCTCGCGGAGCGGTTCGCGACGGTCGAGCGCGTGTTGAACGCGGGGCCGTGGTTTGCAGGCCGCGAGTTCGGCATGGTCGATGCCGTGTTCGCGCCGATCTTCCGCTATTTCGATGTATTCGATGAACTCGCGGACCTTCGGACGTTCACCGATACACCGAAGGTCATCGCATGGCGACGCGCGCTCGCTGCACGTCCGAGCGTGATCGGCGCGGCGCCTGCGGACTACGCACAGCGATTGCGCGCTTTCCTGCACGAACGCGATGCGTACCTGCTTCGCGCCGACGCCAAGGAACCGCGATGAGCCAGAGTGCGGCGTGGCTGCTGCTCGTCCTGTCCGGATTGCTCGATGTAGCGTGGGCGGTCTCGATGAAGTTGACGCAGGGCTATACGCGTCCCGGATGGACAGCGCTGTCGATCGTGCTGCTCGCGGCCTTCGTCTATCTGCTCGGCAAGGTGCTGGCGCTATTGCCGGTGGGCAGTGCGTATGCGGTATGGACCGGCATCGGCGCGCTGGGAACCGTGGTGCTCGGCGTCGTGCTGTTCGGCGAAACCGTGAGCGCGCTGAGGGTTATCGGCGCGGTGCTGGTCATCGCGGGGATCGCGGCGCTGAAGCAGGCGCCGGTCTGACGCAAGCACTTATCCCTTGCCGAGCGGCGGCCGGCCGGGAAACCCGGCCATATTGCTCAACTGCGCGAGTTCATTGGCCGCCTCGCGCAACAGCACCGAGTACTCGTGAATCTTCTCGACCGTCAGCCGCACGCGCGGACCGGCCAGGCTGATGACGCCGACGCATCGCGAGCCGCTCACCGCGGGCACCGCCACCGCCGACATGCGCGGGGCGAACACTTCATCGATCATCGCGTAGCCGCGCACGCGTGCCGCGTGCAGAAAACCCAGAAGCGCCTTGAGCGTCGTCGGCGCGTTGGGTCCGAACTCGTTCGGCTGTCCGAAGCCCTGCTTCAATACCAGCGCGACCGCCTGCTCATCGGTCATCGTCATGAGCCATGCGTGCCCGGTCGACGTGCATGAAAGCCGTGCCGCCTGCCCCATGTCCGGATCGTAGCGAAAGCCTGTGCGCTGCCCGTCCGCCTTGCCCACCCAGATGATCGCCTCGCCGTCCACGAGCGACAGCCGCGCCAGTTCGCCAGTCCGCGCGGCGACGCGTTCGATGATCGGCTGGGCGATATCCGCGATGCCCGTCAGGCTCAGAAACTCCAAGCCGTTCGACGTCATGCGCATGGTCAGGATGTAGCGGCCGTGATCGACCAGTTGCCGGACATATCCGCTATCGACGAGATCGACGAGCAACCGGTGACACGTGCTGCGCGGCAAAGCCAGAGCGTCGGCGATGGCGAGAAGGCCCGCGCCTTCTCCCTGCGACGCGAGGAAATCGAGAATTCTCAGGCCGTTTCTAAGCGACATGTCCCGTCTGTTTTCGTGATATGAAATGCAGTTCCGGTGCGGAACGTCCTGCCTTTGCAGCGCAAACAATAGCACTTGTTCGTGGCCAGAAACGAACGCTTCACCATATCGAACACAGGGGAGACACCATGTCAGTTCTTGCTGACTCAGACATCGCCGCGGGCGAACAAACCGCACAGACTCACTTGATGGCGCGTCGCGCGGTGGCGGGCGCCACCGTCGGCACAGCGCTGGAATGGTTCGACTTCGCCTTGTACGGCGTGGTCGCGGCTACCATTTTTCCGAAGCTGTTTTTCCCGTCGCTGGACCCGACCGCTTCGCTGCTGGCGTCGCTCGCGAGCTTCTGGGCGGGGCTTGCCGCACGCCCGCTCGGCGCGGTGATCTGCGGCATGCTCGGCGACCGCTGGGGACGCCGCAATCTGATGCTGGTCACGGTCTCGGTGATGGGCGTGTCGTCGTTTCTGATGGGATTGCTGCCCACCTATCAGCAGGTAGGCATTCTCGCGCCGACGTTGCTGGTTTCGCTGCGCATCATTCAGGGCTTCGCGCTCGGCGGCGAATCGACGGGCGCGCAACTGATGGCGGTGGAACATGCATCGCCGGCGCGACGCGGGCTGTATTCGGGCCTGCTCGGCATCTGTTCGCCGCTCAGCCAGATACTCGCCAATCTGGCGCTGTTCGCGCTGGCCGGTCTGCTTTCGGCCGATGATTTCGAATCATTCGGATGGAGAATCCCGTTCCTCGCGAGCTTCGTGCTCGTGCTGCTGGGCATCTATATCCGCATGAAGGTCAGCGAGACACCGGCCTTCGAAGCGCTCAGGAAGAACAAGGGCGAGCGCGTGCGCACTGCGAATCCGCTCGGCATCGTGTTCGAATTTCACTGGCGCACCGCGCTGCGTCTGACGCTGTTCTTCTGCGGCCCGGCTGCGCTGTTCTACCTGATCGTGGTCTTCTCGCTCAGCTATCTGACGAAGAATCTCGGCGTGCCGAAGCAGACCGGCTTCATGCTTCTGATGGTCGCGAATGTCTGCGCCATCGGCGGCGCGCTGGCGGGCGGCTATCTGAGCGACCGGATCGGGCGCAAACGCGCGCTGCTCATCGGCTCGTTCTGCACGCTGGTCTGCTGCCTGATCTATTTTCCGATCCTCAACCAGCACTCGATCGGCATGACGATGGCCGTGATGGGCGCGTTCCTCGGCTTCACGCAGTTCCAGAGCGGCATCCAGCCGGTGTGGTTCGCCGAATCGTTTCCGACCGAGGCGCGATACACGGGCTCCGCATTGTCGTACTCGGGCGCCAATCTGCTCACCGGCGGGCCGATGCCGATTGTCGCCGTGGCGCTGCTCAACGCGTTTCACGGTTCGCCGTGGGCGATCGTCGCGGTTTGCGGCTCGCTGAACCTCCTCTCCTTCCTCATGATCGCGACGTCCCGGGAAACCAAAGGCACCGCCCTCGAACGCAGCGCTACACACTGAAACCATGACCCGCAAGCTCTATATCCTCAATGGCTCGAACCTGAACATGCTGGGCGTCAGGGAACCTCACCTCTACGGCAGCACGACGCTGAAGGACATCGAACAGAACTGCCTCGCGCTGGCCGATACGCTCGAATTCGACTGCGTATTCCGTCAGACCAACAGCGAAAGCCAGTTGATCGACTGGATTCAGGAAGCGTTTTTGCAGGACGCCGCGCTGATCATCAACCCGGCCGGATTTTCGTTCGGACGCATTCCGGTGCTCGACGCGGTCAAGCTCGTGCGCCGGCCGGTGGTGGAAGTGCATATCACGAACATCCATCGGCGCTCCGAGGAATATCGTCACTCCACCATCTCGGTTGCGGCGACGGCGGTGATCTGCGGCGCTGGCGCGAATGGCTACTTGCTCGCAATTCGCGCGGTTGACGATCTCTGGAACGTTCAGAGTTGAACCCGGCGCACGCGGGCTCCGCGATGAGTCCGCGTGCGCCCGCCGTTCGAATCGAACTTGAATGGCGACGCGCGTCAGAACTTGTGCCGCAGGCCGATATGCACGCTGGTCTGCGCATCGCTCGTGGATGCCGTCAGGCTGTTGATCGCCGCGACCGCCGGCCGGTTGCGCGAGTCCGTTCCGGACGCATGCTGATACACGCCCATCACATAGACATCGGTGCGCTTGGACAGAAAGTAATCCGCGCTCAACACGCCCTGATGATAGGTCGCGCCGCCGTTCTCTCCCGTCGCGGATGCGATGCTGCTGCCCCTCATGTAGTCGTATGCGGCGGTCATCTGTAACGCCGGCGTGAACCAGTACTGCACGTTCACTTCCGCGTTGTTGAAGTGCACCGACCCGCGATAACCCGACGGATTCGGCCCGGAGTTCGCCGTGTCGCGGAGATTGCTGAACTGGATATTCGAGTACGTCGCGCCCAGAATCGCGTTGCCGATCTTGTACGAACCGCCCGCCGCGATCACCTCGTACGTGTGCGCCGATGCAAAGCCGCTGTACACCGGCGATGCGATATTCGTCGCGGCGGCGCTGGGCGTTCCCGTCGTGCTGTTGCCGAAGAAGCTCACGTTGGGATTGCGCACGTTCATGTACGCGGCCCCGAACGAGAACGGACCGCGATCATAGCCCGCACCGACGGACCACGTTTGATTGCGCGTGAAATCGCCCGCGACGCCGCCCACGCCATACATGCCGCCGAAATGCAGCCCGGCATAATTCGGGCTCTCGTACTTGATCGAGTTGTTGGTGCGATAACCGTTGTTGAAGTTATCGATGTCCCCCGGATGCGCCGCCAGATAGCCGCCGCCGAATGCGCGATCCGAGTACACGCCCGGATAGTCAACGACCATGTCGTATTGACGGCCGAGTGTGACCGTGCCGAGTCGCGCATCGGTCAGGCCGACGTATGCGCGGCGGCCGAACTCGAGGCCGCCTTGCGTGAACTTGCCGGTGCTCGCATCGAAGCCGCTTTCGAGCAGGAAGATCGCCTTCAGTCCGCCGCCGAGATCCTCCGAACCGCGCAAGCCCCATCGACTGCCCTGCAACACGCCGCCTGCCATGCTCCACTGACTTTTCCCGCCCGCGTTGCTCGTGTAACTCAAACCCTGATCGATGACGCCGAACAACGTCACCGCGCTTTGCGCGTGCGCGGCAGTCGCCGCCAGGCCGAGCAGGCCGATGGGAATCAAACGGCTATGTCTCACTCTTCTTCTCCATGGTTCATCGCGCGAGCGTGGACGATGCATCCACGGCTCGCGCTGAGGTCATCGCGGCTTGTTTGAGCCGCGTCGGGACACGCGCCATCGATGCGGCGGTCGATGGTAGCGTTATCATTTCGATGCGAAAAAATGCGGGGTTGTGTTGCGTGAGGCTGGTTTGCAGGGCTTGAAGAGCCCTGCGTGATGGCGAGGGGCCGGCGCCTCCGGGCTTCAGTGCGTGCTTTCGAGCTCCGCGTCGATGACCGTCCCGCTGCGCGGGCTTTCGATGCCGAAATGCCTGGCGAGCGCATCGACGACGTTCTCCGCCATCGCGCGGCGCGTCTCCTCCGTTCCCGATCCGATATGAGGCGTGAGCACCAGCCTGCGATCGCGTATGAGCGCCTCGGGCACGGCGGGCTCGTGCTCGAACACATCGAGCGCGGCGCCCGCGAGCCTGTCCGATGCGAGCGCCGCGATGAGCGCCTGCTCATCGACCACCGGGCCACGCGCGATGTTCACGAGAAAGCCATCGGGGCCGAGCGCATCGATCACGGTCGCATCGATGAGATGATGCGTCGCCGACGAGAGCGGACACGTGAGGATGAGCATGTCGCAGTCACGCGCGAGCCGGGTCACGTCGTCGTAGTACGGAATATCGACGGGCTTGCGGCTCGGTCCAAAATACGCGAGCTTCGAACCGAACGCCTTGAGACGATGTGCAATCGCCGATCCGATCGTCCCCAGTCCGACGATGCCGACTTTCATGCGCGAGATGGAACGTCCCAGCCGGTATTGACCTTGCACGGGCCATTGTCCCGAGCGCACGTAAGCATCCGCGTTCACGAAGTCGCGCGTGACTGCGAGCGCGAGGCCGACAGCCGCATTCGACACGTCTTCCGCCAGGATATGCGAGGTGTTCTCGATGCGAATGCCGCGCGCGCGCGTCGCGCCGATGTCCACGTTATCCAGTCCCGCGCTATAGCTCGAAATGATTTCGAGCGCGGGAAGCGTATCGAGGAATGCCGTATCGATCTTCGTTTTGCGCAGCGCGATCCCGCGCACCTTGTTGCCGTGCTCTTTCAGAAACGCGCTCGCGGATTCGGGCTCTTGCGGCAGATCGAGCACGGTAAAAAGCGCTCGCAATTCCGCGTGAGTCCATTCGGGCAGTTCTGCCGCGTTGAGGATGATCGGCTTGGTCATGGTTCTGATTCGATGATGTATGCAATTGATGCAGGGCGAAGCGCGCAACGAAGCTTCAACTCATCTTCACGCGCTCGATCTTGCCCATGAAGAACAGATAGACGATGGCCGCGATCAGACAGTGCGCAGCGACGAAGTACAGTCCGACCGTATAGCCGCCCGTCGCCTGCACGAGATAGCCGAAGACGATCGGCGTCACGATGCCGCCGATGTTGCCGATGCAATTGAAGATCGCGCCCGCAAGACCCACTGCCTCGCGCGGGGCCGTGTCGCTCACGATGGCCCACGTTCCCGCGCCCGCCGCCGCGCCCTTGCCGAAGAAGGCCAGCGCCATCAGCAGGACGATCACGACATTGCTTTCGGTGACGGCCGAGAGCACGATGCTGCAGCCCACCGCCATGCCGACGATATACGGCGTCTTGCGCGCCCACGACACGCTCCATCCGCGACGAATGAGCCAGTCGGAGATCGTGCCGCCCGCAATGCCGCCGACAAAGCCCGCGACAGCCGGCACCATCGTCGCGAAGCCGGCCTGCATCACGTTCATGCCGCGCGCCTGAACGAGGTAGATCGGAAACCAGGTGATGAAGAAATAGCTCAGCGCGATGGTGCAATACTGGCCGATATACGCGCACCACAACATGCGATTGCCGAGCAGCGCGCGAATCGCGCCGGGCGCCAGCACGGGACGCGATTTGAGTTCGTGCTTCGAATCGATATCGATCATCGCGCCGCCCGCGATGATGTGTTCGAGTTCGGCGCTGGAGACGCGCGGATGCTTGCGCGGCTCATGCATGACGACCGCCCACACGCCCGCCGCCGCGATGCCGATCAAACCCAGCGCGATGAACGGCGCAGGCCAGCCGAAGCGCGACGTGAGCCATCCCGCGAACGGCGAGAAAATGGCCACCGCGAAATACGATGCCGATGCGAACAGCGACGTGGCAAGACCCCGCTCTTCCTTGGGGAACCACATGACCGCGACGCGGCCATTGGCGGGAAAGCTCGGCGCTTCGATCAGTCCGAGTGCGAAGCGCAGCGCGAACAATAAGCCGAGCGCGACTGACAGATCCGACGTGAAGTTGCCGATGAAGCCGACGAGCATGGTCGCGATGGACCAGAGAATGAGCGTCGCGCCATACATCGTCTTGGTGCCGAGCCGATCGAGCAACAGGCCGCCGGGTATCTGACCGACGACATAAGCCCAGCTGAACGCCGACAACACATAGCCGAGCTGCACGTGATTCAGGCCGAATTCCTTCGATATGCCGGGACCGGCGATCGACAGGATGGCGCGATCTGCATAGGCCACCGTTGCCAGCAGCAGTATCATCGCGAGGATCGAGTAACGCGTGCGGGTCGTGCGGGCCGCCGTGCCCGCTATATACTGGGTCGTTCGCTCTGTAGCCACCGATATCTCCTCTTCATGCCCCTGAACGGTTCGCGATGTCGCGCGATGCGAGCGCCTGGTCCGGGGTTGGTTTATGTTTCGCATTAGACCGATGCCGTGGATGACCGTCAATCTTGATTGATTCGATCAACGTGAAGAACTGGATGACCCAGGAAGAAGCCTGCGAGGCCCTCGGCGTGCGCAAGCAAACGCTCTATGCGTATGTCAGCCGCGGTCAGATCGAAGTCCAGGGCGATCCGCAGCACGCAAACCGCAACCTGTATCGCGCAGCGGATATCACGACGCTTCTCAAGAAACGCAGCCTCGGGCGGGCGCGCAAGAACATCGCTGCAAGCACGATGGCCTGGGGCGAGCCGATCATCGATACGAGCATCTCCACGATCACGCGCGGCAGGCTTTACTATCGCGGGCAGGATGCCGTGCAACTGGCTGCATCCGCGACGCTCGAAGATGTCGCGCGGCTGCTCTGGAACGTGACCGAGGCGCCGCACTTCGCTTCGTGCGAGCCGGTTGCGTTCGACGGCCCCACAGGTACGCGCGTTTTCGCCGCCCTGGCCCGCGACGCCGCGCATGTTCGAATCGAGTCGGCGCGCAAACTGGCGGACGAGGCGCATCAGGCCGCGGCGCTGGTTGGCCGCCTCGCGAGCAATTTCGTCGAGTTGCGATCGGATGAAGGCCCATTGCATCTGCGCATCGCGAATGCGTGGGATGTTCCGCGTCATGCGGATCTGCTTCGCCGCGTGCTCGTCCTGCTGGCCGATCAGGAACTGACGAGTTCTTCGTTCGCCGCGCGCGTGGCCGCATCGACGGGAGCGTCGCTCGGGGCGAGCATGATCGCGGGACTCGCCGTGTTCTCCGGACCCATGCATGGCAATGCAATCGTGCGCGTCCGTCAATTGATGGATGATGCCAAACGAGGTGGAACCGAGACCGCCGTCCGGCGAAGGATCGCGCAAGGCGAACCGTTGCCGGGCTTCGGTCACGAGCTTTATCCGCAGGGCGATCCGCGTGCGGCCGATCTCCTGTCCGCTTTCGAAGCGCCCGACGATGCACGCGAACTCATCGATTGTGTCGAGCGCTTGACGGGCAAGCTGCCCGCGATCGACATGGCGCTTGCCGCGCTCGTCGAGCATTGCCCGCTTCCCGACGAAGCGGCGTTCGCGTTGTTTTCGATTGCGCGCAGTGTCGGCTGGATGGCGCACTCGATCGAGCACGTGATGGAAGGCAGTTTGTTGCGGCCGCGCGCGCGGTATGTCGGGCTGGCTGTCGGTGAATGAGTGCGGCCGGGCCGCTTCCATGATGAGAACTGCGAAACGATGGCTGGTACGAGTGACGGCGGTCATCGCGACCGTGTCGTTGCTTTGCGCGTGCGCTGCGGGCGGTGCCGACAATCGAGCGAGCCACGCGGCTTCGTTCGAGACTACGCCTTGCCCCCGGCCGAACATCGCCGGATTCCCCGATCTCGATTTCCCATCGAACGTTCAATGCGGCTATCTCACCGTCCCTGAAAATCGCGCGCTGCCCGACGGACGACACATCCGCATCTTCGTCATGCGCGCACTCGCTGTCTCGGACAAACCGCGGCGCGATCCGCTCGTCTATCTGTCGGGTGGTCCGGGCGGCGCGGGATCGTTCGAAGCGGCGTTCATGATGAAGCAGGGAATCAATGCCGGGCGCGAGGTCATCTTCGTCGATCAACGTGGCACCCACCGCGCCGATCCGCTCCTTGCGTGCCCCGCGTGGGAGCAGTATGTGTTCGATTCCGTCAGCAGCCGCTTCACGACTCGATCCGGCACGCTGGCGGATGCATCGGCTCTCAAGTCGTGTCGCGATGCGATGGCCGCCGCCGGCGTCGATCTCGCCGCCTACAACACCACCGAAAACGCCGCCGACATCGCCGATCTACGCGTCGCACTCGGTATCGACCGATGGGACGTCTACGGCGTCTCGTATGGATCGCGGCTCGCACTGACTTTGCTGCGCGATCATCCGCAAGGCATCCGAAGCGTGGTGCTCGATTCGGTATCGCCGCCCACGGTCAATATCGTCGAGGACTGGTGGACGGCGCCGGCGAGTTCGTTCAGGGCGATTTCCGCTGCGTGCGCCGCCGACGCCTCTTGCGTCCGGGCCTACCCGCATCTGCAAGCCGACTTGAACCTCGCAGTGAAGCGACTCGATCGGAAGCCGTTTACGACACGAGTCAAGGACGACTCGGGTGCTTCGGTGAAGGTGGTCATCGACGGCTTCGCGTTCGCCTATACGCTCATCATGACGAGCGAGCGCGGCAATGCGTCAGACGTCCCGAGGATGATCTCCGATACGGCGCGAGGCGACGCGCGCGCGGTCGCCGCCCGCTATCTCGCGTTGCGCGGTCCGCAGCAGTTCGTCGGTTTGGGCGGCATGGGTCTCGCCCTCGGCGTGTTCTGCGAAGAAAGCGCCAATCTGGCGACCGAGGCAGCGACGCTCGCAAAAGCGAAAGCTGCCCTTCCCGGTTTTCCCGAACGCGTGCTCCGGATTCAGCCCAAGCAAGGGCGGCTCTTCACCGAGTGTCCGGTCTGGAACGTCGGCAAGGCGCCTCCTTCGGTCAGTGCCCGAATCGTGAGCGATGTGCCCGTGCTGATACTCGAAGGCGCATTCGATGCCGCGACCGCGCCGGCGTGGGTCGGCGCGATCACGCCGGATCTCGGCCGCGCGCAGGTCGTGTCGTTTCCGTACACGGGGCATTCGGTGCTCGGCAAATCCGGTTGCGCGCAATCGATCATGGCCGCCTTCCTCGATGATCCGACGCATCCTGTCGATGCCTCGTGCGCCGCGAGCCAAACGCTGAAATTCGATACCGGTCGATAGCCAGCCGTTCCGGTGTTTCCCGAACCCGGCATGCGTTTTGCGCGTCGATCCTATCCGTCGCGGGTGACTGCTTCTCACCCGGACGTCAAAAGGAGCATCGCGTCATGTCCAATCCTACCGTCGGCGATTTTCTGATCGAACGTTTGCACGCCTGGGGCGTACGCCGCATTTACGGCTATCCCGGCGACGGCATCAACGGCGTATTCGGCGCGCTGAATCGCGCGAAAGGCAAGATCGAATTCATCCAGGCACGGCACGAAGAGATGGCCGCCTTCATGGCCTCCGCGCATGCGAAGTTCACCGGCGAACTCGGCGTGTGCATCGCGACATCGGGACCGGGCGCGGCGCATCTGATCACCGGCCTTTACGATGCGCGCCTCGATCACATGCCAGTCCTCGCGATCGCGGGCCAGCAGGCGCGTGCGGCGCTGGGCGGCCACTATCAGCAGGAAGTCGATCTTGCCGCGATGTTCAAGGACGTGGCCGGCGCCTTCGTGCAGCAGGCGAGCGTGCCGTCGCAGATTCGCCATCTCGTCGATCGCGCGGTGCGTATCGCGCTGTCGGAACGCAAGGTGACGGCGCTCATCCTGCCGAACGATTTACAGGACCTCGAATATGAATCGCCGGGCCGCAAGCATGGCACGCTGCATTCGGGCGTCGGCTATCGCGCGCCGAAGATCGTGCCGTATGACGATGACCTGCAACGCGCCGCCGATGTCCTCAACGCGGGCAAGAAGGTCGCGATTCTCGTCGGCGCGGGCGCGTTGCAGGCGACCGACGAAGTCATCGCTGTCGCGGACAAACTCGGCGCGGGCGTCGCGAAGGCGCTGCTCGGCAAGGCCGCGTTGCCCGACGATCTGCCTTTCGTCACGGGCTCGATCGGCCTGCTCGGCACCGAGCCGAGCTACAAGATGATGAACGGATGCGACACGCTGCTCATGATCGGCTCGGGCTTTCCGTACGCCGAGTTTCTGCCGAAGGAAGGCGCGGCGCGCGGCGTGCAGATCGACCTCAAGGCGGACATGCTCTCGATCCGCTATCCGATGGAAGTGAATCTCGTCGGCGACAGCGCCGAGACCTTGCGCGCGCTCCTGCCCTTGCTGCAACAGAAGACGGACCTCGCGTGGCGCAAGGACATCGAAGGCTGGGTCGAAGACTGGTGGAAGACATTGGAGAAGCGCGCGATAACGCCCGCGAAGGGCGGCGTGAATCCGCAGCGCACCGTGTGGGAGTTGTCGCCGCGCGTGCCCGCGAACGCGATCGTCACGAGCGATTCGGGATCGGTGGCCAACTGGTACGCGCGCGATCTGAAGGTGAAGCGCGGCATGATGTGCTCGCTGTCGGGCGGCCTTGCATCGATGGGCGCGGCCGTGCCGTATGCGATCGCCGCGAAGTTCGCGTATCCGGAGCGGCCGGTGATCGCGCTCGTCGGCGATGGCGCGATGCAGATGAACAACATGGCCGAGCTCATCACCGTCGCGAAGTACTGGAAGCAATGGTCGAATCCGAGCTGGATCTGCATGGTGCTCAATAACGAGGACCTGAATCAGGTCACGTGGGAGCAGCGCGTGATGGAAGGCGATCCGAAGTTCGAGGCGTCGCAGGACATTCCATCGGTGCCTTATCACAAGTTCGCGGAAATGATCGGCTTGAAGGGCTTTTATGTCGATGATGCGGAGCGCATGGCGGCTGTGTGGGATGAAGCGCTGGCGGCGGATCGTCCGGTGGTGATCGAAGTGAAGGCCGATCCGAACGTGCCGCCGTTGCCGCCGCACATCACGTTGCAGCAGGCGAAGGCCTTCGCGACGACGCTTATGAAGGGTGATCCAAGTCAGGCGAACGTGATCGTCGATACGGCGAAGCAGGTGCTTGGTGCGGTGCTGCCGGGGCATAAGGAGGAGTGACGAGAACGGCGTGCTTCATCGATGACGCGAAGCACGCGCCGCACTCGTCCCTCGAAGTAATTCCCAACTAAGTCAAGCCAGCGACACTTCCCGCGTGCCCACCTCCCCCGGCACGCAACCGCCGCTCGCCAACCCGGCGAGCGCGCCCCGCTACGCATCCGAGCCGATCAAGCACCATGGTTTTAACCCCCGACACCATCGTCATCATTATCGCTGCCGGCCTCTTTTGCGGCTTTCTCAACGCGGTCGCGTCTTCGGGATCTGCCGTATCCCTTCCTGTTCTGATGTCGGTCGGTCTGCATGCCGTCGCCGCCAATGCGACCAACCGCGTTCCGGTTCTCGTCGGCGCCATCGCTGCCACGGTCGGACTGGCGCGACGCGGGGCTATCCCATGGAAACGCACGCTGAGCACGGCCGGCCCGATCACGCTGGGCGCGGCAGCAGGAGCGCTGCTGAGCGAACGGATTCCCGGTCACGATCTTCGGATGGTGATCGTGGCGGCCGTGGCCGTCGCGCTCGTTCTCATCCTCACCAACCTCAAGAAGCTGTTGAACTCGGCCGCCAACGGCGACGCGCGAGTCGACTGGAAGGTGATGCTTCTGCTTTTCTGCGTCGGCGTCTGGACAGGCTTCATCGTGCTGGATGCCGGAACGTACATGCTGCTCGTGCTCGTCCTGGCGGCGGACTTCGCGCTGCCCGAGGCGAACGCGCTCAGAAATTTCGCGACCGCCACGGCGACCGCGGTAGCGATGGCAATCTTCGCCGGGCACGAGAGCGTCGACTGGACGACGGGCGGCATCATGGCGCTCGGCAGCGTCGCCGGTGGCCTGCTGGGTGCGCGGCTCGCCATCTCCGAGCAGGCGCGGCGCTGGATAGTGGGCCTTCTCATCGTCGTGATCGTGGGCGAGCTGGCTAACCTGTCGATCCGTTATTTCGCTCACTTGCTGCACTGATCGAAGACGCGCCTCGCAGTAATTCTGAGCTAAGTCGCCGCCGACATCATGAAGTCGACCGGGCCGCGGACCCCGCACCCCGATTCAAGGAGAAACGTCATGAAAACAGATTTCCTGCACGGCGAGCAGAATGCAGCCCCTATCGATATTCCGGCCATCGGGCTCAGCATTCAAGTACGCATTGCTTCGAAAGCGACCGGAGCATCGGCGACGCTACTGGAAACAACAGACCAACCCGGATTCGGCCCGCCGCAGCATCGGCATGAGATCGAGACGGAAGTCTTTCATGTCGTGCAAGGCCGTTATCTTTTCGACGTGGACGGAAAGCAGACCATCGTCAGCGCAGGCGAGACGATAGTCGCGAAACAAGGCACCACGCACCGCTTCATCAATATCGACGATCGACCGTCGCGGATGCTGGTGCTGGTCACGCCCGGCTGGGACGCCACCCGTTTTTTCAGCGAACTCGGTGACGTGATGGCGAATGGTTCGCCGGACCCGGCGGTATTGAAAGCATTCGGCGACGAGTGGCGCATCGAGTTTGTCGGTCCGCCGCTCACGAGGCCCGCCGAACTCGCCCCCGACGCATTAAGCGTGTAATCGGCGTACGCGCGATCAAATGCGGCTTCTCGCTTGCAGCAGGTCGCGCGCGGTGCTCAGCATGCCGTCCGCGATATTGCCCGAATCGATCTTGTAGCTACCGTCACGCAGCGCGGCCTTGATCGACTCGACCTTGGCCGTATCGATGTCGGAGCCGCTCGATTCGCCCAGCGCGGACATGGACGACAGACTCACCGTCGAGTTCTGCGCACCGGCGGCGCTCACCGGTTGCACGGCGGCCTTCGCATCGCCGTTGTTCGTCGCGCGTTGCGTGTCGCTCTGGACGGTTGCGACTGTGTAGTTACTGGATTCGATCTTCATGGTGTCTACTCCCGACGTGTTGAATCCTTTAACGGTCCGGGGTTTGAAATCTTCACCATGCACGGGAACGCGTGACCGATCCCGACGCTCGCCGCACCCCGCGAAGCCTTGCCGGGCGGGCGTCTCAGTCGTTTGAAACAAATTGAAACAAAGTGTGAGCAAAGCCACACAAGGGCGATCGGGTCAACTCGCGATGGCTCGAACGCGTCGCGCCGCAGCGCGCATGCGCCGGCCCTTCTGCTTCTCCAGCCATTGCAGCGACTCCTGCACGACTTCGGGCGGAACGTCCTCGAATGACGCGTCGCGAATCAGCATTTCGCTTGCGGCGATGTCGTTGAACTGGCCGAGCTTGTTCTGCACCGACGTCAGCTCCTTGATCGTGCGATCGTGTCCGCCCTTGATCACGGGCTGAAAAAACTCGAGCAGATAGCGCAGCTTCTTGCCGGCCTTGCGAACGTCGTGGAGATCTTCTTCGTGGGCAGTCTCGTTACGCGATGCATATTTGCTGCGCTTCTTCAGCGCGCGCTCTGCCCGGCGAACGCGATCCTCCGCGAAGTCTCGAATCGGAAGATCATTGCAGCTCGACGCCAGCGCGTTCTGCGCGCGAAGCAGGACGTCGTTGAGGAACGACTCGACATCATCGCTCTTGATCATCGTCTGGCTATGCACCACTGCCTGCGCCCGCTTTTGTCTCGCGGCTGCCACGAGAAGGCCCATCGATGCACGCGACGCCTGCGCGGCTTTCAGAAGATCGCCGGCGATATCCCAGTCTCGCGTGCCACCGGCCACGGCGGCCAGGCGCTTGAACTCTTCGGTAGCGTGCGCGGTCGCTTCTTCGCCGAGATAAGGCGAATAAGCCCAGTACAAGGCACGCAGTTTTCTGAATGCGACGCGTAGTTGATGGAATGCTTCGGCATCGCAATCCGTGGCGACTTCTCGTGCTCGCCGCACGGCTTCGGCAACGACGGGCGCCGCCAATGATGAAAACGTGCTCGCTATTGATTCCGTGTCGGCTGTCGATGAATCGGCCGGTCGTCGGCCTTCCTTGAAATTGATCGGCCGGGGCAAGGGCCAGTCAGCATCCATATCCACCATCGAGGCCTCGAGTCAGACAGAATTTTGGTGGACTTGACCATACCACAGCGAAGTACCCGAAAGCTGAACTCGATGACGATTTGATGAAGGTAGAACCCGTTTACCGATCGGCGAATTCGACGCGGTTGCGCCCGCCTCGCTTGGCGCGATAAAGCGCTGCATCGGCCGACGCGTAGGCCGTGTCGAAGCCGGCTCCGGCTTCGTTGTTGCTGATGCCGAAACTCGCGGTGATGCGGCGATCGACCGGCGGAACAATCAGCGAATCGCTGATTGCTTCACGCATACGCTCCGCGAGAAGCGCGGCGCTGGATGGATCGTGACCGGGCAACAGCACGGTGAATTCCTCTCCGCCCACGCGCCCGATGAAGCCGCGCTCGCCCACGATTCGCCGCAGACAATCCACGACGCCCAGTATCACCGCGTCGCCTGTGGGATGGCCGAAATCGTCGTTGATCCGTTTGAACTCGTCGATGTCCAGGACAATCATCACCGCGCTGTTCGTGCGCAGCATCTTGCCGGTCCGCTCGATCACGGCGCTGCGATTGAGCACGCCTGTCAGCGCATCGTGCGACGCGCGATGTTCGAGCTGCGTGGCAAGCGCCTGCATCTCGCGCTCGGCACGATCGCTTCTGCCGATCAAACGCCGCGTGTCCCGCATCAGCCGCTCGAAATGATCGATGAGTTCGCCAAGCGACTCGCGATATACATGCGCATCCGCATCGGCGGCCGCATGCACGGCGCGGGCTTTCACGAGCGCCGCGCTCTCCTTCTGAAACAGATCGGGCGCCGCGTCCGGAGGCAGATCAGGCGAGGATGTCGAGGGCATCCTTAACGTCCCTGATAAATGATGGGACGATCCGTGAATTCGATTGCGCCGAAATCGGCCTTCAGCTCTTCGCCGAATTCGGCAATCGTCTCGTCTTCTTCATCGTGATACCAGTTCATCAGCACGCGGCTTCCCGATTGACCCGCCTGATCGAGCGCGTCGAACATGCTGAACAGCATCTTGGTGCTCGAACTATTGAAGTAAGTCAGCACGACATCGATGGTGATGACCGCGCCCGCGTTCTCGGCCAGATACTTGCGCATCTGCTCGATGACAGGCGCATAAAAAGCCGCCGCGTTTTCCGGGTATGACTCGCCCTTGAGCGACAACGCGTGCTGGTCGAAACGAAAATCGACCTCGGGCGACGTCGTCGTGGCGGCGATATAGAGGTTATCCATGGTTCTTGCGCCTTCCTGCTCAGATTTTGGCCATGAGGCAAAACAGCGTGGTTCCGGGGTCGTCGGCACGCGGGTGAAAAGCAAACTCGAGCGGCGCACTCGCATCGCGCGCCATCGTGAGAAATCCAAGGCCCGCGCCCTTGCTGTCTTCCGGCGTGTCGGACCGCAGCGATAGCTTGTACGCCTGCCTGATCTCTTCCAGCGACATGTTGCGCAGGGGTTCGAGCTTATTGCGCAGATTCTCGACTTCCGCAGTCGCCATCGGATTGACGCATAACATCACGTGATGCTCGCCGTCCTTCGAGATGCAGACTGCTCCCTCGCGTATGGCCCCCGCCGTCTCGCCGCCCGCTTTCAATGCGTCCGACGAGTAGTGAACGATGTTCTGCGACAGCTCCACAAAGGACGAGAAAAGCTTGCGGCGAGTCGGCGCGTTCACGCCCGCGACTTCCAGTTGAAGCTTGACCACCTCGCCCATCGCCGCGACGATGTTATGCGAGAAATAGCCCTTGTGATAGAAGAGAACATTGCGTCGCCGCGCCAGATCGAAAAAGGCGCTGTCTTGATCGAGTAGTTGAGACATTCTGGAAATTGACTAGATACGGGCACAAAAGAACGTGACGTCATCGCGGCGCGGCTGCGTGCGTTGCCATTCGGCGAGTGCGAGCCGAAGCGCTTCGCAGATCGTCGACGGTGGCTCGGCCCGATGTTCGCGAATCACATCGAGCGCGCGGCGCCGGCCGAAAGAAATGCTTCGCGGGCCGCCGATCTGATCCGTCAGTCCGTCCGTGCAGATGAAAAAGAGGCTGCCCTTCGGTAATGAAATGGCGTGCGCCTTCCATTCATAATTCGCGCGGCTATCGACATAACCTACGCCCATGCGATCGGGCGCGATCGTTTCGAACTCCGTCGCGTCGGGCGACAGGATATGCAACGCAATCCTCGCCCCCGCGAAATGCAGCACGCTCTTTGCGGCATCGAACCAGAAGAATGCGGAATCCAGCCCGTCGTTGGATTGCGGTCCGCCGCTCGCGTTGTTCACCTGCCCGAGCAAGCCCTTCACGTTGCGGTTGAGCGCCGACAGCAAGGCGGCCGGATCGCGCGGTCCCATCTGTTCGAGCGCCTTCGAGAGAGACGCCGAAGCGAGCAGCGTCATGAACGCGCCGGGCACGCCGTGGCCGGTGCAATCGGCTATCGCGCCGAACCAGTCGCCGGAGTTCGCCGCGAAATGATAGAAGTCGCCGCCGACCACGTCGCGTGGCTCCCAGACCATTGCGGCATCGCGTATATGCGTCGACAAGGTTTCATCGGAAGTACGCAGCATCGCGCGTTGAATCACGCTCGCGTACTCGATGCTCTGCATGATCTGGCGGTTCTTCTCCGCCTGCATTTCCGCTACGGCGCTGACGAGTTCCAGTCCGCTGCCCACGCCCGTGAAGCGGCCGCCGCGCGTGACGATGAAACCATCGACAAGCGCTTTCTCTCCGGCCTCGACGGTTCTGAATGCAAGCGTTTCGATGCTCTCGTCCGCATCGACGATCAAAGGCTCCTTGTCCATGAACGCGATGCAGGTCTTCTTATCGTATAGCTCGCGATGAAAAGGCTTGCTCATTTGCGACATGAAGATATCCCGGTTGATCAGGCCGATGGGACGAAGGCCATCGATGACCGCGAGACTTCCCATGTCGCGACGCGCCGAGAAAATCTCCATCACGAGCGAGTTGGAGTCCTCTGCGTCGACGAACGGCACTTCCTGGCATAAGTCTCCCGCAGTGCGTGGCTCTATCTGGGCAGAAGATCGGCGAAACCTCGAAAACGCTGGCTGCATGGCACGCGGATGACATATGAAGAAACCCCGCACGCTACGGTTTCTGTGTGTACTTTATGTGTCAGATCGAAGAAAGTTCGGCCGATTGGCGCGAATGTGAAGAACGATCGTTCGCGCAATCGTTTGCCGGGCGCTAAGAGAAACAATCGTGGCCGTCGGCGATATCTGACACTCGACTGACAACACTGCGCAGATCGGCGTATCTTTACTTCCCAGCGCACTTCCTTCGGGCTTGCCGCCAGCCGCGTGCGAAGGCAATGGCCCGTATCCAGTGCGTCTGACCAACTTCGTCAAAAAGGAGAATCACAATGAATGCACGAAAACCACTTGCACTGGCGGCTGGCATCCTCGCCGTCGCGGTATCGCTCAATGCGGGAATCGGCAGCGCATACGCTCAGAGCAGCGACGCCGCGCCGGCGACATCGGCCGCGCCGAGCGCCAAATCCACGAAGGCCGCGAACCGGCAACTCGCCAAGGACGTGCGCAAGAGCCTGACCAAGGTGAAGGGTTTGAGTGTGTCGAACATATCGGTGCGTGCTAACGGCGGCGCCGTGACGCTCGCGGGCACGGTGCCCGACGCCGCGCAGATCGACAAGGCAACCGAGGCCGCAAAGGCAACGGCTGGCGTGACATCCGTCAGGAACGCGTTGACGATCCGCGAAATCGGGCAATAAGAAAGACTTTCGCCGCGACATGGACCGGCCACGAGCATCGAGGTCGGTCCGTGGCGGATAGCGCCACGGATAGGAATTTACCCCGAGAACCGAAACGCGGATTTCGGCGGAGAATGGCTTCCGAAACATTCTTTCGACCGCAAAATTGTCGATATAGTGAGTCGGATCGCGCGCCTTGTGCACGATGCTCGGCAGCCGCCTGATTTGACGCAGGCTCGCGACGCCGGCTCGACCGCGTGACATTCCTCTTGATGAGCGCCCTGTCATGAAAAAAGCGATCCTTTCTCTTCTGGCGGCGTCCGCGCTCTGCATCGCCCCGCTCATCGCCAGCGCGCAACAGGCGGTTCGCATCGGCGTTTCGGCGCCGCTCACGGGCCTCGGCGCGGCCAATGGCAAGGACATCGAAAACGGCGTGCGCCTCGCCGTGGAAGAGGCGAACGCGCAGCACTTCAACATCGGCGGACAGCCGGTTCAGTTCGAGCTCGCATCCGTCGATGATCAGGGCGATCCGCGCATCGGCGTGCAGGTGGCGCAAAAGCTCGTGGACGATGGCGTCGTCGCCGTGGTCGGCTATTACAACTCCGGCGTGGCGCTTCCCTCATCGCCGATCTTCGCGAAAGCGGGCATCCCGCTGATCGATCCGGCAGCGACGAATCCGGCCATCACGCGCCAGGGGTTGAACAACGTCTTCCGCATCATCGCGACCGACACGCAGAACTCCGGCAACGCCGGCACGTATGCCGTGAAGGTCACGAAGGCGAAGCGCATCGCGGTCATGGACGACCGCACGGCATTCGGACAAGGCGCGGTCGAAGAATTCAAGAAGGCCGTGCAGGCGGCAGGCGGCCAGATCGTATCCGAGGAATACACCACCGACAAAGCCGTCGAGTTCAACGCGCAACTCACGAACATCAAGGCGGCCAATGCCGACCTGCTTTACTTCGGCGGGCTCGACGGTCAGGCGGGCCTGATCGTCAAGCGCATGAAGCAGCTCGGCATACGCGCGCAGTTCGTGGGAAGCGGCGGCATCGCCGATAGCGTTTTCATCAGTTCCGCGGGCAACGCGGCCGAAGGCGCGATGGCCTGGGAATACGGCCGGCCCGTCGATTCATTGCCGGAAGGCCGGGCGTTCGCAGCCAAGTTCAAGAAGCGCTTCGGCGCGGATACGCTGACCTATGCCCCGTTCGCCTATGACTGCGCATGGCTCGCCATCACGGCGATGAAGCAGGCGAACTCCACGAAGCCCGCTACATTCATGCAAACGCTGCGCACGATGCAATACAACGGCATCACCGGCCATATCTCGTTCGATAAATACGGCGATCTGAATAGCCCGACATCGACGCTCTATCAGGTGAAGTCGATGAAGTGGCAGCCGGTGACGACCATCGGCGCGGAGAAATAAGCGGCGACGCTCGCCTTATCTATTTGTCCGCTGACGGCCATTCGTTCTCGAAGACGCATTCGTCGATAGAACGGCGCTTCGCCCAATGCTCGGTCTCGAGCATCGGCGCAGCGTAGTAGCGTTCGACGTGTCCCACGCAGAGAATCGCGACAGGTCTCGCGCCGGAAGGCATGTTGAGCAACGCGGCGACTTCCTGCGGATCGAAGAGGGAAACCCAGCCCATTCCGAGCCCTTCCGCGCGCGCGGCGAGCCACATGTTCTGGATCGCGCACGCCACCGAAGCGAGGTCCATCTCGGGAAGCGTGCGTCGTCCGAATACGTAGTTTTCGCGGCCGTCCATCAGCGCCATGACGAGCACTTCAGCGCAGTCGCGCAAGCCTTCCACCTTGAGTCGCATGAACGAATCGCGCCGCTCGCCGAGGGCGTCGGCGGTAAGCAGGCGTTCGCGTTCGACAGCGTCTCGCAACTGCGCGCGAATATGCGCATGCGTGATGCGCAGAATGCGCCAGGGCTGCATGAAGCCGACGCTCGGCGCATGCAGCGCGGCGTCGATGAGCCGCTGCATGACGGGCGGCGCGATGGGATCGCTCACGAAGTGACGCATGTCGCGACGCTCGTGAATGGCGCGATAGACCGCTTCGCGATCCGCCTCGCTGAATGCTTTTTCCATGGATATCGATGAAGGTTCAACGCATGGAGAAGCATCATACTGCGTCGGGTCGCCGGCGCTATCGACAGTATTTAAAACCTGCCCACCCGATACGCGCCCGGATCCGCAAACGTCGCTTCGCCACTCATCATCTCCGCCAGAAGCCTCCCCGTGACCGGCCCCAGCGTGAGCCCATGATGCGCGTGCCCGAACGCGAACCACAGTCCCGGATGCCGCTCCGCGGCCCCAATCACGGGCCGCATGTCCGGCGTGCACGGTCGCAATCCGAGCCACGGCGACTCGTCGAGCCGCTTACCAAGCCCGAACACCGGCCGCGCAAGACGCTCGGCACGTTCGAGCTGCACCGGACTCGGCGGCCGGTTCCTGCACGCGAGTTCGACGCCCGTGGTCAGCCGCAAGCCGCGGCGCATCGGTGCGACCACGTAGCCATTCTCGATATCGACGACCGGCCTCGAAAGCGCAACACGTCCATCGTTCGCGTAGTGCATGTGGTAGCCACGCTTGGCCATGAGCGGAATGCGATATCCGAACTTGCGCGCCAGGTCGCCCGACCACACGCCCAGCGCCACCACCGCTGCTTGCGCTTCGACCAGCCCGCTCCCGGTCATCACGCGCCATCCGCTGCCGGTCCGTTCGAGCGTCGCGGCGTCGCCGGTCAGGATGCGTCCGCCTTCGCGCTCCAAGAGCGCCGCATAACCCTTCGTCAACGCGCCCGGATCGATCACGCTGCGCGGGTCCGCCCAATGGATCGCGCCCGCGTAGCCGCCATCGAGCGACGCTTCCAGCCGCTGCAACGCGCCTGCGTCGAGCACCTTCATGCCGAGCCCGTGCTCTTCCGCAATCCGCTGTGCCGCGCCCGCCTCGCGTTCGAACTGATCCTGCGAGCGATAGGCTTCGAGCCAGCCCGTCGGCCGCACGAGATCGGCGACGCCCGCCCGCGCAATCAGCGCCTCGTGCTCCGCCACGCTCATCCGGATGAGCGGCAGCATGTCCCGCGCAGCCGCCGCGAGCCTCGTGGGCGCCGACTCCCACCAGAACCGCGCGAGCCACGGCGCATAGGCCGGCAACGAGCGCAGGTCGTAGCGCAGCGCCGTCGAGCGGTTGAGCGCGAACTTCAGCACGGTGCCCCAGTCACGCGGAAACGCATACGGAACGACCGACGACGCCTCGATCAGCCCCGCATTGCCGAAACTCGTCGCCTCGCCGGGCGCGCGGCGATCGACGAGCGTCACCTGCCATCCGCGCTGCCGCAGATGCAGCGCGACGCTCACCCCCACGATGCCCGCGCCGAGCACGATCACGTCCTGAGTCATAGTCCGATGCCTGATGAAGTGCCTACTTCGCAATGATGTCGCGTTTGAAGTACTTCTGCGACAACTGACTGAGCGTGCCGTCCTTTTTCAGCGCATCGAGCGCGGCGACAACCTTGGCCTTCAGCGCTGCATCGTTCTTGCGCAAGCCGATGCCGGTGCCTTCGCCGAGCGTCGTCGGGTCGGTCAGCGCGCCGCCCGCGAAATCGAAGCCCTTGCCTTCGGGCTTCGCGAGGAAGCCGTCGATGGCCGTCTGCACTTCCTGCACCGCGCCGTCCAGCCGCCCCGCCGAGAGGTCCGCGAAAATCTGGTCCTGGCTCTGATACGTGACGACCTGCACGCCCTCGCTCGCCCAGTGCTTGCGCACGTAATCCTCCTGCGTCGAGCCCTGCAACACGCCCACCGATTTGCCCTTCAGGCTCGCGGGCGACGGCTGCAAGTTGGAGCCGCGCTTCGCGACCATCTGGATCGGCATCACGTAGACGGGCGGCGTGAAGTCGATCGCCTGCCTGCGCTTGTCGGTGATGTTCATCGCCGAATTGATCGCATCGAACTTGCGCGCCTGCAGCGCGGGAATCAGCCCGTCGAAGCTGTTCTCGACCCAGACGCATTTCATCTTGATCCGCTGGCACACCGCGTTGCCGATGTCGATATCGAAGCCCTCAAGCTGGCCCGTCGGCGTCTTGCTCTCGAACGGCGGATACGACGCCTCGACGCCGAATCGCAAAGTCTGCGTATCCGCATGCGCCACGCCGAATGTGAACGCGAGGCCCGCCGCGCCCGCCAGGCAAATCATCTTCCAGTTCATTGTCGTCACCAAAGGTCGTGTGTGTGAATCAACACCGTCGGTCCTGCACCGGGCGCGCAGCGTTTCATCGCGCGCTCACCGAAATATAGACCAGAAATAAAATTAAAGTCTAGAATAGACATAAATGTCCACGATCCGGAGGCCGACGAATGAACCTATCGCCCGAACTCATGCGGGGCGCCGATGCGCCTTTCATCGCCGACGAAGCGCAGGTGCGGCAGGCGCTGCCGTCGCTCGACATCCGCGGCGCGCTCGAAAGCATGTTCATCGCGCTCGGCGATGGCGAAGCCGTCCAGCCGCCGCAGACGCTCACGCTCTTTCCGCGCGACGCGGGAGATTTCATCACCTACCTCGGCGTGCTCGCGAAACACGAAGTGTTCGGCGTGAAGCTCTCGCCCTATCTCGTGAATGCGGGCGCACCGGTCGTCACCGCGTGGACCGCGCTCATGTCGATGCGCACCGGCGCGCCGCTGATGTGGTGCGATGCCGCGCTCCTCACCACCGAGCGCACGGCGGGCACGACCGCGCTCGCCGTCGATCGCCTCGCGCGCGCGTCGAGCCGGCGTCTTTCGATCGTCGGCTCGGGCGACATCGCGCTCGCGCATTTGCGGCACGTCGCGCCATTGCGCGAATGGTCGGAGATCCGCATCCATTCGCCGCGCCTCGCGAACGATCGCGCGCGCATCGCCGCCATCGAAGCGCTCGACGCGCGCGCACGCGTGGCGGCATCCGTCGACGCGTGCGTGCGCGACGCGGACGTGGTCATGCTGTGCACATCTTCGGGCACGCCGGTGCTCTCGCTCGACGCGCTCACCACGCCCGCGCTCGTCACGTCGATCAGCACGAACGTCGCGCGCGCACACGAGATCGACCCGGCCGCGCTCGGCGCGCTCGATGTCTACTGCGACTATCGGCAGACCACGCCATCGAGCGCGGGAGAAATGGTGATCGCGCGGGAGCGTCACGGCTGGTCGCCGGAGGCCATTCGGGGAGACCTCGCGGAACTCGTGCGCGGCGCATGTCCCGCGCCTTCCTTTGAACGTCCGGCGTTCTTCCGCTCGATCGGCCTCGGTCTCGAAGATATCGCTCTCGCGCATGCGCTGCACGTCCATCTCGCGAAGGGGCGCGCGGCGGCGTAGCGGTATCATCGGTTTTCGCGGTTTCGAACCCATGTCTATTTCAATGCCACGACGCAAGACGCAAAAGCCGGATAGCGACGCGCTTCTCGCACGTTATGCGCACATCGCGGACAGCATCACGACGCTCTTCTTCCCGTATGCGGAAGTGGTGATCCACGATCTTTCGGATCAGACGATCGCGTATCTGTCGAACAATCTTTCCAAGCGCGAGATCGGCGACGACTCCGCGCTGGAGGATGTCGAAGAGACTGCGCGCGAGCGGCTCGTCGGTCCGTACGAGAAGCTGAACTGGGACGGACGCCGCATGCGCTGCGTGAGCACGGCGCTCTTCGACGACGCGGGTAACGCCGCGGGCGTGATGTGCATCAACTTCAACATCGCGGCTTTCGAGGAGATGCGCTCGATGCTCGATGTCTTTTTGCGCGGCGCGGGCGTCGTCGCGCAGCCGGTCGAGCTATTCAAGGACGACTGGCAGGAACGCATCAACACGTTCCTGCACGGATGGCTGCGCGATCGGCAACTCGCGCTCAATTCGCTTACGCGCGATCATCGGCGCGAACTCGTGGAGGCGCTGCACGCGCAGGGCGCGTTCAAGGGCAAGAGTTCGGCGAACTATGTCGCGAAGGTGCTCGGCATGGGGCGCGCGACCGTCTACAAGCATCTGCGCGAGATGAAAGACGGCGCGTGAACGTCACGCATCGTGTCCGGGCTTACAACCAGCGCCAGATACCCGCTGCCCATCCGGCGAGCGGCTTATGAGCCCACGTCGCCGCAAACCAGACGACGAGTCCGCCCAGGAGCGCGTGCAAGCCGAATCCGCCCAGCCGCGCGCGCCCGGCGGCGATCGCCGCGAACGGCAAGTAACTCGTCTTCGCTTCCCATGCCGGCCAGAGATCGGGCTGGAGCCGTTCCTTCTTCCGGTCCTGCAAGGCAGCGCCGACAAGCGCAAGGATGACGATAGCCGCCCCCACGATGATGTTCTTCGTCACCGGAAACACCGCGATGTGGCACAGCCCCCAGAGTGCGAACGACCACATCATCGGATGACGCGTCACCGCGAACACGCCGTGCGCCGCGTCCGGTAACGCGGCGGGACGTTTGCCGGTGGGAAGCGCCGGGTTGCGAATCAGGGAGCCCATCAGGAGGATCGACGCGATCAGCATGACCACGGTCACGATCGCCCAGAGCGCGTCGCCTACCGGCCACAAGGGCGTCGTCACGGGCGCCTTCCGGTAGGCCAGTACGAGCCAGCCGAGCGTCAGGAAAGCGATAAGCGAATAGACGCCCTGGAAGCCCGCTTCGCCGACTGCGCGAATCACAGGCTTGCGTAGCGGATGCGACAGGAGAAAGTGGCTGCCTACGAAGGCGATCGCCGCCGCCAGAACCGCGCTGGTGTTGTCCATTTGCCTGTGCTCCTCGACTCCGCGACGGTAGCCGTGTCACTCGAATGAATGTCTCGCGAGTTTGATCGGCGCTCGCATCGCTTTTCGTTGACTTTACCGCGACATTTGTTCGAACGTGCGGCGCCCGGTTTCTTCGCGTGCCGGCCGAGTCTCGTTTGACCGGAAATCGCGCTCTCTTTTCATGCAGTATTCCGAAATACTTCGAGTTCGATTCGCCAGTTGTGTGGAGTGTGCAAGCGCCTCGCACGGCGTCTGAACAAATCCACCGCTGTACCATCGGCTGGTCATACAAAATCCGCCATTTCCCAGACGAACGTTGCTTCGCTCCGCTATTAGCGATACCTTTACATCCATCCTTGTCGTCGTGCCCTGATCAACGAGTGGAGAGCAGCTTCGTGAAGAAAACATGGGTTTTCTCCTGCATCGTTGTCGTCGGCGCGATGCTCGGCGGATGCAACAAGGGCGGCGGATCGCAAAGCGCCACCGAGGCATCGGGCGCATCCGCGAGTCAGGCGCCGGTTCAGCCGGCTCAAAGCGCGAGCGAAGCGCCCGCCGCATCGGGCACGGTAGGCACCGTCACCAAGACACAGTTGCCAACGGAAGCGGGCGAGACACTGCGGCTCATCAAAGCGGGCGGACCTTTCCCGTTCGGCGAGGACGGCGTCCTGTTCCGTAACAGTTCGAACCTGCTACCGAAGCATCCGCGCGGCTACTACCACGCATACACGGTTCGCACGCCCGGATCGACGGATCGCGGGCAGCGCCGCATCGTATGCGGCGGACCGCGCAAGCAGATCGCGGAGTGCTATTACACCGAGGATTACTACGTCAGCTTCAAGCGCATCGCGGAATAAAATCTCCAGCAATGGCGGAAGCTCATGGAAGGAATTTGAACGCGACAAACCGCCGAGTCGGTCACCCGACCCGGCAGCATTTCCCGCGAGTTGTCATTTCTACCGTCTTTATTGCGCCGCAGGCGACTTCACGCTCGGGGTCGCCAGCGTGTTATTGCTCGTGGTCGGCGCGCTCGTGCCCGACGTGGTGTTGCTGTTCGTGCTGCTCGGCAGGCCCGAATTCGGCGCTCTCATGCCCATGCCGCTATCCGAGTTCGTCATCCCTGGCGTGCCATAGCCGCCTGTCGCACCGTTGACCTGGTTCGCCGGGCTGGCCGTGCTGCCTGCCGAACCCGCGCCGTTCGAGCCGCCCGCCGTTTGTGCATAAGCCCCCGCCGACAGGGCGAGTGCGGCCACGGCCGCCATCAAAGTGCTGATTGTCTTGCTCATGTTCCGTCCCTCCTAATCGGGCTGAAGTATGGACGCAGACGCTCGCCGCCTGCTTGACATGAACCCCGCAATCGCCGTGCCGCAGTTTTACAGCCCCTCTTACATTTCCGATTCGACAGTACACCGACACGAAAGCAATGCCCTTCAGAAGCTCAAAGTCCATGCCGATAACAAGAGCTATGGACACCTGTGATAACAACATCGTTGGCGCATTCGAGCTTCGGATGATCGACGCCGACATCGCCCACATTCGACTCGCGATCGAAGCGGTTCTGCACGAGTCGAATTCGGCGCTTCCGATGTTGTATTGGCGCCGGCGTCTGGAGCATTTGCTGCGCAGCCGGCACCTTCTTCACCACCAGTTTTCGGCAGTGGCGGATCTGCTTACGAAGATCGAGAAGATCAGCGAAGCGGAGCGCGGCGATGCGCTGACGACAATTGACCGGGAACCCGCTTCGTCACTTGCGCGCGCTGTCGCCCGATAACATCATCAGTCTCGTTTCGCACGCGCTTTTCTTTCGCGCTTGTCTTCGTACATCGCGGTATCGGCGAGGGCGATCGCCTGATCCGCACTCACGAACCGCACCGCGACAGCACCGATGCTCAAGCCGAAAGCGCCCACCGGATGGCGACCGGGCAAGCTCGTTCCGCTTCCTGCCCGCGCAAAGCGCGCCCGAATCTCGGCCGCGATCCGGTTCGCCTCGTCGAGATCGGCGGGGCCCGGGCCCACGAAGGCGAATTCATCGCCACCGATGCGCGCGAGCATATCCGTGTCGCGCGTGACGCTGGCGATACGCTCCGAGCAGTCCCTCAAATGACTGTCGCCGGCGGCGTGCCCGAACTCGTCGTTGATCTTTTTGAAATCGTCGAGATCGATCATGCCGACGATCACATATGACCCGTCTCTCGCGGCCCTTGCGAGCAGCCGTCCCAGTTCGTCCTGCAATGCGCGTCGATTCGGCAGCCCGGTCAGCGTGTCGGTCAGCGCGAACTTGGTCAGATATTCGTTGGAGCGGCGCACTTCTTCCAGCAAGCGTTCACGCTCGATATGCTGAGCGATGATCTTCGAAAACAGGTTGAGCGCACTGCGCGCACGCGGCCCGATAGCCTGGCTTTTTCTGCTCGCGCCGCAGAGCGTGCCGATGATCAGGCCGTTGCTCGCGCATATCGGCGCACTCGCATAGGTTTCGATGCCGAGCGCCCTGGCAGCCTGCGAGTCGCCCCACACTTCGCTGACGTTGGACGTGAAGCGGCGTCCATCCTCGATGCAGCGCTTGCAAAGCGTGTCCGACCAGGGCACCTCCAGTCCTTCGTCGATGCGAAGCTCGCCCGTGTTGCGCGCGAAATCGACGAACTGAATCCCGGCGGCTTCATCGATGGAAGTCAGATAGACCGACTCCAGCCCCGTGACGATTTCAAGCATTTCAAGCAGCGGTCTCGTGAGCTGTTCCAGACTTTGCGCTGAAGCCACCGACTCCGAAAGCCGCTCAAGCATCAATTCCATAGGCACCTCGTTTAGCCTGAGAAACTGAATTGTAACGGTGCGGAAGTCGGCTTCGCTTAAAGGATCAGAACGCGTGCGTCATCCCGATTCGCGCCACCATCTGATGCGAATTCGACGACGGGCTCGCCGCGCCGGGAATGAACGCCGTATCGAGCGCCGTGCCCGTATTGCCGCCGCTCAGCTTCTGATAAACCAGTTGCGTATAAATGCCGGTGCGCTTCGACAAAAAGTATTGCGCCATCAAGCCGACCTGATTCCAGTGCATCGAGTTATCGAAACCGCCGTGCTTCAGATGCGCCATCGTGTACGTGTACATGCCGGCGATCGACAAATCCGGCTGAATGTCGTACTTGGCGTTGAATTCGATGTTATCGAAGCGCAGGCTCGCGTCATTCACCCCGAGATCGCCGAGATATAGCGACGACACCGGCTGCTGCACGTTCACATGGGTATAGACAAGGCCGAGCGTCGCCGGCCCCGCTCCATAGCTCGCGCCGATCCCGTAGATCTTCTGGTTCGCCGCGACGAAGCCCGCCTCGTCGGAGGCCACGGCGCCTGTCGATGTCGCGCCTGGCGCCGCGAGGTTTTCATAAACCGCGCCGATCGTGAATGTCGCATAGCTGTACTTCAGCCCGGCGCTGTACATGCGATTGCCCGAGAATGCGCCGGCCTGATTGCTGAATCCGTATAGTGCGGTCGCCGTCACGCCGCCGTATTCGCCGCTCGTAAACTTGACCGAGTTGTTCGCATGAAACGTGGCGTCGGTATTGTCGTTATCGAGCGGATGCGAAAACAGATAACCGCCCCAGTAACCATTCGCCGTCATCGGCCCGATGATATCGGTCATCGAATCGAACTGGCGTCCGAACGTGATCGTGCCGAGCGTATCGGATTGCAGTCCGACATACGACTGATAGCCGAACAGCCGACCGTTGTAATAGGCGGCGCCGTTATCCAGCATGAAGCCGCTTTCCAGATCGAAGATCGCATGGAGGCCGTCGCCGATATCTTCGCTGCCCTTCAGGCCCCATCGGCTCGTCACCAGATCGACGCTCGATGTCTGCCATGCCTTGTGTCCACCCGCATTGCTCGTCAGATTGATGCCTTCGTCCAGCACGCCAAACAACGTCACACTGCTTTGCGCATGTGCGGTGGCGGCGGCGAATAGCGATATCGCCGCGAGGACCATCTTCGAATTCATGCTGCTTGTCTCCAGCGTTTGAATGGTTTGAGTTCTATATGTTTCCCGAGCGCGCGCGGCGCCCTGCCCGGTTCACGAGCATGTGCTTTATCGATTGAGGAATTCGAGCGTGAGGATCGCAACCGGAGCGCCGGACCCGGCGCTCCCTTGTGAAACGTGCAGCCTTTTTCGGCCTGTTCGAGATTACCCGCGAGATCCCGCGCGCGCGACGTCATCGTCACGTTCGCGCGCCGCACCGACGAGGCGGCGTCCTTGCGGACCATGAACGGCGTCGGGTTCGGGAAAGCGCCACAGCATCGCCAGATACAGCATGCCGCCGACCACGAACGACACCGGCACGCTGAGATCGCAGCCGCCCGCGAGCGCGCCGAGCGGCCCGACGAACTGCCCCGGCAGATTCACGAACGCGAGACCGATCAACGCCGCCGGCAGCCACGCGCCCATCGCGCGCCAGTTCCAGCCATGCGAGAACCAGTAGTGGCCGCCGCGCCCGCCGCGGTTGAACACTTGCAGATCGTCCGCGAGATAGAAGCCGCCGCGCTGCACGAAGCCGATCACCATGATCGCCATCCACGGGCAACTGAACGTGCAGATGAGCGTCGAGAACGTCGCCACGCTTTCCACCAGATTGAACGCGAAGCGGCCGACGAAGATGAAGCCGATGGCAAGCGTGCCGATCAGTGCCGTCGCACGCACGCGATTGGAGTACTTCGGAAACATGCTCGACATGTCGAGGCCCGTGCCGTAGAGCGCGGTCGTGCCCGTCGACATGCCGCCGATGATCGCGATGAGACACATCGGCAAGAGAAACCAGCGCGGCGACACCGCGAGCAGACCGCCCACGTAATCGTTCGAGCTGATGTAGGTCGGCGCCTGCGTCGCGATGATCGTCGCGGTCACGAGGCCGAAGAAGAACGGCACGAACGTCGCGATCTGCGCGGCGAACACGGCGCCCATCACGCGATGACGCGGCGTCGATTGCGGAATGTAGCGGGCCCAGTCGCCGAGCGTCGAAGCGAACGAAACCGGATTGCTGAGCGCCACGAGCGCCGCGCCGATGAACGCGGCCCAGAAGCCCGCGCCGCCGTGATGGAGCGTGCCCGCGTAGTGCACGTCGAAGGCCTTCGCGAACGCGAACGCGCCGAGCACGAACATGAGGCTCGCCGCCCACACGGCGATCTTGTTCACCCACAGCATGAAGCGAAAGCCGTAGATGCACACGATCAGCACGAGCACCGCGAACACCATGTACGCCGTGCCGAGCGTCCACGGGTTGACCGGCAGGCCGACCATGTCGTGCGCGCCGCCGACGAGCGCATCGCCCGAACTCCACACCGCGAGCGAAAAGAACGCGACCGACGTGAGCACCGCGAGAAACGAGCCGACGATACGGCCATGAATGCCGAAGTGCGCGCCCGACGACACCGGGTCGCTCGTGCCGTTGCGCGGCCCGAACAGGCTCATCGGCGCGAGAATGCAGGTGCCCGCGAGCACGCCGAGCACGATGGCCCACAGGCTCGCCTCGAACGAAAGCCCGACCAGAATCGGAAAGCTGCCGAGCACCGACGTCGAAAACGTGTTGCAGCCGCCGAACAGCAGCCGGAACAGATCGATCGGCCGCGCGTATCGCGAAGCGTCGGGAATGCGCTCGAAACCGAATGTTTCGACCTGCGTGATGCTGGTGTTGTCTGCCATGTTGTCTCGCTCCTTGAGGCGTCGTCCGGCATGCCGGTTCACGCACTATCGTTATCGGCGGTCATTCTGCTGCAGCGGAATGCGCGCCATATTGCGTAGTCAAAACGTTCACATCAGGTCCGGCCAATGTTTGGCCGCGCTCACACCGCTACTGCGTGTTCCGGCTGATCCATCAGCGGCTCGCGCTCGCTCGCGCGCATGCCATAGACGCCGAGAAGGTCTTCACAGAAGGCCCGGACGATCGGCTTGTCGGCCATGCCGCGCTTCATCGCGAGATGCAGCGGCACGTCGAAGCCGAAGGCGGTCCGTCCCAGCACCCGGATCAGGCCGCGCTGCTCGAACGGTTCGGCGTGATGCGTGGGCAGATAGCCGATATGGCTGCCCGAAAGAATCAGCACGGTGGCCGCGTCGATGTTGTCCGCGATGGCCGTCACCCGGCGCTCGCCGATGCTCGCAAGCTCCTCGGGCACGGGATAGCTGCGCCAGATCCAGTCGTGCGCGCGCAGATCGTCGAACGTCACATGCGGGCCGGCATGAAAGAGCGGATGCCCGCGCCCGCAACAGATCACCTGCCGCTCGCTGAACAGCCTGCTGTACGACAGCCCCGCGACGCGATGCCAGAAGTAGCCGATCGCGATATCGAGCTGCTGATTCACGAGGCTTTCTTCGAGTTCCTGCGGCGGCGCGACGTGCATCGCGAAACGCACGGCCTGATCGCGCTTGCGGAACGTGCCGATGGCTTCGGCGAGCCGCGCGTTTTCGACATGCGACGCCTGCCCGATCAAACCGATCGAAAGCGTGCCCACGAGTTTGCGATCGATATCGCGCACCTGAGCGACGAACTGCGAAGTCGCGGCGACCAGCGCGCGCGCCGACGCGACGAAGCGCTCGCCTTTCGACGTGAGCCGAAAGCCGCCGCGTCCGCGTTCGCAGAGCCGAAAGCCCATGCGTGCTTCCAGCGCGGACAACTGCGAGCTGATGGTGGACTGGCGCACGCCGAGCGTCGCTTCGGCGGCCGTGATGCCGCGCGCATCGACGACCGCGAGAAAGACGCGCACCAGGCGCAGGTCGAGATCGGAGGTATTGGAGAACATATGCTTGCGCCGCGCTCACATGGGAAAGCCCATCGCCTTGATGCCTTTGATCCACGCGCGCTTCCAGCCGCCTTCTGCATCGGCGCCGTCGAACGCGTGGAAGGTCACCTTCGCGGCCAGCCATCGCACCGGCTCGGGCGGGATGTACGTCGGGCTTTGATTGGCGATGTCGAGCGCGCGCTCGGGGCTTGCGCGATCGAACAGGATGTTCAGGCCCATGAACGCGCCGAAGCGGCTCGCGGCCACGCCGAAACCCGTGTAGCCCGCGACGAACACGGCCTTGTCGCCGAGATAGCGCTTCGCGAACACCGAGCCGCGCGAGCAATAGTCGATCGGGCCGCCCCACGCGTGCGAAAAGCGCACATCGCTCAATTGCGGGAAGGTCGTGTAGAACGCTTGCGCGAGCCGGTAGTACGTGTCGCGCTGCTGGTCGCTCGGCGGATTGGGATCGCCGTCGAAGTGATAGCTCACGAGGCCGCCGAAGATGATGTTGTTGTTCTTCGTGAGGCGGAAATAATTGAGCTGCGTGCGCGTGTCGTAAATGCCCTGGCGCTGCTTCCAGCCGATGCGCGCCAGTTGTTCCTCGGTGAGCGGCTCGGTCGCGAGCACGTGATCGCGCACCTGCAACACACGGCGGTTGATGTCGGGAATGCCTACTTTCGCGGTGCCGCTGCCGAACACGACGCGCGGCGCGCGCACGGTGCCCGCCGGCGTTTTCACGAAGACGGTCTCGCCTTCGTCGCTTACGGTCATCAACGGGCTGTGTTCGTAGATCCGCACGCCGAGTTCGAGCGCCGCGCGTTTGAGACCCCACGCAAGCTTGGCCGGATGCACGATGCCGCTGCGGTTGCGCGACCAGAGCGCGCCCGCGAACAGCGGCGAATCGAGCTGTGCGCGCGTGGCCGCTGCGTCGAGCAGCACGACGTCGTGGCCATAAGACTTGTGCAGATCGTAATCGGCGCGCAGATGATCGACGTGATCCGGATCGACGGCCACCGTCATCTCGCCGTTCCACTCGATGTCGGCATCGATGCCGTAGCGCTTGAGCGTCGCCTCGAAGCCGTCGAGGTTGCGCTGGCCGAACTCTTCGAGCTCCGCGATATCGTCCGGGAACACGCGTACCGCGTTGGGCAGCCCGTGCATCACCGATGTCGAGATGATGCCGCCCGCGCGCCCCGATGCGCCGTGCGCGATCCGTCCCGCCTCGATCAGCACGACATCGAGTTCGGGCATCTGCTCCTTCGCCTGCACCGCGGCCCACAGCCCGGTGAAGCCGCCGCCGACGATCAGCAGATCGGCGCGCGTATCGCTCACGAGCGCCGGTTCGGCCGGCGGCTCGGCGGGATTGTCGAGCCAGTAAGGCAGGAGGCGCGTGCGGGCGAGCGCTTCCTCGACGCTCAGTTTGACAGACGTGCGACGCACGCCGCGCGACGCCTCCTGCGCGGGCGCGGCAATGTCGGCTTCGAAAAGTTGCGCGCTTTCGTTCATGACGTGTCTCCTCCTCGGGCGCGGCGCGCGATTGTTATTGCTGCGGTTCGAGCACGACGTAGAACTTCTTCGCGTCCTCGATCGTTTCCCAGCGGCCCGCGAAACCCGCGGGCAGAAGATAGCCCTGCCCCGCCGTGAATTCCTTGCGACCGCCGTTCACGTCGATCAGCGCGATCCGGCCTTCGACGAGCCAGACCGCTTCGTCGGCCGTCGTCGCGGGGAAATCGACAGCGCCGGCCTTGCCTTCCCACCAGCCGATCACGTAATTGCCGCTTTGGCCTTCGGCCGCGCGCCAGTCGCTTTCGTCCATGCCGTAGTCCAGCTTCGTGAACTGCCCGATGCCCTCGCCCAGCGGCGCGATGTCTTGAATCAGCTTGCTCATGTGCTTCCCTTGTTGCGTCGGTTTGAATTGAATCGGTGCGCCAAAGTTACCGATTCACGCTGCCCCGGTATGCCCCCCCGCAGGGGGGACAAGCGGCGTTTAGCGAAGCGCGGGTAAATACCTAGATTTGCTGAAAACCCCTTCTGGCAAGGGCTATAACGCATGGTCTACAATCGAAGGGACTTTTCTTCGCGGCGCGCCATGCTGCTCAACGTACCCCCGCTCAATCAGGATCAAGCCGAGTTCGCGCTCTCGTTCAAGACGCTTGGCAAAGTCATCGAAGCTGTCGGCACACCGGATTTCGTGCCGCGTCTCACGCTGCTTCTCAATGAAGTCGTGCCGCTCAATGTCGTGCACATCGAGCGCTCGCGCGTGGACCGCAGCAAGCCCACGGGCTTTCGCTGCGAATGGATCGGCAGCAGCGGTGTGGGCATGGACACGGGCGTGATCTCCGAAGTCATGACGCTCTACTACGACCGCTTCTACGATACCGATCCGCTCTTCGCGGGCATTCGCGGCAAGATCGGCACGCTGCTCGTGGTGCGCGACATCGGCGCGATACCGCCCGGCGAATTTCGCCAGCGTCTTTTCGACGAAGCGCTGATCGCGCATGAATGCGTGCTCGCACGCGGCACGCCTCACGCGCAGGATTCGATCGCGCTCGAACGCGCGCTCGACGCGCCGCCGTTCACGCTCGCCGAGATGAACCGCTTTCGCAACGTGAGCGAGTTCCTGTTTCCGCTGCTGGAGTTGCACGCATCGACGAGCGCGGCGAAACGCGTCGCGCATCCCACGTCGTTTCTGCATCCGCTCGCGCAGTTCGACGCGCGCATTGCCGCCGACGACGTGCGCCTGTCCAAACGCGAGTACGAAATCTGCACGCATCTCATCACGGGCCGCACGGTGCCCGAGGCGGCGGAGATCATCGGCGTGCGCATCGGCACGGCCGAGTCGTATGTGAAGCGCGCGTTCGCGAAGCTCGGCGTGCGCACCAAGCGCGACCTGATCGCGTGGGGGCAGGCTTGCCCCCGTCTCACGGCCACCTGAGGCCCCGTTCACATCGAACCGGCTCGATGTGAACATTTCGACTTCGTGATTTGCGCTGCAGTCTCGTCGCCTAACATCGCCCCGTCCACATAACGATGACGGGAGACGAGCCCATGCAGCGTGAACTCAACCAGCCGCTCGGCGGCAACGACATGCCGCGCTTCGGCGGCATCGCGACCATGATGCGCCTGCCGCAGGCGAACAGCACCGAAGGCCTCGACGCGTGTTTCGTCGGCGTGCCGCTCGATATCGGCACGTCCAACCGCTCGGGCGCGCGCTTCGGGCCGCGCCAGATCCGCTCGGAATCCGTGCTGCTGCGCCCCTACAACATGGCGACGCGCGCCGCGCCCTTCGATTCGCTGCAAGTAGCCGATATCGGCGATGTCGCCACCAATCCCTATGATTTGAAGGATTCGATCCGCCTGATCGAATCGGCTTACGACGCGATCGTCGCGAACGGCTGCCGTCCGATCACGCTCGGCGGCGATCACACGATCGCGTGGCCGATCCTGCGCGCATTGCACAAGAAGTACGGCAAGGTTGCCGTGGTGCATGTCGATGCACACGCCGACGTCAACGACACGATGTTCGGCGAGAAGATCGCGCACGGCACGCCGTTTCGACGCGCGGTGGAAGACGGTCTGCTCCAGTGCGACAAGGTCACGCAAATCGGCCTGCGCGGCACCGGCTACCACGCCGACGACTTCGACTGGTGCCGCGAACAGGGCTTCACCGTCGTGCAGGCCGAAGCGTGCTGGAACAGGTCGCTCGCGCCGTTGATGGAGGAAGTGCGCGCGCGCGTGGGCGATGCGCCCGTTTATCTCAGCTTCGATATCGACGGGCTCGACCCCGCGTTCGCGCCCGGCACCGGCACGCCCGAAGTGGGCGGCCTGACCGTGCAGCAGGGCCTCGAAATCGTGCGCGGCATGAAGGGGCTCAATGTCGTCGGCGCGGATCTCGTCGAGGTATCGCCGCCTTACGATCAGGCCGGCACGACAGCGCTCGTCGGCGCCAATCTCGCGTTCGAAATGCTCTGCGTGATGCCGGGCGTCACCTACCGTCAAAGCACGCGAGGATGAACATGGCCGCTCGACTCGAACGACATCCCGAAGACGGCTCGATCCTGCTGCCCGCCGCGACGATCGCGGGCACGCGCTACGGCGCATCGAACTGGGAAGCGGGCAACGCGATCCACGATGCATCGACTGGCGAGGTCATCGGCTGGCAGGAACACGCCGATGCCGCGCAAATCGATGCCGCCGTGCGTGCGGCGCGCGCCGCGCTCGATGCATGGCGCAACCGGACGCCCGCTGCGCGCGGCGAGGTGCTGCGCAAGATCGCCGAACTGCTCGCAACGGAGCGCGCGGGCCTCTCCGCGATGCAGCAGCAGGTGAGCGGCAAGCCGCCGCTCGAAGCCGACACCGACGTAAGCGACGCCATCGCCACGTTCGATTACTACGCGGACCTGTGCGCGGACGGTTCGCTCTTCGCCGCCGATTCTCTCGCATTGCCCGACGACACCGTGACGGGCGAGCGTCATTACGAAGCGGTCGGCGTGGCCGCGCTGATCGTGCCGTGGAATTTCCCGATGGTCACGACCTCGTGGAAGATCGCGCCCGCGCTCGCGGCGGGTTGCACCGTGGTGCTGAAACCGTCCGAATTCACGTCGCCGGTCGAGCATCGGCTCGCGGAAATCATGACGGCAGCGGGTGTGCCCGATGGCGTCGTGAATCTCGTGAACGGCGGCGGCGAAGTGGGCGCGCGGCTCGCGGCGCATCCGCTCATCGACAAGATTTCGTTCACGGGCAGCACGGCCGTGGGCCGCAAGGTCATGCAGACCGCGGCGCAGGACATGAAGCGCGTGACGCTCGAACTCGGCGGGAAATCCGCGCTGATCGTGCGCGCCGACGCGGATATCGAACACGCGGTCGCGCTCGCTTTGGGCGGCGCGTTCACGAACGCGGGGCAGATGTGTTCGGCCACCTCGCGCATCATCGTGCACGACGATGTCTATCGCAAGTTCATGGCGGCCTTCGAAGCGGCGGTGCGCGCGCTCGTGGTCGGGTCGCCGCGGACTGAAAACGTCGCGATGGGCCCGCTCGTTTCCGCTGCGCAGCGCGCGCGCGTGCAAGCGCTGCTCGAACAAGGCGTGGCCGACGGCGCGAAGATCGCGTTCAGCGGCGCGCTCGACGGTGCCTGCGCGGAAGGCTTTTTCATGGCGCCCGTCGTTGTCGCGGAACCGGATACGGCCAACGTGTTGTGGACGGAGGAAGTGTTCGGGCCGGTCGCGTGCGTGAAATCGTTCCGAACCGACGACGAAGCCATCGCGCTCGCCAACGACACGCGCTATGGACTCGTGGCGACGGTCGTCACGCGCGATGACGACGCCGCACGCCGCTATCGCAATGCGCTGCGTGCGGGCCTCGTCTGGATCAACACACCGCAACTGATCTTCCCGCAAGTGTGCTGGGGCGGACTCGGTTTGAGCGGCATCGGCCGTGAACTCGGGGTTGCCGGATTGCGCAGCTATCAGGAGTTGCGTCATACCATCGTGTCGCGCGGATAGCGTCGCGCAAAGCTCCTACAGTCGATAAGCTGTATATTGCATTTACAGTCGATGGACTGTTTCGTGCATAAACAGTCCATAAGCTGTAAAATGAATTTACAGCTTAAAACCTGTAGGAGCGCGCGGTGGACTATTCCCTGAAAACACTCGGCCAGCTCAGGCCGATCCTGCTCGGCTTCCGCAAGGCCGCGGGCCTGACGCAAGCGGCGGTCGCGGAGCGTCTGGGCGTCACGCAGCAGACTTACGCGCAACTCGAAGCCAATCCCGCGGCCGTGAGCGTCGAGCGGCTGTTCAAGGTCCTGCGCGTGCTCGATGTCGAACTCGCGCTCACCCGAAGCGAATCCCCGCCCGCCGACCCGCCGCCCGTCGCCGCGAAAGCGACGGCAGCGCGCGCTCGCCGCGCATCGCGGCCGACTGACGCCACGAAAAAGCGGGAGAACTGGTAATCATGGCGCGCCGCACGCAAACAGGACGGCTCGACCTGTGGATGAACGGCCTGCCCGTCGGATACTGGGAAAACGGCGCCGGCGGCGAACGGCTCGTCTATCGCGAAGACTGGATCGCCGATACGCAGGGCCGTCCGCTGTCGCTGTCGCTGCCCTTTACGCCGGGCAATCAGCCGTGGCGCGGGCAGGTCGTCACGGATTTCTTCGACAACCTCCTGCCCGACAGCGAGCCGATCCGCCGCCGCATCGCCACGCGCTTTCGCACCGGCGGCACGACGCCGTTCGAGTTGCTCGCGCAATTGGGGCGCGATTGCGTCGGCGCCATTCAGATGCTGCCGCCCGGCGAAGAGCCCGCCGATCTCGAAAGCATCAAGGGCCGCGCGCTCACCGAAGCGCAGATCGCGCGTCTGTTGCGCGAGACGACAACCGCGCCGCAGCTCGGCCAGCACGAAGCGGTCGACGACCTTCGCCTGTCCATCGCCGGCGCGCAGGAAAAGACCGCGCTCCTGCGTCACGGCAGGCGCTGGCTTCTGCCGGAAGGCAGCACCCCGACCACGCATATCTTCAAGCTGCCGCTCGGCCTCGTCGGCAACATGCGCGCCGACATGCGCACGTCGGTCGAGAACGAATGGCTCTGCTCGAAGATCGTCGCCGCGTATGGCCTGCCCATCGCGCGCTGCGAAATGGATCAGTTTGCGGATCAGAAGGTGCTGGTCGTCGAGCGCTTCGATCGCCGCCTGTCGAGCGACAAGTCGTGGATTCTGCGCCTGCCGCAGGAAGACATGTGTCAGGCCACCGGCACGCCCGCGTTGCACAAGTACGAATCGGACGGCGGCCCGGGCATCGAGCGCATCATGGACGTGCTCTCCGGATCGAAGCACGCCACGCAGGATCGCCGCCACTTTTTCCTGACGCAGATGATCTTCTGGCTCCTCGCCGCCACCGATGGCCACGCGAAGAACTTCAGCATCGCGCATCTGCCGGGCAACCAGTACGAATCGACGCCGCTCTACGACGTGCTTTCGGCGCATCCGCTCATCGGCCGCGGGCCCGACAAGTTCGCCGCGCGACGCGTGCGGCTCGCCATGGCCGTGCGCGGCAAGAACGTCCACTATCTGATCGGCGAAATCCAGCGCCGGCACTGGATCGCGCAGGGGCGGCGCGTCGGGCTCGCCGTCCCCGAAGTCGAATCGATGATCGACGATCTCGGCGCGCGCACGCCCGCGGTCATCGACGAAGTGGCCGCGCGTCTTCCCGGCGACTTCCCGATGGACGTCGCCGAGGCCATCTTCGACGGCATGCGCCGATTGGCACGCAAGCTCGTGTGATGGAGTGCGTCGAGGCGACGCTCATTTCGGCGCAGGCGCAGGCGCGGACGATGGACACTTCATGTCGGCGCCCTTCGCGCCATCGACGTTCTTCAGGGACACGAGCAGCCTGCTTCCCGTATTCGCCGTGATGATGTGCCCGTAACTGACGGTCGGGATGAACTTGATATCGGGCGCGACGGAGACGGGCGGGGTTTGAGCGCCATCGACGGTCAGGTCGAGTTCCACGGTGATCGAATCGATCGCAACGCCGTAGTTCTGCCCGTGTTCGGCCTGAGCTTTCTTGAAGTTGCACACGCCGTCCAGAACATTCTGGAGCGCCGTCGGTATGTCAACCGACTTTCCCGGTGGAATGGGCGGCGTGTTGCAGGCGGCGAGAAGAATCGGTAAAGCCAGAACAGGCAGCGAGACGTACGCGCGCATCTGAATCTCCCAGCCCTTTGGAGAGGGCACAGTATCGAGCAAACGAGGCTTTTCGTCCATGCGGTTTCTTACTCACCATTCACGCGAATCCGGGAGACTGCCGGTTCATCGGCCGAGCACTGTCACAGCGGAAAATCGCGTCAGTTGCGAAACGTCGCGACTGTCTCCCAGATAACGAATATCGGGCAGCCTGTCCAGCCGAACAGGATCGGCGGCCAGTCCGCGAGCCACCAGGCGCTGCAGGACATCATGACGTAACCAGAGAAGCGTCCCGTCGTATACCGCCGGCAGATAGTTCGCCTCGAATTCGGCGACCGAGTATATGCCGCTATCGCGGCTCCATACGCCATGCGTTTCGATGACTTCCGGGCGTTCCCTGTTCAGATACTCAGCAAGCCCTGCATACCCGCGACGCGCCAGCGAAGGGTTGGTCAAGAGCCCCGAATCCAGAATGTCCAGATGTTCGCAGCACAATGCGGCGCCACCGACGTCCGGCGTCATGAACTTGAGCGTCGATTGCCCCAGATGCTCGCGCAGACGATCGACCGACGCACCCGTCATCGCGTAGTTCTGTGGCGTGACACCGCGCCAGTCGCCGGGGGAATCGCGCCATACTCGCTTTCGGGCCTCGCCTTCTGCGGCATTCAACGCGGACGGCAGTACGCCACGCATCGCCGCACCGAGGATGATCGTGTCGACGTTTTCGCGCAGCACCGCAAGGTTGACCAGGAAGCTTCCGCACAGACACAGCAATAGTCCGCGCAATACACGTGGCTCACGCATATGTGCGAAACGTTCCGCGAGCGCAAGGACGAACACGGGCAGCACCGCCACGAACATCCGCCCCGTGTAACCCCAGTTTCTTCCCGATATCAGTGCGAACACGCCAAAGGCGCATATCAGCAGTACGGGCATCGGATCCAGACGGCGCTCTTGAACGCGCTTCCGGCTCATATACATGCCAGCCAGAAACGCAGCGTTCACGAAGAGAAAATCCTTCAGCCCGCGCAGCTTCTCCACTACGCCGTCCCAGCCTTTTTTACTGTAGGGCACCTGAAGCTTGGCGAGAATGGTATTCGGCACAAGCGCTCCGAAGACCCAATACCTCCAGATCGTCAGCAGCAGAAAACAAAGCATGAGCCACGCGCACATTCGAAGGGCACGCGGACGATCGTGCGGGTAAAACACGACCATCCAGCCGAGCGCGAGACCGAGATAGAACACCGCCTCGAAACGGACCAGCAACAGAAGCGGCAACAGGGCATAAGCGAACGTCGATTGCGCGCGCCAGCAGAGCACGAACGCAAACAGCAGCAACGCGAAGATCGTCATTTCCATGCCGTTGACGATCTCGGCCTGACAGGCCGGCAGCAGCCCCAGCAAGCTCACGACGATGAGGCGATGCGTCGGGCTCGGCAGGAACGGTTGAAGTGCGCGCCACACGAGCACCAAGGTGGCGCTGAGTGCGATGAAGGAGAGTAATTGCGCCGTTCTGATCGCTTCGAGAAAGCCTGGCTGAAGCAGCCACTGGCCCATCGCCAGCATCGCCGTCATGAGCAAGCTCGACGTGCCTTCGGCCGACACCGAAGCGGGCGTCAATGCAAACAACCCGTGACGTCCGAGTGTGCGCGCATAGGCTACGGTGATGGCGCCATCGTCCCAGCCATAGGCGCCGACGAGCGCTATCGCTGTCAACGAAAGCGCCGCATACGCGACAACGAAGAGGAACCCGGTAGCTCCCGCTCTCGCCTCGATCCTGTGTGTAAGGTGCTCGGGCATAGTCAGTCGGCGCAAGTGACATGACGGATGATACATCGGGCAATAGCGAGTGAAGCCCGAAGTCTCAGAAAGCAATGCGATCACGCCGACGCTTCTTCACGACCGGTCCAGCTCCTCGAACAACCAGTCCTGAAAACTGCGCACCTTCGGCAAGTCCGCGCACGACTTGAGCAGATTGAGCGTATAGCCATTGACCTTGAGTCCGTCGAAGCCGAACGGCGCGACGAGCCGTCCCGTCTCCAGCTCGCGCTGCACCAGAAGTAAGCTCTCCAGACACACGCCGCCGCCATCCGTCGCCGCGCTGATCGCCATGAACGAGCGATCGAAACGCGGTCCGCGTGAGATATCGATCGGCGTCTTGCGATGCAGCCGCATGAAGTCGCGCCAGCCGACCAGACACCCTTCGCTGTGAATGAGCGTGTGATGCCGCAGGTCCGCGACCGTGCGTATCGGATGCTCGCCTTCGAGCAGCGTCGGCGAGCACAGCGGCACGATCGTTTCGGTGGGCAGATCGAGCACCATCGTTCCCGCAGGCTGCAAGCGGCGCGCGCCATAACGCAAATCGATATCCACCGCCTCGCGCGCCAAATCCACCGGATCGTTCGATGCATTCAGCCGCAAGTCGATATCCGGATGCAGCGCCGAAAAGCGCGCGAGCCGCGGCATCAGCCATTGCGTAGCGAAGCTCGGCGTCGAATGCAGCGTGAGGATATCGCTCTTGGCGACGCGTCCGATATCGCGCGTCGCCTTGTCGATGCGCGCGAACGCGGCGCCGATCTCCTCCGCATAACGCCGTCCGCTGTCGGTCAGGATCACCGTCCGGTGCATGCGATGAAAGAGCCGCACGCTCAATTGCTCCTCCAGCAATTTGATCTGATGACTGACTGCCGAAGGCGTCACGAAAAGCTCGTCCGCAGCAAGCGAGAAGGACGAAAGCCTCGCCGCGGCCTCGAAAGCCTGTATGGACTTGAGCGTGACTCGATGTTGCATTGCAGTGATCGCATGAATTGAGTTCAACGATCAGCCACTTTAATTCGTTTGAGCGCGTGTCATCAAGCGAATACGCTTCATATACGGGCCTGACGCACCAAACAAGGGAATACCCGGATCGCAGGCGCATCCGACAAAAGCAAACAAGGAGACATCGCCGTGAACACGAGCATCACGCAGCTCGCGGAACATGCTCATCGCATCCGCCGCAACGCGCTACTCATGGGTGAAGTGCAGGGCCAGGGCTATATCGGCCAGGCGCTCGATATCGCCGACGTGCTGGCCGTCGCTTACTTCGGCGCGATGAACTATCGCCCCGAAGACCCCGACTGGGAAGAGCGCGACCGCTTCCTGCTCTCGAACGGCCACTATGCGATCGCGCTGTACGCCGCGCTTTTCGAAGCGGGCATCCTGCCGCAGGACGAACTCGAAACCTACGGCAGCGACGACAGCCGTCTGCCGATGTCCGGCATGGCGAGCTACACCCCAGGCATGGAGATGTCGGGCGGATCGCTCGGGCAAGGACTCACGATTGCAGTCGGCCGTTGTCTCGGTCTCAAGCGCAAGGGCTCGAAGTCCTTCGTCTATACGCTCTTTTCCGATGGCGAACTCGACGAAGGTTCCGTCTGGGAAGGCCTCATGTCCGCCGCGCACTGGAAGCTCGACAACCTCATCGCGATGGTCGATGTGAACAATCAGCAAGCCGATGGCCCCTCGACGCAGATCATGGCGTTCGAGCCGCTCGTCGAGAAGCTCGAAGCGTTCGGCTGGTACGTGCAACGCATCGACGGCAACGATATCGACGCCGTGAAGCAAGCCTTCGACAACGCACGCAATTTGAAGGATGCGAAGCCGCGCATCATCGTGTGCGATACGAAGATGGGCTCTGGCGTGCCGTTCCTCGAAGAGCGAGAGAAGAATCACTTCATTCGCGTCGATCCGCACGAGTGGCAACTCGCGCTCGAAGCACTGGAAGCCGGGAGAAACGCATGAGCACCGTAGCGAAGAAGCCGCGCCTGAAGACTTCGGCGATGATCGCGTCCATCGCGGGCGAAGGACAGGTCACACGTTCCGCGCCGTTCGGCCACGCGCTCGCGGAGCTTGCGCGCAGCAACGCGAATGTCGTCGGCATGACAGCCGACCTCGGCAAGTACACCGACCTGCATATCTTCGGGAAGGAGTTTCCCGAGCGCTATTACCAGATGGGCATGGCCGAGCAACTGTTGATGGGCGCGGCGGCGGGCATGGCGCATGAAGGCGCGCTGCCGTTCGTCACGACCTATGCCGTGTTCGCGACGCGCCGCGCTTATGACTTCATCCATCAGACGATCGCTGAAGACAATCTCGACGTGAAGATCGTCGCCGCGCTGCCCGGTTTGACAACCGGTTACGGCCCGAGCCATCAGGCCGCCGAAGACCTCGCATTGATGCGCGCGATGCCGAACATGACCGTGATCGATCCGTGCGATGCGCTCGATATCGAGCAGATGGTGCCCGCCATCGCCGCACACAAAGGGCCGGTGTATGCGCGCCTTCTGCGCGGCAACGTGCCCGCCGTGCTCGACGAATACGGCTATCGCTTCGAGCTTGGCAAAGCCAAGTTGCTGCGCGACGGCGCCGACGTGTTGCTGGTGTCCTCCGGGATCATGACCATGCGCTCGCTCGAAGCCGCGAAAGCGCTCGAACAGGACAACGTCGATGTCGCCGTGCTGCACGTGCCGACCATCAAGCCGCTCGACACCGCCACCATTCTGCGCGAGGCGAAGCGCACCGGCCGCATGGTCGTCGTCGCGGAGAACCATAGCGTGATCGGCGGCCTCGGCGAAGCGGTCGCGCGCACGCTGCTCGGCGCGGGCGTGACGCCCGCGTTCCGCCAGATCGCGCTGCCCGACGCCTTTCTCGACGCCGGCGCATTGCCGACGCTTCACGATCGCTACGGCATTTCCACCGAAGCGATGTGCAACACCATCAAAGGCTGGCTCGGCTGAGCCGTCATCACTCGTTCCGAACAACTTCATCATCGATCAGGAGCACACCATCATGTCAGAGTCGCGTCTTCTCGAAGGCAAGGTCGCCGTCATTTCCGGAGCGGCATCGCCGCGAGGAATCGGCATGGCGACGGCCCGCATGTTCGCGAAGCACGGCGCGAAAGTCGCCATTCTCGATCTCGACGAAGCCGCCGCGCGCGAAGCCGCCAGCGGCATCGGACCGGAGCATCGCGGCTATGCGTGCAACGTCACCGACCGCGCCGCCTGCGATAAAGCCGTGCAGCAAGTCATCGCGGATTTCGGCGTCATCGACGTGCTCATCAACAATGCGGGCATCACGCAGGCCGTGAAGCTGCTCGACATCGACGCGCAAAGCTGGGACCGCGTCCTCGACGTGAATCTGCGCGGCGTGCTGTATCTGTCGCAGGCGGTCGTGCCGCAGATGAAACGTCAGGGCGGCGGCTCGATCGGCTGCATGTCGTCGGTATCGGCGCAGCGCGGCGGCGGCATTCTCGGCGGCCCGCACTATTCCGCGGCCAAGGCGGGCGTGCTCGGTCTCGCCAAGGCGATGGCGCGCGAGCTCGGCAACGACGGCATCCGCGTGAACTGCGTGACGCCCGGCCTGATCCAGACCGACATCAACGCGGGCAAGATCAGCGATGAAAAGCGCGTCGAGATTCTCGCCGGCATTCCGCTCAACCGTCTCGGCGGACCGGACGATGTGGCCGGCGCATTCCTGTTCCTCGCGTCGCCGATTTCGTCCTACATCACCGGCGCCGTGATCGATGTGAACGGAGGCATGCTGATCCACGGCTGACGCAATATCGGAGACACGCGCCGTCGAGAGCGCGTGCTCCACGCAGACAAAACCGATCGCCATAACCAGGTTTGGAGGAGCACATCATGACCACCCGCTCGATCAAAAGCGGCATCGACAGGCGCACGTTCCTGAAGACGGGCGCCACCATCGCCGCAGCCGCGCCGCTCTGGAGCCTCACGACGCGCAAAGCGTCGGCGGCGGACTTCTCGTACAAGCTCGCGACGGGCCAGGACCCGACGCATCCGGTGAACATCCGCGCGCAGCAGGCCTGCGACAAGATTCGCGAAGCCACCGGCGGCAAGCTCGACATCAAGCTGTTCCCGGCGAACCAGCTCGGCTCCGACACGGACCTGCTCTCGCAGGTGCGCAGCGGCGGCGTCGAGTTCTTCAATCTCGCCTCGTCGATTCTCGCGACGCTCACGCCCGCCGCGGGCATCGTCAACACGGGTTTCGCGTTCCCCGATTACGACCACGTCTGGAAAGCGATGGACGGCGATCTCGGCGGCTATGTCCGCTCGCAGGTCGAGAAGTCCGGCATTCTCGCGGTGTCGAAACCGTGGGACAACGGCTTTCGCCAGATCAGCTCGTCCACGCGCGTCGTGAAGACGCCCGCCGATCTGAAGGGCTTCAAGATTCGCGTGCCGCAAGCGCCGATGCTCACCTCGCTCTTCAAGTCGCTCGACGCGGGCCCGGCGCCCATCAACTTCAACGAGCTTTATTCGGCGCTGCAAACCGGCGTGGTGGAAGGCCAGGAGAATCCGCTGCCGATCATCGCGACGGCCAAGCTCTACGAAGTGCAGAAGTCCATCAGCCTGACCTCGCATGTGTGGGACGCGTACTGGATTCTCGGCAATCGTCGCGCGTGGCAGGCGCTGCCCGCCGACATGCGCGCCATCGTCACGCGCGAATTCGACGCCGCCGGCATGCTGCAACGCGCGGACATCGCGCAGCTCAACGGCTCGTTGCGCGATCAGTTGAAGGGCAAAGGCATCAACATCGTGGATGTGGACCGCGAAGCCTTCCGCGGCGCGCTCAAGAAGACCAGCTTCTATAGCGACTGGAAAGCGAAGTACGGCGATCAAGGCTGGGGCACGCTCGAAAAGTACACCGGAAAACTGGTATGAAAGCCATGCACACGATCCCGCTTCCGCATCCGGCGCCACACCGCGTCGCCGCGTTTCTCGACACCTGGCTCGGCCACTGCGTGGAGATTCCCGCCGCGCTGCTGGTCCTGGCCGAGATCGTGGTGCTGTTCGCCGGCGTGACGAGCCGCTATGCGCTGCACACGCCGCTCGTCTGGTCCGACGAACTCGCGTCGATGCTGTTCCTGTGGCTCGCGATGCTGGGCGCGGTCGTGGCGCTGCGGCGCGGCGAGCACATGCGCATGACGGCGCTGGTCGGCATGGCCTCGCCGGGCGTGCGCGCGTTTCTCGATGTCATCGCGATCGCCGCGCCGCTCGCGTTCCTGCTGATGGTGATCGGACCGGCGGTGGACTTCGCGCAGGACGAAGCGTTCATCACGACGCCCGCGCTCGATATCGCCAACTCGTGGCGCGCCGCCGCTTTGCCGATCGGCGCGGGCCTGATGCTGCTCGTCGCGTGCCTGCGGCTCGTGCGCGTGGGGAACTGGAAGCTCACCATCGGCGCGCTCGCGCTCGTGGCCGCGGTCGCCGTCGCGTTCTATGCGGCGAGTCCGCTGCTCAAAGGCCTCGGCAATCTCAACCTGCTGATCTTCTTCGTCGGCCTCGTTGCGCTGTGCGTGCTCTCGGGCGTGCCCATCGCGTTCTCGTTCGGTCTCGCGACCTTCGGCTATCTCGCGCTCACCACGAGCACGCCGCTCGTCGTGGTCGTCGGGCGCATGGACGAAGGCATGTCGCATCTGATCCTGCTTTCCGTGCCGCTTTTCGTGTTCCTCGGCCAGCTGATCGAGATGACAGGCATGGCCAACGCGATGATCGCGTTCCTCGCCAGCATGCTCGGTCACGTGCGCGGCGGCCTGTCGTACGTGCTCGTCGGCGCGATGTATCTGGTGTCGGGCATCTCCGGCTCGAAAGCGGCCGATATGGCGGCGGTCGCGCCCGTGCTGTTTCCCGAGATGAAGGCGCGCGGCGCGAAGCCGGGCGATCTCGTCGCGCTGCTCGCGGCCACGGGCGCGCAGACCGAAACCATCCCGCCGAGTCTCGTGCTCATCACGCTCGGCTCGGTGACGGGCGTGTCGATCTCGGCGCTCTTCACGGGCGGCATGCTGCCCGGCATCGTGCTCGCGGTGACCTTGTGCACGGTCGTCTGGTGGCGTTATCGCAGCGACGATCTCTCCGGCGTGAAGCGCGCGACTCGCAAGGAGATCGTGCGCAAGCTCGCGATCGCCCTGCCCGCGCTCGCGCTGCCCTTCGTGATTCGCGCGGCCGTGGTCGAAGGCATCGCCACGGCGACGGAAGTATCGACCATCGGCATCGGCTACGCGGTGATCGCGGGTCTCCTGATCTATCGCCGCTTCGAATGGGGCCGCCTGAAGCCGATGCTGATCGATACCGCCGCGCTCTCCGGCGCGATCCTGCTGATCATCGGCGCGGCGACGAGCATGGCATGGGCGCTCACGCAATCGGGCTTCTCGGGCCAGCTCGCGCGCACGATGGGCGCGCTGCCCGGCGGCACATGGATGTTCATGGCGGCGTCGATACTCGTGTTCATCGTGCTCGGCAGCGTGCTGGAAGGCATTCCCGCGATCGTGCTGTTCGGCCCGCTGATGTTCCCGATCGCGCGCCAGATGGGCATCAACGACGTGCACTACGCGATGGTCGTGATCCTCTCGATGGGCGTGGGCCTGTTCGCGCCGCCGTTCGGCGTCGGCTATTACTCGGCCTGCGCGGTGAGCCGCATCCATCCGGATGAAGGCATGAAGCCGATCGTCGGCTATATCGCGGCCCTGATCGTCGGGCTGATTTTCGTCGCCGCCATTCCGTGGATTTCCACGGGCTTCCTGAAATAAATTCCGTTCAACGCTCAGTGATGCCGCTCCTTCGATGGAGCGGCCAGGAGAAGTCATGTCTTCCATCGACACGCACAAGCTGTCGAACGCCATTCGCTTTCTTGCCATCGACGCCATCGTGCGCGCGGGCGAAGGTCATCAGGGCGTGCCGCTCGGCATGGCGGAAATCGCCACGGCGCTGTTCACGCGGCACATGAAGTTCAATCCCGCCGATCCGCAATGGCCCGACCGCGACCGTTTCGTGCTCTCGAACGGCCACGGCTCGATGCTGCTCTATGCGCTCTTGCATCTCACGGGTTATGCGAACTTCGGCATCGACCAGATCCGGACGTTCCGCGAAATGGGCTCGCATTGCGAAGGCCATCCGGAATTCGACACGGCCTCGGGCATCGAGGTGACGACCGGCCCGCTCGGGCAGGGCATCGCGAACGCGTTCGGCATGGCGGTGGCCGAGGCGTATCTCAACGCGAAGTTCGGCGCGGGCGTCGTCGATCATTACACGTATGCGTTCGTCGGCGATGGCTGTCTGCAAGAGGGCGTCGGACAGGAAATGATCTCGCTCGCCGGGCATCTGAAGCTCGGCAAGCTGATTCTGTGCTGGGACGACAACCGCATCACCGACGACGGCAGCACCACGCTCTCGATCAGTGAGAACGTCAGCGAGCGTTTTCGCGTCGCGGGCTGGCATGTGATCGAAGTGGACGGGCACGATCTCGAAGCCGTGTCGGATGCGCTGGCGCAAGCGAAAGCCGATCCGCGTCCGTCGATGCTCGCGTGCCGCACGACGATCGCACGCGGCATCGCGCGTCTGCAAGGTCAGCGCGGCGGACACAGCGGACGTCTCTTCGACAAGGACGCCGACGCCGCGCGCAACGCGATGAACTGGCCGCATGCGCCCTTCGAGATTCCCGACGACGTACTCCACGAATGGCGCGAAGCGGGACGGCGCAGCGAAGACGAATATCGCGCATGGCGCGAGCGTGTCGCTTCGTTGCCCGCACCTGCGCGCGCGGAGTTCGACCGCATCCAGGCCGGCGAATTGCCCGAAGGATGGCGGCACACGCTGGAAACCTACAAGCGCGATGCCGGAACGCGCGACGAAGCGCCGGGCGGCATCATGATCTCCGCCGAGATCAACGATCTCCTCGCGAACGTGCTGCCCGAACGCATGGTAGGTTGCGCCGATCTCGAAGCGCCGACGAGCCACAAGCGCAGCCTGCGCGCATTCACGGTCGAAGATCGCGGCGGCGCTTACGTCCATTGCGGCGTGCGCGAACACGTGATGGGCGCGATGGCGAACGGCATGGCCGCGCACGGCGGCGTGATTCCGCTCACCGTCACCTATCTCGCCTTCTCCGATTACGAACGCCCCGCGATGCGCATGGCCGCGCTCATGGGCCTGCCGGTGAAGTTCGTCTTCAGCCACGACTCGATCGGCGTCGCCAAGAATGGACCGACGCATCAGCCCGTCGAGATTCTCGCGTCCCTGCGCGCGATGCCGAACATGCACGTGTTCCGTCCCGCCGATGCCGTCGAGGCCGCCGAATGCTGGATGCTCGCCTACGAGCGCAAGAGCGGCCCGAGCACGATGGTGTTCGCGCGCCAGGCGCTGCCGATCGTGCGTACGAAGCACGAGGACGACAACCGCTCGGCGCGCGGCGGCTACGTGCTCGCCGAGGCCAAAGGCGGCGTGCGGCGCGTGACGCTCATCGCGACCGGCTCGGAGGTCGCGCTGGCGCTCGCGGCGCGCGAGCAGTTGCAGGCGGCGGGCATCGCGACGGCGGTCGTGTCGATGCCCTGTTGCGAACGCTTCGACGATGAGGATGCGGCGTATCGCTCGAGCGTGCTCGGCGCGGACACCGTGCGTGTCGTGGTGGAAGCGGCGGTGCGCTTCGGCTGGGACCGCTACATCGGCGAGCGCGGCGGCTTCGTCGGCATGAAGGGCTTCGGCGCTTCGGGGCCGGCCGAGGCGCTCTACGAACATTTCGGCATCACGCCGCGCCATATCGTCGAAGAAGTGAAGCGGCATCTTTGAATCCTGAACAGCAAGGAAAGAGCATGCAGAAGATCGTTTTTCTGGACCGCGAGACGCTCGCGCCGCAGATCCGCCTGAAGCGGCCCGCGTTCGAGCACGAGCTCGTCGAATTCGAGCGCACCGCGCCCGATGAAGTGGTGGCGCGTCTCGCGGGCGCGAGCATCGCGATCACCAACAAGGTCGCGCTCACGGCGGAGGTGCTCGACCAGTTGCCGGAGCTCAGGCTCATCGCGGTGGCCGCGACGGGCACCGATTGCATCGACAAGAGCGCGTGCGAGCGGTGCGGCATCGTCGTCTCGAACATTCGCGGCTATGCGGTGAACACCGTGCCCGAGCATACGTTCGCGCTGATGCTCGCACTGCGGCGCAATCTGGTCGCCTATCGCGATGATGTCCTCGAAGGCGAATGGCAGAAGGCCGGGCAGTTCTGCTTTTTCAATCATCCGATTCGCGATCTGGGCGGCGCGACGCTCGGCATCATCGGCGAAGGCGTGCTCGGGCAGCGCGTCGCGGAAATCGCCCGCGTGTTCGGCATGCGGCCGATCTTCGCCGCGCACAAGGGACGCGAGGGACTCGGCCCGCTCTACACGCCGTGGGACGAAATGCTCGCGACGAGCGACGTCATCACCATTCACAGCCCGCTCACGCCGCATACGCGCGGCATGCTGTCGACGGTCGAATTTCGCGCGATGAAGAAGAAGCCGCTCATCATCAACACGGCGCGCGGCGGACTCGTGGACGAAGCCGCGCTCGTCGAGGCGCTCGATGAAGGCTGGATCAGCGGCGCGGGCTTCGATGTGCTCGCGACCGAGCCGCCCGCGCCCGGCAATCCGCTGATGCGCGTCGCGGGCCGGCCGAACGTGATCGTGACGCCGCACGTCGCGTGGGCATCGGATGAAGCGCAGCAGACGCTCGCGGATCAGTTGATCGACAACATCGCGGCATTCGTGGCGGGCGCGCCGGTCAATGTCGTGCGCTAAAGGGCAGCCATGAACGTGACCTTCATCGGCCTCGGCGCGATCGGTTTGCCGATGGCGCAGCGGATCAAGACGACGGGCCATGCCGTGACGGGCGTCGATCTGTCGAGCCGCGCGCGCGGGCTCGCGCAGGAAAGCGGCCTCGCCGCCGTCGATGGCTTCGCGGATGCGCCAGCCGCCAGCGTCGTCGTCGCGATGGTGGCGACGCCGCGGCAACTGGCATCGCTCGTCGATGGCGTCGGCGCGAACCTTGCCGGTCAGACGTGGGTGATCATGTCGACGGTCGGCCCGGACGCCGTGCGTCGAGAGGGCGAACGGCTGGCGGCGGCGGGCGCGCGAGTGATCGACGCACCCGTGACGGGCGGCACCGCGCGCGCGAAGCGCGGCGAACTCGTGATCTTCGCGGCAGGCGCGCAACGCGACATCGACGACGCGCGCCCCGTGCTCGACGCGATGGGCACCGTGCGCATCACAGGCACGAAGCTCGGCGACGGACAGGCGATCAAGCTCGTGAACCAGCATTTGTGCTCGGTGCATATCGTCGCTGCGGCGGAGGCGCTGAATCTGGCGCGCTCGCTCGGTCTCGATCCCGCCGCCGTGCTCGATCTGGTCGAAACAGGCGCGGCCGGTTCGTGGATGCTGTCCGATCGCGGGCCGCGCATGTTGCAAGCCGCCGACGTGACGGTGACGAGCGCCATCGACATCTTCGTGAAGGACAGCGATCTCGTGGTCGCGGCCGCGCGGGCGTGCGGCGCCGACGTTCCGCTGCTGTCCGTCGCCAATGCCCGCTATCACGCCGCAGCGGACGCGGGCCTCGGCGCACGCGACGACAGCCGCGTCATCGACACGTGGGGCTGAGCGCGGGCTTCCGCCATGACCTGACACGCCCGCTGATCGCTTCCTTCAGAAGAACTATAGTTAAAGCTCACAAAAACGGAGGCACCATGATTTCGTGCAAACGTCACTTCTGGATCCGTGCGATTCTGGCCACGTCCTTGCTTTACATCCCGCTGACACACGCCCAGCTCGGCAACCTTCTCGATCAGGGCAAAAGCAGCGGGGGCGGCGCGCTCGGCAGTCTCGGCGGATTGAGCAGCGGCATGTCGCTGGACTCGCTGAGTTCCGGCAGCACGAGCAATGTCGCGGGCGTGCTCGAATACTGCATCAAGAACAACTACCTCGGAGGCGGCGCATCGTCGGTCAAGGACGGGCTCATGAGCAAGCTCGGCGGTTCGGCTTCGAGCGACAGCGGATACACCAGCGGCGCGAAGGGAATCCTCGATAGCGGTAACGGCAAGCAGGTCGATCTGAGCGGCGGCGGTCTGAAGGAACAACTCACGAAGCAGGTTTGCGACAAGATTCTCGCTCAGGGAAAGTCGTTGCTGTAACGGTCGTGATCGCGCGGCGCTTACTTGATGTTCTCGTCCCAGTAAGCCTCGATCTGCCTGACGAGAACCGGTGGCAAGGAGACGTAGTGCTCGGCATCGGCGTCGGCCTGTCCTTCGTTGAGCGCCCATCTGAAAAACGCGAGCGCGGCTTTCAGCGCAGCCGGGTCCTTCGCCTCTCGCGGCACGAGCACGAACACCACGCCGGCGATCGGCCATGCGTTCTCTCCGGGCGCGTCCGTCACGATCTGATAGAAGTCCGGCTGCTGAGTCCAGTCGGCGGCAGCGGCGGCTGCGCTGAAGCTCGCCCGCGACGGTTCCACGAAGGCTCCGCTTCTGTTCTGCACGGCGGTGAAGGCCAGATTCCGTTGCAGCGCGTAAGTCAGTTCGACATATCCGATCGAGCCTTCCACGTTCTTGATGTACATCGCGACGCCGTCGTTGCCGGCCGCGCCAACGCCGGTCGGCCATTTGACCGTCGTGCCCGCGCCCACGCCGCTTTTCCAGGCGGCGCTGCTCTGCGAAAGGAAGCTGACCCAGTTGAAGGTGGTGCCCGAACTCTCGTTCCGATGCACGACGACGATCTTTAGATTCGGAACACTGACATTCGGATTGAGCGCGACGATGGCCGGATCATTCCAGTTGACGATCTTGCCGAGGTAGATGTCGGCGAGCAGCGGCCCGGTCAGACGAATCTGCCCCGGACCTACGCCGGGAAGATTGACGACGGGCACCACGCCGCCGATCACGACAGGGAACTGGGCCAGTCCCGCCGCGCGCAGTTCGTCGGGCGCGAGCGGCATGTCCGATGCCCCGAAAGTCACTCTCGCCGCCTTGATCTGGCGGACGCCGTTTCCTGAGCCGGTAGGCTGGTAGGCGACGCGCTGACCGGTTTTCGTGTGGTAGGTGTCCGCCCATTTCAGCAATAGCGGATAGACGAATGTGGAGCCCGCGCCGGAAATCTCCGCGGAAAATGCGATCGCTGCATGGCACGTGGCGAGACAGAACGCGACGGCAAGAAGCAGTCGCCTTGAACCGGTCGGTTTCTTGTTCATCGTTGGGACCCTCGACATGCTTTGCGCGGTACGGGACGATGCGTTCCGGAACGTCATGACGCGGCCATTCGGGCCCGCCCTCAAAGTCACTGTCTCTGATCTTAGGATGTGCGGACGATTTTCCCAATGCCGTCGCTTCGCGATTGCGCGGATCGGAAAGAAAGGCTCGAATCGAACGAACGCTCGTGTTTGCAGATGGAAGCGCGCGCGCAAGAAGATAAACTGGCTTGCGACGCTCGATGTCATCGACCGCTCTCCACTACGCCAGGATTCCATGTCATCTGCAGCAGCTCGCTTGCCGCGCGTCGGCCTGCTCTTCTCCCTCGCTCCCTTTCTGCGGCCTTATGCCGGGCGCTGGGCGCTCGCGTTCCTGGCGCTCGTGACGTCCGCGTGCGCGACGCTGGCGCTGCCGATGGCTTTCAGATACCTGATCGATCGCGGATTCGCGAGCGGCGACCGGACGCATATCGACCGCTATTTCATCGCGCTTTTCGTCGTCTCGCTCGTGCTCGCGGGCGCGACGGCATTGCGCTTCTACTGGGTATCGTGGCTGGGCGAGCGCGTGACGGCCGACATGCGGAGCGCGGTCTACGATCACATCATGCGAATGAGCCCGCAGTTCTTCGAGACGACACAGACGGGCGAAGTCCTCTCGCGCCTCACCACCGACACGACGCTGATCCAGACGGTCGTGGGCACCAGCCTGTCGCTGGGATTGCGCAACGCCTTGCTGACGGTCGGCGGCATCGCGATGCTGGTGGCGACGAGCCCCGTGCTGTCCGGCTACATCATCGCCGTGCTGATCGTGGTGATCGCGCCTATCGTCTTCTTCGGACGGCGCGTGCGGCGGCTTTCGCGCGCGAGCCAGGACAAGGTCGCGACCGCGAGCGCGCTGGCGGGCGAAGTGCTCAACGCCATGCCGACGGTGCAGTCGTACACGCAGGAAGCGTTCGAGGCGAAGCGCTTCGGCACGGCGGTGGAATCCGCCTTCGAGACGGCGCTTACGCGAATCCGCGCTCGCGCAGGGTTGACGGCCGTGGTCATCGTGTTCGTGTTCGCCGCCGTCGTCTTCGTGCTCTGGCTCGGCGCGCAGGCCGTGCTGGCGAAACAGATGACGGCGGGCCAGTTGTCGCAGTTCATCCTGTATGCGGTGTTCACGGCGGGCGCCGTCGGCGCGCTCGCCGAGGTATGGGGCGATCTGCAGCGCGCCGCCGGCGCAACCGAACGTCTCATGCAGCTTCTGGCCGCGCGCTCGCCCGTCACCGAGGCCGCAACGACCACGCCGATGCCGGCCGCCGGCGAAGGCATCCGCTTCGACGATGTGAGCTTTTCCTATCCTTCCCGCGAAGGCATCGCGACGCTGACCGGATTCTCGCTCCATGTCGGACCGGGCGAGCATGTCGCGCTCGTCGGGCCATCGGGAGCGGGCAAGACCACGCTGTTCCAGTTGCTGCTGCGCTTCTATGATCCGCAGTCCGGAAGCATTTCGATCAACGGCGTCGCGACACGGCACATGTCGTTCGGCACGTTGCGCCGCACGGTCGGCGTCGTGTTGCAGGACTCGGTGATCTTCTCCGGAAGCGTATTCGACAACATCCGCTACGGCATGCCCGACGCGACGCTCGCGCAGGTGCGACACGCCGCCGGCATGGCCGCCGCCGCGGGTTTCATCGAACAGCTTCCGCAGGGCTACGACACGTTTCTCGGCGAGCGCGGCGTGAGGCTCTCGGGCGGGCAGCGTCAGCGCATCGCGATCGCGCGGGCGATCCTCCGCGATCCACCCATTCTGTTGCTCGACGAAGCCACCAGCGCGCTCGATGCAGCGAGCGAACGACTCGTGCAAACGGCGCTGGACAACGCCGCGCAGAACCGCACCACGCTCGTCATCGCGCATCGGCTGGCGACTGTCCAGCAGGCGGACCGGATCGTCGTGATGGACCAGGGGCGCATCGTCGCGCAAGGCCGGCACGCCGAGTTGCTGCGAAGCTCGCCGCTCTACGCGCAGCTCGCGGCGCTGCAATTCGGCGAGCAGGCCGTCGCCGCTCGCCGGGACTTCAACGCTTCGCGTTGAGCCTTCGCCACAAGGTCGTCTTGCTGATGCCGAGCGCCTTGCAGACGGCGTCCCGATCGCCGCCGAACGCGGCAAGCGTCGCACGGACCTGATCGGCTTCCACCGAACGGCTCAGGTCACGTAGCGACAGATCCGCGCTCGCCTCGGTCCTGAGTTCGGACAACTCGGGCGCGATCGCCAGCAGGTCGTCGAGGGTCAACGCAAGCGGTTGTTCCTTGTCGATGTCCATGTCCGGAATCTCCACGGCAATGCGCTCGACGATGTTCTGCAATTCGCGCACATTGCCGGGCCACGGATAAGCACGCAGCGCCTGTTCCAGCGGCGCGAGCAGGCGCTCTGCGTCGTCGCGGCCGGGCACGCGTTGCGCAAGCGCCTTGTCGCGTCTCGCGGCCTGCATCAGCAGTTCCGTCGCGAGCGGCAGGATGTCGCTGGATCGCGCGCGCAACGGCGGCACCGCGACGCTCAGGATATTGATTCGATAAAACAGGTCGGCCCGAAACGATCCATCCGCGACGCCTTCCGCGAGCGTGCGATGTGTCGCGGCGATCACGCGGATATCGACACGCGTCGGCTCCGTCGATCCGAGGCGTATCACTTCTCTTTCCTGCAGCACGCGCAGCAGGCGGCTTTGCAGCGAAGGCGGCATCTCGCCGATCTCGTCGAGAAACAAGGTTCCGCGATGCGCCGCTTCGATCAACCCGGCCTTGCCGCCCTTGCGCGCGCCCGTGAACGCGCCTTCCTCGTAGCCGAACAGCTCGCTTTCGAGCAGCGCTTCGGGGAACGCGCCGCAGTTCATCGCGACGAACGGAAAGTCCTTGCGGCGGCTCAGGCGATGCATGCTCTGCGCGACCATTTCCTTGCCGGTGCCGCTTTCGCCGAGAATCAGCACGGTGGCATCGGACTTCGCGTAGCGGCGCACGAGCGCTCTCACGCGCTCGATCGATTCCGACTCGCCGACGACGTCCTCCAGCCGATAGCGCGCGACGAATTCCTGCGCGCCCTGCCGCGATCGCAGGGTCCGGTCGAGACGCTCGACCGCACGCGATTCCTGGAACGTGAAGATCGTGCCGCCCGCTGCGCCATCGCTTGCCAGCGGTCCGCGATGGATCGCGTAGCTCACTCCGCGCACGGCGCCGAACACATCGCCATCGGCGACGGGCAACACGCCGTCGAGTTCGGGCGCGACATCGAGCAGCGCCCGGCCGACCGCGCGCGATGCGTCGCCGATGCCGAGCGCGGTCGCGAGCCGGCGATTGATCGCTTCGATGCGCCCGCCCGCATCGACCGCGACGACGCCATCGCGAAGATGCTGCAACAGGTTGTCGAGCCGATTGCGGCGCGCGACTTCGCGGCGCATCGCCTGCGCGACTTCCAGCGCGGTCTCGAACGCCGCGACGACGGACGTGCGCGAATACAGAAACACCGAGCTCATGCCCGCGTCGGCGGCCAGATCCGCGACGAGGCCGGGGCCGACCACGACATCGACGCCGCGATCGCGCAGATCGAGCACGAGGCTCTCCGCGTCCTGCGCCGAGCGATACGATTCGCAGATCATGTCGATGCCGTATGCGGCGAGGAAGCGGCGTATTTCGGCGGGCGTGTCGCCGTGCGTGACGAGCGCGACGCTCGCGCCCTCGCGCCGCGCCTTCGTGAGCGCGTGCATCACGTCGAAGCCGGTCGGGCTGATCACGACGACCGGCACCGACACGCGGCTCTTGAGATAAGCGCCGTTGGAGCCGCCCGCAACGACGACATCGGGCCGCTCGTCGCGCGCGCCTTCGATGCTGTTCGCGGCGTCCTCGTAGCCGAGCGGAACGACGTCGAGTTCGGCGCGATCGGCGTAGGCGCCGGCGATATCGATGAACAAATCCCTGAGCCGGCTGATACCGACGGCCCAGATGCGCGGGCGAGACGCGGTTTCCGTTTGCATGATCTTCTGCGGTGAATGAAACGATGAGGCGCATCCAGTATGCAACATCGGTTTCAGATTCGAAATCCGGGATTTCATCCGTGAAAGCACTTACGTTCGGTCAAATTTTCCTTGTGCTGCAAAATCAATGACTTGCGAGACGAGAACGCCCTGGCAAGCAAATTGCATTAATGGGCCGACTTCATCAGGAGACAAAACGTGAGTTCCGAAATTCAGTCCGCACAGACCGCAGGCGCGCGGTTCCGCCAGGCCGTCCGCGACGAAGCCCCGCTTCAGGTCGTCGGCGCGATCACCGCGTACGCCGCGAAGATGGCCGAAGCCGTCGGTTTCAAGGCGCTTTATCTGTCGGGCGGCGGCGTGGCCGCCAATTCGCTCGGCATGCCCGACCTCGGCATCAGCACGATGGAAGACGTGCTCATCGACGCGCGCCGCATCACCGACGCGTCCTCGCTGCCGCTGATGGTCGATATCGATACGGGCTGGGGCGGCGCGTTCAACATCGCGCGCACGATCCGTTCGTTCATCAAGGCGGGCGTGGCTGCCGTTCATATCGAGGATCAGGTCGGGCAGAAGCGCTGCGGTCATCGGCCGGGCAAGGAAGTCGTGCCGACGAGCGAAATGGTCGATCGCGTGAAGGCCGCCGTCGATGCGCGCACCGACGAGTCGTTCGTCATCATGGCGCGCACCGACGCCGCGGGCGCCGAAGGCATCGACGCGGCGATCGAACGTGCGGTCGCGTATGTGGAAGCGGGCGCCGACATGATCTTCCCCGAAGCGATGAAGACGCTCGACGACTATCGCCGCTTCAAGGCCGCCGTGCGCGTGCCGATTCTCGCGAACCTGACCGAGTTCGGCTCGACGCCGTTCTTCACCGTCGATGAACTGAAGGACGCGAACGTCGATATCGCCTTATATTGCTGCGGCGCGTATCGCGCGATGAACGCCGCCGCGCTCAACTTCTACGAGACCGTGAAGCGCGACGGCACGCAAAAGGCCGCCGTCGAAACGATGCAGACGCGCGCCGATCTGTACAAGTATCTCGGCTATCACGCCTACGAAGACAAGCTCGATCAGCTTTTTGCAGCAAAGAAATAACCCTTGTGAAGGAGACGAAATCGATGAGCGAAGCAGACAACAGCACCGCAGGCGCATTCAAGCCGAAGAAATCCGTCGCGCTGTCCGGCGTCACGGCGGGCAATACCGCGCTGTGCACGGTTGGCAAGACCGGCAATGACTTGCACTATCGCGGCTACGACATTCTCGATGTCGCGACCACTTCCGAATTCGAAGAAATCGCGCATCTGCTCGTGCACGGCAAGCTGCCGAATGCGGCCGAACTGAAGGCGTACAAGACGAAGCTCAAGGCATTGCGCGGCCTGCCCGCGAACCTGAAGGCCGCGCTCGAATGGATTCCCGCGTCCGCGCATCCGATGGACGTGATGCGCACCGGTGTCTCCGTGCTCGGCACCATCCTGCCGGAGAAGGACGATCACAACGTGCCGGGCGCGAAGGATATCGCCGACAAGTTGATGGCCTCGCTCGGCTCGATGCTGCTGTACTGGTATCACTACTCGCATAACGGCAAGCGTATCGAAGTCGAAACCGATGACGATTCCATCGGCGGACACTTCCTGCATCTGCTGCATGGCGTGGCGCCGTCGAAGTCGTGGGTCGATGCGATGCACGTATCGCTGAACCTGTACGCCGAGCACGAATTCAACGCATCGACGTTCACGGCGCGCGTGATCGCGGGCACCGGCACCGACATGTACTCGGCGATCACCGGCGCGATCGGCGCGCTGCGCGGCCCGAAGCACGGCGGCGCGAACGAAGCGGCCTTCGACATTCAATCGCGCTACGAGACGCCCGATGCGGCCGAAGCCGACATCAAGCGCCGCGTGGAGAACAAGGAAGTCGTGATCGGCTTCGGCCATCCGGTGTACACGATCTCCGATCCGCGCAACAAGGTCATCAAGGAAATCGCGAAGAAGCTGTCGAAGGAAGCGGGCGACACGAAGCTCTTCGATATCGCCGAGCGCCTCGAAACGGTGATGTGGGACGCAAAGAAGATGTTCCCCAATCTCGACTGGTTCAGCGCGGTGTCGTATCACATGATGGGCGTGCCCACGGCCATGTTCACGCCGCTCTTCGTGATCTCGCGCACGTCGGGTTGGGCCGCGCACATCATCGAGCAACGCATCGACAACAAGATCATCCGGCCGAGCGCGAATTACACCGGTCCGGAAAACCTCGAGTTCGTCCCGCTGGCGAAGCGCGCCTGAGGCACATCGAACCCCCTTGACGTTGATACGCGAGATACGTGAGGGCTTCGGGCTCCGCTGCCGCACCCGGCAGCGGGCCCTTTTTTTACCGCAATCGATGCGAAAGCCGTTGATGACCGATACGCGAGTTGAGCGTAATCTCTCCTCGAACCGTAACGCCAGCGGCGCATAAAATAGACCGAATTATTAAACGAAGGGGTTTCCCCACAGTACCCTTCGAGCGTGGCATCTGAAAGACCATGCAATGACCGAGACACCGCGATGAATACTGCAAACCGCAAACCCCTGCCCGGCTCCTCGCTCGATTACTTCGATGCGCGCGCAGCCGTCGAAGCCATCGCGCCGGGCGCATACGACAAGCTGCCCTACACCTCGCGCGTGCTCGCGGAGAATCTCGTGCGCCGCTGCGATCCGGCGATGCTCGAACAATCGCTGATGCAGCTCGTCGAAAGGAAGCGGGAGCGCGATTTCCCGTGGTTCCCGGCGCGCGTCGTGTGTCACGACATTCTCGGACAGACCGCGCTCGTCGATCTCGCTGGCCTGCGCGATGCGATCGCGGACCAGGGCGGCGATCCCGCGAAAGTGAATCCCGTGGTGCCCGTGCAGCTCATCGTCGATCATTCGCTCGCGGTGGAATGCGGCGGCTTCGATCCGGATGCGTTCGCGAAGAACCGCGCCATCGAAGACCGGCGCAACGAGGATCGCTTCGACTTCATCAACTGGACCAAGAAGGCGTTCAAGAACGTCGATGTGATTCCCCCGGGCAACGGGATCATGCATCAGATCAATCTTGAGCGCATGTCGCCGGTCATTCATGCGATCGACGGCATCGCGTATCCGGATACGCTCGTCGGCACCGACAGCCACACGCCGCACGTCGATGCGCTCGGCGTGATCGCGATCGGCGTGGGCGGCCTCGAAGCCGAAAACGTGATGCTGGGCCGCGCGTCGTGGATGCGCCTGCCGGATATCGTCGGCGTCGAGCTTTCCGGCAAGCGTCAGCCGGGCATCACGGCAACCGATATCGTGCTCGCGCTCACCGAATTCCTGCGCAAGGAAAAAGTGGTCGGCGCGTATCTCGAGTTCTATGGCGAAGGTGCTTCGAGCCTCACGCTCGGCGACCGCGCGACGATCTCGAACATGGCGCCCGAATACGGCGCGACCGCCGCGATGTTCTACATCGACGAGCAGACGATCGAGTATTTGCGTCTCACCGGCCGCGAGGACAAGCAAGTGAGCCTCGTCGAGCAATACGCGAAAACCGCAGGACTGTGGGCCGATTCGCTGACGCATGCCGAATATGAGCGCGTGCTGCGCTTCGATCTGTCGGCGGTCGTGCGCAACATGGCCGGGCCGTCGAATCCGCACAAGCGCCTGCCCGTTTCGGAACTGGCGGCGCGCGGCATCGCGGGCAAATGGGAAGACACGCCGGGGCAGATGCCGGACGGCGCGGTGATCATCGCGGCGATCACGAGCTGCACCAACACCAGCAATCCGCGCAACGTGATCGCGGCGGCGCTCCTCGCGCGCAATGCGAATGCGCAAGGCCTCACGCGCAAGCCGTGGGTGAAATCGTCGCTCGCGCCGGGCTCGAAAGCGGTCGAACTGTATTTGCAGGAAGCCGGTTTGCTGCCGGATCTGGAACAGCTCGGCTTCGGCATCGTCGCGTTCGCATGCACGACGTGCAACGGCATGTCCGGCGCGCTCGATCCCGCGATCCAGCAGGAAATCATCGATCGCGATCTGTACGCGACCGCCGTGCTCTCCGGCAATCGCAACTTCGACGGCCGCATTCATCCGTACGCGAAGCAGGCGTTTCTCGCGTCGCCGCCGCTCGTCGTCGCGTACGCGATCGCGGGCACGATCCGCTTCGACATCGAACGCGATGCGCTCGGCATCGGCGCGAAAGGCCAGCCCGTGTATCTGAAGGACATCTGGCCGAGCGACGAGGAAATCGACGCCATCGTCAAGCAAAGCGTGAAGCCGGAACAATTCCGAAAGGTCTACGAGCCGATGTTTGCGCTGACCCCGGCGAGCGGCGAAGCCATCAGCCCGCTCTACGACTGGCGCGCGCAAAGCACGTACATTCGCCGCCCGCCGTATTGGGAAGGCGCGCTCGCGGGTGAACGCACGCTCACGGGAATGCGCCCGCTCGCCGTGCTCGGCGACAACATCACGACGGACCATCTCTCGCCGTCCAACGCGATCCTCGCGAACAGCGCGGCCGGCGAATACCTCACGAAAATGGGCTTGCCGGAGGAAGACTTCAACTCGTACGCGACGCATCGCGGCGACCATCTGACGGCGCAGCGCGCGACCTTCGCGAATCCGACGCTCATCAATGAAATGGCGATCGTCGAAGGTCAGCAGAAGAAGGGCTCGCTCGCTCGCATCGAACCGGAAGGCAAGGTTACGCGCATGTGGGAAGCGATCGAAACCTACATGGAGCGCAAGCAGCCGCTCATCATCGTCGCGGGCGCGGATTACGGGCAAGGCTCGTCGCGCGACTGGGCCGCGAAAGGCGTGCGGCTCGCGGGCGTCGAAGCGATCGTCGCGGAAGGCTTCGAGCGCATTCATCGCACGAACCTGATCGGCATGGGCGTGCTGCCGCTCGAATTCAAGCCGGGCGCGAATCGACAGACATTCGCTATCGACGGCACCGAGACCTATGACGTGATCGGCGAGCGCAAGCCGCGCGCGGATCTAACGCTCGTGATTCATCGCGCGAACGGCGAGCGTGTCGAGGTGCCCGTGACGTGCCGCCTCGACACGGCGGAAGAAGTGTCGATCTACGAAGCCGGCGGCGTGCTGCAACGCTTCGCGCAGGACTTCCTGGAGTCGTCGAAGGCGGCGGCCTGACATCGGACGCCATCTCTCTCACAAGGAATCACATGGCACACGCACCACAGATCAAGATCGCCGCGACCTACATGCGCGGCGGCACCAGCAAGGGCGTTTTCTTTCGCCTGAACGATTTGCCCGAAGCGGCGCGCGTGCCCGGAGCCGCGCGCGATGCGCTCTTCCTGCGCGTGATCGGCAGCCCGGACCCGTATGGCAAGCAGATCGACGGCATGGGCGGCGCGACGTCGAGCACGAGCAAGACGGTCATCGTCTCTAAGAGCACGCGGCCCGGTCATGATGTCGATTATCTCTTCGGTCAGGTCGCCATCGACAAGCCGTTCGTCGACTGGAGCGGCAACTGCGGCAATCTTTCCGCGGCGGTCGGACCGTTCGCGATCGCGGGCGGCCTCGTCGATCCGGAGCGCGTGCCGGACAACGGCGTCGCGATTGTGCGCATCTGGCAGGCGAATATCGGCAAGACGATCATCGCGCATGTGCCGATGACGAGCGGCTCGGTGCAGGAAACCGGCGACTTCGAACTGGACGGCGTGACCTTCCCCGCCGCCGAAGTGCAGCTCGAATTTCTCGATCCGGCAGCGGAGGAAGAAGGCGCGGGAGGCGCGATGTTCCCGACGGGCAATCTCGTCGACGATCTCGACGTCCCCGGCATCGGCACCTTCAAGGCGACGATGATCAACGCGGGCATTCCGACGATCTTCGTCAACGCGGACGCTATCGGCTACAAGGGCACCGAGCTTCAGGACGCGATCAACAGCGATGACGCGGCGTTGAAGCGCTTCGAAACCATTCGCGCATACGGCGCGCTGCGCATGGGGCTCATCAAGAGCCTCGATGAAATCGCCACGCGTCAGCACACGCCGAAGATCGCGTTCGTCGCGGCTCCGGCGGACTATGTCGCATCGAGCGGCAAGCGGATCGGCGCGGACGATGTCGATGTGCTCGTGCGCGCGATGTCGATGGGCAAGCTGCATCACGCGATGATGGGCACGGCTGCCGTCGCCATCGGCACGGCGGCGGCGATTCCCGGCACGCTCGTCAATCTCGCGGCGGGCGGCGGCGAGCGTCAGTCGGTGCGCTTCGGGCATCCGTCGGGCACGTTGCGGGTCGGCGCGGAAGCGGTCGAATCGAACGGCGAGTGGCAGGTGAAGAAAGCCATCATGAGCCGCAGCGCGCGCGTGCTGATGGAAGGCCGCGTGGGGGTTCCGAACGTATTGCCGGATTGAGCCGGCGTTGGTTCCCTGTCGTGGGCGCCGCCGAATCGCACGCTCGTCTGTGACGCAGGCGTCATTGAGTCGAGCCGAGTCGCGTAGAATGAAAACGCCGATCTCGGTCTTCGACTCCGCGCGACAGGACATCCCATGCTGCAGCCATTTGCGTCATCAGAGCCGTTCACGATTGGCGTCGAACTCGAAGTTCAGGTCGTCAATACCCACGACTACAACCTGACCAAGGCGACCACGGAGCTGCTGAATCGCGTAAAGGAAGAGAGCTTCGCGGGGGCGATCAACCCGGAGACGACCGAAGGGATGATCGAGTTGTCGACCGGCATCTGCAAGGACTTCGATCAGGCGCGCAGCGAACTGCAGGTGCTGCGCGATACGCTGGTCCGGGCAGCGGACTTTCTGAACGTCGGCGTGTGCGGCGGAGGCACGAACTTCTTTCAGAACTGGTACGACCAACGCTCCGACGGGCGCGAGCGCTCGGAATACCTCATGGGCTTGTACGGAGCGCTGTACCAGCAGTTCACGATCTTCGGCCAGCACGTACATGTAGGTTGTCCCGATCCCGATTCGGCGCTCGTTCTACTGCACTCGCTTTCGCGCTACGTCCCGCACTTCATCGCGCTCGCGGCTTCTTCTCCATTCGTGCAGGGCAGCGATACGCAGTTTCAATGCGCGCGGCTCAATTCGGTCGCGCCATTTCCGCTGGCAGGGCAAGCGCCTTTCATGACGAGCTGGTCCGCGTTCGAAGAGTACTTCGATCGCATGACCAACACGGGCCTCGTCAAGAGCCTGAAGGACTTTTACTGGGACATTCGTCCGAGCCCCGGTTACGGCACGATCGAAGTACGCGTGATGGACACACCGCTGCGTGTCGAATGGGCCGCGGCGATTGCCGCTTATATTCAGGCGCTCGCGCGGTATCTTCTGCTCGATAAGCCTGTGCCCCTCAGCGAGCGCGATTATGAAGTGTATCGAACCAACCGCTTCATGGCCTGCCGCTTCGGACTCGACGGCACCTGCGTGAATCCGCATACCGGGCAGCGCGATACGATCCGGGGCGAGATTCTTGCGACGCTCGACGCGATCGCGAGCCATGCGAAAGTGTTGGGCGCCGAGGAAGGACTCGACATCGTCAGGCGTACCGTGACGTCCGGTTTGAGCGATGCCATGTGGCTGCGCCGAATCTACGGCGCGCACGATTCATTGCATGAGGTCGTGCGTCAGCAGTGCCGCGTATGGCGTGGCGCGCAGGCGCTCGAATAGGCTCCCCGCACGCCACGTTTCGCAGCCGCAATCACATCAGATTGCCCCACTCGTAGTCCACCCGGTCCGGCCGCAGCCGAAACATTCCCGCGCCCGGCGTGAACGTCAGTTCCCCGAAATAGATTGCGTCATTCGAATCGTAGAGATCGACACGCACGAATTCGAAATCGCTGGCCAGCGTGCGCGCCACCGACAGCAGCGCGTCCAGTTTCTCAGGCCGCGGAGCCGGCGTTGCGCTGCGCTTGTAGTGGCCCATCGAGATGTCGAGACGGTTCCAGTCAGCGTCGTATATATCGCCGCGCGGCGATTCGCCGAAGCGGTCCGAGATGACGAGGATGAAGATTTTCGGATCGCCCGATTGCTTGTTGAAGACATGAAGCTTCAGATCGGGTGGGACCTTTCCATCCGGTTCGACAAGAAGCGCCTCGAAGAAGATGCGCCGCTCGATCGTGCGGTAGTGCCGCTCACGCGCGATCGCATAGAAGTCGGTCGATAACCAGCTTTGCGCCAGCGCATCGAGTTCTTCGAACGACGTGGTGCTCTTGTCCTTGACGAGATGCACGAAGCCGCTGCCGTGATTCGCCTTCATGACGAACGCCGGCGGCAGAGCATCGAAAACTTCTCGCGTGAAATCCGACGGCTCGGCAACGAGCGGTACGAGATACTCGCTGCCGATCTTATCGGCAACATATTCTCGAACCTTCAACTTGTCGGTAAGGTCGCCAAAGCGCGGATCGGGTTCGAGACAGCGCCGCAGAATCTTTTCATTGAATGTCGTCGGATGGCGCATTTTTGGAAAGCGCCCGATCCTGCGACGGTGATAAATGCTCAAATACAGGTTGTCGGGCAACCAGTCCCTTACGCTGTGGATCAGCGCCTTTGAGAGAGTCATGCACTCGCCTCCAAATTTCCTTACACGTCAGACGAAATCGCTTCCGCCCATGCTTCGGCTGCGCCTTGAGCGTACCGCGTTTATCGAGGCGTTGTTTGCTGAAGGACGACACTTCGATCACAACCTCGATTTTCTGCTGAAGCGGCGACCCGTCGTATGTGCGCGACCGCACACACTCACAAACCGCGCTATCTGAACTCGTATCCAACGGTAGTTTTGCTTGCGACCACGAGACATCGACGCTACATTGCCTCTGCCGGCGAATCAGATGGCCGGACCGGTTTCTCTCTTTCGATGAATCGCTGAGCTTCATCGGCGTGCGCCGACCGATACGCATCCGGTCATTCAACCGCGCGCCGCAGCGACAGGCGTCAACACTTGCGTCAATCGCATCGATACCGTCTCGACGGGCAAGCGTCTTCTTGCGCCGGAGCGGATCGCGATGCTTCAGATGCCGGATGCACGCCACGCATGCATCGCGCATGCGCCCGCAGTGCAGCCCGCAGCACCTTCAGAAATCCATCCAAGGGGCGGAGTCGACACATGCTCAAAGAGAAACATATGCATACGCGCTGGATCGCCGGCGCACTCTCAGTCGCGGCGCTTGCATTGCTTGCCGCTTGCGGCGGTGGTGGCGGCGGTGACAGTACTGCGAGCAACGGCTCGAGTTCGCCCGCGAACTCGGGCGACACCGGCGCGAGCGCACCGGCACCGGCATCGACGCCGACAACGCCGACGAACACCACACCTACTCTCGCCGCAGCGACCGCCGTCGTCGACGGCACGACGCTCGGCACCGCGCAATGGAACGATGGCTCGACATCCTCCGGCGGCACCGGCCAGGCGGTCAGCAATCTCACCTGCACGGTGGCAGGTAACAAGTACAGCTACGCGCATCTGTCGATCTATCAGGACGGCAAGCAGCTCGCGTTGCCGGCGAACATCGGCAGCGTGGCGCCGACGATGGCCCTGCAGCGGGGCTGTGTCTATCCGGTCCACACGGTCGATGCGTCGGGCAAGATTCGCATGGACGTGACCTCGAACGGCACGTACACGCTGGGTCAATTCTTCGCCGTATGGGGTCAGCCGCTCAGCACCACCAACGTCGCAGGCATCGCCGGCACGGTGACCGCCTGGGTCAACACGGGCGGCACGCTCACGAAATACACCGGCGATCTCGCGAGCCTCGCGCTGCCGCAGCACGGCGAAGTGACGTTGGTCGTCGGCACGCCGCCGGCCCAGATCGCCACCTATACGTGGACCGATCCGCCGCCCTTCACATCGACCGTCACCACGCTCTCCTTCGGCGGCGTCGTGGGCAGTGCGTTCTGGGCGGACGGCATGACGGCGACAGGCGCCACGGGCGCGCCGGTGGATGGCGTGATCTGCGCGGCGGGCATGGCCGAAACCTTCCACGTGCACTCGCATGTCGCCATCTTCAAGGACGGCCAGTGGCTCGCGTTCCCGAAGAACGTCGGCATCCTGCCGCAGTGCAACTACGAGATGCATACGCATGACAACACCGGCATCATCCATATCGAAACACCGAACGTGAAGACATTCACGCTCGGCGAGGTTTTCGATATCTGGGGACAGCCGCTGTCCAGCACGAACGTCGCGGGTATCACGGGCAATATCGTGGTCTATATCAACGATAACGGCGATGTCCGTCGATACATGGGCGACCCACGCAACATCGTGCTGACTTCGCTGCGAGACATCACGTTCCAGATCGGCACGCCGTTGCCGTCGCTTCCGACCTACTCCTGGTACGAGCAGCAGTAACTTAGCGGACGAACGCCGCGGCGCGAGCCGCGGCGTTTTTCTTTTTGCGCGAGCATCTATCGTGCTCCGGCATACTCTCCAGTCGTTTCTTTCGAGACTGCGCACGCTCACGGCAGGACCCGCGATGTCTGTGCGGTACTGCATTGAACGATGGTGCGCAAACTGTTATGTTTTCTGCAGCGCAGTCTCTGCGATCCTGTTCACGATGTGCACGCTTTCTCTATCCGCAGCGGAAATACGCTCGCGCGAGTACCTGTCATGGCAGAGATGAGCACGGTACGACATTGCGTCGCCGGGCGCTGCGCGCTCAATGCATCGAACACGACGTCGGGCGATCTCACGTCGAGTATGATGATTTAACTTTATGCCTCGATTCACAGGGTTTTCTGTCGTGTCATCGACTGGCGCACCCTGATAGCACTTCGCACCGCCGTGTTTCTGAATAGGCCTTCCCAAGGAGACTTCGACGTCGTGAAGATACTGATCGCGAACACCCTCTACTTTCCGGATGAACCCGGAGGCGCCGAGATATCGACGCGGCTTCTCGCCGAGGGCCTGGTCAGGGCGGGCATCGAAGTCTGCGTGGTCTGCGCGACAGGCACGGGCGCCGACCGTGTCGACGACGTGAACGGCGTGAAGGTGTATCGGCTACGTTCGGTCAATCTTTACTGGCCGCATGTGCGCGAGAAGCACGGCCGCGTCGCGAAGCTCATCTGGCATGCCATCGATGTGTATAACGTCATCATGTCGCGCAAGCTGTCCAGCATCATCGCACGCGAAAAGCCGGACGTGATCAGCACCAGCAATCTGTCTTGCCTCTCCGTCGATATCTGGCGGCTCGCACGCAATGCCGGCGTGCCGATCGTGCATACGGCGCGCGATTATTATCTGATGTGTCCGACGGCCATCATGTTCTCTCATGACAAGCCGTGCCAGCGGCAGTGCGGCGTCTGCGCCGTGTATGCGCAGCCCAAGCGCGTCGCGTCGGCGCGCGTCGCGGCCGCCGTGGGCGTCAGCCGCTTCGTGCTGCAAAAGCACCTGGAAAGCGGCTACTTTTCGCGCGCCGCACGCACGGCGGTCATCTACAACGCCTGCGAGTCGAACGAAGAATCGAGCTTGCCGCAACGCACGCGCCGTTATCGCGGTGGCCCGGTGCGGCTCGGCCTGCTCGGGCGCGTGTCGAAAGAGAAAGGGCTGGAAGTGCTGCTCGAACAACTGCTCGGCGACGACACGCTGCAATGGACGCTCGCCGTCGGCGGCCACGCCGATGCGGACTATCTCAGTGCGATCAAGGCGAAGTACGACGATCCGCGCATCGAGTATCTCGGCCGTGTGAACCCCGACGAATTCTTCAATGGCATCGATATTCTCGTGGTGCCATCGATCTGGAACGAACCGTTCGGGCGCGTGACGGTCGAAGCGTATTCGCACGGCGTGCCCGTCGTTGGTGCAAACACCGGCGGCATTCCCGAGGTCATTGAGCCGCGCACGAATCTGGTGTTCGACATGGCGCGTCCATCGACGATCATCGGCAAGTTGCATGAAGCGATTGCACTGCTCGAAGACCCGGACGTGCACGAGCGTCTGCGCGAATACGCCGGGCGCTTCAACGTGGATGCGATGGTCGATGCTTATCGGGCGCTGTATGAAAGCGTGCTCACCGAACAGGCGATTCCGCGCGTCGTATGCCCGTGAACCTCACGTACTTTTGTCGAGGCACATATCGTTTTTACATCTAGCCGGATCGAGTATCGATTCATCAGGAATCTCTAAAGTAAGCAGAAGCACGCAAATTGAAAAACTGCGATGCCTCAAGCTTCGATGGGGTAAACTGGGCCGCACAGCTCGTAGGAAGTTTGATCACTTCGACCGGTCGCATTCAATATTGCTTTCGTTTGCCGACCGGATCGAGATGACGCGGCGCCAACTGTCAGCCGTCTGGCCATACGCTGGAATACCGGAGCCGCGACTCATGAAGGGACACACGACCCGTCGAATCATCGGGAAGCGCTCATCAGGCTGTCGCTTGCGCAAAGACCTCCAGACCATCAAGCAGTCGGCTCGCATCGATCCGCATCTTCTTCATACGCCGTGAAAGTACTGATCGCGAACACGTTATATTTTCCAGACGAGGTCGGCGGCGCCGAAGTTGCGACGCGACTCCTTGCCGAAGGACTGGTCAAGGCCGGTGTGGAGGTGTGCATAGTCTGCGCCACCGGCGTCGGCGAAGACCGCAGCGAGGAAGTCAACGGCGCAAAGGTCTATCGTCTTCGATCGAGCAATCTCTACTGGCCGCATGCTCCCGGCGAGCATTCACGCGTCGCCAAACTGATATGGCACGCCATCGACGTGCGCAACACGGCCATGTCACGAAAGCTCGCCGACATCATCAGGCGCGAGAAGCCGGACATCGTCAATACGGCGAATCTCTCCTGTCTTTCCGTCGATGCATGGCGCGTCGCGAGCAACGCAGGCGTGCCGATCGTGCACACCATCCATGACTATTATCTGCTGTGCCCCACGGCGACCATGCTGACGGGCGGAAAGCCTTGCCCGAGTCAATGCGGCGTGTGCTCGCTGTACGCAAAGCCCAAGCAGCTCGCGTCCGCGCAGGTCAACGCGGCGATCGGCGTGAGCGGCTTCGTGTTGCAGAAGCATATCGAGAGCGGGTTTTTCTCGCGTGCCGCCAAGACCACCATCATCAATAATTGCTATACGCCGACCCTGGATTCGGCAGCGAAGCAGTATTCGAAGCGAGTCGAAAACGCGCCATTGAAACTCGGGATGCTCGGGCGCGTATTGCCCGAAAAAGGTCTCGAACTCCTTCTCGAACAACTGCTCGCGGACCAGACGCTCAATTGGACGCTCGCCGTTGGCGGTACTGGCGATGCGGATTACGTCGAAAGCCTCAAGACGAAATACGCGGACCCGCGTGTCACTTTCCTCGGCCGGGTGGACCCTTCCGATTTCCTGAGCGGTATCGATATTCTCGTGGTGCCGTCCGTGTGGAACGAACCGTTCGGGCTCGTGGTTCTCGAAGCGTACTCACACGGCGTGCCCGTCGTGGGGTCGAACCTGGGCGGCATCCCCGAGATCATCGAGCCGCAATCGAATCTCCTGTTCGACGTTGCTCGCCCCGAGACGTTGATCGGCAAGATTCACGAAGCGAGCGCCTTGCTCGACGATCCATCCGCGCATGATCGGCTGCGCCAGCATGCCAGGAAGTTCAGCCACGATGCGATGATCAACGCGTACGTCGAATTGTACGAAGAGATGGTTTGCGTCGAAGAGCGAAAGCCGTCGATGGCGACGGGACGGGAAGCGAACTGAAGCCGAGTGAGATAGACGTCAGCGAATCGGCCTTGCGAGGTCATCATGCGCAACTCCATGAACGCTGCTGTGAAGTGTGTGCTCGCCACGCTGCTGGCCGCGCTGGTCGTGGTGTTCTTGAATGCGCGCCTTCCGAATGAAGCGCACAGTGCTGTCCCGGCAAAGGTCAGCCGCACGACGATAGCCGAAGGCGACGTCATCACGCTCGTCGTCCACTCGGCTCCGGACTGCAAATATTGCGTGCGCTGGATGGGGCCTTTCGCGGGAGAGGGACACTTCAAGTCCTGGGCGCGCACGCATCCCGGCGCGCAGCTTTTCATCGTCGAGCGCGCATCGATCGCAAGCAACGAGACGCCGGACGATTATCCTCAGCCTCTTCGCTGGCTGTCGGAGCAGAATCGAAAAGAGCAGCGCCTGCATCCGGGCACGCCGATGTTCGAGGTCTTCGTCGCGCAGAATCTGATCGTTCGGTCCTATGGCCTGGATTCGTGGGACGACGAGGTGTTTCCCGCGATCAAGGATCTCGATGCCCGGCGGTCGCATCTCGGCGCGAGTCGCTGATTCTGTTCGAATGCGCGTCGAGCAATTGCAGATGGCGTGCTTCGGTTTCGTCATCGGCGGGAAACATGCATTCCAGACGCAACTCCTGCGTTGCGACGTTCTGCGGTGCGCCCACGGTCGTGACCATCGAGAAATAACGAAGCACCGCGCCCTCGCTGACGAAGCCGATCGGAATGACCGGCATCGTGGGCGCGGCGGATCGCCCATGATGGGTGTTCCAGTCACGCGGCACATCGGGATAGGCGAGCAGTTCGTCGAGCAGACGCCGGGTGCCGTCGTCGACCATATGGCCGACCGATTCCCGATACACCCGTTGCAGCAGGCTTCGCGAGACGGTTTCCCAATCGACCACGAAAGGGCGCATCCCCTGCGGATCGAAGATCAGATGCAGCATGTTGCGCGGGCCTTCACGCGAAGCCATGTCGATGAAACAGCCGAAGAAGCGCGGCGCTGCGTCGTTGGTCATGAGGACGTTCCAGTGGCGATCCATCACGATCGCCGGAAACGGTTCATGCTGGCGAACGACGCGTTCGAGCGCGCGCACGACGCCGTGCATCTCCTGCGCGTTCCACGGCGCCTCCGAATACATCGGCGCATAGCCCGCGGCGAGCAACAGCGCATTGCGTTCACGCAGCGGCACGTCGAGCGTCTGCGCCAGCGTCAGCAACGTCTCCCGGCCCGGCACGCTGCGCCCGCTTTCGATGAAGCTGATCTGACGTTGCGAGACGCCGGCCTCCAGCGACAGACCGAGCTGGCTCATGCCCCGCACATCGCGCCAGTAGCGCAGCAAGTCACCGAGTTCGCCCGGCGGAGCATTCGGATCGGGACGCATGGCGTTCATCGGATCTCCGGTATCGGATTGTGAAGGGAAACTCAGGCTATCGGCGCATGCCACGCGAACGCCTCGAACTGCGTTTCGAGCGGCGGCCGCGTCACGCTGCTGGTGTAGTTCGTGATCGTCGATGCCGCCACCACCGCAATCACTTCCAGAATCTGCGCGGCATCGAAACCGGCTTTGAGAAAACGTCGCTGGTCCGACTCGTCGAGACGGCCGCGCTTGCCGATCAACGCACGCGCCAACGCCGACAGCGCGGCCAACTTGGCATCGCCGGGCAAGACGCCTCGACGGATCGCATCGACGTCTTCGCGATGCACGCCCTCCTTCAACGCGAGCGCCGTATGAAACGCGACCGGCCATTCGCTCGCGTTCGCGACCGCGTTCGTCAACAGCAAGGTCTGAATCTGCGGCTCGGTCAGACTACTCGCATGCACGCGCTGGAACACGCCGATGAAAGCGTCGATCAGCACCGGCGATGCGGCCATCGTGCCCGCGACGTTCGGGATCAGGCCGAACGTCTGCTGCAATTGCTGGAGCACGGGACGCGATTGCGCGGGCGCGGATTCGATCGTGTGAACGGGATAGTTGAGCATGGTAACTCCTGGCAGTAAGGCGCGACCGGAATGGAAGCGCGACAGCCCTAGAGTAGGAGCGCTCGTGCGTTGCGCCAATTACATCGCATGTAATCGCTTCGCGACCGCGCTATAGAACACCGAGGCTTCGAGGGGCAACGTATCGAACGCGGGCTCTGCCTCGGACCACGTCGACCATTGCACGATGACAAGATGTTCCGGACGGTTCACCATGATCACCTGTCCGAAAATGCCCAGCGCCCATAGCGAATGCCGGAGCGAATCGGCGGGCGCGGGACTCACGTTCTTGGTGCCGGCCGGCTCGGAGTTGTTCCACCACTGGTAGCCATAAAGGCCGTCTGGATGCCCCGCCGAAACAGAACCTTTGGCGTGCGTCCAGTTCGATGCTTCGTCGATCCAGCCGTCCGGAAGCGTCTTCGTTCCATCGGGCAGCCGGCCGCCGCCAAGTACGAATTCGCCGAACCGGCCGTAGTCGTCGAGCGTCGCGTTGAAGCCATGTGCGCCGACATCGTGCTGTCCCGGCGTGTAGGCATGCCAGACGCCATCGCTCGCCATGCCGTAGGGCTTCCATATCGTTTGTTGGAGATACGCCGCGAGCGGCATGCCCGTCGCGCGTTCGAGCACGTCGCCGAGAAGCCAGGCGCCGCCGGAGTTATACGACCACACTTCGCCGGGTTCGTGCGCGCGCTTCAGGCGAGTGACGAGCGTACGCACGCAATCGTAAGTACCGGGCCGCGCCTCGCATTGCGTGAGCTTCGAGAAGTCGGAGTCGGGGTTCTTGTAGTCTTCGGTCCATGCCACGCCCGAGGTGTGCTGGATCAACTGCCGGATGGTCACGCCGTCCCAGGCCGTGCCCTTCATATCGGGCTCGTAGTTTGTGATGGGTTCATCGAGCGACTTGAGCTTTCCTTCGTGCAGCGCGATGCCCACGAGCGTCGAAACCACCGACTTGCCCACCGAGCGCGATGTCCAGAGCGTGCTGCCGGTGTTTCCGCTGGCGAGATATCTGTAGGCGACCTTCCCGTCCTTCAGCACCAGGAGACCCGCGACGTTCTGATGCCGCAGATAGTCATCGAGCGTGAATCGCTTGCCATTCATCACGTAGGACACGTTCGTCAATTGCCGCGCGGCGCGTTGGAGCGGCTTCGCATCGCCGTGATGGAAGACGTCGCCGGCATAGTTGCGGTAGTCGTTGCGAAAGCCGATGACGCGCTCGGTCGGGCTCCACGTCAGCATCTGTTTCGGGTCCGGCAGCGTGACATCGAACGGCGCAGGACAACGCGCGAGCGCGAGACCGGCGCATCCGTCGGAGCTTGCGGCATGGGCGGTGGATAAGGCCAACATTGCGAGGGCGATTCCGAGGGTGGCTTGCGGCTTGAATGTCATGAGCGGTCCGGTCGGGTTGAACAGGTTTCGAGCGACGGACCGAGTATCGTGCGAGGCGAATGACGGGGCAAAGCCAGACCCGTGGGAAAATCCCCCGCAAGGCATAACGGGAGCCGCCATGAGTGCATTGAGTTATTCGCTCGCGCAGATCGAGGCGTTCGCGAGCGTCGCCGAGCACGGCACCATCACGAAGGCCGCGGAGCGCCTCGCAAAAGATCGCTCGACGGTCAGCGAGTTGCTGGAGTTTCTCGAAGCGGATCTGGGCTTCGCGCTCTTCACGCGTGCGGGCCGTTCGCTCGCGCTGACGCCCGAGGGCCGGCGTCTGCAGCGTCAGGCGCGCCTGCTTCTGCGTCAGGCTCAGGCGTTCGGCGCCGCAGCACGAGACATTCCCAACGAAATCACCGATGAGATCGGCGTCGTCTACGATCCGTTCGTACCGCGTGCGTTCGTGCGTGCGCTCATCGACCGGCTGGCCTCGCTCGGCATTCGTACGAGCGGGTGGAGCGGGTCGCGCGAAGAAGCCGAGGCGGCGCTTACCGCGGGCACGGCGCAGCTTGCGGTCAGCCTCGCGCGAAATCAGAGCGTGCGTGCCGATCTCGAATGGCGCGCCGTGGGAGCCATAGAAATGGGCATCTATGCGAGCGCGGACTTGTTCGCCACGGGCGATTCGCCGACTACTCTGCTGGAACTCAGTTCGAAGCCGCAAGTCGTCATGCATCGAACGCTCGACGAACAGTTCGCGCGTCAACTCCAGATTTCGGACCGGCTCACCTACGTCAACGAACTGGACATGATGCGCCACCTGCTTCAGGGCGCTTTCGGCTGGGGCTTTCTGCCGACGCACTTCGACGCCGATAAATGGCCCGGCGTTCAGGCAATCGATACCGAAGTGGGCCGCAACGGCCTCACCCACGCCATCGTCGCCGTGTGGCGGCCGGGCGCGGGCAGCCGCGCCGCTACCGGCGACGCGCTCGACGTGCTGGCCGGGCTCTGGAACGACGTCATGTCATGAGCGGCGGCAACCGGCGCGTGGATGCGGACGCCTTCACGCCTTGTCGTAGATCGAACTGCCCAGCGTCAATGTCGTGCCGCTCGTCGACCCGAAACGGATTTCATAGAGATCGCGGCCGAAGTTGCCGGGCACCTTCACCGACATGCCGCCGCGATCGTCCGCGAGCGGCACGAAGAGCTGATAGCGAAGGTCTTCGTTGCCGTACAGAACATAGCCCGGCAGTTCGGGCAACGTGGTGAGGTAGGCCGGCGGATTGCCCAGGATGACGATCGGTACGGCCGTCGGCGAATCGTTCGTCAAGGTCCACTGTGTGCCCTGGCGCTGCTGCCACGCGGTGTCGAGCGGCGCCAGCGGAGCGAGCTGCTGGCCGATCGGCAACGTGAGATAGGCGTAGCCCGCGCCCGGCACGACGCGCTTCATCACATAGCGATAGCTGAACGCGTTGCCGTCGCCATCGGTTCCCGACACGACCGTGAAACGATAGGACGCGGCATCGCTGTTGCTCCACCACCATCCGTCGCTGCGGTACTGGTATGTGCCGACCTGCGTCCACGCGCGTGTGGGGCCGTTCCACTTGTTCAGTTGCAGGCTGCCGTCGGGATTGGCGATCACCTGCAGCGGGGAATCGGAGTTGCCGTAGATGCCGCCGGCAGTCGCGATGCCCGGCGCCGACGCGGCCGGCGGCGCCGTCGTGCTGACCTTGGCCGGCAGCGACGCGATCGTGCCGTCCTCCTTCAGCGCGGACAGGACGAGCGATTCCGCCAGCTTGCGCGCATCGTAGCCCGAGTTGCCGGTCACCATCAGCGCAAGTTGCGCCTGCGGCACGACGAAAAATTCGCTCGAATAGAACGCGGTCCCGCCGTCCTTTTCCCATCCGAGGATGCCCGCGGCCTGAAGCGCGGGCTGCTGGACCGAATCCCAGCCGAGACCCCAGTGCCATTCGGGCGAGGGGTTGATCAAGAGTCCCGTCGACTGGTCCGTGCCCATTTCGGCGATGCCCGCCGCGGACACCACGCGTTGGCCCTGAAACATGCCGCCACCGATGATCATCTGCGCGAGATTCATCATGTCACCGGGCGTCGAACTCAGTCCGCCGGTCGCGTACGCATTGACGAACTCCTGGTACTGCGTGCCGTTCGCGAACGGATAGGAAAACGAACCGCCGTTCGGCACGGCCGTGAGATAGCTGGAGTTCGTCATCTTCAGCGGCGCGAGGATGTTCGCTTCGACGAAGCTCGCAAAGCTCTGCCCGGTCATCGCGAGGACGATCTGCTCGACCATCGTGAAGCCGTCGTTGCAATACACGGCGAGCTCGCCCGGCAGATGCTTCAGATGCGTATTCGCGAGTTCGGCTTGCGTGTCGGCCGCGTATCCGGGAACCGGCGCGAAGGTGAAGAGGTTGCGCGAATTGGTGCCGGGCAATCCCGACGAGTGCGACAGCAGATGACGCGTGGTGATCTTCGCGTACTCGGGCGACAGCATGGTGAACGTCGGCAGGTATCGGACGATCGGCGTATCGAGCGTGATGAGTCCGCGATCCTGAAGAATCGCAGCCGCGAGCGCAGCAAAGAGCTTGCTGACCGAGCCGATGTTGAAGCGCGTCTGGATCGTCGCCTGGGTCTGACTCGGCACCGACGATACCCCGAACGCCTGCTGCCAGAACACGTTGCCGCCCTTGAGCATGGCGACGGAAATTGCGGCGACCGGTTGCGCCGGGTCCGCGATCATCTGCTGGATGGTTTGTTGGCCCATCGCGACGGTTTGGGGATACGGCTGCGAGTCGGAATGATCGCTGCCGCAGCCCGGAAGGATCGTCGCCAGCATGCCGGCGCCGGCCGCGCCGAGAAATTGCCGTCGGCCCGCGCTGGGCGCACGGGAGTTGAAACTCGTACGGTTGGATCGGGACACGACGGCTCTCCTTGTTGTTTTTCGCAGGGGCGTGTTTTTGTGCGGCTCGGTCCTTTCGCGGTGGATTATAGGCATGAAAGTTACGCGGTGACTCATCGCTCAATTGAAAGTCGATGTTGGTTTCGATCTCTTTTAAGAGAACGCTAACTTAGCTTCCACTTCCATTTAGCTCAACGAAACCTGTCAATTCAGCAATATGAAGATAGGTAAAAGTAACCTACCTGAGAATCATTCTCATTTATATTGACGAGAATAAACGTCCAACGTACGATTCGATTCAAGCCATTCAGGACTCGAGTCGCAATGCCGCATTAATTCAATTTTCCTGATCAATGCGATCGACAATAAAAAAACAATTAGGAGTTCAATGAAAATCGACCGATCCGCATATCGGCATCGACGAGCCGGGCGTGTGGCGTCCGCGCGGTCCGTCATGCCCGCAGCCCGATGCCTGACCGTAGCCACGGCGCTGATGTTGAACGCGTTCGCCGGCAGCGCGTTCGCGGCCGCCAGTCCCGATGCCGCGCCGGAAGCGCCCGAAGCCGATCTTCAGATTCAGGCGCAGCCGTCCAACTTCTGGACCGGCTTCTGGACGCGCGAAACCATGCTCGGCGACATGGGCGGCTTGCGTCCGTGGCTCGGCAAATACGGCGTGACGTTCCAGTTGACCGAAACGAGCGAGTACCTCGCGAACGTGCGCGGCGGTCTCGGCCGCGGCGGCGCATACGATGGCCTCACCACGGCGACGGTAGGCATCGATACGCAGAAGGCGTTCGGCCTGCCCGGCGGCCAGTTCAATGTCAGCGCGCTGCAGATTCACGGCACCAATCTGAGCACGCGCTACCTCGGCACGTTGAACACGGCGAGCGGAATCGAAGCGGAAGCCACCACGCGGCTGTGGGAGTTGTGGTATCAGCAGTCGTTCCTGGACAAGCGCGTCGATATCAAGATCGGTCAGCAAAGTATCGATCAGGAATTCATCACGAGCCAGTATTCCGCCACCTTCATCAACACGATGTTCGGCTGGCCCGCCCTGCCCTCGTACGACATGCCTTCGGGCGGACCCGCTTATCCGCTTTCCGCGCTCGGCGTGCGCGTGCGCGGTCAGATCACGCCGCAGCTCACCGCGCTCGCGGGCGTGTTCGACGGCGATCCGCTCGGCAATAACACCGACAATCTGCACGGCACCAACTTCAATCTGCATAACGGCACGCTCTTCATCGGCGAACTGCAATATGCGATCAATCAGCCGTCGGACGGCGAGATGGTCGGCATGAACAGCAACAAGCTGCCGGGCACTTACAAGCTGGGCGTCTGGTACAACAACAACCACTTCGACGATCAGCGTTTCGACAACACCGGCTTGTCGCTGGCGAATCCCGCATCGACGGGCGTGCCGCAATCGCATCACGGCAATTACAGCTTCTATGCCGTCGCGGATCAGATGATCTGGCGTCCCGATCCCGACGAGCCGCGCAGCATCGGCGTGTTCACGCGGCTGATGGGCGCGCCGGGCGATCGCAATCTCGTGAGCTTCGCGGCGAACGCGGGCATCGTCATGAAGGCGCCTTTCAAAGGACGCGACGACGACAGCGTGGGCCTCGCGGTCACCTACATCAAGGTCGGCAATCACGTGCACGATCTCGATCTCGACTACCGCAACTTCCTCAACTCACCGTATGGCGTGAGGACGCAGGAAACCACCGTCGAAGCGACGTACATCTATCAGGTGACGCCGTGGTGGACCATGCAGGCCGACGCGCAATACACGTTCAACGCGGGCGCAGGCCAGAATCCGAACGATCCGACGCAGCCGCTGCGCAACACCTTCGTGATCGGCGTGCGGGCGAACCTCACGTTCTAAGCCCAAATCGACGCGCGACATTCCACGACACAAGCGAAGCATTCAGATCATGACGGCCACTCAAAACACGCGCGCAGCACTCACTTCGACGCGACGCATGCTTCTCGCGTTCGCGACGGTCATCGCCGCCAGCCTTCTTCCATGCGCGGCGCACGCGGAGCCGCAGGGCTTCCTCGAAACGCTGCACCGTAACACGACGCTCATCAACACGGTGCCGGATAACGGCGACCAGAATCCGTATGCGATCTTCGTCGCGCCGGTGTCGGCGGGGACGATAAAGAAGGGCGATGTGCTCATCGATAACTTCAACAACGCGGCCAATCTGCAAGGCACGGGCAGCACCATCGTCAACTATCACCCCGACACGAAAGAGATGACGCTGTTCGCGCAGATTCCGCGCGATCTGAAGGAATGCCCGGGCGGCGTCGGCCTCTCGACGGCGATGACCATGCTCAAGTCGGGCTGGGTGATCGTCGGCAGCACGCCGAGCAACGACGGCACCACCGGCACCAAGGGCGCGGGCTGTCTCGTCGTGCTCGATTCGAGCGGCAAGATCGCGAAGGTGTGGTCGAGCCCGAACATCAACGATCCGTGGGGCAACATGGCCGTGGACGACAACGGCACGAGCGCGACGCTCTTCATCAGCATGGCGGGCTTCGGCGTGGGCAGCGCGGAAGGCAAGCCGCCCGTGTTCAAGCAGGCCACCGTGCTGCGGCTCGATCTCGACATTCCCGAGGGGCAGCCGCCGGTCATCCGGACGGACACCGTCGGCGGCAGCGGCTTCGGCGCGCAGGCCGACAAGGGCGTGTTCCTCGTCGGCCCGACCGGGCTCGCGCTCTCGGCGGACAAGAAGCTGCTGTATGTATCGGATGCGATCGGCAACCGCATCAACGAAATCGATGACCCGCTGACGCGCGACACCAGCGCGGGCGTCGGCCGGCAATTGACCGCCGACGGCCTGCTGCATCGTCCGCTCGCGATGGTCACCGCGCCCAACGGCCATCTGCTCGTGACCAACGCGCTCAATGGCCAGGTGGTCGAAATCATTCCCGAAAGCGGCAAGCAGCTCTACGCGCGCTGGATCGACACCGACAAGGCGCAAAGCCCTCCGGGCAACGGCGACCTGTTCGGCATCGCGATGACGCCGGAAGGCGACGGGTTCTATTACGTGCAGGACGATGTCAACACGCTCGTCATCGCGAAGTAACGCGGCGTGGGGCACGCGAAGGAAGGCAGCATCATGAACGACGATCAATCGACGCCACGCCGTCCAGGCCGGCGAGGTTTTCTGAAAGCGGGCGCGGCGGCGGGACTCGCTTCGGGCGCGGGCGTCGCGCGGGCAGCACTCACGCGCACGCCCGCCGACGACGCGCAACGGCAAACCGAGCCGTTCTACGGCGCGCATCAGGCGGGCATCGTGACGCCGCAGCAGAGCCACACGTACATGGCGGCGTTCGACGTGAAGACCGACAATCGCGACGAACTGGTGTCGTTGCTGCGCGCATGGACGATCGCCGCGGCGCGCATGACGCGCGGTGACACGGCCGCCGCGCTGAACACGCCCGACGACAAGTCCGCGCCCGATTCCGCCGATGTGCTGGGACTCGGCGCATCGGCGCTAACGATCACGTTCGGCTTCGGTCCGAGCCTCTTCAAGACGAGCGACGGAAAGGATCGCTTCGGTCTCGCATCGAAACGTCCCGGCGCGCTCGTGGACTTGCCGCGCTTCAATGGCGATCAGCTCATCCCCGAGAAGACCGGCGGCGATCTGATGATCCAGGCCTGCGCGAACGACGCGCAGGTCGCGTTCCACGCGGTGCGGCAACTCGCGCGCATGGGCACGGTCGCGAACGTGACGACGATCCGCTGGGGTCAGGCCGGATTTCTGTCGGGCCCGAAGGGACAGACGCCGCGCAATCTGATGGGCTTCAAGGACGGCACCAACAATCCGGCGACGGCGCAGCCGCCGCTCATGAGCCAGTTCGTATGGGCCGACGGCGCCGACGCGCCGTGGATGAAAGGCGGCACGTACACCGTGGTGCGGCGCATCCGCATCACGCTGGAGCACTGGGACACGATGGAGCTGGGCTTTCAGGAGCAGGTCTTCGGTCGCCACAAATACAGCGGCGCGCCCATCGGCAAGAAGAACGAATTCGATGCAGTCGATCTCGACGCCGCCGACAAGGACGGCAATCCGACGATCGCGGAAAACTCGCACGTGCGGCTGTCGAATCACCAGAGCAACAGCGGCATGCAGATCCTGCGCCGCTCGTACTCATACAACGACGGCACCAATTTCTATATCGAACGCTGGCCGCCGTGGCGACAGGAAACCGAATACGACGCGGGACTGATCTTCATCGCGCATCAGTCGGACCCGCGCACGGGCTTCATTCCGATCAACGCGAAGCTCGCGAAGTTCGACATGATGAATCAGTTCACCACGCATGTCGGCAGCGCGATCTTCGCGGTTCCGCCGGGCGCGAAGGAAGGCTCGTATATCGGCGCGCAGTTGTTCGAGGCCTGAAGACAGTCACCGGCCCGCGCATAAAAACATAACGTCAAGAGGAACAGGCTCCATGGCTCAATCTCGGTTCGGCATATGGCGGCAACTGCCGCAAGTGGTGATGTTGACGCTGTCGATCGCGGTGAGTGCGCACGCGGCATCGATCGTCGTGTACAACGCGCAGCACGAGCAGGTCATGAACATGCTCGCGAAGGACTTCGAGCAGCAGACGGGCATCGGCGTGAAGATTCGCAACGGCGAAGGGCCGGCGCTCGCGGCGCAACTCGTCGCGGAAGGCGCGAACACGCCGGCGGACGTGTACTTCACCGAGAATTCGCCGGAACTGATGTTGCTCGAAGAAAAAGGCCTGCTCGGCAAGGTCAACGGGGCGACGCTCTCGATCATCCCCGCGCGCTACAACTCGCCGACCGGGCAATGGGTCGGCGTCACGGCGCGTGAAAGCGTGCTCGCCTACAACACGGGCAAGATCCAGCCGTCGCAACTGCCGCCGTCGCTCTTCGATCTCGCGAAGCCCGAATGGAAGGGCAAGGTCGGCATCGCGCCGAGCGACGCGGATTTTCTGCCGCTCGTGAGCGCGGTGCTCGCGTTGAAGGGTCAGGAACAGACGATGCAATGGCTCAAGGGCCTCAAGACCAACGCGCAGATTTTCGACGACGACGAAGGCGTGGTCGCGGCCGTCAATCGCGGCGGCGTGACGACCGGCATCATCAACAACTATTACTGGGCGCGCCTGCACGCCGAACTCGGCGACAAGGCCACGCGCAGCGCGATCTATCACTACGGCAACGGCGATGTCGGCGGTCTCGTCAACGTGTCGGGGGCGGCGATCATGAAGAGCGCCCATAACGTCGACGGCGCGCAGCAGTTTCTCAAGTATCTCGTCAGCGAACGCGCGCAGGCGCTGATGGCGAAAAGCCGCGTGAGCTACGAATATCCGCTGCTCGCGGGCGTCGCACCCGATCCGCTGCTCAAACCGTTCGACCAGTTGCAGCCGCCCACACTCACACTCGAACAACTCGGCGACGACAGTCAGGCAGGCAAGCTCCTGCGTCAGGCCGGACTGATCTGAAACCGGTGAGCGAATTGATCGAGCCGGGCGAAGCGGTCGCGGCACTGGAGCCGTCCGCGGATGGCGCGCCCCTTCGGACGACGAAGCGAGCGCCGCGTATCTTGCTCGCGTGCGCATCGCTCGCCGCGCTGCTCGTACTGGCGCCACTCGCGTTCACGTTCTGGCGCGCGAGCGCGAACGGGCTCGATGACGCAATCGAGTTGCTGTTTCGGCCGCTCGTCGGCGAGTTGCTGCTCAATACGATGTGGATCACGCTCGGCGCGACAATCACATCGGCGGTGATCGGCACGGCGGCGGCCTGGTTCATCGAGCGCACGCGTCTGCCCGGACGACGCATCTGGGCGATGCTTGCCGCCGCGCCGCTCGCGATGCCCGCCTTCGTATCGAGTTATGCGTGGGTATCGATCAGCCTCGACTTGCAGGACTTCGCGGGTGCGTTGCTCGTGATTACGTCGGCGTATTTTCCGCTCGTGTATTTGCCCGTCGCCGCGGCCTTGCGCAGCATGGATCCCGCACTGGAGGAAAGCGCGCGGTCGCTCGGTTGCGGGCGATGGGCCGTGTTCGCACGCGTGGTGTTGCCGCAATTGCGGCCCGCTTTGCTCGGCGGCATGCTGCTCGTCGCGCTCGGCGTGCTGTCGGAATTCGGTGCGTTCCAGATGCTGCGTTATCGCACGTTCACGACGGAAATCTACGCGGAGTACCGCACGAGTTTCGACGGCGGCGGGGCGTCGCTCGTCGCATGCGTTTTGTTGCTGCTGTGTCTGATCGTGCTCGCGCTCGAGTTCCGGCTGCGCGGACGCGCGCGTTATGAGCGCGTCGATCGCGGCGCGCGCCGCGCGGCGCTGCGTTACGAACTCGGACGATGGCGCTGGCCGGTCGTCGGGGGCTTCGCCGCGCTCGTCGTCGTCACGCTCGGCGTGCCGCTCGGCATGATCGCGTTCTGGCTCACGCAGGAGGGCGCGGCGGCCGTCACGCCCGCGGAGGTATCGCCGAAACTGTTGTTCGATGCGACGATGTCCTCCGTCGGCCTCGGCCTGCTCGCGGCGGTCGTCACCGTGCTGTTGTCGTTTCCGCTCGCGCTGCTGCTCGTGCGCTATCCCGGACGTATCGCGACCGCGATGGAGCGCGTCGTCTTTCTTGCACAGGGCGTGCCGGGCCTCGTGATCGCACTGGCGATCGTGTCGCTCGCAGTGCGTGCGTTGCAGCCGCTGTATCAAGGCGTGACGCTGCTGATCGCCGCCTACGCGATTCTCTTTCTGCCGCTTGCGCTCGTCAGCGTGCGGGCCGCGCTGATGCAGGCGCAACCGCGTCTCGAAGACACCGCGCGCTCGCTCGGCCTCGACGTCACACAGACTTTCCTGCGCGTGATGCTGCCGCTCGCCGGTCCGGGATTCGGCGCGGCGGCGGCGATGGTCTTCATCTCCGTCGTCACGGAACTGAACGCGACGCTGCTGCTCGCGCCGCTCGACACCCACACGCTCGCGACACAGGTCTGGTCCGATACATCGACACTCGCATTCGCCGCCGCCGCGCCCTATGCGGCCTTGCTGACGCTCATCTCGTTCTGCGCGTCGGGCCTGCTTTTCGTGTTGCTCGGACGCTCCGCGCTGCTCGATCCTCGACATTCAGCCAATCCATGAGCGAACTTCGCGTGCAGGGTCTGCGCAAGGCCTTCGATGACTATTCCGTGTTGCATGGCGTCGATCTCACTGTGTCGCGAGGCACGCTTTTTGCACTGCTCGGCCCGTCCGGGAGCGGCAAGACAACGCTGCTGCGCCTCTTGTGCGGCTTCGAGCGCGCGGATGGCGGCATCATCGACATCGACGGGCGTCGTGTGGACGGCCCCGGCTCGTTCGTGCCGACGGAGCATCGGCGCATCGGGTATGTGCCGCAGGAAGGCGCGCTGTTTCCGCATCTGTCGGTGGCGGAAAACATCGTGTTCGGGCTGCCGCGTGGCGAGCGCCGCGTGCAGCATCGGGTGGCGGAGTTGCTGGCCCTCGTCGGTTTGCCGCTCGACTATGCGCGGCGCGCGCCGCAACAGCTTTCCGGCGGGCAGCAGCAACGCGTCGCACTGGCGCGGGCGCTCGCGCCATCGCCCGGACTGATCCTGCTCGACGAACCGTTTTCCTCGCTCGATGCAGCCTTGCGGATCGAGACGCGCAAAGCCGTCGCGCTCGCGCTGGCGCAAACCGGTACGACCGCCGTGCTCGTCACGCACGATCAGGCGGAGGCGCTTTCGCTGGGACAGCAGGTCGCCGTCCTCTGGAACGGCAGGCTCGTGCAGAACGCGTCTGCGGAGGAGATCTATCGACGGCCGGCGACGCGAGAACTGGCGTCATTCGTCGGCGACGCGGTGCTGCTGCGCGGCATCGCCGATGGCAATTTCGCGAGCTGCGCGCTCGGCAGGCTGCCGCTTTCGAGTCCTGTCGATGAAGGCGCGGTCGATGTGATGATCCGGCCCGAACAGATTCGCCTCGCTGCGGAAACGTCGTCCGCGTCGCGTGAGGCGGTCGTGATCGACGTCGGCTTCAATGGCCGCGATGCGCTCGTCACGCTCAGGCTGAAAAATGCGGAAGACTGTACGGTCGTCGCCTGCGTGCCGGGGTTTCGTGCGCCGCGTATCGACGAGCAGGTCCATCTTTCGGTCGAAGGCGATGCGGTCGCTTATCGCTTATCGCGCGATTCCTGACAGATTTGCCCTGCGAATGAAAATGAGTCTCGTTGTGGGCCTGTTGTCGCTCAGCGTCTATCCTGATTGTGTGGCCACGTGATCAGGCAGGAGACGGTATGCAAGGCGATCCGAAAGTGATTGACTATCTCAACGCCGAATTGAAGAACGAGCTGACGGCCGTGCACCAGTATCTTCTTCACGGGCGCCTCTATAAGCACTGGGGTTTCGAAGAGCTCGGCGCGCACGAATACAACGAGTCGATGGATGAGTTGACGCACGCCGACAAGCTGATCGAGCGCATCCTCATGCTCGACGGAATGCCCAATTTGCAGGATCTTCATCCGCTAACCATCGGCAGTCACACGCTCGAAGCACTCCAGAACGATCTCAAGCTCGAGATGGCGGCTCAAGCGCAATGCAAGGAAGGCATCGTCTATTGCGAGTCGGTGCGGGACTTCGTGTCGAGGGAAATCCTGGTCGAGCTTCTCGACGCCACCGAGGATCACATCGACTGGCTGGAGATTCAGATCGGCCTCATCGACAAGATCGGTATCCAGAATTACCAGCAATCCGCCATTCACAAGGTCGTGTGATCAGGCGCTTGAGCCAACTTCGCGGCTAGATCTTCATCGGGTATCGCGTTCCCAACGCAAAAACCCCACCTTTGCGGGGTGGGGTTTTTGTTTGCAGCATGAGGAGCCTGACGATTACCTACTTTCACACGGGTGATCCGCACTATCATCGGCGTGGAGTCGTTTCACGGTCCTGTTCGGGCTGGGAAGGGGTGGTACCGACTCGCTATGGTCATCAGGCATGACTTGTTGTTGCGGGCCTGTGGGCCTGCAACCAATCTGGGAAGAAGTAGTATTGAATT
>NZ_JARUXO010000095.1:0-55768 GCF_031451275.1 Caballeronia sp. LZ029
CCGGTGGCTCATCGTCTACGGCGACTGCGCCGCCCTTCGACTCCTCACCACCGGCCAAAACGATCGTCAACGACCGGCCAAAACAATTGTCGCTGCCCATGAGCATTGATCGAATGTGGGTGGCCAATCAACTGGGACCCTTGCCATCCCTGACCAACGCCGGATGGATTCTGTTCGCTCCCGTCGACAACCGTGTGCTTGACACACTCGCCGAACTCGCACGGCTCGACATCGCTCGGCTAGCGCACATCCAAACGCGTACCGACTGGATGATTCCGCGAAGGCATCTACCCTATTGCTTCCGTTGCCTGGTTTTGAACCCGGCGGACGTTACTGCGCCTCGCTGGAAGCGGGCGTGGCTCGATCCCGCCGCAGGCTACTGTGACGAACACCGTGAGCCGTTAGAAACAGTACGTGCATCGACGATACGTCAAGCAAGCAATATGGAACATCTATTGAAGCTGGTCAGCCGCTACCGCAAAAAACGCGAGGTTCGCCGAATGCGCCTATATTAGCGGAAATGTTGCACCCGTTAGCGGAAATAGTGAACCTCAACAGCAGATTCAAACGCGACCTGACTGGCTGAAGGCCCGCTCGAAACTCCCGTACTGTTTTGTTTGCTTGACAGTTGACTAATCCAGCCGATGTCTTCGCGCCACGCTGGAAAAGCCGGTGGCTCGATCCAGAAACCGTAGTGTGCGAGGAACACGGGACGGTGTTGGACAGAATTCCGATAGGACTTCCGAAACAAGCTCGAAACATGACGAGTCTGCTATCGCTCGTCAGCAAGTATCGACGTGTCATCGCTAGATCGAGGCTCGCTTGGCGGTATTAGCGAAATTAGCGTACCTATTAGCAAAATTAACATACCTCAACACTTGGTCTTGTTCCCCGCCAGTACAGCACGGGCGGCAGATCTAACCTTCTCGGGATAAGTCGACGCGGTGACAAGAACATCCGAAGTCTTCTCGTCCAGTGCGCCCGCGCCTTCATGCGATGCCTGGAGAAGCGAACCGGCCGGCTCGCCGACTGAACCCGTGCGCTTCTGGCACGACGCCACTCGAACGTTGTGGCGTGTGCATTGGCCAACAAGCTGGCTCGCACCGCCTGGGCGATCGTTGCCCGTCATCTTCTGCGCTTTTGCGACGACTGAAACCTGATGACGTGAACGGCACACCGGCCTGCGGAACACCCCGGGAAGTAAAGAGGCTCCTGAAGCCGCCCAACTTTATCGGAACCGCTGGCGCGAACTTCATCGTGGCGCGGGGAGCAGTCCCCACATCGACGCCGGATAGATTTGAGCAAGCCAACATGACATCAAGCATCAGGGGTTGCAAAACTGGGGCGGACCATAGATTTACTTCGGATGACGCTGACGGATACAACAAAACAAAGAGAATGCTTAACAGATCAAACATTTGCGACCGGTGCCAACTCAGCCCTGAAATCAGGGTGAGCAATATCAAGCATGCGTTTGGTCCGCTGCCTCAAGCTCAAGCCCCGCAGATCCGCTATGCCGAACTCGGTCACGACCAAGCCAATGTCGCAGCGAGGGGTGCTGACCGGACCCGACAGTCGTTCGACGATACGACTTCGCCCCTTGCTGGTCGACGGAAGAGCGATCACTGGCACGCCTCCTCGCGAACGCGCTGCACCCCGCAGAAAATCCCCTGCACCACCAACGGCGCCGAGGTATGAGCCATTCGCGACTTCCGCATTGACCTGCCCAGTGAGATCAACCTCGATCGCCGAGTTAATCGCGACAAGGCGGTCAATGCTTGCAAGCACGTCCGGGTGGTGAACATAGTCCGTCGAACGCATCAACACGTTTGGGTTACGATGAACAAAACTGTGCAGCGCGGCGCTGCCAATCAGCACGCCGGCCACGGTCTTCCCGCTATCGATTGTTTTGCGCGCGTTGGTGATCACGCCGCTTGCCATCAGTCGCGCGACGCCATCGCCGATGCTGCCTGAATGCACACCGAGATCACGGTGGCCGGTAAGGCAGCCGAGGACGGCCTCGGGAATCGTGCCAATCCCCATCTGAAGCGTCGCACCGTCCTCGATAAATTCAGCAATGTTTTGGCCTATCCGTTGCTCTGTAGCGCTCGGTGTCGTGCGAAGCTGTTCCAGTACGGGGCGATCCGACAACAGCACGGCATCAAAACGCTCGAGCGTAAGCGATTGCTCGCCGTATGCCCACGGCGCCTGGCGATTAACTTCAGCAATCACCACCCGCGCGCTATCCAACGCCGCCAGCAGATACTCGTGCGCCAGGCTCAGGCTGTACCGCCCTGCCTCGTCGGGTCCGGCCACTTGCAACAGCAGCACGTCGACTTTTAGCGACCCCTCCCGGATCAGCGCGGGCAGCTGAGAATAGTGACATGGCAACACGTCAAGCACCCCAGCGTCGGTCAGTTTCCGGTTCGCACCGGATCCGCCGTAGCTGACGAAGTCAACGTAATCGGTGTGTTCTACTCGACACGAGTCGCTGGACGCGATGCCAAGAAGCACTCTAAACCGCCCAATGCGCTCACGCTGCGCCATTAACGCGCGCGTCAGCGGTAAAGGTTCAGCATTCGCCTGGCCCCACAACACGGTATCGCCGCGGCGGATCCAGGGCGAAAGATCGGGCGAGTCGTGATCCAGATAATGCGTCATGTACGGGTGAAATAGATATCAATACACGCGACGAATCGCCGCCGCGCGCGATGAAAGGCCTACTATTCAGATAGCCGACGGATGGCGAGCCAATGGCGTGACCTGAATGGTCATATACGGAAACAGCGGCAGCGACGACAACAACTGATGCAACTCATCGTTGCTCTCCACATCCAGGATGCTGATGTTCGAATACTTTCCTACAACTCGCCACAGGTGCGGCCACTTTCCCGCCTTCTGAAGCTCGACGGCCCGGGCTTTTTCCGCTGACTTGATCTCTTCAACCCGGCTCGGCTCGAGACTATCGGGAATGTTCACCTGCATCTCTACGCAATACAGCATTTTGCTTTCCTTATTACGTTGTTTGGAAGAATTCATTCAAATCCGATTCGCTCGATACATGTCTGCATACTGGTTGCGAGGTGAACGCCTGAACGGGCGTAGACCTTTGTCTCGAACGAAAACTGCTTTCCGTTCCGCTGTAAAAATTCACTGTCGAACAACAGCCAGTCGTTGACATCGAATGACCCGGAATGAAACAACATCGAGAACTCACGTGTGTCGAAGTTCCATCCATGCACGTCATCTGCTGTCTCGCTGACGCCTATCGCAGCCGGGACGCTGCTCGCCGCCATATAAGCCAGAGCAGCCGAACACCACACGCCCTCCAGAGGCAACGCATGCCTCAGTCGGCACCATACAAGCCGCCGCAGTTGGCCAGTTTCGTTCGCACTGGGTGCCGTCTGAGCTGACTGATGAATCTCGACGAACGGTATGCTGCTCGTGCCGTCTTGCGCCTCGTCCCGGGCAACAGATTCGGCCGCCAGAAACTCGTTAAATGCGACGGCAACGTCGGACGAACGTGTCGGTCGCAATAATGAAGCCGGTTCGGCAAATCTGACATGCATGCTGGATACGGTCTCTAGCCCCTCGACACCGTAGACATGCCTAGTCAAAGTGTGCGGCGTTTCACCGGAGGATTCGACCGCATACTCGAGCCACTCATCGAACCGAGGGGCGCGCAACATCGACAACTGCAGTGCGCTCACACGCCATCCTTGAGCAGATTGCGCAGCAGCCCACAATGCCTGCCCCGCTACTTGCCCTGCGCCACAGCGCGCGCTCGGATCAGGTTGAAAAAAACAATTCCGAAAGGAACGCTCGCCCAGACTGCTCAATGGCAGCAGCACCGTCAAGTCGTCATAGTCCGACGATGCATAGGGACGATAGAATGGCTCACGCATCGGTGTTGAACCTGTGTTAGGCGCTATGTTGCGGGGAAACCGGCTCGGTGCGAAACGGCTTCAGCTTGCCGATGAAGGTTTTGCCGTGCTCAAACCAGGCCCGCCGCACATCCGAGTCAAGATATCGGTTGTAGGCTTCCTCGTTTTCGAACCAGCATTCGCCAATTGCATCGACATGACCGATATCAAAAAACGGCACGTGAGTATCAGTCGGTTGCTCGGCGACCAACCGCACTTCGTATTTCATCAAGCCAGGTACGTCGCGGGACATTTCGTCGTGGCGAATGCATTCCGCCTTGAATTGCTCGTCTGACATTCCGTCCGGTTTGCCGAGCAAATAAAGCATTCGAATCATGTCTTCTCCTTTTCACGGTGATGATGCCGCAGAGTTCTGGTTCAGTGATGCCCCGGCTGTAGCGCATTCGCATGACTGTCCAACGTGGTCTCGACTTCGTCGAGTGCCACGCCCCGTGTTTCGGGCAACAACAGGATCGCCAATACTGCGATCGCGTAAGAGCCCAGGCAAAACAGGCCAATGGCTGTCGCCAATCCGGTGCGAGCCGACAAGAAACCCACACCCACCACCGCGCTGGCCCCCACCGACTTGCCAACGTTGTATGCAAAGCCCATGCACGTCGTGCGCACGTGCGTCGGGAATAGCTCGCTCAAGAACGGGCCAAGCGCCGCGAACATACCAATCGAAGCAAATCCGACGAAGAATCCCATGATGCTGGTCAGGACCGAATTCAGCGGAACCAGCATATAGGTAACCGTCACCACCCAGCTTAAAAGCGAAAGCGCGATCAATGTAGGACGGCGCCCGATTCTATCGGCAAGATACGCAGACGAGGCGAACCCACAGAATGAGCCTAGCGCCATGATGAGAATCGCCGTGATCAGCGACCCGGATGCCACGTGGCGTTCATTCAGCAGCGACGGCAACCAGACCAGGATGGCGTAGCATGCAGCTTGCAACCCGATCACGAGCATACTGGCCAAGATAGTGGAACGGACATACTGACGGTTAAACGCTGAGGCAAATGACGCCCGCGGCTTATCGCTCCTTTGCGATTCCTTGAAGATTACCGAGTCCTTGACGTTGCGGCGGATGAACAGCACGACAGTTGCCGGGATGACCCCGCTCCAGAAGGCGACGCGCCAAGCCGTTTCGTGAGGCAAATTCGTCAGCAGAAAGGTTGCAACCAGCACCGCGAGCGCCCATCCCAGCGCGAATCCAGACTGGACGAAACCCAACGCCTTGCCTCGGTGTCGAGTACTGGTGGCCTCGGCCATCAGCGCTGCCCCGACTGCCCATTCTCCTCCGAAGCCGAGACCTTGCAGCGTGCGTGCTACGAGCAATTGCTCGTAGCTCTGGGCGAATCCTGCGAGGATGCCGAAAAAGGTGAACCAGACGATCGTGAAGATCAATACACGAACTCGTCCATAGCGATCGCTGAGAATGCCGGCCATCCAGCCACCGATCGCCGTCACGATCAGGGCGACCGTACCGATCAACCCGATTTGCCCTTTGGTTAGCGCCCATGTTGTCATCAAGGCTGGCAACAGGAAGCTGAACATCTGCATATCGAACGAATCTAGTGCCCATCCTGAGTAGCAAGCCCAGAACGTCTTTCTTTGCTGGGGTGTACCGTCCTTGTACCAATCGAACATTGTCTGTCTCCATCAATCGTAATAGTTCTATCGACGCCGGCGGGTGCGGTGCTACGCTGCCTGAGACGCGTCCAGCAACGAAAAGTCAAGCGTTACCTCGGTGAGCGCCTGAAGCTTCGAGGGTGCCATGTCTCCAATGATTTCAACCACAAATACGCCATCTTCCCGAATGTCGAAGGTGGCAAGTTCGGTATAGATTCGGCTTACGCAGGCCAACCCAGTCAGCGGATAGGTGCATCGCGACATCAGCTTGCTTTTGCCGTCTTTTGCCAGGAAGTCCATCATCACGAAGACGCGTTTAGCGCCGATTGCGAGGTCCATCGCACCGCCAACAGCGGGAATCGAGTCCTCAGCACCGGTATGCCAGTTCGCCAGATCGCCACGCTCCGACACCTGAAACGCACCCAAAACGCATATGTCGAGATGACCACCACGCATCATGCCGAAGGAGTCCGCGTGGTGAAAAAATGCCGCGCCCGGTTGAAGTCGGATTGCTTCCTTGCCGGCGTTGATCAGGTCCCAGTCCTCGTGGCCGGGGTCCGCGGCCTCCCATTGACCGAGCACCCCATTTTCGCTGTGCAGAATCACTTCCTTGTCTCTCGAGAGGTGATTGGCGACAAGTGTTGGCAAACCGATGCCGAGATTCACATAGGAACCGTCGGGAATATCTCGCGCGACGCGAGCGGCCAGCAAATTACGCGATTCTTGATTCATCTCGTTCGTTCTCCGTCTGCGCTGCAACTCAATGTGTACGACTGTCGCCGCGCAATACCACGCGGTTGACAAAAATGCCGGGAGTAACGATCGTCTCCGGATCGAGTTCGCCCAACTCGCGAACTTGTGTGACTGCTGCGACCGTCGTCTTCGCCGCCATCGCCATCACCGGCGCGAAGTTGCGCGCGGTCTTGTTATAAATCAGGTTGCCCCAGCGATCGGCGCACTTTGCATTGACCAGTGAGAAGTCGACATGAATCGGATACTCGAGCACGAAATCGCGCTCATCGATCCGGCGAGTCTCCTTGTTCTCGGCGAGCATCGTGCCAAATCCGGTCGGCGTATAAAACGCGCCTATCCCACATCCGGCAGCCCGCAGCCGTTCCGCGAGTGTGCCCTGCGGGACGACGTCGAGCTCGATTTGCCCGGCCCGATATAACTCTTCAAAAGCGTAGGCGTCTTTCTGCCGGGGAAACGAGCAGATCAGCTTGCGCACCCGTCGCGCCCTGAGCAACGCAGCGAGCCCGAAGTCTCCATTTCCGGCGTTGTTGCTGACCACGACGAGATCCCTCGCTCCCTGTTCGATCAGCGCGTCGATCAGTTCGTCGGGCATCCCTGCACCGCCAAACCCGCCGATCGCGATCGTCGCGCCGTCGGCCACGTCTCGAACAGCATCCAGTGCTGTGTTGCAAATCTTGTTGATCATGTCTCTCGTTGTCCTTGCTCAGTGACAGGAGCGTTCAAGTAGTTCGCCACGCTCGATGGACGTAGCGTGCCATGCCCCTATGCGGCCCACAATTTTCAGATCCGCAACTGTCTTTAAGCTGGCGTTAAGGCCGCTCTCGGCCGGTTCTGGCATTCACGCTGCCAGAAAGACGGCCTGCATTAAGCAACGCGAAACATGGATTCACCAATCCAAACTTCGCAAATTCCGAGCGCAACCCCATAGTGCGAAAACCGCCCGACCTGCGCAAAGCAGAGATGTCTTAGGGTGATGAATCATCGGAGGAAAAACTTTGCCCAGTACAACCGATACCTTCGCCCAGTGGCGCAACAAACAGGAAAGCATCTCAGAGGAGATCAGCCGCTATCCGATCACCGCGCTGTCTGCAACTCTGGACATTGCGACGGTCAGCAGCGCGGTGCCGCCTCTATGGCATTGGCTGTATTTCCTACCCACCGCGCCGCTCGCGGAGGTGGGCGCCGACGGACATCCTAAGCGGGGTGGCTTTCTTCCACCTGTGCCGTTGCCGCGCCGCATGTGGGCCGGTGGGCGCCTGACTTTTCACGGGTCTTTGCAGCCCGGCGAAAAGGCTGAGCGCGCGTCCACCATCACGGAAATCGAGCACAAATCGGGGCGTTCCGGTTCGCTGCTATTTGTGACCGTACGGCACGAAATTTCAGTCAATGGCGCGCTCAAGATCAGCGAAGAGCAGGACATCGTCTACCGCGATGCGCCACAGCCGGGTGCGCCGGCTGCGCAGCCCACGCGCGCACCCGACGGAGACGTCTGGCAGCGCACAGTGATCGCCGATCCGGTTTTACTGTTCCGCTATTCGGCGCTGACCTTCAACAGCCACCGAATCCACTATGACCACCCTTACGCGACCGGGCAGGAAGGATATCCAGGCCTTGTCGTTCACGGGCCGCTGATTGCGACGCTGCTGGCCGACCTGGTCCGCCGCGAGTGCCCCGGCGCCACGTTGCGACAGTTCAGCTTCAAGGCGGTGCGCCCGACTTTCGCAGGCCAGTCATTTTCATTGTGCGCAAAGCCATCTGACGACGGCGCGAGCATCGACCTGTGGGCCAAAGACCACGAGGGTTATCTCACGATGCGAGCAAGCGCCTTACTTACCTCGAACTGATTAAACCGACTCCGATGCAAACGACCAATCACGACGCATTTCAAGATATTCGCGACGCCGTTCGCGATCTTTGTCAACAATTCCCGGCTGACTACTTCCGGAAGATCGACGAGGAACGGGGCTACCCGGAAGCGTTCGTCAATGCGCTGACTCAGGCCGGCTGGCTCGCCGCGCTGATTCCGCAGGAGTACGGGGGCTCGGGCCTGGGCCTGACCGAGGCTTCTGTCATCATGGAGGAGATCAATCGCTCGGGTGGCAATTCCGGCGCCTGCCACGGTCAGATGTACAACATGGGGACCCTCCTGCGGCACGGTTCCGAGGAGCAAAAGCGCAAGTATTTGCCTAAGATCGCCACAGGCGAACTGCGCCTTCAATCGATGGCCGTCACTGAACCGACCACCGGCACCGATACGACCAAGATCAAGACAACCGCCGAGCGCCGTTCCGACCGCTACGTCATCAATGGGCAAAAGGTATGGATCTCGCGGGTCCAACACTCCGACCTGATGATCCTGCTCGCCCGTACAACGCCCCTAAGCGAGGTTAAAAAGAAGTCCGAGGGCATGTCGATCTTCATCGTTGACTTACGCGAAGCGATCGACCGTGGCCTAACGGTGCGGCCCATTCCCAACATGGTGAATCATGAAACCAACGAGCTCTTCTTCGATAATCTCGAAATTCCGGCGGAAAACCTGATCGGGGAGGAAGGCCAGGGCTTCAAGTACATTCTCGATGGCCTGAATGCAGAACGCACGCTGATCGCAGCAGAATGCATCGGCGACGGCTACTGGTTTATCGATAAAGTGTCCGCGTATGTGAAAGACCGCGTCGTCTTCGGACGTCCCATCGGTCAGAATCAGGGCGTACAGTTCCCGATCGCGCGGGCACTTGTCAATGTCGAGGCCGCGAGCCTGATGCGTTTCGATGCGGCTCGTCGCTTCGACGCGCACGAGCCTTGTGGCGCGCAGGCTAATATGGCCAAGCTGCTGGCGGCGGACGCATCATGGGAAGCGGCGAATGCGTGCTTGCAGTTTCACGGGGGATTCGGATTTGCGTCCGAGTACGATGTCGAACGCAAGTTCCGCGAAACGCGGCTCTACCAGGTCGCGCCGATCTCGACAAATTTGATCCTTTCGTACGTATCCGAGCATATCTTGGGTCTACCTCGCTCGTTCTGAACCGATGAGTCCGCCGGTCTGCAATGCTGCATGAAGTAAGTATCCACCGGCAAAGCCGGTGGCTTTAATTTGTGAGCCGCTCAAAGCGGCTAATCGGTGGCGCTAACGCGCCCCGGTTTCTTGCGCCACTGATCGGTGGCACGCTTCGATCACCACAGTCGCATCTGATCCAGCCGCTGATCTTCCTGCTCCTGATGCTCGATGTACTCAGGCGATGTCCCGAAGACAGTTGAAGGTTGGGACGGCGGGTGCGGCATAGGTTAGGCAACCTTCCGATCATGGTCAATTGATTTCGAGCGTGACCGTTTCAAGGCCGCAGCGAGAATCCAGAGTTCATTCACGCCGAGGATTTTTCGGGAAGTGCTTCGCAGCTTCCAGGAAGCCCGCGGCTGTCCAGCGCAACGCCATGTCGGCGTCGCGATAGCGCTTCACGCGCCCCGCGACACGGCGCACCGCGCCGTTGGGATTCTCGATGATGTTGGTCGTCGACAGCCCGCGCATGAGCGCCGGCGTCAGGCCCAGCTTGTTCACCGTGAAAGTTTCCTCCAGCCCCTCGAGCAGTGCGGCGAGGCGTCCGGATAGTCGGCCTTGAGCCACGCCGCGTGCGTCTTGAGCTTGGCGATGCCATCGTCGGTCGACAACTTGTAGGCGGCCTTCATGATCGCGGCGGTTTGCGAAACGCTCTCCTTGGGCAGGCGCTCGAGGACGTTGCGCTGCTTGTGCACACGGCAGCGCTGCACGTGGGCGCGTTCGCCGAAGAACTCCTCGATGGCCGAGCGCAGCGCTTTGGAACCATCGATCACGAACAGGTATTCGCGATCCGCAGGCACGCCGCGCTCGATCAGTCCGCGCAACAGATCCTTGACGACCTGGGCGTTCTCACTCGACCCGCTCGCGAGACCCAGGAGGTGTTTCTCGCCGGGGCTCCACGCCGATAGCGGCGATGATGTGACGTGAGTCGACGATGATGCCGTCAAGGTAGATCGCCAGAAAGTCCTTGTCATCGAAGCGCCGCCCCATCAGCTCGGTGAGCGCCGTCTGGCTGGCCTTGATGAACTCGCGCGAGACGCTGCTCTTGGAGATGCCAACGGTGCCGGCCATCTCGGGCAGGACCTTGGCATATTTGCGCGTCGACACGCCCGTGACCATGATCTCGTGCACGCGCTCGGCGAGCCGCGGATTCTCGTTCAATTGCTCGTAGGCGGGGACCGGCACTTCGCCGCCGCCACGACGCCGAAGGCGCGGCCGCTTCACGTTCAACTTGCGTTCGTCCATCACAATCTGGCCTTGCTGCGAGCCGTGCCAGCGGATCTCGCCGCCTCTGCGGCCCGGATGCTTCTCGCCGGCGACTTCCGTCGCCGAGATCACCAGCAGTTGCTCGACAAGGCTACGGCCGGCTTCGTGCATCAACTCGTCGATGCTCGCGCGGGTGTTCTGAATCAGATCGAGCATGGGCAACAGGAGCTGACTGTTCTCGGCAAAACAGGCACGCAGTCCTTCCGGGTCCTGCTTGGGCACCACGTGCAACGGCGCGCTGGCGCTTTGGGGCTTCTTCTTGGTACGCTTCATTTGGCGGTTCTCCTTGGTTCCCTGTCCGGGAAGTTGGTCGTCGAAACCCGATTCTCTCGGATTTCCAACGGGGAACCGCCGCCTTCAACCTTCAACTACGCCCGGGACATTGCCTGTACTCACGGATCAGCTGCTCGTCTCGCCCCACTGTGAACACGAAATACCCTCGCGCCCAGAAATGCCTGGCCCACGAAGGTCTGCTTGCGCTCGCCATACACCCGAGCCAGGTGGATCGCACTCTTGCCCTTCATGTAGCCGACCACCTGTGACACCGCATACTTTGGCAGTATCGACAACAGCATATGAACATGATCCGCCATCAGGTGCCCTTCTTCTACCCGGCTCTCCTTTTGCTGAGCCAGTCGTCGGAAGACCTCACCCAGATGTCCCCTCAGCTGTGCGTACAACACCTTTCTACGGCACTTCGGAATGAATGCCACGTGATATTTACATTCCCATCTGCTGTGGCTTAGGCTATCAAAGTCGTCCATCATGATTCTCCCTCTAGTGTGCTTGGCGACTCACAAAGGGGAGTGTCACCGATGGACGGCTCCCGCATACGTCAAACTTTTACTACCTCCCCGGCAGAGCCGGGGAATTTTCCATGTTAACCGCGCTACAAAATGGCGGTCAGTGGGCAATCCCCAAGGGTCTCGAAAACGGGCCGTTTCCGCTGTGCGGATGTGGTCGTTCTCGATACAGGGCCAGCTAGGCCGGCAGTAGAAGAAGTGTAGAAGTCCGTGTTGGGCAACGTTTGGCCCTGTCGCGAGGAAGATGTGGGACATCGCTGAGCCCATCGGCCAACGGTCCCTGACCCTTGTCGACTCGGCATAGCCGCTACTTCGGGCTAGTCGATCAAATGCGCGCTGTCCCACAAGCAACTTGGGCCGGTGAGAACCTGTGTGTCATCCAAGTAAGATCGACCCGGTGCACACTAAGCGTTCGCGTCGATCAGCCACACAGTATCGAGGTATGCGACGCGCGTGCGTTCGGGTGTTCGAGTAAGCGAATGGACGAATCTCGGTCGATGATAAGGCCGTCGACAGCCCGGTGATCCGCCACATGCGACGCATCGCCGGATCGAGTAGCACGTCTTTTCAATCGATCAGACGAGAGGCGCCAGCGCCTGTGGCCCGACGTTGCGGACAGCCGACTATCGTCGCGCTACACGAGATTGCTTTGCGCGTAACGTTCAATCAGGCGGTGCGCGAACTCTTGCGCAAAACTTGACAGAGCGTTGAGGTCGCGAGCACAAACCTGAAACGTGCGTACGGCCCAAGGATCACGTAACGCGCATGAGCCAATGGACTGTTCGCCCTTCAGCCGCACGAATGCAGCTTTCGGCAAAATTGCAATCCCGGCTCCGGCGGCCACCATGCGACAGATCGCATCGTAGCTCGCAACATGGACGCGAATCGTCATCGGCTTGTGTGCCACCGCGGCAGCTCGATTCAGGAAGATCTGAATTGCACTTGCTTCCAGGAGCGCGACGAACGAATAAGAAAGGGACTCTTCGAACGACACATCGGGCCGCTCAAGCAGCGGGTGCCCCGCCGGAGCAATCAGAACCAGCGTACTTGATACGAACGGCAACGATTGCAGTCCACTGGTGGCCACATTGCCGGATATGATTCCCAAGTCCGCTCCACCGTCGCGCACAATACGCACGATGTCGTCACTGAGCCGTTCGCGAATGTCGATGTGGATATCGGGATGGGCGCACAGATAGTCGCCGATCACCGGTGGCAGATATTCCGTAATCGCCGTCGTATTTCCAACCAGCCGCAATTGCCCTGTCAGACCGGGGGCAAACTGCTGCAACTCCCCTGTCAGCTTTTCCAGCTCGGACAACACAACACGCGCGTGTCTTAGGTAGACTTCGCCAGCGTCGGTTAACGCTACGCCCTGTGATGATCGTTCAAGCAGGCGAATACCCAGCGTATCTTCGAGATTCTTTATGCGGTTGCTCACCGCCGGCACGGAAAGGAATGAACGCTCCGCGCCACGCGTGAGACTGCGCGTCTCTGCGACATTGACGAACAAACGGAAGTCAGTGATATCGAACCCCACAGCCATTTTCTGGTCTCTCTACTAGCCCCGACACCGTAACCATAACGGGACGTTAAGAAAACAGTATATCGCGCGCGCAACCGGTCACCGCAGTCGTTCTCAACGCCGAGTCAGAAGCGAGCGGAAGAGTCATCCGAAGGATACAGATCGGCAAACGGTGAGCAGCTCTGGCCAATGACCGAGGCGTGCGCACCTGCTACCAGCTCGCCGGCTCAAACAGGAAGCCTTGTCCCTCACGCCGGATATACCCGCAATGCGGTTCGCCGAAATGCACAGGCAGTAAAAGTGCTTCACGATCCGCAACGCGATTCAGGCATTCGAGGCGCGATTGGCGTGCAAGATCCGGCCGGATACAGTACCCAGAATTGACATCCGGCCGAACAATTTGAAGTGGGCTATGGAAAACGTCGCCACAAAACAAGCCTTCTTCGCCGCGCGAGCGTACGCGGAACGTCAACTGACCGGGGCTATGGCCGGGGGCGGGTTCAACCTGCAGACAATCGGCAATTTCGCGGGTCGGATCGATCATCTCAGCCAAGCCTTCGTTGACAATAGGCATGACGCTATCAAAAAATGATTCACCGAAGACATCGATTACACCAGCTTCCTTGTTTCGACCTTCCTCGCAAAAAACGAAGTCGTCGTTGGGAAGGTAGTAGCGCGCATTGGGGAACGTCGGAACCCAGCGATTGTCCTGCCAGGTGGTGTTCCATCCGACGTGGTCCGCGTGCAAATGCGTCATGACCACGTGGGTGACTTTTTCAGGTGGCGCGCCTGCGGCAGTCATCCACTCCTTCACCAGCCCATTGAGCATGTTCATCCGGGCGATACCCGGACGGGGTTTGAAGTTTCCTACGCCTGTATCGATCACGATGATGTTGCTGCCAGCGTGCACGATCCAAAACTGGATCGTGACGATCAGCTTGTTCATGTGCGCGATCCAGTGATTCGGATGCATCAGCGCGGCATGCTCATCCAGCACCGAGCGGTCAATTTCCGGGAAGAGGAACGCGGGGTCGTGAGTCGGACCGGCGTATTCAAGAATGCGGGTTACTTTCAAATCGCCAATCATGCGAGACTGCATCATGTTTTGTCTCCTTAATCTGGTGCACCGCACCGCGGTGTTTTTAATGCGCTCATGCCCCGGAGCATCGGGAAATCATTCAACGCGTTCGAACAGCGCGGCCATCCCCTGCCCACCGCCGACGCACATCGTCTCCAAGCCGTACCGGCTCCCGCGACGACTCATTTCATGCAGCAAGGTCGTCATGATACGCAGACCGGTCGCCCCGATCGGGTGACCCAGTGAAATTCCCGATCCGTTGACGTTAATGTTGGACAGGTCATTGATATCCCATTGCCTAAGCACCGCGAGAACTTGTGCCGCGAACGCCTCGTTTACCTCGATCAGATCCATCTCGCGTAAGGTCAAGCCCGTTCTGCGCAGCAGCTTCTCGACCGCGGGCACAGGCCCAATGCCCATGCGGGCGGGATCGCACCCTGCCGATGCCCAGCCGGCCAGTCGTGCGAGAGGCTTCAGACCGAAGCGACGCGCATAGTCTTCACTAACGACAAGGCAACCGGCTGCCGCGTCGTTCTGCTGACTGGCGTTACCTGCCGTGGATACACCCCCTGGCAACAAAGGCTTCAACGCGCTCAGTCGTTCCATAGAGACGTCAGCGCGCACGCCTTCGTCGCGCGTTATCTGCTCGACGCCACCTTTCTTCGGGACGTCGATCGGAATTACCTCGGCATCGAATCGGCCGTCGCGCCATGCGGCCGCGGCGCGCTGGTGGCTGAGCATTGCCAGTTCATCGGACGCCTCGCGGCTAATACCATAATCGGTTGCGAGGTTTTCAGCGGTTTCGGGCATGCCCGAAATACGCCCAAACCGCGACTCGGGTTGCGAGCGCTCTCGTCCGCGCTCCAGCCGGTCGTGCAGCTTCACTGACCCACTTCGGGAGCCCCAGCGCATATCCGTGGTGTAGTACTCAATGTTGCTCATACTTTCCACACCAATAACCAGCACTGCATCTGCCGTTCCCGTCTGGACCGCCATCGCGCCATTGACCAGCGCCTGAACGCCGGATCCACACCGACGGTCAAGCGTATACCCTGGCACCTCGATGGGCAATCCAGCGAGCAGCGCTGAATACCGCCCCATGCAAGGTGCTTCGCTCGACGCATACGATTGCGAGACAACGACCTCATCGAGCGTTTCGGGTGGGACGCCGGTACGCGCCATCACCGCTTTGATGACTGCTGCGGCAAGCGCATCGGCGTTCAGCGGCGCGAGGGCTCCGCCAAATTTACCGATCGGCGTTCGAAGGGGAGAAACAATCAAAGCATCACGCATGACGGAAATCCAATGTTGGTTGATGTCTCCGGGCCCAGCATGACGGACCGCGCGAGCCGTGCCAATTTCGCTTTTCAAAAGGAGCCTTTGCCGGAGATTTAGTCGCGATGCTCTGCGGTCCCATCAATCGAATACCAGCCACAGAACTCGGCGTGACAACGAAGTCGTGAAGTCCGTTTGAGGCGGCGCCCCGTGAGCTTGGTTTGGCTATTCATCGCGAACCTTTTGCTCGCCAAAAGGCCCCTTTTCGAAACGCCGATTGCCAACATCAAAGGTGTTTTGCATGATGGCATCTCGTGATTCCGCCCGGTTTCGAGCGCTCGCGACGATCTTTTGATGAAACGAGGAGACATCTCTTGGACTGGGTTGAAGTCAACGGAACGGTTCTCAGATATGAGCTACGGCAGGGCGAAACACTGCCGACGGTGTTGATCCACGAAATGGGCGGCTCGCTCGAGAGCTGGGATACGGTCTGGTCGCTGCTGCCGGTCAATCAGACTCTCTTGCGCTACGACACGCGTGGTTCGGGTTTGTCGGAAAAATTGCTGGAGCCGCCAAGTATCGACTCGCACGTAGACGATCTCGCTGCGCTACTCGACGCATCAGGCCTCAATGAACCCGTAGTACTCGCCGGCGTCGCGGTCGGTGCCGGTATCGCAATCCGGTTCGCGGCTCGCTATCCGCACCGGGTTCGCGCGCTTATCGCCATGGCGCCTGCGTGCGGTGTCGCTGCGGACGCGCGGAGCGCCACACTGATACGCGCCCAAGCACTACGAGAGCAAGGATTGCGCGACGTCGTCCCTGCACTGCTTGAACGCACCTGGCCGTCGCCGCTGCAAACCGATGCTGCAAGATATGCGACGTTTCGTAGCAGATGGCTTACAGCGGACGCCGCGAGCTTTTCGGCCATATTCGCGATGCTGGCCACTATGAATCTTGATGACGACATTCCCAAGTTGCCGCCACGCAGCGTACTCGTCGCCGGCATATTCGACGAACTGCGTCCACCGCAAGAAATCGATCGGCTCGTCGCACTCGCGCACCACGTCCAATCGATTCACGTCGCATCCGGTCACTTCATGCAGATACAAAGCCCGAAATGGGTCGCAACACTCATTCAAGAATTCGCTATTGGGACGCAAGCTGGTGCCGACATATATCGATCATTCATGGCGGACGCCGACAACCGCTGCGGTATTGTTCAGCATGCCGCATGAAGTATTTGTCCGCGGTTTGTAGTGGTATCGGTTCCCGATGCGAGACGACCAGATACAGATCACTACGGCAGCGTAAAGTATCGCGCCTGGACCAGGCTGACATCACGTCTGTGCCAATCCAATCAGTCTGTGACATTCATTCTGGAGGAAGAGTTGAAGATCCTTGTGCCTGTTAAACGTGTGGTCGACTACAACGTGAAGGTCCGTGTGAAGTCGGATAGCACGGGAGTCGATATCGCGAACGTGAAGATGTCGATGAACCCGTTCGACGAGATCGCCGTGGAAGAAGCGGTGCGGTTCAGGGAAGCGGGTGTTGCGAGCGAAGTGATCGCTGTTTCGTGCGGCGTGATGCAGTGTCAGGAGACGTTGCGCACGGCGCTAGCTATCGGTGCGGATCGAGCGATTCTCGTCGAATCCGCGGATGATCTGCAGCCGCTGGCCGTCGCGAAGATTTTGAAGGCGCTGGTCGATCGGGAAAAGCCCGAACTCGTGATTCTTGGCAAGCAGGCGATTGATGACGACTCGAATCAGACCGGGCAGATGCTTGCTGCAATGGCGGGTCTGCCGCAGGCGACGTTCGCCTCGAAGGTCGTGATCGCGGATGGCAAGGCCATCGTTTCGCGTGAAGTCGATGGCGGCGCGGAAACGCTGTCACTGAAGCTGCCCGCAGTCGTGACGACCGATCTGCGCCTGAACGAGCCGCGCTACGTGACGCTGCCGAACATCATGAAGGCGAAGAAGAAGCCGCTGACGACGGTGAAGCCCGCTGATCTGGGTGTCGACGTCGCACCGCGCCTGAAGACGCTGAAAGTCACGGAGCCGCCGAAACGCAGCGCCGGCATCATGGTGCCGGACGTGAAGACGCTGGTCGAGAAGTTGAAGACCGAAGCCAAGGTGCTGTAAAGGGAGACGCGAGAAAATGACGATTCTGGTAATTGCGGAACACGATAACGCGTCGATCAAGGCAGCGACGCTGAACACGGTTGCGGCGGCCGCTGAGGTTGGCAAATTCGTCGACGGCGATTTGCACGTGCTGGTCGCGGGTTCGAACGCGCAAGGCGCGGCGGACGCGGCGGCGAAGATCGCGGGCGTGGCGAAAGTGCTGCTCGCCGATGCACCCCAACTCGCCGATGGCCTCGCGGAAAACGTCGAAGCGACGGTGCTGAACATCGCGAAGGATTACTCGCACATTCTGGCTCCGGCGACGGCTTACGGTAAGAACATCGCGCCGCGTATCGCAGCGCATCTCGATGTCGCGCAAATCAGCGACATCACCGCCGTCGATAGCGACGACACCTTCGAGCGCCCGATCTACGCGGGCAACGCCATCGCCACGGTGCAGTCGAGCGATCCGATCAAGGTCATCACCGTTCGCGCGACGGGTTTCGATCCGGTCGCGGCCGAAGGCGGCAGCGCAGCGGTGGAAAAGATCGAAGCGGCGGCGGATGCAGGCATTTCGTCGTTCGTAAACCGCGAAGTCACCAAGCTCGATCGTCCGGAACTGACGAGCGCGCACATCATAGTGTCGGGCGGTCGCGGTCTGGGCAGCGGCGAAAACTACACGAGGACGTTGGAACCGCTCGCGGACAAGCTCAACGCGGCGCTCGGCGCATCGCGCGCGGCGGTCGATGCGGGCTATGTCCCGAACGACTTCCAGGTCGGTCAAACGGGCAAGATCGTCGCGCCGCAGTTGTACGTGGCCGTCGGCATCTCGGGCGCGATTCAACACTTAGCCGGCATGAAGGACAGCAAGGTCATCGTCGCGATCAACAAAGACCCCGAAGCGCCGATCTTCAGCATGGCGGATTACGGTCTCGTCGGCGATCTCTTCACTGTCGTGCCGGAACTGGTGTCAACATTGTGAGCAACAACACTTCCATGAATGGTCTTTTGCAAACTCGTTCATTTCTGTTCGTACCGGGCGATCGACCGGAACGGTTCGACAAGGCGTTGCAGAGTGGCGGGGACGCTGTCATCCTCGACCTGGAAGATGCGGTTTCACCGGAAAACAAGAGCGAAGCACGACGCGCGATCGAGGCGTGGTTGACGCCCGATCGCCCTGTACTCATCCGAGTGAACGCGCCGGGCACTTCGTGGTTCGAAGACGACGCACAGCTTTGCAGGCTGCGAGGCGTCGCGGGGATCGTACTGCCCAAAGCGGAGAGCGCGTCCGACGTCGTCGAACTCGTATCTCGAACGAAAAGCAGGATGCCCGTGTACGCGCTGATCGAGACAGCGAAGGGAATGTGCAATGCGATGGGCGTCGCCCGAGCGCCGTTTGTCCGCCAATTGATGTTTGGAACGCTGGACTTCTGCGCGGACCTGGGACTGGCATCCGATGGTGACGAACTTGATCATTTCCGCGCCGATCTGGCCGTCACTTCACGCGTCGCAGGAATCGCTCCGCCGATCGATGGGGTGACGCCTGCCATTGAAGACGATGACTTGTTACGCGTCGAAACGCTCAAGGCAAGGCGATGGGGCTTCGTCGGGAAGCTTTGCATTCACCCACGGCAGGTTGCGATCGTGAATGCGGCCTTCGCGCCGAGCGAAGACGAACTAGCGTGGGCAAGACGTGTCATCGAAGCCTTCAAAACCGCCGACGGTGCAGCAGTCGCCGTCGACGGGAAAATGGTTGATCGGCCCGTCGTACAGCGTGCGCAATCGATCCTCGATGCTGTCGCCGCATGAGGAGCCGGTTTCTCATCGAGCCATACGGTCCCCGCGAATCGATGGAATACGACGTCGTCATCGTTGGCGGCGGACCAGCCGGTTTGTCGGCGGCCATCCGGTTGAAGCAACTGGCGCAGGAAAAAGGCGTCGAGATCGGTGTGTGCGTCCTGGAGAAAGGCTCTGAGATCGGCGCGCACATCCTCTCGGGCGCGGTGATGGACCCGCGCGGCCTGTCCGAGCTCATTCCCGAATGGAAGGAAAAAGGCGCGCCGCTCGACGTCGAGGTGACCGAAGACCGCTTCCTCTTCCTGTCGCAGAACGACGCCAGGCAGGTGCCGAACTGGCTGCTGCCCGACAACTTCAAGAATCACGGCAACTATGTGATCAGCCTCGCGAACGTCACGCGCTGGCTCGGCCAACAGGCCGAGGCGCTCGGCGTCGAGATATTCCCGGGCTTTCCGGCGGCCGAAGTGCTCTATACCGATGACGGCGCGGTGCGCGGCGTCGTGACGGGCAACATGGGCGTCGGCAAGGATGGCGAGCCGACCGAGAACTTCCAGCTCGGCATGGAACTGCACGCGAAGTACACGCTCTTCTGCGAAGGCGCGCGCGGGCATCTCGGCCGCCAGCTGATGGAGAAGTTCAAGCTCAACCAGAATTCCGATCCGCAGGTGTACGGCATCGGCATCAAGGAACTGTGGGAGATCGATCCGGTCAAGCACAAGCCCGGCCTCGTGATCCACACCGCCGGCTGGCCGCTCGAACCCGACACCTACGGCGGCTCGTTCCTCTACCACATGGACAACAACCAGGTGGTCGTGGGCTTCGTCGTCGGGCTCGGGTATTCGAATCCGTACCTCTCGCCGTTCGAAGAGTTCCAGCGCTACAAGACGCATCCGTCGATTCGTGCGTTCCTCGAAGGCGGCAAGCGCATCTCCTACGGCGCGCGTGCGATCACGGCCGGCGGTCTCATGTCGCTGCCGAAGCTCGCATTCCCCGGCGGCGCGCTCGCGGGCGATGACGCGGGTTTCCTGAACGCGTCGCGCATCAAGGGCAGCCACGCGGCGATCAAGTCCGGCAAGATGGCCGCCGAAGCCGCGTTCGAAGCCGTGCAGGCGGGCCGTCAGAACGATGAACTGACCGCCTACCCCGAACTGTTCGATACGTCCTGGCTCAAGACCGAGCTCCATCGCGCGCGCAACTTCAAGCAGTGGATGAGCAAGGGGCTGTATCTCGGCACCTTCATGGTCGGGCTGGAGCAGAAGGTAATGGGCGGCACCGTGCCGTGGACGCTGCATCATCAGCACTGGGATCACGAGATGCTCAAACCGGCGTCGCAATGCAAGCTGATCGTCTATCCGAAACCGGACGGCAAGCTTACGTTCGATCGGCTGTCCTCGGTGTTCATGTCGAACACGAATCACGAGGAGAATCAGCCCGCGCATCTGACGCTGAAGGATGGCAGCGTACCGGTCAACGTCAATCTGCGCACCTATGCGGGACCGGAGAGCCGTTTCTGCCCGGCGGCGGTCTATGAATTCGTGAAGGACGACGACGGCAGCGACCGCCTGCAGATCAACGCGCAGAACTGCGTGCACTGCAAGACCTGCGACATCAAGGACCCGACGCAGAACATCGTGTGGGTCACGCCCGAGGGCGGCGGCGGGCCGAATTATCCGAATATGTGACGGCCCGTAAGCTTTCAGCAGCGCCCTACCTCGACCGGAGCGACTCGCATTAGGCTAAGGCGAGGTCCCTGCGATAGGTCTCATCGCCGACGGCGGCGATGCAGTAGAAGTGCTTCTTAACCAACTGCTCGCCGCTTTTCCAGACTTCCGGCTCGCGATAAGATTGTCGAGAAGGACGGATTACGTCCAATCAGCCGCAAACACAGCCCCGCTGCTTGTCGGATACTTGGCTGTGTCGCCGATTCCGGGTTGATCCTGTCGAGATCTTTGACCGTTTCTAAGAATGGCGGCATTTCCGAGCTCGGCTCTAGCCGAATGATCTCAGCGGAATCGGCCGCTGATACTGGCATCACCAAGTGCCGTTAGCGTCAGTCGGCTTCCGCTGCGACAGATTCCCCCTTCTTCTCGGCCTTCCCTTTTTCCTTGGCTGCTTTGACCTTGTCCCTCGCCTGTTGCGTGAATTGTCCCGCGAGTTCGGGCGCAATACGCAGCGCCTCTTTGACGATGTCGGAAGACAGGAGCTCGTGCCACGGGCTCCCGTGGGTTTCCGTTTCGACAAACCGGAGCGGTTGCTCGTCCAGTCGTGTCAAGGCGGTGGAAAACAGTCGCTTCTGGAATTCCTCGTCGAGGTGCAGAGCTTCGCGCCGATACCCCTCATATGCCTTTGATACGGATGCCTTGTAAGCGTAGTCCTCCGCCAGCTTGAAGCGTTGACCAATCTGCTTGGTTGCCAGCCAGGCGAACCAAATCGGACCGCCAACGGAAAGCAGCGAGATCGACAGACGCGTCCACACAATTGACGGGGAGGTCGATCCTTGAATAGCGTCAGCCAGCTGATGCAACTGCGAACCGCCGAGCCATGCTCCGCCGACAAGTGCTACAACTAAGCCAGCGACCCAAATGTAGATCGAAATGTTCAATTTCTCTGCTCGATCATGAAAAGCTCCCGCGAGGCCAACCGCTGTCGACGTTCGCATGGCTTTCTCCGACCACTCAACGACCTGCTTGGCGCTGTCTGCACTGCGCTGCAGTTCTTCAGAAATACGCTGGGAGCTTCCCTCGATCTGAGAGATTGACTCACTCTTCTCTTTGGCCGTCGAGCGCAAATCGTTCAGCTCTTGCTGGACTTCACGCAGCGTCTGCAAGTCGGTGGGAAGTCGCTCTGCCGCACTATGCGCGTCCAAGATTTCTTGAACTGCCGCGTCAAGGTTTTCGACTTTCGGTTTGAGGGAGTCGTACCGGGATTGCAACGAACGGAGCGAGCTTTGAAGCTGACGAACCTTTTTCTGAGCCTCAATCAACTCGGCTTCGCGCAGGGATAGCACTGGCCGAAGGGCTCTCTCCAGCGCATCCAAGGTGGCCAGGTAAGCAACCACGGACGCCCCGGCGTTTCCACCGTTCCAGAATTGTGGCGTTGTGTTTGTCTTCACCAATTGGAGGCGGGCGACATAATCCCCGAGCAGCTGCTGGCTCGCTTCGGATAAAACGTCGGGACCTTCATTAGCTATGCGGTCCGCCACCATCTGAGCCCGGTCGGCAAGCTCCTCTCGATTAATACCTACAGCATTGAATTGTCCCGTGGCGGTGCTAGTTGCGCGAACTTCTGCCATCGAGCGGATTTGCTGCGCTAAACCTTCAAGCTCGGTCTTCAGCTGAACCAATGTAGTGTGCAAGATTAATTACCTTTCTTATCGTATGCAGGCGCGTTCGTTTCGATCACGGTGAGATGTTCCCGCCGCGTCGATCGAACACTTGCCAAAATCGAATGGTGGTCTCACGTTAGGCGCGCATCTCCGCGCGCCCAAAATCCAGCCTCGCCTGCTAATCAGGCGCACCGCACACGCCAATGAGCCAGCATGCCGACCCGTTGAGACAACGGGCATCGTCTCGAAAAAGCGCTGAAAGCAGTCGTCTGTGTCCAGACGCGGAATTCCGAATGCACGACGGCGCTGTTCCAACCGCTTCTCGCCGGATCACGAACGATCGGTGCGTCTACCGGCTGCCGTATGCGTTCCGATGCACACCGCACAGCGCAACTGAAATCTCTACGCCAGTCCGTTGATTCGCTCATGTAGGGAAGCGATCAGTATTCGCAGGCTCGGGAACCTGACGGCGCTAGGCTAGTAAAGATGAAATGCTTTCCATCCGGCGTATAGGGCAAGTCCCTTTGCAGTGCCCGATTGCAAGCTACCGTTCAGGCTACCTGGGCTCCTTGTGCACCTAGGCCCACGCGATAGGTCCACCAGCGACTTCATGATCCAACGTATTTGCTTGACCAACAACGTTGAAGAGCTTCAAAAAAGAATCTGCCTCGGTCGAGCGCGTTTCAATCTTCCCTTTCAAACTTGGAGCAATCTTGCGACCGGCATTAACAATCAACGGAACGACATTAAACATCACGCGTGCCTCGCTTACCTCGTGGTAGGCAGCATACTCTGCGAATCGCTCGATCCCAAGGTAAGCCTTTACTGATGCCGCAGTGTCTTCCTTGACGCCGCTTTCCTTAGAACTAGCTGTTAATAAGCTCCGCAGATCGCCCCACGATAGATAGACGTCGAAGGTATCGCCATCATCGTCGGCCGGCGGAAAATCCATCAGAACATAGCGCTCCATGCTTCCAATTCGCTTCGCTTCTTGAGCGTAGTGCGTGTACAAGGTCCGAATCTTCCGCGCATGGTTATGATGGCGCGCGTTTCGGAGGAGAAGGATGAGCGCGAGTTCCGGCGTCTTGTACCAATCTAACTGCTTACTCATGCGAGCCTTCGTCATTGCGTCGAAGAGGCTGTGGAATGAGTTCAGCACACCTGACACCGCGCTCTCGACGTTGCCGGTTGCCTCTGCGCGGTCGAGCCGAATTAGGCCCTCTCTTTCCGCGCGATGGTGAGCTTCGAGCAAGATTCGAAGAGACTGGGCAAGGTCCTCAAACGAATGCGAAACCGGATCCATAAAGATTCTCGTTTGGAGGTAGCGTCGCTTACGTAGGCATGTTGCGACTAACGCGGCAAGCAACAGACACGGGCAGAACGAACTCGCGCAGGCAACAAAGATCGCGCCTGACGTCTACCTTTGATTTTTGGTCTTAGCGACCTTCTAATCTTCTAGGCGGCCTTCTTGCTTTTGTACGGAAGTTGCAGTTCCTCAACGTCGTAAGTGAAGTCAAGAACCATCTGGATCGGGTCTTCGGTTGAATGCTTCGAATTGTAGACATCGACGTCTGTTTGCAACTGGAAGCAATCGCCGACAATCTGCTGCCGTCTTTGCGCGAATGAACGTACAAAGTGACTCCGTGGAGCGCGGTCATCATCCATATCAGCCCAAAGAGACAAAGTTTTAGTACCACGTCGCTCTCTGACGGCATGCTTTGCTCTATAGCGCTGACCGTTCGGGTCGGTCCGATATTCTTCTCGCCAAACCTGCGCAATATCCGATGCGATGACATCGATGATCGTACGCACGCTCGGCTTATGGAGGCCGTTCTTGTAGGCCCATGCTGCGACCTCATGCGGATCGAGAAGGCTATCGTCTCCGACCTCCTCTTGATACCGCTCCAGATATGCTTTTACTTGATTTGCATAAGCGGACATTGATTTCTCTCGCGTTACTCTGCAACGGTGCCCCATCCATCGACATCTGCCGAGGGAAGAACGCACGCTCGTATTTTCACTTGGTACTTTCTCAGGAAATCATGCCGGCCTAATTTTCGCTGGAGTTGTCCTACAACCAATCCTGGATGAACTCCAATACGTTGAGCGAAAAGTAAGACCTTCTGTTCGGAGAAATACGGCTGTACTCGCGCAACAAAATTCTCAAACTGAGATGCCGGCACGCAAAAGCTTGCACCAGCCTTGTTTGCAAGCACCTCACATTCTGGGAGATCAGCATTCGTCTCGCCAACATCACTGTCGACGATACCTCCGCTTTCCTTCCCATCCTCCCGGAGGACGTGTTCCAATTCGTGGCGAAGCACGAACCAGAAATTGTCGATGCGGTCAAATCGCAGCGTCATCCCAACGACAGGCTTATCTTCATCCAGCCAGAAGCAGGCGCCGTCCAGCTTGGAACCGGCGATCGGTTCAACAAAGACAAGCCTCACACCGGCATCCGCCAATATGCGCGGAACATGTCTGGCTTCCTCGGGTGCACTAGTCAGTCTCTGCAGTTCCTCTATCGCAGCTAGCAACTTGTTGCGCGAATAGGACGGCACGATCTGCTTAGACGCCATTGCTTTGACGCGGAACAGCCAAGCAAGTTGAAGGGGGCTGACAGCAGATGTAGCATCTGTTTTTTTCGCAGCATGGCTTAGTTGCGGAGCCTCGTCCAAGGAAGACATGCGAAAGAAATCGCAGAATCGGCGCTCAAGCAAATCAAGGTTATCCGAAGCGGTTACCCAACCTCGACGCAGCATTTCTCGAACAGGAAAATTGCTATAAAGCCGGGCCTTCCGTGCAACATTGTCATTCGGAAGTTTCACCTTCGATAACTGATACTGACTTTCCAAGTTCATCCAGAACTCGGCCGAAGTTCCCAAGGCTTCCGCCAAACCACGTGCAGTCTCGGGGGTGATTGCCCGTCGGCCGCCGATAATCTCGCTCACAAGACGTGGTGGCCGATCCAGGATATCGGCCAACTCTTGTTGTGTCCACTCCCGTGCCTCTAGCTCTTCCCGCAAAAAATCACCTGGCGGAAAAACTTCAGCAGGTACACGAACGCTCATAACATCTCCAAAGACTAGTGGTAATCAACAATCTCAACGAGTGCAACGACTTTGCAGGGATGTCCCCCTCGAAGCTCAAGAATCAAACGCCATTGCTTATTGAGTCGGATCGAATACTGTCCGTCGCGATTACCCCTTAACTTTTCAAAATGAAGTGCTTTAAGCGCGTAAAAATCGCGCTCATCGTTGGCTGCGCGAATCTGCTGCATCCGCCGTCGATATGCGCGCACGATCTCTTGAGCGAAGCCTGCCGTGAACGTAGCTTCGGTTTCAAGCCGGTCTAAGGCGTCGTCGTCGAATTCAACTTCCATGGGTTCAAGTCTAAGGCAGCGTCGCTGCGTTGTCAACGTACGTCTTTACACTTGGTGTAAAGTTGTACATTCTACATCAAAACAATAGCGATCTATAGCGACAACGCGGCCAGTTCGGCGCGCAGATTGATCTTAGTCTCCGTTATCGTGCTGTCGTGGATTCCGACGCCGAGACGCTCGGGGAACCGACTAGTTTCTTTTCAGCGACGCCGCAGGCGGCAACTGGGCTACTCACGATTCTTTTTATGCGCGGCGACGCCGGCATAGTAGCGAGCCACCTCTTCGACCACGCGCTGCTTTCCGGCCTGGACATAAATGGTCGTTGTTTGCAGCGAAGCATGGCCGAGCACCTTCTGCACGACATCCACCGGGACTTCATCGGCGACCGACTGGGTGCCGAAGGTGTGTCTAAACGCATGCGCATTCGACTGCCCGAGCCTCACGCGTTCATCGAGGCTCAACCCATCCATCGTCTCGACCAGCTCGGCGACCATTCGACTAATCAGCCGGTTCAGTCCATCCGCGGTGTAGCCCGCTTCATTCGCTGGCTGCCCCTTCGCGCCCTGCCCCGCTCGATGTCGCCGGCGCGACGCGTCGGTCCACGGAATGACGACGGGGCTCAACAGCGGCCCGCGCTGTTCGTCTTCTTCGGTCGCGCCATCAAAATCCTGCCCCCGATCGCGCCAATGCGCTCGCAGGGCGTTCAGCGTCGCGGCGCTCACCGGCACCGTGCGTTCGCGCTGCCCCTTGCCGACGATGGTCAGTTCCCAGACCGGTCGCTCGGGCGTTCCAAAGGATGAAGGGCGCAGATCTTCGCGCCGGGCGCTTGCGGCTTCTTCACGCCGCAGACCCGAATCGCCCATCAACAAGATTGCCGCGCGCACGGCGCGCCACTGCACGCCGTTTCGGCCGTCGCGCCACTGCCCACCGGCCATCGCCCCGCTCTCTGCTGCTGAGCGCACATCGAGTTCATCACGCAGCTTGCGCCACAGCCCGGCCGGCAAAGCGCGCTCGATTTTGATCGGCCGCTCGCGCTTGATCACCATCGGATCGTTGACCGCCTTCCACGGATTGCCGGCCAGATACCGCACATCGACCCACCAGGCGAACGCGGTACGCAGTACCCGGACCGTATAACGCTGCGATTCGGGTGAAAGCGTCGCGAACAGGGATGCCTGACCGTCGGCCGCCCCAGAGGAGCCGGACAAGGCGAAGGGTCGCCAGCGCGGCGAGTGACGCGGGAAGCGCTCACCGACGAACCGCGGATCGGGATTTTTCAGAAAGTCCTTGTAGGCCTCGCAGTCGTCGACGCGCAGACCGCTCAACGCCTTGCCACGCAGCACCACCGCCCACAACAGGAAGCGTTCGAGTTCCTTGGTGTAGGCGCGCAGCGTTTTCGGCTGATCGCGATAGCGGTTCAGATACGCGCGCACCGCATCGAGATCGTGGTTCGCCTGGATATAACAGAAGGCCGTCGCGCGGTTTTCGCCATGCGCGCCGGAGAGCGCATGCGGCACGGCGAGGCGCTCGAGCGGCGCCAAGGTCAGCCGCTCGGTGATTCGACCCGCCGCTGGATTACCGCCCGGACCTCTGCCTGGGTCGCTGCCGTTCAGGCCGCTTTCCGTCACCCTGCTCGCCGGGATGAACTCGACCAGTTCGCCCGCGACCAACGGCACGCCGTCCTGTTCCACGGAGTCGACGTCGGGCTCGATCGTTAGTTGCAGTGACGCCTGCTGCTTGCGCAGCCAGCTCACAATGGCGCGCGCCCGTCCCGGGCCGATGCGCGGAATCGAGCGCCACCAGCTGCCGCCGCGCCGGTTGCAGAACGCGACCAGTTCGCCCAGCGTCTGGATGCCCTCGCCTTTCAGGCGCCGCGCCACCCGTGGACGCAGCCACGCCCCGATCGGATCATTCGGGTGCGGCGGCGCTTTCGCCAGCTGCGCGGCGTCGGAGACCATGCGGAACGTCACCGCCGTGAGCTTCGGCTGCCCATGCTGACGGATCGACGCCCGCAGGTGATCGGCGAGCGCGGTCGAGCCGTGCGCGAGCGCGAGCGCCACCAGCGCGTCGAGCATCGTGGTGAGATGCCGCTCCATCGCGCCGGGCGTCGCCGCGTGCGCATCCTCGTCGGGGTCGTAGTAGGTGCGTGCGATCACCGCGGGCGGGATGCGCTGCACGAAGGCGCGCAACGCCGTGAAATCCTTGGTCGTGTAGCGCCGCTCAAGCGTGAGTGATTCGGTGAGCTTTTCCGGGGCGCGTGCTGGCTTGGCGGTGAGCTTTTCCGGGGCGGCACCGGGGGGTGTTTTTTGGGCGGCCTTGGGAGAAGCAGAGGGCACCACGGGTCGGGGATCAGCCATGCGGACCCTCCCCGTCCGCACTAGCCGGACCCTCCCTCGGTGCGGCATGCGATGTCGTAAAACGTTTCAACAGGGCCCGCGCGTCCGCGAGGAACGCGCCGGGGAACTTGCGACACAGGGCCTCGAACATCGGCCGCGCGTCCTGCAGCCGTGCGGCAATCCGCCGGTTCTGACTGTCTTTGCTGGCCTCGCCGCCGGTGGGATCCCCGAACACGACCTGCTGCAGCAGGACCACGGCACCGCATTCCGCGAACTGGTCCAGCACCGGCCGGAAGTAGTCGGTGCCGAGCAGCAACGGGCCATAGACATAGACCAGGGCGGTCAGCACCAGTAATTCGACGCGGCTTGGCTTGACCGGCAGCGGCACGGGCAGGCCGTGAACGATCCGGCGCAGCGCGGCCCCCCGGCGATGCCGCATGATGGTCCGATCGAGTTCGCGCACGATGCGCGCGACCTCCGGATCCGGCAGCGCGTGGAAATCGTCGTCATCCGCATCCTCGGCGTCAAAGCCGGCAAAGTCTTGTGCCACGGGCCCCTGCCCTCTTTAGTAAATCAGAATTCGTGAATTCTACCCCTGAAACGCTATCCCGATAATAAGCGTTATCAGGCTTCCTAATTAAGTCAAATAGAGGGTCATGAGCTAGGGCGATGCCTCTCGTTAAGGTCATCGAGCAAGTTTCTATTACGAGGCCGTGCGCGGACGTATCTGTCCTCGCCGGCGGGCGTAGGTTCGTCGCCCAGCAACTCAAGAAGACGCCGCCTCAGTGTTGCCGGAGTGCCTCGATCGCCTCCGCATGGCGGTCGATGAGAAGCGTCCGCAGATGCAGATAATCCTCGATCAGACATTCGATCGCCAGATGTCGATATGGGGATGACGCGCCGGCGGGCCCGTGACTTGGAATAGCGGTTAAGCGGCGGATGACCGCGATTACCGCAGGCGACAGCGCTGTGCAATGGTGCCGACGAGAAGCTGAGCGGGGTCAGACCGTTGTTTAGTCATTGAACGCGCCGCAATGGTCCGCCGCGGCAAAAAGGCTCCTCATCGCTCGACGAGCGCAAGCCGCCACTCCTTCACGCCGTCATTCGGCCGCCGACTCGCGAAGGTCAATCTGCAGTCATCGGCGGCTCGATGGGTCCAGCGAATAGGCCGCCATCGAAGTACGCGTCATCGAGTTCCATGATGGTGTCGTCGCCCATCAGAATAACAACCAAGTCGACCGTCCCGTCGCCAGGCACCGCGGAGATTTCCGCGATCGTTCGTTGCGGTGATCGCTCGTCGACAAAGCGCAACCAGTAGTATCCGGGTGCGGTCGGCCGTGTATCCTTCCACTCCATATCAACTCGCGTTCGAAGGACTATTGCTACTACATTAGCGCTTCTATCGTGCCGCAGTCACCCGCTTTAACTTCTGGCGCGGCGTGATCGGCTGGCCACTGCCTACTTGTCTAGTTCGAAAACCGTCAACGTCTTTCAGTCGACTTGTTCTATTATCACAGGCCACCCGCTTGACGCGATAACGGCGCCAAGGTCTACTTCTCAGCGCTGAGCGTATCAAGTTTCACACTTTCCGTTTCATTCGATACGCTGCACCGACGACTGCACCGATCTGGTGGGACGCGCTGAAAATTGCCGCGCGGCGGGCGCGTCTCGTCACACGACGCCGTGAAACAATTCGCTGGCGGTGACAAAAATCATTTAAAAACAATCACTTACCTACCGCTCCATTTTTTCGGCGATGTTCCACGCAGGGAGGGTGATAGGCATGTGGAGTGCCACCGGTCACCTTAGGATTTTACAAAAGTTCCTGTGTTCGTGAGGCTGCCGCGCCGTGGGAAATCGACCAAACCAAGCACGCCATTTGTTTTTTGTCGATGATGTGGCCTCTTGCGCCCGGAGCGTAACGGCGCGCCTCACTCAACCTTCTGTACTAAGTGGCATCGTGCTCGTCTCTCGCCCCCGCATCGAAACTAGGCGCCACCAAGGGCCGCTTTCGTGATCGGAACACATTGCGGCAAGCGAACGTCGGTCTAACCGATGCCGGTTTCGCGTCCGATACATGCCGCGCTGACCAGCGGGGCACTGAGGTGATCATGGCGATATTCAGCGACAAACAGCATGGCTGCTCAGTCAATAGCTTAGCTGTCTTGCCCGACAGATTTCCTTGATTGCCCGCTGCTTGGCGATGACCCTTCGCGATAACACGACTCATCAGGGTTGATGGGAATCGCACGCCCTCCTTCGCTTCGTTCGCGTGCACGCGAATACGGCTGAGCGTGCCGCCGTGCGCGGCCGTCGATCGGCCCTTCGGCTCCGGCTTGGAACGATCTTCCGTGTAGGAGCACGGCACGCAGGGTAGGTGCAGCGTGCGCAGGAAAACGGTTGCGGGTTCGCCGCGCTAGCGGCAGGCGCGGTTGGATGCCCATGCGGTCGTGTTCGTCATCCGATAGCATGGACTCGATGCGGCGGTGTTGAGCGCGTGGTTTGACGTCCGCGACGGAGGTACGGGTCATCAGAGCGTCGGCGTTCTTTTTGGCTGGTAGGCGGACGCGCTCTCGCACTCGTGCACCGGTCGTCCATGCTCGGCTGCTTCGGGCCCGTAGGGTCTTGCTTCCACGGCTAATAGTCCGAATCGGCGGCGCGCTTTGCCCCTCCGCCTAATCTCGATAATGCCCCTAGCGCGATTCACACCCTCGCCTCGCTGAACGTTCCGTCGTGGCGTCCCAATCGCAAGTCTTGCAAGCTGTGTTTTGATTTCCCGCCGCACCTGCACATGCGCGGAGATCGTTAGGCGGAGTCGGTACTTGCATCTATCGGGATGAACCGGGCCTCGCCACGGGCCGGCGCCCGCCATTCGTCCGTTGCGGTCGCTCGGTGCGATTCCATCTGGACCCTTAGGCGGCTGTCGTGTGTGCCCTCAAGCGCCCACTCCTCGAACTTTCAGAAGCCGACGCAGGCCGGCGATGTGCTCCCGCACCGTACCCGTCACCGGAGGCTTCGTGTGCGCCAGCGGTCCCGCGCAAGGCGATGCTTTGTCGACCGTTTTCTGTTGCGCACGGGCGAAACGCTCAAGATCCAGCGCAGTCGCGGGACGGATTTTCCCGGAGGCGAGCGCCGCGGAAAAGGACGGCGCCCACCCGGCGGCTTGGCGGCCTATGCGCTCGGTAAGATTGAAGATCGTCAGCGAGTCGCCATCGGCCCCAATCACGAACTGGCGTTCGTCGTTGGTGTCGATAAACGTGCAGCCGGCGTGTTGGCGGGCAACGGCTTGGGCGTTCGCACGCTGCTGCGCGCGAGCTTGCTCGGCATGGTGCTTGTCGATCCGACGCCGCATCAGAAGGGCGAAATCGACTGGGCTTCGAAGGAGAGAGCGCAGATAGTTGATTGGAGCCTTGGCGCACTTCAAGTGGTCCCAGGTGGCTTCGACGACATCGGAGAGGCGCTTGCCGTGCTCACGCGCTTCCCGCATGAGCTTGAAAATCAAGAAATCGAAAAAACCCAGGGCCCGCAGGCGCTGAAGGTCCGCAGGCAGGTGGCCCGGTTGTCTCTTTTGTAAAACAGAAGGGCTTAGATCCTTATATATTCCACCGTCTGCCACATTGGCAGACGGTACAGCCAATGAATGCTGGGCCGATACGGGTGCGGTTGAAAAGGGCGTCCGGCCGGATTCGTTCTCGTGCGCGGGGGAGTGCTCAATGAGGCCGAGGAGAGCTGCGGCATGTTCAGTGAGATGAAGGTAGGCGCGACCAAACAAGCCTGCATCGACATAGCGGGCCTGCGGACGACGCTCTATGAGTCCGGCGACCTCGAGATCGTCGAGGCTGCGATAGAGCGTGCGCATGGATTGGAGCGCGCGGCCGGTGAGCAACTCACGGCGCGCAAAGATGGCAGCAAACGGTTTGGATGCGTCAACGGTCCGCGCGAGGGCGGAGAGGACGGCGCGGGCGCGCGGTGGAATCTGTTCAATGTGCGCGGCACGAAACGCGGCCCGGAAGACGATCCAAGGCAGGTTGGTCGAGTCACAGCGAAACGCGCTGAGGGCGGCCGAATCTTCGGGGTGTGCTTCACCCTCGCCAGCAACGAAGTGTTGCGCGATAGACATGTCGAGCGGTCCATTACGGTAAATGGATGGGTTTTGCTTGACTGTCGATCTTGTTGCGCTACACTCCGGGTTGAGCGTTGTACCCTTTCCGGTTTCCAGCCGGGGAGTGTGGTGCTAGGATTTCCAGCCAAGCCCACTTATGCAAAGGCCCTCAGTTTCCAGCTGGGGGCCTTTGTCTTTCAGGCCTTAGGTTTGCATCGGTCTTGGTTTCGTCACGAAAGATCAATAAAAACAGAGGTTTAGAGATCGCGTTGATTTTAGAAGCGCTTGCTCAACCCCTAAGTAATTGATTGCACACGACTTTCGTGCCGAAAGCCGTCACTTCAATTTCGATTCGATTAGGGCTTGAATTTCCTTGGCCCATTCGTTTGCGCGCTCAGTCTCCACTTTAAGTCGCACGCCGATTACGCCGCCGCGCGTGGTGATCTCGCAGTAATTTTTCTTGCCTTGTTTCACGACTAGTATCTCGGCGCGAGGGGACTTCGCCGCAGACTTTCCCTGCACACTCGACACTGCCTCCTTCTGTGTGTAGCGCTCTTCATTAACCAAACGCTCCACAGCTATAACGACTTCCCTCGTCCGCCCCTCCGAGTGTGCGCGGGAAAGCTGAGCAGCGGCATCGGCACCCAGTCTTTCAGGACGTTCTTCGAGGGCGGCTTTTGCCTCGGCTGGCAATCCGTCAAACGCAAAAATCTTGCTGACGTGGGATTCCGACAATCCAACCGCCGTGGCCAGCTCCTGTTGCGTTAGGGCGTCTGCGGTTTCCCGGAGGCGTTGAAAGTGCGAGTACTTCTCGTAGTCGGAGAGGGACGGGGCGAAGAGATTAGAAAAGAACGCAAGCCGTTCTGCCTGATCCGGTTCCATGTCTGAGACGATCGAATCGATCTCCTCAATGCCCAACTCTCGATAGATCGCAACGCGGTTGTTGCCGGCGTTGATATTCCATTCGCCGTCTCCACGTGCCTCGAGGATTACAGGGTGCACTAGCGGATGCTTGGCCAGGTTTGCTTTAAGTTCGGCATATTGCTCGGGGGTAAGCTTACGACGGCGCCCAGGAATTTCGTGCAGCTTCGAGATAGGGCGCTTAGCTCGTGCACCCTTGTCCAGTTGCATCTTGAGATCGGCGATCTCTCTGCGTTGCCGTTCCGCGGTCGCCTGTAGCTGCATCAATTGACCCGGCGCTGTACGAGGTGTTACGGGTTGGACGTCCAAGGCTTTTTCCTTGTCCTCTGCCGTCACCTGAATGCTCTTAGCCCGGGCGGCTTGTTCCTTCATCCATGACGCCATTGTTATTCCTCCTGTGCCCAGATGGCGCACACCTTGTCATCTACGCGATCGACCAACTTATCTACTGGGGTGCGAATGCGGCGAAGCGTTTCGGCTCCAACATCATTGGGCCCGAGATCGTAGAAGGTCGAGAAGCGCATATTTGTATTCCGGGCCAAGTCCGATTCGGGAATCTCAATAGGCACAACGCGCGAACCATAGATTTGCGTAATCCAGCCTTGCAGGATCTGCGCGGCGGGCTTTGACGTCATGCGGGTAACGAGGACGTCAACGAAGTCAAATTCCTTGGCCCGCCCATCGTCGAACGCTTGCATCCCATTGATCAAATCACCGAAAAGGTGCCAGAACTGCACCATCGACGCAAAGCTCAACATATCTGGTACGACCGGCACAATGACTCCGTCGGCCGCGAAGATCGCGTTGATCGTTAGGTAGCTTAGGGTCGGCGCAGTGTCGACGATGATGTAGTCGTAGGTATCCTTCAGTTGCGCCAATCCGTCATGTAAGACCTGTTCAAAACGAACCTCTTCGTCACTGGCTGCCCGTGCGGGCAACATGAATTCTGCATTGAACAGCTCGGTAGAGGACGGGATGATGTCTACGTTCGGCCAGTAAGTCGGGACGGGGAGGGTGGTCATGTCGAACGGTTTGCCCTCAAGATAAGCCTCGATCAAGGGCATGACGGTTTGAGATGAATCTACCTCAGCATGCGGATTTATGCCGTACAGTGTGCTTGCGCTTCCCTGTGGGTCAAGATCGATGTGCAAAACGCGGCGACCTCGGCGCATTGATAGACCTTGGGCGAGAAGGGTGGAGGTGGTGGTTTTTGTCACGCCGCCCTTAAAGTTCGCCACAACGATGACCTTTGCCGGACCGTTGCGAGGGAGGGGATTTCGCTCCGAGCGAATCCATGCAATCGTCTCCTCGACCGTAAACTGCCGCGGGGAGCCGGGTTTGGCTTGCGTGCCTGCGGGAAGCTCGCCCTTCTTGAGCACGTAGCCCATGCGCTGCTTGTCGATTCCACACATCTCCTGCAGTCGAGCAGACGAGATAATGGGCGGCACTTTACGAGGAAAGGGCTCGAGCATCTCGTCGCGAATTTTCTGCAGCATGCCGTCCGACAGTTTCGCGAGGTGCATTAGATCAGCGCCCGTCGTTTTACCTGCCTTGAGCTTTTTGATAGTGTCCATCGTTCTACCCGTAGCGTCCAGTGGACCGATTCTGAATATTTCGACCCAACCGGTCGAATTGTTCGAAGATTAGTCGTTGTCGAAAGTAAACGCAAGTTAACTTTGTACCTCACGACTTGTCGGCGCGTCCGTCCGGCGGGACTTTCGTGCGAATACCTCGAAAAAAGCTGAAGTTCCGGGTCGGCTTCCATCAGGAAATAAGGGCCGCTCTCGGGCGGTGTTCAACGGATTAAGCCGGGTATCAACGCATTCGATGCAACGAAGGGTATCGGTGCAAGGTCCAGTGCAAGTTGATTTGGAGTGCGCTGGACCGGAAGGTTGTCAGTTCGTCGAAAGGACTTTAAGTACTTGCGCGTGGAGGTGATTCGCGATTGGGTTGAAGCGAACCTTGACTGCGATACCGGCAAAATCGCCCGGAAGATGCGCCTAGATGCGATCGCGGGTAACCGGTTCCGTCGAGAGCATCGCCGCCGAAAGGAGGCCAGTTCTTTTCGCTGAGCAGCAACGCTTTCGACTGTTCGTTGTTCGTGCCTTTCCGTCGGGCAGCATACGTTTTGTGCAGAAGTATGACCGAACGGCAGCTGAGAAACCCGTGAAATGAGGCGTAAAATTGGCGCATTTCGCCCCTTTTGCGCGCACTTGTTACATCAGATAATCGTCGCAGTAAAGGGACAGGAAAGAATGATTGCAGTACCTGCCACCCTGCGTAAAACGTTGTTCTTCGACGTCAAACTCGACCTTCAGGCAGGTGTCAGGCTTTCTTCAGCCTTTCTAGGGTATCGGCCAACGCTGCCCAGATTCCCCTCGCCGTTCTTCTTCGGTAGCGCGACGATTGTTCGCAACGCACAGGCTTCGATGACCGCCGTTGGATCGATTCACACAGTACGGATAGTCAGTTCTCAGTCTCTCGCGCGCAGATAGGTCGCAGCGGTCCACCTGTGTTGAAAGCAACCAAACTGAAGCTGAGGCCGCACCGCTGCGACACGTAAACAGCGAACCCAAGCAATCTTTTTCAAAGAGACAACGAGACGAACCCGACGCTGCCAACAGATCTGCTATGGCTCGCTGAGAAGCGCCTTCCTACTCCTTATGGAGTGTGCGCTCTCATGCGAGTGGCGAAGGATCGCGGCCATAGGCTTTCTGACGTCGTCATTTACGCCTCTAAGCAGCTAGCTTCCCTCAGGCTCACGAACGCTTTCGCATACATCCGGGCGCTATTGCAAAAGCCAACAGACTACGCCTACCTCGCCAAACAACGCGACGAGCAAGCGCGGCAAGAATCGGAAGCTGCCGAACGACGAAGGGCACGGGAAGAGCGTGAAGACCAATTACGCGCCTATATCGGAAGCACATTCGAGTCGGCAGACGGTGCCCTGGTCCGAGAGGACCCCGACGGCGTTAAGGCGTCGACGCCATTTGGGCACGCGTCGGCGGTTGTTACCGCGATAGTGGGCGGCATGATGCGCCGTGTGCCGCACGACCCTAGCGCAAAGCGGCGGCCGTCAACAGAGACGCCTCGTGGACCGGTAAAAGAGGCCGATGCGAGAAGCCTGTTAGCCACCCTGCGCCAGGCGCTGAAAGCCCGAACGCCGTGCCAACAATAGGTCCCTTGCCGTGCGGGCCATGCTCAGGCAGCGCTATCTGGATAACGTTGCAGAGGCGAGCGCATTCTCGTAAGTCCTTGAATATTAGGCCCAAGTTTGGAGCAGCCGGCGTGCCCATCTATCGCCCCCCCTAAATTGGCACACGCGCGTCGCTGAGCGTGCAGAGCGCTACACCAAATTCGGAGGTGGGGAAAATGCGAAAGCTAGGTGTTTTTAAGCGTCATTCCCCGAAACGGCTGCTATCCGGATAGCGTTGCCGTAACCGGAGTCGTCGTAAGTCGTCTGGCGGGAAGCGTGCAGTGCAATGGCGCACGAAACTCATCGTCTTTCCGAGAAAAAAAGGACGCTTGCGCTGTTTCAATGGTGACTATTCCAAAGGGTTGCCATGCGTCTTTTCAAGAACAAGCGTCGGGCCGCGCTGTCCACGGCCCCCGGCTCATATGCCGAGGAGGATCCGAGCAAGGTTATCTTCGAGACGAGCACACGGCTCAAGCTCGAAGCTAATCGCTGGATGCTGATTTCGTTCGGCCTCGCTGTTATCGCGGCGGGCGCTGTGTGGACGCGGCAACCTCCGCCTTCGGTCACGCGCGTTGTGGGCGTGTCTGCCGATACGGGCGGGCACCCGATCGTCACCGAGCTCGTCGCGTACAAGCCCGATTCGCAAGCCGTGCGGACAACGGTCAAAGACATGGCAGTTCGCTGGTTCACCATCGAGCCGGTGCTGTCGGACCGCCTCGAGACCTCGCGCATGACCGCCAACATCAATTCGGCGAAGGCACAAATGATTGGGGCAGCAGCGGGGCAGTTCCGCGATTGGCTGAAGGCCGACGCACCGTTCCAGCAGATAACCACAAACCCCAAACTGATTCGTGAAGTCGATGTGCGCAACATCGCGTTGCTTCAAGACTCGACCGTGCTCGTGGAATTCACGACGACTACCTCGCAAGCTGGCGCGACGGGCAAGCCCGACGTGAAGTCTTATGCGCTGACCTTGCGCTATCAGATCGTTGCGCCGACGGCCGAACAGGCGTTGACGACGAACCCCTTCGGCATCTTCATTCCGTTTTTCCGCCTCGAGCGGACCGCATAAGCATGACCGCAACCATTCTCAACAAACGGCCGGTCATCGGCATGTGCGTCCTCGCCGCGTGCGCAGCGCTCCTTGCTCAACCGGCTATGGCCAAGAAGGCCGCGAGCGACTCGGCGTTCAATGCCGCGATGGTCGCAGGCGACCCGATGAGCCCGATCAATCCGTTCAACGGCGGCGCTGATCCTTTGACGATGCCGGGCGATGCGCGCATCGGCGTCTTCCCGTACAGCCGCGACCAGATCTACCGCGTGTTGACCGCACCGCTCAAGCTGACGACGATCGAACTGGAAAAGGGCGAGAAGCTGATTGCTGACCCCGCGATGGGCGATAGCGTCCAGTGGGAGATTGACGACGACAAGATGAACCACGTGTTCATCAAGCCGCACAAGGCCGATCTCGTCAACACGCTGCATCTGACGACGAATCTGCGCGAGTACGACTTCACGCTTATCGCGTCGCCGGCGGGCGGGATGTTCTATCAGACGGTGCGCTTCCAATACCCGCGCGCGCCAATGGCTCGCGTCAGCGCACGCGATGACGCGACGGCGACTGGCAGTCGCGGCGGTGCCGATTCTGGAAGCATCGGTGTTGCGCCGGACAAGCTGAACTGGGACTACAGCGTCGATGGCCGCGCCGAGTTCACGCCGGAAACCGTTTTCGACGACGGCCACGCAGTCTGGATGCGCATGCCCGCCAAGGCACAGGAGTGGCCGGTTCCGTTCATTCTGGACCACGGCGATCGCGTCGTCGCGAACTTCATCCGCCGCGGAGACTTCCTCGTCCTGCAGCGTCTGGCCGATGAGATCGTCCTGCGTTCCGGCAAGGACGAAGTCACGGTGACCCGCGGCCGCCGCCGCCTGTTCGGGGTGTTTTGATCGTGGCGAAGAAACCGGACTCGGCTACGTCCAGCGCGGAGCAAGAAGCACTCGTCAAAGGCAAGACGCCGCGCAATGCGATCATGAGCATCGGCATTCTGGCTGCGGTCGTGATCGGCGGCCTCGGCTTCTACTATCAGCTTCAGGCGACGAACAAGGCCGACGAAGAAGCTCGCATCAAGAAAGCGACGGCGCTTAAGTCGAGTACGGAGATGCCGGCTGCTGCGAACAACAACGACATCGACCAGATGATCCGTCAGCAGCGCGACGCAGCGGCGTCGGAGGCTGCCGCTCGCGCAGCGTCTGAAGCAGCGGCTCCGAAGCCCGCCGTCAAACCGATGCTGACCGGTGCGGACTTCAAGGAAGAGGTCGCAGGCTCGGGCACGGACACGCGCGAGCTTTCCCGCCAAGCGGCGCAAGACGCGATCTATACGTCCTCCATCTTCAAACAGGCAGGCGCATCGCGTTCGGCGAACTCGGCGACTGGCGTACTCCCCGCTGGCGTCCCTTCGTTGGACGAGGTACGAGCTGCTCGGAACGCTGCGGGAGCCAACACTCCCGATGCGATGGCGATCGCCTTGGCGAAGCAGGGCCAGGCACCGGAAGATCGCGACCGCGCCTTCCTCCGCGATGCGGGTTCGCGCGGCGGCATCGAACGGACAACCTTCAATGGCCGGTCGACGGGCTGCACGTTGACGCCGCCGCACGTTATCCACGTCAAGACGGTTGAGGGGCTGAACTCGGACAAGCCGGGTCGCGTGGCGTTGATGGTGGACGAGGATGTGTATGACAGCCTGCGCGGCGACTGCTTGATGATTCCGAAGGGCGCGTTCATCAATGGCATGTACAGCGCGGACGTCAAAGTGGGGCAAGAGCGCTTGCTCGTTGCTTCGACGAGTCTGCGTCTGCCCAACGGAAAGAGCGTGCCGCTCAACGGTATGCAAGGTGCCGACCAAAACGGCTACGCCGGGTTCTCGGGCGATGTGAACAACCACTTCCTGAAAATTTTCGGCGCGGGCTTCATCACGGCGATTTTGCTGAAGGCGTTCGACAGCAGCTCTCAGACCGCGACGACCGCGACGCCGAACGGCGTCACTACTTATGGTGACACGGCGGGGCAGGTGGCGGCGGCGACAGCTCAAACCGTCATGCAGCGCAATCAGAATATCCCGCCGACCATCACCGTTGAGCCGGGCCAGAAGTTCCTGGTGCAGGTGACGCAGGACATCGTCATGGAGCCATACCATGACTAAGGCGTTGGCGGCTGCTTGCCTGTCTGCGATGGCGCTTACGCGAGTCGCACGGGTACCCGCCGCAACCTGGCCGCACTGAAGGGCGCCGACTGGCGCTTGTTGGTCTCGGCCAAGGGCGAGTTGCGTACAGAGGGCTTCGATCGCTATGCGTTGGATAACGGCGCTTGGACCGCTTACCAGCAAGGTCAGCCCTTCGACGAGCACGGGTTTTCTGTTGCTGTTGAACGGCTCGGCGAGCGGGCCGATTGGCTTGTCCTTCCGGACATCGTCATGGGCGGCATGGCCTCCCTCGACTACTCGCTAAAGTGGCTGGAACGACTTCGCGGGATGCCGTGCCGGATGTTGATCGCCGTTCAGAACGGGATGCAGGCCGAAGACCTCGCCTCGCTTCTGTCGCCTGCTGTCGGCATCTTCATCGGCGGTTCAACGGAGTGGAAAGAGCAGACGGCGCACGTGTGGGGGTCCCTCGCGCGACGGCGTCACTGCTACTTGCACGTCGGTCGGGTGAACTCGGCGCGGCGCATTCGCATCTGCGCGGCCGCCGGTGCGGACAGTTTCGACGGTACGAGCGTGAGCCGGTATGCGAAGACGCTGCCGCGCCTGGATCGTGCAACGCGGCAGAGCGACTTATTCGCAGCAGCGCACGACGGCCTTGAAGAGGCGCAACGCGCGACGGCTGACGTTTTGATTTGACTTGAGCAATTAACCCATTCGGGAGCGAATCCCGAATGGGTCGCTCCTATTTTCTTGGAGCGAAAAAGATGGAACAGGAAATTGTTTCGAAGATGGAAGCTGCGATCGGCGTCATGCAGCGATACATCGAACTTGGGCATAGCCTGAGCTGCGCTTATTCGGGCGGCAAGGACAGCACGTGTACGCTGGTGTTGATGGTTGAGGCGATTCGCCGTGCCGGCGGCACGACGATCGCCCACCACGTTCAATCGGCCGACACGACCATCGAGAATCCAACGATCGCGAACTTTCTTCACTCCGTGCTGGACGAGTTGCAGTTGCACATCGAAACGTCGGCGTTGCCGGTGCGAGTCCACGTGACGACGCCTTCTTTGGCAAGCCAGTTCGTCGTCTCGACGATAGGGCGGGGAACGTTGGCACGCACGCCGGAGAACGGTGTCCGAGACGGTAGACGCACCCGTGCGTGCGCGGATACTTGGAAGGTACGGCCAGGAGGTCGACTTCGAACATTGCTCGAACGCCAAGCGGCAGATGCCGGCGCTCGCGAAGTCATAACGGTGCTGGGCCTGCGCAGGGATGAAAGTACCTCACGTGCTGTAGCGATGACCGAGCGACGCGATAACGCCGATCATCCGGTGAGAAGCAGAACCGGGGCGCTCACACTCAGCCCGTTAAGCGAATGGTCCTCAGATGATGTTTGGACAATGCTCGCGCTGCTGGCGGATGCTCAAAGCCGGCCGTTTTCATCGCCGTTGACGCCGCGCACGATACACCGCCTGTCCGAAATTTATCGCGCAGGGAACGGTGGAACGTGTGGTGTCGTGGTGGGCGACTCGGGCGCTAGGGCTTCTTGTGGCAGTCGTTTTGGGTGCGCCATATGTCTTGTCAGCGGCGATCGCGACAAGTCGCTTGAGGCGATGATCGAAGATGAGCAGTACGGGCATCTTCGACCGCTGAACGACTTCCGCAACTATTTGCTCGCGATCCAGTGGGATATGTCGCGTCGCGAATTGGTAGGGCGGTCCCTAAGCGATGCAGGCTACACGCGCATTCAGGCGGACACGTACAGCTACGCAACGCGTGTCGATTTTCTGAAGATGCTGACCAGTATCGACGCGGCCGAGCGGGATCGGGCTGAAGCGCACTCGGCCGACCTCGCGAATGGTTCTATCGCTGATACGGAGCAGAACCGGATGCTGTGCGAGCCGCAGTTCGAGTTCGTGACGCCGCAGCAGCTGGTGGCCATCGACTTCTTCCTGTCGATGCATCACTATGCGCCGCACGCGTTTCCGGCGCTTGCGGTCTGGCACGACGTGAACGTGCTTGGGCGGCGGTATCCGGTTCCAAAGCTCGACGGCTTGCCGAAGACCGACATCGTCCTGCACGGCTGGTATCGGGTCGGGCAGTACGACCGGGAAGCACCGTCGATCGGGCTGCGCTCGTTCGATGCAGAGCAGTGGAATCCGTACCGGCATCCCGGTCGGCCGGGGCGGTATGCGAGGACGACCGGTGGTGAGCAGACGGTGTATTTCGAAGAAGCCACGCAGTTTGAGGTTGACGCGGAAGCCGCCTGTGCGTTTGTGACGTGCACGTACGACACTGCTTTCATGTTGGACACGCAGCATCGTGACGCGGTCGACTCAGCGCATTTCTGGCTGAACGAAGGCATCGTGAAGTTGCCGACCGGCATGGCCCAGCGGTATCAGGACATGGCCAAACGCGGGCAGTACTTCTCGCGACTCGCTCAGCGTCTGAACCTGACGCCGGCAGAACTCGACGCGCACTTGGTCGAGAACGCCATCGGCGACGACGAGCATCAAGCATTGTTAGGCTATGACACGACGCAGTTGAGTCTCTTTGCAGAAGCGGCGTAGCCGCAAGCAAGCTTTTGAACACGTCCCAGGCTAAAGCCCTGGGACGTTTTTTTTTGCGAGGTCGAAATCATCAAAGTCAGGCGAGGGCAGTGTTTCGCCGGGTTGCACACCGAGCAGTTGCAGCGCGTGCACGACCGCCGCGGTCTCCCGTGTAAAATTCAGCACGAACCGTTCGCCCTCCATGATCACTTCTGCACCGAAGTGAACGCTGAACGCGTGAAGCGCGAGATTCAGCGCACGGGCGAGCTCACCGTCTCTCGTTTTTTCATCAAAGATTGGATTCATGTCGTGCTCCCGGCGAGGTGGCTACTGCGTCGAGTATGCATCCGTCCAAGCTAAGCAACATAAGAAATGTCGCTCCCTCGTCTCGCCTTGCTCGGCCTGTTCCCAATCGTAGCTGCGATTGGCTTCGCCCTCATACTGCCCGGCTCAGCCTCGAACTCGACCACGCTCGGACGGACGCAACTGGTCCTGGTCGTCGGTATTGTCTGCGGGGTTGCGGGTTTCGGTGCCGGATACGTCGCTCGCTCGCACAAGACGGCCGAGAAAGAGCGCGGTGGCTGGCGGCGTTCAGTCTACAACCCAAAAGAATTTCGGCGCGTGAAGTAGGCGGACAGCCGCTCACTGCGCACGGGATGGAAACGATGGCATATATCAGTTCTGAGGTAACGACGCTCCTTGCCGAGCGAGCCGCATTGGAAAAAGCTCTTAGCGAGGCCCGTGAGAAAGAGATGCGACTCGCACTGATTGAGATCGTGCAGAAGATGCGCGAGTACGACATCAGTCTGAGCGAACTTATGGGCCGCAGGCCTGGCGAGCAATATGCTGAGGCACACCCTAAGTATCAAGACCCCGTAACGGGTGCAACATGGAGCGGCCGTGGACGAGTGCCGCATTGGATAGTCGGTCAGGACCGTAACCGATTCGTGGTCACCAGCGGGGCGGCACTGAGTACTGAGCGCCAAGCACCGTTGCTCTTCGAAAAGCGCTGATCTCGTCCAGGCGCGAGGCGAGCGCAGACACTGGGAAACACATGAAAGTCGAATATCGCGAATGGACCATCGACTCTCATCCCAATAAGGTCGGGCACCACTGGCATTCGTGGTGCGAGGTAGAAAGGCCGCCCTGGGAAGACGAGGATGACGGTCAGATTTTTCATTTTTCGGACATTGGGTACTTCGACACTGAGGGAGGCGCTCACGAGCGCGCAATTGCGTGGGCGAAAGCTTGGCTCGACGAAAACTTTTGAAGGCTATGGGGGTGCGCCGTAGGGTTCGCCCTCACTCGACGGTCGAAGGCTCGGAGGTTTGCGCGGGATGCCGCCCCCGAAACGGGCTCAGGCCTTGCTAGGTTTCCCAGCAAGGGAGATGACCATGCTCAAACTCTTCGGCATTTTGACGCTTGCGGTGGCGTTCTCCGGATGCGTCACCGCTCCGCCGTACGGTTACGGTGATTCGGCATATCCCGGCTACTACACGCCGGGTCCCAGCATCGGCGTTGGCGTCGGGGGTGGCAGCTTCGGTTCGGGAGTAGGCGTCGGCGTGGGCGTTGGGTTCTGAGCTAGTCTTAACAATGGCAAAGCGGTCCACACGCCCGAGCGCTTCATCCGCGGGTGTGCTGCCGGAGACAATTGCCCCGCAACTCGCAACCCTCGCAAGGCGTCCGCCCGCGACCGGTGACTGGCGCTACGAAATAAAGTTCGACGGCTATCGCCTGATGTGCAGGCTTGACTCGGGGCGGGTCAAGCTCATAACGCGCGGAGGCCACGACTGGACCGAGAAGATGCGCACGCTGGCGACTGCGATCGAGGAGATGCCGGTCGACAATGCCTGGCTGGGCGGAGAGGTGGTCGTGCTCACTGAGACTGGCATTCCAGATCTCAACGCGTTGGAGAACGCGTTCGACCGACGCAGCACGGCGCAACTGACATTTTTCGCGTTCGACATTCCCTTTCTCAACGGTCGTGACTTACGGGAAGTACCGCTCTTGCAGCGCAGAGAGCTGCTCGGCGCGTTGATCGCCCAAACGTCGAGCCAGCGCATCCGCTTCAGCGAATCCTTCACCGAGGACCCTCAGTCCCTGCTCGCCTCGGCGTGCCGCATGCGGCTGGAGGGCATCATCGGCAAGCGCGCGCATGCGCCGTACCGTTCGGGCCGCTCGACCGATTGGATCAAACTCAAATGCTTAAGGCGCCAGGAATTTGTCGTTGGCGGCTATACAAGGCTGGCGGGCGCGAAAAGTGGAATACGGTCGCTGATGCTCGGCGTGCATGAGCGAGACGGCAGCCTGCGGTTCGCCGGAACCGTGAAGGCGGAACTGAAGCCGCGTCCGCTTGCTGAGCTCGAAAAGAAAGCGGTAAAGCTGATTTGCGACGATCCGCCTTTCTCCGACCCGCCTCCGCGCGAAAAGGATCGCGAGTTCGTTTGGCTGGAACCTGAACTCGTCGTTGAAGCGTCGTTCCTCGAATGGACGCCGTCGGGCGAGGTTCGCCATCCCGTTTTCCAAGGCATGCGCGACGACAAGCCCGCCACGGCCGTGACCGAAGAGACGGTCGTGGACGTCGATGGGCCGGAAAGGCTTCCCCAGGCGAAGGGAGCCTCGCGGATGTCGCCCAGCCGTGCTGGAACGGTCGTCATCGCAGGCGTGAAGGTGTCTAACGCCGAGCGCATCATTGACGACGTAACGCGCGTGAAGAAAATTGACCTCGTTCATTACTACGACGAGATCGCGGAGTTCGCTTTGCCGTACTTGAAGGATAGGCCGGTTTCGCTGGTACGCGCACCTGAGGGAATCAACGGCGAGCTGTTTTTTCAGAAGCACGAGGAGCGCTCGAAGATCCCCGGCATCACACGGCTGCCGAATGAGATGCACCCTGGCCACCCGCCGCTGCTCGTTGTAGACCATCACGAAGCGCTCATCGGCCTCGCGCAGATGAACATGGTCGAATTGCATAGCTGGAACGCCGTGCAGCCCGACCTGGACCATCCTGATCGCTTTATCCTCGATCTGGACCCCGACCCTGAACTCTCATGGCAGATGATGGTCGATGCGGCGACGCTCTCTAAGGTGTTGCTTGACGAGATCGGGCTTAAAAGCTTTATCAAGACGAGCGGCGGCAAAGGCTTCCACATCGTCGTACCGCTCACGCGCCGGCAGCAGTGGCACGAGGTGAAGGACTTCTCGCACGCCGTTGCCCGGTACATGGCGCGGCTGATGCCCGAGCGCTTCTCTGCTGTCCTTGGCCCCAAGAACCGGGTGAAGAAGATCTTCATAGACTATCTGCGCAACAGCAAAGGAGCGAGCACGGTCGCGGTGTTCTCAGCGCGCGCCCGGTCCGGCATGGGGGTGTCGATGCCTATCGCGTGGGACGAGCTGAACGACATCGGCCGCGCCGATCAGTGGACGATCAAAGCAGCCGCGCAGCGCATGCGTTCGCTCAACTCCGATCCGTGGGACGGATTCCACCGCACGCGGCAAGGCATTACAGTGGCGATGCGAAAGGCGGTCGGCCTGCGCTGACCGCTCAAGAGGCTTCGCCTGCGTTCCGCCTCATCGCCCGGAAGGCGTATTTCTTAATGGCGGAAAGAGCGCTACTTCTGCCTCTGTTCGACGGTTGGTACTTTTCGCAGGACCCTTACACTTCTTTCTGTGGCGATGAGACGCAAGTCACAAGTCGCAGAACGGCAGTAACCGAGATCCGGCCCAACTTGACACCTACCCGGACAAGCGGTTGCCACGATCGCGCCGCAGGTTTTATCGCTCCGTTTTAGCATTTTGTCGTTGCGGGGAAGTCGTTGCTTTTCAGCGGGTTGGCCCTGGCGTGAAGCACTAGGCTAGAGGGTACGAAGTTGTCGCGGTAGGATGGTAGTCGCAGCCCCGGCCCGATCATCGGTCGGGGCTTCGCCTTTGTTGCGGCTATGTGTCTGTTTTTTTGACCGCTTCACGAACCCTTCTGTAGATTGCGGTATGCGTTGAAGTGGCGGATTGCCTTCGCCGCGTCGCCAAGCTCTTCGTGGATACGCGCGGCGTTGAAGTGTGCATCGGCAAAGTCCGGCGCGTGTTCGATACAAAGCTCATACGATCGTAATGCTTCGCCAAAGCGCCCTGAGTCTTCCAGCGCGACCCCGACATTGAAGAGCAACACTGGATCGTTCGGTCGGTAGCGCAAAGCTTCGCGGTAGACCGCTATCGCGTCGTCGAACCGCTGGGTGTGCATGAGGATGCCGCCAAGGTTCAACGATGCGTCGGTATAGTCGGGCACACGCGCAAGCGCAGCCCTATATTCCGATTCGGCAGCGTCAATGTTTTCCTCTTCCAACGACCGCGCGCGGTAGAAGAAGACAGTCGCGTCTTCGCGGGCCCTGTTGGATGACTTGCGCGCCGGGCTGCTCGATGGCGGGCGCCGCGGTGATCTTGTTGCCCGCGATCTTCTTGTCGATCTCAGCCAAGATGCGCTCTTTTTCCTCATCCTTGTACGCCGCCGCGTCATAGTTGTCGACGCGGTACTGCTCGATCAGTTGCTCGGCGAGCTGCAGTTCGGTCGGCTGGATGTCCGTCTCTTCGATGCCGATATCTGCTTGGGAACGGACATCATCGGCGTAGAGCAGAGTCTGGAGGATCAAGCCGTCGTTGCCAGCGCGCACCTGCACCATGTGCTGCTTGCCCTTCCACGTCCAACGGGCTACCGCGCACGTGCCGCTGTCTTTCATGGCTTCCTGCAGCAGCCGGTACGGTTTGCCGCCCCGTTTGTCGGGCGCGAGGTAATAGGGCTTGTCGAGGTATATCGGATCGATCGCCTCGGTCGGCACAAACGACACAATGTCGATTGTGTGGCTCGCGCTCGCTTCCAGCGCCTCAAGTTCAGACTTCTCGAAGATCACGTACTTCTCTTTTTCGAACTCGTAGCCCTTGACCATATCGGCGCGCTCGACGACTTTGCCGTCGTGGGGGCAGACGTATTGCTGTCCAAGCCGAGTACCGCAGTCATTGTGCATCAGATTGAAGCCGACACCGGACTTGCTTTCCGTTGCGGTATAGGCCTTCACCGGGACCGAGACAAGGCCGAAACTAAGAGACGGAATCAAAAAGACACCGCTGGGGGCTGTTAACCTTTTCGGCAAGCTGTTAACCTTTGGCCATCTGAACAACTGGAGCCAAGGATGGGCGCGCCGATTGTTGAGGACGAACTGTGGGCACTGATCGAGCCATTGCTGCCGATGCCAAAACCACGGCGCAAGAAGTATCCGGGACGGTTGCCGGTTGCGAACAGGGCTGCACTGAACGGCATCCTGTTCGTGCTCAAGACCGGTATTCGCTGGCGCGACCTGTCGACAAAATTAGGATTTGGCTCGGGCTCAACCTGCTGGAGACGGTTGCGAGACTGGCAGAAGGCGGGTGTGTGGAAGCGATTGCACGAACTACTGCTGGCGAAGTTACGCGAGGCAGGCGAACTGGACTTCTCGCGAGCAGCCGTCGACTCTTCATCTGTGCGAGCCGTTGGGGCGGGCGAAAAACTGGCCCGAACCCCACGGATCGCGCGCGACCAGGTTCCAAGCACCACATCCTGGTAGACGCCAACGGCGTTCCAGTCAGCGCGATCCTGACAGGCGCGAATCGCAACGACGTCACCCAATTGCTGCCACTCGTTGACGCCATTCCGCCGATACGCGGCGTACGTGGCCGACCTCTTCAGAAGCCCAAAGTCATCTACGCAGACCGTGGCTATGACTCCGAGACACATCGCCAGAAGCTTCGCAAGCGCGGCATCAACCCGGTGATTGCCAAGCGCCGGACAGAGCACGGGAGTGGTCTGGGCAAATTCCGATGGGTTGTCGAGCGTACTCATGCGTGGCTTCACAATTTCCGTCGTCTTCGTATTCGCTTCGAACATCGCGCCGACATTCACGAAGCATTTCTAAAACTCGGTTGCTCCCTCGTCTGCTGGAACATCTTCAGACGGACGGAGCAGCCTTTTTGAATCCGTCTCTAAGCGTCATCGATGCGATCGAGCGGGCAGCCATATGAAAACCTCTCGCGTAGGTTGTCTGGCCGGCCACACTCGAGTCTCCCTAGGACAGGGGTCGGATTCTACACAAGCGGCGAGGCCAACCGGCAAACCATGCAAAATGGGTGCCACGGCACACGAGTTGCGATACAAGCCATTGCGTGAAACGCGAGAAGCGTTCGTCCATTCGCGGCCGTTATGATGTGTTGCAACGAGGGTGGAAAAAAGTGTGCACCAGCTACGAGTCTAATCCGAAAGACCGCTTCGACGTCTTTAGCCTGTTCCCGGCGCCGAACTTCGACTACAAGCGGGATATCTACAAAGACTATGACGCACCGATCTTCCGCCGTTTTGACGGAGCGTATTCAACCGATGCGGCAACATTTGGGTTGGTCCCTCGAAAGTTCATACCAAAAGGCGCGAAGGTATTTACAACGATGAACGCGCGATCAGAGACAGTTGGGCAAAAGGAGAGCTTTCGCTCGGCGTGGAACAAGCTCCAACTTGCCCTGATCCCATGCAACCGGTTCTATGAGCCTAACTATGAGACCGGCAAGGCCGTTCGCTGGCGTATTGGAACGGCAGGTGGTGCGCCGCTGGCGATCGCGGGTCTGTGGCGCGAATGGAAGGATCCGACTGTCGGCTCTAAAAGCTTGAGCATGACGATGCTTACGGTGAATGCTGATGATCACCCGCTGATGAAGCGGTTTCACAAGCCTGGCGCGGAGAAACGGTCGGTGGTGATAATCCCCCCGACCGAATATGAGGACTGGCTCTCTTGCAAGAGCACTGCCGAAGCCCGGTCGTTTCTGCAACTGTACCCAGCGGACGCGATGCATGCGGAACCGTTTCCTTTGCCGCCTCGCGAGCCGGCGCAGCCGAAACAAGATCTTGCGCAGGCATCGCTTTTGGCCGACAACGGCGGCTGACCTGATGACAATCGCTCGCCTAGGGTCGGCTGGCTAGCGCACGCTCGATCTTGCGGTCGGTTTTGTACTGGCTCAATGCGAAGACCGACCAAATCGCGGCGGGCAGCCAACCGATGATGGTGATTTGCAAGAGCAAGCAAATGATTCCCGCGATAGGGCGCCCGATCGTGAAAAACTGAAGCCACGCGACGATGATGGCAAGGAAGAGGCGCATTTTTTGATAAATGAGAGTCTGACGAGACTGGAATAACGGCGTATTAATCAGTTTCTTAATAGGGCGGATCGTGCATCCGCCCCTTGAGCATGTTAGTTGACGAGCAAAGAGCCGCCATTGCCAAGGCCGCCTTTGACGTTCTGCGCACGATATTGCCGAACAGCGCCAATAAGGTTATTGAGCGAGTCGGTGAACGCCGCAACCACCACCTTGCCTTGTGTAGTGCGCGCATAGGCACTGCCGCCGGCGCCAGCTGCGCCGCCGAAGCCGCCAGCGAGCACGCCCGAGAGCATGCCGTAGTCGACGTTGCGCGCCGATCCCTCGGCTGCTGCCAGTTGGACACTCGAGCGGTTGTCGACGAGCGTCAGCATCGTCGAGGCTTCCTGCGCTTTCATCGTGCCCGCGACGCCCGCCAGGGCGCCACCGACGACAGGCACGAAGGCGAGCAGGCCTGCCGCACCGCCGCCCGCGTCACGGTACTGAAGGTCACGCTCGGGCTGATCGTGTAGTCGGCCGCGACCATCTGGCCTTTGTGCATCTTCGAGGTCTTGCGCAGTTCGCCCGATGCGTTCAGGGCGCGCTCACCCATAGCGGTGCCGAGCGCGCGGCCGCGATCGACGATCACGAAACAGTTGCTTTGCTGGACGAGCAGCTTGAGCACTGGCACCGTCGAGCCAAGCTGGTATTGACCAGTGAGAAGGCCGTACCACGGTGCTTCCGTATCCTCGACGATAGCGACAGTGCCGAGCGGCGCCGGGCAGTGCTGCAGGCCTGCATTGGCGTTCTGCGATGCTTCGCCGGCAGCGGAACCAGTCGCCGCCGTCTTGGCGGATTGCGCGCCCGGCTGCATCTGTGAGCAAGCGGACAGGGCGAAAACGGACAGGGCGGCGATGCCGATCATTTTGAGCTTCATGGTTCCTCGTTGTAGTCGTGAGTTCTTGATTTGTGGCGCAACGGCCGATTGAGCCAGCAGCGGTTGCGCGGTCACCGCGCAGACGCTTTCATGAGCGAAGACAAGGCTACCGGCCGTGGGCGCGCCTCGGATTTAGAAAGACGCCTGCTTTTGAGCGTCTTTTCGTTATCTGCGCTGTCTAACGCCAGCGGCGCTCGAGCCGGGTCACTCGCCACCACACGCCGTCGAGGCTCGATGCTTGCGCGCGAACGCGACGCATCGCCCTGCGCTTCATCATCAGTCCGCCGTCCTTGACGAACCCCATGCCTTTCAATGCCTCAGTGGTGTATCGTTTTCTCAACGTCGCGTAGATGCGAGTCATGACGACTTGCCGACCGCAGCAGTGGCCACCTTCGGAGGGCAGTCGAAGCCAGTCCACTCCCCACGGATCACTTCCACATCCGCGCGGTTCGCTCGTACAAGAACGTCTCGCGACCCGTTTGTTTCGTCGAAGAGTCGAACATACGAACTGCCGCCCACGCCATGCCACACGGCGCGGGCGTCGCGCGTGCCCCATTTATCCGTGTTGGGCAACTTGCAGAACTGGACCTTCACACCGCTGGCCGCTGCGATCGCGGCTAACTGCGTATGCTCAGCATCGGAGAAGATGACAACCTGGCCGGGCGCCGAGCGCACGCCGAGATTAACCATCGACAGATTCAGAATTGGCGGGGCGGGTAGCTACGAGCGTGTCGAAAATGCTAAAAGCGGAGGTGGTGCCTCCGCTCCTTTTTGGGATCAACTCAGTTTGGTTGCTGTTGCGGCCTGCTCTTTCGTTGTCATTCAGGCACGACGTGGAACTGCTTCTCGTTGCCCATGACTTTGGCTGATGCAATGGCTTCCGTCGTGAACGACCAGGTGACGTCGATAGGATGCGTGTCGCCATGCAGCGCTTTAAGCACGCCGGTCACATGAACCGAATACGCGGTGCTGCCCTTGAGTGCGGTGTACGGGATGCACATGGCACTGTTCGTCACTTCCGTGTTGCTGTCGGGCGTGAGTTGCAAACACGGGACGTCATTGCCGCCGCTATCAGTGATTTTGATGCTTACCGAGGTCAGGTGCCCCGTTAGCTTCGCCTGAATCGTCACCGGATAGCCCACGTAGGTGTTCTGGTACTGCGGCTGACTGGCAAACGGATTCGGGTTTTCGGCCGCGAACCACCTAGCCGGCACACCCGTTTGACCGGAGTACGGATACGCGACGAGTTGCGTATCGCCAACGACCGGGGTGAATCCGCCGAAGTCAATGTTGACCGCTTCCCACGTTGTACTGGTCGACGCGCCAACACCGAGTGATGTATAGCCCTCAAGCATCAAAAAACGGTGGAACGGCGCGTCGAATAGCGATGTAACGCCGGTCAACGATGTCGAAAAAGCCCGAATGTCTCCGGCTGTCGTAACTTCACCGAACACGGCATCTGAGCGAGTAAACGGCGACTGCCCCGTGTAGCCTGGAAGTCCTTGCGTTTCGTTATGCCCGGTAGCCTGGTTCAGAACCAAGTAGTTGGCGTGGTTCAGCGACGACGTAACCAGCTGCTGGTCAACGGTGAGTTGATTGAGACCGACGTTGTGGCGTACCGCGCTCATAAATGCGATGCTGTCCGCTGTCGGGTCCCCCGTAGGAGAGACATTCTGCGGCACAGATGCGGGCGGGAGCAGCGTTACCTTCTGCGACGAGGTCAGAGAGCCGGTCTGATCGCCCGCGTTTGTGGAACCAGTGCCGGCTTGGCTACTTGTGCTGTTCGAGTCGGAGGAACTAGAGCCGCCGCCGCACGCAGCGAGTACGGCGATGGTCAGCGCAGTCAACGCAGAGACGCGGGCGGACGGATATACGAAACACAATCTTTTCAAAATAAAGCCTCGTTAATTCGTGGGCGCCTGCGCGGCGTTCTGATTGTTTCGTCGCCGATCCGGTCGTAAGCGCAGGATCGTTGACCACCAGTGTTGTCCGAAAAGGCACTTGTCAAGGCGGTGGAGTCCCGCCCACTGCATGGTCGCGCTGCGGACTATTGCGAATTCGGTATGCCAGCCCGGACCAGCATGAGCATGGTGAACAGAACGCCGGTTCCTGAGCGGGCGAAAGCTACGATTTTTCGAGCGCCTTTCGCCCGTAACTGATGATGGCCGGCGATGTATCGTTCGCAAGGGTGAGCGCGGCCGCTGAACGGAGCGGAACCGCTAAGGCCCGGCGTCAAGCGACCGATAGAAGGGTTGGCAGGCATTGGCACGTCATGTCGCGGTTCAGGCCGCGAGTGAAAGCAAAAAACGAGATGAGGCAGATGAAAATGGTTGGAAACAAAGTTGTCGCAATCGCGTTGATGGTGGCTGTCGGCGCAACCGGCTGATGAGAGCGCCGGGACAAGGCTCGGCGTTGAACTGACCGAAAAAAGATCGAACGATGGGAAACCCGGAGGAAAAATGCAGACGGAGGTTTTTATGACGGCACTCGTCGCGCTGCTTATTTGCGGGGCTGTCATAGCTCGGATGATGTGGCGCGGCTCTCTGATCGGGCAAATCCTTCTCTTCTCCGCACCCGCCGTGTTTCTGGCATGGCAAGTGACGCATCGGATACGTGAGCGCTTGCGCAGCAATTAGAGCCGGAAAGCCTGAACGAAGATAAACATGAGCCGCTGCCAGATAGACGCCGCTGACTGACCCACAAACAACACGAATATGAGCGCCCTAGCAGAATCCGCGTTAATCAAAGCGATGGCCGAGAAGATCGAGCGTCTTGAGAAAGAGCTTGCGACCTGGCAGTCAGCGTCGCACCTCCCTTCACAGTTGGGAGACTTTGCGCGCATTTTGCGCAGTTATGGCATTGCCACCGTTTTTCATGCCGGAAAGATCGATCCCATAGACGGTGGGGCCGCGGCCGAGAGCCTGCGGCCGGCAGTGGAACAGTTTGGCCGCCGCGAGCGCCTTACCCCGGCGTGCAAGACGAGACTGATCGCGGAGATTTCCGGATCCCTGTTCGACGCTACCGACGGCTTCGACGCAGTTAAGAAAGCCAAGGTGGCTTGAAAGTACAGCGACAAGTTCGGAGACGATCGACCAGTTTCGCGTGGGTAAAATTGGACGCGTCTACCTTTCGCGCCGAGGTCAGCGCATCCGACTCTATGGCTTTCTCGAATCGACGATCGACGTATCTCCAACTTGGCGCAGTGGAAGCCTACGCGCGCCGGAAGCGTCGCGTCATGAAAATCGCGGACAGTCCGGTCCTGTTCACCGTGCAGGCGGCTGACCCGATGATCATCCCCGAGTCGCTGTTCGCGCTGAAAGAGGGCGACTGCCTTTCTCCGAGTGACCTCGAGCCCGTTGTCCCCGGTCTCGCCGACACGCCAAGCTCCTTCGGACCGGCGACGGCGGCGAACCCCCTGCACACGCTCACGGCCCTTACCGACGGCATCCTCGTCGTTCTCGAGCTGGCGCAGGAGGCGCAAAGGGATTCCGCGCGAGCGGAGGCGAAGCTACGCGGAACCCTAGCGCGGTTCATCGTGACGATGCTCTGGCCGCCGGGATCCGAGGTGGACGAAGCGCAGCATGCCTTGGCAAGCCGACCGTTCGGATAGGTGGCGAGCTTCGACGCCGCGAAGATCTTCTTCTCGTTGAGCCGTTCACGCTGCAACGCAAGAGGATGCCGGTCGAACGTGAAGCCCGTCGAGCGATAGTCGCTAAGCGCCTGCGCCACATGGGTCGGCCCGGCTATCCGCGTACACACGCGTATTTACATTTACTCGTCAATCGCTTATAGTACATCCATCGTACATACGCAACGAGGAGCGAGATGCAGACCACGCGAGTTTTCAGGAACGGCAATTCCCAGGCCGTCCGCATTCCTGCTGACCTTGCCTATGAGCGCAGCGACCTTGAACTTGAGATCGAACGCGTGGGCGATGAAATCCGCATCCGACCGGCGCGCCGACCGCTCGCGGGTGTGTTGAAGAAATTCGCCAAATTCAGCCCCGACTTTATGGCCGAGGGACGAGGCGAGCAGGAACAAGCAGAACGCGAGGGCTTGTAATGCCGCGCTTTATGCTCGACACCAATATGTGCATCTACCTGATGAAGAACCAGCCCGAGCAGGTGGCGAAACGCTTCGCGGAGTGCTTTGTCGGTGACGTGGTCATGTCAGCTATCACGTATGCAGAGTTGGAATACGGTGTCGCCGTTTGTGCGAATCCGGCGAAAGAGCGGCGCACCCTCGCCGCGTTGACTGAGGACATTCCGGTGGCTCCGTTCGATGCTGCGGCGGCGATGGCCTATGGCCCGATTCGTGAGGCTACTCGGGAGCGCAAGAAGGACCACCTAGATAAGCTGATCGCCGCACATGCGGTTGCGCTCGACGTTGTCCTTGTCACGAACAACACAAAAGACTTTGTCAGTTATCCGGGCGTCAAGCTCGAGAACTGGCGGAGCGATTGAACACGGAAAACGAACCATGTCCAATTTGACTCCAGCGCTTGCTCTGCGGGCAGCGATCAACGTTTTGCGCGATTCTGCTGAGTCACGCAAGATGCCCAACGGTGAGCCGCTAACCGATGCCTCAGTGCAGCTCCATTTCGACGCGGCGGACTTGCTCGATGAGTCCTTGTCGGACCTTCGCGACCACGAGTAAAAGGAAGCGACGCAGCCCATTAGGGAGATGACACGATGCCGACTATCGAACTCCGAATCAACGATCGTGAACTTGAAGCCGAGCTTACTGCTGGACTTAGGGTAATCATTCGTGAGCGCGATGTGGCCGAGGTTGCTTACTCGCTGAGTGAAGCATTTGCCGCGCTGCTTCCGCACGGTCCGGAGTATGTGCTCCGGTCAACCGTCGACGATGCAATCAGGGCACTGTTACGAAAGCACGCACTGCCCAACTGAAGGGAGAAAGAATGGATGCGCTGTATGCCGCGGATGCGGCTCTGAAAGACGCCGTGCCTGCGGCGGTGCAACGCCATCGGACGGCAGGTACGCTGACCTGGGCGCTGATTCATAGAATTGAGTCGGAGATTCTCAGTGAGGTTGCGTCCAAGGGCGAACATAGCGCGAGGATGCTGGGCATGTTGCGAGCGTCTCCGGCATTGGGCTATCCAAACGACGACCGACCGGTTTCGTTCGAAGGCCACGACGTGGTTCCCTCGGTCTTCGGCGCGATCTACGCCGAGTGGAAGCGCATCAACTGACAACGAGAAACACTCAGCGATACCTTATATGGCATGGACTTAACAAGCTCATTCTCCCTTTGGGGAACGGATTGAGTGTGGCCGGTGTACCGCAGCGTCGGCTGCACGGCGAGGGACCCAGCGACCGAGAGACCACTTCCGTGTTCGGCCATGTGCAGTCGTTGGTTTCCACGGCATGAAGGACAGTCGAACGGCGGCTTTGCACCGTATAGCTGTCCGTCACCCAGCCATTGTGATCAAGAC
>NZ_JARUXO010000096.1:0-44847 GCF_031451275.1 Caballeronia sp. LZ029
ATGGAGAAGCGACAACTATGAACTAGCCAGCGACAATTACACCCGTCGACCGGCCAGAATAGTTGTCGCTGACCGGCCGTGCCGCTTGACGCTGTCTACGATGGTTTCATCCAGCAAAACTGCAGCGGCGACGTCACTCAAGCGCTATCGCGATAAGCGCGACTTTGGCGCCACACCTGAGCCGTCTGCATCGAAGGAGTATGTGGCAAACAGAACGCCGACTCAGGGCAGCAGCTTTGTTGTGCAGAAGCATTGGGCCAGTCGCCTCCACTATGACTTCCGGCTCGAACACAACGGCGTGCTGCTGTCATGGGCTGTTCCCAAAGGGCCGTGCTTCGACCCTGCGAAGAAGCAGATGGCGGTGCACGTTGAAGACCACCCTATCGATTACGCGAGCTTCGAGGGAACCATCCCTCCCAAGCAATATGGCGCAGGCACGGTCATTGTGTGGGACCGTGGGACGTGGGAGCCGGTCGGAGATGCTGACAAGGGTATGGAAGCAGGAAAATTGATTTTTCGTCTGCACGGTGAAAAACTCGCCGGCTTGTGGGAGCTGGTGCGGATATCAAAGCCTGGAGACAAGGCCGACCAGTGGATGATGTTCAAGAAACGCGATGAGTGGTCGCGTCCGCTCGCCGAATACGACGTCATCAAGGCACTCCCCGACAGTGTCATCGCGAATCCCCTTGGACCTGTCGAAGAACGCGAACCGCGCACTCCCCGAAGTCCGCGCGCCGAAGCTCCGGAGATTGACCTCTCAGCTGCGGTGACGGCGTCACTGCCGGCCAAGCTTGAACCGCAACTTGCGACGCTCGCGCCCTCACTGCCAGCAGGCGGCGAGTGGATAGTGGAGTCCAAGCTCGATGGGTACCGCCTGTTAGCGCGAGTCGAAAAGAAGAGAGTGAAGCTCCTTACCCGCAACGGTCATGATTGGACGACTCGATTCCCGCTTCTCGTTGCCGAGCTTAAAACGCTCCAGCTATCCAGCGCATGGCTGGATGGCGAAATCGTCGTGTTAAAAAACGGGATTCCAAGTTTCTCCGCGCTTCAGAACGCGGTTGATGGGCAATCGAACAAGGACATCCTCTACTTCCTTTTCGACGTGATGTTCCTTGACGGCAAGGACCTCCGCAAAGTGCCGCTGTGGTCAAGGCGTGCGTTGCTTGAACCTCTTGTTGAAAACACAGGAGAGCGGCTGCTGTACAGCCAGGACTTTGACGCTCCGCCAGCGCAGATATTCGAAGCTGCGACAGGCCTTGGTTTGGAAGGACTGATGCTCAAGCGGCGCAATGCAGTCTATGAGTCGGGGCGTACGCAAACTTGGCTGAAAGCGAAAGCTCGGCTGAGACAGGAACTCGTCATCTGTGGCATGACCGCGCGTGGCGGCAACGACGGAGAGGTCGGTAGCTTGCTGCTCGGCTATTACGTGGGAAGCAAGCTTCATGACGCAGGGAGTGTCGGAACCGGTTGGGATTCGAAGACTGCGCGGAACCTCTGGAAGCAACTTACGCCGCTCGAAGTCGACGCAACACCCTTCAACACGCCCCTCAAGAAACCGGGTCGATGGTCAAAGCGCGCAGCGGGGAGTGAGAGATGGGTAAAGCCTATCCTAGTCGCGGAGGTCGAGTTCACTGAGTGGACCGCCGATGAAGTGATTCGTCAAGCGTCGTTCATAGGCTTGCGTCTCGATAAGGACGCTCGTGGCGTAGTCCGAGAAGGCGGAACGACGCAGGCCTCTGAGCCTTTTCCTCAACTGAAGATAACGCACCCTGAGCGCGTAATTGACGCATCAGCGTCGGTCACGAAGGCCGACCTTGTCCGGTTCTACGCCAGCGTCGCAGAGCGGATATTGCCCCACCTGAAAGACAGGCCCGTTGCCCTCGTGCGCGCGCCTGATGGTGTCGCCGGCCATCTGTTCTTCCAGAAGCACGCTGAACGCACCGCGATGCCCGGGCTTAAAGCGCACGACCGAGAATTGTGGCCAAATCATCCACCGTTGCTGACGGTCGACACCGTCGACGCGCTGCTGTCCGCCGCGCAGATGAATACCGTCGAATTTCATACATGGAACTCGGTAGTCCGGCGCCTCGATGCGCCCGACCGGGTCATCTTCGACCTCGACCCGGGCGAAGGCGTTAAATGGAGTCACGTCCAGGAAGCCGCTCAACTTGTCCGCTTGCTGCTATCGGAGTTGGGCTTGCAAGCGTGGTTGAAGACAAGCGGCGGTAAGGGCCTACATGTGGTCGTGCCGCTTGCTCCGCGGTTGGACTATGCGACAGTCAAGGCATTCTCAAAGACATTCGTTGCGCATCTCGCGAAGACGATTCCCGAACGCTTCTCTGCGATTTCTGGACCGTCGAATCGGCTTGGAAGAATCTATGTCGACTACTTGCGCAACGGGAAGGGGCAGACAACTGCTGCTGCCTTCTCTGCTCGCGCTCGACCAGGCATGGGCGTCTCGATGCCAGTTGCTTGGGAACAACTTGCTGACCTCAAGAACGGCGCTCAGTGGACCGTGCAAACGGCGCGCGAGTATCTGAGCTTCCAATCTAGCGACCCATGGGCCGAATACTGGTCGACAAAACAGTCGCTGACCCAAGCGATGAAGCGACTGCCGTAGACTTGTTTCAGCTGGTCGCTTCGTACCTACGACGGCACGTCAGTTGTCCACGCGAAACCCTGCTTTCAGGGTTACCTGCCAATGCGCAATCCTGCCACCTTCCACATGACCTCGCGTTTCCGTCACCTGAAACCACTCAATGTTCTTCACGGTCACCGATGCTTTCTCAAGCGCAACCTCGACTGCTTTATCGGATGACTCGGGTGAAGAGCCGGTGATTTCGAGCAGTTTGTAAATATGGTCAGACATACGAACTCCCAAGACAATATCTGTCTTCAATAGTTGATGGTTGGTGGTGAAATCGACGTGAATCCGGGCTCTCGCGCTTCGGCGCGTGTGCTCGGAGGTACTTTCACGTGCTCGCCTGGTTTGTATGCAGTGTCGCCGGCCGCGGTCGCTCCTCGCGTAGATGATGAGCGCTTGACAGCAACTACCGTACCTTTGCTGCGGGGGTTGGATTCGGATTCATGCAGAGTGGCCCCTGACGTTCCTATAAAAGCGGTCGCGGCACCGCCAGGTGCCTCGAGTTTGCCGTAGCAGATGCCGTGATGTCGAGCGACAAAAGAAGGCGCAAGCGCGCCACGACGAGCAGCATGCAAACGTCCTGCCGAGGCGAACGCGTCTTAATCGACGATTTGTACTTCCATTCCTTGGCGCAGCCGGGCCGCGAGCCAGACGGCCTCTTCCTCATCCTTCGCGAATGTGATGAATTGGTCGCCCGGCCGTTCGGCGTGAGGCAACGCGATGCTCCAGACGCCACTGCTTTCTTTGCGGACAACGACGCATGGGAAGGCTTGCTGATTTTTTATGGCCATCGTGCGCCCTCGAAAGCGCCAAACGCCGTCGCGATGTTTGACGGGTCTGCCAGTAATTTGGCCTAATCGGAAGGAAGGACGGATTTTCTTTCGCGACCCGGGCCCGTAGTGCATCTGCCTCGGAAAAAGCGCCAGAGCTCCTGTCGCTGCTCACCGAACTTGCCGCGCTTACAAGAAGGAAGTAAGTGCGGAAGACTGTAGTCGCCGGGCACGTTTCAACGCGATAGGTCTCGGGCTAAAGACAGCAACCGATGCTCCCGGCATTGCGAGGAGATTCGATGCGCAGCCGCCGATATCGCAAGTGCGAATGACTTGCAACGTCGTGCGCGCCCTAAGTGTTCGCACGATTTCTACGCTCTTGACCTGGATGCCGGCTCCGTGTGTTCATTGTTGCACGCAAAACCTCGCCCATACGAGTTTAAAAATCATTTCCATACTTTCCGACCACGACCGGTGTATTTGACCGAAAAGTCTAAAAGCAAATGCTTGGATTCGGCCATTGTGCTCGCATGGTTACCGCATTGAATTCGACCGGCCGAAAGAGGCGTTGTCCGGCCCAGTTCGACTCGCACTCGGAGTCACGTCAGGCGCCGTCCGAACAAGAGAAACCTGAAATTCTCCTGCTGACAGGTGTCTGTGGCTCTCTTCTTGCTGTTTGACGGGAACAACCGCCACTGGACATTCGTATGACATCTGCTTCCCTCACTGTGCTCGTTCAACGAGAAGGCATATGGTCCTACGACGGCCGTGTGCTACTCGACGAAATGGCAGCAATGCAAGCCCTCTATTCGGGCGCCAGCGCAAAGTCACGCTTCTCGCAAAGTGAAATAAGCTCCGCCCGAGGGCGTTTTCTTATTGCTCGAACCGTGAAGGGTGAGGCTATTGGTTGTGGGGCATACAGGCGGCTCGATTTCGGTGTCGCTGAGCTCGTCTGCATATATAGTCGAATGCCAAACGCTGGCATCGGAAGAGCTGTGTTGGCGGGATTGGAGTCGAATGCCGCAGAAGCCGGCTACCATACTCTCATGGTCGAAATGTCGAGAACGAACCGGTCGGGGAAGCGGTTCTTCTGGCGCACGGGATTCGAGCCGGCTATTTCCACCAGCGCGGACCTCGACCCGGAGCAGCGCCTTTTTCTCGGGAAAAACGTGGTGTAGCCACGCTAGCTTCCCGTGCAGCAGTTTCAGGCACAGGTCCTCGACCAATCGAACCAGCAAGGGTCGGCTAACGGCCTTCGAAGCAAGCGCCAATCAGGGTTCCGTATTCACTCTCTGATGTGGCGACAATTTTCCGCATCATCGCGTCCAGCCCCGTGTGGTTGGCTAGTTCGCGGACGAACACGCGAGCAGTGCGCAGAGTGATGGAGTCCGTTCGAGCCTCGGTACCGTCGTCCTCTACGAGAAAGTGGAAACAGTGCGACTCTTTGTCCCCACTCTCCGCGGCAGTGTGGGCTGTAATAGTTATTTTCATGGTCAGCCTTCGAGAACGAGAGCTAACCACATTCAGCATGACGCGAGCCTGATGCCATAGAAAACCTTTCATGCGGTTCTTCTACGCAAAATCATCAGTTCCTCGTCGCTTGTTCGGGAGGGGCAACTCATCATTCAGCGTTTCTGAGGATTCTTCCGCAGGCAGGAGACGAATTTGAGCCTTCGGGCTTAATTGCCGTGCAAGCGACAACGCTTCGTCCTGGTCGTTTGCTTCCTTGACAAAGACGCCGCCTTTACGAGGAACCTCTACACGCCAGACCCCACCTGCGGCAGGTCGAATGATGATTTCGGCGTCATCAGCGCCCTCATTCGTCAACATGTTAACCCCACCTTCTCCATCCCACCGGTCGGCTATTTTCCCATGCCAAAAGGGTAAAGTTGATGACTTTTCCGGAGCAAGGTGACGTCGGAGATATACAAAGCAAGTTTGACCGACTTTTGTCGATTGCGCCGGCGCACTTAGAGGGCGCGCGGGAGCTTGCAAGCACAATCTTGCTCGGCAGCTCAAAAATTTTGGAAGAGGCGCAGCTGCACGCAGTCGGGCGTTGTCCAGTTGCCATAAACCGCTTGATTACGCCAGTATGTGTCAGCAGAAATTGCGGCTCACCGTAGTGAGCCCGCCGAGCAAGTGAGACATGTCGACGAGTCTCTGCGCAACGAGATGTCGTACTTCGCCTTCGCACTGCCACGTCCCGTACACCGCAAGTAGCGCCGCACCGAGCGCTTCACGCCGAAACTTCTCGAGCAGAGAAGGCCAAACGATTACGTTCACGTTTCCTGTCTCGTCTTCGATAGTCACGAACATAACGCCCTTTGCCGTACCTGGCCGTTGACGCACAGTAACGAGTCCGCATCCGCGAGCGAGCCGGCCATTCGGATAAGTCATAAGCGTTGACGCAGGCATGAGACGTTGTTCAAGAAGAGTTGGCCGCAAGAGCGAAAGCGGGTGACGGCCGAGCGTGAGACTCATTGAGTTGAAGTCAGCAATGATGTCTTCCGCTTCGGACGGTGCGCCGAGCGCGGGCGTTCCATCATCTACCCGCGCATCGAGGAGAAGGTCGCGGTCTGGCACAGCGGCGACCGACTGCCAGAGCGCTTCGCGGCGATTGCCAGCCAGTGATGAAAGTGCATTCGCGGCCGCAAGAACCTCGAGGTCTTTCCTGTCCAGCTGAGCGCGTTTTGCCAAATCACTGACGCTTGAGAACACCTGAACTGCTCTTGCGGCTTCGATGCGCTCGGCGGCGCCATCCTTCATTCCCTTTAGCAGAGACAGACCGAGTCTAACTGCTGGCTTCGCTCGAGCATCATGGCACTCGAGAACCGAATCCCAGCCGCAGATTGTGACGTCTGCTGGAAGGACCTTTACGCCGTGTCGTTGCGCATCCTGGATGAGCTGCGAAGCCGAGTAAAACCCAAGCGGCATGCTATTCAGCATCGCGGCGAGGAATGCCTCCGGCTCGTGGCATTTCAGCCAGCTGCTCGCGTAGACGAGCAACGCGAAGGATGCAGCATGACTCTCAGGGAAGCCATACTCGCCGAAGCCATGAATCTGCTGAAAGATTGACTCAGCAAAATCACGTTCATACCCTCGCTCCATCATGCCGTTGACGATGCGGTCGTAGTAGCGGTCGAGGCCACCCTTGCGTTTCCATGCTGCCATGGCTCGGCGGAGCTGGTCCGCTTCGCCGGGCGTGAAGCCAGCGGCCAGGATGGCGACTTGCATGACCTGCTCTTGAAAGATGGGCACGCCGAGTGTTCGACCGAGGGCGACCTTCAACGCTTCGCTTGGATATGTGACCGGTTCGATTCCTTGCCGGCGTCGCAGATAGGGATGCACTGCACCGCCCTGAATCGGGCCCGGTCGCACGATGGCCACTTCAATGACCAGGTCGTAGAACTCTCGCGGTTTCATGCGAGGGAGCATGCTCATCTGTGCGCGTGACTCAATCTGGAAGACGCCCACCGTATCGGCGCGCGAAATCATGTCGTACGTTGCCTTGTCCTCTGCCGGAATGTCCTGCATCTCGAAGCGTTCGCCGCGTTGCTCTGAGATGATGTCAAGGGTGCGGCGAATCGCCGACAGCATACCCAGCGCGAGCACGTCAATCTTCAGAAGACCGAGCGCCTCCAGGTCATCCTTGTCCCATTGAATCGCCGACCTGTCCGCCATCGCCGCATTCTCGACGGGTACAAGACGCGTGAGTTTTCCGCGACTGATGACGAAGCCGCCGGAGTGCTGCGACAGATGGCGCGGAAAGTTGAGGATTTGCGCTGCCAACGTCGCCCACAATCCGATGAGCGGGTTTTCGGGGTCCAGGCCTGACTCCGCGAATCGTCGAAGAAGGTCCTGCGAATGGTCGAACCACTGATGCGACTTTGCAACCTTGTCGACGATTTGTGGGTCGATGCCGAGCGCTTTGCCGGTTTCGCGAAGCGCGCCGCGCGGACGATACGTCGAAACCGCCGCCGCAATCGCGGCTCGGTCGCGCCCATACTTCCGGTAGATGTATTGAATGACCTCCTCACGCCGTTGATGCTCGAAATCCACGTCGATGTCCGGCGGTTCACCACGCTCCTTCGAGATGAATCGCTCGAACAGCATATTGCCGCGCGACGGGTCGACTTCGGTTACGCCGAGGCAATAACAAACAGCGCTATTCGCAGCTGACCCGCGGCCCTGACAGAGGATGTGCTGACTACGAGCGAAGCGGACGATGTCGTAGACCGTGAGGAAGTAGGCCTCGTACTGAAGCTCGCGAATAAGCTGTAACTCATGCTCGATTTGCTCTTGAACAGCATGAGGAATGCCGCCAGGAAACCGGCGATGGGCCCCGATGTAGGTCTCCTGCCTCAGATACGCTTCGTGAGTGAACCCATCCGGCACGAGTTCATCCGGATACTCGTATCGAAGTTCGTCCAGAGAGAAGTTGCATCGCTCAAGAATGTTGAGCGTCTCCGAGAGCGTGTGCGGCGGATACAGATTTGCAAGACGCAGTCGCGACCGAAGATGTCCTTCCGCGTTCGGCGCGAGGTCGTAGCCACAATCTGCGACGGGCTTTCCGATTCGAATCGCCGTCATCGTATCCTGCAGTGGCTTCCTTGAACGCACGTGCATGACGACGTTTCCTGTCGCTACAACGGGTACTCGGTACTGGTCCGCCACGAACTCCACGGCACCGCGATGAATGTCGTCCATTGCGCGTTGATGCAGCGTGAGCCCTACCCAGGCACGTTCAGAAAAAACGTCGGTCATCCACTCGAGTTGCACAGCGAGCGCGTCTTCTTTTGCAGGGAAGTCGGGCACCAGGATAGCGAGGCAGTCCGGCATGCCTCTCAAGTGCGCATGTTCTCTCTCGGGCCTTGAGATGTCATGCGGCGTCAGAAGGTACTCGCCCTTGGCTGCGCGCATGCGCCCTAACGTGATGAGCTCGGAAAGATTGCCGTAGCCGTTGCGATTCTGGGCAAGCAGGATGAGTCCAAACGCTGGACTCTTGTCCGCGTTCACAAGCTGAAAGAATGACCCGATGATGAGCGGAAGCTTTTCCTCCTTCGCCTGGACATGAGCGCGGACTACGCCGGCCAGCGAACACTCATCGGTGACGGCAAGACCCGAGTAACCGAGTTGCGACGCACGCAACACCAGTTCCTCGCCATGGGAGGCGCCGCGGAGGAAAGAGAAGTTGGTGAACGCGAATAGCTCCGCGTAATCCGGCAACGCCAACGAGGGGAAGTCCACGACGACACCTGCTTACCCAAACAGACCGTGGAGGAACCAGCGCACTTCTTCCGACGTCACGCTCGGCCGTTCGCGATAAATCCAGTAGCAGCTCTTGTCGGCCGCTTCGGCGACGTAATAGTCGCGGGTAACCAGTTCGCGGTCATGCCAACCTGCTTCAATGCGCTCGCCAGTTGAAACGAGTTTAAGCGGCGAACCATAGAACGGCCGATGGTTCTTCACCATGAGGCGAACGGGCTCGTCGAGCAACCAGGTTGGACGCGGCAGTCCTACCGGCGGTATGGTCGGCTTCGCCTCATCCTGAACCGGCACCCAACGATTTGCGTGTTCCGGCCGGTGGTCGGAGGTCGGCGCCGGCCGCAACACGTTCTCGGCACCGAGTCTCGCAACGAGGAGTTCGATGAGGCGGTTGTGGTCTTCGGAAGACCCGCCTGGGTCAGGAAACAGCGAGTCGCTCGGCGGCTCGGCCGGCTCTACTTTGGAGGCCGTCAGTCGAACCGCAAGCACAGCAGCCGGCAGTTCAGTGCGTCCGAGCCGCTCCTTGAGCAAGCGCACGAGATGCTCTTCATGCCAGGTCGGCTCAGCAAGAGCGATTTCAAGAGTGGTGGGCTCAACGGCTTGTCGGCCGCGTTCGTGCTCGAGGGATACAGTGGCGTGTGTCAGCGCGAGTTGCTGCGCGCTCAACCAGCCACAAAGCTGCACGATGAGCCGTCGCGCGGAGAAAAGCACGGCTTCGGCGTGTTCGACACGGTCCGGCAGTTCGGCTCGGGCGCTGAAGGTTGGCGGAACCTCAAGCCACTGATACAGCTCTGGCGAAAGACCGTAGGCGCGGTCGAGAGAATCAAGCAAGTCCACACCGCACCTCTTTTTTAGCCCTGCGCGCGGAAGGCGCCGGATGTCACTCAAAGCTCGGCAACCGAGACCTTGAAACCAATCCGCGTAGGCGCGAACCTCTTGCACGACCATGAACGGAAGCGCATCGAGATTTCGCTCGAGCGAGCGCATCTTGAGGACGCGGCATCGGCCACGCTTGGCCAGCAGCCATGCGCCTTGCCCTGTCGGCGCGACGCTCGTGCGGGCCGTCACGCCTATCGACTTGACGACGTTTCGTAGCTGCGAACAGATACTGCGGATGCCGCCAAACAGACGCAGGCTCGCCGTCACGTCGACTACGATGGTTTCTTCGTCGCAAACGGCAACCTGCGGCGAGAAGCGCAATAAGCCGAGAGCGACTTCGCGCTGCATCTCCCGCTCGCGTTCTACACTTCTGTCGTAGACCGCCGCGTCAGGCGAAAGCGTTGTCACTCCGCCTTGCTTCATTCCTGGGACCACCCCAGCTTCTCGCGCTACTGAGTCCATCACAATCACCTTGTCGCGCTCCAGCACGACGCACCCGTGCTCAGTCGGCGGTGACCACCGCGGACGGAACACCTCCACCGAAAGCCGGGGCAGGAAGATGGCGACGAACACGGCCATAAGGGCTGAGCAGAATCGGTGACGGTTGCAGGGTGACGGACAATGTTTCGCTTCGTATCGGGCCTCGTCGCTTTACAACATCGACGACGAGGCCGCCGTCAGCGGGCCTGACTCCCAGCCGGAGCGTCGCCGGCGATGCGTCTTGGGCGCTGGCCAGTGGTCGGATTAGCACCAGCAAGGTTTCCGTTGCCTGCGCCGCAAGGTGAAGCCGTCTCAGTGCCTCAGCCCGGATGTGCTGCTGCCAGAACACGAGGGCGCCGCAGGTCTTTGCCTGAAGCACGCGCTCGGCGCACCAGAGCGCGTCCGCAGTCTTCGGCGCTCGCAGTCTCATCAGCCTGTTCATTGGCAGCCCGAGAAACGAGAACGCCAACGCGTTAGGAACGTGCGGAGGCTGCAAAAGCACCACCGGTCGGGCGCTCAATTCGGAGAGCGCCGGCCTCAACAACCGCATCTCGCCTATCCCTGGCTGCTGGACGAGCAACTCCACCAACGCTCCCAGTGGCCAGCCGCCGCCGGGCAGCTCGGCGCTCAGGGCCGCATATCCCGTGTCGACCGTCTTGCCGTACGCACGGGCGAGCTGAGACCCGCGCCAGAGGCTCGGATGAATCGACTCGATGTGTTGGGGCAAGGCAGCCATTTCGCGATAATACTGTATATTTATACAGTATCGTAACTCAAAATCCGAAGCAGTGAATTGCCCCTTTTAGGTCGTCACTGGACGCGCCAGGGGTTATGCTGACCGCCAATGCCAGTGCTTATCCCTCGGAGATGCAAGATTTGGAGCGGTGTTATGGCTGAATCCACAATTTCATCCAGGGGCCGAACAACCGTCCCTGCTCAAGTCAGAAAGGTGCTCAACACCAAGCCAGGTACGCGCTTACGCTGGCACGTCACGCCCGACGGTGAGGTGCTCGTCAGAGCGAAAACCCTGTCGATTAGGGAATTAGCCGGGTCGGTCAAGGTCAGTAAGAGCGTTGATATTGACGACATGGACCCTTGGCGCAGCTGACATTGAAAATGGACAGACTCGACATTGATGAACTTCCAGGCGCGCGCGCCGACCTTCTCTGCTTCCTGGTTGCAACCGTCGCCGCGTCGCACACACTGACGTACGAGTGGCGAATCGACCATCTTGTCGAAAGCTGCCGAATCTGGCTCGCGCGAAACGCCGTAGCGATGGTTTGGCTCGACCGAGTGCTCCTCGGGCAGCTTGCGCTGAAAATTGCGAAGCGCGAGTTGCAGGACGCCGGCATCGCGGTTCGGCAGTGCAATGTGCCGGCACTGTTCACCGGCGAAATGACGCTCAACCGCGCGAGCACGGTGGTCCAGAAGATGATGAAGCTGTGCAAGGAATCGCTCTGAGCTGGCCAGCCAGCGAATCGACTAAGGAAGACCACGCATGTGCTACTCGGCCCAAATCCAGGCGGACTATCGCAAGTACGTGAAGACTTTCGGTGCACACATGGACATCGAGGAATTTGCGCGCCTTTACTTCGAACGAGCCGAGGGCAGCAAAGCGAAGATTCCGAAGGCTGTCGACGACAGTTTTCGCGAACCGCAGACTGATGCAGAGCGACAGATAAAAGCGTCTATCGACCGGTTCAACGCCGAACAGACGACGAAGCTCGAGCAAGAGGTCTTTAAGCAGCGAACCCGCCTCGCATATGCCGAGCGCACGTTGCAGTCGAAGGTGACGAAGGCCGCCTCCGAGAGTAAACGCATCGCGATTGACAAAATCGAAGCTTCGCTGCGCCGCCTTGAGGACATCAGCCGGACCGATGCCAAGCCGCGCGACTCACGGATTTTTCCTGGAACCTACGCACCTGTGCTTGTCATGGAGAACGGCAAGTACGTGGTCAAGCCGATGCGTTACCAGTGCCGAATTGCCGGCAAACCGGCGAACTACGACGTGAAGTATCCAGGCACCTACAACGCACGACGCGACAACCTCGAAGGATTCTGGAAGCCGTGTTTCGGCTACACGCATGGCGTGATACTTGTTGATGTCTTCTACGAGAACGTCAGCAAAGCAAAGATGGAAGGCACGTTGCTGGAGACTCATGAGAAAGACGAGAATGTCGTCCTCGAGTTTCGTCCGAACAACGGCCAACTGATGCACGTTGCTTGCCTATGGTCGAGATGGACCGCGCCAGGGCAACCCGACCTGCTATCGTTCGCCGCAATCACCGACGAACCGCCGGCCGAAGTTGAAGCTGCGGGCCACGACAGATGCATCGTCCCAATCAAACCTGAAAATATCGAAGCGTGGTTGAACCCAGAAGCTTCGGATTTGAAGGCAATGTATGCGATTCTTGATGATAGAGACAGGCCGTACTATGAGCACCGGCTTGCAGCGTAACCACGCATCGGGCGAACGAAGGTGTTGGTATCGGTGCCAGCGCATCGAGGTCGAGCCATTGGCTGCCTCGACACCGTAATGCCCGCGCTTTGATTTGGCGATGCTCCCTGACCCACTAATCGAGCGATTTCTGAAGGCAAGCCGCAAATCGACCCTGGGTCGCCGAACACCCCCAATGCGCTAGACTGGCTTAGATTCTCGACAGGAGACTCGGGTGATACGCAAGACGCTTAATGCTTCGCGGCTTCAGCAAGAGGTCGACCGTCGAATTCATCGACTGCAAGAAGTCGTCGAGGATGGAGTGAAGATTCGTGTGCCGCGGCCCCTGTTGCAAGAGCCGGATAAAACAGGCTGCAACTGGAACATGACCAACTTCGGGAACGCAGTCGGCTTCGAGCGTGACATCGAGCGCGTGCTCAAAGCTGCGCGCGCGGAGTACAACCTCAGTACCGAAACGAAAGACGCTAGCAACCCGTTTGAGGACTAGCCACAAAGGCCATCGGTTCTTAAATTTGCCGGTTTCATGTTTTTCCCCGGGTTCATGCCTTCGCCGTGCAACTTCGCGTGCAAGCGCCACGTGACGTAGCGGTGCAGACGCTACGCCACGCGGGACGCATTTCCTCGAAGAAATAGGCCCATGCCTTCTCAAGGCTCGATAGTTACAGTTTCATCGACACGTGACCGGGAGCCGGGTCGGGCGTGTTCTCCAAAGTGTTCATCGAGTTGATAACGCCGTAGAGTTCAACGAGCGCTTTTTCTTTTTCCACATCATGCCCACCGACAACGCGGGCCATCTCAGTACGAGACAGTTCTTCCTCGTGATGCAGGTCAACAATAGTCAGTGTGCTCATTTCGATTCACCCTAAAAGTAGTGTGGGGCAAGGGACGGATTTTGATTGAGCGGTTCGAATTTTCGCTCGCTTAACCATATCCACGTTCTGTGCCAAGCGCAGCTCCGACACTACCGAGGGCCTAACTTTATGTTTACATGGAACAATTCTGGATTTCTCCTTTCTAGGATGTCGAGTCGCGGCGGCGACGTGTGTGATTGATTGCGACACACGACAAAGCTTCTGTTGGTCACGTTGAAACATTCCGGCCGTGTCTGTCAGAAAGTGAGAGCCGCCCAACCCAGCGAGTCGCTGGGCACGGTCTGCACGCTACTCTCGGGTATGCGTGACGAATCTGAAATCTCCTCGTCGGGCTCGCAGCACGCTGTTGGTACCATTACGTCGTCGCACATCATTACAACCGACAAAGGGCATATAGGCGAGAAATGGACATCTTTTTCTATTGGCAGAAGTTCGAGCAGGACTTGAAGAGCGGCCAGCTCGGCTACTTCGGCTCCAACAGCGCCAAGATTGCTGAACTCAAGGAGCGTTTGCCCATGCGCCTATGGGTTTTCAAAACGCCAAAGGGCATGAAGGGCTCTGTCCAACTGCTCGGCTCATTGCTAGTCAGTGACGAGCCCAAAGTTGCAGTGAACACCGAGTATCCGAACTTGATTTACTACGACCCGTTCTCACCTGAGTCGGTTCTGTTTGCTGACTCGGATGCGCCCGGACGAGTTGAGGGCGTAACCCGCCTCCTTCAACATCGTCTCCTCCACGCATTCAAATCGAATTTTCAAGGTGACGCAGGGCTGCAGGCACTGGAATCAAATGTCGTCCGCGAGTTGGAAGCAATGACGGCGGACTGGGCAAAGGTTCAGGTGCTCGAGCGGGTGAAAGACGGGACGAAGGTTCAGCCTATCAACCCCTTCGCGCAATCGTCACGTTGAACGCGGACACGCTCTATTGATAAAAATCCCCGCCGCGAACGGCGGGACAAGAGAGGGCGCGCTCCATGCAAAAAACCCAAGAACGCGCGGACAATATAGAGCTTCGCACCTGGCGTTCTCAAGCCACGCGTTGAAACGGTGCATTTCAAAGAGCGGAGCGTGCCGAGATGCGAGACGAAGACGCCTGTCGTTGCATTTGACGTCACGCTCAGAGCACACGCTGCTCGCGCATCCAATCGTCGCTCTAGGCGCCACCCGACGACCCTTTCGCCACAAGCAGCGCGTCGAACTCTTCGCGTGCTGACTGCAACTCAGACATCGCCGCTGCCAACCTTGCCAACATCAAGGTCGGTGCCGGCCCTCCTTCCGCGTCGCGGAAATGCTGCTCCAATGCGCCTGAAGCAGACTGCACCTCGCGTGCGGCTGCCGCGACACGTGCAATCGCTGCGGCCTCCGCCGCCCTTCGTTCAACTGGTTCCATCCGTTCTGCCTTCAAAATCGCGCACAGGCGTCGAGCGGCACCGTTTCGTAGATGCTACGCCACACTGGCGGCATTTTCTCGAAGTGGTTAGCTGCATAGGGACGAATGCGTAGGCCCGTCATTGCATCCCGCGCGCGTTCGTGCGAAATCCTTCGAGATGCGCATACGGCCACGTTGGCCGATTGCCCTTCGCGTCAGCGAACACATCCGTGCGCGCGACCGGAAGACACAGTGGATAAACGGCATGGCTACACGGGTGCATGAGCCAATCCGAAAACCACATCAAACCGACTCGCCAGCAACCATGCGCATCCACCGCGATGGTTGGCCAGCTTCTCGACCTTCTTCTGACCGACGCGATGACCGACATCGAGGTTGTCGCACGAGAATTGAACCTACGAGATGGGATGCTTGAATTGCTCCGTCGCTCATTGGACCGGTTGGCTTGCGCTCAAAGCGTCGTGGAAGCCGTTTGCAGTGGATTTGCCTGCAATGAGGAACTACCGATGGACCGGGTCATTCGAACAATAGAAGCACTCGCATATGCATGGCCGCAAGACTACTGTGTTGATGCGGTCAAATGGCTCTTACTCGACGAGCGCTGATTCAAGGTCGAGCCTGTCCGACGCTGATGCCAATCAATGCGGCCTTTGCGGGTCCGAAAACCTGTCGAACTGCGTCGCGCACCCTCCTCTGCTTCTCGGCGTCACGTTTTGGCGTTGTGTTCGAGAGATAAACGCAGAAAAAGCCCATGTTTCAAGCGTTTTTCCGATTGCGCACCGGATAAACCGTTGCTACGCTAGCCGACAGCTTACGACGGTGCATGTGCCGAGCGCTCGACGCTGCGGGGTGCTTCGTCTTAAGCATCTCTCAATCTACGACGACGAGGATGCACATGGCAACAAAGACCGCGAAACCTGCAGTCAAGAAAGCTGCAGCCAAGACTGCAGCGAAGAAGGCCGTAGCACCGGCGAAGAAGGCAGCGGCGGCCGGCGCAACGCTCAAGCCGGTGAAGGACCAGTTCACTAAGGCGTCGCTGACCACGTACGTCGCAGAACAAGCAGGCGTCGAGCCGAAGAAAGTGAAGGCCGTGCTGGCAGCGCTCGAAGACACGATTCTGGGTTCTGTGCACAAGAAGGGACTCGGCGAGTTCACACTGTCGGGCCTGCTAAAAATCAACGTTCAGAAAGTGGAAGCAAAGAAGCGTCGCTTCGGCAAGGACCCGTTTACGGGCCAGGAGCGTTGGTTTGATGCCAAGCCGGCGACGGTGAAACTGAAGGTACGTGCTCTCAAGAAGCTGAAGGACGTTGCCGCCTAAGGTCCGGTCCTCATGTTGACAAGAAGCCCGCTTCGTGCGGGCTTTTTCGTAGTCTTGGCGGCGGGTGTCCTCTCATCCTCCAGCCGCCGTCGACTGAATGAGACGGCCTAAACTCAATTCGGAAAACGACACGTTCGCTTAGGGCGGACTCACTGCGTCTCCTTCATGACGAGTCTCCAAACTTTACGCGCCTCCCGTTGGCCCAGAGAGGCGCGCCAAGCGGATATGTCTGTGTCAGTTGCTCAAGCCGTTCAGGGGCTCCTGATTGCCGTGGGCAACAGGCACGTCAAGACCCGAACTGGAGTCGATGAGTGCGCCGCTGACGATGATTGCATCGCCACCTTCGTTCGAAGACTCCACGAGGGTCTCCTCGCCGGCACCCGCCTTGTAGAGCTTGTCGATTTCAATTGCGAGCTCCTCGCTCTTCTTATAGAGGCTGGCTAGCAGCCATTTTTCCAGCAGCGTGATAATCATCGCGCAGGCAATTGCGCCGGCGGAGACAGCAAACGCTTCGGAGACGGAGCCGAGCAGCCCTTTTAAGCTATCGCGGACTTGTGCAGCGTCTGCGCTCACGTTGAACGCGTCCAGACCGTGCAGGATGCCAAAGAACGTTCCGATAATCCCGATGCCCGTAAGGATGCCGGGAACATGTTTGAAAAATTCAGCTCCGACATAAGAGTCCACGGTCGATTGGGTGTTAAAGAACATCTCAGCCGGGACCGTTGAGCGCTTTCTATCGAAGACGTAGTCGCGCTGTTCTGAATCGAACCGCTCCTGCTTAAAGAGCGTCTCGTCGTACTCGCTCCACAGGTGCGCGAGGTCCTTATGCTTTTCGAAAAGCGGCGCAGGGTCCGCCCCGGCTTCGAGTTGCACCAATCCGGCAATGATACGTTTGAGCGCAATACCGCGCAGAACGGCTCTCGGAATAAACCAGCAGACGAAGTAGGCGAAAAGCACAAGGATGGCGAGCGCGCACAGCTTCGCAATGACCGGCGCATGAACGAAGGTCTGGTACATGGTGTGTGGTCTTTAGTTTTGTTGTTGAGTCGGTTCTGCGGGCACCTCGATACCCTTTTGACGGCAGAACTCGAATATGAGCGTCTCAAGTAGGTTGGCCTGGCTTCGATTCTCGTGTGCTGCGGCGAGCGTAAGCGCGGCCTTAAAGCGCGCAGAGGCTCGGAAGCTTATGGGCGTGTCTTTACGTTCTCTCATTTAGCTTCCCCGATAGCTATCTCGCTTTTTTGTATGGTAGTTGTATTGCGTGCGACATTGCAATATCGGTGACCGTCCGGGGCGCGTCGATATGTGAGTTGGATGACAAAGACTCCGAAAATTTGGCATCGCCCGACTTGGTTTTGACTCGACCGATGGAAGACCAACAATCCAACAATCGACCTATACCAGGGCATTCATCATTCGGCGCTGCCACGAAGCCACGCGTGTTCAGTGGCGCAATACGTCGGTCACAACCTATGCTGGGTTTCTCCTGCCAAGTCTTTCACCTTCTGGTCCGCACCTCGGACCTGAATTCACATTCAATAGATGACGTTCTCGCCTGGGTGTACATGGTCGGATAACCGTTCTAACAAGGCTTTCGCGTCGTGCTGAATGGCGAGAGCTTGCTCCTGATATGACAGAGCCTGGTCTTGAATCGAGAGGACTTGTTCCAACGCACGCCGCAGCTCAAGACTCGTCGTTTCTACCGCACGCTCTCGCTCGCGAATGCAGTCGAGCAACACTTGCACTGACATGAGACCGCTCTCACTCAGTTGACTGACCTGCTCCACATATCGAGAAGAGGATGGCTCCGCGGCGAGGGAACGAATCTGTTCCAGCGTATGGGCGATACTAAAAACTGCTCGTCCCAAGGCTGTCTCGTGAAAAGGAAGTATCGACATATTCAGACCCTAAGTTACGTACTCGCGCGACGTCCGGTGGACGTCCGGGCGCGACCAGCCGCAGATTTTCTTCCCATTCGGTAACCTCGTCGATTGCAATAACGACACGAACGAAGAAAAATTGAGCAAGTGCGACTACCGCTTGTCCTGCGTTCAGTGGTCACATTTATTACGATTCACTTTCGCACCATGACGGCGAGGCGTTGCGAGCGACGGCGGCAACCATAGTCCGGTCAGCGACAGGCACTCTGACCGGGCTCGGAGGCGCGTTTACAAATATGGTGCGAGCCAAAACCTTTCTGTGAGCTTCGGTGCACTCTGCCTTGGCCGATTGGGGCGGTTCGTGTTTCCGCGGCTCCCACCGCCAACTCATGCGCTTGCGAGGCGCCAAGCCGGGCTATCTCGTCAACCACAGCGCGCTCACTGTCGACATTGGCGGCGCTTTTGCGAGTTCGGCGCCGGCCCCATTCAGAAGTCCAATTTCTGATGCACCGGCCCCCGGGATTGAGTTTTTTGGCGGGAAGCCCCGTTCACGCCGTCAAAGCGTGGGTCTAACCGACCGCCTCGGCTATGATTTCGCTCGAATCCGATAACGGCAGCACTGCTCCAAACTTGAGGATAGTCCAGACCCGGACAACAGCTCACCGAACGCATATCGGTGCCTCTTGGACCACTGCAGGAAGTGATGTCAATCTCGGAGGAAGCGGTCGCTTACGAGAAAGGTGTTGCTCGCAAGCCAAGCGCCCGGAGGGCTGAGAGAGAAAATTCGTGCTTTCGGCGGGTCAATTAAAGCTAGCTGGGCGGCGCCGCTGGAGCAGCCACTTCGCCTCCTAGACAGCGAAACACGCAGGGCCCGCAGGGCAAAGTGCTGGTCGGCAGGGTCTATGCAGACAGCGATGAAGCCGATGAGATTCGCGAGGTCGTCATCCCGCGGGACGCGTGGACGTATGACAGCGGGCCGTATGCTGGCCGGGAGTATTTGGTGCGCTACCCAGGTCTTCCTGCGCAAAGGGATACTGGGTACGGTGACGTAACACAGGTGTCCGAACGCGTCGTCGTTCTGTCCAGGGCCGACCAATCTGCGATTCGACCCACACGTGCGTAACCAACAGCTCGACTGAGTCGCTGCTCGGGAAGGCGAAGCAAGAGCGAGTGTCGCGCGCTAGACCGGGCGTGACTGTTGATGAACCACCAGGACGGAAGAATAGGCCGTCCTCTATTTCGGGGCACCGGTATAAACGGCTTCCCTACACGGGCTCCTGAATGAGATTATCGACGGACTTTGCCGGCCGTCCTGCCGCGACCAAGTTTCGGGCTACATCACCGTCGGCTTCTTCAACTTCTGATGGCAGGCGTCGCGACGGACGCCAGGGTCGTCCCACGCCAGTTCGGTGCTCACGACCAGAGGCACGCACGACTGCAATGTGCGCTAGACCGACTCGAATGCGCGCCGAAAATTTCGGAAGCATCAGTCGATGACATACCTGGACGCGAAGACCGTCGAGGTGCGTCGGAGACGACACACCGGCTCGGTCGCAGCAATTCGAAGACGCCGGGCGCGGCCACGAAGCGACCATGATGCGCATCTTAGGCGCGCCTGAAATGCTCGCAAAGTGTTGGGCGCAAGACTATCCTCACGCTTACGTTGCGAATTCACCGATAGCTCCAAAAAAGCCTTATTTTAAGGGGTTCCCTTGTTGCTACCCTCAGAACCGTTGCTACGCTAGCCGACAGCTTACGACGTGCAGAAAGTGGAAGCGAAGAAGCGTCGCTTCGGCAAGGACCCGTTTACGGGCCAGGAGCGTTGGTTTGATGCCAAGCCTGCGACGGTCAAGCTGAAAGTGCGTGCGCTGAAGAAGTTGAAGGACGCGGCGGCCTAACGCCCATTCCTAGTTGACAAGAAGCCCGCTTCGGCGGGCTTCTTCACATTGGCTTGGTAAGATGACGTTGGCGCGCGAGGAGCGACGCAGACAACGAGGCATGCGCGGGCAGGCGAATGGATATCTTCTTTTACTGGCAAAAACTCGAGCAGGACCTGAAGAACGGCCAGGTTGGCTACTTTGGTTCCAACAACACGAAAATTCTTGAACTCAAGGAGCGGCTTCCCAAACGGGTGTGGGTTTTCAAAACGCCCAAGGGCATGAAAGGCTCGGTCCAGCTGCTTGGCTCGCTGCTCATCAGTGACGAGCCGAAGGTCGCGGTGAACAGCGATTATCCCAACCGGATTTACTACGACCCGTTTTCACCGCATTCGGTGATGTTCACCGAATCGAACACGCAAGAGCGAATCGAGAACGTAACCCGCCTCCTTCAGCACCGTCTCCTCCATGCGTTCAAATCGAATTTTCAGGGCGATGCTGGCTTGCAAGCACTGGAATCAAACGTCGTCCGCGAATTGGAAGCATTGACGGCAGTTTGGAACAAGGTGCAGTTCCTGGAGCGAGTGCCGAACGCAGACAAGGTGCGCCTAATCAATCCCTTTGCGCATCAGCCGCACTGAAGGTTTGTGACGTCGTGGGGGCTCGACTGACGGTGCACGTGCGTCGCGCCGACAGCACCGTGAGGGATGATGCGAGCTTGACCGTCCTGCAATTGTCGTGGCGAGTCCCAGTACGATTTGCAGGCGGGCGCACTGCCTGCATTGGCCCAGCCGATAGTTCAGGACGTATCGGACCGAATTAAGAGGCGTTCCACCAGTGTCGGAGTACGCTCAACCTGCGAGTGACTGAGAGAATGAGCGAATGAATTGCAACGCTACCCGAGTAGTTCAATGCCATCATCCGCAGGTCGTCAGCGGCGGGTAGATTATCCCGGCGTAAGTCGATATTGAATCTCGGGACAGTGCGGGCGCAGCGCCCACAAACCTTCCTAAACGAACGCATTTCGATTTCCGCGTTGTCGTCTCAAGCGACGCGCAACGCTCGCGCGTGACTTCTTGCAAGACCTCATATTTATTCAAGCACTGAATTCACTGATTCAGGTTACCTAACTATATTCTTGAATTCGCTATCCAGGGTGACTATCCTTTGACGAAGTCTTCCTGAGGGCAGGTCCTTCGTTTCATTGTCGGGACCGCTTCTTCCTGTCGGTTGTTGGTGCCGCGCTCCTGCACGAGAAGCCGGATTCCGCGCGGTCTTCGCCATCTGGTGCCCCTCTGGAACGTCAAGGAGCAAATGATGCGTTACCTACTGGTGTTGGCGCTACTTTTTGGTGCTGTGTCGACCTACGCCGGCGACGCAGACCGCCATACCGGAAGAGACCGCGACGACCGAGGAGGGCCACCAAGGGTCTATGACGCACAGGGTAAGTACGTCGGTCGACTTGCGAGCTACCAATATCAAGAAGGCGTTTTTTTGACAATAAACGGCGCCGTTAGTTTTGCAGGTATCGAACGCCGCGGCGTCGGTAATGGGACGGAGTATTCCTCGACTCAATATCAATGGTCCGCTGCAAATCTCATTATCTACCCTTCCTCTGACTGCAGTGGTCCGCCGATAATTTACTCGCCCGTCCTCTACGCACCGAGGCCATCCACGGCCGTCAGGCTAGGTGGCGACGTTGTCCTTTATGTCGCAGGCGAAGCCAACGCAACGACGGTCCATGGGTCTGCGGACCGAGGGTATCCGGACATCAACGTGTGCGCGCCAATCTCGAGGAACTTTGAGAAGTCGTTTATCTCGGAAACCAGCTATCCCCTCCAGCGGCAGCATCCTGAGCCACTCACGATACGACCGTGAGGAGCACACCGTGCCAACGCGCCGACGGCGGCAGGTTCTATCGGAGCTAGCGCGACTGACCCGCTTCTTTTCGGTGTTGATTGTTGATTGGCTCCGTCTACAGCCGCCCGGTGCCGCGCGCCCTTTGTACGTGTATTGCGTCACTGAAATGCCGCGGAGGAAATGATGCGTTATCTACTCGTGTTGGCGTTGCTTTGCGCCGCTGTATCGACCTATGCCGGCGACTCGCACGACCAAGGGGCCGGCCGGCATGGCGGCGAACGGCAGGGACCTAAGGTCTACGATGCGCAAGGCAAGTACGTCGGACTTCTGGTGGGAAGCGCTTCCGGCGACGGCGTCTATTTGACAATCAATGGCGCCGCTACCTTTGTGGGTATCAACCGGGTGTCGGACAACACGACCGCATCCGCGACTCAGTTCCAGTGGTGGGGCGGGAATTTCGCCGCGTACGCGTCTTCTGATTGCAGTGGGCCCGCAATAATTCAATCCTACGATGCGCTTGGCCGGCCATCTACGGCCGTCAGAGTAGGCACCGATGTTGTGCTTTACGTTGCTGGCGGAGCCGACAGCACAACACTGCAGGCGCGTTCTCAGCGAGTTCCTAGAAACCTCGATGTGCTGTGCGCTTCCTTGGACGTCCAGTTCGACCGGGTGTTTGCCACGGAGGCCACCTATCCCCTCTCACAGGAATATCCCGAGCCACTGACGATACGTCCATGAGTGGCAGGCCGTGACAACTGCCTTGGTGGCTGCGTCCACCGCATTACCACATCTTGTGCGATTGTTTCTGTCGTTGATTGATGAATGGCTCCGTCTAGAGATACCCGACACCGCGCGCGCCTTGCTACCTAGGTTTGCGTAACTGAACCGTCACGGAGGAAATGATGCGTTGTCTACTCGTATTGGTGTCGCTTTTCGTGGCTATACCTGCCTACGCCGGCGACTCGCGCGACCAAAGTTCCGGCACGCACGGGCACGAACGACAGATGCCGAAGGTCTACGATGCCCAAGGCAAGTACGTTGGTCACTTGAGCAACCTCGGAAATGGCGTCTATTTAACCATTGACGGCGCCGTTGCATTTGTGAGTATCGAACGGGTGAGAGATAGCGCGACTTCATCCGCTACTCAGTTCCGGTGGGCATCTGCAAATATCGTCTACTATGCGTCGTCTGATTGCAGTGGGCCACCAATAATTGACGCGTCCAATGGGGCTCGGCCGGCGACGGCTGTCAGAGTAGGCGCCGACGTCGTCCTCTATGTGGCGGGTGACGCCGACAGCACAACACTTCATGCGGGCTCGAAGCGACAAGCTCCGAACCTCAACGTGTGCGGCCAAATCACTCAGAACGGGGACATTAAAAAGGCGTTTTCCTCGGAAAGCACTTTCCCCCTCACACAGGAATATCCTGAGCCGCTCACGATAGAACCGTGACGCCTGCCTGACATGTATTAGCATCGTCGCCAAGGCTCCCCTTCGGGAGCAGGTATGGACCGTGTCGCCATCCTCACGCTCCGACAGCAAGTTGCGCCCTCTCGACGAGCGAGGAACTTGTCGGTCTGCAGCGGATTCGGACGACGTCATTCCCCCGCGCTGCCCGTTCAGGCATCTGACATCGATTCGGATGACTTACAGGAACATTACTCTCACGCCGTGGGGTCGTGCATTTGGCCAGCTAGGATGCCTAAGACAAGCGCATCGACTGTGAATCGGGCATATCGGCAAGAAACGTAGCAGGCCAATGGCGCGCTCCGTTTTGCGCGGAGCGCTCCCTTCACAGAGTGTTCGAAGCGCTGCGGCGCTGCTTCACCACCGGATATCGCGTCACCCCGCATCGGCCTTTGCCAAACAAGAATACGAAACGTTTCCATGGTTAAGAATCATTTCAGCTTGACGAACGCCGACTCCATTTCTAGATTTCATATCTACTCCAACCAAGAATATAACGCGATGTTTGCTAACTCCAGGGACGCACGCGTTTCACCGCCTCTATGTCGTTTGCATACCTTACTATAACCAAGGAGGGTAGAAGTGAACTTCTCACCGATAACGCTTCTGCTGGGGGTCGAGATGAAAGACTTGGACATCACGCTGAGACGAATCTTGATATCGACATTCGCGCTACTCGTCGCCACAACATTGACCGCATGCGGCGGGGACAGCAACTCAGGTCCTGCCGGAACTGTCGACCATTCGAACTCTAGCCGGTCAGCCGAAGGTTAGTGGTGTTTTCGAGTTGCTGCTCCGGCTACCTCACGCGCTTGTTGCCACACCAAGTAGTAAAAACAAATGGAGGCACCAAATGATTGCATTTTCCGTCGGTTTTTCGCGCCCTGTCTGCCTGCATGCAAGTCGTCCGTCAATCGAAGGAGCATTGCGCTCCGTGCTGCTCTCGGCGGTGATTGGGTTAGGTGGACTGTTGATTGGGCATTCGTCCAACGCACAAGCATTGTTCGTCGGTGACGCCGTAGATAGCTCCGTCAAGCAATTTGATGTTGCGACCGGGACCTACGCGGGCGCCTTTGTTCCGGCGGGCGCTAATGGGCTGAACGGGCCCATGGGGATGATTTTCACAAACGGGCAGTTCTTGCTTGTCAACCAGAACGTCAACTCCAATTCGACTGGAGAGATTTTGCGTTTCGACGGCGCGACGGGCGCGCATCTCACTAATCTTGTTTCCGCCAATACCCCGAACGCACCGTTCGCGCCTCGTGGCATCGTGCGCGGCGGACCGGACAACTCGTACTATGTGGCGGATATGGTCGGCGAGTCATCATGTGCTAACGGCAGCGTGAAACGGTATGACGACGCTGGCACCTTTTTGGGCAACTTAGACCTCGGCACGTTCACCGACGTCTTTCACCCACGAGGCGTCGTTTTCGGACCAGACGGCGACTTGTATGTCTCGTCGGCTGGATGCCTTGACCCAAATGATGCGCATTTTGACCCGCTCAAAGGAAACATTTTGCGGTTTGATAGGACCACCGGAAGATTTGTCAAACTCATCGCATCGAATGGCACGGTCACAGACTTGCACCGTCCGGAGGGACTGGTTTTCGATAATGCGGGCAAACTGTGGGTCACGAGCTTTCAGGCCGACCCGAAAGATACCGACAAAGTCCTCAAGCTCGACGCCACAACTGGCGGTCTACTTGACAAATTACCGCTATCGAAGCAAAACGCGACGCCTAGGTCGTATGCTCAGGCAATCATCTTCGGACCGGGCGGAAAGCTGTACATTCCCATCACCGGGACTGACAAGAAAACGACTGGCGAGGTCCGTCGGTGCGACACGACGACCAAGCTGTGCGATGTCGTGATTCCGACTATCAAGGCAGGGGGCGCCATCGGGTCGGGGTGGTACCTAATTTTCAAGAACAGCGACCCCGCGACGCTGAACTATCGCAACAACTAGCAGGACAGGGAAGGAAGCGGCCGGTCTAGCTGCTAGCCGGCCCTGCGTCTTACCTGCGGGCCACGAAAGCATAGACGTGCACGCAGTAGGTCTCTTCATCAACGCCGCGATTGACGCGACGATAAAGGTTCTGGGAATCTAGCCCGCGAGTGTGTGGAGTTAGAGGCAGTACCGAACACACGAGATAGAGAGTCAACCGGATTGTGAGCGCGGAGTCCTAGCCGGGGAAGATGGTTATCCAAGCTCTAGCCCAACTCAAGGGGCGTTGTCTTGGAAGCGTCGCTTCGGCAAGGACCCGTTCACGAGTCAGGAGCGCTGGTTTGACGCGAAGCCGGCAGCCGTGCGGCGCAAGCTGCGCGCCGCTGACGAAGCTGATGGACACGGCGGCGTAGGCGTTCGTTGTCGCCGTGGCAAACGGCCCGCTTCGTGCTGGCTTCTTCGTATCTGCTTCTCGGACTGACGCCTTGGGGCCGCGTATTGCACTGCGCGGTATGGTTGCAAAGGCGTCCCATTAGGATGACGCACTGCGTCATTGTTTTAGATACAGCACAGGCTGTTTTAGCCCGCCGGTCCACCAATGTGGTTCTCACTAGATGCGTACGTCAACGCCTAGAAGATTCAAGGCCCGTTCCAGGACGGCAATCTCCCGCGCAAAAGACGGACTGGTGGTGTGGGTCACCTGCCCGTCCTTCTCCGCATTTTTCAGAGATTGAAGCACCTGCGCGATTTGCTGGGCAACTTGCTCTTCGCGCGTCAACGGCTGCAGCGCCACGGGGGCGGGCCGCGGGGGCTGAGCTACGAAAAGCGATGGGCTGGGCAACTGGTCCAGAAAAGCCGCGGCTTCTCGAAGTACACCAAGAATGGCTTCACGATTTCCTGGTCGTGTATTGAGGACCTTCGGACTCGGGTGGGCACACGGGAACAACCTCAAATCAGGCCGGAGAGCGGCGACCTGCGACTGCGCCTGCTGAGCGTTTTTGCCCATGAAGACAATCGCCCGAAGATTCGGCAACATCTGGATGAGACGTGGAAGCGGCTTGAGCCCTTGTTCCAAGTCTTGCGGCGTCGCAGCGCGAATTCGAGCCCCGTCGCCTATGTACCACGGCACCACGTTCCAGAGAAGTGAGCGGGTGCGAGGGATATCCGCATCCTGGTGAAGGAGAAACATGTTCTTTGCCGTCTCGTCAGGATTATTGCGGGAGACGAACGTCGACGCTACGGCGCGAGCACCCGGTGCCTCCAGAAGGAACAAAATCTCGGCGCGCACTCCGGCGTCCCATGGGTCGAAGTCTGGTATTTGTGCCCCGGGGCCTGCCTCTAGACGTAATTCCTCGACGTATGCCGTGAGAGGTGCGACGTGAGGTTCATGCAACTGCCCGATGCGGGCACCTTTGACCGCGGGGTCTCCGAGAGATTTTGGTCGGTCGACGCTTTCCCAAAGTTGTTCCATCGCGCGTTCTCGTCGTGTTGTTGTTCGAAGCCGTCCGCTATTAGGCCATAGTGCTGCGCCGGTATGTGTGCAAGTCGATGACCACCACACGACTCCGCTTGCCCGTCGCAGGAGTCGGCACGTGCCGTAATCCGTGGGAGTTCGAGACGCGCCCTTCCTCGTTAGCCACGCTTCATTTGCATTTCACTGCGGCAAACCCACTGCGAAGCGCAGATTCAGTGGAGAGGTTTCCGAGCCAGAAAGTGCGTCGAGTGCATCGCGCGCTGCCTGAAGTTCAAAGATGGCTGCAGTCAGGCGAGCGAGCAGCAATGTCCGGCTAGCAGCTTCCGTCCCTACATGAACTGGTTTTCGAGAGCCTGCGATGCCAGCTGGACTTCTCGAGCCGCGTTCGCAACGCGTTCGACCGCAGCAGCTTCGCTGCTCTTCTGCTCAGACTTCTCCATCTGCTTTCGCCTACCGATATCGCGAGACGTTCCGACGGGCACTTGATGTAGCCGTGCCCTAAGCGGCCGCTGTTGAAGGAAGTTGCGCTAAGATGTGTGCCTCGGCGAGCGGCCGAGCGTCGGCGAACTCCCAGTCGAGCCCATCTCGAACTACCGGCGCCCACTTCCGCCAGCTGAAGAAGCTGCTCGGATGCCGAACGAACAAAAGCTTCACCGCCCTTCCGCTCTTCGTGTGGACCAATGCAGAGCGAGCACAGAATCGGCCAACTTTCGTCGGATGTCGCTCGCCGCTGAAGTGCAGCCCTTCTTCGCGCGAGGCCAGCCGAAGTGCGTTGAGTGACTCTACTCCGAAGACCAAGCACTGCTCCACGCCCATAACGTCGAACAAGTCTAACGCGGCGGTCCATCCCGCTTGATATTGCTCCTCCGTCGGCCGACGCTTTACCGACTTCATAAAATCGAGCACTAGGTTATGGTAAGCAACGGATAACCAAAGCGATTGCTTCTGGGTATCGCTTGGGTTGCGCCTCTGGAATATTGCGCGTTCGATGTTGCGGACGTAGCGTGAGTCCCGGTCGAACTTCAGTGCATGGTTCTTATGAGTAACGCGCAGACCCGAAGTTAGTGCGTAACGCTTGTCGAACGCTTCGCCTTCGGTCCATCGGTACACGCTCTCGCCAAGTATCATTGTTTTGACAGCAGACTTTGAGAATTCGCTGCCTACCCAAGGCCACCATTTGATTTGCTGGCGGGTTTCAAACAGGTGGTCAAACGACAAATCGAGGTGGTCCATAGCAGTAGTTGTTATCTGTTTTGTTTGAGTACAAGGCGTTCGATGGCGAGTACGCCTGATTCCATTTTCGTGCGCGCCGAACTGTTCGCAGAGTGTACGAAGATTTTGGGCGGCTGGAAACCTCGAAGCGCGACGGCTTCTTCAATCCACAAAACGACGTCGTAGCCGGTGCCGCGCTCGTCATCGCCCAAGTCGTGGTCAAGACTCAGTTCTTCGACGGCTCCGGTCTCGAGCAACCTGATTGCCTCGCTTGGCCAGTAGACGCGAGTCCAGCCCTCGGGCGTGACCCGCTCGTCGTCGAGGAAGACCTTCATACAGCCACACCCAACTCCGACTCATCAAAAGTGTCCGATGTGTGCCGAGGCTTTGCGCAACTATGGCAGTAGACAGCCAGTTCACGTTCTTCAACAACTCGCGCAGAAACGAGCCACGGCTCCGAAGCGTCTTCGGATTGCGTCATGGTTACAGAGACATGCGGTGCCGTTCGGTCGACGGGGCGCAGGCAGAGCGAACAAGGCACCGTCTTGGCAGCAGTCGGATATGCCGACGTCAACGTCGAGGAAATCGCTGCCTCGGCGTAATCAGCGCATGCTTGGCTGCAAAAATCTGTGAGCAAGTCGTCATCTGACACCAAGACGGCGCCGGCTTCGCCGACGGTCATAGTTTGGCTACGCTTCGACAGGCTGAAGTAGTTGTGGGGAAGTTTATGCTCGCAAACGCCGCAGTAACGACCTTGGTAAGAAGTTGCCATGCTCATTCATCTCCTTGATGCCGCGGCGCCAACCGCTGGTGCACTGAATGAACGCAGTCTAGTCGCCGACCGAGACAGGGCGCGTCCCGATTCGTCGCAGCAGTCAAATTCCGGGAGCGTAGCTTTCAACAATCGCATTCAGGCGCAATTCGGGGAGATACTCCGTTCCCGCCGAATCGCTCGGCGGGACGCTCCGTCACCCTTGAGAAAGCTTGCAAAAGCGGACGTTGACCGGCGGAAGGTCAGGAGCAGTATCCGCCCTTGTGATGAGAGCCAGTACCACCGTGAGGATGTTCACCCTTAGGACAAGCATGGGCGACGTTGGCGACGCACAGCAAAGCAACGATGACCGCAGCGATTCTTTTCATAGAGTCTCCGAATTGTCGTTCGTCAGCACATGTGTGCCGACGGCCACACCGTGGCAACCCAGTTAACGGCAATCGACCTGTTCGCTTAAGTGCTACTTCATCCCACTTTCGGTCGGAGCCGGACCCCACTCGTCTGAACGAACAAATCAGTTGAGCCTTGTAGTGGAAAGAACCCAACACACGACGCCAGAAAGGAGCGCCACGCCACACATCAACGAAAAACGTCTGACGGCTCCAACGGCTTGCTCTTACTATCGTTCACGAACTGCCAGACTGACGGTTCACGGAGACTCCGCCCAACGGAGCACGATAGACGAATAAAAGTTAGGAGGGGAGTCCTGTGAAAGTCAAGGCATCCGTATTGGCGCTTGGATTCATGGCGTTCACGTCAAGCAACGTAATGGCGGAGGACGCACCGGCGAGCTCTCAGTCAATTGGCGAGCAAGCCGCAGTCACACAGACTGGCGACCGCAACAGGGCGACGGTCGACCAACAAGCTTCATCCTATGACGCTGTTTCGGTCTTCCAGTCGAGCAACGGCGCGGTGGCGAAGGTCACGTCGAAGGCAGGCGGGGGCAACTGGACTTCAATCGTGCAAACGGCGCTGCCAGATGCTGGTGGCCAGTCAGCATCCACGGCCACCGTCACCCAGGATAGGGCATTCGACACGAAGAATGCTGTGCTGCAGGTTGGCGACAACCACCAAGCGGCGGTCACGCAGAGTGACGCCAAGGACGATTCGAGTCGGATTGGTCAAGTCGGTGCTGGCAATACTGCGACCATCACTCAGACTCGCACTTCCGGCAACTTCGTTGGTATTGACCAAGGCACATCGCGCTCTGCAGGGCAGGTGTCAGGCGCTCGCGCGGAGGTCATGGAGACCGAAACTGTCGGCAATGGCGTGCAAATTAGCCAAGGCTTGAGCAACGGCTACGCGTACGTTGAAATCAATCGCTTTGGCGGCAATAACATCGCCATCCAGCAGACCGGCGGCTCGACCGACGCCCGCGTGTATCACTCGGCGGAGACCGGCGACATCATCAACATATACCAGAGCGGGACGGAGTCGGCAGTTGTTCATGCGAACAACGGCGGATACAACCGCACGAACATTTCTCAGGTTGGCGCCGGCGAGTTCAATGTTGCCTTCGTTAATCAAGACAATGCCTTCAGCAACCGCGTAAGCATCGGTCAAACGGGATTCGGTTCAAACGTTGCGTACGTTTTCCAGGTAGACGGCGAGTCGAATGCCCACACCCTCGTCAACCAGGGTGGCTGGATGAATCGCCTCACATCCTTGCAAGATGGCGGCAACAATAACGCGTTAAGGTCCATCCAGACCGGAACCAACAACGTCGCGAATTTTACGCAAACCACATCTTCCTCCTCGACTTTCGGTTCGCTGCAAGACGGGACCTCGAACTCGGTGACGGCATCGCAAAGCGGATTCGAAGAGAGTTTGTTGCTGTCCCAGAACGGAACGAGCAACAACGTCGAGTCTATACAGTCGGGTTCCGGCAATCGCGCATACCTGAACCAACTCGGTACTTCAAACATCGCCAGCGTCAATCAGGTTGGCACGGGTAATTTCGCCGCCGTGAGCCAGTCAGGCAGTGCCAACAGTGTCATTGTGAAGCAACGGTGAGAGACGCCGACGTGGTCGAGGCCTACTCCAAGCGTCACCGCTCGACGTCCGCCTCAGTAGCCGTAGAAGTGAGCGCCTGATAGGTTACGCGCGGAAACGTTGATGCGGCCTGAACCCTTGCACTCGTGCGGACAGTCAATTCCGATGCGAGGGCCGGTCCGGTTCTTGCGCGGACGTGAACACATCCGCTCGATACAGACAAAAGATGGAACGCCCCATTTTGGTCGTGGACGACAGCAGTGCTGATGTCGAACTGCTACAGGCCGCGCTTGAGCGCTGCCACAACAGGTTGCCAGTGATGGTGGTTCACGACGGGCAGCAGGCCCTCAGCTATTTGAAGTACGAAGGCGAATTCCACGACCGCGATGAGCGGGACCCACTATTCGTGTTGTTAGATTTGAAGTTGCCACGTGTATCAGGCTTGGAGATGCTTGAGTCTTTGAGAGCAACGCCCGAGCTTCGAAAGTTACCAGTCGTCGTGCTTACCTCGTCACGGCTTGCACAGGACTTGGAACGCGCTTACGAGCTTGGCGCGAATGCCTTCGTTCAAAAGCCGACCTCCTTCGAGGAGTTGAAACACGACGTTGGCAACATACTGTCGGTCTGGGGCCGGCTCAACAAACAGCCTCCGAGATTCCCAACTGCGCAAGTCGGTGGAGTGGCATAGAGCCGACGCAAAGCGTACGGGACGGCAGCCGGTTCACAAGACATAAATTGACCGTCGGCGACGAACGATTGTCATCGCCACTTGCAAAACGAGTTGCACCGAACGACTTTCCGCGCCCTCCGTTTCCGGCAGCCATGTTCGCGCGATAGTAAAAATTGCACGTGCGAACAATTTTCACTGCGTGCACAATGTGCTCGACCGTCGCATCCATTCGCGCGCCGCTGGATGCAGACACTCTTGAACGAGGCATGCGTCTTTTGCGCCCCCTCTGCGAGCGACCGCCGCCAGCTAGACAAAAAAGAATGGAAAACAGTACGAATCGCCCGATAGTCGTCGTCGAAGATGATGAGAGTGACCTGGAGTTACTTCAGATTGCCTTCGAGAGGGCAAATACGACGCAACCCGTCGTCGCATTGAGAGACGGTCAGCAGGCACTCGATTATCTTCTCCGTGAATGGGAATTTGCAGGTCGTGTGGGGCACGACCCAGAATTTGTGCTACTTGATATAAAAATGCCGCGCGTCACCGGGCTCGAGGTCCTGAAAGCGATGCGCGAAAGCGACGCACTCCGCGACATACCGGTCGTCGCCTTCACGTCTTCGGTCCAAGAACAAGACGTGGTTCGAGCGTACGACCTTGGTATCAGTGCGTACGTCGTCAAGCCGACAGATTTCACTGAGTACACGCGAAACATCGCGAATATCAAGGCCGTCTGGGGCTCTTTGAATGAGAGCCCGCCCGAGTTCCGACAGCGAGTTCACAAATCCGAATCGTGAGGTGACGGCTTTGACAGCAGCGTCGTTCAGGTGGCGCTAACTGCGGCCTCGGAGGGCTACGGCGTGGATATGCTCGATGAACTGCTCTGTGTCGACCGGCTTTTCGACGACCAAGTCTGCCAGGCCCTTGCCGTCAATGCCCCTCGCCGCAGACCATAGCACTATCGATGCTTTCTGAAGGGCGTCCTCTGCTCTAATGGCGGCGCAGACTTCTAGCCCGTTCATGCCGGGCATCATGAAGTCACAGATGACAACGTCCGGGCTGCAAGACTTCGCTTTCATTAACCCGTCTAGCCCGTTAGGCGCGGTTACTACAGTCATACCCTCCATCTCCAGAACCATCGACCAAACAGCGCATATGTCCACCTCGTCGTCGATGAGGAGGACCGTGAGTTTCTTAGCTTGATTTGGAGGCAGGGCGGACATGGTTGATACCATCAGGTTGCGTCTCGACTCAGCCGCTGACCGCAACGGCCGTGCCACAAAAGATGCGCCGAAAGCGCTGTTTTTAAGTGGGTTTCCCCTGCGTATCGCTGACGCGCGGCCAGCCTGTGACACTGCTAAGCGACGCATGCTATCTTGATTTGACGGCATACTCTGCTTGGGCGAAGGGATACGGCGTAGTTCGACTTGGGAGGTCTCAATGTCAGGTGGGAAGAAGACGGCTGTGGATGGTCGCCCAGAGAGTCCCGAAGCGCTTCGAACGCTTGCAGAATGTCTCGAGCGCGCGCTCGACGTGGCGACAAGTGTGGTCCTAATTCGGCACGTTCCCGAGGTGTGTACTGTCTATCTTGGCGACCCCTCCGAGGCGCGTGAAAAACTACGCAAGGTGGGGACGATTCCACGTGCGCTCACGGACGAAATGTTAATGCTGACGTCCTCCGGGCTGAATCAAATCCAGATTGGCGACCAGCGATACCGCTTTGTCCGCACATTCACGCAAGTCGAGAAAGTTCCAGCCGTGGTGTTCGCGGCTTAAGCGTAACGCCGCAGGGTCGCGCGGCAATGGGCAGAAAATAGGCCTCGTGAGATTAGCGCGCCAGCAGCATCACTCGCCGGTCGGCCCCTCGAGAGAAGCGGTCGCGTCCTTCGAGACGGGCGACCGCTCCGGTTGCTGAGAACGTATGACTCACGGTCTCGGTCGTGCCGAGACTACAGTTTCATCCCAACGTGAGGGGGGGCGGGGTCCGGCTCATTCTCCAGTGCGTTCATCGAGGCGATGACGCGATAGGCTTCGACAAGTGCCTTCTCCTTCTCGATATCGTGCCCGCCGACGACGTGCGCCATCTCGGCGCGAGTCAGTTCTCTTTCCTGGCACGGCAGGTCGACAATCGTTAGTGTGCTCATTTCGGTTCACCATGAACGTGGGTTGCGGCAAAGGGCCGAGTTTCGGATGAAAGCGGTTGACAGCGCCGCTCGCTGAGTCCTAGTCACGTTCTGTGCCCACGTCCCAATTAGACATCCTTGATGGCGTAACCTGTTGTTTTGCAGCGAAAAACTCGGGGGCCGTGCGCTCTGGGTCATCCGGTCGTGCTAGCAATGTGTCGGATGGACGGCGACACTCGATATGGTTTCTGTTGCTACTGACAATGCGGTTCGTGCAAATACGCAAGAATGCTCGCAGCATTTGGCCCGCCGCTAAGGCTGAAGACGAAGAATCGGAGGAACTTTTTAGCGAGCCGCCGCGCTGTCTGCTGAAAGCTTCGCCGCCGCAATGTCCGAAGCGGGAGCGTGGCGGCGTGCGCGGCGATGGGGACTGAGAAGCACAGGCGATGGCTGAAGCGGAACGAATAGGTTCTCGCTTCGCGTAGGCCCTCTTCGCTTGACGACATTGACATCGACTCCGCCGTCGGCGGGCCTGACCGCAAGTCGCAAAGTAGCCGGCGACGCGTCCTGCGCGCACGCAAGTGGCCTGATGAGCACGAACAACGTCTCGGTCGACTGAGCCGCGAGGTGAAGTCGTCGGAGCGATTCCGGTCGGATGTGTTGCTGCCAAAACAACAATGCCCCGCAAGTACCGGCACTCAGTACGCGTTCGGCCGACCAGAGGGCGTCAGCGGTTTTAGGCGCTCGGAGCCGCATGAATTTGTCCGCAGGGAGACCGAAGTATGCGAGCGCGAGAACATTGGGGACATGCGGAGGTTGAAGCAAGACGAGTGGTCGCGTGCTGACAGCAACAAGAGCTGGACGAAGCAGCCGTACTTCGCCGACGCCGGGCTGTTGAACGAGCAGTTCGACGAGTGAACCGACGGGCCAGCCACCGCCGGGTAGCTCCGCCGAAAGCTTGGAGTAGCCGGTCTCGACAGTCTTTCCATAGGCGCGGGCAAGTTGTGACCCCCGCCACAGCGATGGGTGAAGCTCCTCTATGTTTTTTCGAAGGGCCGGCATAGATTGCAAGCGCTATTGAGAATCGCGGTGGATTTCCGTTGAAGGCCGACAGTTCGTAGCTGTCGGTCGAGCGTCACTTCTTTGCGCAAGAAAGCGCCGGGTCGCCAATCCCTCGCGGCACCCACACAACGCAAATCATGTTCTCGGTTTGAAACTCGCGTGAGCGGCTCTCGGGATGCGCCATCACGTAGCTCCATGACCCGTCATCCTCTCCGCGACTACACGACGCAACGAGCAGCAGCAGCCCAATTGTTGCCAACATTCTCATTTCCACTCTCCCCTGTTTCGACCAATTTGCCGGCGTCGCCGTAACGCTCTTTGCCGCCAAGGGCGAATTTAGTTGGGCATTGGGACGCCGCGCGTCTCAATGCCCAACTCGATGTTGGCAAGACCCGTCAGCGGCTCGGCCGGTCTGCGCGCATATAAATGACGCTCGCTATCTGGTTGCATGGATGACTTTCATGAAAACCGAGACGCGGTGTCGGACGGCGGTCCCGCGGGTGGATTGCCGGAAAGGCTGCTGAAGCTTTTGCAGCTTCTCTTGGCAGATGCGGCGAGCGACGTTGAAGTGGTCGCACGAGAGCTCGGGCTCAGCGATGCGATGAGGGAGCGACTCCGGCGAGCGCTGGACCAGTTGGTTTGCGCGCAGAGTACCCTTGAAGCTCTGCACGGTGGAATTCCCTGCAACGAGGGACTGCCGATAACGCCGGCCAGACAGGCAGTGGAGACACTCGCATCCACATGGCCGCGTGACTACACTGCTGATGTAGTCGAATGGCTCTTGCTTGACGAGCGGTGATGTAAGGTCGAGCGCGCACAACGTTGGCGTCAATCATTGCAGGCTTTCTGGGTCCGAAAACCGGTCGAACTGCGTCGCGTGCGCTCCTCCGGTCACGTCTTGACGTTGTATTCGAGACATAAGCGCAGAAAAGCCCTTGTTTTAAGCGCTTTTCAGATTGCATAGCGCACGAACCGTTGCTACGCTTGCCGACAGCTTAAGACGACGTATGTGCCGGGCGCTCGATGCTGCGGGGTGCTTCGTCTTAAGCGTCTCTCAGACTACGACATAGAGGATGCACATGGCAACGAAGACCGCAAAACCTACAGCCAAGAAAGCTGCAACAAAGACCGCAGCGAAGAAGTCAGCAGCACCTGCGAAGAAGGCAGCGGCGGCCGGCGCAACACTTAAGCCGGTGAAAGACACCTTCACCAAAGCGTCGCTCATCACTCATGTGGCTGCGCAAGCCGGCGTCGAGCCGAAGCAGGCGAAGGCGGTGTTGGCAGCGCTCGAAGACACGATTCTGGGCGCTGTAAACAAGAAAGGGCTGGGCGAGTTCACGCTGTCCGGGCTGCTCAAAATCAACGCGCAGAAAGTGGAAGCAAAGAAGCGTCGCTTTGGTAAGGACCCGTTCACAGGTCAGGACAGGTGGTTTGATGCCAAGCCGGCCACAGTGAAGTTGAAGGTGCGTGCGTTGAAGAAACTGAAGGACGCCGCTGCCTAACGCTCATTCGTCTTGTTGACTAGAAGCCCGCTCCGTGCGGGCTTCTTCGCATTGGCTTGGTTACATTATGTCGGCACGCGACGAGCGACGCAGACAGTGAGGCATGTACAGGCGGAATCGAATGGATATTTTCTATTATTGGCAGAAGCTGGAACAGAACCTAAGGGATGGGCAGGTCGGCTACTTTGGTTCCAATAACACAAAGATTCTCGAACTCAAGGACCGGCTACCCAAACGGGTATGGGTGTTCAAAACTCCCAAGGGCATGAAGGGCTCGGTTCAACTGCTTGGCGCATTGCTAGTCAGTGATGAGCCCAAGGTTGCCGTGAACAGCGAGTATTCCCATCTGCTTTACTACGACCCGTTCTCGCCGCAGTCGACGATGTTTACCGATTCGGACACGCAAGAGCGAATCGGGGGCGTAACCCGCCTCCTTCAACATCGACTCCTCCATGCATTCAAATCGAACTTCCAAGGTGATGCTGGCTTGCAGGCCTTGGAATCAAATGTCGTCCGTGAGCTGGAAGCATTGACGGCAGACTGGGCAAAGGTTCAGATGCTCGAGCGCGTGAAAGACGGCGACAAGGTTCAGCCTATCAACCCTTTCGCGCGTTCTGCACGGTAACATGTCGCACTTTGCAAGAGCTTTGAAAAATGCCCGCCGCGGACGACGGGCCAAGAGAGGGCACGTCCCTCACTAGGGGCGCATGGTCAATATAGAGGTATCTCGGTGCACGACTCAAGCGACAAATTGAAATGGAGCTTTTCGAAGTCGAGCCGATAGTGGGCGCAGGTCAAACGCAGACCGTCGCCGTTGCATTTGTCATCGCGCTTTGCACGGTCGAGGTGCTCGCGTCCGATTAAGCGCCGCTCCGCTCGGCCGGAGTTTCCGACCGTTCTGCTGACCTCGCAACGCCCTACCCGCCGCGCTTTTTAAACAGCATCTCGTGCATCCACCCGTCATTCGTCGCAACAAGCACTGCCTTATCCGCGGCGGTCGGAGCAAGGGCGGTCACTAAGTTCGGGAACTGCGCTTGAAGAGACGAACCCTTCGTCCACGCCGGCACGCCGTCTACTTCGTAGGTGTAGTTCACCTGCGATATTTTTTCCCCAAACATATCTGCGGGCTCTGTGAAGTTTTCGACTTCCCTGACCTTATATTTGCCGCCGCAGAAATCGTCCCAGTTGCCTAAAGCCTAATCGTTGCCGCTCCGACCGATTCCTTACGGCCGGTGAGCCCCTTTTTCGCCGTGACCGATGTCCGACAGCACGAGAGAAAAGTTGGCGGCTGTCTATGCAAAGGCGAAGGCTGCAGTCTCAGACCAGACAGCGCCGCTTGTGAAGGGCCTAGAGTTTGAACACGTCGTCATCACGCATGATGCCCGTACCTCTCGGCAAAACTGATACGTGGCGCTGACGCACGCGAGTCGTTCCGTGAAAGTGCTATCGCCGAAGGCGCGCTTCACCATCTGAGTTGTCAAAGAGACTTCTTCTTGGGTTACGGATAAGGCGTTGTAATCGGAAAGAAGCTCTTTTCTCTTCTGTAGCGTAGGAGATTTAAATGTGACCGGTTCCTGGCGGAGATGCCATCCCCTGCATTTGCGTACCCGAAGAGTAATGGGCCGTTAGTCCAATCGGCCCCGTTCGCCCAGTTCCACGAGCGTGTCGACCACATGACGTACCTTGGGCCGCAAATGCGCCACCTTCGGCCAAACGGCATGCACGTCAATGAGTTCGCTTGAGATGTCGTCAAGCACTGAGCGCAGCGCCCCTGTTTCCAAGTGCGGCCGGAGCAGCGACATCGGCATCTGGCAGAGCCCCATGCCAGCAAGTGCCGCCTCTATGATAGAGTCGCCATCGCTTATTTGATGGGTTCCTGGGGGCGAGATACGCTTTGCCTCCCCACCGATGTGTACTCGCCATGAAAGGGGTTGCCCTCGTCGATACCCGACGATGCAAGAGTGCTTATCGATGTCCTCAAGCTGGACTGGCGTCCCATGCTGTGCGAGATAGTCGGGCGATGCCGCAATGACCATGCGTTGGCTGGAAAGTCGACGTGCGACGAGGCCGCTTGAACTTTGGAGTTCGCCGAAACGGACAACAAGGTCGACGCCTTCCTCAATCGGGTCGATGAGGTGGTCCGAAAACGTCATCTTGAACTGCAGGTCGGGATTCTTCCGCGCGATGTCGAGCAGGATTGGAACGAGTATGCGGCGCCCGAATGCTGCCGGCATGTCGATGCGTAGCCGACCGACAGGACGATGAAGTTCCGGTCCGAGCGCGGTTTCTGCCGTTGAAATTTCGTCGAGCGCGGAGGCGCACGCGGCGAAGTAGGCCTCACCATCGGCAGTGAGGGAAATGCTCCGGGTTGTGCGATGGAACAGCTGAGCGCCCAGGCGCTCCTCCAGCTTCGCTATCGCTTTTCCTACAGCGGATTTTGTCAGCCCAAGTTGCTCGGCAGCGTCCGTGAAACTGCGCGAACGTGCCGCCGTGACGAAGATAACAATCCCACTGAAACTGTCGACCTGCGCCATGACCAGCCCTATTGAAGAGTTTTATTCCTCGTATAAGGCAGCAAGCCGGTCATTGTCAACCCGGTGCGGCCGAAAGGCCAAGTGAAGCGGCCGGATTGTCAGATTTTAACTGCGCAACCGGAATTGGCTGCCTCGATAGCCGCGTTCGCAATGCGCAGTGCGCGGATACCGTCCCTGGGCGTTGCCGGCATTGGTGCGTTCTGCTCGAGCGCCGTCAGGAAACGGTCGAGCTCGACTCTGTATGAGTCAGCGTGTCGCTCGAGGAAAAAGTTGAGGAGCGGCTCGCGCGCCTCCGTCCTTTCGCTCGTCCAGCGACGCAGGCTCGATGGGCGATGATTCTCGTTCAGTAGCATGCCCTTCGAACCGAAGACTTCAACACGCTGGTCGAAGCCGTACACAGCCTGACGCGAACCGTTGATATGGCACTGCTTGCCCGACGCCGTACGAAGCAACACCATCACGCTGTCGTAATCCGGAAGCTCTTCAAGGCCCGGGTCGACCAGACGGATACCCATTGCCATCACCTCGACTGGGTCCTCGCCGAGCATCCAGCGAGCCGTATCGAAATCGTGGATGGTCATGTCGCGGAAGATGCCGCCGGAGTGGCGAAGATATTCGCGCGGAGCAAGACCCGGGTCGCGGCTGGTGATGATGACCTGACGGACATCACCGACTTCGCCTTCATCGATAGCCTGCTTCAGGCGCATTGCGTCCGGGTCAAATCGACGGTTGAAGGCGAGCATGACCCGACCATCGAGGCGCTCAATTTCCTCGACAGCCGCCAGTGCGCGGTTGATATCGAGGTCGATGGGCTTTTCGCAAAGCACGGGCTTGCCCAGCCGGCCGGCCTGCAATGTCAGGTCGATATGGGTGTCGGTGGGGGTCCCCACAATGACGGCATCGACGTCCTCGCGGTCAACGACGGACTTGCAATCGAGCGAAGCATCGCAACCGAGGTCAGCCGCAAGCGCCTCGACACCATCCTTGTACGGGTCTGCAACGACGACAAGCTTCGCTCGACGGTCGGCAGCAACGTTAGCGGCGTGGATTTTTCCGATGCGGCCTGCACCGAGAACGGCAATTCGTAGCATTTGAGTCTCCAATTATTCGTCGACGCATCAACGTGCTCCGACTGTTCAAACTTGCTTTAAGAAGCCTAGGACGTCCGTCGTCGACTTGTATTTGCCCGTGTCTTCACCGGTGCCGGTGCTCCCAACCAATTCTCGTGTGGGTCAGAACCAGCGCCGTCAGCGAGTTGTCTGCTTAGACGAAGGATGTCGTCGAGGCCGAAGTCCTGGACATCGGGAAGCCGGTCGCCGCGCGCCGCGGCCACCGCTGTTGCAATGCGCAACGCGTTGGAGCGCTCACGCATCAACAATTCCAGCGCTTCAACGAGAAACGCTCGCTCTTTGGGCGACACATTAGAAGCAAGAAAGCGGTCATGGGCCGACATACGCTTGTCCTCTGGGCAGTTCGTACGAGAAGGCCGTTCGCTATCCGGCCCGTTCAAATAAGGCTGCGGATACTGCCGCCGTCGACACCCCACACCGCAGAAGTGACGAACGACGCGAGGTCTGAGGCCATGAACACAATCACGTTGGCCACTTCATCGGGCTGCCCCAGACGGTTGAGCGGCAAGTGTCGCAAGGACAGCTCATGCTCGACCGCGTCCTTGGGCGCCATGCCGTGGAACTTGCCCATCGTATCTGCGAAGCCGCCTTCCTTCGTCCAGAAAGGCGTCCAGACCGGTCCCGGTGCGACAGCGTTCACGCGAATCTTCGGCGCCTCGGCACGAGCAAGGCCTTTTGTCAGCGCAAGCACCGCAGCCTTGGACGCCGAATAGTCAATCGGTACCGGCTCAGGCTGCCGTGCAAGGTCCGATGCGTTGTTGATGATGACCGCCTTTTCACGGTTTCGCAGCACGGGCAGCAAGTAACGACACGTCCGCACGTAGCTCATGAAGTTGAGATTCATCGTGAAATCCCAGTCTTCATCCGAGAGTTCTTCGAATGTGCGGACCTTCCCGGCGCCGACATTGTTGACGAGCACGTCGACCTGGCCGTTGTAGGACTTCAGGGCAGTATCGATACCGCCTTTGACCCCCTCTGCGGTCGACAAATCCGCCCGTGCAATCGTCACATTCGTGCCAAGCGCTCTGAGTTCGGACTCGGCTTCTTTCAGCGCGTTGCCATCGATGTCGATAAGGCAAAGCCGTGCGCCTTCGCGCGCAAACCCGAGTGCCGTAGCTCGTCCGATGCCCTGCGCTGCACCCGTGATGAGCACAATCTTCCCGTCGAGGCCTGTCTGCATGATGTCTCCGTCCTGATGTTATGTGTCGGTGCGAACGCTAGAAAATTTGAGAGCGTCGCTATCCGGTTTGCCCTTCTTCGAGGACGAACGCTCCCCGCTCCTGGCTTACGGCGAGGAGCACTTTGACAAGCAATGAAGCAATGGTCTTAGCGGTTGTCTACCCGCTTGATGAATGGCCTGATATCGACCGAGGCCCAGATTCTTGCTTTGTTGAACGGGTCTGTATCGACGAAATTCTGGATTTCTTCGATGCCATCGGCCTCGTAAAGGAAGAAGCTGCCAATCATCGTTTGCCCATCCGACTTCGTCAGCGGACCGGAGATGAGTGTCTTCACCGGCGCTGTCTGCAGATACGCCTTGTGGGCATCGTAATTTTCAAGGCGACGCTCGACCATATTCGGATGGTCGAGGCAATAGACGGTGAAATGCATGTTGTCTCCTTGCTTCGGTTCTTGGGTCAGGCCGATGTCGCACTCGGAGCGACACCGTCAAACGCATCTTGCAATAGACCGAGCAGCGCGTCGTGCTCAATCGGCCGCGGATTCCAATACGGGTTTGAGCTGGCTATGTCTGCGGCCTTCGAAACGTCCTCAGCCGACATGCCGACATCTTTGAGCGCGAGCGGTGCGCCGCAGCGTTTCGCGAGTTCGTAGATACCCGTCGCGGCGTCGTCTGAACCCAGCGCGCGTGCAATGCGTTTCATTGCTTCGGGTGCCGCTTGCCGGTTGTACGCGAGCGCGTGCGGCAGGACGATAGTGTGCGTCGGCGCGTGAGGAAGGTTGAAGCTGCCACCGAGCGTGTGACACAACTTGTGATGAAGGGCCATTCCAACGCTGCCCAATACCGTTCCACAGAGCCAGGCACCATATTGCGCGTCGGCGCGAGCTTCAACGTCTCGCGAGTCGGCGACGATTGCCGGCAACGCGCGGGCAAGAGCGGCAATGCCTTCTTCTGCCATCAAGCTGGTCACGGGGTTTGCATCACGGGAATACAACGCTTCGGCTGCGTGAGCGATTGCGTTGATTCCACTGGTGACCGACAGGGCGACCGGGAGCGACATCGTCAGGTCGGCATCGTAAATCACGGTCTTCGGTAGAACCCTCAGGTCTGTACCGGTTTTCTTTAATCCTCCGTCGGTGATGCCATAGATGGGCGTCATCTCGCTGCCGGCGTAGGTCGTCGGCACCGCAAGAATTGGCAGGTCGGACTCCAACGCGATTGCCTTGCCAAGCCCAATGGTCGAGCCGCCACCAACAGCGATTGCGCAATCTGCCTTTAGTTCGCGCGCCAGCGCGCGAGCTTCCTTTGCCAACTCGAGCGGCACGTGCATGACCGCCCGGTCGAATACTCCAGCGGCCCGTGCACCTAGACGAGCCGCCACGGCTTCGCCAGTTTCTTTCTGCTCCGGGCTACACAATATGAGCGCCCGCTCCGATTTCAGCTCCAGCACCTCACGCTCAAGGTGCTGCAAACTGCCCGGTCCGAATACCACTCGACCGGCTCGTGCTTGATAAATAAACTCACGCTTTTGCATGAAAAAACTCCGCTGTACGCTCACCGCTCAGGCCAGCGTCTGCTTGGTAGTCAACCTGGAATCGCGCGGTGCGCAAATCGCCGAGTTCATTGCGTACGCGCAGATGCTCTGGATGAGACGCATATGCTTCTAACGATTCTTGGGAATCGAACTCGGTGACGAGAACGGCATCGCAGGCGTAATCGACTCGGCTATGGTCAAGGCCGACTTCGAGGTAGAGCATTCCTGGGATGCGACCGCGCAAATCTTCAAATTTGGTTTTGACCAGATTTGACGCGGCGAGCCGTTCCGCCTGCGTGTCACCAGCAACACGCCACATGACGATGTGCCGAATCATGCACGCACCTCCGAAGGGTTGAGCACGAAGTCATAATCGAGCGAGTACCACGGAACATCAATCCGCCGCCCGTCGGGGGCTAGGCCAGGCTCATGACGCTTCCACTCTGATATCAGCGACGAGCGCACTCCGAACACGACGTCCGAATCGAGATACTGGTCACCGTCCCGGAACACGTGAGTGATGAGCGTCTCGTAGCCGGGCGCTTCAATCATGAAATGCAGATGCGCAGGGCGCCAAGGATGGCGACCGACCGCCGACAGCATGCGGCCGACAGGCCCATCATGAGGAATGGGATACGCCTCAGCCAGAATCGAACGAAAGTTGAAGAAGCCTTCCGCGTCCGTTCTCAACCGACCTCGCGCGCTATGGACTACATTGCCAGCTTCATCTTGGTTCTGCACGTCATAGAAGCCGTCTTCGTCCGATTGCCAAACATCGAGAAGCGCGTTTCCAATGGCTTCGCCACCTGCGCCACGCACCTGGCCGCTTACATAGCAGGGAGCGCCTTTCGCTCCGTTCGAGATGTCGTCGCCGTTACTGTAGAGCGGCGCGCCCTCGACGAAGAAAGGCCCGAAGACCGTCGCTTCCGTGCAGTTCGCAGGCTTGCGATTGTTCTGGGACATGACGAGCATTGAGAGTCCCAACGTGTCGGACAACAGGATGAACTCCTGCCTCTTGTCGTCGGTGATATGACCGACTTCTGTCAGAAATTTGATTGCTTTGAACCACTCGTCCTCGGTGAGTTGGACGTCGCGGGCGAAGGCATGGAGATGTTGAACCAGACTCGTCATGACGGTCCTCAGTCTTCCGTTTTTGCAGTCGGCGAATGAGGCGATAACGGCTTGGGTAATGGTGTCTTCGTTGATGTTGCGCATCGTGCGTGTCTCCGTTGTGCGCTCAGGCGTATGAAGACGAAAGGTAAAGCGTCACCCGCGTAAATAAAATGCCCCCAAGTGAAATGACATTTCCTCTCGCCGGAAGAATAGGCGCGTCGCGTGTCTGACGCGCCTCACGGCCGCACTCTGCACTCCGCGAATTGTAGAAATTGATTCTACAAATTGGCGATTTCGCGTCGGTTTATCTATTCAAGTCCGTGGGGCATATTGGCCCGCAACGGGTGGAAGAATCCTGTTCGATTCTTCCACCAGCACCAGACGAGAGAGATACGATGGACCGCTGGACGCAATTGCAGCTGTTTGTGCTCACCGCCGACCTGGGTAGCTTGTCGAAAGCTGCTGAGCAGCTCGACATGTCTAATGCCGCAGCCAGCAGAACCTTGAGCTCGTTGGAGGAACATCTCGGCGCCAGATTGATTGAACGTACAACGCGGCGCATGTGGCTTACCGATGCGGGCCGCGAATACCATCGTCGATGCACGGCCGTTATATCTGAACTCGCTGAAGCTGACTCAATCGCGTCCGAAGAGGCCGTCAGCCCAAGAGGCGTCCTGCGGGTCACCAGCTCCGTGTCGTTCGCGATGATGCACATCGCTCCGGCGCTTCCCGAGTTCCTCAAGCGATATCCGAATCTCTCGGTACAAATCGTCGCGGCGAATCAGTATCAAAACTTCATCGAAGCCGGGATAGACATCGCCATTCGCACGAAGGAACACGAAGGAGACTCAGGCATCACCATCCGGCGGCTCGCCGAGACGCGACGGATATTGGCAGCGTCACCCGCCTATCTGGCCGAGCACGGTCGCCCTCAGAGCCCCGAGGACCTCGAGCAACACAAGATGCTCGTTTACAACTTGGCCGTCGACCCTTATCTGCTCCATCTGCGTCGCAGAGAGGAAGAACGCAATATAGCCATCACCAGTGCCTTGGATTCAAACGAAGGCCAAGTCATCGTCGCGGCAGGTCGTGCGGGACTTGGCATCGTTGTTCAGCCTCTCTACATCATTCACGACGACATCGTGTCAGGGCGTCTCGTCCCAGTGCTCGAGGATTGGCAGCTACCACGTCTGACCATCAATTTGGCGTATCAGAGCCGGCGTTACCAGCCGGCAAAAATTAGAGTTTTCACTGACTTCCTTATTGAGCGCGTGAAAAGCCTCAATCTTGAGGAACGCTGGATGACCTTTTCAACTTGAAGGAGGCTCACCGCGTGGGGTTCGGCGCATCACCTGGGCAGCGACAATTGTTTTGGCCGGTCGTTGACGATCGTTTTGGCCGGTGGTGAGGAGTCGAAGGGCGGCGCAGTCGCCGTAGACGATGAGCCAC
>NZ_JARUXO010000097.1:0-44740 GCF_031451275.1 Caballeronia sp. LZ029
GTGCCTGGAGAACGGATGCCGCAAAATCATAACAGGCTGGAAGGGTGCGTTATTGTGGCGCGTGCCTCGTTGGCGCACGGACAGCCCGACCATTTGTGCGTCGGCGAACTTGGGGGTATCTGAATAATGCGCCGCTCTTCTTTTGGCAGTCGATAATCAGCGCAGCATTTCGTCGAACGATCCATGGCAGCTTCTTCGACGCGGCGAAATCGATTAGTCTGTATCGTCATCACGGACCTTCTTGAGCGCAATGACGATGCAGCAACTCGACATATTTGCCGACAGCCGGGACGTAGCGCTGCGCAATGATGTGGTGGAGCAGTTGCAGCTTCGCGACGCCGCCGCGGCACGAACGGCACTCACAGTGCTCGCCGGCGAATACCCGAGCGACAGTGCCCTGCCTTCCATGACGGTGCTTGTCCAGCAACTTGAGAACGCATCAACGCTCGCCGTGACCGACCACGCTGAGTTGGCCGTGATCTGCCGTCACTTTGAGAATGAGGTGGCGCACGCTGCCCGACAAGTTTTGCCCGAGCGGTACGCCCAGTTTTGGACGACACAATGTTGGCGTGAACTCGCTCAGCGCGTCGCAGCGATGAGGTACCGTGCCGGTGACCCGGACAGTCACGCCGCACCTCTGTGGCTTCGGGCAAGTGACTGGGCCGCTGCAAGCGATGCTATCGAATCGATTGAGTCCTGGTGGCGCATTCCATCGCCGCTCGCCTGGATGACCGAGGCGCGCTATCGTTTCGCTGGAGTCGATGCCGCGTGGCCGCTAATTGCGGAGTTGGCGTGGTTGGCGCCGGCCCGGTTCACCGCGCTCATCGTCACCCTGCAGGACGCTTCGCTCAACGTGCTGCGTCGACGCTTTGATGCAGATTTCCAAGGCACAGGCGAAATCGAAGATTACGCGTGGTTTCCAGCGTGGCTGCTGATCACCAAACCGGGAGTCGCAGGCAGGCTCGGCGAGGCGCGCGTACAGCGCGATCTGCCGGCATCGCGTGCGACTGCCATACTCGGAGAGATTCTGCGTCGGGAACGTGAAGGCGAACAGCACGAACTGATTGCCCTGCGTCAAGAGATCCGCCGCCTGCATTCGGGCCTTTTTGACATATACATGGCAACGCGGAACGTGCAGCACCGATGAGGCCACGCCGCGTACGTTGCCGTGCCTCGGACCGCCGCGTCCCGAACGAAAACCGAATCACTGACTCGGAAATCTTCGCTGCAGACTTTCGGCTGCGCGTGGACGGCGATGCGGACTCTGGCGTTTGCCCTTTATGCATAGGCATTGGTTCGCCGACCGTGCAGGGCGTCGCGCGCCGCGCGAAGGTCCCCGTGGGTTTTGTATCGCGCGTGCTCAATGGACGCGACAACGTCGCACTGAAGATCCGCAAGGCCGTGACCCATCGAGTACCTCGACCTAGGGTTATCCCGAATGCAGCAAGAATTTGTTGTTCAACCACTCATTAATCTTAAGCGGGTGCTTACCTATACTGAAGTCACTCAAGCGCAAACAGGGCTGTTTGCGAAAAACAAGACTCGGAGGTAAGTATCATGAAACTCGCAACTATCGTCGTCGCCGCCGCACTCGCTATCCCGGCAGTTTCTTCTTTCGCTCAAAGCCAACCGCTGACCCGCGCGCAAGTAAAGGCAGAGTTGGTTCAACTTGAACGCGCTGGATATAACCCGAGCATGGATCGCGTGACGTATCCGGCCGAGATTCAAGCAGCCGAAGCGAAGGTCGCAGCGCAGAACGGGCAAACGAGCTACGGCGGCGTGGCTGACACTGCGTCGGCTTCGGGCGGCCCAGCTCACACCGGCAATAGCATCGCTCCTGTCTATTTCGGTCACTAATCGACCGGCAGAGCCAAGAGGCTCTTGCTCAATACAAGAGGACTGGCCGCTGTGGTGGTACCGCAGACGCCAGTTTGCCTAATAGCACCTCCGCCACCGGCGTAGCCGATGGCTTGCCCAGCACTTAACTCGTCCTGGGCCTTTTTGCGTGGGTGTGTTTAGGGGAAAAGGACAGCGGCGATGTCTCTGGCGCTAGCAGGAGCGTGAATTACATCGATGCGCGGGTTACCCAGTGACGCGGTAGAAGATCTGGCAGCTGCCGTGAACACGATGCCGCATGCCGCGTCTTTGTATCGAGGCACGAGCGGGTAGGCGAGGGCCATATCTGCAAGGCTCATGCACTTGTCGCGCGGCGCATCTCGAGAATGAAGCTTAGCCGGACGGCAGGGTTCACGTACCGCAGGGATCTGAACGGCCGCTTGCTTTACGAAGCGAGGCTCGATATCGAAGCTTGAACATCAGGCGTGAGACACCCGAGGCCGATGAGCGTCTTTTCCACGGCCACGTCCAGCGGCGTGTGCGGCTCGTGCCCGAGCGTCTGGACGAGCCGCGCGTTATTCAGATGCACGGGCGTCGTCCATAGATAGCGCATTTCCTGAAGCTCCCTGAATGTTACATTGAACGGCGCGGCAAGCGCGAGCAGCCACCACGGAAAGCCGACGACAGCGGGCGCGCGCCCTGTGCGGCGCGCGACTACACGACGGATCGCGTCGGCAAAGCCGGTGCCGTCCTCGTCCCAATGACCGCTCATGTGAAAGCGCGCGAACGCATCAAGCGAATGGCGGTGCGCAAGCAGTTTAACCATCGTGCGAGCCACATCGGGCAGATATGCCCATTGATGCCCAATGCCGCGCGCACCCGGATTGCTGATCTTCGCCACCGGCTTTCCGGGCTTCACGAGTCCTTGCGCGAGCCAGTTATTGCCCGCTCTTAACCCGAAGAAATCGCCCGCGCGCACGACCAGCACTCGCGCGCCTTCCTTGCTACCGCGTTGCAGACGCGCTTCCATTTCCACGCGAATCGCGCCTTTGCGCGTGACGGTATGCTGTGGCGCGTCTTCGTCGATGAATGGAAACGCGTCCGGCCCGAAGTTGTAGACCGTGCCCGGCAACACGATGGTAGCGCCCTGCGCCTTTGCAGCCGCGATGGTGTTGTCGATCATCGGCAGCACCAGTTCGGCCCAGCGCTTGTATCCCGGCGGATTTACCGCGTGCACGATCACGGATACGCCCTGCGCCGCGCGCATTACGTCGGCCGCGGTCATCGCATCGCCGTGAATCCATTCGATGCCGTCGCCCTTCGATGTCCCCGCGCCACGCCGCAGCCCGCGCACGCGCCAGCCCGCTTCGCGCAATTGCCGCGCGACTTCCCCGCCAATGCCGCCCGTCGCCCCAAGTACCAGAACCGTTTCGCCGTGCGCCATGTCACGCTCCCTAAGTTGTCGGTAAAGCCATTCTCCGCGCTTCGCACGCACATTAAAATTGGCGAACTTCGTTGATCCGATATACAAAAACGTATGGCAGACGACATCGGCTGGGAGCTTTACCGAACGTTCCTCGCAGTGCTGCGCGAAGGCTCGCTGTCGGGTGCGGCGCGCGCGCTCGGCATCACGCAGCCGACGGCGGGGCGCCACGTTGAAGCGCTCGAACGGGCGTTGAAGGTAAGTCTATTTACGCGCTCGCAGAACGGGCTTCAGCCGACCGACGTTGCGCTTGCATTACAGTCGCACGCCGAAGCGATGCAGAGCACGGCGGCATCGCTCAAGCGCGCAGCGAGCGGGCACGCGGGCACCGATGGCGCGGGCGTGCAGGGCGTCGTGCGCGTATCGGCAAGCGAAGTGGTCGGCGTCGAAGTGCTGCCGCCGGTTATCGCCGCGCTGCGCGAGCGGCATCCGCGATTGATCGTCGAACTGGTGCTGTCGAACCGCGTGCAGGACTTGCTGAGGCGCGAAGTGGATATTGCCGTGCGCATGGTGCGTCCGCGTCAGACGCAACTCGTCGCGCGGCGCGTCGGTGTGATCGAGGTTGGGCTTCATGCGCGGCGCGACTATCTCTACCGTCACGGCACGCCGCGCAGCATGTCGGCGCTCGCAGAGCACGCCGTCATCGGCTACGACCAGCCAAACGCGTTCATTCGCGATGTGAGTCGCACGTTGCCGGGTTTTCGTCACGCGTTGTTTTCGATGCGCGCCGATAGCGATCTCGCGCAACTCGCACTGATCCGCGCGGGTGCGGGAATCGGCGGATGTCATGTCGCGATTGCGCGCCGTGATGGTCTCGTACGCGTGCTGTCGAAAGCGTTCGCGCTCCCACTCGAAACTTGGGTGACGATGCACGAAGATCTGCGCGCGAGCCCGCGCTGCCGCGTTACCTTCGATGCCCTCGCTGACGCGCTCGAACAATACGCTCGATAACGCCCGACTGGTCTACACGCGGAGCCGCAAGCCTCACTGTGAGCGTCGGCGCGAGGCATCGACACCTGCGCAATGCGCGCGCGTCTTGCGAAACTTTTTCAGCCGATTTCGACGAGCGGCGCAACAAGTTCGCATGCTACGGCACGACGGGTTTGTTCCATGCCGTGTCGATGATCCTCCGTGAGACGCCGCAGCGCATGTTCATGGCACATGCTTAGCAGCAGAGAAGAGGCATTCGACCACTCTCGTCGAGCGCGATTCAGAAGCGTGTTGCTTTTGCTTATGAATGAGCCCACCGTCGAAAGCGGTGCCCATCCACCGTCGCGAGACGTTTCATTGATTGCGTGAATCAAAAGCCGTTTTAAATCAGGCACGCCGGCCGCGCTTATCGCCTCCGCTTTGTCGCCAGTCTTCCTCAACACCTCAAAGAAAACGAACTTATCGCAAGCGGCAATGAACGGCTCGGGTGTCTTCCGCTCGCCGAGGCCGTAGACAAGCTTCCCGGCTTCCCGAAGGCGTGTCGCGAGCCTCGTGAAGTCGCTGTCACTGAAAACAATGCAGAATCCATCAACGTTACCTGCATATAGAAGATCCATCGCGTTAAATGATAAAAGCGGAGTCCGTTGAATTCTTGCCTTTTGTGTATGCAAATTGTTGAACGGGTTGGATCGCATATCGATGCAACTGGTCATTCCATCCTGCCAAATTCTGTGTCGTCCAGGCTCCGAAGGCGCGCTTAACCGTTGCGGTTCCATACTTTGCTTCTTCTTCCAGCAACTCCCATACAACCGCCGCCGAGGCATTGTCGGCATCGAATATCACGGCAAGTTTGAGCGCGTCGGCCTGATGAGCAGATGCCGCGAGAACCGAGAAGCCCAACGAATGCCGTACCGCCGGGCAGCTTGATGTTGTGCTGGGCGGCCAGGCCGATGTCGTGCTTGTTGACGCGCGGGTGGTTCGGCGCGGTGAGATGTCGCCGCTTGCGAGCCGTGCGCACGATGTGTTAATCGCCTCTCAAGTGGCGACGCCGGCTATTGCCCAGCAGTTCGCCTCGAAGCTGCCGACGAGTGTTGCTGTGGACGATTTGACCCAGGCCGGCATGCTGGGGCTGCTGGACGCGGCCGGCCGCTATCGGGACGACCAGGGTGCGATGTTCGAGACCTACGCGAGCCAGCGCATCAAAGGGCGATGTTCGACGAGCTGCGCAACAACGACTGGCTGCCGCGAAGCGTGCGGCGAACCGCGCGCACGGTGGAAGCGGCCATGAGCAAGGCCGAGCAGGAGCTGGGGCGCTCGGCCAACGAGTCCGAGGTCGCCGCGCAGATGAAGATCTCGCTGGAGGGCTATCAAGGCATTCTGCGGGATCTCCATGGCAGCCAGCTGATCTACTACCACGATTTCGACCGAGCGGCCGACGACGAGCCGTTTCTCGACCGCTTTTGCGCCGACCCCGCGGATCCACTCGTGACGCTCATCGACGAGAACCTGCGCACGGCGCTGATCGCGGCGATCGAGGCATTACCCGAGCGGGAGAAGATGCTGATGTCGCTCTGTTACGAGCACGGCATGGTGCTGCGCGAGATCAGTGCGGTAATGGAAGGGGTGAATCGCGAGTGTCGCAACTGCATAGCCAAGCGGTCGCGCGCCTGCGAGCGAAGGCGGGATATGGTCTGAGAAAAGAAATCTTCGGGCCTTCGTTCAACTTGCGAACGCTCGTAAGGTGAAACTATAAACCTTGATACGTTTACTAGCAGTAGAAACCTTACGCTTTCCTAACTTACAAGAATTTCCTTTTCTTGCCCGTTTTAGCCGTCTATTGTGTTCCGTAAGATTTGAGATGTGAAGCTTACGTTCCAAAAGGGAATGCAATGGCCGACGAGATCGACAACGATAGGCGAAAAATCTGCGTCTTGATTGGCTCGATTCTAGGAGGGAGCACCCCGCTTTTGCTATCAGGCTGTGGAGGCGGAAGCGGAGGTGCGGACTCCTCAACCTCAGCACCGTCGTCGGCGTCGGCTCCTTCATCAGCGTCATCTCCTACGACAACGCCTCCTGCCGCAAAGGCACCCGACGGAGGGGTCGCGTATCTTTTCGATCAGACCGATAGTCGCCTTCTTGCTCTGACCTCACCGGCCGGGGCATGGGGGACGTACATCGGAACCAAGGACGCGTCCGGAAATTCCGCCACTGTTACCAGCTTTGTTTATGAGGACCCTGACAGCGCACAGAACTTCGTCGCCAATCTGACTGACGCGGAGTGCGATGTATTACTGGCGAGTGGGGACCGTTTTGCCGTGATACGGACCGGCCCGTCGTATGCGTTTACGCTTTTCGATGCCGCGTCAGGCACTGTGTATTCGGGAACTTACGACCCAGGCACAAAAACTATTACGCCATCTTCGCTGCCGGTTACGCTTGCGAAGTCGGCCCGACACAATACTTGCGCATATGCGGTGAGCAAAGCGGAACAGGCTGCGTCAGCTGTGCAGCCGATTCTTGTCAAAGTCACCGACCAATGCGGTATGGTGGTGTCTGCGGGTATCGCATCTGCGACGATTACGCCGGAGCCAAGTTCGCAAACGCAGCAAGTCGGTCAGGAGCTTATCAAGCTGCCGCCGCTGCCAGTGTCACTCAGCTTCGATGAGCCTCGGGGAGGATTCTATGGCGAGGGCGCGCTCAAAAACTTCAACGGGAGTTTAACTGCAAACAGCGAGGCCGCCTTCAAAAAGGCGGTCAAGTTTATAAGCGATCAGGTTCAGGATCATGGGGTCGAACTTCTGTTGGAAGGGTTAGCAGACCTGATCCCGGTCGCAGGAGAAGCTGCGATTTTCTTCCGCTTTTCCAAGATATTGATCACTGTTGGCCGAAATCTTGGGAGTGCAAACGACCTCATTGAGGACGCGAAGGATGCCTGGGAGGTTGGCAAAAATTACTACTCACAGGCGACGAATCCCAGCCCGAACGGGCCTGTCGACGTTACGGTTCACTATTCGAATGGTGCGATTCAGAAGAGTGAAACTCGGGTCATCAACACTCCTGGATCAACGCCAGCAAACTTCAACTTTGTGATTGATACCGGTCTACCGTGTTCGAACGGGCCCGTCATCGCAGGAGACTGGACGGGCTCATTAACGCAGCCCAACGGGCCAATTGCCGATGTCTTACAGTTCTCGATGTCTTTCCAAGTTAATGGAAACAGCGTCACCGGTAGCAGCCATATTGTCAGCGGGTCGGCGTTCGCCACCATGTCCTTGACCGGAACACTCACAAGCGATCGCCTTCAATTTGCCGAAACGGGAATAACAAGCCAAATCGCCCCACCTAACGGTGTGGTGTGGTGTCTCAAGACCGGCATTCTCGTGCTGTCACAGGCTGGAGCTAGTCCGACTCTGTCGGGAAGCTGGATCGCAATTTCGCCGCCAGGGTGCCTGCCCGGTTCGATCAACCTCACTAGAGTGGTCGTAACGAGTTAGGGGTTACTGCGCAATACCGCGCCGTTAAAACTTCGACATCCGACCGTCCGGGCCGTACACGGCAGGTTTCTTGTTCGCCCCGCGCAGGATGCTCAGCGCTGTCGCTTTAGTTCATTCGAAGGCTAGCTGTGAGAGCGTCGCAAGCCGCTGCGCTACGTTACCGCCGGGCAGCGCGTCTGCAAGACCCGTATTGGCGTCAGGGTTGGTCAAATTATTCGCTTGTGAATCCATGCGTAGGGGGTCCCCGAACTATTGGGGTACCGGGTAGATGCGCCAAGCGCACGAACCGATACATTCGCAACGGGCATTATCCGAAGGGATGAGCCTTCCGAACGGCAGAGTTGGGCGAAAGGTCGTCTCGCCGTGATGAGGTGCGAATATCGAGCCGTGGCCCGAGCACGGGCCGTGTGTTGATATCGCCGTGTACCACCGATATCAATTCGAACACGGCGACGCTTGCCAGGGGCGCGCAGCACGCCTATCGCGAATTTCGGCAACCGGCCAACTACGGTCGTGGGCGTACGACTTCACACGGGCATTCGAAGGTCCGTTCCGGCCCACGTAACGGACCTATGTGCTCAAGTCATGTCAATCGCGTCGTTTGCCTCACTGCCTCAGATCATGCCTTCAACACTAACGCATTAGTGGTATGCGGGCCACTAGGCCACCACCACCTCGTGTCCCGCGAGACTTGAGATATTGGTCCGGCGGATCATAATTGGTGTTTCACGATCGTCATTAATGGCTTCGAGTGCGGCGATATTTTGCCCAGCTTTTGTCGAGGGACACAGTCTCAGGCATGCTCGACTGGGCGATCGATTTCTCAAAGTGGCGCCGGGCTGCAGTCTTGTCCCAATGGGCGCGAAGCAGAAAGTCAATGGCGTTGCCGTCCTTTTCGACGGCCCGGGAAGGATACCGCCATTCACCCTTGACGCGAATGGCACGCTTCGTCGATCCGCCAGCTCTTACCAACCTGCCGCCTCAGTGGCGAAACGCTTTCTCGAATACCGGCAGCAGCTTGATGGCCCAGCGGTGCCCAGTCGAATGATCGGCCGAAACGCCGCACTCGGCCATCATTTCTTCGAGGTGCCGCAGGCTTAGCGGATAGGCCACGCACCAGAGCACGCAGGTCAGGATCACGTCGAGCTAATGACGCAGGCGTTTGCGCACTCGAGCCACCGCCGGATTCGACGTATTCATCGAACGTTTAGTCGTTCATGTCGTTCCGCGCATGATAGCGGGCCGCCCTGCTGCAGCAGAACGGTCAGGTAAGCAAGTCATCATCGAGCCGCGATTCCTCTCGATCTTTTAAGTGCATCGCAGCCCATCGATCCACGCGGCGAACTCGCCGTCCAAGGTTCTGACGAACGAATCGGCAACCCTTTTCAGCGCCGCGCGCCGGGTTCACTCCTCCGCAGTGACAGTACATGACCCGGGTCATCCGCGCCCCAGTCGATCCGTCCCTCCCGCCGAAGTCCTTGTACTGGATCAAGGAACACGTTGGATTTCACTGGCAGAGAACTTGCATTTCCGGATGTGAATACCATGGGGGCATATTGAAAAAATCGACTGCTCGCATCGTTGCTGACATCCAGCGTTATTGCCTGGCGCATCCGTGCGCTAGGGACACCATCGAAGGCATCGTCTGGTGGTTGCGGATGCAGGACGACGAAGACTTCCAATGCAGCGTCTCCGAGGCGGTCGAGTGGCTTGTCGCGAACGGCGAGTTGGAGCGCAATCAGCTTCAGGATGGCTCCGTGGTGTTCGGCACAAAGCCGCAGGATGCGAACAATCATTGAACGGTCGGTACAAATGGGACAAAGCGAAAAGCTGCTGATAGGGATTCATGTCCATACCCGTCCGGCGGACCTCGCTGCGACACTGAACGCTTTGCGCTGGAATACCGGCAACGCGTTTGATGCGGTGCTGCTCGTGGATGGCCCGGACGATTCGCTTTCGCAAGCATTGCCGGGGCAGTCACACCTCGCCCAGAGTCTGACGACCGAGGCGCGCGGTGCGGCCGCCTGCTTTAACAGACTTGTCGCGCATGCTGACGCCGACTGGTATGTGTTCCTGGAGAGTGGCGGTATCGCAGGTCCTGGGTGGTGGCGTCACATTGTCAACGCGTTGCGTGCGAGGCAAACGCATGGCCTTGCGGGACCGTCTACAAATAGTGCATGGAACGAGCAGTGCGTCTTCCCGACGTCGAGCACGGCTTATACAACGGTGCTGTTGAATGCATTTGTCGCGAGTCGCACCTATGGATCGACGTGGAAAACGCTCGAGCCACTCTACAGCCTGGCCGACTTCTGCTATGTGGTGGGTCGTGATGTAGTTCGCGCGGTTGGCGCGGCGGACGAAGGTTACGGACTCGGGCCGTGTTGGGAGATGGATTACAGCATTCGCGCGGCGCGTGCGGGGTTTGACGGCGTGTGGGCGCGTGGCGCTTATGTTCACCGGCTGCCGTGGACGGAACGTCGACGCATGCTCGAACCCAGGCTGATCGACGCGTCTCGCATGCGCTATCAGGACAAGTTCTGCGCGCTCAGGCTCAACGGGCAATCGAACACTTACGAGTCACACTGCAAGGGTGACGCATGCGAGCATTTCGCGCCGCCCACACGGATTCGGGTCAACGAAGCGCTCATCTCCACGGCCGGCGTTGCGGCCCCCTCTCATGCCGAAGCAAGACCCGTCGCTTCCTGCGTCATGGTCACGGGTGGCAGGCCCGACTTCGTGGGGCAAGCCGTGCAGTATTTCCACCAGCAGGATTTCGAGTCAAAAGAATTGCTCATCATCGACGATGGCCCACAGGACCTCTCCGAAAGATTCGACCACCAGGTTGTTCGTTACAGGCACCTGCGAACGCGCGCTTCGATCGGTGCGAAGAGAAACCTCGGTTGCGAACTCGCGCGGGGCGACTTCATCGTGCACTGGGACGACGACGACTGGTATAGCTCACGCCGCCTGAGCTACCAGCTCACGCCGCTGCTGGAAGGCAACGCAGATATTTCCGCTCTCCGTGTCGAGACCTTCTGGGATCTTGCCAATTGGCGCTTCTGGCGATGCTCGGCAGATGTGCACCGGCGAATGTTCGTCGAAGACGTTCAAGGCGGCACGCTGGCGTTTCGGAGGAATTTATGGCAACGCGGTCTTCGCTTTCCAGATGTTTCTCTCGCCGAAGATGCGGATTTTCTCAAGCTTGCCATCCGCTATGGCGCGCGTCTGGCGCGTCTCGAGAGCAACGGCAACTATATCTACGTGCGGCATGGTGCAAACGCGTGGTCGTTTGTGTGTGGAGAGGTCGTGGACCCGAAGGGCTGGACTCAGATCCAGGAGCCGCTGCTCATGGAGGCCGACCGCCAGTTTTACCGCTCGATGGCTCAGCAACGGCACCACATCTCGCGAATCAAGCGGGACGCGCGTTCCCACGGCAGTTAGATTGAGGGCTTCTTAAGATGATTCAGACCATCGTCGACAAACTGGCCCTGTCCATTGCGAGCATGGCGACACCCGCCGTAAGCGCGGACCGCATCGGTCAGGTTGAGCCCATGTCTGCGTCTCAACTGCCTTGCCTCGTGGTGTCGGTCGCCGTGGACGATTTCCGTGGAACCGGTCTGTCGCGCTTCGCGCGCACGGGTGACGTCGTCACGGAGCAGTCTTTGGTCCTCCAGGTGACGCCCGGAGCGAATGGCTTCTCCGACGACCTGCGCTCGCTTCGGCTCTCTCACTTGCCGCTGAAGAAGAATCCCGCCTCGGTGCCCGGCCCGTTCGGTGCGGCGGACCTCACTGTCCAAAATGTCACGGCGGCCGCACCTGCACCCTACAGTTTCGTTCCGCAACCAGCGGCCGTGGATCAGTTTTCGCTCGATGAGCGGACTGCCACGCTCCACTTCGGCGCTTCGCAGCCCACGGGCGCCAAGCTTCAGATCGTACATTGGACCATGCAATGGCACGACGACATTGCGACCACCCGCGTTCGAGGGCGCCTCTTCGTCGACGTGTGGGATATCGACCCCGTTCAACTCGACAGCGTCTCTCGCAAACTCACAACGGGGCTTTTCCAGGGCGAAGCCGGACTGCGCACCAATGGTTTCGCGCGGATCGCGTTGACCGGTCTCGAGCCAATTTCGAACCTGACGCAACAGCCTGCGCACGGCTCGTCCTTCGCGGCCTGGCGACAGCGCATCGGCTGCGCGTTCATCTTCGACCACGAGACCGGCGGCGCCGTGAGCGAAGGCGTACCGATTGAACGTATCGACGTCGAACCGAGGGGCTTTGAGGGCGAGAGCATGTTAGTGCGGTGAGCCCGCTCGAGCCCGTAATCACGAATCGTCCAAGGAGCAAACGAAATGGCCACAGATCCTGCACTCACGATCCCCGCTGACCAGTCTGGTGCGGGCGCATCGGGCGCCTCAGGGCCGATTGATTTTCCCGGGGGATTCAGCGGGCCGAACGATCCGGCGCAAGGTTCGGCATCGGGTCCTACCTCGGACGTGGTGCCGGAGGTCGCCCATTTTTTCTCGGTTCTCGATGACGACAACTTCGGCATCGAATCCGCCATCAGCATCCCGGAAGCGAACGAGGCCATCACCTTGTTCTCGGTCGTGAACATGTTCCTCGCGGGCAAGGCGAAGAATGACAACGCCGCGGTCAGCACAAACGGCACCAAGGTCGCCGATGTACTGGGCATGCTCACCATCTTCAATGGCCTGCAAACCACCGGTGCCACTGGCACGAACGGCATGGAAGATCTCGCGCGCAGGCTTGGCATCAGCTCGGCAAACTTCTGGACCAGTCAGGAGCGGGTGCTGCTTTCAATCTACGAGCAGCTTCAACGTCTCGGCGATCAATTTCAAACTTTAGAGAAGGAGGGCAGGAGGCAATTCAACATCGGACTCGCGAACGGCGTGACGGCGAACGTCGAATTTCCCAGCTTGTTCCAGCGATTCGTCGATCTTGCGAACGACCCGGCACTCACGATCGACATCCGCCGGGAAGAGAACAACTCGTTCATGGATAAAGAGAAGCTCAACAAGGCTGTCGACCTGATGGTTGATTTGAAGGGGCTAATCCTGCAGATCGTCCGCTCGTTGAGCAAGTACGGCACCATCGCCATGCGCACGCGCAATCGTCTATGTGCCGGGCTTCTGGCGGACGCGCTCGAGGTACTTCAGGCGATTGCTACAGCCAAGGTGACCGAAGACATCGACGAGAAGAATCCGTACGCTGTGCTTGCCCTTCTCGTTGGTAAGGACCGTGACACGGAAGTGGCGCCTCACGTTGTACTGGCGCGCGATGGAAGCCGCCTTCTGAGACTCGCCATCGAAGTCTACAAGGAAGAGGAGGGGGCCTTGGAAGACTACGAGCGCGAACATCTCCTCGATCTGTTTCAACAGGGCAGCGATTCACGACAGTTCCTGACGACGCGCTTGCGCGGCGCAGCGGCGGTGATCAAGCGCTACCCGCTGAAGAACTGGCGCTAAGGGCGAGCGGCCCATGCACCCCTCCGTCAGCCTTGCCATGATCTTACGGGACGCGGCGCCGACGCTCGCCCGCTGCCTGGAAAGTGTGGCGCCCTTTATCGACGAGATCGTGATCGTCGACACCGGCTCCGTTGACGAAACATGCGCAATTGCAAGGCGCTTTACGGGCAATCTTTACGCGTTTCCGTGGAGCGACGACTTCTCGGCGGCGCGCCAGTTCGCGTTCGACCGTGCCACGTCTGAGTGGGTCATGTGGCTCGATGGGGACGACCGGGTGTCGGGCGCTGAGCGGATCCCCGAAACGGTTGGCGCGTGCCAGGCCAACGTCGGCGCGATCCACTGGAAGTACATCGCACGCCGCGACGGAAGTGGCAATACGCGCTGCGAGTTCTGGCGAGAACGATGCGTGCGCAACGACGGCAGCTATCGCTGGACGGGCAAGGTGCACGAGACGCTGGTTCCCAGTACGCCCTGGCGGTCGGTATTCAGCCCAGCGACGGTAGTCATTCACGAGCGATCCGCAGAAGGGTCGAAAGACCGATTCAGGAATCTTCGCATTCTTCGCAAAGAATACGCACGCACGCGCGGCGGATCGGAGCCTCGATTGTTTCTGCACATGGCGATGGAGTTGGCCGAGGTCGGAGACGAGAGCGGCGCAGTATGGTTTCTCGATCGATTTCTTGCCGCCTCTCGATGGGAGGAGCAGAACTATTTTGCAGCGCTGACACTGGCCGGGCTCTTGCGAAAACGCACTGAATATCCGGGTGCGCTATCTGTTGCGCGCTCCGCGCACCGTCGGTTTCCGGAATGGTCCAGCGCCTGCTTCGCAATGGCCCACATCTATCACTGCATGCAGGACTGGGATCGTGTGATTGCCTGGTCAGAGAGCGGATGGAAATCATCTGCGCCGAACACAGTCTGCATTGTCGATCCGATGGAATGGCAATTCCACTGGATCGGACGCTATACCGATGCGCTGGTTCACCGCCGCCGGCTGGCGGAGGCCCGCCAATGGACGCGTCGGGCGCTCGAGATCTGTCCCGACGATCCGGCGCATCGGCGCACGCTCGCATTCCTGGAGCAGTCTGCGCAAACGGGAGCATCAAATGGCTGAAGTCATCACGGAAACGATCCTTCCGGGCACCTATATCACCGTCAACACGGAAGGGCTACTGGGCGTCGGTCCGCTGGCCACTGGCAATATCGGCATAGTCGGTACGGCCGAGCGTGGCTCGACGGAGATTCAGACGTTGAGCAGCGCGGAGGACGCACGTGCCCGCTTCGGGCAGCCGGGGCTGTGGGACAGAAGCGCTCCGGACGAGAACCTGTCGCTCGCGCGTTCTGTGCAACTGCTTTTCGACAACGGCGCAAGTACGGTATACGCCGCGCGCGTGATGGCTACCGAGGATAACAGCGCGAATGGCGTTCAGGCGAGCAAAGGTGCGGCTTTCACCATCGGGGCGGCGAGTGGAGCTGGAACACTGACATTGCAGGCGAGAACGCCAGGCACGTGGGGCAACCGCGTTCAGATTCGCAGTGAACCTGCGGATGCGGAGGATCAGGTCCAGAACGAGCTGCTCGTTCGATCCAGCTCGGGCTTCGCGCTCAGTGCCCAGCAAGTGGGGGCGGCAGGTGCGACCGATCCAGCGACAAGTCTCGGATCCGTTAGCGTGCGTGAGCACGGACTGTCACAACGTTACACGCTGACGACGGGGCCGGCTTCCGCCGATTCGGTGCAGTTGAATGCCGCCGACCGCACGCTGACATTTAATACAGCGCCGGGGGCGGATGCCGAGGTGCGCGCAAGTTACCGCGTGCCGAAGGAAGCGCTCTGCAAGGTCACTATCCAGTATGGGAATCAGAAAGAGCAGTACATCACCCCGAGCTTGTCGAATCTCAATCAACAGCTTCAGGACGCGCCTTCAGGACTTGTCATTGCTGCGGGACCGAATGGGGATGGTCTGCCGAAGATCTCCAATCGTTTCGACTCTTTCACAGGCGGAACCAATGGCACCGTTGCGCTGAGTCACTACATTGACGCGCTCGAGGGGTTTGTGACGATCCCGGTGCAGATTGTCATGGTGGCAGGGCAGCCATTCTCGCGTGTGAAGAGCGCCCTGCTGGCGCATGTGGAAAAGACCGAGAACCTCGGTCACGAACGCATCGCCATCGTGGGCGCAGACAGCAGTGACGTCTCGAAGATTCTGGCGAATGCAAACGATGTCGCAGACAAGCGCGTCGTGCTGGTGGCGCCGGGGCTATTGCAGACCGACCCGGATTCAGGCGAGACGATCGAACTGCCGCCCACGTTCGCGGCGGCGGCCATCGCCGGCAAGCTTGCGTCGCTCGCTCCGCCCATCAGCATTACCAACAAGACGCTGAGCGGGATCGATGCGCTGGCGGCCGACTACAACTACGGTGACCTGAAAGCGCTGGTGCAGAACCGCGTGCTGGCGCTCGAAATGCGGCGTGGCGTCCGCGTTGTGAAGGGCATTACGACCGACGACCAGGCATTTGCGCAGATTACATTGCGGCGAATCGTCGACTACGTCAAGGAAGGAACGCGTATCGGCGCCAACCAGTACATCGGACGGCTCAACAACACTCGCGTTCGGGAGAATCTGCGCACGACACTGGACGGATTCCTCGCGAGCTTGCAACGCGACGACTTTCTCACCGGATACAAGATCACCGTATTCGCGGACCGGGCGATGGAGATCAACGGCGAGGTGCGCGTCATCATGGATCTCAATCCGACTTTCAGCATCGACGTCATTCGCGTTGTCATGAACCTGAGCTAGAGGCTTGCCATGTTGAACTCTCGCACATACTTCGGCACGGACGGCGCGCTCGTCATCAGCGATCCGACTGACCTCGATCAGGCCGTCTTCACCAAGTACTTCGGTGAATCGGGGCTCGTCGGGCATGTCATGGGTGTTTCCCTGTGTGTCCAGACGGAAATCAAGGCTGCCTACGAAATAGGCAGGCGCTCGCCATCGGAACTGCGCGCCGGAAACATATCGATCAGCGGCTCCGTCGAGAGGGCTTATATCAACGGGGCGATGCTGAAGTTGATGATCGGGCAGTATTCGGACGCCGAAGAAGCTGCTGGCTATCTGATTCCCTCATTCAGCATGAAATTGATTCTCGACAACATGGCGCCGGCGGGCGATGCGGGCAACAGCATCATCAACGTGTTCGGCGTGATGTTTGACACATGGCAGGCGAACCTGCCGGAGGACGACTTCATGCTCGAAAGGATGTCATTCCGTGCGCGGCGCATTTCCGTGGCTGACAACGAGGTTTCGTGATGAGCAGCGCCGCCTATATCACGCCTGAAGAGCTCATGGCCGGCGGGCGCGCGGCTTATGACGTCGATGTGCCCGCGCAGTTATGGCAGCCGGGCGACAGCGCCGATTTCGCGCCCGTGCAGGCGACCGCCAGAGTGCGGTTGCGTCCACTGACGGTGAAAGACATTCAGATCATCGCCAAGGCGGCGAAGGACGATGACGTGCTCACGTCGATGCTGATGATCCAACGTTCGATGGTGGAGCCGGCTGTGAAACAGTCCCAGGTGGCGGAACTGCCAGGAGGACTCGTTGCGTTCCTCGTCGACAAGATCAATCGCATCAGCGGGCTTACCACGACAGACGATCAGTTGCTCGCGCTCAGGGATTCCCCCTTGGTGCAGGCGTTCTTTGTGCTCGCGCGCGAATTCAACTGGACACCCGACCAGGTGCGAACGCTGACGGTGGGGCAGATCCTGGGCTACCTCGAGATGCTCAATGTTCGCAAAGGAGGCGTCCCGAAATGAGCCGCATCGCCTCGCATCATCTGTGTCATTGCGCAACGAGTGTGTCTACGCTCAGGAATCGGCTTTTACGTGGCACGCGCATGATGCGCAGTGCGCAGTCCGCCAGCATTGCAAGCAGGGTTTCACAGAATCTGCCACAGCAGTTGCTGGCGGAGGACCTCTTGAATGTGCTGGGTGAGCCTCTGCGCGCGATAGCCGCTGAGCCTGAACCCGACGATACGACGGCATCGCGCACGCATGCAGGCGAGGTTCATGCTTGTGGTGCGGAGGCGATTGGACATACTTTACAGTCACCGGCCGAAGAGAGGGGACGCCCGCCGGATCGAGCCTTGGGCCTGGCGCCCTTAGCGAACACGCGGCTGCCGCAGCCGCATGGGTCGGACGGTTCGCGTTCTGTTCCCGTGCAGCGCCCGACGATCGATGTGGCACGCGGTGCGCGTCAGGCTCGCTGCAAGCTGGCCGCTGCAATCGACACATACTGGTTGCAGGTTGTGGCGGCCGAACCAGCCCCAGCGGGGCGCGCGGCGACTACGAATCGTGAACAGGGGGAGTGTGCGGTTCCGTCACGTGGACATGCCGACGAGAGACGGATGCTGTCGCCGGATCGGCTGGCGCGCCGACTGTTCGAGTTCGAACGTTCAGGCGCGTTGCCAGAAACCGACCGATCGTGGGCGTCGACGCGGACACTCGGAGCATTGCGCGCCGATGACGGCGAAATACGTTCGGTTGCGGTAAGCGCGGGAGGAGAGCCCGTCGAGCGCTCGGATGACCTGGCCGAGCGCATCGCTGATCTGCTGCGCGATCAGGCTGTCGCGCATGGCATCGACCTGACATGAAGATCACACCCATGATCGGATCGTTCACGCTCGAGGGCGTCGAGTATATCGAGTCCTCCGAGCGGCTCGCGCTCGTCGAGCATCGGGTGCCTGGCCTGAAGGGCAACTATTTCCAGCAGCTCGGCTCGGTTCCGAACGCAATCATCGTGCGCGGCACGCGGTTCGGCGACGACGCACGCGACACGTTTTTGACCGGCATCCGCGACATATTCAACAAGGCAGAGCCGACAACATTCGTCGCGGACATCAACACTGCTACCGACATCACGGACGTGTTGCTCGAGGATCTGCACTTCGCCGAAGTAGGGGGTGGTCCCGACACGTTCCAATATGAAATTCGCATCCGCAAGTACGTCAAGCCGCCCGATCCGCCGAAGACCGACCTGCTCGATACCGGCATTCTCAATGACGCCATGGGCGCGCTGGATGCTTTGGACACGCTGGATTCGCTCGCGTCCGCGTCGAGTCTCGGCGATCCCACGCCGCCGCTCAGCGACGCGTTGAAGAGTGTCGAGAGTGCGACGTCGGAACTGCCGGCCGTCCTCGATTCGGTCAACGCGCTAACGGGTGCGCTGCCTTCCAGCGAGCCGAAGACGGACAGTCTGACGGCGGTTGTTGGTGACGAGGTGTCCGGCACGGGCGTAGCGGGTGTGCTTGGGTTGCTGAAGAAGCTTGACGGTGGCGCCCTTTCAGCGTCCCTTTCGGTGAATCTTGGTGACTCTTTTTCCGCGAAGGTAAGCGTTGACGCGCCGCAGGGAACGGCAAACGACGTGAGTCAGGTGCAGGCGACGGTCGACGCGGTGCCAAAAGACCCGTCTGCCCTGATTGGGCCGCTGAGTTCGAAGCTCGACGGTATCAACAAGCTTGCGACATCGGATCTGGTTGCGCACCTGCAGGGCGGACTCGAGGGAATCGAGACTTTGCGCTCGGTCATGCCAGAGGACGCGTACATGCTGATCTCAGAGATCGTCGACAACGTCGCGAGCTTCAAGGGCGAGTTCCTCCAGGGTGAGTTCTCCGAGATTCGCCAATGGAGCGATAGCGTCAAGGCTCTTTACGACGAAATCGCGCCGCTATTCGAAGGTGGCGGAAATATCGAGGATCGGCTGATCGAATTTCTGCGACAGAAAGTGGATGGCGTCATCGCGCTGTTGCTACCAGACGGCAGCGCGCATGGTCAGATCGTCAAGGGGATCGAATCCGCGTTGAGCGTGGACATCGTCGCGCATGTTGCCGAATTGAAAGCGTCTCTGCTCGAGAGTCTGCGGCTTGCCAAAATCGAGTTCGATGCTGGCAATTTCACCAACACAGTTCATCTGGGCAACGCTGTGGACACGTTCCGGCAACTCGCCGGCACGCTCTCGAGCTTCACCGCGAGTGTGCGCCCGGTTTTTGACATCGACGTAGCTTCGCCGGATGTTGTGGCCCGCAAGCTCGGTGATCTTTACGACAACTTCACCGCCATCAATCTTGTCGATCTCGGCAATATCCGGGACAAGTTCGCGCGTGCGATCAGCTCTGCGGAAGAAAAAGTGAACGGCCTCAAGCTGGACGTGGTGGAGCAAACGATTCAGCGCGTGTTCGACAAGATCGACGCGGCCCTCGGCAAGTTCAATCTCGACGGCTACGCCAGCAAGCTTGACTCGATTCGCGAGCAGGTCGACGGATTGCTCCAGAAGCTGGACGGCGCATTACTCGAATGCGTGGCTGCCATGCGTAAGGTGTTCACGCAGATTCGTGAAGCTATCCGCAATCTCGCCGACAACCTCGGCAGCTATGACGAGAGCGGCAAGTTCCATTTCAAGGTCGAACAGGAAGTCACAACATTTCTCGAGGGAATTCGCACGCATCTGCACGACGCAATCGCACCCATGGTTACCGAGTTCAAGGCGACTGTTGCGTCGACCCTAAACCAGGTGCAGTCGGCTCTGGGTTCCATCACCAGTGAAATCGAGAAAGTGCAGGCCGATCTGAAGGGCTCGCTCGATCAGGTGCATGGCCAACTGCAAACCGTGGACGTGAAAGGCACGATGGACACGATCCGCAAAAAGCTCGATGAGTTGCTGGGCAAACTCGGCACCGTCGACTTCGACATTGTCGTGAATCCCGTTATCGACGAGATCAACTCGATGGGCGCGGCGCTCAAGAAAATCAACATCTCGTCCATGAACGAATTCGCGATCGGTGCACTGAAGGTATCGGTCTCGGTCGTCGTGCATATGAACTTCTCGGCGGCGATCACAGACGTTCTAATGGCGCAGTTCGACAAGATTATCGCGATGCCAAAGGATGCTCTGGTGCAGGTACAGGGGAAGGTCGAAGGATCGATCCGGCAGTTTGGTGCGATCGCCCCGCAGGCGCTGCTCGCGCCGCTCACAACTGTGTTCAAACCTGTTCAGGAGCAACTGGACGCGCTGAATCTGGAGAATCTGATCAAGCCGCTCGATGAGTGGTATGCAAACCTTGAACAGTCGCTGGACGAAATCTCGCCAGCGGCGCTTCTCAAGCCGCTCATCGATCTGTTCGATCAGCTCAAGGCGGCAATCGGAGCAGTCTCCCCCGCGCAGCTCGTCGCGCCATTGCAGGCAAGCATCGACGGGCTCAAGGCTCAGATCACGGGCATTGATCTGCACGGCGTGGCAGCGGGCCTGGAAGGCGGTTTTGACAAGCTTATCGCGCAGATCGACAAGCTGTCGCCAGCGCAGTTGTTGACGTCGCTGGTGAAGGGCTTTGATCGCATCATGGCTGCCCTCGATGCGTTCTCGCCAGGCACACTCCTGCAACCGTTCAATGAGCTGTTTGGGAAGATTGGCGTATTGCTTGCGAACATCACCACCGAGCAAGTGCGCATCGTGTCACAAGTGTTCGACGCTTTGCGCGAGGCGATTGCGGTATTCGATCCTGAAGGCGTGTATCAGGTGCTGCGGGAGAAATTCGCGGCCCTTGCAGCGGTTGCGGACAAACTGGACATCGGCAGTTTGATGGCGTCGATCCGGGGTCCGTTCGAGGCGTTGAACGTGTCGTTCCAGGCGAAGGCGGGCGACAAGGAAGTGTCGCTTTCAGCGAGCGTCAACGGGCTCAATCCGTTGCGGGATCCATCTATCGGCCAGGCGGTGAGTGACCTTCAGTCATTTCAGGGAAAGCTGGTCGCAATGGCGGGGGCGCAGCCTCCGGTCGCACTTGTCTCACGATACAAAGAGATCAAGGAGAAGCTTGAGTCGCTCGTGCCGGTCTGGGCGAAATCGGGTATTTCTGCGGACTCGGTGCGCCGCGCGTTCGAAACGGCGAGTCCGTTGAACCTCGCGGCAGAGATCGATCACCTATACGACGTGCTAAAGCAGCGGGTGCGCGTCTTCGAACCTCGCGCAATTCAGACCCGTCTGCAAGGCTCGTTCGAGAAGCTGAAGGCGCCGCTGCTTGTGCTCGATCCGCGCAAGCTCGTGATCCAGGTGCAGGACCTGATCGCGACGATCGGCACGCGTCTCGATGCAATCGATCTTGAACTCGTCAGCAGGGAGTTGCAGAGTCTCGCTGATGAGATTGTCAACGTGGTTTCAGGACTCGATCCGCGGCCGATTATCGCGCAGTTGCAGGGGCTGATGGACGAAGTGAAAGGTGGTTTCGACGCACTGAAGCCGTCGACGCTGCTCGCAGACCTGGTGCCTGCGTTTGAATCTGCGAAGGCGGTCGTAGAGCAGTTCAGCCCGGCGCGGTTCATCGCGGACATTCAAGCTGTGTTTGACGATATCCAGAAGCTGCTGCTCGAGATCGATTTGACGGAGGTTCTGAGTCCGATCACGGATCGCCTGCAGGATCTGCGGGACAAGCTTGAAGCGGCGTTGAAGAAAACTGAAGCGGCATTCAACGGAATGCTGCAGGCGATACCGGTGTAGACCATGGCCGAACGGGGTGCACTCTACCGATGTAGCCTCTGCAGCTTCATGTTCGGAGACATGGGGCCGCAGACACCTGGTGTCGACACGTCGTGGTCGGGTAACGGAATTCCTGTCGGCGAGAATAACCTGCAATACGGGACGGTAGTCGCGCTCGTCGCCGCCACCGGGGGCGTCGATTGGGATCCGGACGCAGATGTGGCCATACGGTTCGACATCCTGCGGAAAGAGCTGACGGACACGCGTATCGGATCGATTCTGAACGAGTTCGCGAGTCCCGCTAGCGGCGAGGCCTTCCCACTAATCGAGCGCCGCTTGACGTGCAGGATTGTCGTCCGATCGTTCGAGCCTCCCGAAGCGACTATAAACCAGTTTGTCCTGCAGCACCCACTAGACTATCAGCAGTACATGCTGATCCTGACCGACTGCACGGAGTCGGACGCGGCCCAGATCATCACGTGGTGGACGATCACAGATGTCGATGCAGACAACTCGGAAGGGGATTTCTATTTCGTGGTGAATGTTGGCGAATCCTTCGATGACAAGAGCAATCCGCCTCTGCGGGTACGCGGAAAAAGGTCCACGACGCAGCTCGTCGAGGATGTGCTGGATTCTACTGAAGAGGACGAGGAAGACGATGAGTCGAATGCAGCCGATGCCGGGGATCTAGACCCTGACGTCTATGCGGACCTGCCGCCGATTCCGGACGCCGCCATTGATGAGATCTCGTTCCGGGAGGCCGCGCTCTCGATCGTGCGCGACTCCGGCGTTCTGGATGAGCTCACTCAGCAAGACCGATCTTATGACGACTCCTCGGCGGATAAGGCCGGAGCCGCTGTCACTGAACCAGCGAATGGTTTGATCTTTCCACCGGTCGACGTCCTCAGCAACGAGTTTGAAAGCAACGACGCGGCGACAGATGAGGAATTCTCAAGGCCCCAGGATCTCGGTCCGTACGGGACTGGCTGGATGTTTATTCATCCAGACGATGATCCCACGCATCCGGACGATCGCGTGGAGAAGGGGCCTACCGATCTGGATGCCATTACGCTGCTCATCCTACGCGATGAGAGCTGGACGACGCTGAGCCTGGATACGCGGAATGGTTACCGGATGTGTTACCAGTTCGACAGGGCTATTCACTGGGGCCGGACGCTGTACGCAGTAAAGACATTCGCGATACTTGAGCTTCCGCTGTTCGACCGCCGGCTGCGCGGACTGGTCGAGAAGCGCGACCCGAAAGGCATTTTTCGAACTGCCTACATCGTTGCACCGTTAATGACGCCATTCTCGACGGCCGAGCTGGATCGGGGGAATTTCGACGGTCTGCTGGACAGCGTCTACATCCGTTACGTGAAGGCGGTCATAGAGGTTGTGATTCCGTGGGCCCCGAGCGAAAAATGGTATGCGGCCTTGCGCGTCGTCAGCACGGTGCAGCGGGAGCTACTGTCTCCGGTGCGGCCAGACTATGTGTATCTGGAATTCAACCGGCAACTCAGTGCGGTTAAGGACGAACCACCGGAGGATCCAGATCTGCGCGAGAAGCTGCGTAGCGCTGCTTTTACTGCAGTGGATGCGGCTCTGGTGACTCATGATGATGAGGCCGCCGAACAGGCACTTGCGGCCCTCGATTTTTATGCGTTCGGCCTGCTGACGCGAGAGCGGCGCCGTGAATTGATCGCATTCGCGATTGGGCGGCTTGGAGTCAGGGCGAACGATAAGCTCGATCACATTCTGCTTGAACTGTTCAAGGCAGCAGAGGACAAGAAGGAGATCGACGACATCGTGCTGCAACTCGGACCGAAGAAACTGACCGCGTTGGTCACGGGTATGGAGTCCGAGCTCTGGCGTCTGCTGACGCTACTCGGTGACAAGCTTCCGCTGCAGAAAGCGGACGTGGAGTTCGTGGCGACTATTCTCGAGCTCGTGTTTTTCGGGAAGAGATCGACATCGGGAATGGATGCAGCCAAGAGGGGCGCCGCATTGAGTATCGGCCCGGCGGGAATGGTCGTCGCGTCGGATTTCGTCGCGAGCCTGTATCAGGGAGCCGTGCGTCTGGTGAGGTTTGTCGAGGGAACGGTCTCCGACATCATCAAGATGGTAACCAATCCGCGTCAGATCATCGATGCAGCCGGGCAGTTGATGAAACTATTCATGACGGTCGAGATGGCACGGCTTCCCGTTCCCGACCGTCAGCCGAACGAACCCAAGTGGATGACGAAGCTACGCAAGGATCGCGACGACGCGCGCAAATCCATCGCCACGACGCTGGATAAGGTAAGCAAGGAGTTTATGAAGGGCTATTCCGCCGCGATCTATCTGAAGCTCGAAGAACAGATCGTTTTGCGGGTCTATTGGACAGTGCTGTGGGAGGTGCTTTCCCTATTCGTTGGCGTGGGCGAGATCAAATCTGCGGTCAATGTGGTACGCGCGGGGATCGAGGCCGGCTCGATCTCGCTCATAATCGAGAAGATAGGCGTGAGTGTGGGCACGCGCGCGGGAGAGCTGTTCAGGAGTTTTTCGCGCATGCTGGGGCGCGAAAGTCGGCTGATTACTTCCGAAGAGGAGGCCATGCGCGCGCTGTCGCGACTGTCCAAGGACGAACTAAAGAAGATAGAGGTGACGCTGGCGAACGCAGAGGGAGGAACTGCACTGGAGTTCAATCAACTCCTGAAGACGGACGCGGATTTTATCATCGCCAAACGTCAGGAAATCGAGGCGTGGGCGGTTATTACCCGGAAAACCGCAGGACCACTGCCGCACGCAGTAGAGGATGTCATCGCCAAGATGACCAGCGTGTCCGGAGTGACGGAAAAAGAGCTGCTGGCGATTGTCGAAAAACTGCCGGACGGAGAGGGTGCGCGTTTCATTGAGGCAGTGAGAGCGCTATCGCCCGAGGCGCTTACAGGTGCGCAGGCATACGTAAATCCCGCGTTTTTGAAGCAACTTGCAGCGCGACCGGATTGGATGCAGGTGATACGGCGCGGCGACCAGGCGATCTTCAGCTCCATATACCGACACACTGCAGGTGACGCGACGAAAGTCGATGACATGCTGCGCGCTCTCGACGACGTCGCCGCGAAGGAGCTTCGGTCGACGGTCGCAAAGGTGGAAGCGGGTGATCAAGCCGTTCTCGATCGTCTCGCTGGATCGAAGAAGCCACCTCTGGAGCCGCCGGGGAGGGTCCAACCGCAGCTCGAGCCGGCAGGCGTCCATCGTGAAATCCGCGATCTCTTTAACAATGAAGTTGACTTCTATATCGAAGCAAACGGCTTCGACGATGCGACGCGCACTGCGCTCGACAAGCTCGCTGACGAAGAACGCGGCATGTTCCGCAGTCTGGTGACCGACCTCCGCAAGAGTCCGGGCCAGCGCAAGGAGCGCTTTCTGAAGAAGCTCGGGGACGCCGGCTATACGCTCGAGGAGGTTCAGGAGGCCGATAACGCGCTCGAGTTGCTTAACAAGGAGTTTCGCAGTCACGTGGATTCAAAAGTCGGCGAGGTTCTGGGCGATGCACAGATCGACACGCGGCTATCGGGTGTCAAGAAATATCAGGACGCCGGGCGTGTCAAAGTGCGAGAGATCGATCAACGCATCAAGGAATACAACCAGCGTAAGCGCAGTCGATTCTCTTCAGGCGAAGAAAAGAAGCGCGCGGCCGATCGCGTCTCGGCGCTGAAGCGGGAAAAGCAACAACTCAAGGATTGGATCAAAGACACGGACGCTCGGCGCAAGGAGCTCGCCGATCTTGCGCCCACGGTGAAAGACAGTCCTTTGCTGCGTGATCGGCTTGCACACGGTGGCGACAAGGCGCTGTTCAGAACGTGGGCGGATATGAAATTCCGCCCCAAGGGCCGGCCGCCCGTGAAATCTACGTTCGAGCGATACTTCGTCCGCCGCATCGGCGAGTTCCGGGGCTACGGTGGTGAAATGGATCTGGCGTGCCTTATGGCGGACGATTTCGTGCTTCTAAAAGCCCCGGACTCCTTCGTGACTCGCACGGGTCTCGATCTGGTTGCCCTGCGCCGGGGTGAGAAGGGAACGATGCGGACCTTGGCAATACTCGACAACAAATCCTTCGCGATGAAGGTGATCGACGACGTCTCGGCACTGACACGGAATCTTGTCAAGAATCTCCGCAACGACGCGGCGGAATTTCGCAAGGTCGCGGCCGGTCTTGCCAAACCTCAGCGGGAATACACAGAGATGGCCGATCGCATGACGAAGGCGGCGAATGAACTGGAACCGTTGCTGAAAGACGTGTCCTTTGGCGCGAAGTTCAGCCTCGAAGCCGAGGCGCGCGTGCTCGGCATCCTCAGGGAGAACCGTATTCCGACTAGTGATATATCGGTCGTGACGCGCAACCTCGCCACGGAGCTTAGGGGAGAGGCTCAGGGATTTCGACGGTTAGCCTCCGAGTTTTCCGATGTATCGCCGGACTATCTTGATGCAGCTCGGCGCATGACGAATGCCGCAGATCGCTTGGAACCCATTCTGGCGCGCTACCCGCGCGGCGTCCCGCTCAAGCTCGCAGATGAGGCGGAGATCGCAAGTATTCTCGCGGACAACAAGATGCAGATTTTGGTTACGAACGTCAGCGGCAAGTCCGAGGAAGTCAGTCCGATTTTGGGCAAACACATTCAGATGTGGAACGTGCAGGAAGCCGCGAGGGCGCCTGCGCTGCCGGCGCCTCCCGTGCCTTGAGCTTTCACTACGACGAGCGACGAGCGATGGATACAGCGAGCTACAAAGTAAAAGTCAACAACTGGGAAGTCAGCTCCGCCGACGACCCACGCACGGAACTCCTGCGCCTCGATTGCCGCACGGGCTTCGGCGACCCCACTTCGTGTGTCGAGATCCTTCTCTATCTCGTACCAGCACCCAAGCCCGGGCTGCTCGAACAGGCCATCGGCGCGGCTGCCAGCGCCTTGGACCTCAGCGACGCGGTTAGTGAGCCCGCTTTCTCGATCTCGGTGCGAGGCATCGAAGTCAAGCACAACGACACGCTACTCATCCAACTCGCCAACGGCGATCGCTCGTCGACCGTGATGACAGCAACAGTGGACACCATCCAGTCCACCCTCGAATACACCCGCATCGTCGCACGCACCGCGCTACACACGCTTGCCTGCACGCGCGTGAACCACACGTATCAGAACCAGTCTGTCCGGCAAATCGTGAACGATCTCGCTCAACAAGCGAGCGTGGACGTCGGCGACGTGGACACAGGCAGCACCTATCCGTGCTTACCGGTTCATGAATCGCGCACCGTACTGGGCACGCTCACGGAACTCGGCAAACGCGAGGGGTTCGATGTCTACGTCGACGTGGACAACAAGCTCACGATGAAAGCCTATTCGAAATCGAGCGCGGACCACACCCTGTACTACGCCATCGATATTCTCAGCCTCTCGATGGACCACCGGCCGCAACAGCCCGTGCGCGTCGTGGTCGTCGGCGAGAGCCCATCGAGCAGTCAGGGCAGCAGCGCGTGGCCATGGATCGTCAGGGACTCGTCGTCCGTCAAAGGTGAAGTCGGTAGCGGCAATGCCTTGCTCGCGCTGCGCGACGGCGCGTTGCGCAGCAAGGACGCGGTGGACCTGTTCGCGAAGCAGAAATTCGGCGCCGCGAAGGACGTCACGTCGCGCGGTCGCTGTCGTCTTCTGGGCAACCCGCTCATCAAGCTCGGCGACGCCATCGAGATCAAGGACGCGCCAAAACCAGAGCTCAACGGCCTATTCAAGGTTACACAAGTGCGGCATGTGCTGAGCAAGTCCGAGGGCTTCCTCACGCACGTCGAATTTTCCGACCAGGGCGGCGCCGCGAGTGCGGACAGCCTGCTTGGCAGCCTCGGCAAGCTGGCGGGAGCGATAGGCATATGAGCGACGACATGGTACAGATCATTCGGGCAATCGTGAAGGATCAGCTGCTATCCCTGCGCACGCTGGACCTGGCCGTGGTCACGAGCCAGTATCCCCACGAAAGCCAGTCCGACAACAACAACTACGCATGCGATCTGGAACTCCGCGATTCCGGGCTCGAACTCAAGAAGGTACCCTTGAGTACCGGTCGCGTCGGCGCCGTGGCCATCCCGAACAAGGACGATGTGGTGCTCGTCCAGTATCTCGGCGGTGATCTCCAGTCGCCGGTTGTGACGGGTAGGGTGTACACGGACGCCAATCGGTCTCCCGTCGCGAAGGCCGGGGAATGCGTCTATGTGTCATCGGATGACCCGGCTTCAGGTGTGCGTCGTGCTTACCTTGAATTCCCCAACGGCAACAAGCTCACGCTCGACGACGACACGCTGCGCGTCGAGATGGGAAGCACCACTGTCACCGTCAATCACGATGGCGACATTGAAATCGTCTCGGAGGGGAACCTCAAAGTCCAAACGGAGGGCGATACCACTATCGAGGCGACGGGCGATCTGTCGTTGAGCGCGTCTGGAGACCTGAAGCTGGAAGGCACCAACGTCTCCCTGAAGGCGAGCGCGAACGCGACCGTTGAAGGCAGCGCCGGTGCGACCGTGAAGGGCGCGGCCGTGAAGGTCGCGGGTCAGATCAGTTTTGCAGCGGCGTAACGTACATGGCTGGACCTCCCGTCACCGTTGGCTGCTCGGTACTGCTCTCACCAGGGCTCTTCGGCACGCCTGATACCGGCACCATTATCTTCATTCCCCCCGGTGGGCCAACTGCATCGGGCCAGCCACTAGCGGTGACCGGGGCGGTATGTCTGATGGTCTATTCGGTTCTCGGCACGCCGTATCCGATGACGATCGGCGCGTCGACGAGCCAGGTAACCGCGTGTGGCCAGACGCTCATTCGGATGGGCGACATGATTCCGTCTGGTCCTGGTGTGATGACGATTCTCGGGCCGCCGGCTTCGCCCGGAGTCGCGGACAACACAGGCTAATGCCATGACGGATCTTGCTTATCTCGGACGCGATCTGGACCTCGGCTTCATCTTGAACGAAGCCGGCCAAGTCTCGGTCATGCCGTATTCGCACGTCGATCTGAAGCCTACGCCGCGGGCCGGAGTGATGCCGAGCGCGGTCGACATAGGCATCGTGCAAGGTAAGGCTGCGCTGGCGCAGGCGCTCATCATGCGGCTGATGACGGAGCGCGGCGAACTGGAGGGCCTTGGGCATCCCGACTACGGCTCGCGTCACCACAGTCTGATCGGCGAACCCAATATCGAACGCAATCGCAATCTGGTGAAGCTGTACATCCTGGAGTGCGTCCGCGAGGAACCGCGTGTGGAGCGCGTCGTCTCGCTGGAGGTGACTCTGGGCGTCGGCCGTGAGAATCGCGACAAGGTCGACGTTCGGCTGGGCGTCAAATTCAAGGGGGCGCCGGACGTCACGATCCTCGTGCTGCCGTTCTCCTTCCGGGGGCCGCTCGAATGACTTTCGTCGCGCAACCTTACGAACAGTTCGTCGACGACTTGCTGACGTCGCTGACGGGCGGCGTCATCCGCGAAGAACATCTGTTTCGCGGACCGGACGAGAGCTATAGCCTCGGCGCGGCGGACGCCGTCGATTTCTCGATTCGAGTTTTCGGACAGCGCAATGAGACATACGTCCTGTTCGACGCACAGAACGACTACAGCTTCGACAGTGCGAACGCTGCCATCCGTTGGCGAAAAAAGGCGCGTCTACCCGACGAGCAAAGCTATTTCTACGTCAACTACTATCGCCGCGAAGTCACGCCGTCGCTCACCGATCGCAACCCTGGCAGCGTCGTCACGTTGCTTTCGCAGGCAGTGGCGCGCGAATGGGCCGTGCTCCACAAACAGATGGAGGAGATCTATCGCTCGGCGTTCGTCGAGCTTGCGGCGGGACCGGCACTCGATCACGTTGTCGCGCTGATGGGCATCGAGCGCCGGGACGCGAAGTTCGCGAGCGGCGAGGTGGTCTTCAAGCGCACATCGCCCGCGACGGGCGACATCACGGTGCCGGCCGGTACGGTCGTTTCCACGGAGCAGGCCATCAGTTTTAGCACCACGGAGCGGCGCACGCTGCGCAAGGGCCAGCTTTCCGTCTCGGCGCCCATACGTGCGGAGATGGCGGGCACCGACGGCAAGGTGGACGCGCTAAACATCAACGTGCTGAATCGGCCCATCTTCGGGATCGATTCGGTCAGCAACATCGCGGCGACCGTCTTCGCGAGCGAAAAGGAAACCGACGAAGAGCTTCGCCGCCGCATGCAGGCCACACTCGAGCGTGCGGGCGGGGCGACCGTCGAGGCGATTCGCTACAAGCTCATCGAGGACGTCCCGGAGGTGAACGAAGGCAATTTTCAGATCACTGAGAATGCACAGTCGCCGGGCGTGGTCGACCTGCGATTCGGTCTTGAGTCGGGTTCTCCAGACCTCGTGCGAAGAGTCGAGGACGCGATATTCGCTGCGCGCCCCGCAGGCGTGCGCATCACGCACAACCTCCCGACAGGAAAGCTGTCGGCGGGTGGAACCGATATTTCGCGCAAGGAGGCGCAGGCTGATTTCATACGAAGCAAGCTCGCGCCTGCGGAACCTCTTGGCCCTGATGTGTTGGCGGAGATGCCGAACGGCATGATGCCGCTGCGCATCGAAGTATTTCTGCGGCTGGCGCAGGCGAATCTCTCCGCCGCCCAGAAAGAGACGATCGAAGACGGCGCCCGCCAGGCCATTCTGGCGTACGTATCTTCACTGCCAATGGGCGAGGCGGTGGTTTACAACCGGCTATTGGCGAACGTGATGAATGTGGAGGGCATCGACGACGCAGATCTGCTGGTGGGCGCCGAGTTTCAGGGCAAGTTCCAGGGCCGCCGGGGCAACATCGGCACCGACAACCGCAAGGCGCTCATCGACGCGCAGCACATCTTTGTCGGCCTCATGGACGAGATTGTCGAACTGACTCTTGCGATTGCCGTCGAGGCAAAGGCGGGCACGACGCCATCGCCAACGGCATTGCTCGCATCCATTAGCACCGATTCGCCAGCGATGCACGCAGTCACCGACGCCGTTGCCGCCGTGCTCGGCAGCACGAATTCTGTGCTCAAGCGTGCCGTGCTGCTCGACTCGATTCGTGCCGCGCTAGCCCAACAGGCGGTGCCGCTCCAGATTGCGGCGTCGAACGGACTTACGATGAGCTGCCGGTATGTGGAGTCGGGCCGATTGCTGAAGAACACGGAGGAAGTACCGCTGGGTGAAAACGAAGTTCTTCATCTGCAAACTCTGTCTATGAAGCTCGCGGGGGCCCTCGATGTCTAAGACGGACCGCATCCTCACCCATCTCCCTACGTTCTATCGCGCAGGTCATCGTGGCAAGCTCATATACGAAGTAGTCGAAAATCTGGCGACGCCCGTCATCGAGGCAGATACATCGCTTTTCCGCATTCAGCGCGCGCACCGTCTCAAGGTCGCAGAGAATGTCCAGGATGTTCTGCGTCTCGCGGCGGCTCTGAATCTCACGCCGTTCCACTTCGAAGACATTACGTCGAACACCAAGCTGCCGTATGACGAGCGCCTCGCCCAGATGCGCGAGCGCATTGTACGTATCGCGCGTGTGCACCTTGCGGGCCTTGGGACACCCGCGGCCATCATGGAAGCAGCGGCCATTTTTCTGAATGCGCGGCTCGTGGCCGGACAACCCGATGCGCCGGTCATCCGCCATATCGATCGCGAGCGCTACAGCCACGAAGCGCTGTTACAGATCAGTGGCACGCCGGACAACGCAAAGCAGCGACTCGCCCTGCACGAGAATCCGCTCGCCCGGCGCAAGTGGAATGCACGCGAATGCCGACCGATGGATCACTGGCCGCTTGAGAATCGCGGTGCCGAGCCGGCATCCCTGATCATCACGATCACCGGCGTCGGTGAGCGAACAGTGTGCCCAGAGATTTTTTCGCCGGTAAGCGGCGAGGGGATCGTCTTCAATGGCATCGTGCCCGACGGCCGCACGTTGCGAATCGACGCGTACTCGGGCGCTTATCTGAATGACGTGCCTGTCGATGCGTGGATCTGGCATTACCAGGGCGCGCAACAGGATTTCGGAGCGTTCGATGGGGCAATGCTCGCGCAGGAAGAAGGCAGCGATATCGGACTCCTTTCTGGCGATCCCGACGAAGCCGCAAACGGCGGCGCGCGTGCGCGGCCGACGCCGCGCCTGCCCGTGGGCTTATCCGAGTGGTACTTCAACGTGTCGCAAGGTGTATTCGACGGCGCGCGCTTCGACGGCACGGTCTATCACCTGCCAGACGATCCGATCGGCATTTACGACAGCGATCCGGTGTTCGATGCGAGCGTGTTCGAATTGCCGCCCAGTGCCGTTGTTGCGGGCGGCTGGGACGAACGCCAGCGATGTGCGTTCAAGCTCATGTTGCCCAGCACAGCCGGAGCGGCGGATGGCGCGGCGAATCCGACGAACCGGATCGCCAGCATTCTGCAGAGATTCAAGGCCGCTGGCATTCGCGCCTACGTCGACACAGCGCGGCCGGCATGGATTCTCGGCGAAGGGATTCTGCGCAGCGCCGACGCAAAAGAAGGACCTGGCATCGCGAGCGATAGCACCACCCTCAGGTCCACCACAGATGACCTCTTCGTTGAAACCGAGGCGGTCGTCTGAACGAAAGAGACGGAGCGATTCATGGCAAACGACTTTGCAAACATTCCCCTGAACGTCGCGAGCGCGATGGCGACGAATATCAGCGCCAAGCCCGCCACGGAGGCGCTGAATCCCCTCTTCAAGCTCGACCTGATTCCGCGCTTTCGCATTCCGCCCTCGCCGGCTCCCACGCCAGCGCCGGCGGCCGCCCTCGAGCCTTTGCCGCCCGTGGTGTTGCCTTCGGCGCCGTCAGAGAATCCGTTCGACAGTCTGCCTTTTCCGTCTCCTGGAGACCGCATTCGCGCGGATGATTTCAAACAGCTGTCCAAGGCGTTGAAGCTCGTCGCGGAAATGACCTCGCTTTCCGCATCGCTGTTCGGCATGACCTTCGGCGACGCGAAGAGCGCGCTACTCGGGCGCGGCTTTCATCTCGCCCGTGTCATGAGCGTGTTCGGCACAGAAATCGTGGATCTCGCCGACGCGTCACTGGATGCCCGCAAGGTCGTGCAAGTCGTTCCCGCCGAACTCGGCACGCATGAGCTGATGATCGTCGTTTCGGAGGCTGTCGACACGCGTCGGTACGTCCCGAATTTTGACAAGCTTACCGCTGCTGAAGCCGCGGAGCGGCTGCTCTCGAATGTCGGGCAACTGCCGGCCGCCACGCCGGTGGCCGTTCCCCAGTTTGTCGGCCGTACGCTGGACGAAGTCCAGTAAGGCGCCACTCAATAGCTGCCGGAGAATGTCATGCCGATACTTCAGAACCTGAATGCGCTCTCGCTGGGTACCCGCCTCAATAACATGCCGGGATTGGTTCTGCCGCCCGCGGCGGCTGCTGCGGCCACCGCGCCGCCCACCCCCGCGGTAATGCCGCCCACCCCCAGCGCGCAGACTTCGGCGACCGCCGCCGCTACTGTTCCTCTCATCGACGCGGCGCATCTTGGGTTGCTTCCGCAGCTCCCGCAGGCGCCGGTGACGACGCTCGCGCGGGGCGCAATTGCGCAACTGAATGCGGCGGCCGCCGGCATTCTGGCGGAAGCGGTTCGAACTATCACGAACCAGCGCCTGACAGGCGACACATTGATGGACTATCTCGAGCGCAAGGTGCGCATAGGCGAAGTGCTGGGAAATCGCGCTGCGCAATGGTCCGACACGACGAAGGCCGACTTTGCCGGCCAGAGCGGCGCGTTTCAGATGATGCCGGACCAACTGGACACGATGGACTCCATCGTCTCCATCGCGATTCTCAACGATCGCAGTCTCGAAGCCGACATTCGCGGCGAGAACACGAAAGAAACCACGCCGGACGATCTGCTGAAGAACCGTCGCATCGTCTGGCAGTCGCCACCCGCCGGAACCGTCCTGTCGCCGCCTTACATCGTGGTGATCGCAGTGGAATATCAGGATGCGGCGGCGGGGGAGTCGGTGGTGAGTTCCATTACGGACCAGCTCGGCGACTATCAGGGGTTCAAGCTGCCGAAAAGCGTAATTCAAAAGCTGTAAATCATCGATATGGCCAACTTCGCTGCAAGCCCGAGTGGCCTCAAGGCCATGCGAGGCACGTCGAGTTCGTTCTATCAGGTGTCGCAGTACGAGCTCTTCTCGATTCTCGGTGTGGCGGATACGCCAGTGGCCGCAGGCAAAGTCGCGCACGTCGACGTCGCGATCGACGGCTTGCCGCCGAATGCCGATGTCGAGTCATGCCTTGTCGAGTTATACGTGGACGATGCGGACGGCGCGCTGCCGCCGCGGACGACGGGCGTGAGCATCACGAAGAAAAACGACGCCGATGCCTCGGGGGACTTCAGCGTGAAGATCGCTCAGCCAACGCGCCCGTCCAACTTGCGCGTAACGCTAGGCGATGCGACGGTGTGGACTTCTGGCGGCCCATTGACCGATTCGATCTACGAGTTGCCAGATGCCGCCGATGCGCTGAATGCGTTTCTCGACAAACAGACAGGGGCGACAAGGCCGCTGAAAACGCTGAGCTTCGACGTGCACAGCGATACAAGCGGCAAAATCGGGTTGCGCATCACCAGTCTTACCTTCAGTCAGGTGAAGACACAGATGTGGCCGAATCCGCTGGATGGCACCGTGCGCAACGATCGATCGTCGGAAGTCGGTTTTGGCGCGATCGTACGGCTGCCACTTGACCCGCTGATCGACGTATCAACTGTTCCCGTGAAGCTCGACCAACTGACACTCGATGCAGACGGCAAGATCGACTCGGACCGGCTGCTCGGTCAGGTCGAGACGCATGACGGGCGTGAGTTTGCCACGGTGAGCACGGACTATTCGATCGCTCAGGAGTTCACGCTGATCGGCAACAAGGGCACGATGCTGCACTCGCCTGTCAAATGCAGCGGTGTGGCGGCTTGTGTGATCGCAGACGCGGAAGCAGAGCTTTACGCGGAGATTCAGGGCGACAACGACGGCGCACCTGCGTCGGGCATTCCGCTGGGCAAAGGAACGGCTGCGGTCGCGCCGGCCATACCCAACGTCAACACACCGCCTTGGGCGCTCGTCAGGTTCGCGGCGACGGTCTCGCTGGACGTGGACAAGCCGTATTGGCTCGTGCTGAAGGCGGTACAGGGTTCGATGGAACTCGCACTTGTCGGTACGCCGACGGCCGGTGCAGCGCCTAACGCTTTCTCTCGACAGCGCCTGAGCGTAAGCCGGGCCAGCCAAGTTTGGAAGCCGTTCGGTCGTGATGATGCTGCGGCGAGTGTGGCGCTGGCGGGCGTCATCTACGTTCCGACCAGCGATGATCAGACGGCCGCCGCGCAGGTTGCTATAAGCGGAACGCCTCAGCAGGACCGCTTGCTACTCGAGGCGGTCGACCCCGCGCCGAAACCGCGAACTTTCGTGTTGAAGACAGCGGACGTCGACTGGCGGCAGGCAACACTAGAAGTGCATTGCTATGCGACAGGCACGTTGCACATTGCCAATGTGATTCAACGCTTCAAGGTTGGTTGAGCCATGGAGTTCCTATGAAACCTGCACAGATCCGTGTCTTCGATGGGCTGCGGCTCACCAGCGAGCATCTCGAGCACCTTCAGCAAGCCATGCTTTCTTCGGTAGGTGATTTGCGTGAGATTGCCGGCGCAAATTGCGTCTATCGCGGCCTTGAAGTCGAGCTCACGGAGGGTGGCGTCACGGTGAAGCCGGGCCTCGCGTTCGATGCGCAGAAGAATCGAATCGTCATCGACGAGCCTCAGACGGTAGTAGTCGATTTCGGGGACAACGATTTGCAACGCTACGTCTGTGCAAAATACGAGAGTGTCGAAGACGGCGAAGTCGAATCGCACTTCACCATCGTGTGGGATAGTGGCTCGATCGTGGTGCGACCGACGCCGCCCGACGCGTCCGAGAATATGCTGCTGCTTGCAAAAGTGACACGGCAAGCGGACGGCACGAAGCAGGTGCTGCTGGACTCGGTTCGAAGGGACACTGGTGCTACATCCAGCATGGGCCTGGAAACTTTGGCGAGTAGCGACGCCGGGTTCGATTTGCGCAAATCTGTGCTGAGCCAGCCTTCCGACGTGTCGAAATGGGAGGACGTCCTGTTCGAACGGGAAATCGAAGCGCTCGAACCTGTTGGCACGGTGCGGTGTTTCCTCGAGGTCTCGATGGTCTTCCAGTGGATTGAAGAAAGCCCAGCCGTTCCGAACGCCGTGCCCACGACACGCAAGCTGGTCGCGACGTCACAAGGCGAGGCATGTGTGCATGCTTCGGGCGACCCGACACACATCAGCACGACGACCGTTCGCTACAGCAGTGAAGAAACGGAATTCCTGACGAGCGATTGCTGTGTGTCGCAGGAAGGCATCGCAGTCGTCAGGCTGGCACCGTTGGTTGCGAATTTCGCTCGAAGCGAGCCCGTCCCGAGTGCGCTGCGGCCACTGCTAATCGTCGTGCGAGCGGAACGGAGCGGGGCGGGGAGGTTTAGTGTCCGTGGATGCCTGCGTTTCGCGATCGATGCACCAACCGGGCGAGCCGAAGGACTGGAGAAATTTACACTCATAACACATTGGGCTGTGCGTTTGGGATGGAGCGCGTAAGGGGAAATGATGGTGGCTCAACAAGCGCGTCTACAACCACATTGAGCATAGACAGCGCACATCCTGTTGCGGGATCTACGTATTGCGGAATTGTGCGCAATCGATCTGATGCTTCTTTAGCAACTTGCCCAACGCGCGGCGTTCCTTTCCAGCGAGACGCGCGGCAAGCGACACATTACCCTGTGCGCGACGCATGAGGTCATCGAGATAAGCGCGGTCGAAACATTCGAGTGCGCGCATGCGGGCACTCGAATAGCCGGCAGGCTGAATGTCGACCGTGCTTTGCGCTTGTGCCGGACTCGACTGTCTGTGAATGGCCACCATGTCCTGATGCGGGATGCATATCTCGCGCCCTTCGGCCAACACATAGGCGCGATGGATCAGGTTTTCCAGCTCGCGCACGTTGCCGGGCCACGCATAAGATTGCACCCAGTCGCGCGCAGTCGACGAAAGCGAACTTATTGCGCTTGTACCAGCGGTGTCATATCGGTGGGAAAAGTGTTCAATAAAGTGATGCGCGAGGAGGAGGGGATCGCCCGGTCGAGCGCGTAATGGCGGCATTTCAAGAGTCAACACCCGCAAGCGAAATAGCAGATCAGCCCTGAAGGCATGCTCGGCAACAAGCATCTCGAGCTTGCGATTGGACGCGGCGATGATTCTGACGTCCGCGGTCTGCTCTTCGCTCGCACCAAGCGGACGGTATCGGCCGTCCTGAAGGAAGCGAAGCAGGCCGATCTGACCGCGTAGTGGCAACGAGTCGATTTCATCCAAGAACAAAGTGCCCAGATGAGCCAGACGCAATAGTCCGGATCCCGCAACGCGAGCGTCTGTGTAGGCGCCGCGCGCATGACCGAAGAGCTCGTTCTCGATCAGGCTCTCTGGAATCGCACCACAGTTGACAGGAACGAAGGGCTTTGAGCGACGATTTCCTCCATAGTGAATGGCTCTCGCGGCGAGTTCCTTGCCAGTACCGGTTTCACCCTCGATAACAAGGGGCACGTCGAATCTAGCAAATCTCCCGATTTGTTTCAGAACAGCGACAAAGCTCGGCGCCTCTCCTACGAGACAACCGAAGGGTGAAGTCTTTTCGTCGAACGATTCCATTTCTCATCATCGTGATCACAAAATGGGGTGCTGTTGATGAAACTTGAAATGCTGCGACCTCGCTTGCCCTCTCGTATGTGAACTTCTTGCGGCGCATCCGACACCAATACACACGTAATCGTGCGAGACGCGGAGCCGTGAAGTGCCGAAGCTCAAGTGTAAGCGTGTCGGATATCTAATTGATGGACTAGTATTTAACGAGAGTAGTCGATGGATGCTCAAAGGCAAGCGTATCGTTGGTCCTCCGATTGCTTCCTGGCGACAGAACCAGAAGACAATGAAATGTTAATTTACCTTGACACGACTTCAGATAAGGCGAGTGCAAATATGAAGCACGTCTCAAAATTATCGAAGACCAATCGTTTCTGAGTGGTCTCACACTCAGACACTCGCCCAGCGGCAATGATTCTTGTCAGTCAGGTGATGCCGAGCAGAAGAGACTAGTGCACGGACGCTGAGTAGAGGTTCCCTGCTAAGGCTACTGAGCGCATCGGAAGATACTTGGTCGAGGAGTGCGCCACTGAATGCGGGTAATCTTGGGTCGGAAATGCTGTAAGACCTTCCTTATCGCGCACGTCTACGGTGCAAGCGGTTGTTGGTACGCCTCCTTCGGCGCGATGAGGTAGCTGGACATGACCGAAACCACACTTATTCCAGAGTCGCAGAGACTGGTAGGAACGTTGAACTTCGACTTCGCAGACGTCTATGAACTTGCGCTACGGCGGTGTGGAACCAAGTCCGCTCGTTTCGTTGAAGTGGGCGGGCGCGAAACGGACTCCACGGAGTACCTGCGTCGACGAATTGGTGAGACAGGTGTCCGCGCAAGGTTGGAATCGGTGCATGGACTCGGTGACCAGTGGAGGCGGGGCGCGGAGAGATTTGCCGACGAGTCCCTCGACTTTGTGTTTATAGATTTCGACGGTGATATGGGTGCCTTTCGACTCTCACTTGGCGAGTGGTGGCGAAAGGTTCGGCCTGGCGGGATCTTAAGCGGGCACGGCTACATCCACGTCGCTGATGTGGCGGTGGCTATCGATGCCTTCGTGGCTAGCCGCCAACTCAGGTCCGCATTCCGCACGAGCAACGACTCATGGATCATCTACAAATCGCTTCGCATCGATGCCGGATACTGCATCAATCTTCTCCGTCGCGCCGACCGACGGACGAGTGCAGCAAATCAGTTTGATGCCGCAATGCTGACGCCGCCAATCGCGTTCGTTGCGGCAGTCGATGGAAAGGACCTTTTTCACCTTCCCGTGTTGTCTGACGGCCAGGCAGGCTGCTCTGCAAGCCATCTGCAACTGTTGCGCGCGGCAGCGCTTAAGGGACTTCGACATGTATTGATCTTTGAAGACGACGTAGGACTAGTTGGCGATTTCATGTCATGCTTCCAACGTGCTCTATCACGCTGTCCGGCAACCTACGATCTTCTTTACATCGGCGGGTGCTCCCACCCCGATTGGGGAACGTACATTTATCCCTTCGACGACCTGTTGGCGCGCGCCGGAAGGATTTATGGGACACACGCCTACGTCGTGAACCTGGATATATATCCGCAGATCGAATCGGGTCTCAGAGATCTGAACAAAGTGGTCGACCAGTGGTATGCGAACGAACTGCAGCCACGCAGCAACTGCTACGTATGTATTCCCAACCTTGCGTATCAACAGGCTGGACGGAGTGACATTTCTGACGGATACACCGCGGGTACCCGAGAATATACCGAGTACCCTTGGAGATAGCGTGCGTCGCGAATTCGGGTGACGCAGCGACACCGCGCCTCGTGGTCCCCGCCGTGGCTCCAGTGAAAGGAGAGGAACACGCCGGCCTCATTTTGGCGCAGATCGCGGTGAACACTTTCACCGAAGTGGAAGTGTTCAGATTCAGTAAGCGCCCGCTCAATTTCGCGACCGCTTTCGTCATGATGCGACTCACCGAATGAAATGAAGAACCAACATGCGTGCCCTTCGAAGCGCTGACGCGCATTGGCCGGTACGCGTCGCGAAAGCGCAGCTTGCCATGCTATCTCTCTTACTCGCTAATAAGCATTACTGAAAGCGTGCTGTCGCAATGTGCGCGATATAACCTTTTGAATTGAGATTAGCCGAGCAAGGGAAGATGATGAAAGCGATCGCATCGGTGGCTTTTTTCTGGAGGTCAAAATGAGCATGCACCCTAGCGGGAGGTCAGAAATTGTCGACATTTTTCTGCCTCGGTTACCCCCGGCAGTCTTGAAGTGGGCCGGTGCGCTGGCCCTGGTGGAATTTGCGATCTTCGTCTGTGTAACTGTCTATGCATCTTTCACACGCGAGGAACTGGATCTCTGGAAGGCACCTGACGGTGTCGCATCGCACGCCCCGTGTTATTGCTAAGGAGCATGCGATGCCTTTCACCCAGGTCCAGCGCGTCTCAGTTGTGATTCCGCACGGCGGCGTCGAGCGCCTGCCGCACCTCGCCGCTACTCTGGCGAGCCTGCGCCAGCGCCCCGGCATCTTCGAGGTGATTGTCGCAGAATTGGGCGAGCGACCCGTGGCCGCCGGGCTGGCCGCCCGCTGGGCCGACAAGCACGTGTTCGTCGAGCGCACCGGTCCTTTCTCACGAGCGGGGGCACTCAATGCGGGCTCGGCATGGGCCGAGGGCGACGTCGTGCTGTGGCACGACAACGACCTTCTCATGGCCGTGCACATGCTTTCACGCAGTGTGGTCGAACTCAACGACCGTGGTGTGGATTTTCTTCTGCCCTACATCACAATCCGTTATCTGAGCGAGGCCGATTCGCTGGCGGTGATGCGCGGCGAACGAGCTCCGTTTGACTGCCAGCCGGCGAGCACATACTTCTCAGACCGGCCACCTATCTGTTTCGGCGGTCTTGGCCTCGTGCGCCGCGATTTCCTGCAGCGCTACGGCGGCATGATCGAAGGCTTCCTTGGCTGGGGAGGCGAAGACAACGCCTGGATCCACAAAGTACGCCTGCTCGGTCGGTTGGCCATAACGAGTTGCACCGACCACCATGTCGCGCACTTGTACCACCCGGCCTCTGGCGGCCTAAATCCTGCCTCCGCGATGCAAGGCAACCCGCACTACGACCACAACATACAGCTGCTTGAGCAGGTGTACTCCGTGTGCAGCGGTACCGAATTCCTGCAGCGCTTCCCCGCTACGGGGCAAGTGGAGGGCTCGGTCACGGGCCCGCCTGCGAGCGCACCGCAGGTGAGCGAGGCGTTGCCCGTATGGGTGTACTGGGAGGGGCCGTGCTCGGCGTGGATTCGAGCCTGTCGGCGCACCATCGCGCGCCATGCGCCCGGCGTGCGTTTCCTCGATCCGCAGGCGTTTGACGCGCTGCGCGACCACGACCGTGACATTGATCTGTCGGACCTCGGCGTGGCGCAACGCGCGGACGTCGTTCGCGCTTTCCTGTTGCAGCGTTACGGCGGGTTGTGGATCGACGCGGACTGTCTGGTAATGCAGACGCTGCAACCCGTGCTGAACCTGCTGCGGGAGTACGACTATGTGGCGCACCGCGAGCGCTCGGGACTGGTCTCTAACGGATTCATTGGCGCGCGACCGGGCAGCCGAATCGCCTCGGCTCATTACACACGCGTATGTCAGATTCTGCGCGCACGCGGGCCAGTGCACTGGACGACGCTTGGCTCGGAGCCGCTGACCGCGGTGCTGGAGGCAGACTCAAGCGGCTGGCACGAGTTGCCGTGCGAGCGCATACAACCGATCTGTTGGAGCCGCCCCGAGGTCTTCTTCGAGGAAGCCGACGACATCACGCATGCGCGGGCGGTCGACGAAAGAGCGCTGTGCTACATGCTATCGAACACAACGATCTGCAAGCACGCCGCAGCGCATCCCGGGACCGACCCGATGCAGCCGCGTACTTTTTTCCGTTACTTGCTTCGTCGTGCCCTGGGCGGAGGCGACGGACCGGATTTTGAGCAGATCTTCGATGACAAAGTCGAGTTGTACCGACACTACCGGCTCGAATCGATATCGGGGCCGGGTTCCTGCAACGCGCAAACACGGCATTTGTGCGAGCAATTACCGTTGATGCTGGAGAGTCTGGATATTCACTCGATTCTTGATGCGCCCTGCGGCGATTTTAACTGGATGCACCACGTGTATCTCGGCGGCACGCGCTATGTGGGCGTGGATGTGCACGGCGAGATCATCGCGCAGAACAGCTGGCGCTACGGTCGAGAGGGTCGAACCTTCATCCGCGCTGACCTGACGTGCGACGCGTTGCCGCGAGCGGATGCGATACTTTGCAGGGACCTGCTGCCTCACTTGTCTTTCGAAGAGGCGCAACTGGTAGTGCGCAACTTTGTCGCGAGCGGCGCGACTTACCTGCTGACCACGCACTTCCCGGCGCCGCGCGAGGTGGTCGACACTTCGGGCGGCGAATGGCGGCCGCTCAACCTGACGCTGCCGCCGTTCGGATTCCCTCCGCCGCAGGCGATTATCGTCGAGCGCTGTGATGAAGCAGGCGGAGCGTTCGCCGACAAGTGCCTTGCGCTGTGGAAGCTCGCCGACATCGCTGCGTGAAAAGACTGTGCATACGCGCTCCTATCGAAGAACGAAATAGCTAAGAATACGAACGAATAAGTTGCGAATGTGCTGCTGCATCGGGGCATCGCGCCGGGGTGACGTAACGAGCTGAACGGAGGCGTAGGTTTCGCGCTGGCGCAAGATGACGCTAACTTTACATAAATAGTATTATCGTCGTTTCGTAAATCTTTTAATAATCCTTCTTCCAACACGTGGCGGAGAAACTTTCTGCCGCAGTCGACGGTATTTATACGATGCCTTGCGAGTGTGGCGCCGGCGTCGCGCGACAAAAATGCCGACCGAATCCAAACTTGCATGTCACATGCGACAATCCAAGCATGATGACATGGGCGACGCCCGCACGGGTGCATTGATGAGCGAGATCACTTGTGCCCGCTGTGGCGCTAAGAAACCTGAGCACGATTTCGTGCGCGCGGTGTCGCCCGAGGGCGCGTTGGCTGCAAGACATCTGACCAGCGATGCCGGTGGCTTGCAGGTCGCCAAGACAATCGTCAGAGGCCGGATTGAACGGGGATGGGGTCGAAGACGCAAGCCAGCCGTCCGTGATTATCGACGGCCGGCGCGTCAAATGGAGCGATTTTGGCGCGATGCGCCTCGCCTTCGAGGGATGGCAGCTTCGGCTTGAGTTACTTGACCCTAGCGACCAGGCTTGATACCGCCGCGCGAAATGTCCGCTTTTCGCCTTTGCTAAAGGGGCGTGAAGCCAGAAAACAGTCCTCGGCCGGCAGTTGAATAGGGTCGAAGCATTTTTAGTTGCACGGGAAACGGCGGTAGTTAATTTCGCGCCCATTGTCCAAAAGATGTGAATAATTTCCGGACCGAGTGTCCTACGTCTGATCTTTGCGCCGCTGTCCTGTCCGGGATCGGCGACGGAATCCCAGTCCGGTGCGGTTGGGTGCTGACCGATTTCGCGCAGCTAAGCTTGCGTCGTGTCGTCGACAAGACATTCAGCGATTGGGCAGCAATGGCGAGTTGCGCCGAATCGGGTGCGCTTGGCCACCGACCCGACTCATTGCACCGATACGTCAAACCGTACATAATAGGTCATGAATGTCATGGAGTTCATGACTGAGGAGCCCCTATGAGCGCGCTGGACGAAATTTCGACCCGGGAGCTGGCGGCGACCACGGCCCGGGCACTCGGTGTTGATGGCCGGCCCGAGGTGATCGATTACCTCAAAGACGCTTTCGATAAAGTGGTCAGCGGCGGCGTCGGCAATGATCCCCATTACGCGAATCAGCTTTTTTCGGCGGGAAGTGCCGATCCACTTGCAGCGGCCCGGACTCGCGGCCGCCGATTCGCCATTGAGGAATATCGAAATCCCGACAATTTGACACTCCTCGACGCGCGCGACTATGCAGGGCGCAATGAGCGCGCCATTAATGAGGACCGTCAAAAGGGAGCGCTGTACGCGCTGCTACCTGCGGGCAAGGAGCGTGGTTTTCGTTACCCCAAGTGGCAGTTCGACGCTGATGGTTCACGCTTGAAAGCGGTACTTGAACCGTTTGTGTCCGCTAAGGTCAATTCGTGGTCTGTCCACTCTTTTATGCGCACGAAGCGTGAGGAACTCGGCGGGCGCTCGCCCGCGGACGTCATACTTGACTCCAACGCGTCCGTGGCTCGAGTCGTCGATTTAGCGGTTGAAGAGATTGGTGGTGAACAGGGGGCAGCGTGATCAACGAGGTTCACGACGAGTCCCCTGATTCGTGTCCCCTGCCCCCGCCTGGCTTTCACACTGCTCGCATCCCTGTTCAAGAAATCGATCTCTCAGTAACGCCGCTGCTGCGTATTCATTGGCGACACCCTGATCCGGTCTATTACAATCGCCGGTCCAGCTCATCTACAGTTTTCCGGTTCGATGCGCCCAATGATGAGTACGGCGTTCTCTATGCGGCCTTGTCCTTCGAGGCGTGTATGGCCGAAACTTTGATGCGTGGGCGTTTCCGAGGTGTCGACGCAGGAATGCCGCACGTGATTGATGAGAAGCTCATCACGGATCGCTGTGTAGCCGTACTGGAAATGGAGAACGCCCGCCCGCTGCGTCTTGCGGATCTCACTGAACCTCTTTGGCAGTTGGGATTCGACACGCAGGTTCTCTCAACGCCGAACTATTTCGCTCCGAATAGATGGAGTGCCGCCCTCCACGAAAATCAAGCAAGGGTGGACGGCATCTACTTCCGCTCACGCTTTGCAAATGCGGGATCAGTCGCCCTATTCAGCGACCGCGTGCGCCTCGTTAGACGTGGCACGTCAGTCCCTGTGATCGCTCATCCATCGCTTCCGGCATTTCTTGACCGGTTCAGTATCGGCATTGCCGATCCAGGCGGTGCCGATTGGCAGGCGGAAGACGCTTTCTAAATCTGGACACTCTCAGCGCCTGCTACAGAGACGAACGCCAAAAAATCTGCCGATATCGGGGTCGCCTTGATTCCCGTGCAGAAACCGGGTTAGGGCCGACCATATCCGACAAGGCTTTTCCTTCCGGCACCAAATTAATGTACTGGAAAATCAATAACTTGCTGTCTAACCGTTAGACGCCTTTTTTTCTCACGTCTAGACAGCGTCAAGCGGCACGGCCGGTCAGCGACAACTATTCTGGCCGGTCGACGGGTGTAATTGTCGCTGGCTAGTTCATAGTTGTCGCTTCTCCAT
>NZ_JARUXO010000098.1:0-41402 GCF_031451275.1 Caballeronia sp. LZ029
TACCTGACACCCAACGAATTCAAGAAGCAGCACTGTTCAACTGAAGCAACCGAGGCCGTTCTTCAAGATTGAAACGGTCCGGAGAAATCAGGCAGGTCACTGGCTTATCATCAAGAACACCCGTAACGCTCATCAGTCCGCCCATTGCCTGAATTGCGAAGTCGTACCCAGCGCGATAGGCGTAAGGGCCAGACTGTCCGAATCCGGTGATGGAGCAGTAAATCAGACGGGGATTACGCTCATGCAAGCTTTCATAGTCGAGCCCATACTGCGAAAGTCCGCCAGTCTTGAAGTTTTCCACGAACACGTCACAACGTTCGCTCAGACTTTTGATGACCTCTTGTCCAGCGGCTGTAGCTATATCGATTGCGAGCGAACGGTTGTTGCGATTTGCCGCAAGGAAATATGCCGACTCAGAGGTGGAGTCCCCTTCTTGGTTCTTTAGGTAAGGCGGTCCCCAACAGCGCGTGTCGTCTCCAACGCCGGGACGCTCCACCTTAATGACATCGGCACCAAGGTCTCCGAGTATTTGCGTCGCAGATGGACCTGCCAGCACCTTGGAAGGGTCTAGCACCCGAATGTCAGATAATGCAGTGGGCATAGGATCACCGATATAGACGGGAATGGACGCGACCGCAGGGCCACGCCATCATAGGCAAGCTTGGAGTAAGCTCGAGTCGTCCGGCCGCTGTTCGTTCCAGTGAGAAGCCGCGTCGCCTCAGCACCTATCGTCAGCTCTAGCAGAATGCCTTCAACGATGTCGATGCCTTCGTCTGTGGCGCGACAATCTGGATGAGAGACGCGCGACAAACAAGATGAGAATGTCGCGGTGAGGTTGATGATGCCGATGTTGATTGACGCTGGCAAGGGTTTGTTGATTGACGCTGGAATGTGTCGCATGCCGCGCGTCAATCAAGATGAGAAAGCGCGTCAGTCGGTGAGGTTGACAACGACTTGCAGTCGAGTTGCTTGTCATTGCGGGTCCTCCGGGCGCGGTGGCACGCTGACGTTCTTTGGTGTCGCCATAGTTGCGGGTCGTCCCTTTCCCTGCTGCTTGCGCTCAAGGGCGGTACGTCGGCGGTAGCTTTCGACGTTGAGTTCAAGGATCGTCGAGTGATGGACCAGCCGGTCGACGGCGGCCAGCGTCATTGCCGGATCGGGGAAGACCTTATTCCAGTCGCCAAATGGCTGATTTGCCGTTATCAGAAGAGAACGGTTCTCATACCTGGCGCTGATGAGCTCGAACAGCACTGACGTCTCGGCCTGATCCTTACTGACGTACGCGAAGTCGTCTAAGATAAGTAGATCGAAGCGATGAAGCCTATTGATGGCGGACTCCAGAGCCAACTCGCGGCGCGCGACCTGCAACCGCTGTACGAGGTCGGTAGTTCGGGCGAAGAGGACCTTCCAGCCTGTCTCCAGTAGGCTCAGTCCGATGGCTGAGGATAAGTGCGACTTACCGCCCCCAGGCGGCCCGAGCAAAATCAAATTGGCGCCGTTGCGCAACCAGCCGTCGCCAGCGCATAACGCCGAGACGTGCGCCCTAGACACCATCGGCACCGCGTCGAAATCGAAATTCTCCAGCGTCTTGCCCGGCAGCAGCCTAGCCTCCCTGAGGTGGCGTTCGACGCGGCGTCGATCACGCTCGGCGATCTCGTGTTCGGCCAGCGTCATCAGCAGGCGCGCCGCTGGCCAGCCTTCAGTATCGGAGCGCTCGGCAAAGCTTGACCAGATCTGCTTAATGGCGGCCAGCCGCAAATCATTGAGCAGCAGCGACAGGCGGGTAGCGTCGAAATCGTGACTCATGCTGCCACCTCCGTTTCCAGGTCGAGCAGAGCTTCGTAGTCGCGCAGCGAAGCCAGTTGGACGTTTGCCTGCGGCATGCTCGCGGACTTCGCTTCGAAACGCGAACGCAGTGCGTCCAGATCAGGCAGTTGCCCGTCGGCCAGGCATTGCTCGAGCGCCTGCGCCAGCTGCGCCTCGCAGTTTCGCTCGTCTCCATCTATCCGTACCCCACATCTTCTTAGGTTGGTTAATCGCTGCACAGCTTCAAGGCGGCACAGTCGCGGCGGATCTTAGAATCGGTCGCGGGCATCCGTGCTGTGCAGCGGCTTGCTGCGATTCGGCGACCGCCTGTAATCTCTTACCGACCAACGTGATGTCCCATGGTATGGACGCATTCCACAACGACAAATAGATATCAAAAAAACATAGTTTAGAATTTTATGAACTAACCTGTCGTGGGATTCCGCATGTCATACGGTCCGTCGGAGATCAAGCTTATAAGGGTTTTTGCCGGGGTCGTGCAAAACCGAGGATTCGCTGCGGCACAGGAAAAATTGAACCTGTCTGTTTCTGCGATTAGCACGTATATGAGCCAACTCGAGGAACTTGTAGGCGTGACGCTTTGCCACCGTGGGAGAGGTGGGTTCCGTTTGACGGAAAAAGGGCGACTATTCTACGCTGAGGTCGAAGCGTTACTGGATCGGCTTGATTCATTCGAGACCTACACCCTGTCGCTAAGGAGCGATCTTGGCGGATCACTCGACGTCGGTTTGACCGACAGCATCGCAAGTGACCCTACGCTGCCGCTGGCAAGAGTCATCCGCGAATTCGTCAGCCTGCACCCAAAGGTACGCCTGTCACTTTACGTTGCGAACCCGTATGAGTTGCAGAACGCCGTGATCGAGCGGCGTATCGATCTCGCGATAGGTACCCTCGGCGATGAACCTTGCGAGGCTGCTTTTGATTTTGTCGGGCAGCTTCATCGGGTACCTGCCCGAGCACTTCGCAGGACTATGGCAATGTCGCTCACAGCTGCGCGCGCTTGCCCCCGATTGTTTTAGCTATCAGGCGGAGTTTTCGCTCTGCTCAAGGCGCGATCGTCAGCGCGACCGACACGTTGCTGCTTTGTGCGACGTTCTGTTGGCACAGTTCAAGGGCAACATAGCCTTAGGTCGAGGATAGATCTGCACCACCACTTAGTTTCATCTACCCAGCGACATAGGCGACACAGTTTCGCGCGACGCACCGGATCGAGCAAAAGGTGGATGTTCGCGTGATTCAGGAGCTGCTTGGTCACCAAAAAGCAGAGATTTTTTTTTTGGCGATCGCGGCTCCGGACGCGTAACTGAACCGCCCCGGAAATGTAGGAGACTTCGGATCTTGGCTGTAACGGGAGATTTGAAGCATGGAAAGCGAAGGCAAGGCAAGGAAGCCCACCGGGACGCGATATTCAGACGAGGTCCGTGAGCGAGCGATCCGGATGGTGTTTGAGCACCAACACGAGTATCAAACGCAGGGGGCGGCGATCCGCTCGATCGCCTCGAAGATGGGGATGTCGCGCGAGACGCTTCGCAACTGGATCGTTCAGGCTGAGCGTGACGGTGGCCAACGAGCGGGCGCGACAACTTCGGAGCTGGCGCGTTTGAAGGAACTGGAGCGCGAAAATCGTGAACTACGCACGGCCAACGAGATCCTGCGTAAGGCCTCCGCATATTTCGCGCAGGCGGAGCTCGACCGCCGATCGAAGCCATGATCGCGTTCATCGACGAGCATCGCGACGTCTACGGTATCGAGCCGATCTGCCGCCTGCTGCCGATCGCGCCGTCGACGTATTACCGGCACGCTGGGCGGCGCAGCGATCCGGAGCAATGGCCAGCACGAGCGCGTCGCGATATTGAACTGAAGGCCCTCATCCGGGCGGTCTGGGAGGAGAACTTCGGCGTGTATGGAGTGCGCAAGGTCTGGCGCCAGTTGTTGCGCGATGGCGTGAAGGTCGCGCGCTGCACGGTTGCGCGCCTGATGAAGGTGATGGGCCTCGAAGGTGTGCGGCGTGGGCGCCGGATCAAGACGACGCAGCGCGACGATGCGGTGCCGTGCCCGCTGGACCGGGTCAAACGTCAATTCCGGGCCGAACGGCCTAACGCGCTGTGGGTCGCAGATTTTACCTATTGCTGGACATGGTCGGGCTTTGTCTACGTGGCCTTCATGACCGATGTGTTTGCGCGCCGTATCGTCGGTTGGCGCGTGTCGGCATCGATGCGAACGGACTTCGTGCTGGATGCACTGAACCAGGCGTTACACGATCGCCAGCCACCGCCCGGGCTCATTCACCATAGCGACCACGGGTCGCAAGGCGGATTCAACCGGTCGTCGCAACACTGGATTGTTGAACAGATTTCAGGTACTCGTCTAGGGCTTCCGCAGGCGTCTTCCATCCGAGAGTCTTCCGCGGCCTTGAGTTCAACGTATTAGCAACGGCTTGAATCTCTCGAGCACTCCACCGGGACAGGTCTGTACCTTTTGGGAAATACTGTCGTAGAAGGCCATTCGTGTTTTCGTTCGTACCGCGCTGCCATGGGCTTTGCGGGTCCGCGAAGAATACCTTCACGCCGGACTCAATAGTGAAACGGGCGTGATCGGACAGTTCCTTTCCCCGATCCCAGGTCAATGATCGCCACAGCTCAGCAGGCAAGTCAGTTACAGTCTTTTTGAGTGCGTTGGCCATCGTGACAGCCCCGTAGCCGGCTAGCGCGGGCCCGTTTTTCGTGCGCGGAATTGACCCATAGCCTTTCTCGCGGGGCAAATGCACGAGCATTGTGAAACGGCTTGATCTTTCCACCAGCGTACCGATGGCAGATCGGTTCAGGCCAATGAGCAGGTCGCCTTCCCAATGGCCCGGCACGGCACGATCTTCCGCCTCTGCAGGCCGACTGGAAATCATCACCTCCTCGCTGACGTGCGCCCACGCCTTGGCACGCGCTCTCGCTCGCGGAACGCGCAAGGCTCGCCCGGTGCGCAGGCAGCCCACCAACTCACGCTTGAGCGCGCCGCGCCCCTGAATATAAAGCGCTTGATAGATCGCTTCGTGAGAGATGCGCATGGATTCATCATCCGGGAAATCTACCTGCAACCGATTAGCAATTTGTTCAGGTGACCAACCATTGACCCACTTTCGGTCCCCGCGATGTGGTTTATTTCGCCCCTTGAACGGCGTCTGCTTGGGCCCGTCAATTTTACGACCGTCAGCGTCATGTACCTTGCCCTCCAAGCGCTCCTGTACATATTGACGCAGTTCTACATTAGTCGCCAGTTTCGCGGGCTTGGGTCGTTTAGCGAACCGTTCTGCCTTCCACTGCGCAACCGAAGCACGATACTCGAGACACCCACCTCGAGTCGCAGCATTGCGCGTAAGTTCTCGTGACACAGTTGATGGACTGCGTGCGATACGCCGAGCGATCTCGCGCACTCCGAGACCCTGTGCAGAAAGCAATGCAATCTCCTCTCGCTCAGCGAACGACAAGTATCGACCAGCAATAGGTTTGGACATGAATAGTGGCATGCCGCCACGATAGCGGAACCAGCGCGAGCCTACCGCTTGTGATGCGCCTACCGCCTGCGCCGCTTTCTCGCTTGTAATGCCGGTCGCGATCTGTTGCCAAAACCGACGCTCAATCTCATGTCCAAGTGATGGGGCGCCCGGCGAGTACATCGCTGCTCGACCCGTCAACCGATACACCTGCTTTGCACTTCGCACCATGCAACCCCTCCTCGATTAAAGGTGTTGCGACGACCGGTTGAATCCGCCCAATATCTCAGCATTCGGTACACCGAACGTTTGGTGGACGCTGGCGTTGAGCCATCAGTCCGAACCGTCGGCGACTCGTACGACAATGCACTGGCCGAAACGATCAACGGCTTGTATAAGGCTGAAGTCGTGCATCGGCGTTCATGGCGTACGCTCCAAGACGTCGAGCTCGCCACGCTCGAATGGGTTCACTGGTATAACCACCATCGGTTGCTCGGCCCGCTCGGGTACGTATCGCCTGCGGAAGCAGAGGAAGTCTACAATCGGAATCTGGTGCGCTCCGCTCGTGCGGCGTAGCGCCAAACTCGGCGGTCTCCGACAAAGTCGGGGCGGTTCAGGAATGTGGGGTCGTGAGATCGCGCGAACACTGTAAGCGGTCCGTTATCCACGCCTCACTTAATTTCACCAATCGCCTTTGGTGGATAGCTCGCGAGGACGATCGAGGTGGTCACCGGTCCGAATCTGGCCAGCGCGTCAATGGTTTTCTCTAGCTGGCTCATTTTTTGAACCACCACACGGACGACGAAGCAGTCATCGCCCGTGATGCGATGTGCTTCGATGATCTCCGGCATCGTTGCGAAGGCTTTCAGGCATTTTGTAATCTGCGCGTGAGTCGTCTGTATCCGGATGAGTGCGGATATATCACGGCCTACGAGTCCGGCATTGACCCTCGCCGAGTAACCCTCGATCACACCGCGCTCTTCCAGCCGCTTGATGCGGGCGGTGACCGCTGGCTGCGAGAGTCCAATCTGCTTACCTAGCTCGGTGTTGGTTACACGCGCATTAACTTGCAACGTCTCAATAATGCGCCAATCGAGTCGATCCAGTTCCACCTGCTTAGGTTTCATTCGTACATGCCTCTAAATTCCACCAGTTTCAATCCGTATCACGACGATTTCATCGGTTTGGCTATTCTGGCAGAAGCCGTTGGCTCCTACACTGAGTATTCATATCTGGAGGAACCTACACATGAGTCGACGCGTGCTGATCGTGCCTGGTCACGGCAATTCTGGGGCAACCCACTGGCAAAGTATCTGGGAAACTTCGAAGCCAGGATGCTGGCGCCGCGTGAAGATCGAGGATTGGGATCACGCCGTCTGCGACGAGTGGGTGGCAGCAATTGCTCGCGATGTGGAAGCACTCGGCCCTGATACGATCGTCGTCGCCCACAGTCTCGGCTGCCTCGCGGTTGTACATTGGGCCGCGCGAAACACAGCCGCCATAGGAGGGGTACTTCTCGTGGCCGTTCCAGATCCGTCGGCGCCGGCCTTTCCTCGCGCCGATAGCATCGGATTTTCACCCATACCGTCGGCAAGGCTTCCATTTCCGAGCATCGTGGTCGCAAGTGATGACGATCCCTACGCAGCAATCAGTTATGCACAGTCTTGTGCAAACATCTGGGGCAGCGAATTCGTCGATGTCGGGGCACGGGGACATCTGAACGCCGCTAGTCATCTGGACGACTGGGCAGAGGGATATCGGCTCCTCCAGCGTTTCGACCCGAGCAATCTCTAGCACGCAGGCCAGAAGTATGAACGATCAGCGGAGATCGACTGGCATCTTCCAGGGAGCAACGCGTCGTAGTCTTCGGCGGCCCTCGCCAGTGGGAGTCGCAGGAACAGCCAGGTCAGGCAACGATAGGGGTCGATGCCGTTGGCCTTCGCCGACTCGACGAGCGTATAGAGGTTAGCGCTCGCGTTTGCGCCGTTGACAGTGTCACTGAACAGCCAGCCGCGGCGGTTATCGAAGCATTTCTATAAGGCAGAGGATTTTTTGGTTAGCGATCGCGGCCACAGAGGCATAACGGAGCCGATCGAGATCAGTCCGCGAGCGGTAACTAAAAAACCATTTGTGCTAAGCCGCTCCGCAGGCGGTGACCGCTATGGGCGTTGAATGACCACCGCGGTAATTTCTGATGTCGGGCACGGGCGGGTGCAAACAGATTTCCAGCGATCAGGAGAAGCCTCGCAGGCGAAAGACTCAGGAAAGCAGGCGTCGGCAGGCCAGTGACCCGCAGTTTTGGCATATTCTGACGCGATCGCGGATCGATGGCACGAGTCCGGCTGCGTTAGCCTCGTCGAGAAAGGTGAACGTGTGCGGAAACTGGTGCAGTGGCAACTAGCGCGCATGGGCAGGACCAGGCGGGGCTCGTGGGAGGCTGCCGGGCATATCTTCAATGCGAAGCATGTGGCCCTTGCCGCACACGGGGCAGTCCCGCAGTGATTTGCCGGTCAGGCGTTGGTAGCGTTCACGGTAGTCTTCGCCGGGTTCGGCCGACGCAGCGGCGGGGGGCTCGACGCCGAGCAGTTGCCGGCAGGTGGCCAGGCGCTGCGTCCGGTGGCAGTTGGCGAGCCAGCCGTAGCTGCGGATGCGCTTGAACCCATCGGGCAGCACATGCAGGAGGAAGCGGCGCATGAACTCGTCGGCCGTGAGCGTCATGGTGCTGTGCCGGGCGTCGTGCCGGTAGTCCTTCCAGCGGAACTGCACGGCGTGTCCGTCGAAGCTCAGCAGCCGGTTATTGGAGATGGCGACGCGATGGGTATAGCGGCCCAGGTAATCGAGCACCTGGGCGGCACCGCCAAACGGTGGCTTCGCGTAGACGACCCACTCCGTGTGAGCGGCGGGCGCGAGCCAGGCGGCGAATGCGCGGGCATCACGCAGCGGCTTGAGCTGGCCATGGAAACGCAGCACGCCGTCATCGAATGCGCGGCGCAGTTGCTCGACGAACAGGCGGCGAAACAGGCGCGAGAGCACCCGCACCGGCAGGAAGAAGCCCGGCCGGCAGGCGATCCAGCGTTCGCCGTCCGGGGCGATGCCGCCGCCCGGCACGACGCAGTGCACGTGCGGATGGTGCAGCAGATTCTGCCCCCACGTGTGCAGAACCGAGAGGAATCCGATCTCCGCGCCAAGGTGTTTCGGATCGGCGGCGATCGCGCGCAACGTCGCGGCGCTGGTGCGGAACAGCATGTCGTAGAGCACGCGCTTGTTCTGGTACGCGAGTGCCGCAACGGGTTCGGGCAGCGTGAAGACGACATGGAAGTACTCCACTTCGGGCAGCAGCTCTGCGCGTCGGCGTTCCAGCCACTGCGCGCGGGCAAGCGACTGGCACTTCGGACAGCAGCGATGGCGGCACGAGTCGTAGGCAATGCGCTGATGGCCGCAGGCATTGCAATGCTCGACATGACCGCCGAGCGCGGCGGTGCGGCACAGCTCGATGGCGCTCATCGCGCGGCGCTGGGCACGACTGAGGGCGTCGGCATGGGTCTGCCGGTAGTTAAGGCCGCAGCGGCGGAAGATGTCCGCCACCTCGAGCGCCGGACGCATGGTTGCGCTCAGAAGTACTCGGGCGCAGCAGGCGGAGATGGAATGGGTTCGGGATGCGGGAGCAGGTCGAAGGGACTGGTGGTGGCGCACACGGTGCTGGTCGCGATTCGTAAGTAGCGCGAGGTGGTCGAAAGGGACCTATGGCCCATCAGCAGCTGGATCCTGCGTACATCGGTGCCGGTCTCCAGCAGGTGCGTGGCGAACGCGTGCCTCAAGGAATGCGGCGTTATTGGCTTCTTGATGCCGCTGCGCTCCCGTGCCATGTTGCATGCCAGCCGGATCGCGGAAGGGGTGATCGGGCGTCCGGGAATGTCGCCGGGGAAAAGCCAGTCGCGAGGGTGAGCGTCGTGCCAGTACGCTCGCAGAATCTCGAGCAGGCGTGGGGATAGCATTACATAGCGGTCCTTACGGTTCTTGCCCTGGTTTACGCGGATGACCATGCGCTGACTGTCGATGTCGATGGCCTTCAGGTGCGCAACTTCTGAAATTCGCAGACCGGCGGCATACGCGGTCATCAGCATGGCCCGGTGCTTCAGGCTGGGAATGGCATCGAAGAAGGCTGTAACCTCGTCGAAGCTCAGGATGACGGGCAGCCTCACTGGTTTCTTCGGCAAGGGAAAGTCCTCGTCGCTCCAGTCGCGCTTGAGCGTCACGCGGTAGAGAAATCGCAGAGCGCCGATCGTTGGTCCGAGGCTGCTGGGCGCGAGCCTGCGCTCTTCCCGGAGATAGATGAGCCACGCCCGAACCTCGTCGGGGCTCAGAAGCTCGGGCGAGCGACGGAAGTGCCGGGCGAAGCTGGATACCTGCTGCAGATACGATTTCTGGGTGTTCTCGGCGAGATTACGGATCTGCATGTCGTGCAACATGCGTTGACGCAGTGGTGTCATGGGAAACCTCCTGGAAACAGCGGTGAAGCCCGGTTGGGCATCCACATACTGCTCCCGGAGATGTCTGCGTCTCGTCGCCCGGATCCTGCGTCAGCTCCCCACTGCCGGTGAACGCCAGCCATGGGCTCTCGCTATCCTCCCCCTACCGCGTCAGCGGTTTAGTACAAGGCGTCTAATGCGAACAGCGTTTTTATGTAGATTCGACCTAGACAAGTGCTTTGCCGCGCTCGGACGGGAGCGCGGCGTGTACTCCATATGGTTCACATAATCACAGCGACTTCAGAAATCGCAGAAGCGTCTGGGGCGGCTGGTACCGAGCTCGCTTCACATCTGGCGGATTCAACCGAGCGAGGGCGCGCTCCTTCATCTTAAGGTCCGCCTCGACGTACATGTGCGTCGTCGTCGGGCTCTCGTGACCAAGCCATAACGCAATCTCCGTATGCCATACACCGGACTGAAGCATCGCCATTGCAGTCGAATGCCTGATGCGGTGCGGCGATACCTTGACGTCAGCGAGTTCGGGATGTTGATCCGACGCTGCTCTGGTCGCCAGCTTCAATCGCTGAGAGACGGTGGCCCGGTTCATTTCCTTTCCCTGACGTGTTGGCAGCAGCGGCGATCGCTCGGTTAGTTGTGGGTTACGGCCAAGCCATTCGCGAATGCCTCGGGCTGTGCTCCTCCAAAGTGGCAGCGACCGCTGCTTGCATTCATGGAAATATTTGCATGAGGCAGAGATTTTTTTGATTACCGGTCGCGGATCAGGTCCGACGACATGGCGATGCGCTGGTTGCCGCGACCGCCAACCAAAAAAATCTCTGCCTTATGTCGATCTCGGCATAACAGGGCGAACTGGTTGTTCGCAGGATCCCTGCGTGCCGGAAAACGCGCGGCCGCGATCATGACATTGATCCGCTCTGCACAGCTGAACGGGCACGATCCGCTGGCTTACCTGAAGGACGTGTTGACGCGATTGCCGACACACCGTGCCGCCGACATCGCGCAACTGCTTCCTCATCGCTGGACGCGGACCGCTGCTTGATCGTTTCAGCGATTGCCCCCGTCAAGATGCCTTCCCCGGGTGCTTACCCTCCTTCAGAGTGAAACTCTCGAACTTCGAGCCCACCATCGACATTAGTTCCGACGTTCCGCTGAGGTACCAATAAGTGTCCGAGATGCTGGCATGGCCAAGATAGGTGCATAACCAGAGCACGGCATGATCGACGGTCTGTCCGGTTTCATACCATCGCTGCAATCGAGCCACGGCGAAGCTGTGCCGAAGGTCCTGAATGCGCGGATGCGGGTAGTTCCCGCGTGCCTGCCAATTCAATTGCCGACGCAGTTGCACGAAGACGTCTTGAACCGTCCTCTTCGGCACGCGGCATCCCGACTGCGACACGAAGAATGGCATGTCTTCGCGGGTTTCGATACATCGATCACGAACTTGTCGATAATCATTTAGCACTTGTACGACAGTGCTGTGCAACGGTAGGCACCGCGACTTACCGCTATGCCGCTAGCGGCATAGCGGTAAGTCGCGTCCAGTTCCCTGTCACGCTGACTATACGAACGGATATCGACAGATTCGCATCAAACGCTGAGCGTCAAATCGGACCGAAACCATCCCTTTTTGGTCTTTCTCTATTGCGAAACAGTGTTTGCATTCACGTCAATGCCACTGCAACATAGGAGTTCATATTATAGATATAGAAAGACCATGACACTTAATGTTTATGCCCTGCAAACGGGATCGATCAACATGCCTCTCGATGCATTGCTGGCCGGTGAGGAAGGTCGGATAACGGTCCCGGTTCCTTGCTATCTGATCGAGCATCCCAAGGGAAGTCTACTTTTTGACAGCGGCATGCATGTGGAAATGCAGACCGACCCTCGTTCGCGCATCGGCAAACTGACCGATGAGTTTAACATCGAGTTCAAGCAGGGCGAAGAAGTCGCGGCACAGCTCGCGCTGCTTAATGTCGATGCCGAAAAGATCGACATCCTTGTGAACTCCCATCTGCATTATGATCACGCTGGCGGAAACGAGGCGATTCCTAATGCACGCCTCATTGTACAGAAGCGCGAATGGGATGCTGGCCGCGAACCCGACCTTATTGCGAGCAATGGCTACCAGCAGCATGACTACAACCACGGCCATGACCTGGAGTTAATTGATGGCGAACATGACCTGTTCGGCGACGGCAGCGTGGTTTGCATACCGACCTATGGACATACGCCGGGGCATCAATCACTGAAGCTAACGTTGGGATCGGGACGTATAGTCTGCCTCTGTGGCGATGCGTGCTACCTGCGCCGCAACCTTGATGAAATGCGCTTGCCTAGCGTGGTGCATGACAAGGTGCAAATGCGCGAATCGTTGGAGCGGCTAAGCGGGTTAAGGAAGCTGGGGGCCCAGATCTTCTATGGCCACGACCCTGAGTTCTGGGCAACACTTCCCGCCTGGCCCCGTCGGATCGCCTGATGCATCGCGCGTCCAGTGACGGACGCGCGTCAGTTCCTGTGCGTCCCGGTACGATCAACGCGCCGAAAACCCTCCGTCCACACTGAGTTCGATCCCTGTGATCCAACTTGAAAGGTCAGATGCCAGAAAGGCTGCAGCCTTAGCCACGTCGACCGGAGCCCCGAGACGACCAAGCGGGTGCTCAAGGAGCACATTTTCCTTTGCTTCATCGACGGACGTGGCGAAACCAAGATCGACGAACGTTTCGAGCATTTTATGGCTCATCTCCGTTTCGATAAAACCAGGATGGATCGCATTTACGCGGATGTTGTGTCCAAACGTTCCGCATTCGATCGCTGCCGCCCGGCTCATCGCTCGGATTGCACCCTTGGATGCGCTATAGGCGGCAAGTGCCGGGGTACCGACTAGTCCGGCAACGGACGACAGGTTGATGATACTAGCGCCGCCGACACACGCTCCTGAACCGCGTCGCATCGCTCGCACTGCGTGTTTGATACCCAGCAACGTCCCCTTCACGTTGACATCGAGCAGCGTTTGAACATCCTGTATATTGACGGCATCGACGGGCCCATACAACTCGACAGCCGCGTTATTCACGAGCACGTCAAAACTGCCGAACTTGTCGACTATGTCGTCCACCGCCGCCTCCCAGTCCCCCTCTTGAACGACATCAAGATGTCTATAGAAGGCCTTTCCGCCCGAATTGCGGATACGCACTGCTACTTCATCCCCTGAACCGTCTGAAACGTCCGTAATCAAGACACGTGCACCATGCGCGGCAAAAAACTCGGCGGTCGCGGCACCGATGCCGTTCGCTCCACCAGTAATTAATGCACTTTTCGATGACAAATTAACCATTCTATCGGTTTCCTTAACTTTTTGGTCTGAGCGTAAAACAACGAGGGTATATATGCTTCGCGTAAATCGTTGGTGTGCGCCACCGCAACCCCCTATTGCGTGATTGGCTCCTCCTAAAGAGTGCGATGTGCACATCGGTATTGCAAGTTCATCGACGGAGGCCCGCTCGGCCTTGCATTCAACACTGGTCGGCGCTATACATTGTCGAACATCTAATCCGCGCAGCCTCGCGCAAACAGGCCGTCGACCGCGCATGTCGATATGTGCCCAGCCGGTTATTCCAGAGAGCTAACGCCGAAAGACAAGCATAGCCATGGACAATGCGTGAGTTCTTTGGATGGCCTTTTTTTCCTTTCCTCTCGAAGAATCCCATCGTCCTACTTCTGGAGAACTTGTAATTCTCGCAATATCATTGGCGAGTTGACCGGTCGATATGTTTCTCGTATCCTGCGCGAGAACGACCCGGCACCCCAGCCAACAACACAACGGCGGCAAGAAACAGCAACCCGATCATGCAATAGAACGCTATGTTTAAATTACCGCTTGTGCTGTTGACGACTCCCATGAACCATGGGCTGACGAGACCGCCAAAAGAGCCCATCGTGTTAATGAATGCGAGTCCTGCCGCCAACGCGGCCCCGGAAAGATACTGCGATGGCATGGCCCACAGGATCGGAAAGACCGACATTGTCCCAACCTCAACCAGCGTAACCGCCACTACGGAAAGGGCGAAATTGACATTATGCATCGACAGGATGGCAAGCCCCGCGGCGGCCAATCCCATGATAAAAACGATATGCCAACGACGTTCGCGGTAAGCATCGGAGTGACGCCCGAAAGCCACCATTGCCACCGCAGCGGCCGCGTACGGAATGACGGAATACCAGCCGATATGCAGCAGACTGGAGGCGCCCCCCTTCTTCAGGATTACCGGCATCCAGAATATGACCGCGTAGTTTGCGCACAGCACTGAAAAATTAACGAACAGAAGAACATAGACCCTGAGATCGGAAAACGCTTCCTTGAACGCGCGTGGTCGATCGACATAGTGACTGTCGTCGGCATTTAGCGCATTGACCAGCAACGTCTTTTCGGCCTCGGCTAGCCATCTTGCCTGCGCGGGACGATCGGTCAGATAGAAGTAAGCGACGATACCTAGCACCGACGCCGGTAGTCCCTCCAGCAGAAACATGAACTGCCAACCGCCCAAACCATACAGACCATCCATGTATATCATGATGTTTGTCGAAAGCGGACCGACGAACATCCCCGCGATTGCCGTCGCGCTGAAAAGCATCGCGCTGACGCGAGCGCGCCGGTCAGACGTAAACCAGTATGTGAAATAGAGCATCACCCCCGGAATCAGCCCGGCCTCGCAAGCGCCAAGAAGTGCGCGAAGTGCGATGAACTGTGCCGGCGTTTTAACCAGGAAGGTGGCGGCGGAGGCGAGCCCCCAGAAAAACATGATGCGCGAGATCGTTTTACGTGCTCCCAGCCGGTACAACAACATATTGCTGGGCACTTCAAACAGGCTATAGCCGATGAAAAATGCTCCTGCTCCGAGTCCGAATGCCGCATCACTGAGCTCGATGGCGCCCTGCATCTGCAGGTGTGCGTAGCCCACGTTGATGCGCTCCACATGATACGGCCTAGCACAAAACCAGAAACGGTATGAGACGCCATGTGACCTTACGGAAGAGAGCGTCAGTCTCGGGGCTACTTGCGACGGGTAGCTCATTAAGCGGCCAGGATTTGGCTTGCATGGTAACTGTCTCCATATTATGTTATTGAGTTCTTTACCCGGGTTCGAGCGCGGCTGTAGTGGCGCCGTCGCGCTCCTCCCGATGCTGCATGTCCATTTGCGGAGCAGGTTTGCGTTGACACCGTGCTCTGGTGCCTGGCTCGCAAGTTCAGCCGTGTGGCGCGCTACGCCGGCTTGATACAGATAGCTGGCGACGAAGTAGTCGAGCCGCCCGCGATTAGCCATCTATGGCCATGCAAGAGGCGTGTTGGCAGAACGGCCGGCACCAATTCCATAGTTTGGACATCGCTTCGAAGAATGATGATGTGAGGCCTTGATGCTCTCAATTGACACCTGGACTGGCAAACACCAATTTGGCAGATAGGCAGACCGATATGGCAATCCATGTCGAGCATCAACGATCTTGACCGCAAGCGATACACAAACACGAGATGGCCCCTCGGCGGCCTTGTCATATCCAGGAGTGGGAAGGCGAGAAACTTTAAACCGATGCAGGTGAATCGTCGAGTAGCCGGTACATCGACAGAATGGGGTTTCGGCGCCAATAATTCTCAAAGCCGAACGGCACGAATCCGAGCGCGCATTGGGTCGCAATCCGTCCAGTCAGGGTAAAGCACCATTGCTGGACTACGGACAAAACCGGAAAATTCTGCGCAGTTTCGCACCGTGTCGTAGCCGATTCCGCCTGGAACGCCCAGTGGCCTCGACAGGCGACACGTGGTTCGGGCGGTCGACAACACACCTGTGGACGATAGAATGTCTTTACCTCCGAAATACATCGACCTGCCGTTTGCCGCCGCAGCGATGGAATCAGACTCTGCGGGTTATCCGGAGCGACAATTTTCGGATCCAGACAATCCGAAAATCCGTCCCGAAGATCCACACCAGGAACGCGCAGCGATTTCGCAATTGCGCAATGTTAATCTCAACCTCTTACCTGTGTTGCAGTCGCTGTTGCGTACACGTAGCGTCAGCAAGACGGCGGTCGGACTTGAATTGACGACCCCAGCAGTCAGCCAGGGCCTGAGACAGCTACGCGCGACGCTTGACGATGAAATCCTGGTTCGGGTCGGTCGCGCTGTCCACCTGACCGAGCGCGCGGAGCAACTGATTGGCCCTCTGTCCCGACTGATGGTCGAGCTAGGCGGCTTGCTACAGCCTCCGAAACCATTCGACCCCAGCCGGGAAAAGGCGCAGTTCAAAATCATCACAGTGGACTTTATCTGCCAGCTGCTCGCTCCGAGCCTCGTCCGAATCTGCAGTGAACTGGCTCCGGGCGTTGGTGTGCATTTCGATCAGGCAGAGATCCATGGTGCGGAAGATCTGGCCCACATCGATTTTCTGATCGCACCAAGGGAGAGCTGGATCACAATCGGCAAACAAGCCGCGTCGATGGAACTGTGGAAGGACGACATCGTTTGCATAGTCGGCCAGAAAGGTCCCAAGCTCGGGCAAGAAATCACGCCCGACGAATACCGCGGTCACCGGCACGTGAGCTTCGAGTTGCCGTGGACTTCTGCCCAGGAGCGCCGTCAACTTCAGCCTACCTATCCGCTTGAATCCGCGAGCGTCTGCACCAGTTCGAGCTTTCTTGTGCTCGGTTCCATCGTCGAGCAAACCGACTCGCTTTCGCTCGTGCCGCGCAAGCTTGCAACAGTTCTAGCAACCCGTCATAACATCCGTCTGGTGGAATTTGATCATCCCGAAACCGGGATGATTATCGATGCTTACTGGAACCGGGCCATTGGAGACAAACGTGGGCACCGCTGGTTCCGCGAATTGTTGAAATCCGCTGTAGAGCAACTCGCGCTCGGTAGTGAAATGCCCCCCACGGCGTAGCGATCGCCATACGTGCGTAGCGCGGAATATCTACACCAGAGAATCGACGGAAGGAAGCTTTCTGGGAAGGCCTCCGACCGGACTTTTCATAACTGGTCAGAATGGATAATGTCGACCGCTGGTCTGCACGGTAATCCAACGCAACTCAGTAAATTCGTCGACGCCCGCCTGGCCGCCAAAGCGCCCGTAACCCGAATTCTTCACGCCGCCGAAGGGCATCTGCGCTTCGTCATGAACGGTGGGTCCGTTGATGTGACAGATGCCCGACTCGATGCGTTTCGCCACCCTGATGCCGCGCGCAGCATCCCTTGTGAACACGGCTGAAGACAAGCCAAATTCATTGTCATTGGCCGTAGCGATAGCCGCCTCCTCACCATCGACCCGTACCACGGCAACGATCGGACCGAAACTCTCCTCGCGGTAAATATCCATCGCTGGTGTGACGTAATCCAGGACCGTAGCCGCCATCAGCGTGGTGTCTGCCCTTTCTCCTGCAACGATTTGCGCTCCCTTCGCCACTGCATCGTCAATGAGCGCGTTGCAACGTTCGATCGTCGCCATGTTGACAACCGAGCCGAGCACGGCTGGTCCGGCCTCTCGCGGATCACCCGCACGCAGGCTGCGGGCCTTTCGACTGAACAACGCCATAAAGTCGTCTGCAACCTTATTGTCGACAACGACACGCTCAGTCGACATGCAGATCTGCCCCTGATTCAGAAAGGCACCGAAAGCGGCCGCATCCACAGCCGCCTCAAGATCTGCATCGTCGAGAACCAACAGAGGCGCCTTCCCGCCAAGCTCAAGCACCACCGGCTTAAGGTACTTCGCGCAGGTGGTGGCGATGATCTTCCCAACACGGGTCGATCCCGTGAAATTGACTCTCTTGAGCGCCGGGTGCCCAATCATTGCTTCCACGACTGCACCGGCGTCCTCAGGCGCGTTGGTCACGTAATTGACCACTCCGGGCGGAAGACCGCCCTCTATCAAAGCCTCCACGATCAGGGAATGGGTCCGCGGGCACAGTTCGGAGCCTTTCAGGATCACCGTATTACCACAGGCGAGAGGTGTGGAAAGCGCACGCACACCCAGAATCACCGGGGCGTTCCACGGTGCAATGCCCAGTACCACACCGGCGGCCTGACGCACCGCTAAAGCCAGGTTACCCGGTACGTTCGAAGGTATGACCTCGCCCCGGATTTGTGTGGTCAACACAGCCGCTTCCTTGAGCATATCGGTGCCCAAGGTTACATTAAAGTCTGCCCACGCGCTCGTAGACCCGGTCTCGGCCATCATTGCATCGACAAATGCGGCCTTGCGAGCTTCCAGCGCGTCTGCTGCGCGCAACAGCAGTTCCCGTCGCCGACCGGGGGGCAATTCAGCCCACACGGGAAACGCACGTGCGGCGGCGTCAACCGCCGCACGTGCTTCGGCAACGCCAGCCGCCGACGCACGCGTTGCAATCCGTGTGCTGATCGGATTGCGAGTGTCGAAGGTCTTGCCGTCGGTCGCCCCAACCCTTTCGTTGTTGATAATCAGACTAACATCAAACATGCATTCCCCATCAACAGACGGTACGGTCGAAGTCGCAGCCGAATCAGACGACATAGCCGCCTCCTGTCGAAAGTCCGGCCCATCGCTCAAGCTCGGTCGATTGAGCTCGCAATGCGTCGCGAGCCATGCCCAATGCTTGAGTGCCGACTGGCAGGCGCAGCGGCGGCGTAGCCAAACTTGCCACCTGAACTATGGCATCCACCACTGCCTGCGGGTCGTCGAATATCATGCCGGCATAACTGGCATTTGCACGCTCGGTGAGCTTGACGTAAGCGTCACTGGACGCAATCGGATCCAGCGAACGCGAGGCGAAGTCCGTGGCGTACGGGCCCGGTTCGATCAATGTCACGCGAATACCAAAGTCCGTCAATTCACCAGCCAGCGCCTCGGACAATCCCTCGACCGCGAATTTGGTGGCGCTGTAATAGGCGAGTAATGGCCCGCTCAGTCGCCCGACTATCGACGACAGATTGATGATGTGTCCACTACCCTGAGTTCGCATCCCTGACACTACGGCCCGCGTGAGATCCATCAGGCCAAACACGTTCGTTTCGAAGACGCGCCGGATCTGGGCATCAGTTGCGTCCTCAAAGACGCCTTGCAGCGCGTAGCCGGCGTTGTTGACCAATACGTCGATCCGGCCGAAAGCCTCGATCGCCTGCGCGACCGCACGGCGAACTGACGATGAATCGGTCACATCGAGCTGAATTGCACGTGCTCGCGCGGCGTGCTTGTCAACAAGATCTGATACTGCATCCAGGTTGCGTGCCGTTACCGCAACGCAATCGCCTCGCTCGAGAGCGGCCCGAGCCAAGCCCCGACCGAATCCCGAACTGCATCCACTAATAAACCAGACTCTCTGTTTTTTCATCATAACCTCTCATTTAAGTGGGAAAGCGCGGTGCAACGTTCCTGTTGCCATCTCGCTGGATTGCGGGAAGTCGAGAGCCAGATCCCGTCGGACGGAACGCGTCGCGCGGAGATAGAAAATCATTCCGAGCATCAGAAAGCAGGCGCAGCCCGCCATCGCTTGCTGCAAGCCGACGGCAGAGGCATGCTGGCATGCTTGGGCAAGACCGGATGCCGAACCTGCCGGTGCCAGGCCGCCTGGGCACATTTCGATATAATTGCCGGACGGAAATGCGCGGCGCGCCAACACGTCGCTGAAAAAGCCGATCGACACGGGTCCGATGCCCATACCGACCAGATTCGAAATGAAGAAGAAAAGAAATGCTGCTGTCGCACGCATGCGCGAACCGACCATGTTTTGCAGAACGGCAATCGTCGGACCGAAATGCATGAACACAAACATGCCGCCCAGCGTCAATGCCACGAGCGATACAGTAACGTCGTTCCCAATAAACGCGACCAGATAGAGAGGCGCGGCAAGTGAGAGTCCAATCGCAGGTACCCATCCGTACCATCGCCCATCTCGGCGGCTAATCCAGTCGACACCGAAGCCTCCGAACATCATGCCGAATCCCATTGCCATTCCGCCGATCGTACCGAACATAAGTCCCGCTTCAGCCAGAGGAAGGTGAAGCACTCTAACAAAATATGGGAACATGAACGCGCCTATCCCTTGCGCTCCGATCGAAGTCAATCCCAACGCCAGCATGAAATTGCGACAAGAAGAACGGGACGTCATCACCCGCAACACCTGCATAACCGACGGCGGTTGATCTGTAGTCTCGCGGCTCTGGGGCGAATCGAACTGCCCACGCACCGGCTCCCGCAAAGTCAACCACGTCACAAATGCAAGCACGACACCAGGGCCACCGACGATGAAGAAGGCCATGCGCCAACTAAGCGCCTGAGCCATCCATCCACCGGCTGTAGACCCGATAATCAGACCCAGGGGCATACCCAGAGAGATTACGGTCAGTGCGCCGCCTCGACGACTCGGTGGGTATTGGTCGGCAACCAGCGACATCGCGGCCGGTTGCACACCGGCTTCGCCGATGCTGCCACCAATACGGCACAGCAGTAACTGCACCATGCTGCCTGTCGCTCCGCATAGCGTCGTCATCAACGACCACAACGCTACCGAGGCAGCAATCAGTCGGACCCGACTAGTACGCTCCGCGAGCCGCGCGATCGGAAATCCGACGAACGAGTAGAAGATGGCGAAAGATACTCCTCCGAGGATGCCAAGCTGCAAATCAGTCAGCCCGAGATCCTGTTTGATCGGCTGCCCGAGTGTCAGAAAGACGATGCGATCAATGAAGTTGAAGGTAGTGATCACGAACAACATGAACATGAGCCAACGTCGGCGGACCGCGGAGCCTGCCTGAACGGTCACGTCTTTCGGGCGGTATTCCATACCGTCGCTTGTTTTCATAGGGACGCCGCCACTGTCTTGACGGCTAGCCTGAGCTTTAACTGTTGCCGCTGGAGAGGCTTCATCGAGCGCCACGGACCGCTCGCGGAAACCGGGCCCGCTGCCTCTATGCCCGCAGCGTCACCTTCCACCACGGGCGCAGTAGTCTGGCCGGTGCCGGGGCCTCTGACTGCGCGTGTGGCTCCGCTACGCGCCGCCAACCACGGGTCGCCGACAAGCAGACGGTGTTGGCGGCAAAGAAAGGCAGCAACCTCCGGCCTCAGGGTAGACCGAGGCAGAAACTGATTCATGATGACGTCTCCGGATTAGTATTGATTTATGGTGGTGAATCGAGTGATGTCAGCTCGCTGGGACCCAATTTCCATGGATGGCGGGGCGGATGTGAAACGGGACACGAATACGCGCAACCGGTCCCTTTTCGAGTTCGGTGGCGTCGACGATGATGAATTCAGATCCCGACCCGCTGTCCTTGATCAGATGCATTAAGAGCCAACCATCGCCCTCCGGAGATGTCGGCGAACGCGGGATGAACACAGGTTCAGCCGGAGCCGCCTCGGGACCCACGCATAGCGTGCTCACCGTCCCAGTTTGAAAGTCATATCGGTCGACGCAGTTGTAATCCACGATGACCCATTCGGCCCCAAGCGTTGGACGTGACGGGTCGCGGCTGAGTGCCCACCCGATCCCCGGTTCACGCGTTCCGACGCGATCGTCGACCCGCGGCGCTTCCATGAAGATATCCTTGCGAAGAACCTTCTCGTCGAAAGTAGCCGACTGCCCTGCCGGATCAATGATCCAGTCAGTGAGCCAGGTCAGAGGCGGCGGCGGCCCATTTGCGATGTCCATCCGCTGGCCCCAATGCGCCTCCGAACCAGCGACGAGGTCATCAGTTCCGAGGACCGGGAAAGCAGGCGGCATCGCCGGATCGTTCATGCAGCCGTATATATGAATACGGCCATCCTTCTCATGTGCGTTAAAGAAATGAAAGCCAAAGCGGGGCGGCCCCTTGAACCATCGGATGTCGCTCGCCCTGCCGCGACGGGGCAGCACACCGAGCATGGTGGGGGCCGTTGGATCCCACCAGTAATATGGCAGTCCTGCCTTGACTTTCTCGAGCACAGTCGTGATCGGAAACAAAGGAAAGACCACATAATTTTCGGTAACTGCGAAGTCGTGCATGAACGGCGCCCACGGCGTCTCAAGCCATACTTCATGAACTACCGCCCCTTTCCGGTCAATAACGTAGTACGCGAGATCGCGCGTGCCGATGCCTTTGGCCTGGAAGCCGAAGGTCAGCATTTCCCCATTGACTGGATCGAACTTTGGATGAGCTGACATATGGGGACTCGTGATGATCCCCCCTGCGGTCCACGGACCCCACGTTTCCAGCGTATCGGGATCCACTTCGGTCATGTAGGAGTCTTCCTTTAGCGCGAGAAGCCTGCCACCGTGCATGACCAGATTGGTGTTGGCCGTACCTCGATTTACGCCCTCCGCTTCCGGCAGATCCGTATAGGGATTTCGATAGTCTCCGAACAGGGAACGCCCCGCCCTTTCCTCTGCGAGGAAGCGCGGCGTCCGCGCGTAGCGGCTTTTGTAGCTAGCGCGACCATTGGCAATGCGCAGCATGCCGAGCATACCGTCACCGTGGACGTAGAGATCGTCTCCGCGGTGGGGGGGGAATTTTGGATCGGGACCAGTCCGATAGAAAGTGCCTCGGATCTCAGGGGGAATTTCGCCTTCGACCTCGAGATCGGTTACATCCGCTTCAAGACGGCTTGGACGGCAGACACCGCGAAAGCTCACGGTGTCGGGGAACAGAAAGGACATGTTGTCTCCTGGCACGTTTGGTTTGCTAGATTCTTGATCGCGGTTCTCGTTTGCGTAAGTCCGTTAACGCTTAACCTGCGGTTAAGCACGGCTTATGTACGAAAGCGGCATAGTGTCTTCCTCATCGACTTGTCGAGCCGGACCGGATATGGAACTGCGTCATCTGCGTTATTTTGTTGCCGTCGCTGAAGAACTCAGCTTCACGCGTGCCGCTGAACGGCTGCACATATCCCAGTCGCCGTTGAGCCGGCGAGTGCAGGATCTGGAAGCGGAAATCGGCGCGGCGCTACTCGACCGCAGCGGGCCGCGGCTCGAACTGACTCCCGCAGGACACGAATTCCTGCGGCGAACCGCGTCGATCCTCGAGCAGGTTGATCAGGCAACCGAGGAGGCCCGCACGCTGGCTCAAGGCCTCGCAGGAACCGTGCGGGTGGGCTACATGGCCGCGGCGCTCTATACTGCGGCAGCACTTGAGATGTTCCGCCGCTTCCAGCGCGACTATCCGATGGTGCGCATAAGCTTTGAGCTAATGACACACGCTCAGCAGTTCGAAGCGCTGCAGGACGGCCGCATCGACCTGGGTGTGGTCTATGAGGGCGTCACGCCCCCTGGCCCTCTCGCTCGCGAGCTGCTCGCACGTGAGCCGCTCGAATTCATGTTCCCGAAGGGGCACGCTCTTGTGCAACAGCCCCGGCTGCGCCTCGCCGACATGGCAGCCGAGCCATTCATCATGCCAATCCGCTCACATGTACCGGCTTTGACGGAACGGCTATACGCGGCATGGTCCGAATATGGCTTCTGCCCACACGTTGTGATGGAAAGCGACAGCTTCCCGACCACTGTCATGCTGGTGGCCGCTGGTGCAGGCATCGCTTTCGCCGGACGACAACCAGCACTTCGCTTCGCTGGCGAAGTCGATATCCGTTCAGCCGAGGACTTCGAGTTTGGATGGGGTGCAGAACTGAGCTGGCTACCCGGACGCGAATCACCATTGCTCTCTCGTCTGCTTGAATATCTTCGACAACCGTGACTTGACGTCGACAGTTTCACGTATGTCGTTTTGATCTCGACACATGCTGAAATGGTGTTGGTCCCAAACCTCGGGACTTGAGATTATCGAATCTGTTCTCACAAATTTCGAAGATGCGATGTCCAAACAAATGATTCGAATTGGTGCCGGCTGCTCTGTCGACACGACGCTTGCATGGCCGCAGATGGCCAATCACGGGCAGCTCGACTACTTCGTTGCCGACTACCTGTACGAAGCTGGCGTAGCGGGTTACGCCGCTGAACTCACTAGCAACCCCGAAGCGGGCTATTCCACTGAGTTTGTTGGGCCAGAACTGGAACCCTGGCTGCGCAGTCTGGTAGAACAGGGCGTCAGGATCGTCACGAATGCGGGCGGCCTGAATCCACTCGGCTGTGCCTCGGCATTGCAAGCGGTGACTGATCGCCTGGGTTTGAAGGTGAAGATTGCCGTGGTGCATGGCGACAACGTCCTTGATATCCTGGGCACCGGGCGCAAGGACATGTTTTCCGGGGAACCACTGCCGGCGAACCTCAACAGTGCCAATGCGTACCTCGGGGCGCGACCGGTTGCGCAGGCGCTCGCGATGGGAGCAGATATCGTGATCACTGGTCGGGTGGTTGACTCTGCACTGATCGTCGGACCGCTGATGTACGAATTTGGTTGGTCTTGGGAGGACTACGAACGACTCGGCGCAGCGACCGTGATTGGCCACCTGCTCGAATGCGGCCCGCAGCCGTCGGGCGGCATCTGCACAGACTGGCGCGATGTCGATTTCTCGAATATGAGCTTTCCGATCGCTGAATGTTTCGCGGACGGCAGTGCAATCCTTACGAAGGTTCCCGGTACCGGCGGCCAGGTTTCGATTGGAACGACAGCCGAACAGATTCTCTACGAGACCACCGACCCGCAGCGTTACCTGATGCCCGAAGTGACGTGCGATCTGAGCCAGGTCAAACTAGAACTGCTGGCCCCAGACCGGGTGCGGGTCACCGGCGGTACCGGGGTGGCACCGACCGGTACGTACAAGGTCTGCTGCATGAAGCAGCAAGGGTGGCGTAGCGTCGTCAGCGGCTGTCTGTCGGGTCCCGATGCGCATGAAAAGGCACAGCGCACCGCCGAGGCAATTGTCAAGCGGTTGCAGCGCCTTGCACATGCCGCCGGCCATGGCGATTTCATTGGCACATCGATCGAGCTCATCGGCAGCGGTGCGAGCCAGGGCGCACGCGCGTCGGCTTATGACGCTCGCGAGATGGTCTACCGCATCGTCGTCGACCATGTCGATCGGCGCGCGGTCGAACCGCTGGTGCGCGTCGCCCGTGCGGCCGGTGTATCGATGGCGCCTGGCACCGCGGGTCTGCTGGGCGCCTCCGTCTCTCCGCTGATGCGCATGTATTCCACGCTGCTGGACAAGGCCCGCGTACCGGTCTACGTGACGCTGAACGGCGAGACCGTGCAGGTCGATGTCGCAACCACCGGCGCACAGGAACCGCCGGTCCGTGAGCGACCAGCGCCTCTACCCAAAGCCAAGCCCCGAGCCGATGACGCGGTGTCCGTTCCGCTTGTGCGCCTCGCGTGGACGCGCTCCGGTGACAAGGGCAATCTGTCCAACATCGGCGTGATCGCGCGCAGGCCTGAGTATGTTCCTTACATCAATGCTGCGCTGACCACGGACGCCATTCGTGACTGGTTTGCACACCTGTATGCCAGTCCGGAAAAAGCGCGCGTCGAATGCTACGAATTCCCGGGACTGCATGCTCTGAACTTCCTGCTACACAACGCGCTGGCCGGTGGCGCCGTGTCATCCCGCAACTTCGACACGATGGGCAAGGGCTTAGGGCAGCAATTAATCGAATTCCCCGTGGCTATACCACATTCAATGGCGGAGGTCCTTCAATAATCCGTCTAATGGTGACAAATAGAGTCTTACTGACGCCAGGGTAACGGTCAGCGCGCCCGGCCAGTAGCTGCCAAACCTGATACCGAGCCTGCGCGATGCGCTAGTCCGTACAAAACAGCACAGCTACTTAGACAGCGACAATTATCTTGGCCGGTCGTTGACGATAGTGCTGGCCGGTGGTGAGAAGTCGGAGGCGGCGTAGCCGCCGTAGACGACGATCCACCGGCACGGCCGCGTTGGCGGGGCTTTAGGATGGCTGATCGAAGCTCGTAGAGACGGTTAGCTCATGTCTGGAACCCGTATCACCGACCAACAGGTTCGTCTCTACATGTCCAAGCGCAAACACCACTCCCAGGAAGTCGCTGCCGCCAAGGCCGGTATCAGCGTTCGCACGGCGCGCCGCATTGAGTGCGATGCCAGCTTGCCCTCCCAGAAACCACGGCAGTCATGGCGGACCCGAACTGATCCTTTCGTTGACGTATGGGACAGCGAAGTCGTGCCGCTGTTACGCAATGCACCGCATCTGATGGGCATCACGATTCTGCGCAAACTGCAGGATGATCACCCGGATCGTTATCCCGATAGCATGCGACGCACGCTAGAGCGGCGGATTCGCCAGTGGCGGGCATTGGAGGGACCTACCCGGGAAGTGTTCTTCCCCCAGGAACACCAGCCTGGAGTACGCGCATTGTCGGACTTTACCGATATGAGCAAATTGTGCGTGACGATCGGCGGTGCCCCGTTTGCCCACCGGCTTTATCACTTTGTGCTGGCGTTCTCACGCTGGGAATATGCGAATGTCGTGGAGGGAGGCGAGAGTTTCGAGGCGCTCGCGGCGGGTCTGCAAAACGCGTTATGGCAGGCAGGCGGTTGTCCACTCGAACACCGCTCCGACAGTCTGTCCGCCGCTTTTAAAAACCTGCGGGAACAGGAGGACTTCACGACGCGTTACGCCGCACTGCTTGATCATTACGGCATGCAGGGTACACGCAACAATCGCGGCATGGGTCACGAGAACGGCAGTGTGGAATCGTCGCATCGGTATCTGAAGGAAGCGATCGATCAGGCGTTGATGCTTCGCGGTCACCGCGACTTCGCTGAGCGGGGCGCCTACGATGAATTCATACGGGAAGTAGTGATGCGTCGCAATCGCCGCAATGCCGCGGCCTTCCGTATCGAGCGTGAGCGTCTGCAGGTTCTGCCAGAGCGAAGGACCACTGACTTCGTCGAGGAAGAAGCGCTTGTGACCCGGTGCAGCACGTTCAATGTGCGCGGCATCCTGTACAGCGCACCGTCACGCCTGATTGGGCACCGGCTGAAGGTACGACTCTACGCTGATCGGCTCGACTGCTTTCTGTCCAGCGCTCTGGTACACAGTACCGCACGCGCTTCGCGTGCCGCCGACAATCGCCACGCACTGGATTACCGGCACTTTATTGAATCCCTTAAACGAAAGCCACAAGCGTTCAGAGGGCTCGCGATTCGCGACGCGCTGTTTCCGCGCGATGCCTATCGCCGGACATGGGAGAGCCTGGAAGCACAACTGACGCAGCGTCAGGCATGCAAGATCATCGTGGGGTTGCTCGAACTCGCCGGACATCACGGCGTTGAAGCGGTACTGGCCCAGCGGCTCGATGTATTGCTTGATGCCGGCCAGCTACCTGAGTTGAAGCAGTTGCGTGAGGAATTCGCGCCGCGCGAGACCGTGTGTCCTGAAGTGATTGTCGAGATGCCACCGGTAGCGGTGTACGATGCACTGCTCGGCAAGGTGGCAGCATGAACGCCCCCGCGCACGACAACGGGCGCCTGGCCCTGATGCTCAACGAGCTACGTCTGCCGACCATTGGCAGGTTGTGGCCAGAGTTCGCCGAACGCTCGGACAAAGAAGGCTGGCAGGCTTCGCGACTGCTCGGCGCATTGTTCGAGCATGAACTGGCCGAGCGTGCAAAACGGCGCATCGAGCGACACCGCAACGAGTCACATCTGGATCCCTCTAAGACGCTTGCCACGTTAGAGTTCGGTTTGCTGCCGATGGTCTCCAAAGCGCATGTGATGGCTCTGGCCAGCGGAGAGTCCTGGCTGGAGAAAGGCGCCACCATTCTCATGTTCGGGCCACCCGGGACCGGCAAGAGCCATTTGGGCTCGGCGATCGGTCACGCGCTGATCGATGTCGGCTATCGGGTGTTGTTCACCCGTACCAGCGAACTCGTACAGAAGCTACAGGCTGCGCGCAAGAGCTTGCAGCTTCCCTCTGCACTCGCCAAGCTCGATCGTTTCGACCTCATCATTCTGGACGACCTGTCGTACGCGCGAAAGGACCAGGCTGAAACCAGCGTGCTATTTGAATTAATTGCCGAGAGATACGAGCGCAAAAGCCTTCTGATCACAGCCAATCAGCCATTCTCCGGCTGGAATGACGTGTTCCCTGACCCGGGCATGACAGTGGCCGCCATTGACCGGCTTGTACATCATTCGACGATCTTCGAGCTCAACGTCGAAAGTTATCGTCGTCGTAAAGCCAGCGACAAACAAAGCGCTCGCCAGCGACAATTACCCGAAAAGAATCAGGAAGGAGGCACGACAATTATGAGTTAGCCAGCGACAATTAACCCCCGCTGACCGGCCAAGATAATTGTCGCTGGGCGGCCGTGCTGCTTGACGTTGTCCAGCTACTGGAACCTCGATGTATTCGCAACACCGATATAAGCACCGTACCCATGAGGAAGAGTACGGTGCCAGCGCCGCACGAAAAAATCAGTCGCAAGCATAAACCTTGCGGTACTTACAAACATGCCCGGCCCGCTGTCTTCTGATCATAGTCAGCGATACCTTGGGCAATGGAGACAGCATGAAAAAAGCAATTACACTAATCACGGGCATATTGCTCGCCGGTGCAGCAAATGCCCAGACAAGTGTGACGTTGTATGGTTTGGTCGACGCGGGCTTTCTATTCCAGAACAGAAACGGTGGGTCCGGAGCAATAGCCACTACAACCCATCCTTTGTACCTTTTCAATTCTGGTGGTGACGCCACGAGCGCTATCGGATTACGAGGAATAGAAGATCTCGGCGGTGGCTACAATGTCGGGTTTCAGCTCGAAGGGCAATTTCAGATTGGCTCCGGCGCTTTGACGGTTCCGGGCACGCTGTTTAACGAGTACTCGAACGTTTTTTTAGGTACCCCATACGGACGAATGACCGTCGGAAAACAGATTGACCCGGCGTATATCGCCCTCGCCCAGGTTGATCCGCGCGGCCTTTCCAACGCTTTCAGCGCGGCAGGATGGTGGAACTTCCTGCAAGGCAACAGCGCCAATCCCAGCGGCACGGTGTATGAGCAAAACGCTGTTTCCTATTCGACCAAGGCAGGCGACTTTCTATTCGGTGCGCTTTACGGGTTCGGAAACACGCCAGGAAGCATATCTCAAGGCCAGACGATCTCGACAGGCCTCACCTACGACAATGGCCACGCCATCCTCTCCGCGGCGTATCTCCAAAAGAACAACGCAACTGGAGCACGGGACCTACGCACATGGATGCTAGGGGGCGGTTACCGCGTTGGGTCGCTGACCGTTAAAGGCGGTTATACCGACTATCGACTACCGCTCGGCAACAATGTCGCTCCTATCGGTAATACGCCGCCCTCTCATGTCATCGTCGCTCATGGCGGCTTGAACTGGTCAATCAGTCCCGCCCAGACGATGACCATCGCCTATTACTTCTCGGAAGATCGTTTGAACGCAGAAAACGGCACAAGCACCTATGTCATAAGCGAAGATTATTTTCTGAGCAAGCGAACCAAAATTTATGGATTCGCGGGATTGATGAAAGCAAAGAAAGAAACGAACGGCCTTACGAGTCTGATGACGGCCTCACTGACCACCGGCTATCCGGGGTCTTATACGACGGGTATCGGAATTGGGATCCAGCATCGATTCTAGCCAAGGGTGCCCGCCCGGGTCTCAGAAACGCCCGATGCAGCGCCTCGGACATTTTGGAACGAAGCGCGGCTTGTAGGCACAGTGTACCAACGGGCCGGTCGTCGGCAGCTGGTTGATGTCAGGCGACCGAGACCTCTGCGGCATCGTCATGCATGAACCGGCCCGGTTTTGTGTAATTCGGATTACAGCAGCAGCAGTGATGGCTGTGGTGGTCTTGAGATAGTCCCGATGCGGCATCACGAGCAAGCGCGCCGTGCGCCCAAGTCGAACCAACGGTCCTTGAGGCCCCGCCAGGCCAGTGTCGGCCCCGACCAACGTGCGGTGCCGGACTCGCAGACGGGAAGTCGCACGTCATACACCAGCGAGAGCACCGTTGACTCCTACCGATAACAGGCGCAAAAAACTTGCTCTGCATCAGAACTCCGCAGCACGGGAATTGTTTCCTTCTCAGAAGTTAATGAATGTACTGGCCATGCAGACTCTCCAAGATCTGAAGGTAGTTACACAGCTTATCCCGGGTTTTTCTGTCGTTCTCATTTTGCTGATTGGATTGGGCACGTTTTTTCTGCACGAGCTGAGTGACGAAATCGCTCACGTCGCTGGCGTACGGGACAAATGGTTGCCGAGCGTACGTTGTAGACCAAGTTCGCCAACTATGCCGCATCGTAAACTATGTTCGCGGTGTGCACGCCGAGTGTAGCAGTTCCAGCGGATGACGTCCCAGCGTCAGGCCGACAGCCCGGTTGTCCGCGACGATACTCTCCGCTTCAGACGGTGTGCCGAGCGCCGGTGTGCCATCATGAATCGCGGCCGCCGCCAGCATGTCCCTGTCGGGCACCGCAGCGACGGTCAACGCGAACTGCACAGGAGCTCAGCGAGCATTTGGGTTGGGCTGAGATCCGCCATCCTTTTCATCCGCTCAAGGGCCAACGCTTGTTGACGGCGCTGCAAAACCGCGCTTTTTGGGCGGCGCAAGTCAGAGTGATGTGTTCGAGCACGAGGGGCTTCGCAGGTCCCTTCGTTTCGATGCACTGTATTTACGTCAGAACGGCGGGTCGCGTCGGTGAGTACTCGTGCGCGCCTCGGAAGAGCGCTGCTCACGCAGCAGTTCATTAAGCTGAACGCCATAGAAGTCAGTCACGACGGCGAGCAGATCATCGAGGACTTCGGACACGGCACGTGCCTGCTCAGGCGTCCAGTCGTCGGGAACGGTGAACGGCAATCTGCGACGGCGCCCCGATCGCAACAAGGGGCGGCTCATCACGCGGTCTCCGTCTTAGTGGGAGGCTTGCGGGTTTTGCGCTGCCTAGCCCGGGCTTCGTTGCGCTCGCGCGCTTCCTTGAGTCGATACGATTCGCCCTCGATTGAGATCACTTCGGCGCGATGCACGAGGCGGTCGACCAGCGACACCACGCAGGCCGCGTTCGGGAACACGTCCGACCATTCTTTAAACGGCTTGTTGGTCGTTATGATGGTCGAATGTGCCTCATACCGGCGGCTGACGAGTTCGAACAGCAAGTCGGCATGCCGGTTCGAGTACGAGAGGTAGCCGACCTCATCAATCACCAGGATGTCCGGCGTCGCGTAGTGGTGCAGACGCCGCCGTAACGCCGAATCGCTGTCGAGCGCGGCGAGCTCGCCAAGCATCTCACTAGCTGACTTGAACAGCACCGTGTGGCCCTGGATGAGTGCGTGGTGCGCCATGTTCTGCGCAAGCGTCGACTTACCCACGCCGTTCGGGCCGACGAACACGACGTTGGTTGCGTCGGTGAGGAATGTGAGTGACATCAGGTCTTCCACCGCCGCGCGGTCGATTCTCGCGGGCCAGCTCCAGTCGAAGTCGGCCATCGCCTTGAACTTGCCCAGCTTCGCCGCCCGGATGCGTCGCTGCAACGAGCGATGCGCGCGCTCGTCTTCTTCCCACTGCAGCAGCGGCGCGAGCCATGTGGCGCCGTCGATTTCGCTCCAGTGTTCGACGAGACCGTTCAGGCGCAGCGCCTTGGCGCGTAGACGCAGGACTTCATTGTTAATCGTGGTCGAGGTCATCGTCTTCCTCCCTTGCCAGTTGATCGTAGGTATCGAGCCGGTGCGGCTGCACGGGCGCATCCTTACGGCGCACGTGCTCCGGCAGATTGATGACGACGGGCGGTGGTGCCCCTCGCGCCGCGCGACGACGTTCGAGCGCCGCCCGCACGGTGTTCGTATGCGCCGATCCCGCGCGCAGCGCGTCCTCGACGGCCGCCTGCAATTCGACAGCGCCGTAGCGATCGAGCAGGCGCAGCAGCGAGGTCGTGATCCCGCCGATATTCGCGCCACGCTCAGCCGCGCGCATCAGCAAGAGCTGGCAGGAAGGCACTGCGCGAGTCAGGCTGTTAATGCCGCGGTGTTGACGCGCTTCACGCTTGAACTCGACGAGCGTCTTCAGGTGCTGTGGGTCTTCAATCTGTTCAGCTCGATCGTAGCTGCGCCGATGGCTGGCGATCATCTCGGCGCCGTCGAACACGCGAACCTGGTTGAGGTCAGCACGAACGCTCAGCGTGCGACGCACGTGCGTGTGGGGTACCGTGTAGTCGTTCAGATCGAAGCGCACGTAGGGCGTCTTGCCGACCTTCACGGCCACTTGCTCTTCGACCGGAAACGGATTGGCAGGTAGCGGGAGTAACAACGACTGCTCCTGAACAAATGCCTCACGCACGGTCATCGCGCGATCCTCGGGACACGGACGGTCGGCCGCCTGCGTGCGGCACCATTGCTCGGCCTGCGCGTTCAGGTCGTCAAGGTCATTGAATTTGCGCGCGGCGAAGAAGGCTTCGCGCACATGTCGTATTGCGCGTTCCACGCGTCCCTTCTCATTGCCGCGCGCGACGGCAACGGGGCGCGGTTCATAGCGGTAATGGCCGGCGAACGCGAGCAGCGTTGGATGGAAGCGGATCGCGTCGCCGAGCCGTTCAAGCACCGCCGACTTCAGGTTGTCGTAGAGCAGAACTCTCGGCAGTCCACACCACGTGTTGAACGCACCGATGTGACCGCGCAAAAAGTTCTCCATCCGCGCATCGAGGAAGAAGCGCAGATAGATGTCGCGCGAGTACGAGAGCACCATCACGAAGGCCATCAATGGCCGACGCGCGCGACCGATCTCGACAAATCCGAAGTGACCCCAGTCAACTTGAGCCTGCTCGCCTGGCAAGGTGCGCAACCGTAGGAAGGCCTCGGCGGGCTTGCGTGGGCGATGCAGCGCGAGCATGTGCCGGAAGTGATCTCGCGCCCCCTTGTAGCCGCGCTCGCGCACCATCACGTAGAGACGACTGCCCGTGAGCGTCGGATACTTCGCCAGCGTCTGCCGGATGAAAGGCAGGTACGGCTCAATCATCGAGGGCTTCGGCGTCGGGCCGTATCGCGGTAGTCCGGCGCCGGCGAGCACGCGCAGCACCGTCTCACGGTGCACGTGCAACTGCTTCGCGATGGTGCCGCAGGGCCACTTCTCGACGTGGTAGAGACGCAGGATCTGCGTCTCAAGCTCAACCGGAATCGTCATCGGGGCCTCCGCGATCAGAACGACGGTCGAAGGCAACGCCTTCGGGGCGAACATGATGGAGACCACGACGACGCACAAAGCCGGTTCGTACCAGCGGTGAGAGCAAGGTGCCGCAGAAACGACAGTTCAACTGAGGCGGCGCCGCCGGGCGAACGGCGGCGTTGGCGAGTGCAACGGCGTCGTCGCGGTCCGGTTGCAGTACACCATCGGCGGGGGAGTCAGGTGAACCATGATGCGTCACGAATTGCCGCCGGACCCGATAGCGCCGGGCGCGTGCGGCGTGTGCGAAGCGTCCGCGGCGGGAACGCTGATAGCGTTGCCCGGCTTCGCGCACGCTGTCGCGGCGTGCATGGGCGGCGCAGTCGCGGCAGTATCGATTGCCACGGTCACACTGGCGGCAGACGAAGACCTGCGCCCGACAACGGGCGCACAGATACAGGCGACCTGAAGGCGGCTGCATTGGCGGTTCCCCTGGAACGCCAAAGAGACGGGTTCACTGAAGTCGACGGGCCGCGCGAGCAATGCGATACTGGCAGCTCACACGGCTCCCCGGCCGGCCAGAAGGCCTGCCACATGGAAACCCTGTGGAGGCGCGGTGCCGGACTGGACCTGGCAGTTGAGGCCGGCGTCGCGCCTGTTGTTCTTCCTTGGCAAACGCCTTTCTACCATGTCGCTGCCGCGACGCGATGCGGGCCGCGTCTCCCGTCGCCCTACGGGCTCTCTACGCCGCGGCCCGCATCGTCGTCATATCACTCAAAGCGCAATCACTCCTTCCGCTAGCTGGATTGTCCGCCCCATGCTGCGACGCCGACATACGATGCCGCCCGAAAAGCGCGGAACCTGACCGCCATCGACAGCCTGAGCATGTTTGTCGGTGAAAGTGCCGTGGACCTTGTCGTGGATGAAGAAACGGTTCCTGCAAACGCATGTCTGACCGCTATCATGATATTTGGACGCAATAGACCTCGCGCCGGCTGCACCTAGGTCGTGGAACCCAGGGAGGAGTAACGCAACGCCCATCGATCAACTCGGCCGCAGTTAGGAAGGCACCGGGGCGCGCGCGGCGTAGCGCCAACTCGGCGGTCTCCGACAAAGTCGGGGCGGTTCATAAACTGAGAACATATGAGTATGCAGATTACCGTGCCCAAATCCGCCACAGTTGCGACAATGAAACTGCCAACTCGCGACCTACTAGAGAGAACCTCGATGCCGGCTCCGGGATTGCGCAACAAGGGCTGCGCATGCGAAATAATGTTTCAGTGCGCCGGGCGACTAGCAGGGAGTGTGTGCAAATCTTTTACACTCTTCCTTCGCCGGAAGCGTCATTGCAATCTACTGTCTGGAGTCGCACCAGGGCATCGCTGCGTCCGGTTCAGTAACCGCCGCTCTCGGCGTTCGGAGTTGACGGGGCGTGTTTGAACTTCGACGCGAGTCGTGCTGCGGCGGTGCTTAATAGGCCGGTGTCCGTCCCGACTGCAACAAAGACAGCGCCCGCTTCGACGTACTCGCGAGCAAGATCTGGGGCCGGGGCAAGTACTCCCGCCGCCTTCCCAGCGGCGCGCACTGTCCGAATGCCTTCACGGATCGCTTCACGAACCTCGGGCGCACCCGGTTTGCCAAGAATGCCCATAGACGCGCTGAGGTCTGACGGCCCGAAGAACACGCCGTCAACGCCTTCCACGTCCGCAATTGCCTTCAGATTCGAGAGGCTCGCAACTGTTTCAGCTTGCACCAGCACGCAGATTTCATTCGCCGCTGTCGCAAGGTAATCTGTTACCCGATTCCAGCGCGACGCACGTGCCAAGGCACTGCCGACCCCCCGTACACCTTGCGGAGGATAGCGGGTCGCCGCGACTGCCTCCCGTGCCTGCTCTTCCGTATCGATCATCGGCAGCAGGAGCGTCTGGGCACCGATGTCAAGGTACTGCTTAATCAGTGCGGTGTCGCTCTTGACCGGGCGTACCACCGGATGCGAGGCATATGCTGCTAGCGCCTGCAGTTGCTCCAGTGTGCTGCGCACGTCATTAGGCGCGTGTTCATTGTCGATGAGCAGCCAGTCGAAGCCCGCAGTTGCTAGCAGCTCGGTTATGTAGGAATCTGCAAGGGCCGCCCACATTCCATATTGAGGCGTATCGGCGGCGATAGCTCGCTTGAATCTGTTCTCGATCGAGTTCATCGTTTCCTACACAAAATTGAGAGCAATCCCGCCAAGGGGACCGTAGTCGACGTGGAATGTGTCCCCCGCCGTGGCTGCGATCGGAGCGGTGAATGAGCCACAGAGGATTACGTCGTTGGCGTTGAGCCCTTCGTCGTACGGCGCGATTTTGTTGGCAAGCCACGCAACGCCGGTTGCAGGATGATTCAGAACCGCTGCGGCAAGACCGCTTTCTTCGATCACCCCGTTCTTATACAAGAGGGCACCGACCCAACGCAAATCAACGTCCGTTGGGTGAACGGGCCGACCGCCCATGACAATGCCCGCGTTCGCGGCGAAATCGGAAATAGTGTCAAAGACTTTCCGAGGAACCTTAGTTTCTCTGTCAAACTGCTCGATGCGCGCGTCGATGATCTCGACTGCCGGCGTGACATATGCCGTTGCATCGAGAACATCAAACAGCGTGATCCCCGGGCCCTTCAAAGAGTGCTTTAGCACGAAGGCAAGTTCAACTTCGACCCGCGGCGCAATGAAACGGCTCGCGGGAATGTCAGTCCCGTTTTCGATGAACATGCTGTCGAAAAGCGGCGCATAGTCCGGTTCGTTGATTTGAGACGAGCGCTGCATCGCCCTTGAGGTCAAGCCGATCTTACGCCCTTTGATTACCTGCCCTTCTGCCTGCTTGATCTTCACCCACTCGCGCTGGATGGCGTATCCGTCTTCAATTGTCATCTGCGGATACTGCCCGGAGAAGTGGCGCACCTGAATACGCGACTTTTCGGCCTGGTCGAGTCTCTCCGCGAGCTCGCGGATTGTCTGCTTGTCTAACATGTTGCCTACCTTCTAAAGCGCGGCCTTAAGCCTTGCATGTAAGTTGTTATGCTTCCAGGTCCCAACCTCGCTGAATTCACCTAATTCAAGCGAAAGGGCGAGGCCCCGGACCTGGAAAGCATTCGCGAAGTGCTCTTTTATCAAGCTAAACAACGCGTCACCTGTTGCTTTCTTCGCAGCTTCCGACCTGCCAGCGCCAATCTTCAATGTTCCGTGCAAGAACGCGGCATTTTCGATCTGCCCGTCCGCAATGCAATACTCGTGGCAGCGCAGGGCGCGAACACGAATACCGCCTAGGGGGAAGATGATTGTGCCGTTTTCACACTGATGTTCGAGGCACCGCGCAAGCTTACTGCAGAGCAAGCCGATGCTATCCTCGTCAGCGAGGTTTTCGCTGTACTCGATCGTCATATGAGGCACGTTGCTTTCTCCGGTCTCAGTTCGGAAGCGGTGTAACTGGCAAAATGGCGTTGATCTGTCCCGTGCCAGAGCTACCGAAGTACGGCGTGACGATCTCTGCCTTCCCCTCGTACTTGTTCCAGCCAAGCGCACCGAGAAGCATCGCCGTGTCGTGCATACCGCCCTCACCCCAACACTTCTCGTTGTACAACGGCAGCATCTCGACGAACGTCTTCCAGTCGCCCTTTTCCCAAAGGGCGATAACGGCCCGATCCGTCTGCTCAAGGAACGGGTCCCAAACCTTATGCATGAATCTGTCTGCAGTTCCATTCTCAGCAAAGTGATGGCTGAGAGAACCGCTCGCAAGGATTGCGACAGTCCCGTTGTAGTGTTCTTCGATTGCTTTTCGAACCGCTAGTCCGAAACGAGCACTCGTAGCCAGATCGTGCCACATGCACCAACCCGCAACGGAAACCGTTTTGAAGTGCTGATCTGCGTTCATGTACCGCATCGGAACCAGCGTGCCATATTCGAGGTCGAGTGAAGTCCTGCTATGCGCGCGTGTCTTGATCCCCATGCTATTCGCTACTTCTGCGATCCGATCGCCGAGTTCAGTATTGCCTGGATACGCGTACTCCATATTGTTGATGAAGTGCGGCAACTCGTTACTCGTATAGATTCCCTCGAATTTCGGGGCGCAATTGATGTGGTATTCGCTATTGACCAGCCAGTGCACGTCAAAGACGACGATCGTGTCGACGCCGAGTTCGCGACATCGCCTACCAATTTCGTGATGTCCATCGATCGCGGGTTGACGGCATCCTTTATGCGGCCCGTCGAGTTCAGACAGATACAACGATGGTACGTGCGTCACCTTCGCTGCCAGCGCAAGCTTGCCCATTTCTTCCTCCTGATCTAGTTCGCTCGGGTGGACAATCAGACGCCCCAATGCGGGATGTGGTGCGACCCCAACGATACGGATACATTCTTTGGCTCCAGGAACACCTCGTAACTCCAGGTTCCGCCTTCACGACCGACTCCAGATGCCTTTGTGCCACCAAAAGGCTGACGCAGATCACGGACGTTTTGACTATTCACGAAGCACATGCCCGCTTGAACAGCGGCCGCAACGCGAAGTGCACGGCCGGTGTTCTCCGTCCATACGTAACTGGACAAGCCGTACGGAATGTCGTTCGCCAAGCGGATCGCTTCGGCCTCGTCTTCGAACGATATCAAACATGCGACCGGTCCAAAAATCTCCTCCTGGGCGATCTTCATGCGGTTGTCGACATCGACAAAAACGGTCGGGGCTACGAAGTTTCCTTTCCTCAAATGCTCGGGCAAAGACGGCGCATCGAGGCCGCCGCACGCGAGGGTTGCGCCCTCCTTTGGACCCAGCTCAATGTAGCTCCGAACTTTTGCGAGATGTCCTTGGCTGATCATAGGCCCGATAATCGTGCTTTCCAACATCGGATCGCCGACCGTAATCCGCTTCGCACGCTCGACGAAGCGCTCGGCGAACTTTGCGTAAATTGACTTCTGAACCAAGATTCGCGAACCGGCTGTGCAGCGTTCGCCATTGTTGGAGAAGATCATGAACAGAGCGGCGTCGAGGGCACGGTCGAGGTCAGCATCATCAAACACGATAAAGGGCGACTTTCCACCTAGTTCCATCGAAAACTTCTTCAGTCCTGCCGCTTGGATAATGCGGTTCCCCGTCGCAGTCGAACCCGTGAACGAGATCGCATGAACGTCCGGATGTGCGACCAAAGGCTCTCCGGTTTCTTTGCCGTAACCGTGTACGACGTTAAGGACCCCGGCAGGTATTCCCGCTTCCAGCGCCAGTTGGCCAAGCATTGACGCCGTGAGCGGAGACAGTTCGCTCATTTTCAGCACGGCCGTATTTCCGAAGGCGAGACAAGGAGCAACCTTCCAAGTTGCCGTCATGAACGGCACGTTCCAAGGGGAGATCAGCGCGCAAACACCGACCGGATGGAACAGCGTGTAATTCAGATGCGTGTCGGTCGGATACGTGTGCCCGTCGACCCGGGTGCACATTTCAGCGAAATACGTAAAATTGTTCGCCGCGCGCGGCACCAGCGCCGTCCCCGTCTGAGAGATAGTCTGTCCGGTATCGCTTGTTTCCGTCTTCGCAAGCTCAGGCACATTCTTGGTAATCAGTTCGCCAAGCTTACGTACCAGTTTCGCTCGTTCCGTCGCCGGCTTGTTCGCCCATGCAGGAAACGCATGCTTGGCGGCACGCACTGCGGCATCAACGTCCTCTGCGGTGCCGCTGGCGACTTCCGCTAAAACCTCTTGAGTTGCCGGATTCACAGTCTCGAAGTAATCGTGCCCGGAGGTATTCTTACCGTTAATCAAATGATCGATTCGCATTACATGTCCTGGTCAGTTACTCGCGGTTGAAAGCCGCGTCGGATCCAATAACGTTCACGAGCCGGCCAAGGCCGTCGATTTCACAGACGACCTCGTCGTTAGCACGCACGTTCACTATTCCATCCGGCGTTCCCGTGAGAATGATGTCGCCCGGAGCAAGCGTCATAAAGCTACTCAAGTACTCGATGAGAATTGGAAGATCGATCACCAGATCGCGCGTATTTCCTCGTTGATGCAGTGTGCCGTTCACATAGGTGCGAAGCTCGAGTTGGTTCACGTCATCGATATCGCTTGCGTCAACGAACCAGGGACCCAGCACAGTACCTCCGTCGCGATTCTTCACGCGAAGATTGGGCCGATAGTAGTTTTCGAGATAATCACGAATCGCGTAGTCGTTGGCGATCATGTAACCGGCGACATACTGCATCGCTTCGTTGCGCATGACGTTTTTGGCGGGCTTTCCGATAACGACAGCGAGCTCACACTCATAGTGCATGAACGTGACATCATCTGGACGACGCGTTACGCCACGGTGACCAAGCACCGAACCCGGGCCTTTGAGAAATACCAGAGGCTCCTCTTGCTTGGAGAACTGTAGCTCCTTCGCATGCTCTGCGTAGTTCAAGCCCAGTGCGAAAATCGTTCCCGGCTCGATGGGACTGAGCCAAACGACCTCGTTCTCTTTGCAAACCCGTCCATCGGCAAGGCGGACTCCAATTTGATGGGGATACGCCTCGTGAATCGCTCCCGCATAAGCAACGCGACCTCGCATCATCGTGCATCTCCGATTGCTTCTTCGTTCTCCAGTGAGAACCGCAACGACGCCCAACCGTCGATCGTTACCGTCACCTCGTCTCCCGCTCTAGCGATCGGAGACCCTTGAGGGACGCCAAGGGTCAATACATCCCCCGGGTTCAGCGTCATGAACTCGGTGACATCAGCGATGAGTCGGGCGGCCTTCCGCACGCACGTCGCAGTAGAGGCGGAGAAGGACTTTCCGCCGGTCACGTGGACCTTGATGCTTAGCTCGTCTTGGCTTTTCACGTGGCGTCGACCGACAACAGAGGGGCCGATTACGCAGAAGTTGTCGCGGGCGCGGAAACGTACGGAAGGCCTGTATACGCTAGCGTGCGGAATGCAAATGTCGGCGAGCGCGACATAGCCACCTACGAAATCGAGTGCCTCTTCGACGCGAACGCGACATGCTGTACGTCCAATCACAATCCCGACCGAGCCGCCGATCTCGACACCGTCGATCCCTTCGGGAACCGCCACGGTTGAACCGTGGCCGGCGAGCGCGTTGCGAGGTCTGACATAGAGAATCGGTGCTTTGGGTGGCGCCTTGTAGGGCGCCGCGTTGACCGCGTCGCCGAGCGCATCCAGCGCGCCTCGGTCATTCAACAGCGTCCCGTAGACAGTGCCCACCTGCGGGGGGCGGCATTTTTTTCCGCTCGACAAAAGTTGTCGTAGAGTGTCTGCGTCCACATCGCGCGGCAGGCTTTCGCCGTCAAGATGCACTAGGTAATCGACTGGAGGAAACATCGTATCCGCCTCTTCATAAATTCACTCACATGTGAGTATTATTCCGCTTGCTATGATTTCACGTCAAGCTAAAGCTTTGATACGGGGCTTCTACCCGGTTGCAGACCCAGATTGAGAATAATTCGAGCGTATGAGCGTCAAATCAAGTCGGAGCTTGGTCCACCGAAACCTGCCAATGCTGCTCTTGCAGGCTCGAGAGAAGATGATGGAGCGATTCCGACCGCTCATCTCGGCTCGTGGACTGACCGAACAGCAGTGGCGAATCATTCGCGCGCTCCACGAGCACGGCCCCGTAGAGCCGAGAACTCTTTCCGACATATGCACGATCTCAAGTTCCAGTATGGCCGGCGTGCTTGCTCGCATGGAGGCGCTTGAACTTGTCACGAAGGAACGCTTTGTGAAAGATCAGCGGCGCGTCCTGGTGTCAATGACGAAACTCAGCGTCGAGCTGGTCGACGCGATCACGCGTGACCTAGAAGCCGAATACGAGGCGCTTGAACAGAAGGTCGGCCGAGACGTCGTAGGTCGCGTATATGCTGCAGTGGACGACTTGCTCGCCGGACTCGAAACGAACGACCCGACAAGATCGGCGTAGCCCGGTCAGTCGCCGTTGCGTCAGCGTGCCGATGCGCTTTCCACGGGCGTCTCCACCGGCCATTCGGTCTAGGATTCGACGAAGTCAGGTTCTAAACGTTGACAAGACGTGACCTCGCTGGCCTGGTCGTTCGAAGGACAGCGTTTCACCAGAAGACTTGACCTGCGACGCGCCGGAACCCCAGCGCACGACAGCCCACCTTCGGATGTGAACGCTCAACACGAACGACCCACGTAGTATTTTTAACTTTCGTAATCACGATCAACAATAGCGTAGACAGTCGAATTTCGGTTCGTCATTCTTCACACTGCCGCCTAGGCGCAGAGGCTCGTCACGCAATGACAGGCGCTTTCTCAGTCGATTGCGAGCGCAGATAGCGAACCCAGTATCCCGAAGCACAGTCGGCAATATCGTCGCTGTACCGCACCGGGAATCGTGGAGGCCGGTTGGGTTGAGTTAATGCGGGCATGTCAACGACACTTATGAGTTGCCTGCAGTAGTGTGCCTCAGCCTCAGCGAGGGGTTGACCTGCCTGATTTCTCCGGACCGTTTCAATCTTGAAGAACGGCCTCGGTTGCTTCAGTTGAACAGTGCTGCTTCTTGAATTCGTTGGGTGTCAGGTA
>NZ_JARUXO010000099.1:0-40076 GCF_031451275.1 Caballeronia sp. LZ029
TCCTGGGTGATCGGGCTAGCCGCGACGGGATTGCTGTATGGCCTCGTCGCCAGAAAGCGCCGCCGTGCGCAGTCCGAACATCTGACCATCCCTACCGAACTGAGCCGCTGACGTGCTCGACATGCCCGGAGAAATTCGACGATATGCAAATACACGATCCCTACCAGGCCCTGCTTCAGTGCTTCGCCCGCTTTCCCGACCACGAGGGCCTTGTGTTTCCCGAGACAGGCCGACGTCTCACCTTCGCGCAATGGCTGCATGATGTGCGCGCGCTTGCGTCCGCGCTGCGACATGCCGGCGTCCGTCCGGGCGAGAGGGTTGCAATCTGGGCGGAGAATCGCATCGAGTGGCCCGTTGCGCAGGTTGCGATCGCAGCGATCGGTGCCGTGATGGTCCCGGTCAACACGCATTTCCGCGCGGAAGACGTGCGGCATGTGCTGACGCATGCCGGTGTCGCTGCCATCCTGTTGTCGGAGCGTTTTCGCGCCAATGAATATCTGTCGATCATCGAGTCTCTTCGACCGCAACTGAAACATCTGCGCGTCGTAGTGAATTTCGACGGCTTTGCGGTCCGGTCGCCGGGTACGCTGTCGTATCGGACGCTTCTTGACGAGCATAGCGGGAAGGCGGTGGAAGCATGGCAGTGGAACGTGCGCGACTGCGCGAGCATTCAGTACACGTCTGGCACGACCGGCAGGCCGAAGGGAGCGGAATTGTGTTTCGACGGCATGCTGCGCAACGCTCAGGGGACGATCGAGCGTCTGGGGGTCATTCCCGGCGATCGCTGGACTTCGATCATCCCGCTTTTTCATTGCGCGGGTTGCATCATGAACTCGCTCGCAGCGCTGCTCGCCGGGGCGACATACGTAGGTATCAGTGCATTCGACGCAGAACGCATGTTGCAGCTGATCGAGGACGAGCGGTGCACCGTGCTGACTGGCGTGCCGACCTCCTATCTTGCGATGCTGAACCATCCCCGGCGCGCGGAATGCGACCTGGGTTCACTGAGAACCGGCACTTGCGGCGGCGCCGATTGCGATCCGGCGCTGCTCGAGCGGTGCGCACGCGAATTCCCCATGCATGGGCTGGTTCAGGTATATGGCCAGACCGAAGCGAGCACGCTGATTTCTCTCGACGACGCTGCGAGTCCCCAGCGCATGCGCACGGCCGGACTGCCGCTGAACGGCATGGAAGTGCGTGTCACCGATGTCCACACCCGCGTGCCGCTCGGCAATGGTGAAGTGGGACAGCTCGAAGTGCGTGGCCCGATGGTTATGCTCGGCTATCACGATGACCCTGTCGAGACGGATCGAACCATCGACAGCGATGGCTGGATGCAGACAGGCGATCTCGGCTGCCTGCGCCATGACGGACGGGTCGAGCTGGTGGGAGGGCGGCTGCGCGACGTGATCATCCGGGGCGGCGAGAATGTTTACCCGGTCGAGGTCGAAAACCTGCTGAGAGAGCATCCGGACATCCGGGAGATTGCAGTTTTCGCTGTGCCCGATCATTACTACGGTGAGATCGTCGCAGCAGCGATCGAGTCAGACGCGTTGCTGACACCGGCCGATCTCAGGCAATTCTGTCGCGGCAGGATCGCGGGGTTCAAACATCCGGCCAGAGTGTTTTCGGTTTCCGAATGGCCGATGACGTCTAGCGGGAAAATCATCAAACGTCAGCTCCAGGTGGCGGCGAAAGAGGGCCGGCTGAAGGAGCTCACATGAGCAGGGTCGAGGCAGGCCGGCATTTCGCCGGCGAGTACCTCCCGACGGATGCGGATACCGCTGCCGCAATAGGGAACACGGGCGTGGCGGCAGTCTCAACGCCGGCAACGATCGCGTTTGTCGAACAGACCTGCCATCTGAACATCAGGAGCGCTTATGAAGTAGGATGGGGTTCGGTCGGCACGTCGGTGGAAGTGAAACACGTTGCGCCGGCGTGGCCGGGAATCGCCATGGTCTGCGAATCGACCGTCGAATCCGTGGCAGGCCGCGTCATTCGTTTCGACGTGCGTGTCGAACAGCGCGAACGCGTGATCATGTCTGGCTGGCATGAGCGGACGCTCGTCGATCTCGCGCGATTTTCCGCGCCGATAGCGCCTTCGGCCGATCGGGCACCGGTCGAATTTTTCTTCGACTTTCACAGCCCTTGGTGCTATCTCGCAATCGACCGCCTCGTGCAGATCGCGGCGAAGCACGGTCGTCAGATTGTCTGGAAGCCGATGCATCTTGCGAACCTGATCGATCGCATCGACGGACGGCGCCCGCTGGAGGCGTCCGGCGCGTTCGTCCACTGGTTCATGCAAGACATGCAGGACTGGGCGAGGCAGCGGAACCTCGTGATCCGGTATCACCCTGATTTTCCGCTGCGCCCGTCCCGCGCGCTTAGATGTAGTGTTTACGCAACCGAACAAGGCAAGGCGCATGAGTTTGTGAGAGCGACCATGCGCGCGTACTGGTCGGAAAGCCGTGACATCAGCGATCTGTCGACGCTCGAGAGAATTGGCGAATCTGTCGGCCTGAATGCGCACGAACTTGGGGCTGCCGCGACTTCTTCGCGATACAAGGAATTGATCGACAAGAACACCGACGATGCGATCGCGCGAGGCGTATTCGGCGCGCCCTCGTTCCTGGCTGATGATCGACTATTCTGGGGCAATGATCGACTTGAGATGTTGGACAATTTCCTCGGTAATTCGACGACGGGAAGCTGATATGACTTATGGGTCGTTCAGCGACATTCGGAACAGCCGCCAAAACGCTTAGCGTACGAAAAAGTCCGAATCTTGAGCGCACCCCATGTATAACGGCCCTTCGCCAGACCGTACCATATGCCGGTGCCCAAACATGTTCACGGCGTAGACCGAAAAAGGAACAACCTGGTATTGTGCATCGCACATGGATTTCGCACGAAGAAGATTGACGCGTGCAAAGGGTGATTCCAGGAACTCTCGAATGATGTAATTGCGGTAGGGATACGAAAGGGCACCGGCTTGCGGTGCCCCAGGAATTTTTAGTGACCGGCGCTCTGGCCGCCGTCGACGTGCAGGATTTCTACCGTGATGAACGGTGCGGAATCAAGGAACAGAATCGCGTCGGCGATATCGCTCATCTCGCCCATGCGCCCGAGCGGATGGAAGGCGCCCAGCGCTTCATGGGTTTCCCGCGCGTGCATCGGCGACTTGATGATCCCGGGGGCAATAGATCGACGTCGTCGAAAATTGACGCGTGGCGCAGGTTATCTCGAACGATCGTCAGTTCGGCGCCGTCGAGCGATGGTATATCCGGCACTCACCGGCAACGATCATACGCACCGTACCGCAGCGTAGAATCCCCACTTTTTCGCGGTCTCCATGTGACCACCCTCGCGTAGGCGGCACGCTGCTTTGTCAACCGGGCTCGGAGTAGAACTCGGCCTCCACCCCTTGAGCAATTGCGAGCAACCGATGATCATCGAGATGTCGGCCAACAAGCATGAGTCCGACCGGCAATTCCCCCGGGCGCTGGATCGGCACTGTAGCAGCGCAGCAGTCTAAAAAATTGAACAAGGCTGTATTGCGTGGCAGAAGCGCGTTATTCAACCAGAACGCCGTGTCTTCCGCTTCCAATTCGTCTATGCGGGGAGCAACAACGGGGCAGGTGGGAACAAGTAGCGCGTGATAGGCGCCCATTTCTACGGTCGCACGCTCGATGAGTGACGCACGCTTCCAGCACAAGCGAACGTAGTCGGATGCGCTTAGGGTCGCGCCGCGTGTGAAGCGCTCGCGAGCATGCGGGTCATATTGCGCCCCACGGCGCGTCATCAGGTCTTGGTGCTGAGCCCATGCCTCCGCGACAGGAAAGCCTCCCTGGCTATTGGCATCGACAATTTCGGTCACCAGTGCGAAATCGATGTGTGTGATGCAGGCGCCCGCGCGGCTGATTGTGCCCAGAGCCCTTTCGAACGTGCTCGCGACATGCGCATCTAGGTCATCCAGCACCAGCCTGTTTGGCACCGCAAATCGAAGGCCCCGCATGCTCGCCTGCCCTGCTTGCGTCGAGCTTTGACCAGAAAGAATCTGGTCGAGCAGCACGCAGTCGGTGACGGTTCTCGCGATCGGCCCCACTGAATCCAGCGTGGTCGACAACGGAAAGACGCCATCGAGCGGTACTCGCTTCTGGGTGGGCTTGAAGCCGGCGAGGCCGCACAACGCCGCGGGAATACGGACCGAACCGCCCGTGTCCGATCCGATGGCTGCCGCCGCCATGCCGTCCGAAACCGACACCGCAGCGCCCGAGGAGGAGCCGCCAGGCACGCGTGCGCGGTCCCACGGATTCCCAGGCGTGCCGTAATGCGGGTTAAGGCCCACGCCGGAGAATGCAAACTCCGCCATGTTGGTGCGGCCGATCAGTATCGCGCCAGCCGCCTTGAGGCGTCGCACGACTGTGGCACTGTGAATGGCTGGCGGGGCGTCAGCAAGCACCTTGGAGCCCGCCCGCGTAATTTCCCCGGCTACATCGAACAAGTCTTTGATCGAGATCGGGATACCCGCGATCGCGGACGTTACGACGCCGGTCTTCCTGTGGCGGTCGTGCGCGCGTGCCTGTGCCAGCGCATCGTCCTTCCATAGTTTGATGAAAACGCGGTGGCCTTCACCATCGGGGTCGGTGGCACGCGCCAGGCACTGCTCGACCAGCGCGCCGCTCGTTATGCGACCGGCGGCGAGATCCGCGGAAAGACCGGCAAGATTGGGCAGAGCAGCCATCGGGTCTCGCAGCTATATTGAGAATGAACGTCGTCGCGTCGCACGTCGACTGAACTCGATCACCGAGCCGCTCAGTCGATCACCACCAGATCGTGATCAAGACCGGATAGCGACTCGCCGCCGCCCGCCGTACACAGAATCGTGCTACCCATCTTGTAGCCGAATCCCTCGTCAGGCAACGAAAGATTGGGTTCGATCGTGAAGCTCATGCTCTCGCACAGCGTATAGGGATCGGAGTCTTCCAGCGCCATCGCTTCGACCCACGCCGGAGGAAATCCCAACCCGATCGAATATCCGACCCGATGCACCCGCCGGCGCGCGAGGTCGAGCCGGTTGAGCTTTTCATCTGCAACATGCTTGGGGACGCGGGTGAGTTGGCCGGCGGCGGCGGAAGCAATGGCCGCCTCGGTTGCCTCCTTGACGCAATCCGCCACGTCGCCCAAGCGGCGCGGCCGGCGGCCGATGATCGCCGTGCGCATCAGCACCGCGTGATAGCGATGATACACACCCGCGAATTCCATCGTGACCAGATCCCCGGCGACCAGAGGCCGGTGTCCGGGCAGACCATGAATCATCGTCGTGCGGGGGCCTGAGGCGACCATCACCGGGAAGGCGGGATACTCGCCACCCACGTCCGCCATCGCCTTCGATATTACCCCGGCTATTTCGATTTCAGTGACGCCCGGACGCAATGCCCCGTAGGCCGCCTGCATCGCATGATCGGCAATGCGCGCGGCGTTACGCTGGAAACTGACTTCTTCCGGTGATTTGACCAATCTTTCCTCCAGCACGATGTTTGATGCATCGTGAAAGAGCGCATTTGGCAGCACTTCCTTGATGCGATCCCAATGCGCGGGGCGAATGTTGAACGCCTGCATTTCAATGCCCACGCGCTTGGCCGCCAGGCCATGCTTCGTCAGGAATTCGACAAGCATTTGAATCGGGTCGTCGAAGTGCATCCTGTAGTAGATCGTTCCACGCAATATGGATGTCTCGTCGACGCTGGCTTTTTCGCTAATGCGTGTAATCAGTACCGGATGTTCCAGACCCGGCGCGATGATGAGCGCCTGATACCAGTAATATCCGATCGATTCATGCCCGCACAGATAGCTCAGGTTGTCGGGAAGATTGACGAGCAGCACATCAAGGTCGCGTTGTTTCATGCGTTCCAGCACGCGCTGATACCGCTGATCATAAGTGTCGAGACTGAACGGCAGAAGCATAGTCACCCTCGCGGTGTTTGGATATTTCAGGATTTCACGTACTTGAGCAGCAAGTCTGTGATGTGGTTGAGCCGGTCACGCATGCATTCCTCGCTCTCGAGGTCGCGATTGAGCACAGCTGAGAGCGTATGGACGTTCGAAAAATAGAACATCACGAGGGATAACATCGAGACATAGAACTGGACCGGATCGATTCCCCGGACAAAAGTCCCGTCCTGTTCCCCACGGGTGAGCAGGACCGATATCGTGCTGACCAGGGGCTCGTTGATCGCGCGGATATGCTCCCGATTGAGATGCATTCCCTGATGGCGGTTCTCCTCCATAATCATCGCGATCAATTCCGGAGATTGATGCAGGTCATGGAACGTCAGCTCGATCAGGCTTTTCAGACTTTCTTCCGGTGAAGCAGCATGGACATCAAATTCGCGGTCGCGTCCGCGAAATTGGCGATAGCCGCTTTCGAGCGCTACCCGGAACAGCTCCTCCTTGTTACCGAAATGATAGTAGAGTGCCTGCTTGTTGATGCCGGCGCTTCGCGCGATCTCGTCGATGCGCGCACCCCCGAAGCCTTTCAGTGCAAACTCTTTGCGTGCCGCCTTCAAGAGTACGTCGCGTGTATGATCCGGATTCCGCATCCACTATTCCTGATTTATTCAAATGTCCAGCGCCCGAACTGGACTCTTCGCGCGTGAAACGCAGGGCATCAGCTTATCGCACGCGTTTCTCCGCTTCGGTTAAAAACACATCCCGACGTTCAGTTACACCCTCCAGGACGCCAGTGTTGGTACCTCATCAGAGAGCGAAAGTACGGACGCGTCATTGGATGAAGTTGAAATCAAGTGTCACACTCACAGTTCGCCTTCTATCTTCCAGTTCCAAGCGTAGATGAATACCTAAACGACAAGCGACGCGGCTTACAGGTCGAGTACGAGCAGCAGGCTTTTCGCACGGGAAACGCAAGGCATTATCTTGTCGCAGGCTTGTTTTTCCGCGTCCGTCAGGAACACATCCCGATGATCGGGAACCCCGTCCAGCACGCCGGTCAGGCAAGTGCCGCACACCCCTTGCTCGCAGGACGTCTCGATGTGAACCCCATGCTCGGCGAGCACCTCGACGATTGACCTGCCGGCAGGGACTGCGAATGTGGTGTCGGAACGCGCAAGCCTGACCTGAAACGTTTCCTGCGACCCGGTCAACGACATGGGGTCGGCGGCGAAGTATTCGAGATGAACCGCCTCCGGCGGCCAGGTGGGCGCGGCAGTGGTTTCCACCAGGTCCATGAACTGGCGCGGTCCGCACAGGTAGAGATGCGCACCCTCGGGACGATGCCACAGCAGCTTGCGCAAGTATGCCCGAAGCGCATCAGGCTCGATGGCGTAATGGAAAGTCACCCGCCTCTTGAAATCCAAGCCGGACAACAACGCGTGAAACGCCGTATGCTGGATCGAACGCGTGAAATACTGCAGTTCGAATGATTCGCCTGCAGCAAGCAGGTGACGAGCCATAGAGAATACTGGCGTTATGCCGATACCACCCGCAAGAAGCAGATGATGCTTGGCCTGCTGCTCGATAGGAAAGTTGTTGCGCGGTGCGCTGACGGCGATGACATCGCCCTCCCTGATCCGTTCGTGCATGGCCCGCGAACCGCCCCGGGATTCGGGCTCTTTCTTCACCGCGATCAGGTAGCGATCCGTCTCATGGGGACCGTTGCACAAGGAGTACTGGCGGATCAGCCCGGAATCGATGTGCACATCGACGTGGGAACCGGCCGCAAAGGGCGGCAACGGATCGCCGGTCGCGCTAATCAGCTCGAAGGACTTAATATCGAGAGATTCCTGCGCGACCCTGTTGACCTTGACAGTTAGAGTAGCCATTTGCTATTTTCCGTGTCCCGCGTCGCCGGAGGTTCCGGCGGCTTCTTTGGTGGGAAATGCACCACCCCACGTGCCTTTCGGCAAGGTGCCCTGCATGCCTTCGACGAACCAGTTGATGCTCTTGATCTGATCATCGGACAGAGCCGTCGCCTCGCTCGGCTCGAATGAACTGTTTTCGGGCGTCTCTTGACGGGTCCGCTGCACGATTGCCGATAGCGTCTCAATGTTCCTTCAGTCTCCATGGCTCGCTGTTACGAGTCGTCGGACGAACTCCATACACAATAGGTGGCACAGAACTCAGGACCCTTCGGCCGCTGCCGCTTCCTGCCTCAGCATACTGAGGAGCTCGGTCTTGTATTGGCAGAACATCGCACTCGTTGTGATTTCATAGGTGCGCGGACGCGGCAGGTCGACGTTCAGGACCTTGAGCCATCGTCCCGGCCGCCGCGACATCATGAAGACCCTGTCTGCAAGGAACAAGGCTTCGTCCAGATCGTGCGTGATAAACAGAATTGTGGTCTTCACCTCGCGCCACACGTTTAACAATAGCTCTTGCATTTGTGTTCGTGTTTGCGCGTCCAGCGCGCCAAAAGGTTCATCGAGGAACAAAACTGTCGGTTGCGGCGCAAGCGCACGCGCTAAGGCAACACGTTGTTGCATGCCGCCGGAAAGCCCGCGCGGATAGACGTCTTCGAAACCGTCCAGGCCCACCAGGCGGATCAGATCTCGGGCTCGATTGCGTCGTTCCGTCTTACCCCATCCGGCAAGTTCCAGCCCGAACTCCACGTTGCCCAAAACGGTGCGCCATTCATAGAGGCTGTAGCTTTGAAACACCACCCCCCGGTCCGCGCCGGGACGGTCCGCGAGCTTTCCTCCGACCAGGACCCGACCACTGGTCGGCTCGACCAGGCCGGCGGCAACGCGAAGTAAGCTGCTCTTTCCACAACCGGACGGACCGACGATCACAACGAAGTCGCCGCCCTCCAGTTCAAGGTCGATATGGTCCACGACGTTCAGCGGTGGCTGGCCATGCGGGGCTTTGTAGTCGACAACCAGTTGCTCGATCGACAGCGCTTTCATCGTCCGGCCCCTCCACTGTAGTTGAACAGCTTTCGATACAAGACGCGCATCAACACATCGGTGCAGACACCCAGCAGGCCAATGGTCAGTATCCCGACCAGAATGCCGTCGGTTTGCAGATAGCGCTGCGCGACTATGATGCGATAGCCGATGCCGCTTTCCGCAGCGATGATTTCGGCAAGAACGAGATAGGTCCACGAGTAGCCGAGAGTAATCCGGAGCGTGTCGAAGATGCCCGGCAACGCTGCCGGAACGAGCACTTTCCAGAAAACCTCCCGGCGCCGCGCACCGAGCGTGTAGGCGACCTGAATCTGCTCGTGCGGCACGTTCTTGGCCACGGCGGCCACGAGCAGCGTCAGCGGAAAGAACACGCCAATCCAGATCACGCTCCACTTCTCTGTCTCGCCGATACCCAGCCAAACAATGAGCAATGGCACGAACGCCACTGGCGGCATATACCGTATCGCACCGATCAGCGGCTCGAGGAGGGCGGCAGGGGCTGCGAAAGCGCCGATCACGATTCCCAGCGGCACGGCCACGATTGCCGCCGCCAGGAACGCGCCACAGACTCGCACGACGCTCACCCGGATATCCGTGAGGTAGCCCTCGTGCAGATACACCTGTATCGCTCGGCTCAGGACAGCCGACGGCGTCGGCAAAAAGAACGGTTCGACGAAACCAGAGTATGACAGCGCGGCCCAGATCGCCAAGACGACTACCATCGCGACTACACCGAGTACCACAGCGGCTGAACGCCCGATCGGGACGTTCGGCCACGTGTATTTCTCCATTCGGGAGAGAAGCAAGCGAAGGGCCGCGAGCCAGGCGGTCCGCGGGCCATGGTTGATCACTTGCTGCTGGGCTTGACTCATCTCAATGGTCCTCAGGTCTTCCTTGGAGTGACGCATGGTGCCGTCCAATGATGCATCGTCGGGCCCGGAAGACGTGGTGTCTCCGGACCACATCTACTCGACTACGGGCCGCTGCGGGCTCGCTTCGTTCAATGGCGTCTTTCATTTTGCGAGAAACAACGCGTTAACGACTTTGCCCGGGGCCTTGATCGTTGAAATCTGCCCAGCCGCTTTCCAGAATTCTGCGGCGTTCTTGTAGACGGCGGAAATGCTGGGAGGCCCCTCTGCGTCGACATACGACCTCATCTCGTCCCGGCCGTAAAAATGCACACCCTTTGCCTGTGCCTCGAAGTCCGCGGGCGACAGCCCGACGAACTGGCCCATCACGGCCGCGGCGTCGTCGGGGTGCGTGTGCATATAGTCGACGGCGTCAAAATAGCCGGCAACAAATGCTTTGACGGAATCGGGGTGCTTGGCGATGAAATCGTTCGAGAAAGCAACCGCATCGACAATCAGACCCGGGTAGTCGGCGGAGCTGACGATGACCCGTCCGCCCGCCGCGCTCGCCTTAGAAAGCCAGGGCTCGAACGTGACTGCGACGTCAACGCGGTGTGCGACGAACGCGGCACCTGACGCGCCTCCGTCCAGATCGACCGGGATGATGTCGTGCATGGTCAAACCAGCGCTCTTAAGCACTGTTCCAAGAAGAAACTCGCTGCTGATCCCGGACTGGAACGCGGCCTTCTTGCCCTTGAAGTCTTTTACATTCTTGATGTCGTTGCGGGCCACTATCCCGTCCGCGCCCTTCGATTCATTCAACACCAGGACGATTTGGGCGTCCGTACCCAGGTTAAAAAATCGCGCCCACGCGTCGGCCGCAAGCCCTGCGGCGTCGATGCTGCCCGAACGCATGGCGGCAACCCGGTCGCTGCCGCCTTGAATGCGAACGATGGTCACGTCGAGTCCCCGCTTCGCCCAAAACTGCTTCTGCTGTGCCAAATACAGCGGTGCGACTCCGATCCATGTGACGACCCCGATCTTGATCGGGGTCAAGGCTTTTGTTTGCTCGGTCGAGACTGCGTTGGACTCCGCAGCCTGCACCCAGCTCGGAAGAATGAAAGCGAGCAGCAGCAAAGCCGCGCCAAGGAGCCAGCCAGCCTTCGTCTTGAGTTTCATTTAGCCACCCGCTAGGAAAAGATGGAGGGCAAACGTGGCCCTCATTCAGTTGCGCATGTGTGTGGATCGGCGCGTCAATCCCGAGCGCTATCGGGCGCCGGCCACATAAACATTCTTGCGTTGCCTCGCGACCAATCGCGATGCGGGTCACGTGTTCAACGCTCGTCTGTCGATGCTAGCGCCGAGATGATTTCGCGGCAGAACGCGGGCAGGTCGTCCGGCGCTCGCGACGTGATCAGGTTACCGTCCCGGACGACTTCCTGATCGACGTACCGCGCGCCGGCATTGGTGACGTCGGTGCGAATCGAACTGGCGCTTGTCAAGGCGCGACCTTTGACGATCTCGGCCGAAATGGGAACCCATGGCCCGTGGCAGATCGCCGCCACGATTTTGACGGCGTCGTTCATTTCCTTGACAAACCTGACGAGATTGGCATCGTCACGCATGTAGTCCGGCGCATAGCCGCCGGGGATAACCACCGCATCGAAGTCCTGCGCCGCGACCTCGGATGGAGTGAGATCGCGCTTCTGAGACGGGTAGCCGTGTCGCGTCAGATGAGTCTCCGCGCGGGATACGACCTTCACATCTGCCCCTTCCTCTTTCATGCGGTAGTACGGGTACCAGAACTCAACGACCTGATAGAAGTCGTCAACGAAGATTGCAACTTTCTTTCCCTTCAGCTTCATTTTTCGCCCCTGTTAAGAGGGATCCGAATCCCTATTCGAATCCATAAGATCACAAACTGATACGCAACGCTAACGGTCGGTTTCGACGCTTGATTCCTGCTCCTGTCGAGGATGGCGATATCCATCTCGATAAGTACCATCGAGGGTTCTGGCCACCAGTTCTCGCTCAACTTCATCTATCAAGGCCGCATCGTCTGCAAGGGTGCTGGCCTGCGGAACTGGAATCGCAGTATTCGAGGCATACGTCTCGAGCGGACGGGTCACACGAGATACCAGCCCTTTGGGATCCTCGCCAGCGGCCACGGCGCGAATGCCGTCACGCAGCATGCCGCGATACCTCACGATGGCGCCGTCGCCGGGCACAAGGTGCTCGAGCGCATGAATATGAATCGGCCCCTGGGAAACCCATGCATCCCAGTCCCCAGGGATGCGCTGGCGTTCGGCATAGGACCGTTCGCCGTCCTGGCCGAAGGTGAAGTTCAGTTGTGGGTGGGTATAGAGGTCGTGCCCGGCTGCACGCTCCCGATCCATATAGGCGTTTAATTTCTTGTCGGGAAGATTCGCCGCCACGGTATTCCAGCCGATGACGAAGCAGTTTTCATCGTCCACCGGCACCGACCAGTGGACGATCGGGCCGCGCCTGTCGAAGACCATGTTGCCTTGACCGTCCTCGATACATGCGATCCGAGACAAGTTCGGCAGGATCATCGCGTTGATCCGCACAAATATATTCTTGCCCACTCGTCTGCTTTGCGTGGTGATCAGACCGCTGTGCGTCTCGAACAGATTGATCTTCGCCAGTTCCTGGTGGGCGGTCGTGAGCTGGATGCCTGCCATCACGGTGTGCAGGAAATAGCCATGATCATTGTCGACTTCGTTGTCACGTGTCTGGATCCAGTTGCAGGGTGATGGCCGCTTGTAAAGGATCCGGCCTTCGACGTCATCGTCGAAGAAATCAAAATGAGGGAAATCGGGGGTTCGATCCGGCGGTCCCATGTAAGCGAAAATGAGCCCAGCCGTTTCACGTACAGGGTAGGCGGCATGAAAGAGCCTGCCGGCGTATCTCGCGTCGGGGTGGACCGGAGTTTCAAGCAACGTTCCGTCGCACGCGAAGTGCCAGCCGTGATAGCAGCATTGAATTCCGCATTCAGTGATTTTGCCGAATTCGAGCGACGCACCGCGATGCGGGCAATGTTTGTCCAGGAGCCCCAAATTGCCAGACAGATCGCGGAAAAGCACCAAGTCCTCGCCGAGAACGCGCAGCGCGACAGGACGATCCTGGACCGACGACGACAGTTCGATCGGATGCCAAAAGCGACGCAGATATTCGCCGCCGGGCGTATCGGGTCCCACTTGCGCGAGTTCAAGATTGGGTCCGGCCTGATTGCGGTGATAGCCGCTGTACGCCCGCTTTAAGGTTTGATAGCGCTCCGCCATGTCTTCCGTCCTCTTGATCACATACGTTTGTGGAACATCGGCTGGTCAACTGCTCGACACGGTTAACACATTAGGCGATAAAAAGCGGTTGTCAACCAAATAGTTGGTTTATTCCGATTGGTTGGACGCGCGCCGCATAGAGCGCCTCGGCCACCGTCGCTTCCAGTCTGGCGCAGATGGAGCGCGAGCTGGTCGTGGAGCACACCCGTGCCGGCCTGGCCGCCGCGAAGGCCGTCGGCCGTACTGGCGGTCGAAAGCGACGCATGACCGACAGCAAGATCGCCTCCGCAAGGAAGCTGCTGACCAGCGGAGTGCCGCCGAAGGGAGGTCGCCAAGAACCTGGGCGTGTCGATCCCGACACTGTATCGCTGGGTTCCCCGCTTCGGCGCTCCCTTGACTTGGACGACGCGCTGTCGCCGCGTCGATAGGCACCGCGAATAAAAGAAGGGGAACCAACGCATGATCAGCAATGTAGAACTTCTGTCGCGACTGGTCCCGGCTGCGGCACTTGGCAGTGTCATCGGTTTCGAAAGGGAGCGGCTGAACTGGGCTGCAGGCCTGCGCACCCACATGCTGGTGTGCGTCGGCGCGTCACTGATGATGCTGGTCTCGGAGTTCGGCTTCGCCGATGTCATTGGTCAGGCCGGGGTCATCCTCGATCCATCCCGGGTGGCCGCGCAGGTGGTGTCAGGGATCGGGTTTCTCGGTGCCGGGTCAATCCTCCTGCGCGGCGAGGTCGTGCGTGGCCTCACCACAGCGGCGCGTTTGTGGTCGGTCGCAGGGATCTGGCTGGCCGTCGCGGAGGCATGTATACGGCGGCCTTTGGGGCGACGATCATCATTTTCGTCATCCTCGCCGGCGTCAAGCCGCTCGAACGGCGGTTATCGCGGTGAAACAGCAACGCAGCATCCAGCTGCTGGTGGATCGCGGCAGCGTGTCACTGGACAGCGTACATCAGGTGATGGGCAACGGCAGCGTGCGCGTGAAGCAATTCATCGTGCAACAGTCGGAGGACGATTCGGATCTCGACGAGGTGTCCATCGCGCTGTCGCGCGCGACACCCAGCGAGTACGAAGCAATATGCAAACGACTTGAGAGTATGTCCGGCGTGCGAGAGTGTCGTCGGGGCTGACCACAGTGGAGGGTTAAATGGACAGGACCTATCAGTACAAGGGTTTCACGATGGAGGTCGCGGTGGAGTCCAATTTCAGTTGGACGCAGGATGCCGGAACGGCAAGTCCTGCTTACGTGGCGGTCGTGACGATTGAGCAGACAGGTAATCCTGTCGCGATTTTTTCACCACTGCGCCTCGGAGATGCCGGCGGCAAGGCCTTTTCGACTGAAGGGGATGCACTGATGACCGGGTACAGCGCGGCGCGGCGCATCGTCGACGATCTGATGGCCGTAGAAAGCCATTGATAAGCGGTTTCCTGAGGCTACATAAAAAGCGCACGGGGGAAGCTTCATGAAGAAATTTCACAGATTGCAATCGCATACAGCCGGGCGAGTATGGGGGCTGATTTTCGGTGCGTTCATGTCAGCCGTAGGGATTGGTCTCTGGTTCTATGCGAAGGCGTCAGACAGCGCCAGCCGGTTGGACGTCAAGTTCGCAAATCAATCCGATACTGCGCTTTCTCGACGCGCCGCAGCAGCACGAGCGATATCAGGACGATGACGACCGTGATCGCGGCGAACGTCATCGTCGCGCGCGCGATGCCGAGGCCTTGCACCGCGATGCCGATCCCGATCACCGGCAGGGATATCGCCACATAGAGCACCACGAAGAACGCCGATGTCACTTCGGCCTTGCGCTCGGCCGGGCTGCGATTCGACAGCTCAGCCAATGACGCCCGGAAGCTGATTCCCTGCCCGATTCCGCACAGCATCGTCCCGACCAAGAACGCAGTGGTCGAGCGCTGCCACGCGCACACGGCTAGACACACCAGACCGACGACGAGCGCCACGCAACCGACACGCTGCCGCCATTTTCGCGCGATGCGCTTCTCGACCGCCTGCCCGATCGCCGAGCAGATGAAGATCAGAAACACGGCGAGCCCGATCAGCAAGCCCCTGCGGTAGCCGAGCACGTTGCGCATCAGTTGCGGCGACACGGCGGTGAAGAAGCCGACGACGGCGAATCCCGCAAATCCCGACAAGGCCGCGGGCGCGAACGCGGCACGCACCTCACGCGGCAGCGCGATGCGCTGCATCCGCAGTTGCGCATGCCCGGCAACGCGCACGGTCTCCGGCGCGCTGCGCAGCAACAGCACGGCGAGCAACAACAAGGCGATGTGCGCGACGTAAGAAAGACGCATCGGCCAAGGCGCGAATTCGACGAGCGCGCCGCTCAGCACCGGTCCGAACCCGAGTCCAAGCATGTTCGACGGCGTCGCAGCGAGGATCGCTTTCGCACGCGATTCGGGCGGACTCGATTCAATGACCGCGACGGTCGCCGTGCCGGTAAAGATGCCCGCCGAGATGCCTGAGATGAGGCGCCCGAGCAGGAGCATGGCGAGGCCGTCGGCGAAAAGAAACGTCAAGGCGGAGACGGCGGATGCCGCGAGACCCGCCATCAGCATGCGCTTGCGACCGAGCTGATCGGACCAGTTTCCCATCGTCAGCAACGCGCCGAGCACGCCGACCGCATAGGACGCGAAGATCACCGTGATGGTCGCCGGACTGAAGCCGAAGGCCGACTGATAATCATGATAGATCGCCGTGGGCAGCGTCGTTCCTGCCATGTTGATCATGAACACCAGCGCGACTGCGAGATAAGCCTGCATGCGAAGTCGATCCCATTTAGCGAAAGATGGACATCCGTCAGCACACTTCGTGCACGAATTTTCGCATGCTGCCAGATCATTCGTCAGCGCTTAGTGCTGGATCGACGATGGCCAGCACGCGGCGGTACCGACAGTCTAGGACGGACTCTTTAGAGGTCGTGAAGCGAGCATCCGGCTCATATTGGGCGATCAAGAGTCGTCGATCTTGATGGCCGCCGGCCCAAAAGAGTTGCGTACCAAGCCCCTCCGAGCTCTATCTGCTTAAGGTCGCTCACAGGATCCCCTTTAGTCCCTTTAGTCAGCCAATAGCGTCGCGAGCTCGTGGTCCTTGATACTAGCAAAGGGTTGCAGGATGGAATCGTCGAAATTCCGCGGTTCGCGTCCGTTTGCAAGAATCACGGGCAGATCGGGGTTGGCGAGCGCGCCTCGGCCGACCGCCACGATGTCCGCGCCGGAATCAAGTGCTTGGGCAATACGTTGCGTCGTGTGCAAGCTGCCGTTCGCGATGACTGCCACGTTCGGCGCGTAGCGGCGCGCTAGTGCTACAAGGCTGTCTTGCGTGCCTTCGAACGCGGGTAGCCACGCTTCATGCTCGGTCACGTGGATAAAGTTGACGCCTGCGTCGTCGAGCGTGCCGAAGATCACTTCCGCGTCCGCCTCACCGCCCAGCCATTTCGAGGCAAAGTCATTGACCTTGCTCTGCGAGATGCGGATGCCAACCGGCGCCACGTTGCCGATGGTGAGCCGGACCGCACTTACTACATCGATCAGGAATCGTACTCGCGCCCCGGTACTGCCGCCCCGGCGGTCGGTTCCCCCGGCGTCATAGTAGTTGTCGGTGTGCCAAGAAGGAAAGCGACAGTCTGTCGCCGTACATGCTGTATCCGTGATGAGGGTTGGCCCCTCGGTTTCGCCGATCAGGCGGCGATGCCAAACCACCCAGAGCTGCATTCGTTAAGAGCGAGTGTGGTGAGCGTCTGAGGAAAAGGCGGGATAGATCCCGTCAGGTGTGTAGGAAGGAGGCGAACGAAAGTGAACCATCGAAGATGTTCGATAATTGCAATGATGTCAAAACCGAGGACTCGACAACGCCTCGGGACCAGTCAAGCGGCAACCTGAACGTTGGCTTGACGGCATCCGGCATAGAGGTGGCGCGACCTTCCTGCAGGCATGGATACGGAACTTGGGAACCTGTCGTCTCGATGCCAAGGGAGACGCTCAAGCGGAGAACCCGTGAGAGCCAGAGTACCAATGCGAGGCACAGGGGCGGAGTCATGCGTAGTAGCGTCGAAAGGGTTGTAATGACCTCTGGAGCGAAGGCATGACCTTGTCCGGTGGAGACCATGGAACAACTGCAACGCGGGAAGATTCCCGGGTCTCCACCAAGTCGTTCGAGATACCCAAGCGGTTGATCTGGGAAGCCTGGAAGCGCGTGGCCGCCAACCAAGGCGGGCCGGGTGTGGATAGGCAGAGTATTGAGCTATTCCGCAATCGCTTGGCGAGAAATCTATATGCCCTGTGGAATCGAATGAGTTCGGGGAGTTATTTTCCCCAACCGGTCAAAGAGGTGTTGATCCCGAAGGGGGACGGGTTTCGTCCTCTCGGGGTGCCGACCATCACTGACCGCGTGGCTCAGATGGCCGTCAAGTTACTGGTTGAGCCGGAAATTGATGCGATATTCCATTCTTCATCGTTCGGTTATCGTCCCAACAAATCGGCGAAACAAGCCGTGGCGCAAGCGAGAAGGAACTGTTGGCGCTACGACTGGGTAGTCGACATTGATTTGAAGTCCTTCTTTGACACCATCGACCACGAGCTTCTCGGACGGGCGGTAGAAAAGCACGTCCGTCCCCGGCGTTGAAATACCCGAAGAACGACCAGCCGGTGTCGTTTGAGGGGCACGACTTCGTGCCTCCAGTGTTTGGCGCAATCGACGACGCATGGCGTCGTGTCAACTGACCACGGAAAACGGAACGAGGCGGTAGATGATAGTCGATGACGACGCATTATTTCGGGCTCGACAGCGCTCCAGCAATTGGATGGTTTCGAGCGCGCGCTTACTCGACGGCGTCACGTTCGCAACGACAATGCGCAGCCGCGTCGCCGTGGCGCTTCAACATCTGTGTATCGAGCACCACCAAGGGACGCATACGTTGATCGAACAGAACGTGCGCGGATCGGCATTTGCACTTTACCGACCACAGTTTGAGGCATATGCACGAGGACTTTGGTATCAGTATTGCGCGTCAGATGCGGACGTAAAGAGATACGTGAATGGCACGGAGCCGCCGAGGATTGGCAAGATAGCGAGCGACCTTGCAACGGTGACGGGAGACCCAGGACGCGTGGTTGAGGCCGTTAAGGAAGGGACGTGGGCGGCAATGTGTGCCTTCACGCATGGGGGCGCAGTACAAGTTAAGGCGCGATCGGCGAACGATGAAATTCGCCAAAACTACAGCGATCGTCATGCTGCCCAATTGCTTGATTCGGCGGCCGTTCTTTCTTATCTGGCGGCACTCGCGATTGCTGCAGTAGCGAATGACAGCGACCTCGCAAAGCGGCTTCAAGAAGCACATGAACCAATCTTTGATAGCGTCTATCTGCGGGATGACGCATAGGAAAACACTGGTACGCGCATGAGTCAAACCGCATCCCAAGCAAGCGAACATCTTGCACATACACTAGGAAAATTCATATTCAGGGACCTGAGTGAGGAAGAGTGCCGTGCGGCGCTCGCGCTGGCCGGCTCCTTGCCGGATGGCGCTGTCATTAAAGACTTCATTGTTGCAGCGAGCGAGAAGGAGGTAGCGCGCGCCGGCCTTCCTGCGCAAGTCGCGCAGACGCTGGCGCCGCTGGTCATGAGCCTTGGAAGCATTGCTTATGCAGCTCGATTTAGCCCCTTGTTTGATGTGCGTAGTTAGAGGACGGAAAACGAGATGAAGGTTTTGCTAGATTTGGGCGATTTGGATGCGGGTTGTCAAACGAACTAACTTTGGGACGATTTCGCCACTAAAGTTGGGACACTCGTGACGAACGTACCGTGCTGAATAGAGAAGTCCTTTCAAAATAGCTGTTTGGCGTAAAACGGAAGTAAAGATGAGACACTTGTGCAGATTGCCGTCAGTCACGACGTCGCGATTGTCGATCTCGCCGGCAGAGGGATGCTGTCGTTGCGCCGAAGCGTCGCCAGTTCACACGGGCGCGCAAGCCACCCGATGAGAAAATAATTGCCTCGGTTCTGCATGAAGCTGGCAATGCGCGACCAGATCCGGGCTGAGCTCATAAGGTCTTCGTAAAGCCAGCAGATCAATTGGTCGCGCCATGCGCATTGCGATACGTCGGCGGGCCGGTGAGGCAAGTGCGCAAGCCATCCAGCCAGACCCAGCGCCGGCGTGGATAAGCGATCCGTCGGCACACATGCGCGTGTGAGCCCGTACCAACTCATCAACCAACCGAGCGCTGTGGCGCTATCGCTGCCAAGGTCTCGTGATGAGACCACGCATTGATGACCTGGTCGCGCCAAGAGGGCGGAGGCATGGGCGGGACAGAGCACGTTACCGAAGAGTTGGCGTCGGACGCGATCGACGGTGTGCTCGTACTCACGAAAGCCTATTCCAAAATGCGGCCAATCAATTTGTAAGTAGTGCAGAGCTGCGTCGGTTGGCCCGTCGTCGTCGGCCACCTTCAAACGACGAGTTGAGCCAGCGGGCGCGAAGGCGGGGTTCCTGCGGAGCACCTCGAGTGATGACGGCGGCGGCACGTCATAGAGCCGGTTCAGTAGCCGCATATATCCAGCCTGATTGGCCGTACGCCCGTCGAGCCAAGGTGCGGGTTGGACGATAAATCTTCCCGTGTTCGGATCGCGGCGCCGAGCCGCCGGAGCAGTTAGTGGTACGGCGGTGTCGGCAACAAAACTCTGCCACCTCTGTAAGACCCGGGCAGCTTGGCCCATGATCGGCGTACACCGTCCTGCCGGTCGATCCAATCCGGGGACCCAGCACGTGTTGCAGCGCGCGCACGACAGCGGATGCGCCGCCATGTCACGAGCGAGGACGTAGGGAATGACGGCTGCGCATTGGCGGCAGCCGCGGCGCAGACGACGCCGGTGTATCGGGCAGCGTTCGATGAATCGCCACTGAAACAACGCGGCATGAAAGCCCTGCTCGAGGCACGTGGGGCAATAGCGGAGTTCGGTACTCGCCCAGCCCAGTGCGGGACGGGCAGTGCCGCAGCAAAACCCTATGCGGGCCGAGCCATCGGAAGTCTCCAGTACGTCGGCGAGTTTGTCGATCTCAAACCGATCGGCACGCCGAAGATCCACGCCATCGGCCAGCGCTTCGTCCGGGCGCACGGCAATCAAGCGCGCCAGCGAGTGAATGGGCAGCCGATTGTAGAGCGAGAATTTCGAGAGTCGCATCCACATGGATTCGCCAGGGCTGCTCCATTCAGGCCGCGCGGTATAGCGCGGCGGCGATGCCGTGCACACCGGCAACACCACGGGTCGCCAGCTCTCCTCCTCGTGCGATCGCGACGCTTCACGCATGCAGCGGGCGCTCACGATCGGGTGCGGCCGATCAGCGGCCAGTGATTGCCGATAACAACGAACGCCCCGCTTTTTGTCCCATCACATACCGGCTGCGCTCCACCATCGCGGCCCAGAATGCGCCGTCGAAACGCAGGGTCTCGCTGTCCTTGCTGGCGCTCAGCAACAATGCCGCCTCGACCGCTGCGGTGAAGTATTTCATTGGAATCTCGACCGGGCCATCCAGGTTGGCCTTGATGTGTGCGTCCTCGAAGGCATCCCACAGCCGGCCAGCGGATTCCCCGATACGCAGGCCGGCTGCATGTGCTTTGGGCACTCCAGCCCGAGTGCTCGGGATACTCACCGTGGTCGTACGCCGAGAGGACGGCGGCGCATTCTGCCGCCGAGACGATGCCCCGAAACGCGAGTTCTTCAACCATGAAGCGCGCAACAATTTGTTCCTTGTCCTGCGCCTGAAAGGCTGACTTCTGCGCCAGCAACTGTGGCTGTCCGACCAGGAAGGTGAAGAGGCGCAGCGCGTTGTTTTCCATTTCGTCGTGCAGATCACGCAACCACTCGTACTCGATCTCGCGCAGGTTTTGCGCCTCATCGGCGAACAGCACGACGCGATCGTCGCCCTTCTTGTCGGCCACCTGTCGGAGTTTGTGCAAGAGGCGGCCGCGCAGCGCCGTCTTGGAGGCACCACTTTGCGCGGGATGGTTGACCGTGTGCAGCAGCGCCGCAAAGAAATTATTTTCTGACGCCGTTTGCGAACGGGTACAACGCATCTTGTACACCGACACCTTCGGTTGGCGGTGCCCCAGGTCTCGGCGGATGAACTCGATCGCATAGCTCTTGCCGATACGCGGACGTCCGTGGATCAACGCACCCGTGATGTACAGGAACAGACACTCGTCGATGAGGCTGCGAAACGCGGCAATCGACGGCGTGGGAACGCGATAAATGCGCCGACCCAGGGGATGCTCGTCCAGCGGGATCGGTCGTTCAATGTCCTTCGACATGCGCGTTCCTCCTGTCAACGGTTTTGCACCTTCAGATCGCCAAGATCAACGGGCACAATCACGTCGTCTGCTGGCCGGGCACGAGAGCGGGGCGTCTGCGAGGTGCCCACTTGCGTGTCGGCGGCATCAGCCTCGGCCACCTGTGAGAGTTGCAGGATCACGGTGCCCTGTTTGCGGCTCCGCTTACGGGCGCGGCGCTGCTCCTCGGCGAATACGTGTACCGGATCCTGCTCCCCGGCAAACTTGAGCTTGCCCAACCGTCGTTCGCGGAGAATGTGCTTGCGCAGGCGCATCGTGTGCCGGCTGTAGCGCCAGCCTTCGAGCGCGGCGAGGCGTCCGAGGTCGGCACCGTTCGCCAGGTATGCCCAGGCCTCCCGCATGTCACCGGGATTCGGATAGACGCGGATCTGCTCGCCAATGAGGCCTGAAGTGCGTTGGAGGACTTCGTTGCTGTAGCGGGCGCCGTAAAAGCTGATGTACGGGGCGATGCCGCGCGCCACGTTGCCGCGTACGGTGCATCGATGCAAGGGCTGCAACTGGTGCAGCCTGGCGCGCAGCACCTGGGGTAGGGTGCGGATCGGCGCTGGGTTATGTTCGATAGCCAGTTGCAGCGCCTCCAACGGCGTGCGGCCATTTAGGCCGTCGTGCGGGGTACCGTGATAGTTCGCGACGACTACGTCCAGCAACTCTTCGAGCTCCGGTAAGGTCGTCAATTGCTCGACCGGCGCCCGCTTGCCGCGCTGTCCGAGGCGATCGTCCGGATGACGACCGGTGGTCCCGGTGAGCTTCCGCGACATGCGGTCCGTGAGGGTGAGAAAGAACCGCTCGATAAAGGGACGCGCCGTCGGCTCTCCGACGGGGCCCGCTTCGAGGCGGCAGCCGACAAATTGGCAGACTGGCAAGAACATGTCCTCGGTCAAGTGCGCGGCAGCGTTGTCGACCTTCAGGACGTCCCAGCAGGCATATGCGGCCTCAGAACAGACTTCCGTCGCGAAGCCAGCGGTGGGCCGATAGGTAAGGCCAGGAATCATCAACTGGTCGCGCTTGCGTCGGGGCCGTAGTGCGTCCTGCAAGGCTGCCAGGACATCATGGTGGTTATATTCGGATGCCGGCACGACCTGCCAGCCCAGAACGACGCGGGTGCAAACGTCGATCACGGTGATCACGAACAAGCGCTCAGTTTCCAGATCGACGCTAATGCCAGACGGTTCCGTGAAGCGCACGCGAAGGCGCAGGTCCAGCTTGTGGCCATCCAGTTCAATTACCGAAAATGGTCGAACCGTGGCATGCCACGTGTCGGCTGGGCCGTACCAACGACGCAGCGGAATTCGGGCTTCAAGTCGCAGTCTGACCCAGCGCGCCAGAGATCGGTAGCCCATCTCATGGGCGCAAAAAGGGTAGGCTCGGGTGCTTAGGCCGGCTTCCCGGCAAGCTGCGATCAGCTTTAGCTGGACGTCGCGCAGTCCGTAAAGGCGTCCCCGCTCGGTGATGCCCAGCTTGCCCGAGCCAATTTCGCGTTCCACGATTCGCGCGAGCTGGGGCAGTTGTTCGAACAACTGCCCCAGCGCTCCGGTGAGGCCACCCCGGTCTGAACGGCGGCAAGCGGGCACGACCCGACGATGGCCTTGGGTCCTGGTGTGCGGAATCAATCCGCGAAATCCCTGAATGCGACCATCCTGATGAAAAGCAAGGCAGCGCTCGATCAGGCGATTCAAAGCGCCACGAGCAATCCCAAAGTCCCGCTTCAAATCGGCGAAACGTGCCCCACGCAGATATGCTTGTATCGCACCCTCGCGTCGTCGGTAAATCGCCAGACGCTCGGGGTCCATCGCGCTCGGATCAATCCCGGGCCACACGCTCGCATCGATCAGCGCCTCGGGAATGTCGCTACGCCGCATGCGAAGACCCTCGATCACATCGGATGAACCTTGTTTGCCGGCTCAACGGCAACGTGATCAGGTCCGTGCTGGCAAGTTGACCGCTGTGCAGCGCAGCGATCACGGCGGTTCGCACGAGCACGGCGTCGTGACGCGCGAAATGATGTTCGGCGTGCTCCAGCGTCGCTTCTGCATTGAAGAAGCGGATAACGTTCTCGCGCAAAGCCGGGTCGATCAGGCGACTACCGGTTGTCAGGTACGGAAGTAACGACATCCAGTTTTGAATCCAGACCCGATGATGCTCAAGATCCTTGGTGAAAATGATCTCGGTGTGCGGAGCATGTGGGGTCGATGGGTCCGTGTCCGGCAAGTTGATGTGGTCGTCAACGTCGTCGCCGAGCACGAACCAATGCGCTGTTCTGCCACGTTCGGCCCAGAAATCCGCCACGGGCTCCGATCCATGCTCACCAGGCAGCGCGGGTCGTTCACAGTACTTTGTCACATCTGGGTTGGCCTCGAGCATAATCCAGAGACGCACTTGCGCGACCGAGGAAAACGCGATCGGACGATGAAGCTTTGGCGCCCAAACGTGATGAAGCGTTTGGTTTGGAAGACGCCGCACCGGTAACGGGATGGGATCGGTCATGAAGCGTGTCTCCGCTTCAGCAATGTCTCAACTTTAGTTCAAATTTCATCAATGTCACGACTTTAGTTCAATTGAATTTGACGCAAAGTTGCGACCTTCGATGGCCGGTTCGTTGACTGGCGGCGGTTTCCGGCCTTAGAGGGGGTTACATCTTTACTTCGATTGACAACGGGCAGCCGAAGCTCACGGCGGTGACGTTCCGCATGGTGACCGACGCCGCGCAGCTGGCGGCGTTGCCGCCGCATCCGGATCACGCGATCGGCGCGTGGCTTCGTCCGCGCGTGGCGCGGCGTCTGAAAGGCGAGGGCATCAAGACGCTGGGCGAACTGGTCGCGTTCTGCAACCGGCGGGGTGGCAGCTGGTGGCGCTCGATTCCGCGCATCGGCCCGGGTCGAGCGCGGGCGATCGTCAGTTGGCTACGGCGCCACGAAAAGTCGCTTCAGTTGACGGTCGCGGTCGACGTTGATTCGGTCGAGCACGATGGCGTGCCGCTGGTGGCGGCCGAAGTCGTCGAAGTCGTGCCGGCCACCAAGGTGACGGGAGGCGGCCCAGCCAGCGGTCCAAGCTGCAGCGGTCCGGGCGGTAATTCAGAGGCGGGCCGACTGACGTTGGCGCCGCTCGAACGCCTCGCCGTGCCACACGCGCTCTCCGGCGCGCATGGCGAAAACCGCTCGGCCGCGTTCTGCTATATCCAGGCGAACCACGACCTCGATGCGGTGCGCGCGTATCTGAACCGCTTTCGGGATCAGCCGAAAACCTTGCGGGCGTACACCAAGGAGTTGGAACGGTTTCTGTTGTGGGCGGTGGTGCTGCGCGGCAAGGCGTTGAGCGATCTACGCGTGGACGACTGCGAGGCCTATAAGGATTTTTTGAAAAGCCCCGATCCGCGGTTCGTGGGCGAGCGCTTCCCTCGGCACTCGCCGCGTTGGCGACCGTTCGCCGCGTCGGCGGAGGGCTCGGCTTCGCTATCGCCTGAATCACAGCGGTACATCGTTCGCGTACTGCGGAAGGCATTCGCCTGGTGGGTGGATGTGCGCTATCTGGCCGGCAATCCCTGGAAGGCGGTCAACGATCCGATGGTGGTCAAGCGCGAACGCGCGATGAAGATCGAACGCGCCTTGCCGGCTCAGTTGTGGCGCAAGCTACGCGTGGAGCTCGATATGCGCTCAGCGGAAGAGGGCGCGATGCAATGGCGGGCGGTGCGGGCCGCGATTTTGATGATGGGCGATTCGGGTCTGCGGCGCGAAGAAGCCGCAAGCGCCCAGCGCAAGAATCTGCGCCCTTCATCCTTTGGGACCCTCGAGCGACCGGTCTGGGAGCTGACCATCGTTGGCAAGGGCCAGCGCGAACGCACGGTGCCGGTGAGCGCTGCGACGCTGGCCGCGTTGCGCGCGCATTGGCGCGATCGGGCTCAAGATTTCGACGGCGCGACCGAAGAAGACAAACAGAGCGGGCCGCTGCTGAGCCCTGTCATCATTCCGTGGACCGACGCGTCGCGCCGACGACATCGAGCTGAGCAGAGTGATCACGGGCAGCCTGCGAATGAAGCGGGCTACACCGCGGATGGACTGAACCGGCTGATTAGTCGGATGGTCACCGAACTGGTCGAGACCATGGATCAGTGGAGTCTCGATGAGCGAGTGCAGTTGGGACAGGCTAACGCGCACGCGTTCCGACATACCTTTGCAACCCAGTCCGTCGCGGAAGAGGTGCCCGTCGATGTCGTTCAGAAAGTGCTGGGTCACGTATCGCTGCAGACCACGACCGTCTATGTTCAAGCTGAAAAGCAGCGCGTAGTCGAAGAAGTTGCGGGCTACTACGCCCGCGTCGCTATGGGGACGGCTAAAGATGGGCTATAGGTGCGGCGAGCGGACAGCGACGGGCCGATCCATCGAAGGTCAAATCCGACGGCGGATTCCCTTAAAATGCGACCCTTAGCCGTAAGACGCGTACGGAATGATGAAAGCGGCGTGATCGAACGGCCTGGACTATCTGCGAGTGTGCGTGACAGCCAGTTAACTTTCCCTCCGTTATTAGGGCCATGCTTGCCGAGATCCTACATCGTGGGGAAGAACAAAAAAATGCAGGTGTTCAAGAAAGGCTTTGCCGACCAATGACGACCTCCCCGAGACTCACGAAGCATCAAAGCAGTTTCTTCGCGCACCGCATTACGCTCGAAGGGATTGGCGATGATGCCCTCGCGCAATCTCTGTCGACCGCCCGCGTCGACATGAATCCGCATCAGGTCGATGCCGCTCTCTTCGCGTTATCGTCGCCCCTGTCCAAAGGGGTTGTCCTAGCCGATGAAGTCGGCCTTGGAAAGACGATTGAGGCCAGCCTTGTCATTGCGCAGCGATGGGCGGAGCGCAAGCGGAAAATCCTTCTCGTTGTTCCGGCTTCATTGCGCAAGCAATGGAGCCAGGAACTGATTGAAAAATTCTCGCTGCCATCGACGATCATCGAGAGCAAGACCTACAACCAGGCCAAAAAGACCGGAAACCCGCGTCCGTTCAACGTGGCAGACAGCATCCTCATCACGTCCTATGAGTTCGCCGCCACGAAGGCGGAGGACGTTCAGCGCGAGCAATGGGACCTCGTGGTTTATGACGAAGCGCACCGGCTGCGGAACGTCTATAAGCAGGGAACCGGGCTGCGAGCGAAGCGCCTGCGCGACGCGACCGCTAATCATTTCAAGATTCTGCTGACGGCAACGCCGCTGCAGAACTCATTGATGGAGCTCTACGGCCTGGTGTCCGTTATCGACGAGCATTTCTTCGGCGATGAAAAGAGTTTCCGCGCCGCGTATGTCAGCGCGTCGTCGTCAAACAATTCGTTCCTGTTTCTGCGCAAGCGCCTTGAGGCTGTCTGCAAACGGACGCTACGCCGGCAAGTCCAGCAGGCGGGCCTCATCAAATACACGGCGCGCAGTCCGCTCACCCTGTCATTCGAGCCGTCTGACGACGAAGCGCGGCTGTATGAAGGCGTATCACACTACCTGCAGCGCCCGGGCACCATCGCATTCGGCGACCGGCCGAATGCGCTCGTGACGCTCGTGGTCCGCAAGATCCTGGGCTCTTCCACGTTCGCCGTCTCTGAAACGCTGGCCAAAATCATCGAACGGCTGCGCGACAAGCAACGTCCCTCCATCGAAACCTTCGTCGATTACGACACCATCGACGAGACGGCCGAAGAGTTTGACGATGACGCGGACGAGGAAGACGAAATCGATCCGGTCAAGCTCGCGGCCGAGATTGCCGAGCTCGAGGAATATCGCGCCCTGGCTCTGACCATCGGCGAGAACGCGAAGGGCGGCAAGCTCGTCAGCGCCCTGCCTGCGGCGTTCGACACGATCGAGTCGAAGGGCGGCCTGCGGAAAGCGGTGATCTTCACCGAGTCCGTCCGCACGCAGCGTTACCTTGCCGATCTCCTGGCCGCGAGCGGCTACGGCGATGAGATCGTTTTGATGAACGGCCAGAACAACGATCCGGCGAGCGGCGCACTCTACCGCGACTGGCTGGCCCGTCACCACGGATCGGACGCGATTTCAGGATCGAAGACCGCCGACATGAAGGCCGCAATCGTTGAGGCGTTCCGCGATCACAAGTCGATTCTGATCGCTACAGAATCTGGAGCAGAAGGCATCAACCTGCAGTTCTGCTCGTTGCTCTTCAACTTCGATCTTCCGTGGAACCCACAGCGCGTCGAGCAGCGGATCGGCCGCTGCCATCGGTACGGCCAGAAGATTGATGTCACTGTCGTCAACTTCCTCAACCTAAAGAACCGGGCCGAGCAGCGAGTCTTTGACCTGCTCGACAAGAAATTCAGGCTGTTCGACGGCGTATTCGGGGCCAGCGACGAAGTCCTCGGCGCCATCGAACGCGGCGTCGACATCGAGAAGCGCATCCTGGAGATCGTCCAGGCTGCCCGTAACGAAGAGGAAATCAACGCCGCGTTCGACCTGCTGCAGACGGACCTGCAGGCGCAGATCAGCGAGCAGGTTCTCGACGCACGCAAGCGGCTGCTGGAAAACGTCGACGAGAAGGTCATCAGGCAACTGAAAAACCGGGATGGCGAGATTCGCAAACATCTCTCCGACTTCGATCGCGATCTTCTTTGGATTGCCCAGGCCGAGTTGCCGGAAGCGGAATTTCATGCGGATGACGAGCGCCGCTTCAATTACGAGGGGCACACCTACACGACCGAATGGCCGATTGCTGACGAACGCGGCTGGCAGTTTTTCCGCCTGACCGAGGGCACGCTGGCCCAAAAGGTGATTGCCGATGCCAAGAATCGCCAGTTCGACGGCGCCAATCACCTCCGGTTCGATCTGTCAGCCTACCCCGGTCGGCTCGCCGACGTTGAGCCGCTGCGAGGATCAAAAGGCTGGCTACGCGTGGCCAAGTTGCGTGTGAATACCGCCGCCGTAGTGCGCGACTATCTGGTCCTCTCGACCACCGCGGATGAGGGGGATGCCCCACATCCCGAAACGATGGAGCGTCTGCTGTCGGTGCCTGCGCATGACGCCGGCCCGGCAACTGCCACGCCGGTAACCGATCTCGACGCCATCGAAACCGCTCGCCGGGCCGACCTTATCGCCTTGGCGGAGGCGGAAAACGACGCATGGCTTGAAGAGGAAAGCGAAAAACTCGACGCCTACGCCGATGACCTGGAACGGGCCTTCGAAGCAGAGGTCAAGGCGATCGACACTGAAATTAGAGCCGCCAAAAAGGCCCTACGGGGTTCGAACCTGGCGATGAGCGAAAAACTCGCGGAAAAACGCCGCATTAGCGCGCAGGAAGCAAAACGGGACAAGATGAAAGCAGCATTTTTTGATCGGAAAGCCGAGATCCGCGCCGAAGTGGAATCGATGCTCGACACAATCCAGGAAAGCCTCAAACTCGCCCCTGAACTGACACCGCTGTTCACGGTGCGGTGGGAGGTCGCATGAAAAAGCCACGTCTCGAACTGAACTGGATAGGCAAGGACGATAGGCAGAATCTTGAGCCGCGTATTCTCCTTGAGGATCCGACTAAGTCATATCATGCCAATGGTCGCATCACCGAGAACGACATATTCGATAATAGCCTGATCTTTGGGGATAATCTTCTTGGTTTGAAATCCCTAGAATCTGAATACGCAGGCAAAATCAAATGCGTCTTCATTGATCCGCCATATAACACGGGAAGCGCCTTTGCGCAGTACGACGATGGCCTTGAACACTCGTTATGGCTTTCTCTTATCCGTGACAGACTTGAAATAATCAAACGGTTAATGTCGGACGCTGGGTCTTTGTGGATCACGATCGACGACAACGAAGCGCATTACTTGAAAGTTCTTTGTGATGAGATTTTCGGACGCGGAAACTTCGTTGCTACATGTGTCTGGGAAAAAGACAAAGGTGGCCGTGGAGACGCGGACATTTCCCTCTCGCACGATAATATCTTGGTATATGCCAAGGATCGGTCGATATGGGGCAAAAATCGTAATCTGATGCCCCGGACCGAAACACAACTCGGGCGCTTCAAAAACCCTGACAACGATCCGCGCGGACCTTGGCGGCAGGGTGATGACGGGACAGCCAAAAGCGGCACGGAAAAGCAGCGTTTCCCTGTCGTTCTTCCGTCCGGCAGAACGACCACACCGCCGCCAGGCAGATTTTGGGCTTTTTCAAAAGAAACCCTAGCTACCGCCCGCGCAGAAGGGCGTGCGTATTTCGGTGCTGACGGTGATCGGCTCCCAATCATCAAAAGGTATTTGACCGAAGTGAGAGACGGCGTCGCACCGAGAACTTGGTGGACCGGCGATGACGTAGGCACCAATCAGCAAGCAAAGCGTGATCACCTGAACAAACTTTTACCGGACGTAGAGCCTTTTGCCACGCCGAAGCCCGAAGGTTTGCTGCAGCGCATTCTGCACATCGCCAGCAATGCGGGTGATTTGGTCCTGGATTCGTTCGCAGGTTCCGGCACGACCGGGGCTGTTGCGCACAAGATGGGCCGCCGGTGGATCATGATCGAACTCGGCGAACACTGTCACACGCATATTATTCCGAGGCTGAAGAAAGTTATTGACGGTGAAGATCCCGGCGGTGTTACGGAAGCCACAGAATGGAAGGGCGGTGGAGGTTTCCGCTACTACAAGCTGGCGTCCTCGCTACTCGCAAAGGACAAATGGGGCAATTGGGTCATCCAGTCCGACTACAACCCTGCCATGCTTGCAGAGGCGGTCTGCAAGCTCATGGGCTTTACCTATGCACCGAGCGAGCAGTCTTACTGGATGCACGGCTATTCGTCAGAACGTGACTTCATCTATGTAACCACGCAGAGCCTGACGCGTGATCAATTGCGCGCTATCTCTGAAGAAGTCGGGGACGACCGCAGCCTGCTCGTTTGCTGCAAGGCGTTCAACGCAAAGCCAGAGGCCTTCGCGAATCTGACCATCAAGAAGATCCCCCTCGCAGTTCTGCGCAAGTGTGAATGGGGCAGGGATGATTACAGTCTCACCGTCCAGAATCTGCCGGAAGCGAAGGCAGAACCGATCGGTGCACAACCTAAACCGTCGTCGAAGCGCCGGGCTGTGAAGCCCCAAGCAGACCTGTTTGCGGAAAAGGAATAAATACAATAATGAATCGAGAGCTGCATAGCATCACCCAACGATTGTCCCTCCGCAAACCGCAAGCGGATTCCCTCGAAATCCTGACCGAAGCGCTTCAACGCGTAGCGCTCGGGAAGGACATTGCCGATGGCCAGGCACTCGCGGCCATCCGTGAGAGATGGCCGTCCTTCCAGGCTTTCGAGCGCGACTTCCCGTCGCTCTGTTTCGCGCTCGCAACCGGCGTCGGCAAGACCCGTCTGATGGGCGCCTTTATCTCGTACCTCTACCTGACAGGGCAAAGCCGCCACTTCTTCGTGCTCGCGCCGAACACGACGATTTATAACAAGCTGATCGCGGATTTCACGCCCGGACACCCGAAATACGTCTTCAAAGGGATCGCCGAGTTCGCGACGAATCCGCCGCTCATCATCACGGGCGACAACTATGAGAGCGGTCGCGGCGTCCGGCTTGCCGATGGGCGCGCCTCCGATCTGTTCGGCAGCGACGTTCACATCAACATCTTCAACATCGACAAGATCAACAAGGAAGAGGGTCCCCGCGGAACACCGCGGATGAAGAAGCTGCAGGAGACCATCGGCGAGAGTTACTACGACTATCTCTCCCAGCTCGACGACCTTGTCGTCGTGATGGACGAGGCCCACCGTTACCGCGCGAGCGCGGGAGCCAAGGCGATCGATGGCCTCAAGCCGATTCTGGGCCTCGAGCTGACCGCAACGCCTAAAACGGTCGGCGCAAAATCGACGTCTTTCCAAAATGTCATTTACAGCTATGGCCTTGGGGAGGCGATGGCTGACGGTTTCGTGAAGGAACCGGCGGTCGCGACCCGCAAAGACTTCGATCCAAAATCGGTGTCCGAAGATCGGCTCGAGCAGATCAAGCTCGAGGACGCGGTCCACAATCACGACCACGTCGCCGTCGAGCTCGATCGTTACCATCGTGTCACCGGGCGGCCCAAGGTGCATCCGTTCATCCTCGTTGTCGCACAGGATACCGATCACGCCCGTCGTATCCGTGCCTACGTGGAATCCGAAGATTTCTTCCGCGGACGTTTCAAGGACAAGGTCGCTGAGGTGCATTCGGCGTTACGCGGCGAAGAAAGCGAAGAGGCGACCCAGCGGCTGGTAGCGCTCGAGCAGGATGGCCGCACGGAGATTGTCATTCACGTCAATAAGCTCAAAGAGGGCTGGGACGTGACAAACCTCTATACGATCGTGCCGCTCCGGGCATCGGCCTCGGATATCCTCACGGAACAAACCCTTGGCCGCGGCCTCCGGCTGCCTTATGGCGAGCGGGTCACGCATCACGACGAAGAGGACTTTGCCGCCGTCGACCGCCTGACCGTCATTGCCCACGACCGCTTCGACGAGATCATCCAGAAGGCGCGCGAACCGGGCTCGATCGTCATGAAGCAGATCGAGATCGGTGATGGCTGCGATGTGTCGTCGGGCGGCGCAACGCTCGTCACGGCTCCCTCGATCGCGGAGATCATGATCACCGGCACGGGACCATCGCTGCCAGGGCTAGACGCTCCTGCCGCCAAGCCTGTGCTGACGCTCGAGACTCCCGAAGAAACGCGAACCGCAGAAGTGACACTCGAAGTCATCCGGCGCTTCGAGCGCAAGCTCGGCAGCGCCGATGAACTGCGTTCGACCGACGTTCAGCGCCAGATCGTCGCGGCGGTCCAGGACATCGTTCGCCCCGTCCAGAGCACGCTTGAGGGGATTGTCCCGGCCCCCCGGGTCGAAGAGATCGTTTCAGCGGTTACGCAGACGGTCGCAGATCGCACCCTGTCGATCCCGCAGATCTTGGTCTTGCCGAAACGGCAGGCCACGTTTCAGTTCGCAGACTTCGATCTCAAGGATCTCACCACGATCAATGTTCGCCCGATCGACGACGGCCTTGTCATCCAGACCCTGCGGACCGAAGCGCGGACATACCTGGCCAAAACCGTTGACGATCCGCGGGAAAAGCACTTAGAAGATTACCTGGTGCGCTTCCTCATCGAACGGAACGAGATCGACTACGACGCCCACTCTGACCTCCTCTACAAGCTAGCGAGTCAAGTTGTCACCCGCGTTAGCTCCTACCTCGAAGATCCTGCGGATGTCGAGAACGTCCTTTTGCGCAATGGCCGGCAACTGGCCGACTTCATATTTGCGCAGATGATGCAGAACTACCATGAAACCCCGCTTGGCGAGGATGATTATGAAGTTCGCGTGACGCGAGGCTTCATGTTGCTGCAGCCGCAGCCTTTCAACGTCGTTCCGGGGCAGAAAGTCAGGGACTTCCGGCAGGTGGTCTCGCCGTTGTCCGACACCAAGCGGCAGGTCTTCGGTGGCTTCAAGAATTGCTGCTATTCGCTACAGAAATTCGACTCCGATCCGGAGCGCCGGTTTGCTGTTCTGATCGATGCCGACCCGACGGTCGAGAAGTGGTTAAAGCCGGGTCGCGCTCAGTTCCAGATCGAATATCGCTCGGGCGACAATTACGAGCCTGACTTCGTGATCGAGACCAAGACTGGCATGGTGATTTGTGAGGTGAAAAGCAAGGACGAGCTATCAGATCCCGTCGTCCAGGCTAAGGCGAAAGCGGCGACGAAATGGTGCCAGGCAGCGACGAAACATGCGGCCGAGAGCGGTGCGAAGCCTTGGTCATATGTCCTGTTGGGCGATAATCAGATTATGGGCAGCGCCACACTTACCGGGCTGGTTTCGAAATTTTCGCAGGGGTCTTAAAAAGCTAGCTATGAGAACCGATCTGCCAGCAGACATAGCGGCACTGGTAGCATGCCCTCCAATCTATCGGTTGCTAGGTGTGGCCGAGAAGGTCCACGGAAAACATTTGAACCATGTGTGGAAAGGCCTCGCTGGCGTACCTTGGGTTGACGAGCCTGGTATCCCGGTTTTCGTAAAATACTTGTCCGACTCGGCGCAACTTTGCATCGAGTTGGCGTGCGGACTCGCGTCTCAGGTCTTGAAACTTCCCGTACCGAGTCCCGCACTTGTCGTAGCTGAGCTTGAGGACATTCCGTCATATCCTTCTGCTGTTAAAACCGGACCACTCATTCTGTTCGGCAGCCTTTTTCAAGCACCCGATCCTTTTCTTGCAAGAAGGCTCTCGGAAGACGATCGTGCGGAGGACTACATCTGGGGCCAAATTTGTAGCGATGCCGTCGGACCCATCGGAGCGGCATGGGACGAACTGGTGGCGAACCCTGATCGGCACGCGCAAAACCTGATCTTCGACGGATTGAAATGGTGGCTCTTTGACCACAATTTGGCGCTCCAACCGCTTTCGAAAATCTATGCGACGCTTGAGCATGACAGCGCGCAAGCGCGAATCGTCGAGCACATGGCAAGAGTGAATCAAATCCTCGATCAACTTAAGAAACGGCGTCAATCGGGCCAAGAAATCCTGACACAGGCCGACAAGCTCGCTCGACAAGCGAAGAAGCTAAAATTCCTTGCAGTCGAGATGAGAAAATGGGAGGTACGACATCCCCAACTCTCGGAGATCCTGAAGGTTGCGGCCATCATAGTCGACCTAATAGCATTGCGCCTAGCACCGCTCGTACTATTCATTGAAAAGCGATTGGATGTACCGCGCGCCGAAGCATTATGGACGGAGTAAAAACCATGAACGCATGGGAATTACCGCCGATCGCCGCACATGCTGCACCGGTTCTCTGGTCGCCGAATGCGTCGACGGGGGAGCGATTTGTGGCGATAGTTGTGATTCGGTACGACGCGCCGGCGCCTGGCGTGTCGAATGCGCACGTTGCCTTCCATCTCAAGCAATTGAAGGCAATGATCGGGAGCAAGCGTGCAACCTCTGCATTGGGCATTTTGGAGCATGTGGCTGCCTTCATGCGTGACCAAATGCTTGAAGGAGCGGCTTTCGATGATTTGATCGCTCCGTTTGATGGTTTCACGGTCGGAAAGGCTATGCGGATCCGCGGGTACTCGGAAAAGCAGGTCGTTGACGGAGCTATTCGATCACTTTCGACTTTTGGATCGCGGGATTCGTACGAGGCGGACGGCGATGTCAATCGGCGGAATTCGATGCCAACCAGTCAGTTCCTGAGGTACCTCAGATCATCGTTTGCTCGGGAAGACGAGGAACGAAAGGCTCGATTCAATAAACGCTTGAAGTTACACGGGGCCGCTGAGATGACTATCGACTATGCTCACGGTAGGCATCTAGTCCAAGTCACGAGTCTGCCGTCTTCAGCCGCTCACCTTATCTCACTTCAAAAAGAAGCCGAAAGCAAAGTCCTCGAACTTGACATTACGGCGTCGCTTCTACGAGAACAGTCAGCTCCGACGCAGCCATCACTGCTCGTCAATACGACGTCCCTGGCATTGGCTGTGATGCCGGAATCGAAGCGCATCGCCGACGAACTCTTCGATCGTCTGAAATTTGTGAGTAGCCGGAAAGGGATCGAGCTGTTACAAGCAGGCAGCCCGAAGGAAGCTGCGGGGATATTGTCCGAGCTGGAAATTCACTAATAAGAAAAACTGTTTTCCGCCGTGTGCACGCTCGCGTCGCCGCGCGAAGCTGTCACGACCGGCGAGTTTAGAGTCTGAGCTGTTCAGCGGGCGAGGCAGCCGGATACTTCGTTGTAAGTCTCCGCCGCGCGCGCATACGCGCGGCGAGCGCTCATTACTGATTGCTGAGGCGAAAGACTCGAGAGATCAGATGTCCGCGCTCTCGTCCCATAGCAGTCACTAGCGCAGGTAGCGCCAGCGCGAAATTCCCTGCGAGCGGCGCGCCCACGGTTAGGGAAGGTCCCTGAGCCGTTGGCTGATTTCCCGTCGAGCGTGCCGTGGTAGCCGCTCAACGAGACGCCAGATAAGGTCCACATATTCGGCATCCCCTTCTTCCGGTGGCGTACCTTTGGGCGCTGGGGTCGGTAACAGAGCAAGGCGTGCGGCGGCACTCGGTGTTAGACCGAAGCGGGCACAGAAGGCAGCAAGACTACGCATCATTTCGGCGAAAAGCGGATGCCCCGAATCAATCGGATCCGAAAAATTCTTCAACGCCCGCTCGGTCGTACGCCCATCCATCTCTCCACCTTTGCCGTTGTATTTGGCGTAGAGCGCCGGGGTGTTGCCGATATAGCCGATATATTTGCTAGGCCCGAAAAGATACGTCCCGTCGGCATTGCGCACCGCGTACCACGCTCGGGCGTACGCCATGGTCCGGATGATTGGATGGTCGTCTGGAACCTTCGCGATTTGCTGGTTGTACTCAAAAACGCCGGCAACGGCGTCGTCGACGCTGGTCACGATAGGCGGCACGCTGGTCGTCATGATAGGTCCTCGTTGTTCAACAACGCGATCGTACACACGAACTACGTGTTATTCAATGAAAAATGAGAAATAGCGAACTTGTTTATTTTTGCAGGGTAGCCCGTTTGTGCCTATGGAACTGGTGACAAAATGGCACCAATTGGTTGCAATGTGTCACCGCCTGCTATATACTTCATTCTCCTTCTTCGGAAGGCGAAATGCGTTTAATGACGCTACAGGACAGGGCATGTTGCCCCTTTGTCAATTACAAGCGAGAACCAGTCGCCCATGTCATCGCCGGGAGGCGGCACAGGGCCGGTTCGATATAGGAAGGAATAGCAAATGGCTATCAGGCACGACAGCGATACGGAAAACTCCGTTCGCGGGCGAATCACTGCCCGGTTAAGTGCGGAGAAGCAGGAGGTTCTGCAGCTTGCTGCAGATCTATCGGGTAGCACCCTCAACCAGTTCGTTGTGCAATCAGCACTGCGGGCGGCGGAGCAGGTGATCGAACAGGAAGACGTCATCCGGTCCATTCGGCTGACGGTGGAACAGTCTCAGCGTTTCTTTGCGTTGCTCGATGAACCGGCCAAGCCGAACGAAGCGTTGCAGCGCGCAATGGAACGTTTTCGGAAAACTAAAATTGGAAAAACAAATTCGAAGTCTGGAATCGAAGGACGACCGCAGTAGTTTTGATTGCGGCGTTCCTACGCTGAATGATTGGCTGAAAAAAACAGCTAAGCAGCATCAGGAAAAGAATCTTTCTCGTACATTCGTCGCGATTCAGCCCAGCGATCCACACCGGGTCGCCGGGTACTACGCTCTTGCCGCTACCTCGGTGGAAACCGCGGGCATGTCTGGCAGAAAACTCCCCCGGAATGTATCCGCAGTGCTCTTGGCACGGCTCGCCGTTGACAAGAACAATAAAGGTCAGGGCCTCGGCGAATACCTTTTAATGCATGCGCTTGATGCGATCGTTAGCACGGCTGAAATTGTGGGCGTTCAGTGCGTTGTTGTTAACGCCGTCGATGATGACGCCGCCAGTTTTTACAAGAAATATGGCTTCGAGCCGCTTACCGAGGATCCGCTCACGCTGTTCCTGCCGGTAGCGTCGATCCCCGGTTGAACTCGGGGCTGACTTGAAACGTGTTGATGCATAGATAGCGTCCGATGCCCGTGTGTCCCCGCCCTAGAGCAGCGCGAGAGCTTGACATAACGCCGTCATCTCGACGGCGACATACATACATAAACATCGCCACGATGAGAGCGTTAAGTCAACCGCTAATCACGGCCCGGAGGCGGGCGGTTTTGGTGCAGTGCAGACCCGTGTGTATGCGGCGAGAATGAAAAAGGGCCGCCCATGTCGAGCGGCCCCAAGGCAAAACATGAAACTTATTGAATACATGTTCTGGAGAGAGACCTGTTTAACGGCACCGCCCTGGCAAACTTTAGCTAGTCCCGCCGTGCAGGATTGCCACGAGGCCGGGGAAATACACGTCGCACCGCTCGGCGTGAGAGCTTGCGCCCCGATTCGGGCAGTCCGTTAGCTGCGAGGCGAGGTCCGTCATTGGGAAGTCCGGGCCGAGGCGGGCCACGAGCCGCGCCAGTTGATACTTGCCCCGCCGTCCGCAGCGCGAGCAGGCGATATCCAGATGACTCGCTTTCGCGGCTACGTCCCCGAGGGCTACGCTACCGGGTGTCGTCATTCCTCTATAAAGATGCGGTCCGGGTACAGGCCGGTATCGGAGGCGGCCTGCTCGACCTCCTGTGTGGACTGAAAGGCGCCTAGCTCGCCTATGACCTCCTCTCCCGCTGTAAGCCGCCCACCCCATAGGCCGCCCGGCAGGGGGTAGATGTGCAAGATAACGGGCTCGTCTTTGTTGTGTTCCATTATTCGTATCTCCGGGTACACCGCGCGCGTCAATACCTATCGGAACACATACCCGTTCAGAACAGGGCGCCTTGCGAGTTCCGCGCGAACTCAAACCGGCAGCGCGGCGGCCCTCTTTGACGGGTTGCCGTCGCTTGCGCTGCGGCCCGAATGCGATTACATGTTGATTCCGGGCCTCTGCGCCCGCAATCGCTTTTTCGGCAGGGCCATTGAGTGCTTCGGCAGAGAAGGCTTCCACGGGGTCCACTTTCGGCCGTTCGGTCGGATCCTCGGGCGGAGATCCGAGGGGCGGCACCAAGACTCGAAACGGTCGCTAGGAGGCTGCTCTGTCCCGTCTGTGAGTCACGCGGACATTGCTGGTCCCTCTAACGGAATTTTTTTGTCCGTGGGACATATTTGGCGCTACCAAGAACAATTCAGGACTTCATGAACCGGTCGCGCATCACTTCAAGAAACGCGGCCGCCGGCCGCGGCAACTGCGTGGTCTGCGGCGCGGCGACGACAACCCGTTGCGCAGGAATCGTGGAGTCCAGAGGCCGGCAAACGATGGGCCGGCCGTCGTAGCTCGTATCGCCGACAGGGCGAGTCACGAGAATCGAAATTCCATGCCCGTTCGCGACCAGCGATCGGATCATCTCGACAGAACGCAGTTCCAGCGCGACAGATGGCGATACGCCAGCCAACCGGAACAGGGAAAGAAAATAGTCACGGCTGTGCGGCATGTCCAGCAGGAAGAACGGCTCAACTGTCAGCTCCCTGATTGAAACAGCAGTATGCTTTGCCAGCCGATGCCCCTCCGGGAGCAGAGCATAGGGTGATTGCTCGCCAACAGCGTGAAGCGTCACCTGACGCGCGAGATCCATATCGTAAATCAGCGCCAGATCGAGCGTGCCTCGCTCCACCTCTTCGACAAGTTCCTCCGTATCGCCTTCCTGGATCGTCAACCGGACATCGGGATAGTGATTCTGAAAATGCCGGATGATCGGCGGAAGATGGCGCGCGCCGAGCGTCGCGAAACAGCCTACCGACAGGTCGCCCACGACGCTGGCAGTATCTCGTGCGCCGAGTTGCGCCGCGCGCTGCATCAGTTCCCGTGCTTCCTTATAGCGGCGTTTGCCTGCGGCAGTCAACTCCAGGCCACGGCTCGGGACACGCGTGAAAAGCCGCTCACACCACAACGCCTCCAATTCGCCAATCGCGTGTGAGATCGAAGGCTGCGACACGTTCATCGCCTTCGCGGCCGCCAAAGCGCCGCGATGTTCTACCGCTGCCATGAAATATTCGATCTGCCGCAACGTGAAGTGTATCAAGATATTTGATATACAGAATTAAAAACCGACATTTTTTATTATACGGCGACTTCCCTACTATCTGTGCATGGTCGCGCCGTTTCGGGATCGTCGATCCGAATGCTGCGTACGTTCCGTTCCATAGCGCCGGGTTACTTCCGGCATCCATCACCACTTCAAGGTTCACGCCATGGCCACCTCGAAAGAAGTTGGCGCTTCCGCGTCAGTGATAGAGAAGCGTTCGCTTGACTACATTCCCGAAAACGAGCGCCACGGCACGGCGTTTGGCCAGTTCACGCTGTGGCTCGGCGTCAATCTGAATATCACTGCAATCGTCACGGGGGCGCTTGCCGTCGTGTTAGGCGGCGATGTCTTCTGGTCATTGATCGGTCTTCTCATCGGCCAGGTGCTGGGCAGTATGGTGATGGCTCTGCAGGCATCGTTCGGTCCAAAAATCGGTCTGCCGCAGATGATCCGCAGCCGCGTGCAGTTTGGCGTGTTCGGCGCGGTCATTCCGCTCCTGCTCGTGAGCTTCCTTTACGTAGGATTTTCGGCAGGTGGGACATTGCTCGCCGGACAAGCTGTCGCCCGGATCCTGCGCATTAGTGACTGGCAGGGCATCGTCGTGTTCGGCATCGTAACGCTGCTTCTCGCAACGCTCGGATATCGTACGATCCACTCGATCGCCAGGGTGGCCAGTGTGGTGGGCGTCTGTGCGTTCGTCTATATGTTCGCCGCTCTACTGGCACATCACGACATTGGCGGCCTGCTTGCGCAGCGGAACTTCGTCGCGAGCCACTTCGTGTTCGCCGTCTCGCTGGCGGCCGCCTGGCAGATATCGTACGGGCCCTATGTGGCCGACTACGCGCGTTATCTTCCCGCCAGCACGTCGCGCGTCAGGATTTTTCTGGCCGCATCGCTCGGCACGGTGATCGGCTCACAGGCATCCATGACGTTCGGCGTCTTCGCAGCGGCGCTCGCCGGTGCCGCCTTCTCGGGACGCGAGGTGCAGTTCGTGGTCGGGCTCGGCGCGACAGGCGCCATGGCGATGGTGCTGTACTTCATTGTC
>NZ_JARUXO010000100.1:0-36659 GCF_031451275.1 Caballeronia sp. LZ029
CGTCCATCATCTCTACACCCGGCATCTGCCGAAACGCCGCGCCGGCGCCCAGGACGCCCCCGGAGGAGCTCACCCGATCCCGAAAACGGCTGATCACCACGCAGATACAGGGTGGGGAATTTTACTCCGACAGTTTTGGGGAAACTAAGTCCGACGTTGACAGGCAATCGGCGTGACGCGGCGCGAACTCCTCGCGTAGAGCCTTCAGATCAGGCAGCTTGCCGTCAACCAGCAACGCGTTGAGGTGCGCGGCCAACACGGCCTCGACGCCATCGAGCGCGGCGAGTTCAAGCAATCCAACGATGACTTTGCACGCCTCGCGTTGCGTCAGTCTCGCCTCCAGCTGTTCCCAGGTCCGGCGATAGGCCTCGCGCGGAAACAGCTCGTCTCGAAACGCAAGCCCCTTGAATGCCTGCGGCTTGCGTTTGAGGCTCTCAATGAAGTGTCGGTAATCAAGTGCGCGGCGGTTGTCGCCGGCACGCGAACCTCGCGAGGTGCTATGCACCGGCGCGCCTGACAGATAGCAGTCGAGCCGGTCACCATACACGCGCACCTTCAGACGATGACCGATCAGGCGCGACGGCGCGCTGTACAGAATGCCGCGTATGGTGAAGGTGCTGCAGCGTGTAACGCGCGCTTCTTCCTCGACGAAGTCGGTCGTGCGCCTTAACGGGAGATCCATGAGCTGTTCGCGCTCAAGGCGGAACGCCGCTGCGTTACGCCGGTTGCGACGCATGACGACCTCGCGCAGAAACTCATCATAGGCCGCACGATCAACGAAGTCCCGATGACCGCGCACGCTGCGGACACTGATGCCCGCCTTGGCGGCGGCGATCTCCTGCGAGTGATGTTTGCGTTTGGACATGTAGAGGCGAACCTGTTGGTCGGTAATGCGGGTTCCAGACATGTAGCTGATCGCTTTCTTGTTCGATCAGCCATCGTAGAACCCGGCCGACTCGGCGCCGCCGGTGATGCGTCATCTTCGGCGGCTACGCCGCCTTCGACTCCTCATCACCGGCCAAAACCTTCGCCGCTACACCGGCCAACATGATTGTCGCCCTCCAGCCGAAGGACAATCCGCAACGGCAGATCGTTCATGTTAATCTGGCATGCAAGACCGTTCCTGCCGTTGATGTTGATGGCGTCGGACCCACAGATGCCTTCGCGGCACGAGCGCCGTAGCGAAATCGATTCGTCGACCGACTTCAGCCTGACGAGGACGTCCAGCAGCATCCGGTCGCGCGGATCGACGTCAACCTCAAACGCCTGCATACGCGGCCTAGTATCCGTGTCCGGGTCATACCGGAAGATCTCGATCACGCGGCCATCACTCATCGTGCATCTCCACTTGTGTTCCGGATTCTGAGCGGATCGTGCAGCTCGTGGCATTTCGCTGTCACGGATCAATAAGGCAGCCGGCGAGCTGGCTGCTTTTCACTCTCATCGTCAATGCCCGCCGGAGCCGCACGCTCCGCTGCAATGACCCGATGGAGCTGGGCAAATCGCTCATCCACTGGGCCTTCGAACAGAGGGTCCGGTTGTCCGCCCGCATCAGCAAGCTCGATGGCATGCCAGTCGTCATCGTCGAGGTAGCGTATCGCGGCGGGAAACAGCGTCAGCTCTTCGACAGTCATGTTATGCCGCAGTCGCTCCGCGTAGAGACGGACGTGGATTTCGACCAGTTCCTGGGACATGTTTTCTTCACGGGCCGCCGCTTCCAGATCCTGGAGCAGTTCGTGACCCTGCGAAATCAGTGTGACGTGTTGCGCCTCGATTTCCCGCACAAGCTCGCCGGACAAGGCGTTCTTGCTCCGCAGTTTCTCCACGATGCGATCTTCGATCGCATGATGGGCCACATCGGGAAAGCGTGTCAGGTAGTAAAGCGCATCCACCAGCAGCGCGATGTTCGGTGCTCCCGGATCGCTGCGCAGCGACGGCTCGTCGTTGAGCAGCTGCACCAATCGTCCCAGTCTGCCGTGTTCGGCCTGCAGGCGCTCAATGACCGTGGACATGGGGCGCCTCGTCTTGGTTTTGGTTCATACCCATATTCGCCGCGTTCGTGTCGAGTGCCAGCGCCGAATGTGCATACGCCGCGCCAGCACGCATCTCGGCCGCGACCCAGATCGCCTAATCTCCTCTCCGGTCGCGCCGCTTTTCAGAGCGGCCGCCGTGTGGCGTATGCAATAAGAGCACTGGATCACGTGGGCGACGGCCACGGCGATCAGCTGTTTCGTCTTCGCTGGCAGCCCACCATCGGCAAAGACGCTGTCGCTGAATGCCTTGAACGCGGCGAGTGGTCCGGACGCCAGTTGCCTGCGCCTTGCTGCGATTGCGGGGTCTGACCGCGAATACATTTCTTGTTAATGGCCTGGCTCCCAATGCTGATCAATGACGGCGCCACAACGGGGACGCATGACTCGCCCCTTGCCCAAACGCAGGTGACGCTCGAAACTTGGTGGCGGCCGTCGGGCGATGCGCCCGCGCTCATCTGACACCCTCAGGACTTCGCATCAACCCTTGCTGATCTTCGCCTTGTAGCCTGCGTCCTCGAACGCAACCAAGAATTCCTCGGCCATCATCCAGGAGTCGACCTTGACGTTTCTGGCATCAACGTCGACATCGACTTTCGCGTCAGGGTCGACCGCGCTGATGGCCCGGGCGAGGGTCTGTGCGTCCCAATCACCCGTCATCTTCTCCACCTCGAATTCAATATGTTCGAATTCCATGCGCGGCTCCGTATCTTCAGGCTATCAACCCACAAACGTTATTCCACCAGCGGGGGCATCTCGGAAACGTGCCGCACGGGGTACTGTCAATTCGTGATGAACTCATCCAAGGTCGTCAGAGACGTACGACGCTCAATTCTCTTGTGCATCTTGGACGGTCGGTAAATCAATTGAATTTAAACTATGTCACAACGTGATCTATAGTGGAATGGACCGGAGCACCAGAAAAGTGCGCAGTTCAATGTCCGGCAGTGCCCGCGCACCCTCACATCAGTGCACTGCACGTAAAGCCGAACGGAGGGCATCCAGCATGACAACGAGATACAAGGCTGGCGATCACGTGATCAGGGCGTTGTCCTGGAGCGCCGTCATCAATGGCGTTACATCGGTGCCGATCATGGTGCCACGATGCTCGGGTCGATCGACGTGAAATCGAGCGCGAGGCCCACGACCGTCGCGAGCAAGATAACCCCGTAGAACGGTTTATCCAGTTGCGGTTCGAGCGCGAGGCTGTTTTTCCACCCGAGGGTGCCGGCCATCGCATAGGGGCCGAGGCGGCCAGCGCGAGCAGCCCCGTGCCGATGATGCCGAGGCTGAAGAGCAGAGCGCGAGCTCGCCGGCGATCGGTTTCAGCACGGAGGCACCCTGCGCCGAAGTCTGGATGTCGGTGATGTGGTGGGCATGCAGCGTGATCGCAGGGCCCGGCAAATCCGAGCCGCAGCGGCATGGAAACATCGATCGGGATAGCGCTTTCCAATCTCATTGCGTTTTTCATCACGCTGACTACCTTGTGGAGGATTTCTCGTCGGCGCCTGCTGTGCTTTCTTCCATAGGACGCGTCAACAACTGGTGCGCCCCCTCGGCTCTTCGAGGGCTTCTTGCAGAGTGCGGCGCCGGAACGAAGGCATCACGCTGCTGCAATATCTGCTCCTTGTGCATATTCGCGGGCACCCCGGCCTCAATTTGCGGCGACCGCGAAACACGGCGGCTCGTTGACAGCAACGCCTCAGAGAAAGGATTCTAATGTCTGATGTCCGGGAAAAGGTCGCGCGCGTCTGCTACCGTCGGCCGAAGCGAATGAGGACTCCTCTAACCTGTCGCGATCGCGGCGACCGGTCACTTTTCTCCCGTTCCGCACGAGGATCGCGTCGGACGAAGGGATCTTTTAGGCGTCTTAGGAGTGTGGCGCGGTCGGCCATGACCGTGTCTCACGGGCGGCTAAGGCGGAGTCTCCGTTTAGCGATTCGACAATTCAACCAATCGACTCAAGCCGGGAACGCTCCCGTAGAAAGGTAGCGATCGCCCCGATCGCACACGATGAACGCAATCGTCGAGTTTTCCACCTCGTGAGCAATCCGCAGCGCGACCGCGCACGCGCCGCCGGCTGAAATTCCACAGAAGACGCCTTCAATCGCGGCAAGTCGGCGGGCGGTCGCTTCCGCGTCCGATTGGCTGACACGCTCAGTTCGGTCGATCCGATGTGCTTCGAAGAAGGCGGGAAGATACTGCTCGGGCCATCTTCGTATGCCCGGAATACGCGCCCCGTCTTCTGGCTGCACGCCGACTATTTGCACATCGGCGCTTCGCTCTTTTAGATATCGGCTGACACCCATGATCGTTCCAGTCGTTCCCATCGCCGAAACAAAATGAGTGACGGTCCCCGTTGTGCCGGTCCATATTTCGGGACCGGTCGTTTGATAGTGAGCGAGAGGATTGTCTGGGTTCGAAAACTGGTCCAGTACAACCCCACGCCCTTCACGCGCCATCTCCTTCGCTGCGTCACGAGCGAACTCCATACCGCCCTGGGCCGGAGTTAAGATAAGTTCAGCTCCGTACGCCCGCATACTCTGGCGGCGTTCGAGCGAAACGTCCTCCGGCATGACGAGCATCATTCTGTAGCCGCGGCAGGCAGCCGTCATCGCGAGTGCGATGCCCGTGTTGCCGCTTGTAGCCTCAATTAACACATCACCGCGGCATATCTGTCCGCGGCTTTCAGCTCCTGTGATCATCGACAGCGCAGCGCGATCCTTCACCGAACCCGCTGGGTTGTGGCCCTCAAGCTTGCCCAAGATGACGTTGTTGCGCTCCCGAACTGACTCATCGAGAATCCGTACGAGTCGGACTAAGGTGGTCTTCCCTATGTTCTCGGTGATTATCGGATAGATCATGTGCGGTAGGCTCAAGCAATCGGCGGCACGGTTTCCGCGAACGCACGTGTCCCATTCAGAATCATTTGCCATGCGCGCGACTGTAGGAACGGACGCCGCATTTTGATCCACTGTCGGGTGCACGCAGGTCAACCGACAGCTGAGTGGTCGTCGTTAGACGGCCGTCGCGCCTCTGCGCACCCGACGGGCCGGAACCTGTTGGGCCATCTCAGTCATAATGTATCACACTGTGATATAGAACTAATGAGTTTTGCGTTCCTGTTTTCAGCCGAATGCTAGACGAGCCAACGACTGGGGTGGCTACCGTCGCGGATCGGATCGACGAGGAGCGTGTTGTTGAGCGCATCGTTTCGGATGCCAAAGATGACCACCGGTGCTGAGCACATCTTCAGTCGGATCAGCCGCACCCTTCGGTTATTATCGGCGAGCCTCGATCAACCCCCGGATCGAACGTTCTGTCCACATTCGGCTCGGTCGAACCGTCACGCTCAAATCCATTTGGCGGCACACCGGACAGCGGGATTTCGCGAGTTCCCAGAACTCTTCGGCGCGACCTTCGGCGCCTTGGCGCTCCCACAATTCGTAGGCACGGCGACATGAGGTCCGGCTCGCTTACTTCCTCGGAGTCAATGAACGACGAGCGAGTAGCAGCCTGTTGGTGTCGACTAAAATGTAGCCCTCACGACTGTTCAACGTGTTCGCGTTCCCTCATCACATGACGAATGCTGCCAGACGTCCCGGCTGACGTCTTCGGACCCGATTTCTTCGGACCAAGGGCATGCCGAGGTAACACCGAAATGTATCTGCTTGTGATCTGTGAGGAGATCGACCAGACGTCGTGCAACGGTCTGCCCGTCCTCGCGCACAGGCGGACGCAGTGGTACATTCGTCGTCGCTGAGCCTCGTGAAACTAAGCAAGGAACGTCGAACCCGTTTCCTGTAAATGCTGGAGGGATCATCAAATGGTGAAAGTATTCAAGGTTGGCGACCACGTGTGTTGGAATTCCGAGGCAGGTCGTGTCGCGGGGACGATTATCGCGGTCCATACCGCTGACTTCGATTACAAGGGGCATGTGCATCACGCATCCAAAGATGATCCCCAGCACGAAATCCGCAACGACCGGACGGGCCACGTCGCCGCACACAGGGGCGATGTCCTTGAACTGGCACCCCGAAAAGGCCACCGGTGATGCTGCCATTCTGCACCATCGGCCATTCGAACCGCACCCTTGCAGAATTTGTGGGGTTGTTGCGCGATGCCGATATATGCACGCTCGTGGACGTCAGGAAAATTCCGAGATCTAGGTCCAATCCGCAGTTTAACGAGGACGCGTTCCCCAATTCGCTGGCGGCTATCGACATCACCTACGAGCACGTCGCCGCACTCGGAGGCCTGCGAGGAAAAACACCCAGTCTGCCTCGAGACATTAACGGCTTTTGGAAGAATGAGAGTTTCCACAATTACGCCGACTATGCGCTTTCAGACGCTTTCCGTGCTGGCCTGGACCATTTGCTCGACGTGGGGCGAAAACGACGCTGCGTGATAATGTGTTCGGAGGCAGTATGGTGGCGGTGTCACCGCCGCATCATTGCTGACTACCTTATAGCGTCTGGGAAAGCCGTTTTCCATATCATGGGTCAGGGACGTCTGGATTCTGCTCAGCTTACTCCCGGCGCGGTGATCCGGCGCGACGCAACCGTCACCTATCCCGAAGCGGAGTTCTGAACAGCAGACAAGGCTCGATCCTTTCGCCACCGTCGCGGGCGGATTTGAGCACCTGAGTGCAGTCGTGTGCCTATCGCGCATGAACGCTCCTCGCAGAGACGCGCATTGCGACTGCACCTGTGCCATCAGCGAAATCCGGCCGATCAAGCGAAGGGCACGGTTCCGAGCGCCGTTGCAACTTAGTCCTCCAACCGACAGTCTGAGAGGACCGGTCCAATCCTCGTACAGCGAACACCCATATGGCCATCGCGGGATGGCCAAGGTCGCAGCACAGCGTTATGGAGTGCTCTCAGCACCGCGTCCGCGTTCCGACCGCCGATTTCCGCCGGTCCTCTCGGCATCCCGCTCCTGCGCACGCCGGTCCTCCTTGCCGACCGATTGCGCCCTCATGCCCGTGAAAGGAAGCGACTCCGCCGTCTATATCGTGCGATATATTGACCCGGACTACCGGAGATCATGATGAGCAGCAAGTGGTTCTCGAAATTGGCGAGCTACCTTTCCTCGATGACCGGTAGACCCGCCACCTTTGTGATGGCCGTCGCCCTCATGATCGTTTAGGTAATCGCCGGCCTGTACTGTCACTATAGCGACACCTGGCAACTCAACATGTCGACGACGGTCGTCACGTTCCTGATGGGCTTCCTGATCCAGACACGGGGAACCGCGACACGGCGGCGACACAGATCAAGCTCGATGAGCTGATCCGCACGATGGAACGTGCGCATAACGTTTTGCTCGATCTCGAAGAGCTTGAGGAGGAAAACGACTTGAGCGCCGCTTCCATGCCGTCGAGCGGACTGCACCCGTTACATCTGCAGCCTTGTTCGAATCGCCCAGATTTCCCCGGAGCTTCAGCGGAGGCTTCTGGCCGGTTAGCCTCCCCTTATTCCACGGCGCCCGACGAAGAAACGCACTCCGAAAATTTTTTGAGTTAGCTATTTGCTTTCCCGTCGACCTTTCTCGCCCGGAACGGTCGAACACCTGCGTTCTGCCCGGGGATGCTGTTTCATCAAACCCGAGCAATTTAGTGCTTGAGCGTGAGATGGTGATACATTGCCCGGATTGTGGAAAGTCGTTTTACTGCGAAATTCCCGCAATGCAGCATGAATGTCCCGTGAGTGGCTCGCCGAACGCAGAACGACTGCCTTCAACGATAATTCTTGAAGGTGTATCAAAGGACACTGAGACGCGTGCGCGGCCGGACAATGAAGCCTGAAAACCAATCTCTCTCGTTACAAGCGATTCAACTGAAATTCGCCGTCTGCGGAACCAAGGGGCGGTAACTTGGCCTTCGCCTTAAGCACGTCAGCGAGGTCCTCGAGGCCTGACGAAGGCGGTCGATAAATCCGAGTATCGACTTGGGCGGAAGTTCTCGACTTACGCGACATGGTGGGTGCGTCAGACTGTGACGCGTGCGATCGCGGATCAAGGACTCACCATCCGCGTGCCGGTGCACATAATCGAGACGATCACCAAGCTCAACCGGATTTCGCGCGAAGTCCTTCAGCGGACTAGACAGGAAGCGCATACTTCTGTGCTGGCCAAGCGCCTGGAGATGCCGGAAGAAAAGCTCCGCGGCATCCTGAAGATCGCGAAGCAGCCGGTGTCGCTAGAGACGCCGGTGGGCGAAGAGGCCGATCCAACGCTTGGCGACATGATTGAAGATCCGAGTGCGGCCTCTCTTGCGGACGCCGCCGTGCACGCGAACCTGCGGGCCGCGATCGCCGAGGTGCTCATTACTCTGTCGCGGCGTGAGGCGAAGGTGCTGCGCATGTGCTTTGGGATCGATACTGCGCCGGACTGTACGTTCAAGGGACTAGGCAAACAGTTCGACGTGACGCGCGAGCGGATCCGCCAGATTGAACGCAAGACCATGCGATAACTGATGCATCCGAGCCGCGCCGACAAGCTCAGGGACTATCTCGACCGCTGAGCCAGGGTTCGCGCATCGGCGAGTGGTATCGAATGGCGAGGCGCGCTCGCCTGCAACCGCGCCACAAACTATGGATATCTGACGAGCCGAAATCGGCCTTCCCGACTAATTTTGCAAGTCCCCGATCAGCCGAGTCGTAATGTTACTTCGCAAAACGACCAACTTCACTCCGAAGGACGATAACCCAGGCCCCCGGCATCACACAACCGGTGCGAAGTTGTTCCTTAAGTCAGATCGAGGCTTCAGTGACGCGGTTGGTCTCACGCACGAGCGCCTTTTTTAGGATCGAAGGAGGCAATGATGAACGAAAGCTGGGTAAGCGTGGTGATCGGTTTGGCAGTGCTGCCGTTCGCGACCATCTTACCAGTGCAGCATCGGCGCGCGCAGCTGCTGCGGAAGTTGGACCACACGTACCGCTGGCGGTTACCCTTGAAGTGATATAAGCAGAGGACCCTACCCGTTGGTCCTTCGTTCATGCGCCCGCCTTTCTTTTTCCGCACTCGGCCGCGTTCCTGGACGCGCTTCGAGCGAAGGCGGGCTGTAAACGCCTGCGACGGTGCGAAGACCGTGACGCACCCGTTCGATCAGATGCTCCTCGCGACGCATGCGATAGACGGTATAGACCGACCACGAGAATTCCGGTGCGTTGGCCACTCGTCGCAGCGTTCCGTTCTCCAGGAATGGTTGAGTGATCCCGATCCGGAAATAGCCGGACCCGCCAACGGTCAGCAGATAAGTCAACGCGAGCGGACCGAGCGAAATGGAAACTGGCGGGCTGCTGAGTGCTGGAAATGCGGCTTGATGGTTGGCCGCGAAGCTGGGGCCCCAATCGACGTAAATGTATTGCTCCGGGTGCATCAGCCCGTTGGCCTCACTCGTGACCATTACGAGCTTTTCTTCGACGAGCAGTTCGGATACAAGGTCCACACGCTGCGGCGGATTGTATAGCACAGCCAGGTCGAGGGATCCGCCGTGGACACGATCAAGCAGGCTCAGCGGGCTGTCGACCTCCGCGCGCAGCGCGACCTCGGGACACTCGCGATGCATCCAGATCAGCCAGTCCGCCATCAGAGGATGCCACAGACTAAGTTCAGCGCCCAGACTTACGCCTTCGTCACGTCCGGGCGGAAGCGCCACGTGCTGCCGAGCTTGTTCCCAGACCTGAACCAGAGTTGTCGCGTGACGCACGAACCGTTCTCCCGCAGCGGTCAGACGGGCCCCTGCCTTGTTACGAACGAAAAGACGCCGTCCGAGCTGCTCCTCCAGCGTTCTGATGCGAGCGCTGACGGCCGTCTGAGTCAGGTGCATACGTTGCGCTGCCAGCACGAAACTGCCGCTCGTCGACACCTCAAGGAAGGTCCGTGCCAAGGTGATATCCATTGTTTTATTATCAAAATGTTTGCTTGAATTTTCAATAATAATGCATTTGTGTGGTGCCAACGTCGGTGCGAAAATGAATTGCGGTGGAAGCAGTCGTGGCAGTTTTGAGTCGGCGCCAGAAACTAGGGCTCGCATCGTCTGCATGAAGGAGAGCGTGATATGCCGATTCACCTTAACTTGTCGTCCGATACTAATCGGATCGTGAATACACCGCATCGGCTGGCGATTCGATCGGCGGTGCAACCGCGCCTCGAGGCACGACAAGACCGCCATCCTTCACATCGTTGGCCGCAGAGCGGGGGCCGCAACGCCACCGCCCTGCAAGCAATCGGCAGCGCCTGATACACAGAAATCGGACTTCAATCTGTCACGTTGCACTCAATCTATTCGGAGACTCACATGGACTTCCTTCCAATCGCGGCGTTTGCTCTGGGTCTGCTCGGAATGGGCGTCGCCGTTACGTATGGCATAGCCCGCTTCATACCATTGGCCATATTCGTGACGGCGCAGGACCATGGCAGATTTGCGGGTCTGGGGCAGCGTGAAGCGACTGGCCGCCGCATTCGAATTTGCGCGCCTCGTCGCGCGCGTCGGGTTGCAACTCGATCCTCTGCCTGAGCAGGTCGACACTCGAGGGCTCACACACGGAGGCATCATCATGGATCACGACGAGATATCGCGCGAATCTGCACATAGGGTGCTCGAACGCTTCTATCGAGCCGTCGCTAGTCAGGATATCGCCCTTCTGCGCACGATCGTGACAGATGACTGGCAGTACATTCCCGGGTCGTGCGGTCCGCATTCTGCGAGGGGTCCCGAGGCCATGGTAGGCGCCTTTACCGAGTTCTCTTCTTCACTATCGGACATTGATATACGCATTGTCGACGTTCTTATCCACGGCAACCGAGTGGGCGTGCGAGCGCGCATTACCGGTAAGCAGTCCGGCTCCCTGATCGGCATTTCCGCGACATCGAAGCCGGTTGAATTCGCCATTCATTCGTTTCACGAGATTGAAGGCGGTCGCATCGCCAAGACGTGGCATCTGGAGGACTGGCTGGGCGCGTTCCGCCAGGTCGGCGGGTTATCGCAGACGTTCGATGACCCGGAAAGGACGCTTTCGCGTTAGTGTCCGTCCATTTTTCGGACATTGAATTTATCCCCGAATTCGCCGCGCTTATGCTGATCGAGCAAGTCCCAGACTACACGAACCTGAGCACAGCAGATCTGGACGCGCTGCTCAGTCGGCAGCTGATCACGCGCGAGACGCTCGCTCCAGGATCTCAGCGAATTCGTCTGACTCGCGACGGCCAGATGATTCTCCACACGCTGGCGCGCATCTCCTGACGGTAACGACGCGCGGCATCGTCGTCGTGAAATCGATTCTTATCGACGATCGAAGGCGCAACACGATACGACTCGCTGACGCTGTACCTTTCGTCGACGGAAAGGCGACCGAGTCGATCCTTTCGAATAGCCGGAGCGTTCTCAAGATGAGCACGAGCATTCCGATTCCGCACGATCCTGCGCATGAACGCCCGCGGGGGTGGCGCCGCTGGTTGTTGGCGACCAATCACAAGGACATCGGCACGCTGTACATGCTTTTCGCGTTTGCGATGTTCCTCTCGGGTGGGGTGATGGCGCTCATGTTACGTGCCGAGTTGTTTGAGCCAGGTTTGCAGATCATGCGGCCTGAGTTTTTCAACCAGTTATCCTCGCTCCACGGTCTCGTCATGATTTTCGGGGCGATCATGCCGGCATTCGTCGGCTTTGCAAACTGGATGATTCCGCTGCAGATTGGCGCGAGCGACATGGCCTTCGCTCGCATGAATAACTTCAGCTTCTGGCTGCTGCCTCCCGCGGCCATCCTGTTGCTCGGCTCGTTCTTTGTCAAGGGAGGTGCCCAAGCCGCGGGCTGGACGATGTATGCGCCGCTCTCGCTTCAGATGGGCCCTGGAATGGACATGACCATCTTCGCGGTGCATATGATGGGCGCGTCTTCGATCATGGGCGGCATCAATATCATCGTGACCATTCTGAACATGCGCGCGCCCGGCATGACCATGATGAAGTTGCCGATGTTCGTGTGGACCTGGCTCATCACCGCGTACCTGCTCATCGCAGTGATGCCGGTACTCGCGGGCGCCATCACGATGTTGCTCTTTGACCGCCATTTCGGAACCTCGTTCTTCAACGCGAGCGGGGGCGGTGACCCGGTCATGTATCAGCACATCTTCTGGTTCTTCGGGCACCCAGAAGTCTACATCATGATCCTGCCGGCGTTCGGAATCATTTCGCAAGTGATCCCTGCATTTTCGCGAAAGCCGCTCTTCGGCTATAGCTCAATGGTGTACGCGACCGCATCGATTGCGATTCTCTCGTTCATGGTGTGGGCACACCACATGTTCGCGACCGGTATGCCAGTTACCGGTCAACTGTTCTTCATGTACGCCTCGATGCTGATTTCCGTGCCCACCGGCGTCAAAGTCTTCAACTGGACCGCTACGATGTGGCGCGGTTCGCTGACATTTGAAACCCCAATGCTGTTCGCGATCGGTTTCATTTTTGTATTTACGATGGGCGGCTTCAGTGGGCTGATTCTGGCGCTTGCTCCGCTCGACATCGCGCTACATGGCACTTACTATGTCGTCGCTCACTTCCACTACGTACTCGTCGCCGGATCGTTATTCGCGATGTATGCGGGCTGGTATTACTGGTCTCCCAAATGGACCGGCCGGATGTACAACGAGTTGCGTGGGCGGATTCACTTCTGGGGCACGATGTTGACGTTCAATATCACCTTCTTCCCGATGCACTTTTTGGGGCTCGCAGGCATGCCGCGTCGTTATGCCGATTACCCCGCGCAGTTCACAGACTTCAACCAGATTGCCACCATCGGTGCATTCGGATTCGGGCTGATGCAGGTCTATTTTCTTTTCTGCGTAGCGCTGCCTGTCTACCGAGGCGCTGGCTTGGATCTGGCGGGCGACAAGCCGTGGGACGGAGCCGAGGGACTCGAGTGGACGGTTCCGAGTCCGGCGCCATTCCATACGTTCGAAACGCCACCGTACGTGGAATGAAGGATCGTGAGCGTTCCAGACCGACGATTTGCTTCGAATGAAAACAGGAGTGACTTTATGAAGACTGTTGGCGATAAACTCGAAGCATTCACCGTCACCGCGGCAAAGCTGGGTTCCAACCATATCGCAGAAGATGGCCAGTTCGCTTTCGAGGAAATCACTCACCGGTCCTTCTCCGGCAAGTGGAAGAAAAATCTATTTCTATCCGAAGGGCTTTACGTTCATCTGCCGTACGGAGATCGTCGAGTTCGCGAAGCCGGCGAAGGACTTTGAGGACCGCGACGCGGTTCTGCTCGGCGGCAGCGTTGATAACGAGTTCGTCAAGGTGGCTTAGCGCCGCGCGCACAAGGTCCTGAACAAGCTGAACCACTATGCGTTCGGCGACGTCAGGGGCGAACTGAACGGTCAGCTCGGCGTGGCGCTGCGCGCGACCTTCATCGTCGATCCCGATAACGTGATTCAGCACGTATCGGTTAATAACCTTAACGTGGGCCGTAGCCCCGAGGAAGTCCTGCGTATTCTCAACGGTTTGCAAACGGACGAACTGTGCCCGTGCGACCGTGCACTTGGTGGCACGACGCTGTAAGCGCAGGCATGTCTCGATGACGGAATCGTGCGATCGCGCCGAGCGCACGTTCGGCCTCCTGTCTGTGCAAGGGCTGCGTCGCGGCGACATCGCAGCGGGGCGCATGAACGAAAAACTTCGAGGCCCGCGCCGGCACGGCCTGATTGCGCAAGTCACTAAGTCCCACCGCTATCACTCTCACGGACCCTTTGGTTGCAAACGGCCTTGTTCTGTACAGGCGCCACTCGCGCATCTTGCGAGCCAACCTCGCGCTCGTCATCCTCAATCCCCGCCGCCTCGCCAGCGTCTATGCATCCAACCATTCCGCACTGCCGAGCAGGCCGTCAACACCTCTTACGGTCAAATCAAAATCGTAGCGCAAAAAACCTGACTCGACTGCGACAACCTCCATGCAGTCAAGGGCTCTGTAATGCAGGACGCCCTCGGTCTGCCAAGCTTCACGTTGCGATGGTTCAAAGATTCAGACCGTGACGAGTCAAACGCAACTCTGTCTAAGAGCATCAAGCTCGCCAACTTGATCGGGGCCTCGTCAGCATCTTCCATCAGGGACAGTCCGCCAGCGCTCGGCACCGAAGTCCGGATGCGTGGCTGAAACCTATCTTGCCATCGATCATGAATGCCCTTGCAATCGATGGAAGCATCCTTGTGTTTCCGCGCGACATCGCGTTGGACAGCGCGATTGAGAATGTCTGAACTGCGTAATTGGGGCGCCGTGTCATTGCGCCTGCTGGTGGCCGGAACTGAACCCGTGGACACCGCGATGGCGATACGCCGGAGCAGGCCTTGCCTCGATCGAGCGCTCCCATCAAGTATCACGTCTCCTGCCGCAGGCGCGCGAGGTGACTAAAACACCGCTCTGGCTGCCGCAGAGCCGACGGAGCTCCATGCGCAGTGGCAGAGTAATAGCATTCGATGATATCGAGCTAGCGAATTATAGTCCGCATGTCCGCAGGGCCGAATGCCGTTACTGCATCATTCGGAACGGCGGTTTTGGCGCGGGTGCGCCGTTGATGCTAGCGAGTGCCCAATTCACAGCGAATAACTTAGCCGCCTCCAGGGACGCGAAGCGTCCAATCGACTCATGAACCTGTTGCGTTCCATCGGTTTCACGAATCACTACGCTTGAGCTAAATACACCGTTACTTTGTGTGATTATTGGTCTAATAATAAATCCATTGTGATATATTTCCATTTTCGACGCTCATCTCCCAAGTCAGGTAATTCTTTCATTTTCCATGTATTTGTCGAATAGGACGAACGTTTCAAACGAAGAAAGGTAATCGAGCAATCCAGTGAATTTTAAAAACACGCGTCACTGGGACAGCTAATCGGCGGATCCTTAAAACACGCCTGCCACCCCTTCCCCATTTAGGCACGCGCTCTGGTATTCAAAGAGCTTCTCGGCGACGCTGATGCGCTTGAGCGCGAAAACGCTGCGGCCGTGACAGGCGAGTACCGTCTATGCCCTCCGCGACGTCCATGAAATGAATCGCAAGATCGCATCGTCGAAGTGCTGGGCGAAGCACGGCCAGCGCATCATGATCCGGTCCAAATCAGGCCGACGAAACGAACGCCCAACAGCAAACCGCGCTGATCGATAATGCCCGAATCACGAAGCTCTCGCCATACAGACGTGCTTGCTTGCGCAAGCTGCCCGACCGCCGGCAAAGATCCTCGCGATGCGCAGAAATTAACCCTCTCTGCCGCGCGCGCGTCATATACGAACAGGTGCACGAGTCTCCGCTTGACGGAGACAGCTCGGAGCGAGTCGACCGCTCAAGCGGTCACCTGCCCTTCCAAAGCACACTCTCTGACCTGTGAAGCCGATCGCATCTTCTCGAACGTGGCTACAGTCCCCACAAAATGTCTTCGTCTTGTCGCTGGGCCTGCCGCAACATATCGAGGAATGGAAGTGCACGCTGGCGCAGGCCCGTAGTGGTACGCGGCGGACTGTCTGCAGTCGCCATATGAAAATTCGCGCCGTGTTCTTCAGCGGTCTTCGCGTCATCGTCGAGGGTAGCTTCAAGGCGGGCGATCGCTACAGGCATTTCGTCGTGCACGATGACCCCCCTTTCGCCGAGCCGTTTGCCGATCGCGCCGAGAAGGTAACCCGCCAGGTCGCGCAACATGACGACATCAGGCGCTGCTTTTGATTGAAATGTGACAAGCATGATTGTCCTCCCTGTGGTGCTCTCTTCCGCACGAATCGTCGCTCGGCACTGTGGCCGAGCTTTCCCGCAACTGATTCTGAAATGACAACTTCCGTTCCACTTGAATATATCACGTTGTGATGTATAGTGAGCACTAGCGATGAAAACAGGAGGTGCACGATGCTGATCAATAGCAACTTTGAGATCGGTTTTCTCCTCGTTGTGTTTTCGTTGCTGGGCATCGTTCTGATTGGCTCAATGTTCGCTGCGCTGCATCTTGAACGATGGCACCCCAGATTGGTAGGCGCGACGGTCGGCGCCCTTGTCGGCTTGGCCGTTATCGAGGCCACGACAATGATCACCTGACCTCGCAAGTAGCGGCCGCGTCGAAATTCAGGTGGCCTTGTCGGTCCGTGTGGCGGCATGACCGTCATTCGTCTCCGCATGGTTTTGCCGCCAGCGCAGGGGATTGATTTTAATCACCTCCCGGGCTGAGTTCACGATGCCTAAGCGCGCAGTGGAAAGCTGAGACACCTTCGTGCTGTGCTTTCCAACGACCCTCTCAAGCGGCAATACCGAGAGTCGGAATTCGATTGGCCACAAGTCCGGATGGGAACAACCGCGGGCGTGTGCGCTGCGGTAGGTTGCTTCAAATCAATCGCGGTTCTCAAGTCACGGATGAGCAATAGCAGCTAAGCAGCTAAGGCGCGCGTTGCCGTCAGCACTCAAGCAAGCATTCACGTCTTCGCGAAGAGGGCGGCGAGCGGTTCTCATTTTTCACGCAAGCACACATTGCAGGTGGCTACCTGCGGCAAAGGCTTGAAATGCTATGACGACGTGGCGACGAGTCGCACTATGATTGACGGTGCTCTCGCCGCTCCCATCGGTGCGGTCGACCGCTTTGGTTAGCAACGACATTGCCTTTACTAGTCGGCCGAACGACGACGACCTTGTCCGATTAGCAGAGGAAATCGTTCGTGTCAACGAGTGTTAGGCTGGCGTCCTACGAAGACATTTCCTCTTTGCCAATATGAAAAGACGCGGGGTATCGTTCATGGAGTGCCCCAGGTCCGGCGAGGGGCGGGGCGCGGGCGAGTCGCGACAGACAAACGCAACTCTGTGTATACGTGCATTTTGTAGACTTTTGAGGCGTCGGAATGAGAGAGCTTGCACGTGGAGCGAATCATAAACTCACGAAGAACGACTTCGAGCAGCTGTCCGAGTTTCGTTTTCAAATGCGGCGGTTCGAACGGTTTTCAGAGAACGCCGCGCACGAGGAAGGCATCACGCCGCTGCAATATCTTCTGCTTCTGCACATTCGCGGATTCCCCGATCGCGACTGGGCGAGCGTTGGCGAACTGGCAGAGCGGCTGCAAGCACAGCATCACGGCGTCGTCGCGCTGGTATCGCGCTGCGAGACGCTCGGATTCGTCAGGCGGCAGGTTAGCGAAACGGATCGCCGACAGGTTGAAGTGCACCTTGAGAAACCTGGCAACGAGATCCTCGACAAGCTCGCGCAGATGCATCGTACGGAACTGCAGCTACTTCAAGGTGCGTTCCAAGTGCCGCAAATCAAATACTAAGCGACAAACCTACCATTCGACGCAGCGAGTTGCTCAAAGGGACTCGCGCGACCAAGCGGTCCTAGGCACGCTGATCGTCAAGCCGTAAGTCGGGCGTCATCGCAGTCTGAATTACGGTCGGCGTGCTGACGCTTCCGCCCACCCGTGACCGATACGCGCTTCCTGATGATTACACGCGTTACATCATAATGTGATATTTCTTCAAAATTTTGAAAAAAGGCTCGAATACGTCGTGGACCTCGCCCGTTCCAATGCTCCCGCTTGGCACGGAAGGAGGAATACAAAAAGAATTTCATTTTGATTTAGGTCAGCTTTCTTTTTTCTGTTTCGTCCTCCTCTGGGCTTGCACTACGCCGAACGATAGTGTGGAGACGCCAGCCCACCCGCCGGCTTCAATGCCCGTTCGCGGTTTGCTGCGTGCACATGTGCGAAAGAGGCACGCACTTTGCGCTCTATCGCTGTATTCATTTCAACGCGCAGCGAACAATTTGCCGTCAAGGTGCTGCTTACACTCGCCTTACCCACACTATGCGCGTTTTTGGAGGCCCCCTCATGTCTGCAACTGTCGGTGACTTTCTAATTGATCGCCTGCACGCCTGGGGCGTGCGGCGCATTTACGGCTACCCGGGCGACGGCATCAATGGGGTGTTTGGCGCGTTGAATCGGGCAAAGGGAAAGATCGAGTTCATTCAGGTCCGCCATGAGGAGATGGCCGCGTTCATGGCCTCCGCCCATGCGAAATTCACGGGCGAACTCGGCGTGTGCATCGCGACATCGGGACCTGGCGCATCGCATCTTCTGACCGGCCTCTACGATGCACGCATGGATCATATGCCGGTGCTCGCGATCACGGGCCAACAGGCGCGCGCGGCACTCGGCGGCCACTATCAGCAGGAGCTCGATCTCCCCTCGATGTTCAAGGATGTCGCTGGCGCCTTCGTGCAGCAAGCCAGTGTGCCCTCACAGATCCGGCACTTGGTGGATCGCGCCGTGCGCATCGCGCTGTCCGAACGCACGGTCACCGCGCTGATACTCCCGAACGATCTTCAGGACCTCGAATATGAGCCACCCGGGCGCAAGCACGGCACGCTGCATTCAGGCGTCGGCTATCGCTGGCCCAAGATTGTGCCCTATCCCGACGATCTGCAGCGCGCAGCCGATGTGCTCAACGCCGGCAACAAGGTCGCGATTCTCGTCGGCGCAGGCGCGCTCGAAGCGACGGACGAAGTGATGGCGGTCGCCGATAAGCTCGGTGCCGGGGTGGCGAAAGCACTACTCGGCAAGGCTGCGCTACCCGACGATTTGCCTTACGTCACGGGTTCCATCGGTCTGCTGGGCACCGAGCCAAGTTATAAGCTAATGACCGAGTGCGACACGCTTCTCATGATCGGCTCGGGCTTTCCGTATTCCGAGTTCCTTCCGAAAGAAGGCGCCGCGCGCGGCGTGCAGATCGACATCAAGGCCGACATGCTCTCGATTCGCTATCCGATGGAGGTCAATCTCGTCGGCGATAGCGCTGAAACCTTGCGTGCACTGTTGCCCCTCCTGCAAGCGCAAACGAATCACGCATGGCGCAAGGATATCGAAGGCTGGCTCGGCGACTGGTGGAAGACGCTCGAGAAACGCGCGCTTGAGCCCGCGAAAGTTGGCGTGAATCCACAGCGCACGGTATGGGAGCTCTCGCCACGCGTACCTGCGAACGCCATCGTAACCAGCGACTCGGGTTCATGTGCAAACTGGTATGCACGGGACCTGAAAGTGAGGCGCGGCATGATGTGCTCGCTCTCGGGTGGGCTCGCGTCGATGGGCGCGGCCGTGCCCTATGCAATCGCAGCGAAGTTCGCCCATCCCGAGCGGCCGGTGATCGCGCTCGTCGGCGATGGCGCGATGCAAATGAACAACATGGCCGAGCTCATCACCGTGGCGAAGTACTGGAAGCAATGGTCCAGTCCGCATTGGATCTGCATGGTACTGAACAACCAGGATCTGAATCAGGTCACTTGGGAACAGCGCGTGATGGAGGGCGATCCGAAGTTCGAGGCGTCGCAGGATATTCCGTCCGTGCCGTATCACAAGTTCGCGGAACTGATCGGCTTAAAGGGCTTGTACGTCGACGATGCCGAACGCATGGCGGCCGTGTGGGACGAAGCGTTCGCGTCGGATCGCCCTGTGGTGATCGAAGTGAAAGCCGACCCGAACGTGCCACCGCTGCCACCGCACATTACGCTGCATCAGGCAAAGGCGTTCGCGACGACACTCATGAAGGGCGATCCGAATCAGGGCAATGTGATTGTCGAAACCGCGCGCCAAGTGCTCGGTGCGGTCTTACCCGGCCACAAGAGCACCTAACGGACGAGTGACGCGCCATGATCTTGACTAGACGGGATGCCGCGATCGAAGCAATTCGTGCGCGCGCCTACTCGATCCCCACCGACAAGCCGGAGGCTGATGGCACGTTCGCGTGGAATGCGACGACACTTGTAATCGTCGAAGTTGTGGCGGCGGGCAAGACGGGCATCGGTTACACATACAACGATGCGAGTGTCGCAAAGCTGATCGAAGCGACGCTCGCGCCCCTGCTCATCGGCGGCGACGCATGGAACATCAATGCGCTGTGGTTGCGCATGCAGCAGCAGGTGCGCAATATCGGCCGCTCCGGCATTGCGGCGACGGCGATCTCAGCGCTCGACTGCGCGCTATGGGACGTGAAAGCTCGTCTGCTTGATGTTCCGCTCGCGCGATTGCTCGGGGTGATGCGGGAGCGCGTGCCGCTCTACGGCAGCGGCGGTTTCACCACGTATAGCGACGACGAAATGCGCGAGCAGCTTTCGCGTTGGGTCTTCGAAGCCGGATGTCGATGGGTCAAGATCAAGATCGGCAGCGAGCCTGCGCGTGATCCACATCGCGTGCGTGTGGCGCGTAAGGCTATCGGCGACGGTGCGGGCTTGTTTGTCGATGCGAACGGCGCGCTTGATTGCAAACCGGCGCTCGACTATGCGTATCGATTTTCCGAAGAAAACGTCGCATGGTTTGAAGAGCCCGTTTCCTCGGACGATGTTGTGGGACTCTCCTCACTGCGCGACGCACTGCCCGCGCACATGGAACTGGCTGCTGGCGAGTACGGCTACACCCAGGACGACTTTCGCACCTTGCTCGCACGTAACGCCGTAGACGTGCTCCAAGCCGATGTCACACGCTGCGGCGGCATTACCGGCTTCATGCGCGTCGCGGCGATGTGCGATGCGTTTCATCGCCCCCTATCCGCGCATTGCGCTCCATCGATGCATCTGCACGTCGCGTGTGCTGCGCCTCGCTTGCGCCACCAGGAATGGTTCCACGATCACGTCCGCATCGAGCAGATGCTGTTCGATGGCGCGCCACGCGCAGTGGACGGCGCGATCGCACCAGACCTGTCGCGACCCGGCTGCGGGCTGGATTTCAAACATGCGGACGCCCAGCGCTATGCCATCTAAGGACAGAGCATAACAATGAACAAGACAACGACTGTCGGCATCGCCGTGGCATGCGGGCTCGCCGCACTGATCGGGACCAGCAAGCGCGCTGATCGTCGTACGCCTGCGCAAACACGAACGCAAACGCATATCGATACCGCGTGCACGTTCAACCACAGTTCCGCGCTGCTCGCCCTCTCCGTGCTCGCGGACAGCGCGATGGAGCACTATCGCGGCTCCTTTGACAACCCGGCGATGTACACGCCGCTCGTTGTCTCGACACTGTCTCTGCTCGCCGGCCTGCATGGTGGGCACGATCATGAGCCTCAGCGTCATCCAGTGCGCAATTCGGTGTATGTCGGCGCGGTGCTCGCCGGGCTCGCAGGAACCGGCTTTCATGTGTACAACATCACCAAGCGTCCCGGCCGATGGAGTTGGCACAACCTCTTCTATGCTGCACCAATCGGCGCACCGATGGCACTGCTGCTCTCCGGCGCGCTGGGGGCGGTCGCCGAACGCCTTCGCGATGAACCTCAGCACGAGCCGCGCCTCTTCGGCATGCCAGCAGGACAGGCGCTGGCGCTGGTAACAAGCGCGGGCCTGGTCGGCACGCTGGGCGAAGTCGCGCTGCTGCATTTTCGCGGCGCATTTCAAAACCCGGCGATGTACGCGCCTATTGTGATCCCGCCCGTCGCTGCGGCGCTGCTTGTGAACACCGCGATTGCCGCGCCCCGCCCGCGCTGGTTCACGCGGCTCTGGCTGCGCATGACCGCGGCGCTCGGCATTATCGGTGTTGGATTTCATGCGCGAGGCATCGCCCGCAATCAGGGCGGATGGCGCAACTGGAGCCAGAATTTGTTCAATGGACCTCCACTGCCTGCGCCGCCGAGCTTTTCGGCGCTCGCGCTGGCGGGACTTGCTGCGCAGCGCCTGCGGGAGACCGAGCGATGAATCTTCCTCGCTATCCCGAGTACAACGTGCTGGACAAACGCGACACGCCCTCGTGGGACGACGTCACGCGCGCGGTCATCGACGCGCGGCTCGCAACGCCGAGAGAGCCGCGCTTCTTCGATGCCGTGCAGTTGAACGCAGTGCGCGCGCTCTGCGCGTGCATTGTGCCGCAATGCAAAGGCAGCGACCCAAGAAGCGATTTCGATCGCGAGCCCGTGCCTTTGGCCGCGTTGCTTGACGCGAAGCTCGACAAAGGCGGCGGTGATGGCTATCGCAATGCACGCCTTCCGTCGATGCGCGACGCATGGCGCATCGGCCTCGCGGCGCTCGACGCCGAAAGCCGAGCGCGTCATGAATTGCCCTTCGCTCGCATCGACGAGGATGCGCGAAAGTCGTTATTGAGCGACATGCAGCACGGCAAGCTCAGCCACGGCGCATGGCAAGGCATGTCGTGTGAGCTTTTCTTTCAGCAACGCGTGCTCCACGATATTTGCGGCGCCTACTACTCGCATCCGCACGCGTGGAGCGAGATCGGCTTCGGCGGCCCCGCGAATCCGCGCGGCTATGTGCGCATGTACTTCGATCGGCGCGATCCGTGGGAAGCAACGGAGGCTGAACCCGGAAAGGAAGAACAGGCGCGCAAGGAGAATCGCCGTGTCCGATGATGCCCAGGAGGTGCCGCGCGGCAAGCATGGGCGCGCGCCGGATGTCTTTCGCAAAGGCGCCTGGCTGCCGATGCGCCAATATGATCCGGACGAAGCGGTCGACTTTGCGATTGTCGGCACGGGCGCGGGCGGCGGCACGCTCGCGTGCCGTCTCGCGGAAAAGGGCTTCAAGGCGGTCGGCTTCGATGCGGGCGCGTGGTGGCGGCCGCTCGAAGAGTTCGCCTCGGACGAAACGCACCAATCCAAACTCTTTTGGACCGACGAGCGCATCTGTGATGGTGAAGATCCCCTCCAACTTGGGACCAACAATAGCGGCAAAGCCGTGGGCGGAAGCACCGTGCACTTCGCGATGGTCTCGCTGCGCTTTCGGCCTGAATGGTTCAAGTCGAAAAGCGTGCTCGGCTACGGCGCGGACTGGCCGCTCGACTGGCGCGACATGTGGCGCTACTACGGCGAAGTCGAGCAGGCGCTGAAAATTGCTGGGCCCGTCACCTATCCGTGGGGACCGAAACGGCCACGCTATCCGTACCGGCCGCACGAGCTGAACGCAGCGGCACTCGTACTCGCGCGCGGCTGCGAGGCGCTTGGCATCGATTGGACGGAGACGCCGCTCGCGACCGTCTCCGCGCCGCGCGGAGAATCGCATCCGTGCGTGTATCGGGGCTTTTGCGTGTCGGGCTGCGCCACCAACGCCAAGCAGAGCGCCCTTGTCACGTGGATACCGCGCGCCGTTCGCGCGGGTGCCGAGATTCGCGATCTCGCGATGGTCGGTCGCATCGTCATGGGCGACGATGGCCGCGCGAGGGGCGTCGAATACTTCCGCGAAGGACGCTGGCAGTTTCAGCGCGCGCGCCATGTCGTGGTCGCGGGTTACGCGATCGAAACGCCGCGTCTGTTGCTGCTGTCCGCGACCGACCGCTATCCCGATGGCCTCGCCAATAGCTCGGGGCTCGTCGGAAAGAATCTGATGGTGCAGACCAATCAGGCCGTGTGGGGCACGATGGACGAAGAGATCCGCTGGTACAAGGGGCCGCCGTCGCTCTCTCTGACCGAGCACTGGAATTACGAGGACAAGGGCAAGGATTTCTTCGGCGGCTATTGCTACATGAGTCAGGGACCGCTACCGGTGGCGTGGTCCGCCACTCAGAACGGACGCGGGCTGTGGGGACAGGCCTTGCTCGACGAGATGCAGAAGTACAACCATCAGGCGGGCTTGAAGATCGTCGGCGAAACCATGCCGCAGGAACGCAATCGCGTGACACTTGCCGATGAGAAGGATCAATACGGCTTGCCGATCGCGCGCGTGACGTACTCACTGTGCGATAACGACAAGCGGCTCATCGCCCATTCGCTCGATTTCATGAGCCAGGCGCTCCAAGCCGCGGGCGGGCGCGATGTCTGGCGCGAAACCGACGACACCTGCCATCTAAATGGCACCGCGCGCATGGGTGATGACCGCGCGACGAGCGTCGTGAATGCGGACTGCCGCAGCTGGGACATCGACAACTTGTGGATCTGCGATGGCTCCGTGTTTCCGACGGTGGGTGGCGTCAATCCGTCGCTGACGATTCAGGCAATCGCGCTACGAACAGCAGACCGAATTGAAGCATTAGCTGCCCGCGGAGAACTATAGCGCGAGTCGCGTCCGTCTCACGATCCGTCGAAAGAAGCATCAAGATAAGGATAGGGTGTGGGTATGAATAAGCCGCAAATTGTGGTCATCACGGGCGCCACTGCCGGTGTGGGGCGTGCTACGGCGCTTGAATTCGCCCATCGTGGCGCCGACGTTGCACTCATCGGCCGCGACGAACACGCGCTTGAAGAGACGGCGGCCGACGTGCGGGCGCTGGGCGTGCGGGCTCTCACCCTCCCTCTCGATGTCAGCGCGACAGGGGCACTTGACGATGCGGCGGCGCAGGTCGAAGCTAAGCTTGGGCCCATTGATGTCTGGGTGAACAACGCGATGGTGACGGCCTTCGCGCCTTTCGCCGAGATGTCCGAAGCGGACTTCAAACGGATTACCGACGTCACGTACCTCGGCTTCGTGTGGGGCACCATGGCTGCGCTCAAGCGCATGGCGCCGCGCGATCGGGGGGTGATTGTGCAGGTCGGATCAGCGTTGGCGTATCGCTCGATCCCGCTGCAATCCGCCTACTGCGGCGCAAAGCACGCAATTCACGGCTTCACCGATTCGCTGCGATGCGAACTGCTTCATGCGAAGAGCCGCATTCATTTGACGATGGTCCAAATGCCCGCCTTGAATACGCCGCAATTCGATTGGGCCAAATGTGAGCTGCCGCATGCCCCGCGTCCGGTTGCGCCGATCTACGACCCTGAGGTCGCAGCGCGTGCCATTTACTGGTCGGCCACGCACCGACGGCGTGAACTCTGGGTGGGCGCACCATCAATCAAGGCGATCGTCGCAAATATGTTGTTTCCAGGGTTGCTCGATCGGTATCTGGGGCGCACGGGCTACGACGCGCAGCAGGATCCATCGATCGATTCGAACGGAAGGCCCAACAATCTGTGGGAACCGGTGAGCGCGCTGCACCGCGTACGAGGTCGCTTTGGGCAACAATCACAGCACGTGAGCCCGATGCTTTGGGCCGACACTCATCGTGGCCTGCTCGTCAGCGGGGCGCTCGCGCTTGCCGCGTGTCTGGCATGCGCCGCGAGGCGCCGGAGCTAGTCATGGCCGCGCGCATAGAAGACTACGCTCTGCTTGGCGACGGGCACGCCACCGCCCTTGTAGCCAAAGATGGGTCGATCGATTGGCTCTGTTGGCCCACATTCGAGTCCAGTCCCTCATTTGCCGCGCTGCTTGGCGACGCATCCAACGGCCGCTGGTGCATTGCTCCCGTCGAGCCGGTGCAACAGGTTCGGCGGCGGTATCTTGGCGACTCGCTGGTGCTCGAGACGACTTTTGAGACTACCAGTGGCGTCGTTGAGATGACCGATTGCCTTGCGTGGTCCGAGGTCCCTCCTCGCCTCGTACGCAGCGTGCATTGCGTGGCCGGACACGTTGCCCTCACAAGCGAATTGGCGGTTCGCTTCGATCATGGGCGCCTGAAACCTTGGTATCGCCAGGTTGGACGAAGCGTTGTCGCGGTGGCCGGTCCCCATTCAATCTGGTTCGACTGTCCTCTCGCGCCTGTTTGTGATGCGCAATCGGTGCAGGTCGAAATAGATTTGACGGCCGGTGAGCGGTGTGACTTGGTGCTGACTTGCTGCCGTTCTCATGAGCCGCCACCTGCTGCATTGAACGTGGACCAGACGCTGCGTGCGACTTTGCTCGATTGGTCGCAATGGGGGGCGCAGATCGACTTGGGCGACGACCGATACGCCGACGCGATTCGGTCCTCGCTCGTGGCGCTCAGGGGGCTCACCAATCGCGTGACTGGCGGTATCGCCGCGGCGGCAACGACTTCATTGCCTGAACTGATCGGTGGCGACCTTAACTGGGACTATCGCTATTGCTGGCTGCGCGATGCGAGCTTTACGATGCTCGCCTTGGCCGGCACCGGCTTGCGCGCGCAGGCGCAGGCCTGGCGCGATTGGCTATTGCGCGCGCTCGCCGGTGAGCCCGCGCAAGCACAGACAGTTTATACAACCGACGGCGACCGTCACCTCTTGGAATGGGAGTGCGCGTGGCTAGGTGGCTACGCGCGCTCACGTCCCGTGCGCTTTGGCAATGCGGCGGTGACGCAATCGCAGCACGATATCTACGGTGAGCTCATCGACGCACTTTACGTCTCGAGATGCCATGGCATGCCGCCCGGCGACGAAGTCTGGTTTCTCGAACGTGCGCTCATCGAGCATGTGCGGCGGATCTGGAAGGAGCCAGACAATGGACTATGGGAATCGCGCAGCGGCCTTCAGCACCATACGCTTTCCAAGATGATGACGTGGCTTGCACTCGACCGGGGCATCAAGAGTGCGCTGCGTGAAGGCCACGACGTGCCCATCGACGACTGGAGGCGTGACGCGCGTGAGATTCGCGAGAGCGTGCTCACACACGGCTTTCACAGCGGCGTGGGCGCCTTCACGCAGACGTACGGCAGCGATCGGCTGGACGCAAGTCTGCTGCTCTTGCCCTTGCGCGGCTTTCTGCCTGCTGACGACGCTCGGGTCGTCGGAACGGTCAACGCCATCGAGCGGAATTTGATGCGCGGCGGTCTCGTGTATCGCTTTCTAGGCGATGACGAACCCGGCTCGGGGCCACCAGAAGGTGCCTTCATCGCCTGCAGCTGCTGGCTTGTACAGGTCCGGCAGATGCAGGGCCGGCATAGGGAAGCTAAGGAACTGTTCGAACGGGTGCTGGCGCTGCGAAACGATGTGGGATTGCTCGCTGAAGAGTTCGATACCGGTCTGAAACGCCAGTGCGGCAACTTTCCGCAAGTACTCTCTCACGTTGCGTTCATCAACGCCGCCCGGTACTTCGACGACCCCGATCATTCGCTAAACGCCCTCTGAGACACAGCCACGAGCATGAACAACGACGCGGCCGACGGCACTCCTTCCCGAGAAAACCTTCACGGCGGCGGCTGGCGCGTCGCCGTGCTCGCGCTCGCACTTCTATTGACCGCGAGTCCTGCCGTCACGCATGCCGATGCGCCGCTCAATTATTTTCTTCATGCCGCCGGTCCCGCCGCGACGCCCACGATGCGCCTCGGCTGGGCGCTTGCTGCGCTGGTGACGGTCGTCGCGCTGATCGTCGTGGTCCTGCTCATTGGCGCGATTGCGCGCCGGAGGTCGAGCACCGAACGCGATGAGCGACATGTTCACGCCGAAGGCGGTGGCATGCATTGGGTGTGGATCGGCACGGCAATTTCGTCCGTCGCGCTCTTCGCGGCGCTCGCTTATGTGCTGTTCACGCTCGAATCGGTCGCGTCGCCTGGCCGCGAACCGACTCTTATTATCACCGTCACCGCGCAGGACTGGTGGTGGAAGATCGACTACGCGGGCGAGCCTGCGGTCACCACCGCGAACGAAATTCACATTCCGGTGGGCGAGCCCGTGAAAATCGAACTCAAAAGCGCGGACGTCATTCACGCTTTCTGGGTGCCGCTTCTCGCGGGAAAGACCCAGACCATACCAGGCGTCGTCAACGAACAATGGATTCAAGCAGACCGCGCGGGCGTGTATCGCGGCCAATGCACGCAGTTTTGCGGCGCCCAACATGCGCATATGGCCTTCGAAGTAATCGCCGAGCCGCGTGCACAATTCGACGCATGGTATGCGTCGCAAGCGAAGCCGTACGCGCCTGTGGGCGCCGCCGCCGACGTGCGCGCAGGCGCTGAACTCTTCAAAGAGCGTTGCGCCGGCTGTCACACCGTTCGCGGCACCGATGCGAACGGCGCGCAGGCGCCCGATCTTACGCATCTGAACGCTCGCCGGCTGATTGCAGCGGGCACGTTGTCCAACACCGAACAGAACCAGCTCGACTGGATTCAACACGCGCAGCGCATCAAGCCTGATTCGCTGATGCCATCAATCGCGCTCTCCGCCACCGACGCCGCCGCGCTGACGGCCTACCTTCGGACCTTGCAATGACCGAGCAAGCACCTTCGCCCCCGCCCCTACGACGCACGCTCACGCTCGGCCGCATCGAGCCCGGCAGCGATGAAGAACGCGCGTTGCGCGAAATCTGGGAAGCGCCGCCGGGATGGCGCGGCTGGCTGTCGACGGTCGATCATAAGAGCATCGGGCTGCGCTATCTCGTCACGGCGTTCGTGTTTCTGATTGCGGGCGGCGTCGAAGCACTGTGCATGCGCGTGCAACTCGCGCGCCCCGATGCGCACGTGCTCACGCCCGAGCAATACAACCAGCTCTTCACGATGCACGGCGTGACCATGATTTTCCTCTACGCGCTGCCCGTGCTGTCGGGCTTCTCGAACTATCTTTGGCCGCTCATCCTCGGCGCGCGCGACATGGCGTTTCCGCGCCTCAACGCGCTGTCGTACTGGATCTTTTTGTTCGCAGGCCTCTTTCTCTATGCGAGCTTCCCCTTCGGTGAAGCGCCCAACGCGGGCTGGTTCAACTACGCGCCGCTCGCGGGCCTTACCTACAACACCGGACCTAACATCGATGTCTACGCGCTCGGGATGGTGCTGCTCGGCATCTCGACCACGGTCGGCTCGATGAACTTTGTCGTCACGTTCCTGCGCATGCGCGCGCCAGGCATGTCGGTCGATCGCGTGCCGGTGCTCGTGTGGGGCACGCTGACGGCCTCGGGCGGCAACCTGCTCGCAGTGCCCTCAGTCAGTCTCGCGTTTTTGCTTCTGTGGCTCGATCGGCGCATCGGCACACACTTCTTTGACGTGATGAATGGCGGGCGCGCGCTGCTCTGGCAGCATCTCTTTTGGATCTTCGCGCATCCGTGGGTCTACGCGGTGGTGCTGCCGGCGATGGGCATTGTCTCGGATGCGCTACCGGTGTTTTGCCGCAGGCCGCTGGTCGGCTATTTGCCAGTCGCCTTGTCGACGGTCGCGACCATGACGGTCGGTTTTGTCGTGTGGATTCACCATATGTTCGCGACGGGCATTCCCGCGCTCGCGTTGTCATTCTTCGGCGCAGCGAGCATGGTGATTGCGATTCCCAGCGCGGTGGCGACCTTTGCGTGGATCGCCACCATCTGGACCGGACGTCCCGTGTTCCGGGTGCCGTTCCTCTACTTTTCCGGGTTCGTGTTCCTGTTCGTGATCGGTGGCCTTTCCGGCGTGCTGACTGCCGCCGTGCCACTCGACTGGCAGCTGACGGACACCTACTTCGTGGTCGCACATCTGCATTACGTCTTACTCGGGATCAACGTCTTTCCGGTGATCGGCGGCATCTACTTCTGGATCCCGAAGTTCACAGGACGCATGATGAGCGAGCGCATCGGGCGCATCGGTTTCTGGATCCTGTTTGTGGGCTTCAACGTCGCGTTCTTCCCGATGCACATCGCGGGTCTGCTGGGAATGCCGCGCCGGATTTATACCTATGCGCCGGACATGGGCTGGAACACGGTGAACATGATCACGTCGATCGGCGCGTTCGTGTTCGCGCTGGGCGTGCTGATCTTCCTGGTCGACTTCGTGTACAGCGTGCGCCGCGGACCGGTCGCGGGCGACAACCCGTGGGACGCGCCTACGCTCGAATGGTCAACAACATCGCCCCCGCCGCCCTACAACTTCGCCGTCGCGCCGCGCATCGCAAGCCGCCATCCGCTGTGGGAGGCGCGCCTCTCCGGCAAGATGCGCTCGCAACTCGAGGTGGGCTACGTGCTCAATCGCGGACGTGAAGCGCTCGGCACGACCGCGCTCGACGGCGACCCTGATGTCATTCTCCTAATGCCCGAAGACTCGTACGCACCGTTTTGGCTTGGGGTGGCGTCGCTCGTGTTTTTCACGGGACTGGCCTTCACCGCGTGGTGGCTCGCGGGCATCGGTTTACTAGGTTGCGCGGCGGCAATCGTCGTCTGGCTGTGGCCGAGGCGGGAGCTCGGCCAGCGCGATGATTCACCAGACGATGACGCGCCCAGTAAAAACAATGCACCTGACCCACGCGCCGGAGCCACATCATGAGCGACTTTGTGGAAAGCCTGCCGGAACGCAAAACACTGCCCATCGGTAGTCCGGGCGAGCGTTCGGGCGGATGGTGGGGCGTCCTCACGCTGATTGCGACCGAGGCGGCGCTGTTCGGCTACCTCATCTTCTCCTATCTGTATCTCGCCTCGCAGACCACGCAGCAGTGGCCGCCCGAAGGCATGCCGAAGCTTGGCCTCGGTGGGGCGAACACGTGCATCCTTTTGTCGAGCAGCGTATTCGTGTGGGCGAGCGAGCGCTTCGTGCGGCGCGGCAAGCGCGGCATGGGCGTGTTGATGCTCCTGATTGGGATCGTGCTCGGCACGATCTTCGTCGGCATTCAGCTCAAGGAATGGCACGATCATCCTTACGGTTTGACAACGCATCTCTATGGCTCGCTCTACTTCACCATCACCGGTTTTCACCTGATGCACGTGCTGGTCGGCCTCGTCGTGCTGGCGTTCCTCACGCTCTGGACCGCACTCGGCTACTTCGACTGGGCGCGTTCGGCGGCGCTCACCATCGGCGGACTGTACTGGCACTTCGTCGATATCGTATGGCTGTTCATTTTCGCGACGCTTTATCTGTCGCCCTATGTGCTCGCGAGATGATGATCAACGACCGCTCTTCCCCCATTGAGAAGCGACACGAAGCACGTCCGAGCGGCGTGTCGCTCACGCTCGGCCTGTTGCTCGCGCCGGCCGCATGGTTCGTGCAGACGAACCTCGCGCAGACGATCGCCTCATGGGGGTGCTTTCCGCATGAACGGCCCGTGAACCAGCCCGCGATGTCGTGGCTTCAACATGGCGAGCTGATCCTCGCATTGCTCGCCCTGCTCATGGGGGTCGCAGGCGCGGCGATCGCGTGGCGTAACTGGCGGCGTACCGCCGTGTTCGCGTCCGCGGTGAAAGAGCAAAGCGCTATTGATCGACACACCGCGCGCGACGTGTTCATCGCCCGCGCAGGCGCTCTGGCAAGCGCGCTCTTCGTGTTCGCGCTGATCGCAACCGATCTCGCGTGGCTCGTCGTTTCTCCTTGTGGGGGGCGCTGATCACCATGAGCTTTAAACAACATGTGTTGCTCAGCATGACTGCGATGGCGGCGGGCTTCATGTTCTGGTGTCAGTCCACCTGCGCGCAGGAAACGCCCTCCGCGGCGCTGGTCGCACGTGGCGCGTATCTCGCCAAGGCCGCCGACTGCGCGGGCTGCCATACAGCATTGCCCAAAAAGGGACAGCCGCAGCCGCGCCCATTTGCGGGCGGTTTGCCGATGGGCTCGCCCTTCGGCACCATCTGGTCGAGCAACATCACGCCCGACAAGGAACACGGCATTGGCGGTTATAGCTATGAGGACTTCGCACGCGTCTTGCATCAAGGTGTCGCGCCCGGCGGCAAGCATCTGTACCCAGCCATGCCCTACCCCTCGTTCTCGAAAATCAATGATGAAGACATGCGCGCGCTCTACGCCTACTTCATGCATGGCGTCGAGCCCGTGAATCAGGCGGCGCCGGAAACAAAGCTGCCGTTTCCGTTCAGTCAGCGCTGGATGCTCTCGCTGTGGAATCTCGCCTTCGCGCCAAATGATCCCTTCACACCTGAACCGAAACGCGACGCGCAGTGGAATCGCGGCGCGTATCTCGTGCAGGCACTCGGACACTGCGGCGCCTGTCACACCCCGCGCGGGCCCGCGTACAACGAGACCGGCTATACGCAAGAATCGAGCGCCTACCTCACAGGTGGCACCAACGATCACTGGTACGCGCCAAATCTCACGGGCCTCGCGGGCCCCGGGCTTGGTCGCATCTCGGCGCAAGACATCGCGTCATTCCTGAAAACCGGACACGGCGCGGGGCTCATCACGTTCGGAAGCATGGTGCAGGTCGTCGAAGACAGCACGCAGTATCTCAGCGACCAGGATCTGAATTCGATTGCGTCCTATCTGAAGGCCCTGCCCGCGCAGGGCAGCGGCGGCACCTACGATGCGCAATCCAGACTGGCACAGCAAAGCGTCGCCGCCTTGCACACCGGCGATCAGCAACGACCCGGCGCGGGACTCTATCAAGGCATGTGCGCGCGTTGTCACCACAGCGATGGAAGGGGTGAGCCGCTTAAGTATCCGCGGCTTGCAGGGAACCCCGCCGTGCTGGCGGAAAAGCCGGATTCGCTTGTGCGTCTTCTTTTGCAAGGCGGGCATGCGCCAACGACCATCGACGACCTGCCGTCAAAGGAAATGCCCGCTTTTGGACCAAAGCTCACGGACACCGAAATTGCGCGCGTATTGACCTTCGTGCGCAGCGCGTGGGGCAACAACGCCAGGCCGGTCACCACGCGCGATGTCCAGAAGATGCGCGATGCAGTCGTGCCCCACCATTGAGCGGGCAGCAGCCGTCGGTTCTAGCCGGCTCATCTAGATCGGGACAACCCGTTGAATAACGGCGGAGGGCTCACCCTTGAGCACCGCAAACTGAGTCTTCTGATCTGTCCGCCAGAAGCGAATGTCGAACGTCAGTTCGCCAATGTGTAAGTCTCTCAGCGTGACATCAGGGAGCCAGGGTGGCAAGACTGGATCGACGAAGAGGACTCCACTGGGCGCATCAGGTTGAAGGCCAAGAATGGCGTAGAGCAATGAGAAAACAGATCCCGCGGCCCAGGCCTGAGGCACGTTCGCGCCAAGATACTGGACGGGAAAGCTTGACGCATCACGATGCAAGCCGGCATAGAGCTCGGGAAACTGATTGAGCATGAAGAAGCGGCCCGCCGACCACACGTCATGAGCAATCTCGCCGGCCTCTTTTGCATAGCCGTAACGCTTGAACCCCTCGGCGATGAGCCCATTGTCATGCGGCCAAACCGCGCCGCACTGATAAGAATAAGGGTTGTAAGCTGGGTGAGCGGCCGATAGTGTGCGAATGCCCCACCCACTCCACATATCCTCGCACATGAGCCGGGCGACGACACGACCTGCACGCTCAGGCGGAACGATGCCGGACCACATGCAGTGACCGGGATTCGAAGCCACAGTCATGACCTTATTCTTGTCGGCATCTAGTGCGAGCGCGTAAAAGCCAGCTTCCTCATCCCAGAACGTCTCATTGAATCGGGCGAAAAGTTGGGCCGCCTTCTCGCGCAAGGTCGCCGCACGCGCGTGCTCATGCAGCACGTCGTAGATCTTCGCCATTCGCATCCATGCATCGTAGACATAGCCTTGGAGTTCACAAAGCGCTTTGGCGCCACCAACTTGCGTTCCGTCTGGATAGACCACCGCGTCGCCGGAATCCTTCCAGCTCTGGTTCTCGAGTCCGTCCGGCGAACGCGTCTCGTATTCCTGGAACCCATCGCCATCCCGGTCGCCGTATTGGTCGATCCAGTCGAGACAGCGCTCCGCAGTGGGCAGGTGTCGCCTCAGCAAATCGAGGTCGCCTGTACAGCACCACGCAGTATGCAAGGTAATGAGATAGAGCGGCGTCGCGTCGGCCGTTCCGTAATAGGGCGTATGAGGCACGAGGTTAAAATGGGCGAGTTCGCCGAGGCGCAGCTCGTGCATGATCTTTCCCGGTTCGGCGTCGCGATAGTCGTCCCGATCCTTCGCCTGCCGGGCGCCTAGCACTGCTAAGGTTCCACGCGCAAACGAAGGATAGACCAGCGATGTCTGTAAGGAAGTTATCAGGCTGTCGCGCCCAAAGAGAGCCACGAACCACGGAAGTCCCGCGGCCGGCACGACATGCGTGTCGGCCTTAGGCGCCGACCCACTTATCGGCAGGCGCAACGCGGCCAGGTCATCGGTGGCCTGCTGAAATACGCTCCTGAGCGTCTCATGACTGCTCTCGAGCTTGAGGACGGCGCTATTCCACTGGGCAAGCCGCTTGCGGTTTTCCGATAGTTCACTGTGAGAGCTGGCGCAGGAGACTGGTGCACGGAACTGATCACGCCCGTCTGAGAGATCGTATCGCAGACAGCAATGCCAGCGGGCGCCAGGCTCCATCGCAAGGTCAAATGTCATGCGCCCATTCGCGTAGGCGGCCAAAGACCCACTGCTGCACGCGCTCACCACAACCGCACGCAGGAAATCTTGATTGCGATATGCGGTGATCAGACGCTGCCCAGATTCTGACCACGTCGTCGAGATGCGCCCGCGGCGCACGAAACGACCGGATTTCACCTCGAAGAGGTCGGCAAAATCACTGCGTATGCCGATCTCGAGATTAAAGCGCACCTTCGAGGCGCCATAATTAACCAGATCGAGATCTTCGTGCAGGCCGCCGCCGATCTCACGGCTCAAGGTGAGGCCGACCGTATGGGCCTCGACCGGCCCAGCCTCGGTGAGAAAGGCACGATTTGTCAAAAAAATCTGCGCTGCGAAGGCGGCCGTCGCGCCACCGTTGAGCAGATCCCACGGTTGCCCGTTCGCGTACACGGTCCAATGGCTGATCACGCGCGTATCGTAGAAGTAGTAGCCCTTTTGTGATTGGCCGCTCATCTGACCATCGGTACCCGTCAGAAGAACCGCGTGGCCCTGGTGAATCGCAATCTGCGGCGGCCCGACCTTCACTTCAAGCGACATAACCTTCTCCCTCTACGACGCACTGGGCCAGACACTTCCCCACGTCGACCATAGATGCAGCAAAGTATGCTCCACCGTTTATATCATAACGTGATACTCTTGATTATGGTTCAGGTTCGGATTGCTTCCGCTCGACTTCTTCCGTCCCGGTGGGTCGCCAACGCAGGACGAACACCTCAGATGTGGATAGTTCTCGATAACCTCTCGATCATCCGAGGTCAGTTTCTTTCGTGAGGCTGAATCGTTCGGTCAGCCGAATTCATGGCCTAGCCATAGCGTCAGCGTTCGCGTGGCTTTGATCTATCTCTTCAAGTAACGGGAGGGGAACATGTTCTTTCAAGATAAAGTCGAAGCGTGGGCAGCGAGCGCTAGCGAGCACGTCCCCGTGCCCGCGCGACTCGTGTTGTGGGACGGGCGTCAAATCAGTCTGGGTCATTCGGGCGAACCCAAAGTTGTTCTGTATGTTAAGCAAGCGGGAGCGCTACGACGATTGCGTCGACCCACGATCGATGCAATCGCACAAGCGTACGTCAACGATGAGATCGACATCGACGGCCGTATGCCCGACGCAGTCGCACTGGCGTATGGGCTGGCGCAACGGGAAAGTCCTTCAAACACCCGCGCCCCACACTTTTCTCTAGCTGACCACAGCAAACAATCTGATCGCAAGGCGATTCAATTTCACTACGATGTGTCGGACGATTTCTACCGCATCTGGCTTGGGCGGACGATGGTCTATTCCTGTGCGTATTTCGAAAACGGCACGGAGGATCTCGACAGCGCGCAAGAGAAGAAGATCGATCACATCCTGAAAAAAATCGCGCTTCGACCGACGCAATCGCTCCTCGACATCGGGTGCGGCTGGGGCTCGTTGGTGATCCGGGCCGCGCAGCGATTCGGTGCACGATGTACCGGCATTACGCTTTCCGAGAAGCAGTACGAGTTCGCAACGCAGCGGGTGCAGGAGGCAGGCCTCACAGATCGGGTAGAAATCCGGCTTCAGGATTACCGGGATATCGACGGTCAGTTCGATCGCGTCACCAGTGTGGGCATGTTCGAGCATGTCGGGCGCGCGAACCTCGGAGCGTATTTCGCGAAGATTAGTTCGTTGCTGGCGCCTGAGGGAATCGCAATGAATCATGGAATCACATCGACGGACCCAGATATCGCCTGGTCGCCGGCCGTTGATGGCAGTGGTTTCATGGACAAATACGTGTTTCCGAACGGCGAACTGTCGCATATCGGGCAAGTCCTCGACGCGATGCAGCGCGGTAATCTGGAATCAATTGACGTTGAGAATCTACGGCGCCACTACGCTCGCACGCTGACGCTGTGGGCAGAGACATTCGAAAAAAATGCGGATTCGATTCGGCAGTTGGTCGACGAACAAACGTTTCGGGTATGGCGCATCTATCTCGCGGGGTGCGCCTACGGCTTTCGATGCGGTAATCTATCCATCTATCAGGTCGTCTGCCGCAGAGCGGGCGCACAAGCCGATTCACTCGCATGGTCTCGCAGGTATATGTACGAGTGAATTCACGAAGCCATGCCGCGAACAGCTCGACGCACGGATCCGTGGCGGTTGACGAAACTCTCGAGGAGCCCCCAAGCTAGAGCCCGCCCGCGCGTACTCGACGTGGACCGAACGGAGTGACCCACAAAGACAGCGACCAGACACAGCTTCCCACGCGGGAAGCTAGCGTGCAACCATCGAGCCAGCAATCTGATCCGCGAGCTTGCCGAGAACCTTGCTCATCGCGACGGCCTTTGCGTCGACGTCGGTGCCTGTCACAACAGCTCGGAGGGTCGCTTGCTGCGTGAACACAATATGATCTGGCCATCGCGTCACAAGCGTCCACGTTCCATCGATCGTCGGTCCCCCGTTCGAAGGTAGTTCGAGGTGAGTCAAGTTGACAACGAGCGCGCGCGTGTCCGCGCTCGCTGGAAATGCTTCAGTCATCGCCGAGCCTTTCTTCCGGTGTCCAGCGACCGGGTACCCGCGCTCCACCTAGAAGGTCAATTCCATGGGGATTCGCACGGCGGTTTCAAGATTGAAGCGCAACAGCGGATTTAATGTTTAGAGCCATGAGGTTGAGCTGCGGAAGCGAGTGTGGCGGCGAAGACCTCGAGTGGCGAA
>NZ_JARUXO010000101.1:0-36371 GCF_031451275.1 Caballeronia sp. LZ029
GGACACACCGGTCGCAGCCACTCCGACGAGCGAAAACGATCGAGCTGTACCTAGCATCACGAGCGATCCGCACACCGAGCCATTGCCAACTGATGCGGCGGGCGACGGCGGCAGCGTTGCGAGCGCTCAGCACAAGAACGTCAGCAGCGCAGTTGCGATGCGCGCCGACGGTCCCGTGGAACGCATCGAAAGCCACACGCCAGCAGCCGTTTCCGCACCGGTGGCGTCGCAGCCTGCGGTTGCAATGTCACCGCCCGCTGACACGCCGTCCTCCCCCACTTCCGCGACCAACTTGGACGGTCTCGATGGGATCTCACCTATCGCAGAGGCGCTCCTGAAGACGCTCGCCGGCAAGGCACGCACCGGTCGCTTGGACGAATTGAAGGCGTTGGAGTTATTGCGCCAGGCGGTTCTGCTCTAGCGGCAACGTCACGACCTATGAACACAGGGCGCCAGGACAATCGAATTCGCGCTGCGCGCGGCGCGGGGGTTCGTGCCTTCGTGCGCAAATGCCGAGTTGTCGGGGTCGACGCGTAAGAACCGCATCGGTCACAGACCGCTTGCCGGCCTGACTCACTACGCCACGCGGCGTCCGTCGCCCGCGCCGACGTCCGCCTGTCCTTGTGCGATATTCTCGACGTCAATCTCAAGCGCGGACAGCCGGGCAACTTGAACGGGAAGTAACGCATAGGCGAAGCGAAGCTCGTGCAGGCGCGCCCTCCAGTAGCAAACGCTTATCGGCAACGGAACGGATGTTGCCCGTACTGCCGTCACCACTTTCTGTATATGCGCGAGTTCACGATCCGCTTCCAGGGACGTCCGCTTCGGCACGTCGGCTGAAGTATCCGGCACTTGATGATTTCGCTTTGCTACGATTGACTTCATACGCTGTGCGTCTCCTGATCCGTTGAGACCAGCGTATCGAGGCTCACGAGAAGTCAAGGAAGCATGCGGGGGCGTGTCGGACCGTGTCGCTGGAGTGTAGGTCCTTGCCGGGCTCACGCAAAGGCGCAAGCGGCGCCGACGCGCTACGTCAGCAGAAACCTGTTCTCTTCTTGTCTAGCGCCGGTCGGCCTCCATGCGCGTGTGCAACGCTCGCCCAACCAGCGAGTCCGCATTGCGAATCAGGCTTCGCACGCAATCGTCCACCGCTCCTTTAGAGACCTGATTCGCACTTGCCGCGGCGATGAGGGCATCATAGGCATCGTTGACGTCAGTCATCGACACCTCATAGCCGTAGCCGGCCTCCATCCATTGCAGTGCGCACAGCGCACAGTCCATCGCGAAACGGGACTGCTTCGTCTCGAAATCTCGCGCGGCGCGTATGAGCGTCTTGGGATCGGTGGGGCTCTGTCTGGACAGCGCAATGGCCTGATCGAACAGCCCGGCGTCTTTGGCGGCGGCAAACCATTTGCCTTCGGACCCAGGCTCGCTTCGAACCAGGTCCGATAAGATCGTTGCGGGGGCTTTCCCGGGATATTTCTTGGTGATCGCGCGGAAAGTTGCGAGGTACGTGCCTGCACGATTGGCGGCAAACGCATAGCGCTCGTAGGCCTCCTCGGTCATGCCGGACTCGAGGAGGATTGTCTCGCAGGTGCGCGCGATTGCGGATTCGGGCGCATTCAGCCCTCGGCTCGCTTCAGCAAGGCGAAGTGCGTCGCCCGGACGTCCGAGGCAGACCAGCGCGTCGACGGCCCAACGCCGATACCACCAGGAACTTAGGCGATCGCGCCGCACAAGCTCAACGATTTCCTCGAAGCGGCCGGCTGCGTAGAGCGCACTCAAGCACGGCACCACGCCGACGAAGTAGTTGAATCCTTCCGCCTCCAGCACATGGGTGACGAGCGGCAACAACCGGTCGGCCCAGTAAGATGCCAACGAGGGCGTCACGCACAAGGTTCCCCAGTGTTCGCCGAGGCTCTCAATGTAGGGCATCTGATCGTCCTGCAACGCCTCGAAAAGCCTTTCCAGCCAGCGCTCCCGTGCTGCGGGCGCAACGTCGGCGGCGGCAATCAGTGGGACGAGCGCCTCGATTGCACGATTGACCGCGCTGCCCAGTGCGCCCGATGAACTATCGACGTGCTCGAGTGCAGGCGACAGTTTTTCAAGAAGAAGAACAGCGCCGTCGGCCGCGAGCGCGCGATCGGTGCGGGCGACCGAACGAATCTCGGAGACCGCCTCCTTCAGGCGTTGGATCGGCAGCGACGATCTCCATCCGAATGCGTTGCGTCGAAAGCGCGAAGCGAAGGTCCATTTCGGTGAGGGCATGACAGTCACGTTCCGTCAGCAGAGTGCAGCGCCGAAATCGTCGCGACACCAGCAGGTGCGGCAGTTGATGTGCGATAGTCGGTAGTAGATGCTCGTCGTTTCGTGGGCGCTTTCAGGACGCGGCCAGCATCGTCCCCCGACAGGTGTCGGCACCGCAGCGGCACGCATAGAGCCTTTTGAGCGCAGCAGTTTTTCGCCCTTCCACGATTAGTCCATAGTCGATAAACAACTCTTCGCCTGGCTTGATGTCGCGCAGCGCGAGGAAGAAAACCCGGCTGCCGTCTTGTTCGGCCTCGCAGTTGGGCGCGCAGCTGTGATTGACCCATCGCGCCGAGTTGCCGCCCTGTGCACCGTCAATCACGCGCCCGTCGTCGAGATCGAAGTAAAAGGTATGGCCGTCTTCGGCGGCCGAGCGCGCATACTCGCGCCGCGCTTGCGCCCAAAACACGCGCTTGCCCTTGTATTCCAAGATCGTTTCCCCAGCACCGATCCGGGTCAGCGCAAATACGCCGCGTCCGTGGACCGGCGAAGAACGAACAACGATACGGCGCATAAGCGTCCTCTTTCCTGTTGCTGTGACGCGATGAGAGACACGATGTGCCGCCGCGGCATCTTGGCATGATACGATCGCCGCACGCCCGTCGATACCCTTATGCCTTCGTCCACCGGTCGCCGCCGCATCAAACGCAAACCGCCCCGCGGTACCCTCATGCGGTACGAGGATCGAATCGTTGAGGTGCTGGGCGAAGCGCGTGGCCGACGGATCATGATCCGCTCGATTCATGCGGACGGCACGGAACGTCGCACGGCCGTCAAGCTCAATAGCCTGCGGCCGCTCGACGCGCAACTCTTCTAAGTCGGCGGCGTGAAAGGCGCCGCCCTCACTCACGCTTGGTTGACGGCGTCCTTGAACGCCTTGCCCGCGGTGAATTTAACCGTCTTGCCCGCCGCGATCTCGATTGGCTCACCGGTCTTCGGATTACGTCCCGTGCGCGCGGCACGTTCGCCGGTGCCGAACGAGCCAAAGCCGATCAGTTGGACGGCATCACCTGCCGCCACCGTCTTCGCGATCGTCTCCAACACGGCATTGATGGCCTCCTCTGCAGCGAGCTTGCTCGTGCGGGCATCAGATGCCACTGCGTCAATCAGTTCCTGCTTGTTCATTGAAACGCTTCCTTTCTGTTAGAAACAAACCGGATCATACCGAACGCTGTCCACCCATCGGATCGCAGACCGTCTGATATCTAGAGTCTGCGTCGATCACATCCAGATCGAACAGATCCGAGGTCGCGCTGCGCGCGTCAAGCAGCTCCGGCAAGTCACCATTTCGGACCTTTGCCAGCGTGTCCGGCGACAGCCAGATTTCCTCCATGGCCTCGATGCCCTCTGCGATCATCCGCTGGAGAAAGAACGATTGTTTCCGGCCCGTTGCCTCTGCCAGCACCCGCAAGCGCTGTTCGATGACGGGGTCAATGCGCACCGCCACGACCCGCAATTTGTTCTCTGCCGATCTTCTCATCTGTTCCTCCTTTTGGCCGTCGGCGCGACTGCAACGCCAACTGGCCGTGGACCGCGCCGCCCCGCAGCGCCATCCGATCATTATCTAAGGGCGACCTTTCACGCTCGCCGTTTTGCCAGCCACTGCCTTGCGGGCGGCTCGCCTGGCTGGCGGACTGGCTTCGGCGGTGGACACGCGTCGCGTAGAGGGCCGCGCCGCTGTGCGCAGCGACTTCAACTGTTCCTGAAGTGACGCATGGGCCGCTTCGAGCGCGGCGAGCTTGCCCTGAAGGACCCCGGTCTGATGGCGCGCATCGCCTTGCTGCTCCTGCAGCGCTTCGATGGTGCGACGGTGCTCGGCTTCTCGCTTGTCTGCCCGCTTGGCCGCCTCGGCCAATTCTTTCTGAGCCTTTGCTGTGACGCTGCGTTCCCGATCGATTTCCAGGAGCGCTCGCTTTTCCGACGCGCGCAAGCGCTCCTCGGCACGGTTGGCCGTCTCGCGAAGCTTATCCAAATCACGCGAGAACGTGTCGCGCACCTTCTCCAGCTCCCGCTCGCGAGCGACTGCCTCTTCGCCGAGACGCTTGATCTGCGCCTCGAGCGCTTTACGCGTGGCGGCCTCTTCCGCTTGCTGTCGCTCCAATTCCCGAATCTCGACCTGGGCCGCTAGCAGTGCCGCGGTACGCTGCTCCAGCGCCGTTTCCGTCCGACCCAGTTCTTCCCGTGCGGCGACGACCTTTTGTTCTGCCTCGGCGCGACTCGCTTCGACTTCGTCGCGCAGGGACGTCAGTTCGGCCTGTGCAGACGTCGCCGCCCGAGTCCAGAGCGTCCCAATCAGCTCGCCCGCCGCTTCGCTCAAGTCCGTCGGCAAGTCCGGGTGCTCGATACGCACCCGGCTTTTCTCGCGCAGCTCTGCCCAGAACTCGCTCAACACGGAGGCCGGCGTGCTCATGGTGCCGCGGCGGACCAGGTTGTAGAGACGATTGGCGGTCGGCGGGACGCCGAAGCGGAAGAACAGCAGCGCGCACACCTCGCGATAGAGCTCCCGTGTCTTGGGGAATTCGATCTTGAGGCGCTCGATGTCCGCCGCGAGACGGGTTTCGTCGGAAAGTGGTTCGGACATAAGCGGATAAGAGCCGAGAATGCAAGAATAATACAACGTATTTCGTTACTTATCGAACTCATCGACGCTGTTGATTTGACATTAACCGTATAATGTTGAGATTCCTATGCCGAGTTGCCGCCAAAACGAACGTGACTTCAATGCCCCCTGTGCCGACCTCACCGCCCTATGCGTTGCAACCGGCACCGCTCGAGACGCTCGTCATTCCCCCCGAGCTCAATGGGTCCGCGGGGCTAAATCGGTCAGTGACAGGGCGCGCCCAGATTGCCGCCGATCACGACCTCGATGCGATCCGCGCATGGCTGTCACGCTTTGTCGACACGAAAACCACCTTCGAGAATTACCGCAAGGAAGCCGAACGGCTCCTGCTCTGGTCGGTCGTCGAGATGGGCAAACCCCTCTCTTCTTTGACCCATGAAGACTGCTTGCGCTATCAGCAGTTTCTCGCCGACCCGCAGCCTGCCGGCACATGGGTAGCCGGGGGCGGACGCAAGCATCCGCGCAGCGACGCGCGCTGGCGGCCGTTCTACGGTCCGCTGTCGCCGTCCAGTCAACGCCAGGCGACCGTCATCCTGAACGTGATGTTCTCGTGGCTGGTCCAGGCTGGCTACCTGGCCGGCAATCCGCTCTCGCTCTCGCGCCAACGCACGCGCCACGCAGCGCCTCGCATCACCCGTTATCTGGAGCCAAGCGTGTGGCAGGAGGTCAAGGACTTCATTGCGACGATGCCCAAGCAGACGGACCGGGAAAAAGCCCATGCGTACCGCGTTCGATGGTTATTCACTCTGCTCTATCTCGGCGGGCTGCGCATTGCGGAGGTCGGCGCAAATACCATGGGCCAGTTCTTCGTAAGACAGGATGCGGACGGCGGGCTGCGCTGGTGGCTGACCGTGCACGGCAAAGGCGACAAGCAACGGCTCGTGCCGGCCTCGCGCGAGATGATGATGGAACTGTCCCGCTATCGGCAGCACCTCGATTTGAGCGCCCTGCCGTCGCCCAATGAAGACACCCCGCTCGTGTTGCCGATCGGCGCCACGGCGTCAAACGAACGCACCAAGACGTGCGCGCCGCTTACGCGCGCGGCGCTGCACGCCATCGTCAAGGACGTCTTTGCGGGCGCTGCATCGCGCCTACGTGAACGCGACGATGCGCAAAGCGCGCGGGCCGATCTGCTCGAAAAAGCTTCCGCGCATTGGCTCAGGCACAGCGCCGGCTCGCACATGGCCGACCAAAAGATTGACCTGCGCATGGTGCGCGACAACCTCGGCCATGCCTCGCTGACGACGACCAGCATCTATTTGCACGTCGACGACGATCGGCGCCATCAGGATACCGAAGAAAAACACCGGGTAGACTGGTGAAACTCTGCTAGGTCGCCTAACGCGTCCCGATGAGCGCACCGCCGATTCTGTCCGTCAACCGTACCTCTGCTCATGAAAGTCCTCGTACCCGAACCCCAGATCTCAACAGACAAACAGGCCCTGAGCTTCGTGATTGATTGGCGCGGAGAAAGCGTGACGTGCGTCGTGACGCGCAGGTGCTTGGAAGTCTTTTTCTGGCTCCCGCTCAATGCGGACGATAGCCGACTGGTGAGCGTGTTCAGGGACGGGTTCGCTCGGATCGAAGCGGTCGCCCGACGAAAGCTGCGGGCGCGGCCAACGCGTCACGTTCGCCTGACCGAGGCTGATTTTTCGGGCCGAGACACGTCCGCTGGATTTAACGAGTGCCGACGTGAGCGAATTGTGGGCACGTTGTCGTGACGCGCCCGGACCGCAAAGCTCGTGACGAGGGTAGGCATAAAGAACAACGACTGATTCGTTGGGGGCCGAGCACACTCATTCTTGCTCAAGCGATACCGAGTACGCGGAGCAGGATGAGCTCGACACCTATTTGGACCACGTGGAGGTCGCGCACCCGTTCGATGCAATGATCTCCTCCGACGACGTGAAAACGTCGAAACCGGCGCCTGATGCGTTGAGATGACGCTGAACAAGTTCGGCGTCCCTGCAACGCACGAGGGCTTCGATTTTCGAAAAGTGCTGGAAAGTTTGCGGCGTCCTGATCAGTCCAATTTCGACTCTCAGACTCTCGGTATCTTGACGAGATCAGCCAATAGATACAGGTGGTTCACGACGGGACCGAACACGCACGCCGACGTCGAGTCGCTCTTCAAGGAGACGAGCGGCCCCGTCGTCGTCGCTCGCACCAACGACCTCCTATTCAAGGCCCCATCCAGCGACGCTGTTCTACTCCACGCGCGGAATTCCTCTTTTCACGCACCACGTCACCAAGGCTAGGACAGCCGGAGGCCGCGCCTTCAGCCCACTCGCTCAAGCTTGAAATTCGCTTCGGCGTAGACCGCGTTGCATTCCCAGACCTCTTTCCCCTCCCGGACGGATACCGCCCAGCCCTTCTCAATCGTGCATCGCGCTTGCGGATAGACAGCACTGTGGCCGTTCATCGCCTCCGCTAGCGCATTTCGCGCCTTGCAGGTTGCCTGATACGTTCCGTCTCTTAGCGCCTTCGTTGCCATTGCTTCACCATGCTAGCTCATCTTTCAACCTTACCGGGCGCCCCTGGAGTCAGTCTGCGTCGCCGCTTTTCGAGGTCTCTTCGCTCAGCTTTTCGGTCGAATGGGTCCGAGTAAGCGGCACGGTGTATGGTACCTGCACCGCCCGCGGCATCTTTTGCTTCGTGGCGTCCGTGATGACGCGCTCGCCATCTTCAGTCATCCACGCCTCGACGGCTTGCGTGTACACCGATTCGAGTGCGACCCGCGCGACCCATTCAAGCTTTTCGTCGCAGCCCAGTTCATCCCATTGGTTATGTACGTCCGCCTGCGCGTTCCACTTCGCTCTCGCAGCCTCGATCACATCGTTCTCATTCATCCCGATTCCTTCGTGTCCAGTTTCAGTTGTCGCATCGCTTGATCTCGATCACCTAAAGAGGTCAAATCGTTGACAGCGACTGCAGGACCTTGTCACGGGTGAAGGAAGCAACCATTGAATAGTCGGTTGGCATGCGCTGCGGTACCTCCGCGATAAGATTAGGTTGATCACCGCAGCGCCCGCGCGGCACGACGGATGCGTCTGGCTGCCGCAGCAGCCGTATCTAAGACTACAGACCAGTCGTGATGCCACCACGCGATATATCCGTGAACGTTCAACCTTTAGACACGCGACGATACTGCCTCAGGAGTCGTCATTCCGGAAGCGTCAGCAGGTACTCGACAAGATGCAGTGGCGACAACGTAGTCCGCTACAATGGACGAAGGCTCACGGCCGAAGGCAATTAGCCATGCATCTTTTTTCCATCCTGCAATCGCGGAAACGGACAACTAGGTCCGTCGGGGTTGCCGTGTGCATCGCGTTTTTGATGTCGCCGCTCTCCATTTTTGCTCAAAGTGGAACTCGGGGCGTCGCATTCTCAGCGGCAGAGCCAGCCGCGCCCCTGCCCGCAGGGTGGAAGAACTTGCCGGTTGTGAAGGGCAAACCGATCACGGAATACACACTTGTTCGCGACGGCCAGACAACCGTGCTGCAGGCGGAAGCGAACCGGTCCGCTTCCGCCCTGATGCACGAGGGCGATATCGATCTCGCTCAAACACCCGTCGTGGGTTGGCGCTGGAAAGCGGAAGGGCCGATTGAGGGCGCCGATAACCGTGTCGGGGCGAAGGAAGATGCTCCGGCGAGACTGGTCTTCGTATTTGACGGCGACAAAAGCAAGCTGTCGGTTTTCGACCGGGCCAGCATGGAAGTCGCGAAGCACGTGGGTGGCCAGGATCTGCCCTATGCAACGCTGATGTACATCTGGTCGACGTCGGCCGCGCCGGGCAGCGTCATCGCCAACCCGCATACCGGCCGCGTACAGATGATCGTCGTCTCCGGTCAGCCTGGCGATGCGGGCCAGTGGCGAAGCCTGCACCGCAACATCGTCCAAGACTACGAAAGGGTCTTTCACGAAGCGCCAGGACGCATCACTGGCTACGGTCTGCTGACCGATACCGACAATACCGGAACCACGACACGCGCCTGGTACGGAGACATCCAATTCGTTCCCGGTCACTGACAAGGCACAACGCGCTCACTGTAGTCTTGTATCTTTCATCGATTGATCTGAGTTTAACGGGTTGCGCCACACAATCGGATGACCGGTTGGCGCTTCATCGGTGCTGCCGATCTACCTGTTCAACGAGACGTAATCCGTACAGCGCTGCGACTTGTCTTCGGCACGTCCCTCTCACTGAGCGATTCTTCGGGTCATGAACCGGTTCAACTCGACTGTTAGCGACTCGGCGGCGGGCGGCCACAATGAATTCCCATGAACGTCGCGGAAGCAGAGATGCCCCCTGTAGTTTCTGCCTTCAAGTGCAAACCGCTACGTTCGTCCCGGCTCGGCTTACTTCTTTTGCGCTCAGTCGATCTGTTTTCTCTCGTTCATTCTTGTAGCCGCTTTTTACGGCATATAAACAACCAGTCTTGCAGAAGCCAAAGCATTCTCCGCCGCGCGCGCCGATCTGCTGAAGCAAGCCTCCGCCCACTGGCTCCGCCACAGCGCGGGTTCGCACATGGCCGATCAAAAGGTCGACTTACGCCTCGTGCGCGACAACTTCGGACACGCATCGCTGGCGACGACCAGCCTCTACCTCCACATCGACGACGACCGACGGCATCGGGAAAGGGACGAGAAGCATCGCATCGACTGGTGACCGATGTTGGAAGCACGATGGTCTCTTAAGCAGGCGAGCAACACGTTTCCTAAATCGTGCGACGTCATGCCAAAATCGCTTGACCGCCGCAACACGACGAACTCGCCGTGGAAGCACTCGACCTTGAAGCACAGATTTCGGCTAACCGACGCGGCGTGACCTTCGTTCTCGTAGGAAAGAACGGCGCGGTCGAATGCATGATTGTGCGTGCCGCGCTGGAGGCCTGTTTCTGGCTGCCAGCCGATGCGGATGATGCCAAGATGTTGAAGACCTTCCACGATGGCGTCCACCGTATTCACGCTGTTGCGCATCGCAAGCTACTCGCGCATCCCTCGACGCGCTCCGAATTGACGACGGCCGACTTCTCCCGCGGCTGAGCGAGAGTCCTATCTCGATTATGCTAGTGGCATGTGTTGCTGGCGCAGCTGTGGAGGTCGCTCGCGGGGCAGACGATTAGTTGCAAAATTGTGCGGTCGCCGACCGCCATCTCGCGGCCGTTCCTTTATCGGACATTCTTTGAATCAATAGGCGAGATTGCCGAGCGACGCTCTGTGCCTTTATTTTTCAGTGAGTGTGCATTGCCCGTCCCGTGGGACGGACATCGTCTGTCGTGTCGCGGATCGATCGCGTCGCGAGGCTGGATTCTTCGCGGCGGGCCAAATATCTCTCGGGATTGAAAACATGAGCAACCAGGTTTTCAACGTGATGGCGCATGCACCGGGCTCACCCGGACAATTCAGCGAACTCGCCGCACAAGTCAGAGAGGCAACGGGCGCCGCCTGCGTAGCTCTGATAGTCGTCGACGCCGCCGGAAATGGTGGCTACAGCATCGCCGGCCCGCTCGAAGCTCAACTCAGCATTCCGCACACGCTCGAAGGAGTCGCTCTCCAGCTCCGCTCACAACTCGCGAGCTCCATCCAATAACACGCGCTCCACGACCGCAGCAGGACACAGCTCTGCTTACTCACAGCGCGCGAGGGGCGAAATCGACCCACCTCGGCCGCTCGACACTTGGTGGACAGGCCGTCTCTTGATGAATAACAACCGCCATTGGAGGAAGCGATGTAACGGTTCGACAGGCACCCCAAACGTCATCACGCTTCACGGGCGTTAAGACCGCTCACGCGCATTGCTTCGCAAGTTGCCTGAGCACAGGCCCCGCGTGATCGTGAAACCGTCTGATGCCACTGCAGAGGTAATTCAATCCGGCTTGACCATCCGGGCTGCAGACAAACCGATTCTTGGGACATTCTCCCCAACACACCTTCAGGTGCCTGCACTGACGGCAATATTCAGGAAGAGAATCCCGTTTCGCGTAGCCGAAGCGTTGCTGCTGTGGCGAGAACGCCATCTCGCCCAGATGCGTCGTCCGGATATTGCCGAGCGAAAAGGCCGGGTACACATAGTGATCGCAGGCATAGACTTCGCCGTCGTGTTCGATCGCGAGCGCCTTGCCACAGAACTCGGCGGTCACGCACGTCTGCGCAGGCCGCCCCATCGTCTGTACGACAGCCGTCTCGAACAGGTTCACCAGCACGCGACCAGCGTCTTTTCTATGCCATTCGTCAAAGGTTCGCGACAAGAAGTAGCCCCAGTCGTCGGGATCGACCGACCAGTCCGTCACGACCGAGTCCGCATTGCCCGGCCTGGCGGCGCTGCTTCCCAGCATCGGCATTGCGCCGGGCGGCCAATGCTGGGGCGCAACGCTGCGAAAGTCCTTCGGCTCCACGCACGGGATGAACTGGATGTAGCGTGATTCCAATTCATTACGCAGGAAGCGGTATACGTCGAGAGGCCTTTTGGCGTTGATGCGGTTGACGACCGTGAGCGTGTTGAGCTTCACGCCGTGCTTCCTCAGATAGCCGATGCCCTCCATCACCTTGTCGAAGGTCGGCTGGCCCTTGCGATCCCGGCGAAACGCGTCGTGCAATTCACGCGGCCCGTCGATACTGACGCCAACCAGAAAGTCTTGCTCCTTCAGGAACCTGCACCATTCGTCGTCCAGCAGGGTCGCGTTCGTCTGAAGATCGTTCGAAATGCGCCGTCCGGCCGGGGCATACCTCTTCTGAATGTCGACGATATCGCGGAAGAAATCGACGCCGAGCATCGTCGGCTCACCACCCTGCCACGAGAAGATGATCTCGTCACCGTTTTGCGCCTCGATGTACTGGCGGATGTAGCGCTCCAGCATCGACACTTCCATCCGCCGGCCGCGACGCTGATCGAGCAGGTGTTCCTTGTGCAGGTAATAGCAGTAGGTACAGTCGATGTTGCATGTCGAGCCGATGGCCTTGGCCATCGTATGGAATCGTCCCTTCTGCGCTGGCGCGGCCGGTTCGGGCGCGAGCGGTCGCGTCCCGTAAAGGAAAATCGGCTGCACTGATGTACTGCCGCTGATCTCATCCATCTCGACTCCTGCTGGTTTAGTCGCAGCTTCGACACGACCGGCGCTTCCCGCTAGGATTTTGGCGCGGGATACACGGTCTTCCAGTCCTGCTTCATGCTGACGACGACCCATCCGCGCGCGAGCGCCTGGTCCCACGCCTTGTCGAGTCGGGCGAGCGCGGATTGCCGATCATAGGCAAACTCCCTTTCGGCATCGTCGTGGTGCAGCAGCAGCGCCATTGTTTCGCCCGGGCCGCCGGCGGTGTACTCGAGCATTTCCCTGTCGCCGTCCGAATTGCCAAACGCGAGGATCGGACGCCGCCCGATCGCGCGAAAAATTCCCACTGGCTTACCAGGGCCGTCGTCAACGAAAGCAAAACCGGGTTCACGCACTAACGCGGGCTTGCCCTCACGCAACTGATACCTGAGCTTCTCTTCCGTGCCCACGATCTGCTCCGGAGGGATGCCATAAGCCTGGCTCGCCCAGACGCGCATGAATTCGGCCGTGCCGCCCGAGACGATCCAGATTTTGAAGCCATTCGCTCGCAAAAGGTCCAGCAATTCGAGTTGCGGCTGGTAGATGAGTTCGGTGAAGGGTCGCTGAAGTGTGGGATGTCGGGTGGCAGAAAGCCACGTACTTATTGCGCGATCGTACTCGTCCGTCGTCATGCCGCTGTTAGCGATCGCGAGCAATTGCACCAGAGCCTTCTTGTTTTGCTCGAGTGCCGCAGCGTCGTGTGCAAGCAAGGCCTTATAGGCAGGATTGCTCTGCCATTCCGGATGGCGCGGCGCGGCCGCCTTCACTTGGTCGATCATGAAAAGTAGCTGGAAGGGCATCGGTTGCTCGCTCCATAGCGTGCCGTCGTTGTCGAACACGGCAATGCGTGCTTCCGGAGGCACGTAGCTTGATGCTCCCTCACGCGTCACGTCGGAGATGAACTTCAGAATCGCCGCGCGCGCGGCGCCGTCCTGCCACGATGGGAGTACCGTAGCGGACGGAGTAACCGATACTGTTGGCGGCGCGTTGCTATGACTTTGCTCAACCGTATTTGCACTGCCGCACCCTGTCAGCGCGACGCACAGACAGACGAGCCACCCCATCAGAATGCCAGGCGCATGACCTCCCCGCGCGGAATCGGCTGCGAAGCGCATCTTCCCTCCTCATTTCGCGCCATACGGTGGCGGCTCGTCGCCTCTTACGCGGATGCGGGACCTTGCTTGATCCGATCCTCGGGCAAATCAGTTTCCCGTCGGCAGCGGAATGCTGAATCCATTTTTCTCCAGTTCTTCGCGCACGTACTTCAGCCGCTCGTATTGACTGAGCGTAATGGGGCCAGCGTACGCTTCGCTCTGCGCCCTACGTGGCGGGTACTTTACGTATGTCTTCATCTCCTCTTTCACCGCGCCGCTCAAGGCCGGAAGCGTCCAGGTGTGCTCGGTATAGTTGTTCATGAAGATGTCGTAGCGCTCCTGCGGGTCCTGGTACAGGTCGAACACCTGTGGAACGGTCGCGACGTAGCTCTCGGGTCCTTTCCAGCCAAGGTTCGAATCCACCGCCAGTCCACCGGTCTTCACGCCTGCGTCGCCGCGCAGGTTGAACACCGCCTTGAACTGACCGACTCGCACCGCACCCGGCGTCAATTCGTTCTCGGTGAAATAGAACCATGCCGTGCGCTTGCTCTTGCCTGTACCGAAAAGCACGGGCGACATGTCGTAGCTGTCGAAGATGATCGGCTTGCCTTCGCGATCGCTCTTCGGAAGGTCGACTCCCGCCACCGCGGCGAACGTCGCCATGCAGTCGAGACCGCCCACAATGTCGTAGTTTCGTGAGTGGGGCTTGATCTTGCCCGGCCACCAAGCGATGGCCGGCACGCGCGTGCCGCCCTCACGATCGGTTCCTTTCGTGCCTCGGAACGGAGTATAGCCAGCGTCCGGATAGACGTCCTGCCAGGCGCCGTTATCGGTTGTGAACAACACCAGAGTGTTCTTGTCGAGACCTTTCTCGCGCAGCTTGTCGAGTATGTGACCCACCCGCGCATCGAGTTCGACGAGCGAGTCCGCGTACTTGGATTTCGCCAGCGATTTGCCGATGTAGTCGGGATCGGGCATGTTGGGCTGGTGAACCTTCATGAAGTTCACATTGATGAAGAACGGCTGGCCGCTTTGCGCAGCCTCGTCTATATCGTCGAGCGCGGCTTTCTCGATGTAGCGATCGACGAACGGGATGCCGACGATCCGTTTGTCCGGTTCGTTCTGGTACTGACCGTTTAGCTTGAAGTCTTCGTGAGCCTTCTCACCTGCCTTCCCAGAAAGCATGCCCGTGGTCACCTTGGTGAACATGTCGCGGGTTTGCTGATCCATTTCCGGAAACCATTTCGGATCGGCGTAGGTATAGGCGTTCAAGTGATACAGGCCGACGTATTTCATGTCGTCGTAGCCCTGAGCGTTGGGTAGCGCGTAATCTGCCTCGCCCAAGTGCCATTTACCCGTGAAATACGTCTTGTAGTTGGCGAGTTTCAGCACCGATGCTAGTGTCCACTCGGCACGCGGAAGCCCGCCGCCCTGACCCTGGAACGCAACGGTTGTCATGCCGCTGCGATTCGGATTGCGTCCAGTCTGAAGCGCGGCGCGGCCTGGCGTGCAACTCGGTTGACCGTAGAAATCGAAGAAGGTCATTCCTTCGTCCGCCATCCGGTCAAGATTGGGCGTCGGAATTCCACGTCCTTCACCACCGCCATAGACACCGAGATCGCCCCAGCCAACATCGTCGCCTACAATCAATACGATGTTTGGTTTCGTGGTCTGCTGTGAGCTGGTCTGGGCCTGCACGTTGATCGCAACGCTCAGTATGCCGGCCGCAACCAAGGCGAAAGGCGCGCGTTTAGTCGGCTGCGCCAGCGTCGAGAAGCAATCACCAAGGTTCATTTTTTCCCCTAGATGTCGATCCAAACGGTATTCCACGGAAACGGCACACATGCAAGTGCGATTATCGGTCGCAAAAAGCTTCCAACGCCGGACACTCATAGCTCTTCATCGATATAACTTCAACGAGCGCTTGGCAAGCTTTTTCTTTTTCGGCCCCGTCACGTCCATCCGATAGTCATAGGGGTCATAGGGGTCATAGGGGTCATAGGGGTCATAGGGGTCATAGGGGTCATAGGGGTCATAGGGGTCATAGGGGTCATAGGGGTCATAGGGGTCATAGGAGTCATAGGGGTCGTAGGGGCAGCTTCGGTCGCCTGCCATCTCATATGACAGGTAGTTCAGCCCGCTTATCTTTCAAGGGAATTCGCAAGCCTTGTCAGATCTTTTGGCTCAACCCGGATGAGCCCACCCTTCGGGCTATCAATATCTGCGATGAGTGCGAGTGACAGCGCGACCGTAGCCGGGAGAATCGTGATGAGCAGACCTTTACGGAGGTTGCCTTTTGCTCCGTAACCCTGTACGACACAGCCGACAAGCGCGATGATGATCATCAGATACCACGCGCCAATTGGAATGTGATTGATTCGCGCGGCTTCCGCGTAGTCTTGGGAGTTCAGGACATCGTTCATGCCGGAGACAACAAGTGCACCAATAGGTGTCGCCTGCTCCTGCGCCACTTGCGTCGCCAGTTGCCATAACTCCGCTTGCACCTCCGCCGAATCGCGATTGATTTGTGCAAGTTCATCACGACCCCGTGTCCTGTAGTTAGACAGTCTCAGCTTCGTATACCGAATCAGTGCCGCCTTGATTTTTGCTCCGAGAACCGGATGGACGAGATCCGCTCGCGAATATTCGGTGCCAATGGCGTTGGCTTCACCCTCCTCAAGGGTCTTGCGAAGATCGTAGCGGTTCACCGCCATCGAAAGGCTGAATCCGATCAGGAGCGCAAGCAGTGTCAGCGTCGATGTCTGAATTATATGAAAGTCGTCGCGGTCTTCTGGCGGCAACACCACGAGACGACGTAAAGCGAATGTACCGAACGCCACTGCACCTACAAGCAACGCGAGAATAACAACGAACAAAACAGCCGGGTAGTCCACGAATGTTGTCATTCGAAACCTCGTCGCACTGGAATGAGTAAGCGGTATATTCGAGAGGGGTGACCCACTCGCACTTGTCCAAGGCGATGACCACTTTCCGCTAACGGCTCAGTCAAAGGGCTTACCCGGGCCCTACCAATAATTGAAATCGCGAGCATGGACAATAGATTAAAAATATCGTCACACGCCATCGATAGATCATCTGGCGATTTGTGAGCAAGAGGTACTGGGATCGCTTTCGACCTGCGAACGGCTCTTTTCAATTCAAAGCCGCCTCCAGAGTGGCTTTATTACCGTGGCGGGTAATGTCGTCAATTGGCCGAAACCGATGGCCGGCTCCCTGACCTCGGCGCATTGCCATCGGACGAACGATAGGAGGCTAATCTCCCATCTGCCACGAATTATCAATGGATTTATGTAAAATAAGACAAGGCCTCTAGCATGCCTACTCCACGAAACGGATGAGGTAGGGCTGTCAGCAATCCAATCATCGTCGAGTCTCGGGCCAAGCCTATTCCAGGTGTTGTAACAGCCTCTTTGACAACTGCGTTTCGTCTGTCACGGCGCGGAAGCACCCTTCAACGTCGAGCTAGGCTCAAACGGTCTCGCTAGAGTATTTTGGAAAGCGGCTACCCGCCAAACCCCGGACTCCTTCACGAATACTCGGAGGCTTATCTCCCGATGTGCGGGCAGCGCCTGTCCCTCGGAATTTACGAGCCCGCTCAACTCGTTGATAACGTGCACAAGAGCAACGTCTTGTCGAACAAACCGGATCGTTACAACTTTAGTATCGAGTGATGCATTCCTTGCCCTTGTGCTCAGAATGCCGGCCAGCCCCTTTCGAATCTCGGCCCTTCCCTTTGCCACCTCGCCGCGGACACTGACGAAGTCGGCATCGTCGGTGTACATTCCGGTGGCTGCCTCCGCGTCATGGCTGTTGAAGCCCTGAGTCATCTCAGAAACCACTTGTTTTATCGCCGCTTCGTCCTGCAGGTTATCTGCGGTTGGCACCCCCGCATTAAGAGAGCAGCCAATACTGAAACTGATCGGCGCAACTACTATCAAGGATATTGACCACTTTTGTAGGCGTGTCACATTTCCCCCTTGATTGGATCCCGGTACGCCACCGAAGCGCTCGTCAGCGGTCGAACGGCACCGGTGACCACAACGAGAATGATCGATATTGTGCGCTATTCTTGCCGCGGTGCCCACGTGATGCATTGATCTCAGCCATTCGCTTTTCGTCGTGTGTTCGCCCACATTTCGTAGCCTCAACGGGCAGACTGCGGCGTTTCGAAGTTAAAGACGCTAGCCATCAGCCGCGGCGTCGGAGTGCCTAAGCGCCGGCAGCTCCAGGGAGGGCGAAGCCGCGCGCGAAATGGACAGCACCGTGCGGCTTTGAGAACTTCTCACGCCACCGGGCGCTGCTCTCAAAATGTGAAACCGCACCTTGGCGACTGGCAAGTGCGGTCCAAAGATTCAGAGGAAAGCCGTCGAAATCGAGGGAATAAAGGCAATTGCAATCAGCCCGAGAAGCAGCATGCCCAGATAGTGCGAATACGCGATGCCGATCGTCGATACTTCCGTCGCCGTCGCGATGCCTTCGACAACCGCGCTGCGAATCAGAAACGGCAGCAGTAGCGCCGGCAGTGCGATAACAAACGTGCGGCGCACTTGCGACCACGGCGCCCTCACCGCGCCCGCGCGGCTCGCGTCCGTTTTCTCGTCGCGTCCCGCACGCCACCATGCGACGACGCCGAGCACGAGAGCAAGTACGATCGCTGGCAGAATGCCCGCGGTAAAAAGCGCCGCGATCGAAATGCCTGTCACCGACGCGATCGCGATCAGCACGAGCGACGGCGGAATCGTTTCGCTCATCGCACCGGACGCCGCGAGCAGCGATACCAGCTCGCCGTCCTTCATCCCGCGCTTGCGCATCTCGGGGAAAAGCACGGGCGCAACCGCCGCCATGTCGGCCGTCTTCGATCCGGAGATACCCGAGATCAGCAGCATCGCCCCGAGCAGCACATACGACATGCCGCCCCGAACATGACCGAGCAGCGAAGCGAGAAACGCGACCATCACGCGCGCCACGCCCGTCACATGCACGAGTTGCCCGAGCAGCACGAACATCGGCACGGCGAGCAGGATCAGCGTGCTCATGCCTTCATCCATGCGCCCGACCACGACGCTGAGCGGCGTCGACGTGGTCGTCAGTAAGTAGGCGCTCGTCGCGAGCGAGAACGCGGAGGCGATCGGCACGCCGCCATCACCGCCGTGCCGAGCACGCCGACAAAGAACACGAGCAGCGCGCCCTGCCCCATGCTCGTCAATGGCGCCTTGGCGAGATAGCAGCCGAGCGCGATCAGGCAGGATGAGCCCCAGCGCACCGAGGATATGCCGCCGGTCATGCCGTGCAAGACGCAGGCCGCAACTGATCAATGCCGCCGCGCAGCCGAAGGGAATCGCCAGTGCTCTCACCGAGCCCGACCAGCCGAGTGCCGGTGTTTCGACGAATGCCTGATCCTGCACATAGTCGAACGCGGGATGCATCACGAGCGCGAAGAAAGCCGCCGCAGCAGCGACCGCCAGTGTCTCGGCCCACGCTTGCGCGCGCGGCGTCATGTGCGATACGAAGAAGGTCAGGCGCATGTGACATGAACGCTGCACCGCGAGCGCACTGCCCACCATTGCAAGCCACAGGAACAGGATGGACGCGAGTTCGTCCGACCAGATGAGCGGATGGTGAAACACCGCACGCGCCACGATGCCGACGAACAGCAGCGCGACCTCGCCGACGACCGCCGCTGCCGCGAGCACCTCGATGCCACGACGCAACCACCGTTCGATGCCGCTCTCGCCGTGATGGTCGCGTACGAGCGATGGCCCAGGCACCTCCAGGTTGTGTGCCGCGCTCATGATGTTTTCCCCGATACCGCTTCGAGGGCGCTCCAGGGACCGGCGCCGAACTTGTCGCGCCATTGCGCATAGAAGCCGGATTTCGTGAGCGCTGCGCGAAACGCGTCCCTGTCCGCAGGAACGAAGGTCAGGCCTTTACCGGAGAGCTGCGACTTCAGCGACGTGTTCAAGCGCGCGACATCCGCACGCTGCTCGACACTCGCACGGTCGAATTCGCGCCTCACGATCGTCTTGAGATCGTCGGGCAGTGCGTTGAATGCGCGCGGGTTGCCGAGCAGCCAGAACGGATCCCAGATGTGATTGGTATCGGCCACGTACTTTTGTACTTCATAGAGCTTGCCCGCTTCGATCGTGACGAGGCCGTTTTCCTGGCCGTCCACGAGATGCGTCTGCAACGCGGTGTAGAGCTCGTTGAAGTTGATCGACGTAGGGTTCGCCCCAAGCGTCTGGAAGAGCGACGTGAACATCGGCGAGACCGGCACGCGAATGCGGTAACCGCGCAAGTCGTCGGGCGCCTTGATGGGTTTCGTGGTGGACGTGATCTGCCGGAAGCCGTTGTCCGCCGCCTTCGAAACCGACACGAACCCGCTCTTGTCGATCTGCGCGCGAATGATCTTGCCGAGATCGCCATCGACGCCGCGCCAGACCTGATCGTAGTCCGAGGGCTCGGTGGCGTCGACGGTGATCCCGCTCGCGGCCATCACCAATCTCGGCTTCGCGCGATGTTGAGAAACTCGACAGCGCCCGAGCGCGTCTGCGATAGCAGGTCGGTGTCCGAGCCGAGTTGCGATGCAGGGAAGACGCGGATCGCGAGCCTGCCGCTGCTCGCCTCGCGTATGCGGTCGATGGCTTCCTTGAGACGCGTATTGAATCGGCTGATTAAGGGATTGCCCGGTAGCGAGCTTGTAGGTGAATTCGGCCGCGCCTTCCCTCCTGCCGGTCTGCATGATCTGGCGCGCGAGAATGGCAAAGTATCTCATCCCTCGACCTCGAGTACAGCGTCACGCTTTTGCAGGAGGTGATGCATCAGGATTACCGCCAGACGCTTTGCGTCTCGCGCATCTAGCGCCTTGAGCATGTCTTCGTGATCGTTGATCGCTCGGTCCCATTTTGGCTGTTGGAAGTATCGACTCATGACGGCGCGGGCGCGTTGTCGTGCTGCGATCGTAGCGCGGCTTGTCTTTAGTAGTTATGTCAAATATATAGTGCCGCAACGGTCTCTTCACCGAGCGGCGGCATCATCTCGCCACTTGTGCCATCCTGTCGCACGTCCCAACGCTTGTCGGAACCTCGTCCTCGCTCTAAAGCGTTCCATGACGCACCTCGCTCCGCTGCCGTGCTGCTTTGTGTATGGTCCCACGGGGAAGTCGTGGTCTAAGCGCGCACTGCTCTATGCAGCGTCCGGCCTACCTGAATGCAAACACTTGCGAATATGGCGACTATGGATTCGAAGCGGGCGAGAATGACGCGCGCCTATAATGGTTACGACAGATGGGAAACGGAGTTCCGGCGAATTTGCGGCACGTACGCAAATGTCGGTCGCGTCGGATGCGATGCGCCGGTTGCGTTATCTGGTCGTGAGACGAAGCCGCAGTTCACTCCGCCGTTACATGCTTGGGGCTCAACAATGGGGCAGCGTCGTGACCACAGACTCCAATAAAAGTAGCATTGCAGCGCTAACGCTGGCTGCCATTGGGATTGTATACGGCGACATTGGAACCAGTCCGCTTTACACCATGAAGGAGGTATTTGCGAAACATCACGGCCTTTCGCCTGTACCGATGAATGTGCTCGGAGTGGTCTCACTGATTTTGTGGGGTCTCATAATAGTGATTTCGCTCAAGTACGTAACTCTTGTTTTGCGGGCGGACAACCGAGGGGAAGGCGGCATTATGGCTATGACCGCGTTAGCGCTATCGTCGGTTACTCAGAATTCCCGCTGGTACTATCCGGTGATGCTGCTCGGCATGGTCGGCGCAGGGCTCTTTTTCGGCGACGGCGTGATTACGCCAGCCATTTCGGTCTTGTCGGCCATAGAAGGGTTGGAGGTAGCCGCGCCTTCTCTTAAGCCGTATGTTATCCCTGTGACGTTGGCCGTTCTGGTTGCTCTGTACTTGGTGCAGCGCAGGGGCACAGCCGGTATCGGAAAATGGTTCGGTCCGATTGTGCTGGTCTGGTTCATTACGCTCGCTGCGATGGGCGTCGCTAATATCGCTGAGAACCCGGTCATTCTGATTGCTTTCAATCCGCTCCACGCGGTCAGCTTTCTCATTCACAACGGCTGGTTCGCCTTCGTCGCCCTCGGTGCGGTCGTCTTGGCACTCACCGGTGCCGAAGCCTTATATGCTGATATGGGCCATTTTGGCAAAAAGACAGTTCGCTTGGCGTGGTTCTCTATCGTCGCTCCTGCGCTGGCACTCAATTACCTCGGGCAAGGTGCCTTGTTGTTATCGAATCCCGCAGCGGTTTCGAATCCGTTTTTTCTCCAACTCGGCCCCTGGAGCGTCTATCCGCTCGTAGTGCTCTCGACGATGGCGACCGTTATCGCATCGCAGGCGACAATCTCTGGTGCGTTTTCAGTGACTCAGCAAGCTATTGCGCTGGGCTTCTTGCCTCGTATGCGCATTCGCCAGACCTCTGAAAGCCAAAAGGGGCAAATCTATATTCCACTCGTCAATTGGCTACAGCTCGTAGCTGTCACTTTGGCGGTCGTGGGATTCGGGTCGTCTTCCAATTTGGCTTCGGCCTATGGCATTGCCGCGACCGCTACGATGTTTACAACGACGCTGTTGACGTTCTTCGTTGTTCGTTTCGGCTGGAAATTCCCGTTATTACTATCGGTCGCCGCGACCGGATTCTTTTTGATGATTGACGTAGCTTTGTTTTCCTCCACGAGTTTGAAAATCATTAGCGGCGGCTGGTTTACGCTTACCATCAGCGCGCTGATGGTCATGCTTATGCTGACATGGCGAAGGGGACGCGAACTCGTCTTCCAGAGCCTCCAACGCCAACTCATCCCTCTCGACCACTTCCTCCAGTCGCTATTTGTTAATCCACCGCTGCGCGTTCCCGGCACGGCCGTCTTTTTCCGTGCTGAAGGCGACGGCGTTCCGCATGCGCTGTTGCATAACCTACTGCATAACCAAGTACTGCATGAACGAACGATATTTTTGACTGTTTACGCCACCGACATCCCCAGAATTCCGGATAGGGAGCGCATCAAGGTCGTTCCGCTTGGACACAACTGCTACCAAGTCAACGTCTACTACGGATTCTCGGATGAGCGCGACATACCGCGCGCTTTGCAAGAAGGTCGACCTGCTGGACTCTCGATTGACCCGATGCAAACTTCCTTTTTTATTGCGCGCCAGACAGTCCTCGCCACGCCCAAAGCCGGCATGGCGCTATGGCGGGAGGCCTTGTATGCCGCGATGTCTCGCAATGCCCGCGACGCGGCTGATTACTTCAAGATTCCGCCCAATCGCGTCATCGAACTGGGAGCGCAGGTAGAAATTTGAAGGGGCAATGCCGCCTCGAACCAAAGCCTCGGCCCCCCTCTTTGACAACATTTCGCTGGGAAAAGGCGGCCGCAGTTGCTCGTACAGCGCTCGGAGCCGCGACGATATGCGTTGTACACGCGTTTTGAGAAAGTCATGGAAGAGTCGGACAACGTCTCGCTTCACTGTTCGCTCAAAGACACCACGCGCGACCTTATCCGCGACGCAGAGTTTGCGAAGATGCGAAGATGAAGCGGCGCCCGCTTTTCATCAATACAGCGCGTGGCGGTCTCGTCAATGAAGACGCACTCGTTCGAGTGCTGAAGGCGAATCAGATGGCAGGATTTAACGTAGTTACGCAAGAGCCTTTGCCTGTCGACCATCCGTTCAATAGAATTCTGAACCATCCCGCATTCATAGTCACACCGCACGTCGCATGGGTCAGCGAAGACGCGAGACAGTCGCTCGCAGACCAGCTGAACCTCAATCAGTATTATCGATGGCGGTGCACGCAATACATTCTCGACGCGATTGATAGCTGACGCACTTGGAGTTGCGATATGCCGTCTGCCCGATGCCCAGTGCGTTACTGCGCTCGGAGCTGATCGGGTGCAGAAATCTTCGCGAGCGACCCGCCAAATTTGCCGACCGCTGACCGTGCGGCCGATACAATCACTACGTTAGTCATTTCACATCCTCGTTGACAAGAAGTTCTCTACCCGTATTTGAGCTAACCATCGCTGCTGCGGCTATTGCCGTGGCTCGTCAATCACTGCACGCAGCATCATCGCATCGCAATGACGCCGGACATGATCGTGACGACGGGTTCGTACACGGGCATGGTCTTCCAGAAATCCGCTGGCGTGGCGCACGGCGAGCTCGACGGCCTGCCCGCCGTCGAATTCGAACTCGTCTAGCTCTGACTGGATGCTGAAAATGGCAAATCCGACCTCTGGCCTCTTGGTCAAACCCATTCATCTGGTGCCCTCTTCCGGACGGCTGAATTCTCCGCTCGCGCGACGCCTGCGCGAAACGCTCTCGGGCGACGTATTCTTCGATACGGCGAGCCGTGGACGCTATGCAACCGATGCGTCGATCTACCAGAACATGCCGATCGGCGTCGTGGTGCCGCGAAATCAGGACGACCTGCGTTTGGCGCTCGATATTGCGCGCACCGAGAAGGCTCCGGTCCTGGCACGGCGGCGGTACGAGCCAGTGTGGCCAGACAGTTGGCGAAGCACTCGTCATTGACACCAGCAAGCGGCTCAACAACGTTGTTTCATTCGACAAGGACGCGCGCACGGTGACCGTCGAGCCGGGCGTGGTGCTGGATCACCTCAACGCATGGCTCAAGCCACATGGTCTGTGGTTCCCTGTGGACGTGTCGACCGCCGCGCAATGCACCGTCGGCGGCATGACGGGCAACAACTCCTGCGGCTCACGCTCGATCGAATATGGCAACATGGTGCATAACGTCATTTCGATCGATGCCATTCTTGCCGACGCCAGCGAGGGGCGCTTCGAATCGCTCAAGTCTCCGGTGTCGGACCCGCGAATGCGCGGCATCGTCGAGGGCGTGCGCGCCATTGCGACACGAGAACGCAGCGAAATCATCGAGCGCGTGCCCAAAGTGCTGCGCCGCGTCGCAGGCTACAACATCGATCTGTTCGATTGTCAGAACCCGCTCGCCTATACCGACGACGGCGTCGCCAATATGGCGCACCTGCTGGTGGGCTCCGAAGGCACACTTGCGTTCAGCCGGCAGATGACGCCCAAGCTCGTGCCGTTGCCCGCGCACAAAACGCTGGGTGTCGTGAATTTTCCGACCTTCTACCAGGCGATGGACTTCACGCAGCACATCGTCAAGCTGCGTCCGACTGCGGTCGAACTCGTCGACAGCACGATGATTGAGCTGTCGCTCTCAAACCCGGCGTTCAAGCCGGTCATCGAGAAAGCCCTGGTGGGACGCCCCGCTGCGATTCTGCTGGTCGAGTTTTCCGGAGACGATCGTGACGCTCAGCTGCGTCGCCTTGCCAAACTCGACGATCTGATCAGTGAGCTCGGCCTGCCCGGCGCCGTCGTGCAGATGCCGGAGCCCAACGAGCAGAAAGCCCTGTGGGATGTGCGCAAGGCCGGCTTGAACATCATGATGAGCATGAAGGGCGACGGCAAGCCGGTCTCGTTCATCGAAGACTGCGCGGTGCCGCTCGAGCATCTCGCCGAATACACGAGTCGACTCACCGAAATGTTCCATCAGCATGGGACCGAAGGAACGTGGTACGCGCACGCGAGCGTCGGCACCTTGCATGTGCGACCCATTCTCGACCTGCGACGACGCGATGGCGCTCAGAAGATGCGCGACATCGCGGAGCAAGCAGCGGAACTCGTGCGCGAATACAAAGGCGCGTACTCTGGAGAACATGGCGACGGTCTCTGCCGCGGCGAATGGGTCGCCTGGCAGTACGGGCCGCGCATCAACCAGGCATTTAGCGAGATCAAACAGCTTTTCGATCCGGAGAACCGCTTCAATCCAGACAAGATCGTGCGGCCACCAAAGATGGACGACGCGCGTCTGTTCCGCTATCCGCCAACCTACCGCGAGAAGCCGCTCGCACCGGTTCTGGACTGGTCGGCGTGGAATGTGACGCGTGACCCGCTCACTGGCGCCGAGTCTTCCCCGGGCAGTGGAGACGACCTCAGCGGCGGCCTCGCCAAAGCCGTCGAGATGTGCAACAACAATGGGCACTGCCGCAAGTTCGACGCAGGCACGATGTGTCCGAGCTATCGCGTGACCAAGGATGAGCAGCATCTCACGCGTGGACGGCCCAACACCTTGCGCCTCGCAATCTCCGGGCAGCTCGGTGAAGAAGGACTTGCAAGTCAGGATGTCAAGGACACGCTGGACCTGTGTGTTTCCTGCAAAGGTTGTAAGCGTGACTGCCTGACTGGCGTCGATATGGCGAAATTCGAGATCGAGGCGCGCGCCGCGTGGGCCAAGCGCCACGGCATTGGTCTGCGAGAAAAGATGGCGCCTTCATGCCGCGTTATGCGCCCGCTCGGGCTATCGAAGCTAGTTCGAGAGACGCAACTTCACTCCCTTCTCGAAACAACAGGGGACATCTCGCGGTCGTCCCTATACTCTTCAAAATCCAGATATAGTCTCCATCACGCGAGTCAATTTTTGGAGAAGGACATGAAAGCGAATTCGAAGCTTCGCCTTTCATTTCTCGGCATGTGTCTCACACACGGCGTATTGTGCGTTGTCACCTGCGCAATCATACCGACGGCATGGGCAAAGGATTCCCAGTTGAATGTCTACAACTGGTCCGACTACATCGCAGCGGATACCATCATAAACTTCACCAAACAGACGGGAATCAAGGTCAAGTACGACAACTATGATAGCGATGATACGCTGCAGGCTAAACTTCTGACCGGAAACTCTGGCTACGACATCGTTGTCCCGACCAGCAATTACGCCGGCAAGCAGATCGCAGCCGGCATCTTTTCGCCGTTGGACAAATCGAAACTGCCGAACCTTCGTTTTCTCGATCCTACGTTGATGAAGCTTGTGGCAGGGGCGGACCCCGGCAACCAATACACGGTTCCTTGGGCGTATGGCACCACCGGTCTCGGCTATAACGTCACGAAGGTTCAGAAAATTCTTGGCAAGGATATCGCACTCGACAGCTGGGACATTCTTTTCAAACCTGAGTATTTGTCGAGGCTTAAGAGCTGCGGCGTATCCGTGTTGGACGCGCCTGATCAGATGTTCGCAGCGGCACTGCATTACATGGGTAAGGATCCAATGAGCGTGAATCCGGCCGATTACTGCGCCGCACTTGCCATGCTCAAGAAAATTCGGCCCTACATCCTACAGTTCAATTCCAGCGGCTACATTAATGACCTCGTTGGCGGGGACATTTGCATTGCGTACGGATGGTCAGGCGACGTCGTGATCGCTAAACATCGCGCGATGGAAGCAAAGAAGGCGTATCAGATCGAGTATTACATTCCGAAGGGAGGAGCACCTGTCTGGTTCGATGTGATGGCGATCCCGAAAGATGCCAAAAACAAGGAGGCCGCGCTGCAATGGATCAACTACATCGAGACACCGCAGGTACACGCGGCAATCACCAATGCGGTCTATTACCCGAGCGCTAACTCGGAAGCTAAGAAATATGTCAAGCCAGACGTCGCAAACGACCCTGCAGTCTATCCTCCACACGACGTGGTGCAAACGCTCTTTTTACTCAAACCGTTGCCACAGGACATTCAGCGTCTACAAACCCGTCTCTGGACTGAGTTCAAAAGCGGACGGTGATCACCGATAGGCAAAAGTTCAGAGCATGCCGGAATGCGAAGGTAGCCTCAAAATAGCATACTTCGACAGTTCGCCAAACCATTGATAGCCCTAAGACCGACCAACAACTGCGCCGCTTAGCAATCTCCCAATGTCGTCGCTTTGTTGCAGATTTTGAGTTACGACTCAAGATGCAGCAACGAAAGTCTTTGTGGATCAGTTGCGATTAGTCGCTCTAGCCTCTTCGTGGCGTCAGCGACTGCCATGCAGCGCACTTCACGCAACTGCCTTTCATGTTCGTCGACAACCGCCGTGATCTGCTCCAGTAACACTTTCGAAATCGTCCAATCGCCTGTCACCTTCCCACGATCCAGTACAGCGAGCAGTTCCGCCTTGACTCTGTAAACGAACCGAAGATTAAGAGAACCAAATCCAGCTTCCGACAAATAATTGGTCAGTAGGGCCGTATGAGCGAGGATAAGAACTGCGCGCCTCCCTGCTTGATTGCATCGAACCGTCTCCAGCGCGGACCGAATCGGAAGCGCCGTCACATGTGCTTGTGGTGGCGACATCGGAAGCAGATACGTTTTTGACCGTCGTCCGCGCCGCAGAAGAAGGAAGGTTCCCTCCTTGTCATCGGACATTTGGCTTGCCTAATTGGGTTACAAATTACCATTTTAGCCAAGACAGAATTCGGTCGGAGCCTAGGTTAATCCCGAGATCATGCCGACGCGCTTCAAGCGCGTTGCTCCGGAGCTGCAGGCGAATATCAGACGTTGGTTTATCCTTCGACCGGCGCAGGCGAAAGAACATTGCGAGCGGAAGGACACTTATCGCTTGCGCCCGGAATTGATTCGCGAACGCCGTGACTTGCATCGAGCACGGTTTTCCGGTCTTACCGCGCATCCTCGGTCACCCTTCACGCACACAAATGGTTGCGACTCAGGTGAGCATCGGTACGGCTTCAATTAAAGCGAAACCCAAAATCCCAAAAAAATCCCAATTACCGTTCCGATCAGCTTGGGATGCCACCGATCCATTTGCAGTACGCGAAGTAAAGCGCCAATTAGGATCGCTCCCAAAGCCCAAATGCGGTCAACCGGTACCCAATTTCGAAACCGCTATTGATGACCACCATTCAGCCTCCCCGTGAAGGACTCCTCACAGTCCCCATCGTCACTTTCCCAGCCCACTTCGCGATCCCCCTTCCAGCGCCGCTAGCTTGACCGCGACACGCGATCCGTCTGTGTCGTGGGTGGCCTGCGGTGATTATATGTCACATTCTGCCATATGCAGTTTTACCGACGGAATCACATAAACATGGTCCCGCTCCAGCGGAACCGACCCGTTCACCTGCTGGACATTCAAGGACGTGACATTCTGGAGTACGTCGTGAGCATGGCTGGTATGGTCGGGCGACAGGTGCAGGACGACGACAAAAGCGACGCCGGGCGCAGCGGGCACGGTCTCAAAAAAACGCAGAAGGGCTTGGACGCCGCCGGCTGAAGCGCCGACGCCTACGACCGCGAAGTTTGGGCCTTTGCCTCCCGCTCCGGTCCCGCTCGCTACTTCGTCGGCCATGACTTTTCCCATTCTTGCTGCATTCGCACCGCGCAGACTCATTCGCATCGCCCCGGACTCGACGACCGTGGGCGTTCGTCTGGTCGATTGCGCGGATTTAATGATATCGCTTAGCGGCGCCGCGCCTCGCCCTTTCGGCAGTAGGCCTCAAACCCAGACGCCACACCTCTAATTTACCGTGTCTCATATGGCGACGTGTAAGCGATGATATTAGATGTCACGCGTAGCGGCAGATTTCACAGCATCGCGGCGAGGTGGAACCGATCTGCAGCCGCGATATTGATGTCGAGAACTGCAATATGCGCTGGCGCTTGTGATCGTTGGATGGTGTGCACGCGGCGTTCGGCACGGTGGTTGCGCTTCATCAACGGAAGATCGACATCGTGGAACACCGGCATGCCCTCCGTTCTACTGGTCGACGAAGACGGCGACTCTCTGCTCGCGCTTCAGTTCGCGTTCTAAGCGCACGATTTCCGGGTCATGCTGGCCGGTAACGGCGAGGCGGCGCTCTCTCAGGCGGGACGGCACCTGCCGGACGTAATCGTCACGTATCTGGAGATGCCGAACCTCCACGGCGTCGGGCTTTGTCGGCGGCTCAAGTCGCATGCGCACGAGATTATGAGGAAGGTTGCTTGCGTAGCCGATAAATATTGCAAACCCCAAGGAGACATCGATGGCTCAGGAACCTCCTCTCAATCCAGGCGATGAAGCCGAGCCCAGCGCGCCAGGATCGGGCGAAGATATTTGTCCAAATTGCAATGGCTCTGGCAAGTCTGAAGGCACCGACTGCAAGACCTGCGGCGGTACGGGAAAAGTAACGCAAGGCATCGGCGGCGGCTGAACCGAACAAAGGATGACTTATCAGGACCCGGGCTTGACAGCGCACACAACGGATCCACGAAGCGATAGTGAGCGCTTTGACGTTCGCGAACGGCGCTGTGCTCGTTTTGACGCACGCGCGCGTAGGTCGCTGACGTCGCGGTGAGGCCGCGTCCCATATCGTCCCTGCCACGTGCTTCGAACATTCAAGCTGGTGAACTTGGATGTGCCTTGGTTTATGCTACGTTCGCCATCAATCGTAGTAGTTGGAAAGGACGAAAGAGGAGAGGCCTAGGCTGCGCCGATCGTTTTCGCGTTAAATTGATTCGGAGCTCCGTCGATCGAGCGGTCTACTCGAACGCGTTCTGAGTTGGCGAGGGCCTCACGTCAATCCAACTACCGCGATGGGGAACGTAATGCGCACAACCGTCCCAGTCTTTCCGTCCGCGCGATCACCAACGGTGAGGCGCCCGCCATAACTTTCGGTCAACCTCTTCGCGACCATCAGACCGAGACCAATCGCAACCTCAGGCGGGGTTCCACTCGCTTGAAATCCCACGAACGCCCGCTCCAGCTCTTCGCCCAATATGCCAGGGCCCTCGTCGATTATGTCGATAACCGCTTGATCACCCTCTCTAAATACATTAACATCCACGCGTCCGCCCGAACCGCCGTAGCGAATCGCGTTGTCGACAATGTTGCCAACTACAATTTCTAGATCCGCCTCAGACGCGCTAATGACAAGTCGCTCAAGTCGCTCGGCACCGAGGTCCACATTCCGATTAAAGGCGAGAGGAAGCAGGCTCGACACCACCTGCTGAACGAGTTCTGCCACCGAGACCTTGTCCAACGTGTGAGCTGGGCCGACGTCCGCGCGAGCCAGCACTAGCAACCTTGATATCAGCAAGGCCAAACGGCTGACTCCCTGCTGCAATTCCCTTGCTCGCTCAACGCGCTGCCCAGCCGGTGCGTTCAGAAGGTTCGCAACCTGCAGTTGGAGAGCCGCAACAGGCGTTCGTAGCATGTGCGCTGCGTTCGCCAAAAACCTCTTCTCTGCCTCCTTACGGGATGACAAGCGTTTCGACAGTCGTCGCATCGATTCGAGAAACGGCCGAAGATCGCTCGGCATCGCCTCCGTATAGACCGGATGCAATGAATCTTCCGTTTCAATCTGAGCAATATGCAGCATTAGGCGATCCAAAGGACGCAGGCATCGCCTCACGATGATTATATTTACCATCGCAAACCCTGCAGACAGGATCAAACCAAAAATTCCACTCACCGCTGCTATTTCCGCAGTCGCGCCGATGCCAGCTTCTTCAAAGACGGTCTGACCAGGTCCGCCAGCGTGACTCAATGCGTCTCGCCCACGGGAGTTTTGCATGGGCGCGTCGCTCGACGCGCCCGGTAAGGAAAAACCCGCGACATCCCCGGGGCCCCCTCGCTTCGGTACATCTTTCGGAACGGCAATCGGCTGATTCCAGTGATAATCCGTCGGCAGCGAACATAAGATTGAGAAGGCGCCAACGCCCACTAGTAAGCCTGCCAAGAGCGCTGTGCAGGCCAGTGATACTTCCAGGCGCCGACGTAAGGACATTTGTGCAAGCATTACACGCTCCTGCCGCTGACTTTCGGCGTAGCTCGGATCGAGAAACCGTCAACATCAGAATACGATCGACCTCGATCTCAATCCCAATCTAACAGGAAATTATTAGCGCAAAATGAGGGCGTGGCCAAGCACCAAGCGTTGGACGCATACGTCATCCCCAGTTCCACCGAAAATCGCGTCATGCAATCGCTCGCGCGAGCTCAGTTGCCGACGGCAACTGGCCAAGCGCACACAACCATGCCACTGGATAATGTGCCATCTCTTTCCTGCCGAGTTCACCGCACTTGGAACATAAGATTACGTCTTCTTTGTAGTGGATTCACGCGTTAGAGACCAATAGACAAGGGCTGCATATCCATCTCGTCTGAAAAAATCAGAACATCGAGTATCCCCGTCAGTTCAACCGTCTCATCATGATATAAGCGAATGTGCGCTTGTCCCGTTAGTCCGAGCGTCGTTGCCAGCCCGGCGAAAGGCCCCATCGCACCCTTGAAGCTTATTTTGGCCCAGCCGTGTGCGAGCTCCGCTGGCGTTAGTGCCCAGATGAATGCGACTTGGAGCAGAATATAAAGCGCGGCAGCGAGGAGCACTGAACCGATGACCGCCAGCGGGATGTTGCGATGTGGATTAGCGGTTTCGCCGCCTAGATCGATCGCCGTGCGAAAGCCGAGGTAGCTGAAGACGATCCCAACTGCCGGGAGCGCCGTGAAAAGGCCGGAGAATTTGTAGCTGCCGGGTGCAGCGCCCATTACGCTCCAAGGCGTACTCGCGGCCATGAGCCCGGTAATGGTGAGCACGGGCACCAGAATCTTCGACCACGTAATGGCGGTATTCACATTCAGCAGCCGTCGGACGACCATCAAATTTAGGAGCTCGGTAAGGCCAAGCTGCGCCGCGCACGTCACAAAGCCAACCGTGATGAGCACCCCTTCGCTACCGGGTCGAATGAAGTATGGAAGGTAGTTGTTCGCGTAGGTGACGATCCGCTTCGGTCTCAACGGGGGAACCGGTACGTAAGCCAAAAACAAGAGCCAACACCATATGCGCCCAGTCCCTCGCCGTGACTTGCGTGGCTCATATGCACCAGCGCACCGCTGCGCGGAGAAGGCGCAGCCAGCTCAGCGAAACACAGCGCGATGAGCATGACAATGACCGCACCAAGCGCCCAACTGCCAATACTCAATGGGCCGCGATCTTCGCTGCGTGATAGGCACCGAATAACCAACCCGATCCTACAATGCTGGTCATCTTGCAAACAGAAGACCGACGACACCCGAATCCCGGCGACACCCGAATCCCGGCGCAGCTTCTAGGACAGCGTGAGGCTCGATATGTCGCTTATTTGACCCGCCCAGCACTTTCCGCACAAGGTCACGTGGTCAACGTACGAGAGACGGCGTATGTGAAAGTGGACAGTTTAGAGCGAAAAAATCCGTCCAGCCATCTCAGGGAGAACGCGAGGTCCTTGACGTTCGTTCATCTCGGATTATGTCAGACTGTGCTTCATTCTTCCGATTGGCGCAGGTGAAAAGGACCTCAAGAGCGCAAGGAAACTTACCGCTTGTGCACGGATTGCCCACGAACGCCGCAACTCGCGTCGAGCGAGGCTTTCCGTTCTTACCTCGCATCCTCCGCCACCCTCATCCATAAATGGTCGCGAATTAGGTGAGCACCGGTACCGCTTCAATTAAAGCGAAACCCAAAAGGGTCCCAATGACCGCGCCGATCAGCTTGGGATGCCACCGATCTATATGCAGGACACTAAGTAAAGCGCCAATCAGGATCACTCCCAAAAGCGCAAATGCGATCAATAGATAACCGATTTCAAAACCGCTATTGATGACCATCATTCAAGCTCCCCGTGAAGGTCTCCTCGCACCCCGATGTCGCTTTCCCAGCCTACTTCGGGATCCCCCTCCTGCGCCGCTGGCAGGATCGCGAGCCGTCTGTGTCGTGGGCCCTCCACTGTCATTATATGTCACATTCTGCCATATTTGGAAAGAGCCCCGTCTCGAAGCGCACAATGGCACCGAACTAAGCGAGAACTGAGTTCGCCAACGTGCAATTCTCCAGCACTCGGTTGTCCAGAAATGCCGTCTGGCAAGTTCGCGAAATCAAAGAGTCGACAGCCTTTGACACCGCGACCACTTCAGCACCGATCCGGAGGCCGTGACCGGGCGGCGCGCGCCGTCCGAAAGCCATCGCTGATTAAACCTGGATGAAAGGATGCTTGAGGATTCGAACCAACCACTTATCTGAGACGCGCTTACTGGCGCCGAGTCAGCCTAGTGGAGCGTTTGAACTTTCGCTGCGAACGAGGCTAGCCCGTGTGGCGTCGCCGTCCGTTCGGGAGCGTTCTGGATCAGATATCAAGCCAACCCCGCGGGAGGCGGGCGCATGGACAACGAGTTAGCCGCAGAAGGTTATGTGCAAACCGCTTAAGTCAGAAGTCTGGCCGCGCTTCAGAGGCATTGGCGCCTAATGCGCTCGATGCGAAGCCCCCGGCCCCGAATGCAGGTTGACTTCTAGATACCTCGTCATGGTACGTTTGCGCATTTTCCACAAACGCTTCCAGCCCAGCGAACGGGTACCCTTCGATCGGGTCAGTGCTTCCGGGAACTCGCCCCAACACGACCTTGTCGAGGTCGATTAATCGCCATGCAGATCCTGATCCAAGCGTCAACCAGTGGCTGTCCTGTGCGACGGCCCATCGACCATTGAACATTCGGTCCGATGCACTACTAGCACTGGCACCGCTCAGTGCTCCGACAGCGATCACAAACACCTTGACGATTCGACTCAGAAGTTCCATCGAGGCGACCCATAACTTCAAATCAAAGATTGCACAACCGAAGCGTCCCGGAGCAAAAATGCAGACCGGTCGTACAAAGGTCATTGATCGAAGTCTAGACCATGGGTTAGCCGCGGGGAATTTGCGTTTACGCGTATCAACCGCCGTCTAGAGCGGCATTGTGAGCCGCATCCGTCCTCTCAACAACGGAGTATCAACGGGGCGCTTGCCGTTAAGCGGCGACCTTGCAACAGGCTTGACTCGATTTGAGATGGACGAGTCACAGCTTGTCGGTCAGCGAACTTGACTCTTAGACCTTACATGTTGAGCGCCGTCGCCGCATACAGAGCGCGAGACTCTTCGCCCGATACGATCGCGCAGGCCTTTGAGGCGCACCACGCCGGGGCTGGCTCGCACATCGCGGCCGTCAAGGTCGTCGACCAGCGAACCGAGGAGCATAAGTCTAGATATGGCACACTGTGCTATATGGCGCTATAATTTAGTCGTGTTTCTGGGACGGGTTCACTCTTTGCCGCATCAATCATTCAAGGTGCGTTCTCAGCAAGTAACAACCGGCACCCAGCCAGGCTTCTGTTCGGAGGTTGCCATGCTTGTTACGTTCAAGTGTCGTTCAACGCCTGACGTTGTTATGCTGCGAAACCTCGCAGAGTTTCTTCTCGCGTTCATCGGGAAGAGGGTTGGATCTCGCGGCGTCATCAGCCACGACGAACTGGAGGGGGCGATACCGAAACTGGAAAGCGCTATTCAGGAAGAAGCGCGCTCTGAGGTCGCCCTTGATGCCCTCCATCATGTGCCAAATGACTACGCTTCAAATCATTGCGATGTCGCGACGATGGACACCGCGCATGGCCGCTGCTCGATATGATGCGCGAGGCGCACCGTCAGAACGACGACATCCTATGGGGAATTTAGACCGATCTTATTTTCCGTGAGGCGCGCTGGTCACGTGCCGCGTCCCGAAGAGAGCTCGAAACCACGCAATCATCCCCCTTCCGGAGGATTACGCGCTTGCTTCTCGTCGCAGGGCATGAAAGCCGCATGCGCGGCCTACTTTCCTGCTTGACCAACCGGTGCCTCGTGACCCTGAAGTCCAACCGCGCGACTGGTTAACCTGCGCAGTCCCCTGCGCTCATCGTGACACACTTCCTTAGTTCTTCGCGTGCATCGACCTGGCCTCCCGCGAAGTTGACCGAGTTCACGCCGCGCATTGAGCAAGTGCCCTGCCCCCTACGGCCTGCTACACACTGGCTCAAACGAGGCACTGCAATCTGCCGATCGAGAGATAGCTTACCCGAGAAACGCGCGCAATCTGTAGATCGCCATCTGACACAGATCATTTCGCGTACAACCCACGCTTCAACCTACAGGGAACCAACGCAAGAAGCGCCGCCCGTGGCCGTCGAGTCTGTAGCTGGCGTAGTCCCGTCAGTTAGCGTTCCGGCATCTCATTGTGACGTTCTCAGTAAACGCGAGAATCATCACCGCCACGCTTGTCAGCCCCATTACGGGCGACCCGCGTATTCACGTTTGCGCGGGGACGTCGCGAAAACTCTTTACCAACAATAAGGGCACCTTCGTCTGCCGCAGCACTGACTCGGCAACACTGCCAAGAAGCAGTCTTCCGATTCCAGCTCTACCATGTGTGCCGATTGCAATGAGCTCTGCATCCAGTCTGACAGCCAGCCGAACGATCACATCCGCGACGGGCTCACCAAACGCATCTTCGAGGACGGTACTGCCGCGTGCACCAAATCTAGTGAAATACTCTTGCGCATCCGACAGTACAAGACTGGCGTTCTCGCGTGCGAGGGATCGGAAGGTCTTCTCCTCTTGAATTCCTGCGACGACATCGCTCATTGAAACGCCACAAGTGTCTCCACACGCCTGTTGCAAAACGGGTGATGACATAGGATCAGACCGCGTCCTGCGGGAATAATTCCGGGGATGAACTATGTTGAGGCGAGTCCGAATTTTATAAGACGATTCAATTTAGGGATGCCGGCCAGCAAATATGGTAAGGCAATTCAGTTGCGCATTCTTAAAAGATCATCGGTGTCTGTGAAATAAGCAGTTTTGGCCCGCTCAGGAAAACGGTAACTGAGCAAAAATGTCGATATATTTCCTTCTCGGGGAATGCACCGATGCGCGCGCGTTTGCACTCACTCAGAGGCTGCGTTACAACTTGAGATATTTTCGCGAAGAGCGCTCTCACATCACCTAAGGAAGCCATACCGGAGGTGGCCCGATGGTTGTCCGCGTCGTAGAGCATCTCGTGGCCATCGGCCTTGTTTTGATTGTGGTCGCGTTGCTTGTGCTAGGCCTTCTCTACAGGCTGCCGGATCCGATCAGTGGCTCCGACCTTAAGTGGTCGCCTGGAGCGCTACAAGGCGATTGCGCGTTTGCTCGTCCTACGTGCACCGATCGCGTTGGCCAGCAAGACACAATATGTAGCATTCAACCATCGTGTAGCATTCAACCACCGCTTCCTTCGACAAGGAGCAACGTCTGCGTCAAGAAAGCGCCTCGGTCGACTTCGTCTCCCGACCATCGTCATGGAGCGTCCGTCCATCATCCCGGCGCGCATAAGGCAGTTGTCCGCATCTTCTCGCGGAGAATCCTACCGACAAGCGGCGAGGTATCGATGGATCGGTCTGGCTCCGAGATGAATCACTCGCTATCAAGAGATTGCGTGTAATCGGTGTTTCTGAAGATTACCGGGTTTGTTATTGGGCAGCGACAATTGTTTTGGCCGGTCGTTGACGATCGTTTTGGCCGGTGGTGAGGAGTCGAAGGGCGGCGCAGTCGCCGTAGACGATGAGCCACCG
>NZ_JARUXO010000102.1:0-29422 GCF_031451275.1 Caballeronia sp. LZ029
TCGCAAGCGTCTGCTGTTTCATTGTCTTTTGACTTACTCGTTGCTCGTGCGCTCTATAACGCTTGACGCGCACAGGCGGTGGACTTAATCAGTGTTGCCCTAACACGAGCTCACGGCTCATCGTACGATCAACGGCCTGCCCACCCGAAGTGCTCCCCGGTGCCCCTGTCCCGGATGGTCGCACCATACGCCAAAATCGCGGCAGGGATGGATGAGGCACCAAGCCCTATCATGCCGGCTACAAACGCCATCGAGAGCATGCACATGCAGTTGCGCAAGATCGTCGAGAATCGCGGCCACTTCCCGAGCGACGAAGCTGCCAGCAAACTGCTGTATCTGGCCTTGCGCAACATCGAGAAGGACTGGAAGATGCCGCCTATAACCTGGCGGCAAGCAGGGACTCCATCGGGATCCCAAGCTTCCCCGGCAGATTGGCCTTATGGTGCGCCGTCTCGAATGCGTTCCACAGGGTATCGGCGTCACTGACCAGTCGATATCCCGCATCAAACGCCTGCGGAACGTAGAAGCGTGTAAAACTCCATTGGCTGCCTTCGGGATAGGCAGTCTGATCGTAGCCATTCAGGCATGTCGCCACGTCCTGTGCATTGCGAATGCCATAAAAAGCCAACTCCTCGACCATCAGACGCGCGACGATCTGCGTCTTGCCCGCGGCCTGCATTGCAGTTCGTCTAACGCGTCGGGTGAACGCACCGCCGATGCTGTCCGTCACCCGTAACTCTGCTCATGAAAGTCCCCGTGCCCGAACCCCAGATCTCAACAGACAAACAGGCCCTCAGCTTCGACATCGATTGGCGCGGAGAAAGCGTCACGTGCGTCGTGACGCGCGGGTGCTTGGAAGTCTTTTTTTCTGGCTCCCGCACGACGCGGACGATAGCCGACTGATGAGCGTGTTCAGGGACGGTTTCGCGCGGATCGAAGCGGTCGCGCGGCGCAAGCTGCGGGCGCGGTCAACGCGCCCGGTCCGCCTGACGCAGGCTGATTTTTCGAGTGGTTGACGGTCTAGCGCCTTATTTTGCTGAGAGATACTGAAAGGCCCACCCTCGCCGTAGCGCGAAGGTGCATTAAAAGATTGACGATTAGTTGCATGCGACGGAAGGTGAGACGGCGCCAGACCGACCATGCCCGATGCCACACCGCAGGTATCAGAGCGGGAACGGACATTCCGTGCTGTCACCTAAGGACACCGGCCAAAGCCGACAGTAAGCGATGGCGTCCATGAGCCGGTAGGAACACCAGGTGTCTCCGCACGTTGAATAAGCAAAAAAGCGCGCGATGGTTTACGGCAACGTCGGCGGTATAAAATTTCGATTGGCGACAGGCACGGCCGCAAGCGCTGCCAGTTCACGCGACGCTTCGTCGTAGAAGATTGCCTCGAAGCGTTTCGTCATTGCTTCTTTGAGTGCGGACTTTGGCACCACGAATGGCCACGTCGAAGTCTTTATCCGTGGCAACGTGACGATGATCGACGCTCACCAACCAGCTACCATTGGCAAGACACCAGCGAATGCGGCGCTCCTCGACAAGGTTCGCAAACCATCGCCAGATGTCCGCATCTTCGGCGTTCGCCGCAATGGCTGCGCTTCGCCGGACCTCTTGTGAAAGACCCAATGGTTTCTCCGCCAGTGAACGCGAGCAGCCAGTCATCAAAGGCCTCATAGGCTCCCGACGAGTTCGGGCACGAGGGTGAACAGGTCACCGACGAGGCTGTAATCCGCGACGCCGAAAATCGGCGCTTCTTCATCCTTGTTGATCGCGACGATCACTTTCGAGTCCTTCATGCCGGCGAGGTGCTGAATCGCACCCGATATGCCGACCGCGATATACAACTGGGGCGCGACGATCTTGCCCGTCTGCCCGACCTGATAGTCGTTCGGCATGTAGCCCGCATCGACAGCTGCACGCGATGCGCCCAGCGCTGCACCGAGCTTGTCTGCCAATGGCTCCAGCACCTTCGTGTAGTTCTCGCCGCTGCCCAGACCGCGGCCGCCCGACACGATAATCTTTGCCGACGTCAGCTCCGGACGATCGAGCTTCGTCACTTCGCGGCTCACGAACTGCGAGATGCCTGCGTCGGCTGCGGCTTCGATCTTCTCGAGCGAGGCGCTGCCGCCTTCCGCGGCGACCGGATCGAAGCCCGTTGCGCGCACCGTGATGACCTTGACGAGGTCAGCCGATTGCACAATCGCGATCGCGTTGCCCGCGTAGATCGGGCGCTCGAACGTATCAGCACTAACGACTGCCGTGATGTCGCTGATCTGTGCGACGTCGAGCTTCGCGGCGATACGCGGCACGATGTTCTTGCCGTAGGCGGTAGCCGGAGCCAGGATGTGCGAATAATCCTTTGCGATATTCAGCACGGTCGCTTCGATGTTTTCCGCGAGACCGACTTCGAGGTGCGCCGCATCGGCCAGAAATACTTTGCTGACGCCCGCGATGTTCGCTGCCGCGTCGGCCGCGCCTCGCGCGTTGTGACCCGCAACAAACACGTGAATGTCACCGCCGAGCTTCGTCGCGGCGGCAATGGTAGTCAGCGTCGCTGCCTTGATCGACGCGTTATCGTGTTCTGCTATTACCAGGCTAACAAGATTCGTCATTTGCCCTTTCTCCGCGTTCTATCTAAAGCACCTTCGCTTCGTTCTTCAGCTTCTCGACCAGCGTCTTCACGTCCGGCACTGTCACGCCGGCGGAGCGCTTGGACGGCTCGGCGACTTTCAGCGTCTTGAGACGCGGAGTGACATCCACGCCGAGGTCTTCGGGCCTGATCGTTTCCAGCGGTTTTTTCTTCGCCTTCATGATGTTCGGCAACGTCACGTAGCGCGGCTCGTTCAGACGCAGATCTGTTGTCACCACGGCGGGAAGCGTCAGCGAGAGCGTTTCAGCTCCGCCGTCCACTTCGCGCGACACGGTGGCCTTCCCGTCAGCCACAACCACCTTCGACGCGAACGTCGCTTGCGGAAGGTTAGTTAAAGCGGCAAGCATCTGCCCGGTCTGGTTCGAGTCGTCGTCGATGGCCTGCTTGCCCAGCAATACCAACGAAGGCTTTTCCTTGTCGACCAGCGCCTTCAGCAGTTTGGCAACGGCCAGAGGCTGCAGGTCTTCGGATGACTCGATCAACACAGCACGATCCGCGCCGATCGCCAGCGCCGTACGCAGCGTCTCCTGCGCCTGAGTGACACCGCAAGAAACCGCCACCACCTCGCTAACCACGCCGGCTTCCTTCAACCGCACCGCTTCCTCGACCGCGATTTCATCGAACGGATTCATCGACATCTTCACGTTGGTAGTGTCGACCCCCGTGCCGTCCGACTTGACCCGGACCTTCACGTTGTAGTCGACCACTCGCTTTACACCTACCAGCACTTTCATACCGTCTCCTTCGAATATGTCGAAGCCGTGCGCGCCGTCATCGGCGAACGGATCAGGTCAGCCGCGCGCTCGGCCAGCATCAGCACCGTCGCATTGGTGTTGGTCGAGGTTATCGACGGCATCACCGAGCCGTCGACGATGCGCAGGCCGGTCGTTCCGCGCACCCGCATTTCAGAATCGACGACGCTCATTTCGTCCTCTCCCATCCGGCACGTGCCAACCGCGTGATACACGGTCGAGCCATTGTCACGCACGTATTGCAATAACGCCTCGTCGGTGTCCGCGTGACGGCCCGGTACGGTTTCGTCGACGATATAGCGGGCGATCTCGGGCTGCGCGAAGATCCGGCGGCCGATCTTGAGTCCTTCCACCATCGTGTTGCGGTCCAGTTCGCAGCTGAGGTAGGACGGTGCGATCGTCGGCTCTGCCGTGATGTCGCTGCTGGTGATATGGACGTGCCCGCGGCTTTCCGGGCGCATCTGCCAGACGCCGCAGGAGACACCGGGCTCAGACTCCAGTACGCCAATCCGTCCCTCGACGAAGCTGCCTGGCGCAATCACGAACTGCACGTCAGGCCGGGTCGCGAGCGGCGTCTGTGCAAAGCCGCCGACGATCGCCGCGCTATACGTCAGTACGCCGGTGCCCGACACGACGTAGCGCATCATCTCGCGCGCGAGCGCGAGTCCGTGCGAGCGCTCGTTCGCGGTACCTGCACCCCGTACTCGATAGCCGAGCCGAACTACATAGTGATCTTGCAGATTGTTGCCGACGCCCGGCAATGCGATGCGAGCTCGAATGCCCGCATTGTCGAGCACGTCCTTATCGCCGATGCCACTCATTTCGAGCAGCTTGGGCGTGCCGATCACGCCGGCGCTCAAAATCACTTCGCGGGTCGCGCGAAACTGCATGGAAGCGCCTGCGGTCGTCGCATTGATGCCGCTCACGTGCGTCCCGTTCATTTCGAGCCCGGACACCTGGACGCCGGTCACCACCGTGAGATTCGGCCGCGCCGTTGCGGGCCGCAGATAACCGCGCGCAGCGCTGGACCGGCGACGTCCGTCGCGCGTTTGCTGGTAGTACCAGATCGACGGACCGCGCGTGTCGCTGTTTGGATCGTCTACAAACTCAAGACCGGCCGTTTGGGCGGCTTGCACGACCGCACCGCAAATCTCCGGCGGATTCTTCACCCGGCTGACCTGAATCGGACCCTGCGTGCCGCGTTTCGGACTGTTGCCCTCGGTCCACGTTTCGGAGCGGCGGTAGAACGGCAGACAGTTGCCGAAGGTCCAGCCCTTGGCGCCTGACTGTTCCCAGCTATCGATATCCTCCGCGAACGGGCGCACATAAAGCAGGCCGTTGATCGCACTGGACCCGCCGAGTCCGCGTCCGCGCGGAAACAGGATCGCACGGCCGCTGGTCTCGGCGTCGGCCCGCGTGCGATAGCGCCATGTCACGGTTGGATGATCGAGCAGTCGCACGAAACCGGCCGGTACGTGGATGAACGGGTGACGATCGCGCTCGCCGGCTTCGACAAGAATCACTTTGACGTTCGGATCTTCGGTCAGGCGGTTTGCGAGCACGCAACCCGCCGTTCCCGCGCCGACGATCACGTAGTCCGTTGTGTACGATTTCATGACTTCGCTCCGGCGACGGCCGCTTCACGACCTTCGAGTGCCGCGATCTCATCCTCGGCGAAACCGAACTCGACAAGCACTTCAGCCGTGTGTTGTCCGAGCGTAGGAGGCGCACGGCGGTAAGCTACCGGGCTGCCGTGAAAATTCACCGGACTCGCGATGTTCGTCACCCTGCCCGCAACCGGATGTTCGATCTCAACGACCGCGTGGTTATGCGCGATCTGCGGGTCTTCCGTCAACGCGGTGTGATAGTCCTGCACGATCGCGCATGGCACGTCCGCCGCACTTAGATGCGCCACCCAGTACTCTGCGGTATGCAGCAGAAACTGCTGTTCGAGGATCACGTCGAGCGCGTGCCGATTCGCTGTCCGCGCGGTGTTGCCGATGAAGCGTTCATCGCTCAGCAAGTCTTCGCGGCCCAACGCCCGGCAAAGGTTCTGCCAGAATTTTTCGGTGAAGCAGGCCGCGAAGAAATAGCGGCCATCGGAGCCCTGATAGTTGCGATACGGCACCATTGTCGGATGGCCGCTGCCGAGGCGCTCCGGCGCTTTGCCGCTTCTCAGCGTCTCGCCGTCGCGCGGGATGGTGCTGAAAAGCGCAGCCGACAGCAACGACGTATCGATGCGCTGCCCTTCGCCGTGCCGTTCGCGATGCAACAACGCCGCCGAAATCCCGAACGCGATCAGCGCAGCCGCGCCGAAGTCGGGCAACGGTGCCCCGAGCCGAACCGGATTGCCGCCGGCTTCGCCCGTCATGTCCATGAGACCCGCCACGGCCTGCACGATCGGATCGTTCGCGGGCCATGCGGCGTAAGGACCGCTTTGTCCGAACGCCGACACGCTTGCATAGACGATCATCGGATTGCGCGCTTTCACGGCCTCGTAGCCGATGCCGAGCCGATCCACCGTGCCCGGTCGGAAGTTTTCGACGACGACATCCGCCTGCTCCGCCATGCGCAGGAATGCATCGCGTCCTTTCGGCGACTTCAGGTCCAGGCGGATGCTGCGCTTGTTACGGTTCTGCGACAGGAACTGGACGCTTTCCCCTGCGACGAATTGATTACCGAGATTGCGCGAGAGGTCACCGGCCTTCGGTTCCTCGACCTTGATCACGTCCGCGCCGAGATCGGCGAGCAGCACCGTACCGACCGGACCCGCGGTCATGACGGTGAGATCGAGAACGCGGTAGCCCGACAACGGGCCGACTGGCTTCTTATCCATGATTTGCCACCTGGGAATGCGATGCGTCCGTGAGTTCGGCACGCGGGTAATCGAGCACGTCGAAGGCGAGATGGAACGGGTCGGCCTCACCGCGCGTGATGGTCAATGCGTGACTGAAATGCGCGTCGTCGCGCTCAGGACAGTCGGTGCGATAGTGGCTGCTGCGCGATTCGCGCCGCTCGATACACGCCTGCACGATGACGTCGGCAGTCGTCGCCATGTTGTCGATCGTCAACGCGTCGATTACTTGCGGCGGCGTGGCCCCGCCCCCTGAGGCGAACGCCGCGCGCGCCTCGCGAGCGGCAGCCAACGCGATGTTCAGGCCGCTTTCCGTCTTCTCGACGAGGCAATGCGCCTGCATCGCTGCGCGCAGATCGGAGGCGATACGTTGAGCGTCGAACGACGCATTCGGTTTGAGCGCCGTTTCGAGGCGCCGTGCAAGCGGCGCCACATCGGACGTGCCCGGCGCCGCGCTGCCGCGTGCGAATGCGGCCGCACCCGCGCCTGCGCGATGGCCGAAAACCTGCCCTTCCGCAAGCGAGTTGCCGCCCGGACGATCTGGACCGCGCACGCCGCCCGCGAGTTCGCCGATCACGAAGAGCCCCTGGATGGTCGACATCGCGTCGGTGCTGGTCATTCGGACACCGCCATTCAGGCATTGAAAAGCAATCCCGACCTCGAGCAGGTCACGCTTCGGATCGAGTCCCTTGGCGCGCATCCAGCGCATGGTGTTCGGAATGGTGGCCGCCAACCGTTCCTCGGCGATGTCGGCGAAAGAGAAATGCACCGCGCCGCGTTCCGTGCCCCTGCCCTGCGCGATTTCCGTTGCGATCGCGATATCGATATAGCGCGACTCGTTCGAGATCGTGAACGGGAACACTTTCTCGTCCATCGCAGCCTCGGGGGTCACGCCCGTCGGTAGATAGTCCGGGAGGAATTCGTGACCGTCGCGATTGAGCATCTTCGGATGCAGGATGAAGCACGACTTGCTGAAAAGTTGCACGTAAGGGTGCACCATCGCCGGCCCGAACTGGTGGAACTCCATGTTCACGAGTTCTGCGCCGTGGCGGAAGCAGATCGCCTGGCCGTCACCGGTCATCTCCGCGGTCGACACCTGCTGCGAGAACAGACCGTGCGCGCCGCCCGTGCCAAGCACGACGGCCCGCGCCGAGACCACCAGCAGCCGCCGCGAATCGAGGTCCATCGCAACCACGCCGCTCACGCGCCCTGTCGAATCGCGCAGGAGGTCGATCAGCGCCGCCGGCTGACGGATCTCGACACCGAGCTTTCTGGCTTCGTCCGCGAGCGCGCTCACGAAGGCCTTGCCGGTTTTGCCCTTCACGCCGAGCGCGCGCGCATAGCTGCCGAAGTCGCTGCGGATGAGCTTATAGCCGTCGTCGACGCGGTCGAATGGCACGCCGAGTTCGATCAGGTCAGCGATGCGCTTCGGTGCGTCCTCTGTCAGCACGCGCACCAGGTCACGGTCGATGAAGCCGGCTGCCGGACGCATCGTGTCTTCGTAGTGCACCGTTGCGCTGTCGTCGGGACTGCCGTAGCCGGATGCCCCCATGCTCATGATTTCGCTAGCGCCGTGCACCGTGCTGCCACCCTGTCCGACCGGCGCCTTGGCCAGCATGAGGACCTTCGCACCCGCCTGTGCCGCGGAAACGGCAGCACGCGACGCCGCGCCGCCACCGCCGACCACGACTACATCGGCTTGCGCGTGGTCGACGCCAAAGCCGAATTTCTCCAACGTCCGAACTGCCGTCACGTCTGTCTCCGCTTACGATTTGAGCGCGCGTGCCACGATGTTGCGCTGAATTTGATTGGTGCCACCGAAGATCTGGAACATCTTGGCTTCGCGGTAATGACGCTGCATCGCGTATTCGGCGGAGTAGCCATTGGCACCCATGATCTGGATGCCGTCGGTCGCGACCTGCACGTAGGTGTCCGACGCGAAGTACTTCGCCTGCGACGACTCCACGTCGCAGTTTTCGCCTTCGTCGAGCAGCTTCGCCGCCCGAAACGCCATCAGCCGGGCGGCATCCACGCGCGTCTGCATATCGGCGAGCAGATGCGACACGGCCTGGAAATCGATGATCGACTGCCCGAACTGTTTGCGGTCGTTCGCATACCAGCGCGCAAGATCGATCGCCGCCTGCGCGCCGCCCACACACATCGCCGACAACGCAATGCGCTCCTTCGACAGCACCGTGGTGAGCTTCTTCCAGCCGACGTGCAGGCCGCCCACAATCATGTCTTGCGGGACACGCACGCCGTCGTACACCACTTCGCAGGTCCGGATAGCGTGGCCGCCGAGCAGATCGATCGGATTGATGGTCAGGCCTCTCGATTCTTTCGGTACGAGGAAGAGGCTGATCCCGTCGTGCTTCTTCGCTTCCGGATTGGTACGCACCGCGGTTAGGATGTAGTCGGCCTGCAGCGCGCCGGAAATCCACATCTTGGTGCCGTCGAGAATGAAGTCGTTTCCGTCGGCCACGCCGCGCGTGGTCAGCGAGGCGGCGTCCGACCCGGAGCCGTTTTCGCTCAGCGCAAAGGCAAGAAAGGCACGCCCTTCGGCCAGCTTCGGCAACACCAGCGCCTTGATGTCGTCTGTAGCGAAGCGCGCCAGCGCGCCGCCCGACATGTTCACGTTGGCGTTCCAGAAGCGCGCGAGCGCAATGGTGTGATACGCGACGACTTCCAGATAAGCGGCCATGTCGAGATAGCCGCCGATGCCGCCGTATTCTTCGGGCAGCGTGATGCCGAACCAACCCTGTTCGGCGGCCACCTTCACGAGTTCCAGTGGGAAGCGCTTCTCTTCGTCGCACTGGCGCACGTATTCCGGCGATGCATGGCGCGTCAGCACCCGATTCACCGAATCTCTAAACTCGAATTGATCGGCATTCAGATAGGGTTTCAGGTCGCGCCGGTTGACCAAATTGCTTGCGTATTCGGGATTCACTATGTCTCCTTCTTGACCGATCAGGATGCCTTGCGTTGCGCCATCTCTTGTTCCGCTTGGCCGAGCGGGATGGCACGCAACATCTGCGAACGCGACTTCGCCCCCGTCATCAGGAACGCAAGGTCCGAGCCGCTGAGAATGAAACGCGCGCCTTTTTGCACGTAGGCGGTCATCAATGCCTCGTCGTACACGCCGCCCACGCCCGGCACCTTGCCGTGCCGGTGACATGCGGCGCACACGGCGTCGATGGCGGCCGCCACACGCACGTGGCCGAGTTGTCCGGTGATACCGAGATCCGCCGCAAGATCGGTCGCGCCGACGAGCAGCACGTCAATGCCGGGCACGGCGGCGATCGCGTCGGCGTTTTCGAGCCCTTCGCGGGTTTCGATCATCGCCACGACCAGCACTTCGTCGTTGATCGCGCGAACCACATCGGCGATCGGAAGTGCCTGGAAGCCGACCTGCGGCAACATGCCCGGGATCGACCGTCCGCCGGCAGGCGGGAAGCGGCACATGTCGGCGATTCGCGCGGCCTGTTCAGGCGTACTCACGTGCGGCACAACGATGCCCATCGCGCCGGTATCGAGCAGACGAGTGGCGTGGAACGGCTCGTGCCCCGGCACACGGATGATCGGCGTCACACCGCCCACCAGAGCAGCGGCGCAAATCTGCGCGGCCGTGTCGATGTCCATCGAATTGTGTTCCATATCGATGAACAGCCAGTCGAAACCCGCCGTCTGCGCGATCTGCGCGATGTCGACGGTGCGGGCCTGGCGCAGCCCCATGCCGAGTGCCAGTTCACCCGCGGCGAGTTGCGCTTTTGCGTGATTCTTGATGCTTCGCATGATCAATCCCATTCAGGCGGTGGCGTCGAGCGGCTCGTCGTTCGCCAATTCCAGGTTGATGAATTTACTGTCCATGTATTCGCGGATCGCATTCGGTCCGCCTTCCCGGCCGAATCCGCTGTCCTTGCTGCCGCCGAATGGCGTCTCCGCCGTCGACGCTACAAACGTGTTCACGCCGACTACGCCGGCCTGCAGACGCTCCGTGGTTTCCAGCGTGTTGCGCATCGAGCGCGTGAAGACATACGCCGCGAGCGCGAACGGCAGCCGGTTCGCCTCGGTGATGACTTCGTCCATCGTAGTGAATGGGGTGAGCGTGCCGACCGGGCCGAACGGCTCGTCGTTCATCAGGCCGATGTGCGAAGTGGGGTTGGCGACGAGCGTCGGCTCGTAGAACCAGCCGCGCCCGAATTGCGCGGGGCGCCGGCCACCGCACAGCACGGCGGCGCCTTCACTCACGGCTTCATCGACGAGTCGTTCGATTGCGTCGCGGCGCTTCGACGTGGTCAGCGGACCCAGATCGGTGTTCTGCTGCAACGGATCGCCGACCCGAAGCGCTTTGGAGCGCTCGACCAGCGCTTTCACGGTCTTATCGAAGATCGATTCATGGATGTAGAAACGTGTCGGCGAGGCGCAAACCTGACCCGCATTGCGGAACTTGCCCAGCGATGCGAGATGCGCAAAAGCGCCGATGTCAGCGTCGCGATGCACGATCACGGGCGCATGGCCGCCGAGTTCCATCGTGACCTTCTTGAGGGTCTTCGCGGACATTTCGACGATCTGTCGGCCGATCGGCACCGAGCCGGTAAAGCTGATCTTTGCGACGCGCGGGTCGGCCATGATCGTCGGCGTAATCGTGTCCGCTTTGCCGATCACCAGATTGACTGCGCCTCCGGGGAACCCGGCATCGACGAAACAGCGCACCAGTGCCATCGTCGCGCCGGCCGCTTCGTTTGATGGACGGATCACGATCGCGTTGCCGGCGGCCAGCGCCGGGCCCATCTTGCGGGCCAGCAGGAGCAGCGGGAAATTCCACGGCGTAAACGCGGCGACCACGCCGAGCGGCTCGTAATGCACCAGATACCGTCCACCCTTGACGCGACTTTCGTAAGACATGCCGAACACACGGCGCGCTTCATCGGCGAACCAGTCGATCGACTCAGCGGACGCATTGGCTTCGCCACTGGCCTGTGCGATCGGCTTACCTGTTTCCAGCGCCACGATGCGCGCGAGCTGCGGCGCGCGTTCGCGGATGAGCGTCGCCGCGCGGCGCAGCAGCGCTGAGCGCTCCCATGGCGTCAGCTTGCGCATGGCAGCTGCGGCCTCGGTCGCGGCGTCGACGGCCTCGATGACCTGAGCCTGGCTGGCCAGTGGCATATAGCCCAGCCGCTGTTCCGTCGCCGGATTGATTGAAAGCTGGCCGTCGTCAGCCGTCGCGGCTTGCCAGCGGCGTCCGAGCAGCAAGCCGTGCTCGCGGTAGTGCGCCTCTAGTTCCATTTACTTCCTCCTGACAGGTATCGCAGACGTCCCGGTTTGTAGGTGCTTTCCCGGGGACTTTATTGCATGCACTCTTTTACTAATATCAACACCTTGACATCAAAGTGTCAACACTTTTATAGTTTGTGTCAGCGAAATGCGATTCGTCGCATGCACTCTCAGTAGCCGAGGTTCATAAGAAGAACGACACAGGCGCTGCCGAATGCCTCATCCAGCATTTCCTTTCCATGGAGCGAGACGAAAATGAGTTTGTATTCCCGTCGTACCTTTCTGCAAACGCTCGGAGCCGCCACGGTGGCGGCAACGGGGACCGGCGCCTTGCCGTCGCTCGCTCGGGCGCAGACAGCGCAGTTCAAGCTGAAGTACGCGAACAACCTCGCGCTGTCCCATCCGCTCAACATTCGCGCAAAGGAAGCCGCGGACGCCATCAAGAAGGAATCCGGCGGCCGTGTCGAGTTGCAGATTTTCCCGAACGGTCAGATGGGCACGGACACCGACATGCTGTCGCAGGTTCGATCGGGCGCGATCGACTTCCTTACCCAAGGTGGCGTGGTGCTGTCGACGCTCGCGCCGGTCTCGGCGATCAACGGCATCGGCTTCGCGTTCAAGGATTACAACCAGGTATGGGCAGCAATGGACGGCGAGCTCGGGAGCCACATCCGAAAAGCGATCTCGAAAGTCGGGCTCGTCGCGATGGAAAAACCGTGGGACAACGGCTTTCGGCATCTCACGAGCTCGGTCAAGCCAGTGCAGAGCCCGGCCGACCTCAGAGGCCTGAAGATTCGCGTGCCGGTCAGCCCTCTTTGGACCTCGATGTTCAAGGCGCTCGATGCCTCGCCCACCAGCATCAACTTCAGCGAGGCGTATTCGGCGCTGCAAACCAAGGTCGTTGATGCAGAAGAAAACCCCCTCGCGCTGATCGAAACCGGACGCTTCTATGAAGTCCAGAAGTTCTGTTCGTTGACCGGCCATATCTGGGATGGCTTCTGGTTTCTCGGCAACGCTCGGTCGTGGGACAAGCTACCGCCAGATTTGCAGACCATTGTGGCGAAACACCTGAATTCGGCCGCAGTGGCCGAACGCGCAGACGTCGCCGCACTGAGCACGTCGCTGATCGAGAAGTTGCAAACACACGGAATGGCGTTCAACAAGCCCGATATCCAGCCGTTCCGCGCGTCGCTTCAGAAAGCCGGCTTTTACGATCAGTGGCGCAAGAAATACGGCGATGAAGCCTGGGCGTTGCTCGAAAAGTACACGCAGAAGTTCGCATGAGCGCGGACCATCGAAGAGTTTCCGGAGAGCGAGCCATGACTTCCCGAGTTCATCCCGAGCAGGTATTCGCCCACAAGGTCGGCGCGCCGAAAGACCGACATGCGACATCGAAAGTCGTGCGCGTCGGCAGCGCACTGGAAACGGCCATCAAGTGGATCACCGAAGTGCCCGCCGCGTTGCTGCTGGTGGCCGAGGTCGTGCTGTTGCTCACGAACGTTACCTGCCGCTACGTGCTGCGGGATCCGTTGATCTGGGGAGACGAACTCGCGTCGATCCTGTTCATCTGGCTGTCGATGCTCGGCGCGGTGGTGGCGTTGCGGCGCGGCGAACATATGCGCCTGACGATATTCGTCGCCAGAATGTCGCCGCAAAGCCGCGCGTTTACGGAAACGCTTGGAAATTTCATCGTGATGACGTTCGTACTGCTGCTGGTGCGGCCGGCGACCGAATGGGCGATGGACGAGTGGATCATCAGTACGCCGGCGCTGGATCTGCCAAACACCGTTTCCGCAGCCGCGATTCCCGTGGCCGCCGGCCTGATGCTAGTGCTCGCCATTACCCGGTTGCTCGAACGCTCGTCGCTGCGCGATTGCGTGAAGGCTGTCGCGCTGGTAGGCGGGGTCGCTGTTGCCCTCTACTTTGCACGGCAAGCGCTCGCGCCACTGACCGCAGTCAGCCTGATTCTTTTCTTCGCCGTCGGCGTGATTACGATCATCTGTCTAGGCGTGCCCATCATGGTCGCCTTTGGCGTATGCACATTTGCTTACTTGGCAACCGTCACTGGCGCGCCGTTGTCGATCGTCGTGAGCACCATGAATCAGGGGATGTCCAGCCTGATCCTGCTCGCCGTCCCGCTCTTTATCCTGCTCGGTGCGTTGATGGAGGCGATGGGGCTCGCCGAAGCGATGATCCGCTTCCTCGCCTCGCTGATCGGACATAAGCGCGGCGGCCTCGCCTACGTGCTGATTGGCGCCATGTACCTGGTGTCGGGCATCTCCGGTTCGAAGGTGGCGGATATGGCCGCGCTCGCGCCGGGCCTGTTCCCGGAAATGAAAAAGCGCGGCGCGAATGAAGGCGACCTCGTTGCAATGCTCAGTTCCTCGGCGGCCATGTCCGAAACCATTCCGCCCAGTCTGGTGCTGATCACCATTGGTTCGGTCACCGGCGTTTCGATTGCAGCGCTATTCACAGGCGGCTTCATGCCGGCCGTAGTCGGCGCGGTAGCGCTGGCGGCAGTCGTCTGGTTCAAAAGCCGCGGGGAAATCCTGCAAGGCGTGCAACGGGCCTCCCGAGTTGAGATCGGCCGCGCATTTCTGGTCTCGCTACCTGCCCTCGCGCTGCCCTTCGTGATCCGAGCCGCAGTGGTCGAAGGGATCGCGACCGCGACGGAAGTGGCGACGATCGGCGTCGCCTACACCTGCGCGGCGGGCTTGTTACTGTACCGCCGCTTCGACTGGAGCCGGCTCTATCCTATTCTGGTGGAGTCGGCCTCGCTGTCCGGCGCGATACTGATTATCATCGGTTGCGCAACCGCGATGGGATGGGCCCTCACGCAGTCAGGATTTTCCGCGCAACTCGCGAGCCTGATGATGGCAGCGCCTGGGGGCTCGCTCGGCTTCCTGGCAATCTCCGCCGTTACATTCGTGATGCTCGGCAGCTTTTTGGAAGGAATTCCCGCGATCGTACTGTTCGGTCCGCTCCTGTTCCCGATTGCGCGCGCGATGGGTATCTCCGACGTGCACTATGCAATGGTCGTGGTATTCGCCATGGGACTGGGCCTGTTCGCGCCACCGCTTGGCCTCGGCTTCTATGCGGCGTGCGCGGTGAGCAAGGTCGATCCGTCGACCGCGATGCGCCGCGTCTGGCCTTATCTGGGAGCTTTGGCAGCGGCCCTCATCGTGATAGTGCTGGTACCGTGGGTATCGACAGGTTTTCTGCAAGCAAAATAAAAAGTATTGAATGGCGCACAAAGGGCAACGGACATGAAAAACGCGTCCAACAGTGAAGCGAACGGCAAGGTGAACGCGCGCGCGCCTGAGGTGATTGCGTCGAAGCTCGACGACATTCGCGAACAGGTGCGCAGCATGATTCAGCGCGGGGACTTGCGCCCCGGTGAACGTGTGAATGAGCAAGCACTCGCAAACCAGATCGGCGTCGGCCGCAATTCGGCGCGCGAGGCCCTGCGCTCGCTCGAACAGGCAGGACTCGTGCGAATCGTCCCCAATCGGGGTGCCGAAGTTCGGCGGCTATCGCTCGAAGAGGCCATGGATCTCTACGAGATTCGAGCGGGGCTCGCGCGCACGGCGGGACGTCTCGCGGCGCTGCGTCTGACCACGGACGAGGAGCAGGTGCTAAGCCTTCTTATTGACCAGATGGATTCCGCCGTTGCCGAGCGCAGCAGCCATCTGTATCAAACCCTGAACACCGAGTTTCATCGTCAATTAATGGCCGTGACCAAGAATCCGCGGCTGATCACGATTAACCAGGCCGTCGAAGACGAACTGACACTTTACATTCACAAGGGCGTGTATTCGTTCACGCAAATGCAGCGTTCCTCGAAAGAACACCGCGAGCTCTTCGAAGCGCTGCGTGCGGGTCATGCCGACGCGGCTGCACAGGCTTTCGAGAATCACGTGCAGACGGGGAAGAAGCGCATGCTCGACACCGTGTCCACGAGCCCGCCCGAACGTTAATGAGCTTGGAGTCGCTGTTGAAAACCATTGTGTTTCTGGACCGCGCGACGCTGTCGGCTGATCTAACCGATTTTCCGTTTCCACATCGCTGGGTCGAATATTCGTCCAGCACGCCGGGACAGGTGGTAGAGCGCTGCCGCGACGCGCAGATCGTCGTGACCAACAAAGTGCCGCTGCCGGGCGAAGTCCTCGCGCAATTGCCGCAACTGGAAGTGATTGGTGTCCCGGCCGCAGGCGTCAATCATCTGGATATGGAAACATGCCGCCAACGGGGCATCGAAGTAATCGCGTGTCCGGGATATTCGACGATCTCCGTGCCAGAGCACGCGTTCGCACTGATGCTCGCGCTGCGCCGCAACCTCGTTCCTTACTGGCGCGACGTCTATGGTGGGGCCTGGAGTGGGTCGCCCACTTTCTACGCTGAACTGCATCCGATCGAGGATCTGCATGGTTCGACGCTCGGCATCGTCGGCGCCGGTCACGGCGGAAAGCGACTAGCCGAATTGGCCGGCGCGTTCGGCATGCGTGTGATCTTCGCCGAGCGAAGGCACGCCACCGTGGTGCGCGAAGGGTACGCTGCTTTCGATGAGGTGCTGCGCGAAGCGGATGTGATCAGCCTGCACTGCCCGCTTACCGACGAAACGCGGCATCTGTTCGGTCTCGCCGAATTCGAGCGAATGAAGCGCAGCGCGTCGCTCGTGAACGCCGCGCGCGGCGGCATCGTGAACGAGGGGGCGCTGATCGAGGCGCTCGACCGCAAGCTGATCGCGAATGCCGCGCTCGACGTCCTTGAGCAGGAGCCGCCAGCGATCGATCATCCGCTGTTGACCTGCGCGCGTACGGATCTGATCGTGACGCCACATGTCGCATGGCGGACTCAGGTGGCGATGCAGCGGCTCGTCACACAGCTCGCGCAAGGCATCGAACAGCATTACGCGCGGCGCTGAGAGCGAAACTCGAAGAGCTGGTGTTGCCCCTCTTGGAACTGCTCCGCGTCGTCGGCTGAAAGGGCACCGGTGAGGCGGATGGTGTCCATCGTGGCGCAGAAGCGCCGCTACGGCGTTGCCGCTTTCATCGCTGGCAGCGTTGATAGCCGGTTGACGAACCAGAAGCGTCTGGCGTCCGTACGTCAGGTCAGGGCTAAGTGTGCGCAAGAGGAAGCGAGAACGGATCGCTGTTGTCGAGCGCGGGCGCCGCCAACACGCTGGCCCTGAATCAGAAATGCTATCCGAGGAGCTTGAGCAAGTCGTGCAATCTATACGACGCCGAGCGAACCCGCAAGTCACTCGGATATCTGACGCCCAAACAAGCTGCACGGGCACGTCGAACAATGCTGCAGTATTCAACTTGAACGCCGATTGCAGTTGAAAGTGGAGCACGACAGGTCACGTTGACGCACCGCTCGCGACGTGTTATTGTCGGACAACCTGATTAATCGTCGACGCAATGCTTGAGCTTGAAAGACCTCACTCGCTGGTGCAGCGGGTAGTAGGAGCAATCCGCGCGGAGATCGAGGCGGGCAACTTCCCGGCGGAATCTCGCTTGCCGACCGAGCAGCAACTCTCGGAGCGGCTCAATGTCAGCCGATCGGTTGTCCGCGAGGCGATTGCTCAGTTGAAGTCCGATGGGGTGCTGATTGCGCGCCGGGGTGCCGGATCGTTCATCTCGGACACACCTTCAGGCACGGTCTTTCGCCTTCCCAGCCACGAAGGCAACCGGATCGATCTTCCGCAATTGTTCGAGCTTCGTCTGTGGATGGAAACACAGGCAGCTACCGCCGCCGCGCGACGCCGTACTCGCGCCGACCTGAAGCATATGAGTGAAGCGATCCGCGAAATGGAAAAGAAACGCAACGATTCCAAAGCGGCGTCGGCGGCGGATGTCGCCTTTCATCGCGCAATCGCGGCGGCGACGAAGAACGAGTACTTTGTCGCGTTCCACGACTTCCTGCATAGCCAACTCGCAATAGCGCGGCGCGCGCAGTGGGAAAAGACGGCTCACCACGCAGGCGACTTCGCCTGGCGCGAGCACGGTGAACTGTTCGACGCCATCGAACGCGGCGATTGCATTGAGGCAGCCGCCTCGGCCGAGCGCCATCTGCGCGCGGCGGCCAAGCGTCAAGGCATCGACCTGACTAGCAACGACTGAATCGCCGGCGCCCAGAGGCAACAAGGGCGCCGCCGTCTTTTTGCTGCACTTTGTCTGACAACCTGATGTTCTGACTAATTCACGCTACATCCATTCTTCCGATACGAAGCAATTACAAACTGGAGACATTGAGTGAAACCGCAAGTCCAAGTTCGCGCCTACCTTAAACACCTTCCATTGGCGGGGCTCGCCGCAGCATGCGCCTTGACGGCGGCCGGCAAGGCGCATGCGCAAAGCAGCGTGACGCTCTACGGGATCGTCGACGAAGGCGTGAACTACACGAGCAACGTGCAAACGAGCCCGGGCAACGGCCATAACCTGTATAGCCTCTCCAGCGGCATACTCAGCGGCAGTCGCTGGGGGCTGCGCGGCGTGGAGGACATCGGCGGCGGGTTGAAAGCGATCTTCGTGCTGGAGAACGGTTTTGACGTGAACAACGGCAGGATGGGCCAAGGCTCACTGGAATTTGGCCGTCAGGCTTATGTCGGATTGTCCACGAAGTTCGGATCGGTTACCCTCGGCCGCCAGTACGATCCGGTCGTCGATTATGTGCATGCGCTGATGCCGAGCGCGATGTTCTCAGGAAGCATCGGCGCGCATCCGGCTGATGTCGACAACCTGAACAACGCGAACCGGGTAAACAATGCGGTCAAATATCGCACCGTCAACTGGAACGGTTTTTCGGCCGAAGGGCTTTATAGCTTCGGCGGTGTTCCCGGTAGCGTCGGCGCGAATCAGATCTGGTCGATGGGCGTCGGCTATTCGAGCGGTTCGCTCAACGTCGGCGCGGGTTACCTCAATGCGCGCAACCCCAATGCTTCGTTTTTCGGCACGGCGGTCGGCGCCACGGCCACGAGCAACAACTTCGGCAGTTCGCCCGTGATCAGTGGTTATGCGTCGGCGCAAACCGAGCAGATCATTGGCGCCGGCGCGACCTACGCGATCGGCCGTGCGACGCTAGGGGCCATCTACTCCAACACCCGGTTCAAGAACCTGAGCGGCACCGTATCCATCCTGAACCCCGCAGGAGCCAGCGGCACGGCGACCTTCAACAGCGCCGAGCTCGACTTCCAATATCAATTGACGCCGGCGCTGTCGCTCGGTGCCGCCTACAGCTACACGAAGAACAGCGGCGCACATGACGCCAGATATCACCAGGGCGCACTCGCTGCGGACTACGCGGTCTCCAAGCGGACCGACTTCTATCTGATCGGCGTCTTGCAGCACGCGTCGGGCACCGACTCGACCGGCCATGCGGCGCGCGCGTCGCTCAACGGCCTCACGCCGTCGTCGTCGGACCAGCAGGCGGCCGTTCGCTTCGCCGTGCGCCACAAGTTCTAACGAGTCGCCACACTCGCTTCATCTTCAACAGGACGCTTCCATTGAATACCATCCGTTCGCTCACCGACGAGAACCGCGCGCGCCTTCGTGGCGTCAGCACGGCGACCTTGACCACTGCACTTTTCAAGCGGGGCCTGCGCAACGTCTGCATCCAGGGCGTGCTACCCGTCAATCCAGCGGCCGCCCGGATGGTCGGCGAGGCGTTCACGCTTCGTTATATCCCGGCGCGCGAGGACCTCGACACCCTTTCCGTCTTTAACGATCGCAGTCACCCCCAGCGGCGCGGCGTCGAAGAAATTCCGGCCGGGCACGTCATGGTCGTCGATTCCCGCAAGGACCCGCGCGCCGCTTCTGCGGGCGGCATCCTCATCACACGAATGAAGATGCGCGGCGTCGCCGGAATCGTCACCGACGGTGGATTTCGCGACACGCCGGATCTGGGCTCGCTCGACTTCCCGTGCCATGCGGCCCGTCCGTCCGCGCCGACGAATCTGATACACCACCACGCTGTCGATCTGAACGTGCCGATCGCGTGCGGCGATGTCGCCGTGTATCCCGGCGATATCGTCGTCGGCGATGCGGAAGGCGTCGTCGTGATCCCAGCGCATCTGGCGAACGAAATCGCCGAGGAAGCGGCCGCGATGACGCTTTTCGAGGATTGGGTCGATGCGCGCGTGCGCGAAGGCCGTTCCACCTTTGGCCTCTATCCGCCAGATGAGTCGACGCGAGCAGAGTTCGAGGCCTGGCAAGCAAACAGCAGCAACTAGGCGGCAAAGCCGAAACAGTTGCGCGACGCCTTCGGTGCTCGGCGCAACTGCAATATCCTTGAGCGCCACGGCGAGCGGAGAAAGCCGCCGGGCATGGAGACCATAGTGACAAACCGTAGTGCGGATGCTCAACTTTTCACGCGCGTGGCGTGGCGGCTCGTGCCGCTTCTCATCGCGATCTTTCTCACCGCCTATATCGACCGCGCAAACATCGGCTTCGCCAAATTGCAGATGCTCACGAGCCTGCATATGAGCGAGGCATCGTATGGGTTCGCTTCGTCGCTGTTTTTCATCGGCTATCTGTTGTGCGAGGTGCCGAGCAATCTGGCGATGCATCGCTATGGCGCCCGCCGCTGGATTTCGCGCATCATGTTCACGTGGGGCGTCGCGACACTGCTGCTCGCGTGGACGCCGTCCGAAACTGCGTTCCAGGTGCTGCGCTTCCTGTTAGGCGCGGCCGAAGCGGGGCTTTACCCCGGCATCATTCTTTATCTCGGCATGTGGTTCCCGGAGCGCCAGCGCACGGGCATCATCGGATTGCTCACGCTTGGCAGCAGCATGGGCAATATGCTCGGCTCGCTGATCGGCGGCTTCTCGCTCGAACTGCACGGATGGCTCGGCCTCGAAGGCTGGCAGTGGGTGTTTCTCACAACGGGCACGCCCGCCGTGTTGCTGACTTTCGTCTCCTTGTACTTCCTGCCGGACAACCCGCGCTCGGCGCGCTTTCTTTCCGAGCGCGAGATGGAAGTCATCGAGGACAGTCTGCGCCGTGATCCGGCGCCGGTTCAGACGACGGGCGGCGCCTGGTCATTCGGTTCACTCTTGACCGTGGCGCTCTTTTCGATTGGCTATGGCACGATCTCGATTGCGATTTACGGTATCGCCTACTGGCTCCCTACCCTTGTCCGGGGCTTTGGCGTATCGAGCAGTGTCAACGGCATGCTCAACATGATTCCGTGGTTCCTCACATCACTGATGCTGCTGTGGCTGCCGCGCCGCTTGCGCACGCCTCGCACCGTGCTGACGGCCGCGTTGGCTGCCGCGTTCCTCGGCATCCTTTGCTTCATCGCGAGCGTCGGGCCGTTTTCGAATGCGGTCCGTTTCGCGGCGCTTTCGGCCGGCGCACCGTGCCTGTATCTGATGATCCCGTGCTTCTGGGCGCTGCCGCCGCGGCTCTTGCCTGCATCGTTCATGAAGGGCGCGGGCGGCGCCGCGGCGCTCGCGGTCATTGCAGCGGGCTCCAGCGTCGGCGGCTTCCTGGCGCAAAACATCATGCCGTGGGTCGGCAAGACGATGCACAGTACATCAGCACCGATGCTCGTGCCGGCCATCAGCCTGCTGTTGCTCGGAGCCGGGGCGCTGGTCGTGTGGTTCCGTCTCGGTCTGGCGGGACGCGACGGCAACGATGCGGTCACCGCCACGCGCTGATTTTGCTCAAAAGCCTGCCCTCCTGGGGCGTATGAAAACGGTCTGCGCGCTCGTGACGAAGACCGACGAGCGCGGGGACCACTGGAAAATGGAAGGTCGTTGCGCGGCATGATCACAATCAGGCAATCCAAAAGCGTCTCCCGGCAAATGCGCGGCTTCCTGTCGCTCGCCGATTTCGAAGCAGCGGCCAGGCGAAGGCTGCCGCGCCCTCTTTTCGGTTACGTCGCGGGCGCGACGGAAGACAATGCGTCCCTCGCGGACAACCGCGCGGCTTTCAACGAACTCGGCTTCGTCCCGCGCGTACTGCGCAACGTGGCGCAGCGAAGCCAGTCGATCGAACTCTTCGGCGTGCGTTACGAGTCGCCCATCGGCATTGCGCCAATGGGCATCAGTTCGTTGACGGGCTACCGGGGCGACCTCGCACAGGCGCAGGCGGCGCGCGCGTGCGGTGTGCCCATGATTCTCAGCGCGGCGTCGCTCCTCCGGCTCGAAGAAGTCGTCGAGGCCGCGCCGGGAACATGGTTTCAGGTCTACATGCCGAGAACGCTCGAAGAGATGCGCGCGCTGGTGGAGAGAGTCAGCGCCGCCAACGTATCGACGCTAGTCGTCACGGTGGACTCGTCGGTCGTGCCGAATCGGGAGAACAACATGCGCAACGGCTTCAGGACTCCGCTCAGGCCGAACTTTCAGCTCTTGCGCGACGGCCTGACGCATCCGACCTGGTCGCTCTTCACGTTCCTGCGCACGTTGGTTCGTCATGGCATGCCGCATTTCGAAAATGCCTCGGCGCAAAGGGGCGAACCGTTGCTCTCGCGTCGAGCCAACCGGGATTTCAGCGGGCGTGAGCACCTGGACTGGGATGCGATCCGCGAAATTCGCGCGCGCTGGAAGGGACCGCTGGTGATCAAAGGCATTCTGCATCCGGACGATGCCGCGACCGCGCGAAACCTCGGCGCCGACGGCATCATCGTGTCCAACCATGGCGGCCGCCAACTCGACGGATCGGTCTCGCCGATGCGCATGCTGGCTCCCATCGGGGAAGCGTGTCCGGACATGCCGCTCATGATCGACAGCGGCTTTCGACGCGGCACCGACGTATTGAAGGCTGTCGCTCTCGGTGCGAAATGCGCTTTCATCGGGCGGCCAATGAACTACGCGGCGTGCGTGGGCGGCCAAGACGGGGTCGAGCATGCCATCGGTCTCGTGAAGGCAGAGATTCATGCGGATATGGGATTGCTCGGCGTGAATCGTCTCGACGAACTCGGGCCAGAATTCCTGCGACTGTTGAGGTTTGGGCCCGGTGAGCTGAGCGCGGGCGTGTATCGTTGATCGGATGCGAGCCCCTGCGCGGGCGAGAGCGGCGAGCGCAGCGACGCGCCGTGGACCTGGTCGCGCAAATAAGCGGTATATTGCCAGCTTGGCTCAATACGGCATCCGGAGACCGTCACGTGCAGCGCCTGAAGGACGTCAGAGGCACCCCAACGACCACGGCACCTGGGCAAGAGTCCGCGACCACGCTCAACCAGGAAGCCTATCGGCGTCTGGAGGAAATGATCGTGACGCTGGAACTGGCGCCGGGCGCGCTCGTATCTGAAGCCATTCTCAGCCGGCAACTCGGCATCGGCACCACGCCGATACGCGAGGCGCTGCAACGGCTTGCGCGCGAATACCTGGTGGAGATCATTCCCCGGCGCGGCGTGGTTGTGACGACCATCGACGTGCGCCGCCAGTTCGAAGTGCTCGAAACGCGACGCGAACTCGACCGGCTACTCAGCTCGGCGGCGGCGAGGCGGTCCAATGCCCTGGAGCGTAAGGCTTTCGCGGCTAACTTCGAGCGCACGGAACGGTCGGTCGCCGATGGCGACACGCGCGAATTCCTTCGGCTAGACGCCGAACTCAATCAATTGCTGTCCAAGGCTGCGCGCAACGCCACGGCGGCCGCGCTCGCTTCGACGTTGCACACGGTCTCCCGCCGCTTCTGGTTCTATCACCACGACCAGCACAATCCGCTCGGAGAGATCGGTCCGGTGCACTGCAACCTCGTCGAGGCGATTGCTTCCGGCGACCCGGCGCGTGCCGGGCGCGCCTCGAACCGCCTCATCGACTATCTCACCACCTTCGCGCAGTCGACACTCCCCCATCCGCTGCCCCTTGACTGATCGCTCGTCCCGGCCTGGCCTAAGCTCCCGTCGTAGATAGGGTTTTCTCGCAGTTGCAGGCTGCACGACAAGCGCCTTACTATCGCCTCATTACTGGCATGCCAGTCACATACCAGAAGGGAACCGAAACTTTTCCAAGGAGCGAAGACGATGGAGCAAGCCGAACTCAATACCGATTACGTCATTACGCCGCTGGCGGACGCGCTGGGCGCAGAAGTGACCGGTCTCGATCTCGCGCAGCCGATTCTTCCCGAGACGATCGCAGAAATGAAGCGAGCCATCGCGACATACGGCGTGCTGTGCTTTCGCAAGCAGTCGCTCACGGAAGTGCAGCAGATCGAATTCTCGAAGCTGTGGGGCCCGCTCGAAGACTTCCCGGAGGAAGACAAGACCGTATCGGCGCCATCGGTCTATCACGTGGCGAACGTAGCCGCAGACGGTCAAAGCCTGCCGGAAACCGATTTCCGCGTGATTTTCCAGAAGGTGAACGCGCGCTGGCATACGGACAGTTCGTATCGCTATGTGCCCGCGTATGTTTCTCTGCTTTACGGAATCGAAGTGATGCCGAAGGGCGCGCCGGGCGGACGCACAGGCTTTTCCAACATGGTCTCGGCGTATGCCGCGTTGCCGGAGGATCTCAAGGACGAAATCGAGCCGCTGCATATGGTTCATACGTACGAATTCGGCCGGCGGCTCTTTCCCGAACTCCCGCCTCTCACGAAATTCGAGAAGGAAGCCGTCCCGCCCGTGAGTCACCCGCTCGTTCGTGTACATCCCGATCGCAACTACGAGCGGTCGCTGTACCTGACGGCAAACGCCGGCAACGAAATCAGCGGTCTGCCATTGGACGAAGCCCGCGCGCTGCATCGCAAACTCGTGGAACACATTTCGCAGCCGCAGTTCACCTATTTCCACGAGTGGGAAAAGGGCGACCTCGTCGTATGGGACAACCGCACCATGCTGCACAAGGCCGAAGCCTACGACATGAGCAAGTATCGCCGCGTGTTCCGCCGTACGACCGTGGCGGGCGACGGCCCCGTGCTCGGTCCGTATTCGCGTGTGGTGATCAATCAGGCTCGCCCGCGTTGACCGCAGCCGCCTGACCGCCTGCAGTCGCGAATAAGCGATAACGGCCGCAACGTCTCGCGGCCTTCGGATAAAAACTCGGGAGGAGACACCATGCACGAGAAATCGACACGCCTGAAGCGAATCCAGGTCATGGCGATCGCGTTGCTGACGATCGCGGGCATCGTGAATTATCTTGACCGCAGCACCCTTTCAATCGCGAATCATTCGGTGAGTGCGGAACTGGGCTTGTCTGCTTCGCAGATGGGGTTGCTCCTCTCCGCGTTTTCCTTTGCCTATGCTTTCGCGCAGTTGCCTATCGGCGTGTTGCTGGACCGCTTCGGCGCACGGATCATGCTCGGCGTCGGCATGTTCGTCTGGTCGACCGCCCAGTTGTGCGGCGGACTCGTGTTGAGCTTGACGCAGTTTCTCGCTGCGCGCGTGGCGCTCGGCCTTGGCGAGTCGCCGAACTTTCCGGCGGGCGCGAAGGTCGTCAGCGAATGGTTCGGAGTGCATGAGCGCGGCAGGCCGACGGGCATTTTCATCACGTCGTCCACAATCGGTCCCGCACTCGCGCCTCCGGTACTGACCATGTTGCTGCTCCTGTTTGGCTGGCGCGCGATGTTCATCATCATGGGCGTGCTGGGCATCGTCGTGTCGATCGGCTGGTATCTGCTTTATCGCGACCGCCGCACGATGCCGCTCGACGCACGCGAACTCGCCTATCTCACTGACGGCGAAAGCGGCGAACGGGCGGAGCGCCGCATGACGATGCTCGAATGGCGCAGCCTCTTCAGCAAAGCGACGACGTGGGGCATGATCTTCGGCAACATGGGCGTGATTTACATGGTGTGGCTGTATCTGACCTGGCTACCCGCGTACCTGGAACACGAGCGGCATCTGTCGATAGCGAGCACGGGGTGGCTCGTATCGATTCCGTACCTGTTCGGCACGCTCGGCATGCTTTCGAGCGGCTTCGTCGCCGACGGGTTGATGGCGCGCGGCATGGCGCCCATGCGCAGCCGCAAATGGCCGATTTGCGTGGGTCTTGTCGGCGCGGCCCTCTTCACCGTTCCCGCAGCGTTCACGCCGAATCTGACGTTGGCAATGGTCTACCTTTGCGCTGCAATGTTCTTCGTGAACATGGCGAGCGGCGCGTGCTGGGCGCTTGCAACGGTTGCCGCGCCACGGCACATGGTCGCGTCGCTGGCGAGCATCCAGAATTTCGGCGGCTACTTCGGTGGTTCGTTCGCGCCGTTCATCACGGGCGTCGTCGTTGACACGACGCATTCCTTCGTCAACGCGTTTCTCATCAGCGCGGGTGTCGCGTTCGGGGCCGCCATCGTCTATATGTTCGTGGTGCGCCGGCGGATCGAAGAGCCGGAGGCAGACGTTTCGAACCTGGCTCTCTCGAGACTGAATTGATTGCCCGAAGACCGGTCGCCGGGTCGAGTTCGCGAGAGTCGGGATGCAGTCGCTTTCCCTCGCCGGCCGGTCGGACGGAAACGCGGCCCGCCTTTCATGCTTGTTGTCGACACTTTCAGAGATGTCCATGCATCCAGTTGGCAAGCCAACGGTGAATCATATTGGAGATCCTTCTTGGGCAACAGGGGAGCCTCACCGCGGAATTCACTCGTCCCGCAACGCTCGGATCAGCGGCTATGCTCCTGCCGACGCGCAGCCGAAGGTGTTTGCGTAGGTGGTCCGAAGACGCGGTGCGCAGCTATGGCTTCAGACCGGTAGGCGTGATCGTGGCGGGTTCGCCGTGATGAAGCGTAACCCGCAGTGAGATGGACATTGACTGCCATTCCAGCCCGCTCGAGCTGCACAGTTGATCGGCGCGAGCGCGACCGATTACTTGAAGGAAGATAGGTGCAGACGGTTATCATGGATGTCGCGCAAGGTGGACGTCGATGGCGCGGCCTTCTATGACGACGGGCTTATCGTCTAGTGACACGGTGCAATGGCGCATTGGAATGTCCATATGTGTGCGATTCACAGACATCATTTCACTTTCTTGAAGACCGCTTTTCTTGGCGTTCTAGACTTCGCGTCTTCTACCGGAGTCGCAACATCAAGCGCGCGCCGATGATGCTGGGCAAGGATCTTGTCGACTCGCCATTCGCGATGTCGGATTCGCTCTTTCTCCTCGTCGTAAGCGCTTTCCACCTGCTCCGCGAGAGGTGTGATTTCGCTCACTTCCGCGATTCGGTCAACCGGCGTCTTGCCCCCGAGTGAGCCGTGTGGGCGGCCCCAGTTGTACTCGAACTGCCACTCCTCAATTCGCCGGTCAATCGCATCCTCGGTTGGAGTATGGTGGGACCAGAATTCGTTAAGGTCAGCAAGCTGCGAGCGCTCGACCTTGCCATTGAGGTGTGGCGAGCGTGGCGGAATCGGTCGAAATTTGATGCACTCGCTCATCAAACGCCGCTGCACTGGTTCGGCGAAGAACTCGCCGCCCCTATCGGTCTGGATACGCTGGATAGGAAACGGCATCTCCTCGATCACGCGATCAAGAAAAAGCAGCGTATTACGGGCATTTCTGCGGGGATAGACGGCCAGTACGCGGAAGCGCGAGCAGTCGCCGATGGCCGTGTACTGATAGACGCCTCGCGCGATCTTCATTGTGTCCATCTGGACCCGATCCCCAGGAACCGGGCGGCTATAGCGTTTGGGATGTGCCGGCCGCCGGGAACGTACCAACGGCTTCACAGACGCTTCGCATAGCACCTTGTGAATGGTTGCAAGGGACAAGTCTCTTTGCTCGCGGAGTCGCAACTCGGTCTTGATCCGCCGTGCTCCCTTGTGTTCGGAACGCAGTCGTAGAATCGTCGCCCGGTCAGCCTCGGAGACCTTCCGGTTTGGACTGTTGAGAGGGCGGCGACTTTGAGAACGAAGACCTTCTTCTCCAGCATCCTGATAGCGTCGTAACCACTTGCGAAGTGTCGGTCTCGAGATAGCCACACCGTGCGCATACGAGACCGGCGTTGCCGGTCTCGTGATACATCGATTCCCACCGTAATCGTGTTGCGATCTCGCGGTCCATCGCTTCATTCTAGTTGAAACGATGTCTCTGAATCACACAAAAAGGAATGGGAATCGACCTGCAACTCCTGAGCAACCAGGAGAAGACGATGCTGGCTGATGCCCTGAAACAAACCGTTTCTTCCGGAATTTTAGCCGTCTTGGGGCTTGCTCGCAGTTCCTACTGCTATTACCGTGCACGTTGGCTCGTCGCTGATAGGCATGCGGGTGCGCGTCGCGTCATCGCAGACATCTTCGAGCGCAATCACTTCTGTTACGGCTATCGTTGAATCCGCGCAGCCCGGATAAGGCACCGACTGCTCATCTCGGAGAAATCGGTGCGACGCTTGATGCAACAGGAGGTCTGATCGCAGCCTCGATCAGACGACGTCGCTACGGCTGCTACCGTGGGGAAATAAGACCTGCGCTGGAGAATTTTATCAATCGAGATTTCCGTGCAGCCGCCCCGAACCAGAAGTTCCAGCACGCGGCACCCTTCTTCAGAATCCTTGCGAAGGGATAACGGCGAAGCATGCGTTCATACGGGCGCATATCAACGAGCATAGTGTGCGCTCGATGTGCCACGTTCGCGGCGTTCATCGCAGCAACTAGTACGGCTTGCTTAAACACGGCGGACGCGCGCATGATTGAACGTTCGCTTCATCGACGACACGCCGCCATGGCTGACTATCTGAACACCGCAGCACTGATCGAGCACGCACGACGCGCGGAGGCCAAAGCCTCCGGTGCTTGCACATGCACGAAGACTCCGCTCGACGGCTGGCAATCCCAGCCGCTTTCCCTCGACGAAGCGCAGTTCCGCGAGATCGGCACCTTGCTGCCGGAAGACGATCCCGAACCGACCTACTCCGAATATCTTCCCAACGGGACCACCTACTGGGCGGCCGATGCGCCCATCGCGCCGCGTTACTTTCCGTACAACCGCTGCGGCCTGTGGAAATGTTCGTCCTGTGGCCGTCTCTATCTGCGCTATACCGAGGGCGGAGGCTATTTCGTCGATCGCAGGATCCGCGCCGTGTGTCTGGATCTAATCGAGGACGTGCCGCTCTGAACCGCCCTTGCGCCCAGGGTCACTGGCCCCGCGAGGGAGTCGCGCCAACTTACACCATCAATCCTAGCGTATTTGATGATTCGGGTCTCCCCGATCCTGGCATCGTGAAGCGGTCGGTGACCATAGCCCAGACCTTGGCCGACCTCCCCGTGGTGGCACGCCAAGGAAAGCATTCCGACGTGTGCCCGTCCACTCGAAGCGGGTCAGCGCGCGACGACGAAGTGCTCCTCCGACACCACACGGACTTCTAGACCGCTAACGCTCACAGCTGGCGAATCAGGCCGAAACCCAGCAAGTTGCCCTGGAACGCGGCGATCTGATCCCGCGTCACCACCCGCTTGAACCGATCAATTCAATGCCCGTATCCAGCGGATAGACCGGTCGTTTCAAGTTCTGAACGAGAAAAGGCCGTAGTCGGAACTCGTGACGCCACGGCTATCGCATTCAACGAGGCCACCCGAAATCGGCACAAACACAGGGCGGCAATACATGCGCGACTTGAACATCAAGAACTTGGCGGCACGCGGATCGATACCGACGCTCTCGAACATGCTTAGATCCCACGGTTCGTGCGTACGCTCCGTGACGAGGATGCGGGCCGTCGGCGTTTCAAGCACCGCCGCGCGACCCATGTACGCGTGTTGTCCGGTGTAAGTCGGACGAGTTCCATTCGCCTGCCCGTGAGTATTTCGGTAAACCCGACGACCATCATCCAAACGTCATGTGCGAAAAGACAGGCCCCTCGGGCCTTAGCTTCCGACCATCTTCATCGCGCTCATGGTTATCGCGACTCCGAATATGTTTATGAAGGGCGGTTTCAAGATTGAAGCGCAACAGCGGATTTAATGTTTAGAGCCATGAGGTTGAGCTGCGGAAGCGAGTGTGGCGGCGAAGACCTCGAGTGGCGA
>NZ_JARUXO010000103.1:0-28104 GCF_031451275.1 Caballeronia sp. LZ029
CTCCGCCGTGCGCTCCCCCAGATTGCTCGAGCCGGCACAACAACTGATTGACGATCCCGAACTCTACGTCTATCACACGAAGTGCAATCTGAAGACGGCAATCGACGGTTCCGTATGGCAATGGCACCAGGACTTCGGCACCTGGCATATCGACGGCGTGAAAGAGCCGCACATGACAACCGCGTTGGTCATGCTCGATGAGCCGACCGAAATGGGCGGATGTCTCTACTTCATCCCGGGAAGCCATAAACTCGGTTCACTCGATCCGACGTTCGACGAGGCAACCGGTTACCGCTTCTACGTGGTACCCAAGCCGACGATGCTCGATATCTTGTCCAGCCATCCCAAGGCCGTGCCTATTATCGGCCGCCCGGGGACAGTCGTGTTCTTCGACGCTAACATCGTGCATTCCTCGGGTCACAACCTGTCCGGTGACGATCGATGGCAGGCCTATATCGTCTACAACCAGGTGAAGAACAAGCCTGAACAAGTCGAACAGCCGCGACCGGATTATGTGCGCTCGATCAATTTCCTTCCTCTCGAGGTTGGCTCAGACGAGATTCTCGACAGAGTTCAGATCGGCTGAACTTGCGCGCGCGTCGCTCGCCAGGACGCATGTTCCTGGCGAGCAGCGGCAAGTCACATCAACAGGGTAAGCCTTATCTCCTGAGTGTCGCCGACGCGTGACCTCGCGTTTTCTCTCTGAATGCGGCCATCGCAACGACGCGTCAGGCCTGTTGCTCTATGGACGCAAGTGAAGCGATACGTACGCAGAGTGCCGCACAAGGACGCATGAAAGGTAAGCGACATGAAGGTCATAAAGATAAAACTAGAAGAAACACGAGAGACTATTTCCGAAGCAGCGTTTCTCGAAGCGCTGCGCGTTGCGGGTCTGGAGGGCGAGGTCGACGTCAGCCATGCGACGCGCACGGTACTCGCAACGGACAATTCGATCTATCAGCGCAGACCCACGGCTGCGATTTTCCCTCGCAACGCCGCTGACGTTGAGCGCATCGCGCGGCTGCTCGCCGAGGAGCGATTTCGAAGCGTCGTGGTATCGCCCCGGGGCGGTGGCACCGGGACCAACGGCCAGTCATTGACCGACGGTATCGTCGTCGACCTGTCCCGCCACATGAACCGCATCATTGAAATCGATCCGATTAAACGCACGGCAAGGGTTCAGGCAGGCGTCGTCAAGGACCAGTTGAATGCGGCTCTCAAACCGCACGGATTATTCTTTGCTCCGGAACTGTCCACGTCGAACCGCGCCACGATTGGCGGAATGATCAGCACGGACGCCAGCGGACAAGGCAGCTGTACCTATGGGAAAACGCGCGACCACGTCATCGCTCTGAAGAGCGTGTTGCTTGGAGGCGTTCCGCTCGTCTCCGAGCCGGTCGACGATGCAGCACTGGAACAGCTTTGCGCACGGACGGATATTGTTGGACGGGCCTACAAAACAGCCCGCGAGATTTCCGACAATCAGGCTGAACTCATACGAGACACATTCCCGCCGCTTAATCGCTGCCTGACGGGATACGATCTCGCGCATCTTCGCGAGCGTGACGGAAGGCTGAACCTGAATAGCCTGATTTGCGGCGCGGAGGGTACGCTCGGCTTCGTTGTAGAGGCGACAATGAACGTGTTGCCGATACCGCTTCATTCGGCGCTGGTGAATATCCAGTATGAAGGATTCATGGATGCGCTGAGGGATGCACGCGCTCTGATGGAACATCGGCCGCTGTCCATTGAGACGGTGGACTCCACGGTACTCGCGCTAGCTCGCGATGACGTTGTCTGGACTTCGATATCCGAGTTCTTTCCGGACTATAACGACGAGCGAAGCGCTCAAGGTATCAACCTCGTTGAATTCAGCGCCGATGATCTCGGTCAGTTGCAAAGCCGTGTCGCTGAATTTGCAGAGCACATCAGCACGGACCGGAGCGTTCGGCGTTTTGGCCACACGATCGCCTGGGGACATGTGGCGGTCAACCGTGTTTATGCAATGCGAAAGCGCGCAGTCGGCCTTCTTGGCAACGTACGCGATAGAAGGCGGCCTCAGCCGTTTGTCGAGGACACGGCTGTTCCTCCGGAGCAGCTCGCGGAGTACATCGCAGAGTTTCGCGCGTTGCTCGATTCCCACGGTTTGAAGTATGGAATGTTCGGCCATGTCGACGCCGGCGTGCTGCACGTGCGTCCCGCGCTCGATCTTAGAGACCCCGATGATGCTGCCTTGATCAGGCCCATCTCGGATGCCGTGTCGGCGCTCACCATGAAGTACGGCGGACTTCTTTGGGGAGAGCACGGGAAAGGCGTGCGCTCGGAATACGCACCGACCTTCTTCGGGAGCCTTTACCCTTCCTTGCAGCGAATCAAGGCAGCGTTTGACCCATATAACCAGCTAAATCCCGGAAAGATCGCCGTACCGACAGGCGCTGATAGCACACTTCTCAAGATTGACTCCACCACTTTGCGAGGTGAACTCGATCGCGAGATCAGCGACGCTGTGTGGGAAGCGAACGGTGACGCCGTCCGATGTAACGGCAATGGCGCTTGCTTTAATTTCGATCCGGACGATTCGATGTGTCCTTCATGGAAAGCGACACGTCAACGCATTCATTCTCCGAAAGGCCGTGCGTCGTTGATGCGTGAGTGGTTACGTCTGCAGGTAGCTGCAGGTACCGATCTGATCGCTCGACCGCGTGCGAAGCGCTTGCCCGTACGTTTTTTGAATTCGCTGCGTCGCGGTCGAAACAAAGATGATTTTTCGAACGAGGTGTATGAGGCGATGACCGGCTGCCTCGCCTGCAAATCTTGCGTCGCTCAGTGTCCGGTCAAGGTTAACGTGCCGGAGTTCCGATCACGATTTCTGGAGCATTACCACACACGATATCTTCGCCCGGCTCGCGACTACATGATTGCTTCTCTCGAACACACGATTCCAAAGCTGGTCTCCGTGCCCGGGGGGCGACAGTTTTACAACGGTGTTGTGGACAGCCGGTTCGCGCGACTGTTGCTTAAGCACTTTGTCGGAGTAGTCGACACACCGATCATTGCCCAGAGCGAAGCCAGCAAGTCGAACCGATGGGCTATCGCGACGCCTGAGACTCTGATGCGGATGAATGCAAGCGAACGGAAACGTTGCGTGGTCATGGTCCGCGACACTTTCACAAGTTTTTTTAGTGGCGACGTCGAGACCGCATTTGTCGAGCTCGCGGATTCTTTGGGATTTCGTGTATTTTTTGCGCCCTTTCATCCGAATGGGAAGCCTCTCCACGTTCTGGGCTTTCTGACACGGTTCGCGCAGGCCGCGCGCAAGAACGCCCAGACACTGCTCGATATTGCAAATACGGGTGTCACGCTGGTTGGGATCGACCCGGCCATGACGCTGACGTATCGCCAGGAATATTCCAAGGTACTCGGAAGCGAAAACGTCCCGAATGTGTTGTTGCCACAGGAGTGGCTCGCGACTGCGATCAGTTCGTCGCACACGCCCAAAGCGGCACGCGCGTCGTTCAAGTTACTACCTCATTGCACGGAGAAGACCAACGCCGCGCAAGCTACCGCGCTCTGGAAAGCGGTTTTTGCCGCAGCAGGTCTGGACGTGGTGATGCCCTCAACAGGGTGTTGCGGGATGTCAGGCACTTACGGTCATGAAGCGAGGAACGTGACTACATCGACCGACATCTTCGCGCTGTCGTGGGCGCACCAGATTCCTGAATCCGATTGCCCGGTCAGAAACGAGGAAAGTCGGGAGGTCCTGGCGACAGGCTATTCCTGTCGCTGTCAGGTCAGGCGTCTGCGAGGCAAGACGCTTCGTCATCCATTGCAGGTGCTCGCGGACATCTACCGCCGATAGTCATTAGATGTAGCTCGGGACGTAGCGCTGTTCAATGTGAAAGCAAATACCTATTTTTCGAAAATATAAGGAGACGGAATGATCGAGAAGTCGAAGAAATTAAAGCGCATACAGGTGGCGTCAATAGCGCTTCTGACGCTGGCAGGGATTGTCAATTATCTCGATCGGAGCACATTGTCTATCGCGAACCATTCCGTCAGCAGTGAACTCGGGTTGTCAGCATCTCAGATGGGAATATTGCTGTCTGCCTTCTCGTTCGCTTACGCCTTTGCGCAACTGCCGGTCGGGGTGCTTCTCGACAAGCTTGGTTCGCGAGTGATGCTCGGACTGGGAATGTTTGTCTGGTCCGCCGCTCAATTTAGTGGAGGGCTGGCAACGAACCTCCATCAGTTCATCATTGCGCGTATAGCGCTCGGAGTAGGTGAATCGCCAAACTTTCCGGCTGGCGCGAAAGTGGTCAGCGAGTGGTTTGGAATTCGGGAGCGGGGTCGACCGACGGGTATCTTCATTACTTCGTCGACGATCGGGCCGGCTCTTGCGCCCCCGATTCTGACTGTCATGATGCTGTCGTGCGGTTGGCGACAAATGTTCATGATCATGGGTGGCTTCGGAATCGCGGTGTCGTTCGGCTGGTACCTGATCTATCGTGACCGCAAAAACGTGACGCTCTCGGACGGAGAAGCCGCCTATCTGAACGAAGGTGCAAGTGACACCAAGGTCGAGCGAAAGATGACGATGTCGGAATGGCGTAATTTGTTTCTGACGCGTACCACCTGGGGCATGATTCTCGGCAATGCGGGCATCATCTATATGCTGTGGCTGTACCTGACATGGCTTCCTGCGTATCTTGAGCGTGAGCGTCATCTGTCGCTCGCAAGCACCGGATGGCTGGTGTCCATCCCATATCTCTTCGGCACGATTGGCATGTTATCGAGCGGATTCGTTGCCGATGCGTTGCAGGCCCGCGGTATCGCGCCGATTAAAAGCCGAAAGTGGCCTATCTGTGTCGGTCTGATTGGTGGAGCTTTATTTACGGTTCCCGCTGCGTTCACGCCGAATCTGACACTTGCGATTCTCTATCTCTGCGTCGCGATGTTCTTTGTCCAGATGGCATGTGGCGCGAGTTGGGCGCTTGTGTCTGTGGCTGCGCCGCGGCACATGGCGGCTTCCCTTGCAAGCATTCAAAACTTCGGCGGTTATTTCGGCGGCTCGTTCGCGCCTTTTGTCACCGGTGTTGTCGTCGATCGGACGCATTCGTTTGTCGACGCGTTCCTTATCAGTGCTGCAATCGCGCTTCTGGCTGCGCTCGTGTACGCACTGATGGTCGGGAAGCGCGTCGACGAGCCGAAGGTCGCCGTGTCGGCACCGCCGCTCGCGACGTAACCAGTTTGCGCAGGCCGGTATAACCGTTCCATAAGATTTCCGGCACACGGAAAGACTTTCTTTCATTTGGCGAAGTTAAATGAATCAGTATAGAAACCTGATCAACGGTGAGTGGGTAGCTGGTGAACACTGGCGACCCAACGTGAGTCCGTCGGATAGCAACGATGTAATCGGTGAATACGCCGACGCCAATGTGTTACAGATCGAGATCGCAGCCGTTGCGGCACGGGAGGCCTTTTGCTCATGGTCAAAGAGTGGTCCACAGGAACGCTTTGACTTATTAGATCAGACGGCTTCGATCATCCTGTCTCGGAAGGCGGAGCTGGCGACGCTGCTATCGCGAGAAGAGGGCAAAACGCTTTCGGAAGCTGCCGCCGAAGTGCAGCGAGCGGGACAGATCTTCAAGTTCTTCGCTGGAGAGGCGTTGCGAACCGATGGCGAACTACTTCCATCAATTCGATCGGGTCTGACAGTCGAGGTCACTCGGGAACCGATAGGCGTAGTCGGTCTCATCACGCCGTGGAACTTTCCGATTGCAATACCGGCCTGGAAGATCGCACCGGCGCTTGCGTATGGCAATTGTGTCATGATCAAGCCGGCAGAGCTGGTGCCGGGGTGTGCGTGGGAACTCGTGAAAATCCTGTTCGACGCCGGGGCTCCGCCTGGTGTCGTCAATCTGTTGATGGGACCCGGCGCGGCCGTGGGCGAAGCGCTCGTGCGGTCTTCCAATGTCGATGCAATCAGCTTCACGGGATCGGCGATGACGGGTCAAGCTGTCGCCGAGAAATGCGTTTCGAGCGGGAAGAAGGTGCAGCTTGAAATGGGGGGAAAGAATCCCATGGTCGTGCTCGACGACGCCGATATGGACGTCGCTGTCGAAGCCTGCATCAACGGATCCTTCTATTCGACGGGACAACGTTGTACTGCATCGAGTCGTCTGATCGTCGGTAGCGGCATTCATGACGAGTTCGTCGAAGCAATGCATGCACGCATGAGCGTGCTCAAAGTGGGGAACCCGCTGGATTCTCAAACGCAAATAGGGCCGGTCGTCGATGCGAGACAGCTAGCGCAGGACGAACATTATATTCGACTCGCAAAGCGTGAAGGCGGAAGCGTGTTCGGCGGTGCCCGTGTAGATGCCGACACGGAAGGATTTTTTCTCACGCCTGCGTTGGTGACCGGAACGCACCCATCCATGACGATCAATCAGGAAGAAGTGTTCGGCCCGGTTGCGTCGGTCATTCGGGTCAACGATTATGACGAGGCCCTTGCCGTAGCGAACGATACTCGCTTCGGATTGTCCGCAGGAATTTGCACGACGTCGCTCAAGTACGCAAGCCATTTCAAGCGAAACGTCGAGGCCGGCATGGTGATGATCAACACGCCGACGGCCGGGGTCGACTACCATGTGCCGTTCGGCGGCCGGAAAAAATCCAGCTACGGAGCGAGAGAACAGGGCAGCTATGCGCAAGAGTTCTTCACGACGGTGAAAACCGCTTACATCGCGGCTGGTATCGGGTGATCTAGAATCCTTCACCTCCTTTGTATGAGATGAACTATCTAGGAGCAAACCGCCGAGGTCTTTAGAATTAAACGTTCGGATCCTAGCCCGGAATCGCGGCCCAGAAAATGAAGGGCCCTGTCTTCCGCAGCGCTTGGAAGGCCGGGTCAGCCGTCGGAGCAACCTGATGTCGAGCGTCTGGGTTGGGCTTGCTTTATCGCACTCCGTGAGCACGGCGGGGTATGGTCGCGCTGAGGTCTGAAGCAACCCGGTATCCGATGATGCATTTGTCGCCGCTCGGGGAATTCCGAAAGAGATTCGCTAACGAAACGCCGTCTGACTGCACCGGCTGAATGCCCCTTTTTGGCCATGAGCCTTGGGTCCGTTTGTTGCCAGTGGTAGACCGGGTTCATGCGGTCGCGCCTTCGCACGATTCGGTGCTCGGCCAGATTAGTTTGGATTGCCTGAGCAAGGACATGCATGAAGAGATGGAGCATCTTGATCGCAGTGCAGTACGGCGTCACTGCGGGCGCGGATCCTTATACTCGCTCGAACGTCAAGATGCCTGTTCCTTCGCGCTCATCGACGGAATTCCTGTTTAGTTCCGTCTTGAGCGTCAGAGTGTCGCCACTGATGGTGTAGATGCGTACCTGCGTCCCGTTTTGCAACAACTTTCGGTTGTTCAGAATGACAGGGTGGGTTGCAGCTCTCTATCCGGCCTTCGTGCAGCCGATAATGCCGCTGCGGGCCCCTATAAAATCCGCTGACTCATTCCTCATTCTTGCAACGAGCTCGAAGCTCGAGTCAGTATGCAGGTTAGCGAGTCCCAGGTCCTACTGACTAGTCATCACACTCGATCGCTGCGCAAACTTTCGATGTTCACCTGGTGCTCTAACGTTGATCGTCTACACGAAGCGCAACGATTTATGCGGGCTTCACACAGACGTAGTCCCTCCGGTACGGCCTGTCGTGCGCAAGCACTGCCCAGATTGTGCGTGCCATCTTGTTTGCAAGCGCGACGATCACCACGTTCTTGGGTCGACGTTTGATCATCTGTTCGACCCATGGACCAGGTTCTTTCCCGTGTTCCAACACCGATCGCGCACCGTGAATCAGCAGCGTGCAGGTATGTGTCGCCGCGCTTCGATATGCCGTGCAAGATCACCTTACCCCCGGACCCGTTTGCTAGGGTACAAGACCAGCCCACGCCGAGACTCCCTGCCCGAACTGAATGCCTTCGGGTCACCCAAGGTCGCGACGGCTGCTGTCGCGGTCAGCAACCCGACGCCCGCGATTTCGCTGATGGCCTTAACCGCCTTATCCTCTTTCTTCCATTCCCGCATCTGGCGTTCAATCTGCGCGACCTGTTCGTCGAGTTTCTTCAACCCAATCCACTGCTCGCGAAGTGAGTCGATAACAACCGCAGGCAATCGCTCGGCAACTCGCTCAAGTACGGCGGGAATCGCCCGGTCAAGAGCAGCACGACTCTTGCCCATTATCTCGCCGTGCTCCGTTAGCAATCCACGCAGGTTGTTGACCTGCATCGTGCAAAATTTTATGAGTTGCTGGCGCATCCGATGCAGCGACAACATCGCCTGTTGCGTCTCGTCTTCACTGCGACTGGCTTGCCCGGTTGCTGAACGGCGAGCCAAATCGCGCGCGCGTCAGCGGCATCGCTCTTGTTGCGAATGTTGAACGCCTTGGCGAATTCCGCTGGTATCAGTTTGACCTCGTGCCCCATTTTGATTAGCTGCCGTGCCCAGTGATGCGCACCGCCGCATGCTTCCATTCCGATTAGGCACGGCGCACGATTCGCGAAGTGTTCTAGAAACATCGCTCGCTTGATCGGCTTGTTCACGATCTCTCCGCTTTCCGGATCAACGTAGTGCACTTGGAAAACCTGCTTGGCGATGTCAACGCCTACGGCCATACTATTCATGGTGGATCCTCCGGTTGCCGGGAAATGCTTGCATTTTCCACCTGGGCACATTGATGCTGTTAGCCCGTGACGATCCACGCCTCCGCGCATACGATCACGGGTGGGACGCGTTCATTTCATTCAGTATGAGCGAGATCACATCAAGGTGTCTATTCATGAGAGATGCGCCTTCGGAACGAGCGTGTCTTTCGTCTGCTTTCTCAAAAAGGTTGGCCGCTGCACTAATTTTCGATGGCCGCCATTCGGGTTTCGCCACGTTGAGAAGCAGGCGGAATTGACCGCCCGCCAACTCACTCAGCGTAGCGGCGTCACGCCATCGGCGACGCCTGCCGGCATGCAGATGTGCTTGATTTCCGTGAAATCGGCGAGGGCATCGTAGCCGTGCAGGCGGCCAAGACCGCTTTGCCGGTAGCCACCGGTTTCCGCTTCGGCAAAGAGCCTGTTGTGATCGTTGATCCACACCGTGCCGTTGCGCAGCGCGCGCGCGATGCGAAACGCGCGCGCGCCGTCGTTGGTCCACACGCTCGCCGAGAGACCAAATACGGTATCGTTGGCTCTGTCGATTGCCTGCGCTTCAGTGTCGAACGTTTCAAGCGTGACGAACGGCCCGAAGATTTCCTCCTGGCAGAAGAACGCTTTCGGGTTGCTGTGTTCGACGAGCGTCGGCGAGAGAAACGCGTGTCCTGAGCGCGTGCCGCGCAGCAGTACGCGGTCGGCTTCATCGCAGGCGCGGGCAATGGTCTGATCAACCGCGTTGCGCGTGGCCGCGTCGATTAGCGGACCGATGTCCGTTGCCTCGTCGATGCCTTCGCCCACTTTCAGCGCTTCGAGCGCGCGCGTCAGATGCTCACGCATCTCCTCCGCTCGCCGGGCATGCACGAGCACTCGGCGCGCGGCAGTGCATTGCTGACCTGAGATGATCGTCGCGGCGCGTGCGATACGCGGCGCGATCGCGGCGACGTCCGCATCCTCGAAGACGACGCAGCACGACTTGCCGCCGAGTTCCAGCGAGAGCTTCTTCATGCTTTCGGCGGCGGCGACCATGATCTTCTTGCCCGTCGCGGTTGAACCGGTGAAGCTCACCACGTCGACGTCATGCGACTCGACCAGTCGTTCGCCCGCCGCATAGCCAATCTCGTTGACGAGGTTCACTGCGCCCTTGGGCAGCGCCGTCTGCTCAAAGCAGCGCAGCATGGCGGCAATAACGATCGTGGTCTGAGCGGCGGATTTGACGATTGCCGTGCAGCCCGCGGCGAGAGCGGGCGCGAGCGAGCGCACGAGCAATACCGCAGGCGCATTCCAGGGCACGAAGATGGCCGCGACGCCAGCGGCCTCACGCAACATCGTCGAAACCGTTCCCGGTTCCGTTTCCAGTACGTGTCCGGCGATGTGCCGGGCGAGTCCTGCGTAATATCGCACTTCGGAAATCGCGGCTGCGATCTCGCCGCGCGATTGCGCGATCGCCTTGCCGTTTTCGCGCGTAAGCAGGGTCGCAAGCGGTTCGCGTTGCGCATCGAGTGCGCCGGCCCATGCGAGCAGCACGTCCTGACGCAGGCGCGCGTCCTGTGCCCATGTCGTGCGGTCGAAGACGTTCCGTGCGGCGTCGATGGCCGCATCGGCTTCCGCCGCCCCGCCGTCGGCGAACTGGCCGATGCTTTCGCCCGTCGCGGGGTCGATGCTGTCGACCGACGGCACGCCGACCCATGCGCCGGCTATCCAGTGTGGTGCTTTCATGCAGTTTCCTTGGAGATAAGAGGGGCGTTCGCGGATGCGTTCGACACGCGATGCAATTCGTCGGCGATGATCTCGATCAGCGCCTCGGCCGCAGCGGACAACGGCCTGCGCGGATGGCTCACGCGCACGATATGCCGCACGATGCGCGGCGCGAGAATCGGATAGGCCCGCAGTGTGCCGCGCTGCACGGCCCGCCCGACGGCGATGCGCGGCAGGATCGTCGCAAAGCGAGTGCTCTCTACGAGCTTCACGATCGTGCTGAGTACGTCGATTTCGAAACGAGGCGCAAGCAGCACGTCTTCGTGCTGTGCGGCGGTATCGAGCACGCCGCGCAGGCCGTGGCGCTTGGTCGGCAATACAAGTTCGAGTTCGGGCAACTGCGCTAGCTCGATCGTGTGGGGCAGGTCAGGGCCATGCCTGACGCTCGTCGCCAGCACCATTTCCTCATCGAGCAGCGTCTGCGTATCCAGTGACAGGCGCGCGCGGGGCTTGTTGATCAGGGCCGCATCGAGCTGGCCGCCCGCGACCCAGTCAATAAACGTCGCGCTATAGCCGTCCGCCACCGTTACTTCGACATGCGGATAACGCGCATAAAAGCGCGAGAGCGAATCGGCAAGCACGCTCTCTGTCACCGATGCGATGAGCCCGATGCCCACATGCCCCGTCACCACTTCGTCGCGCTGCTGGAGCTGCTGCCGCGCGTGCGCAAGGTCGCGCATGATCGGCAGAAAGAGGCGATACATCAGGCGTCCGGCGGCGGTCGGCGCCATGCCGTGTGCGCCGCGCTCGAACAGTTGCTGATGTAATTCTTCCTCCAGCTTCGCAATCTGCATGCTGAGTGCGGGTTGCACGATGTTCAGCCGTTTGGCCGCGCGCGTGACCGACCCGTCCTCGAACAGCGCGATGAAATACTGGATTTGTTTGAGGTCCATTTCTCGTTCGGGTTGATATCAATAAGACTAATGATGCCCAGCCACGCTATCAGTTTGAGTCCGCGACCGACGTGTCGGCCATTCCTGCAATACCCGGCGGTGCGCCGGGGCGCCACGCCACCGTGTATTGATATCGATTTGAAAGATCGGTGTCATTGGGGCTAACGCCGATATCAACATTAATGATTCAAAACATCAAAAAACAGTATTAGAACTTATATCGCGATCTCGCTACGCTGCATGTCATCCCTTGCCGCGGCGCTCCGGCCGCAAAAACGCAAGGGATCGATGGAGACGCAGATGAATATTCGCGATGCCGCGCCGCACGGCACCTCTTCCACCTTTACGCTTTCGTGGGCTTCGGATCGTTCAGAGCGCTCAGCGCTCACGCTGCGCGACTGGCTCGCGCATCTCGCGAAGTCCGGCCGCCTGGCGACGATCGATCGGCCGGTTGCGCTCGAACATGAACTCGCCGCGATCGCCAAACGGCTCGACGGTTCGCAGGCCGCTTTCTTCACGCAGCCCGGCGGCAAGGACGTGCCGGTCGTCTCCGGCTTCATGTCGAAGCGCGGCTGGATCGCAGAGGCGATGGGCGTCGAGGAAGCGGGCCTGCTCGCGCGCTTTTCGGCGGCGGTCGCGCAGCCGGTTGCATCGAAGGTGGTCGATCGGGCAGACGCGCCCTGTCAGGAGATCGTTCATACGAACGGCATCGACCTGCACGCATTGCTGCCGATTCCCACTCACAGCGAACACGACAACGGTCCGTACATCACGGCGGGACTCGTCATTGCGCGCAATCCGCGCACTGGCGTGCAGAACGTGTCGATCAACCGCATTCAGGTGCACGGCCCGGATCGCATGGCGATTCTGCTTCTGCCGCGCCATCTGTACGCGTTCCAGAGAGCCGCGGAGGAAGCGGGCGATGCGCTCGACGTGGCCGTCGCGATCGGCGTCGATCCGCTAACGATGCTCGCTTCGCAGGCGATCACGCCGATCGATCACGACGAACTGGAGATCGCCGGGGCACTGCATGGCGCGCCGCTGCCGGTCGTGAAATGCGTGACGAGTGGCGTGCATGTGCCGGCGTTCGCCGAGATCGTCATCGAAGGGCGAATTCTGCCGAACGTGCGCGAGCCGGAGGGCCCGTTCGGCGAGTTCCCGAAGTACTACAGCGCGAAGGAAGCGCGCGAAGTGATCGAGGTGACGGCGCTCACGCATCGCCGCGATCCGGTCTTTCATACGATCGTGCCCGCAGAGATGGAACACCTGTTGCTCGGCGGGATTCCCCGTGAAGCAACGCTGCTCGCGCATTTGCGACGCAGCCATCCGGGTGTCACGGACGTGCATCTGTCGGTTGGCGGCGTGTGCCGTTATCACCTTTGGGTGCAGTTCGAAAAGAAGCGGGAAGGCGAAGCGAAGAACGTGATCCTCTGCGCGTTCGGCGCGCATTACGACATCAAGCAGGTCGTCGTCGTCGATACCGATGTGGACGTGCACGATCCCGCCGAGATCGAATGGGCTATCGCGACGCGCTTTCAGGCCGATCGCGATCTCGTCGTGATCGAGGGGGCGCAGGGCTCGCCGCTCGATCCGTCCACGACGGTGGGCCAGCCGGCGGACGCGCCATCGCATCTGCAAGGCGTGAGCGCAAAGATGGGTCTCGATGCGACGCGTCCCGTGGTCTATCCGGAACATGTGTTCACGCGCGTTTGCATTCCCGGACAGGACACGGTCGACCTCGACGCGCTCGTCGCCGGCGACAACGCCGCTTTCGAAGCCTATCTGGGCCGCGACCATGACTGAGCGAAACAAGGCGCGCATCGTGATCGGCATCTCGGGCGCGAGCGGCGCCGCGATCGGCGTGCGGCTGCTCGCCGCCCTGCGGCGGCTTGGCACGCACGAGACGCATCTGATCGTGTCGGCGTCGGGCGCAGTCACGGCGGCGCAGGAACTCGGCCTCGGACGCGGCGACCTCAATGCGCTCGCCGACGTCGTCCACAACGTGCGCGACATCGGTGCGGCGGTGGCGAGCGGCTCGTTCCTGACTGACGGCATGGTGATCGCGCCGTGTTCGATGAAGACGCTCGCAGGCGTGGCCAACGGTTTCGCCGACAACCTGCTCACGCGCGCCGCCGACGTGATGCTCAAGGAGCGCCGCCGCCTCGTGCTGGTCGCGCGCGAAACGCCGCTGAACCTCGCCCATCTGCGCAACATGACGCTCGTCACCGAAATGAGCGCGATCGTCATGCCGCCGGTGCCGGCGTTCTACGCGCATCCGAAGACGATCGAGGACGTGGTCGATCACACCGTCGGCCGGATTCTGGATCTGTTTGGCATCGAGCACGGCGAGATCGCGCAGCGCTGGAGCGGTCTTGCCGACGCGTTCGCGAGCGGCGACGAAGGGGCCGCGCGATGAACTGGCGCGAGACTTCGTTCGCAATCGTCGACGCACGCGCCGAGCAGGAGCCGCCTGCAAAGCGCCACGTCGGCCGCTCGATGCAGCGCCTCGAAGATCCCGCGATCCTGACGGGCCGCGGCCGCTACGGCGACGACATTGCGATCAAACCCGGCACATTGCACGCCGCCGTACTGCGCTCGCCGCACGCGCATGCTGGACTCGTATCGATCGACGCGCAGGCGGCGTCGAAGCTGGCGGGCGTTCGCGCTGTCCTTACGCGCGACGATCTGCGCGCATGGTCGCGGCCGTTTGTCGTCGGCGTGAAGTCCCCTATGGAGCAATGGTCGCTCGCGATGGATCGCGTGCGGTATGTCGGCGAGCCGGTGGCCGTGGTGATGGCCGAATCGCGGGCGCTTGCGGAAGATGCGCTCGATCTCATCAAGGTCGAATACGCGATGCTCGAACCGGTGACATCGATCGAAGAATCGATCAGTGAAGATGCGCCGGTGCTGCACGAGCGCGTCGGTACCAACGTGATCAGCGACCGGCATTTTCGTTACGGCGATCCGGAAGCGGCGTTTGAAAAGGCGCCGCATCGCGTGAAGTGCGTCGCGCACTACCCGCGCAATACGTGTGCGCCGATCGAATGCGGCGTGGTGATCGCGGAGTATCTGTCGGGCGGCGAAGGCTACGACGTCACCTCGAATTTCATGGGGCCGTTTTCGCTGCACGCCGTGATGGCGATGGCGCTCAACGTGCCGGCCAATCGTCTGCGTCACAAGGCGCCGCGCGATTCGGGCGGCAGCTTCGGCGTGAAACAGGCGGTGTTTCCCTATGTCGTGCTGATGTGCCTCGCATCGCGCAAGGCGGGCGCGCCGGTGAAATGGGTCGAGGACCGGCTGGAGCATCTGAGCGCGGCCACTTCGGCGACCGCGCGCTTCTCGACGGTCGAAGCCGCCGTCGAAAGCGACGGACGCATTACAGCGCTCTCCTACGATCAGCTCGAAGATGTTGGCGGCTACGTGCGCGCGCCGGAACCCGCGACGTTCTACCGGATGCATGGCTGCCTGACGGGTGCGTATGCCATCGACCACCTCGTCGTGCGCAATCGCGTCGTGCTGACCAACAAGACGCCGACCGGACTCGTGCGTGGCTTCGGCGGTCCGCAGGTCTACTTCGCGCTCGAACGGCTGATGCAGCGCATCGCGATCGAACTGAAGCTCGACGTGCTCGACGTGTACCGCCGCAACTTCGTTCCTGCCGATGCGTTTCCGTATCGCGCGGCGGCGGGCGCGCTGCTCGACTCGGGCAACTATCAGGAAGCGTTGCGCCGCTCGCTCGCGGACGGCGGCTACGACGAACTCGTTGCGCGGCGCGAGGCGGCGCGCAACGAAGGGCGGATGTACGGCATCGGCTTTGCGGCAATCGTCGAGCCTTCCATATCGAACATGGGCTACATCACGACCGTGATGCCCGCCGACGCTCGCAGGAAAGCCGGTCCGAAAAGCGGCGCGATCGCCAGTGCGACGGTGAGCGTCGATCTGCTCGGCGGCGTGGTCGTGACGGTGGCCTCGACGCCGGCGGGGCAGGGACACATGACCGTGTGCGCGCAAGTCGTCGCGGATGTGCTCGGGCTCGATCCGAAAGACATCGTCGTGAACGTGGAGTTCGACACGCACAAGGACGCGTGGTCCGTCGCGTCGGGAAATTATTCGAGCCGCTTTGCGGGAGCCGTGGCGGGCACCGTGCATCTCGCCGCGATACGGGTGCGCGACAAGCTTTCGCGCATCGTCGCGAAACAGCTCGGCTGCGCGCCCGAGGAGGTCTGCTTCGATGGCGCGCGCATCTATGCGAAGGGCGCCGAGGATCGCGCGCTGCCGTTTTCGCGCGCCGCCAGCAACGCGCCGCACTGGGCGCCCGCGCTCCTGCCCGAAGGCGATGAACCGGGCCTGCGCGAGACCGTGTTCTGGACGCCGCCGTACATGGAAGCGCCCGATGAGAACGATCGCATCAACACATCGGCGGCGTATGGGTTCGCATTCGATATGTGCGGCGTCGAAGTGGATCGCGCGACGGGCCGCGTGCGAATCGACCGCTACGTAACCGCACACGATGCCGGCACGCTCTTGAACCCGGCGCTCGCCGACGGCCAGATTCGTGGCGCGTTCGCGCAGGGTCTGGGCGCGGCGTTGATGGAAGAGTTCCGCTATGGCGCGGACGGCAGTTTCCAGTCCGGCACGCTCGCCGACTATCTGATGCCGACCACCTGCGAAGTGCCCGATCCGCTGATCGTGCATCTGGAAACGCCGTCGCCGTTCACGCCGCTCGGCGCGAAAGGTCTTGGCGAGGGCAACAACATGAGTACGCCGCCGTGCATCGCGAATGCGGTAGCCGATGCGCTTGGGGTCGACGATGTTCGCCTGCCGCTCACGCCGTCCAAAGTCATGGCGCTAATCGGCATCGACGATCCGGAGCCGTCGCGGCCCGAACTGCGCGACGCGCCCGCGAAAAAACCCGCAACGCCGGGCGGCAAGGCGCTGACGGCGCAAGGCACGGTCGATTTGCCCGCGACGCCCGAAGCGGTCTTCGCCGTCTTGCTGAACCCGCAAGCGCTCGCGAAGGTCATCCCCGGCTGCCATGCGCTCGACGAGACGGCGCCGAACCAGTATCGCGCGGATGTGACGGTCGGCGTCGGCATGATCAAGGCGCGCTTTGAGGCGCGCATCGGTTTGTCGGAGATCGACGCGCCGCACCGGCTGCGGCTGGCGGGCGCGGGCATCTCGCCGCTGGGCAGCGCGCGCGGCAACGGCCTTGTCGAACTCACGCCGACTGACGGCGGCACACGGCTCTCGTACGACTATGAAGCGCAGGTGTCGGGCAAGGTCGCGGCGGTCGGCGGCCGCATGCTCGAAGGCGCGGCGAAAGTGGTGCTCAAACAACTTTTCGAATCGCTCGGACGGCAGGCCGCCGGCCGGCCGGTGCAAGCGGGCGGTTCATGGCTAACGCGCTTCATTGCGCGTTTCAGGAGCCGAACATGAAGCCTGCTCCGTTCGACTATCTGCGCGCCATGTCGACGCACGATGCACTCGAAGCGCTTGCTCAGTTCGGCGAGGACGCGCGCGTGCTCGCAGGCGGACAGTCGCTGATGGCGGTGCTCAACATGCGGCTCGCGCAACCGCGCGTGCTCATCGACATCTCGCGTACGGACGAGCTGAACGCGGTTCATGCCGACGAAACCACGGGGCAATTGCGCGTGAGCGCAGCGGCGACGCAAGGGAGCGTCGAATGGCGCAAGAGTTTGTGCGACGAAGTGCCGATGCTCGCGATGGCGTTCCCACATATCTCGCACTTTCAGATCCGCAATCGCGGGACCGTATGCGGGTCGATCGCGCATGCGGACCCGAGCGCCGAACTGCCGCTCGTGCTTGCCGCGCTCGGCGGCGACGTGACGTTGCGCTCGAAGAAGAAAAAGCGCGTGCTGGCGGCGCAGGACTTCTTTCAAGGCATGTTGATGACGGCGCGCGAACCGGACGAACTCGTGGAGTCCGTGCGTTTTCCGCTGAAGAAGCCGGACGAGCGTTACGCGTTTGCGGAATTTTCCGCGCGTCACGGCGACTTCGCGATGGTCGCATGCGCGGCGGTTGTGACCAACGACGCGATCCGCATCGCGGTGGGCGGCGTCGCGGACCGGCCGGCGGTCGAAAGCTGGCCGCGCCTCTCAGGCGACGACCTGCGCGGGGCATTGAACGATTTGAGCTGGAAACTGGGCGCGCAGGACGACGCCCACATCAGCGCGAAATATCGCCGGCATCTGGTCCGGCAACTCGGATGGCGCGTGATTGAGGAGGCGAAGTGAGCAAGACATCGACGAACATCCTGCGGCAAGGCGAAGCGCAGCGCATCGCGCTGACGCTCAACGGCCGCGAACGTAGCGGCCATTGCGAGCCGCGCGAACTGCTGTCGGATTTCATCCGGCACGAACTCGGCGCGACCGGGACGCATGTCGGTTGCGAACACGGCGTTTGCGGCGCGTGCACGGTGCACATCGACGGTGTTGCGGCGCGTTCGTGCCTGATGCTCGCGGTGCAAGTGCAGGGAAGGCGTGTCGATACGGTCGAGGGTCTCGCACCCGATCAGACGCTCGGCGACCTGCAGCAGGCGTTCCAGCGGCATCACGCGCTGCAGTGCGGCTTCTGCACCGCGGGCATCTTGATGTCGTGCGCGGACTATCTGCAACGCGTGCCCGATCCGAGTGAACAGCAGGTGCGCGAGATGCTCTCCGGCCATATCTGCCGATGTACGGGCTACACGCCCATCGTCAAGGCGGTGCTCGACGTTGCGGCATGTCGCAATGGCCGCGTTCGCAGCGAACAAGGCCAGGAGGTCGAGCATGCTTGATCTCGGCCGCACGTTCCTGCAAAGCGTCGAGCGCAGCCCGCATGCGCTTGCGCTCGTCGATGGCGATTTGCGATTCACCTACGCGCAGTGGCACCGCGTCATCCTCGATGTCGCCGATGGCTTGCGCAAACTCGGTCTCTCACGCGGCGACCGGCTGCTCGTCGTGCTGCAAAACCGCTGGGAGATGGCGACGCTGCACTGGGCCTGCCAGTTCGCGGGCATCGTGATCGTGCCGCTCAACTGGCGCGCCAAACCCGACGAACTCGACTACTGTGTGACCGACGCAGGTGTGAAGGCGATCGTCTACGAACCCGTGTGCGCGGATTCCGTCGTGCAAAGCAGCGCGGCGCAACATGTGCCGCGCATCGGACTCGACGATGCCCAAGGCCGCACGTCCTCCTTTGATGCGCTGCTCGTCGAACGCGCGCATGCAGGCGAATCCACCGACGCGAATGCAGACGACGTCTCGCTGATTCTCTACACATCGGGCACGACCGGCAAGGCGAAGGGCGTGCCGCGCCGCCACCGGCACGAACGCTCGGGCGCGCTCGCGCACGTCGCGCAGAACCTGTACCGGCACGGCGAACGCACGCTTGGGGTGATGCCGCTCTATCACACGATGGGCGTGCGCTCGCTGCTCTCGATGGCGCTCGTCGATGGTCTGTTCGTCTGTGTGCGGCGCTGGAACGCGCAGCTCGCGCTCGAATCCATCGAGCAGCACGGCCTGACGTGTCTGTATCTCGTGCCGACGCTCTATCACGACCTGCTCGCCAATCGCGCCTTTGCGAATATCGATACCTCGTCGGTGAAGAAGCTCGGCTTCGCGGGCGCGCCGATGAGCGATGGCCTGCTCAAGCGCCTCTCGGCCGCGTTCGAGCCGGAACTGTTCGTCAACCACTACGGCTCGTCCGAGGTCTACACGTTCAGCATCGATCAAGACGCGACGAAAAAGCCGGGCAGCGCGGGACGTGCGGGCATCAATACGCGACTTCGCGTCGTGAAGCTCGACGCGAAGTCGCCCGACGATCTCGCACCGGTGAATGGAGAAGGTCAGATCATCGCGGACCTGCTCGGCGACGAAGCGTTCGAAGGCTACTGGAACCGCCCCGACGCCAACGCGAAGTCGCTTCGCGAAGGCTGGTATTTCACCGGCGACACCGGCTATTTCGACGAAGACGGCGACCTGTACGTTTCCGGACGAGTCGACGACATGATCATCAGCGGCGGCGAGAACATCTCGCCGGTCGATATCGAATCGGTACTTTCGCTGCATCCGTCGGTCGATGAAGTGGCCGTCGCGGGCGTGAAAGACGAACGCTGGGGCCAGCGTGTGGTCGCGTTCATCAAGCGCCGCGATTACGTCGATTCAGCCGCCCTCGACGCGTGGTGCCGCGAGTCGGACCTGGTCAACTTCAAGCGTCCGCGCGACTACGTGTTCGTTGACGACATCCCGAAATCGCCGGTCGGCAAGATCCTGCGCCGCAAGCTTTCCGCAGGCGAATATCAATGCGATGACGGTCCGTCCGCATCCGCTGCACATCACACCGAAATCACGAAGGAGTAGACCAACATGACCGATTTGATCCATCGCGGCCAGGCGCTGTTGCAAGACCTCGACGGCTTTTCGATCGAGATAGACGCCGGGCGCGAGCGCGCCGACATCATCCTGCATCGTCCGCCGTTCAACGTGATCTCGATGCACGCGCGCGACCAGTTGCGCGCCGCGTTCGAAGCGCTCGATGAAGACGATCGCGTGCGCGTAATCGTCGTGCGCGCGAAAGGCGAGCACTTTTCGAGCGGCGGCGACATCAAGGGCTTTCTCGAAGCCTCCCCCGAGCATGTCTCGAAGCTCGCCTGGAATATCGCAGCGCCCGCGCGCTGCTCGAAGCCGGTGATTGCGGCCAATCGCGGTTTCTGCTTCGGCGTGGGCTTCGAGTTGTCGCTCGCGTGCGACTTCCGCATCGCCACTGACACCGCGTTCTATGCGCTGCCTGAACAGAAGCTCGGGCAGATTCCGGGCTCGGGCGGGTCGGCGCGTTTGCAGCAGATGGTCGGCATCGGCAGGACCAAGGACATCGTGATGCGTTCGCGCCGCATACCAGGCAAGCAGGCGTACGAATGGGGCATCGCGGTCGAGTGCGTGCCGGATGCGGAACTGGAAGCCGCCACCGATGCACTCGTCGACGAGTTGCGCACGTTCTCGCCGCTTGCGCAACGCACGGCGAAGAAGCTGCTCAACGATTCCGAAGATACGCCGCTCTCGATCGCGATCGAACTCGAAGGGCATTGCTATAGCCGTCTGCGAACTTCCGACGATTTCCGTGAAGGCGTCGAAGCGTTTCATGGCAAGCGCAAGCCAGTGTTCCGCGGTTCCTGAGAAGCCCGCAAAAGACGAGGAGACAGGCAAATGGATCGTTTCGACTACGTGATCATCGGTGGCGGATCGGCGGGATGCGTGCTCGCGCATCGGCTGTCGGCGGTGCCGTCGCTGCGCGTCGCGTTGATCGAGGCGGGCGCGGATACACCGCCGGGCGCGGTGCCCGCGCATATCCTCGATAGCTATCCAATGCCCGTCTTTTGCGGCGATACCTACATCTGGCCGGATCTGAAAGCGAAGGCGACGAAGACATCGGCGCCGCGCGTGTATGAGCAGGGCCGGGTGATGGGCGGCGGGTCGAGTATCAACGTGCAGTCGGCGAATCGGGGCCTGCCGCGCGACTACGACGAGTGGGCCGCGAACGGCGCGCCGGGCTGGGCATGGGACGACGTGCTGCCCTATTTTCGCAAGCTCGAGCGCGATGTGAATTTTTCCCTCTGGCGAGTTGCATGGCAGCGATGGTCCGGTGCCGATCCGCCGCATCATGCCGGAAGACTGGCCCCCATTCTGTCACGCGTTCGCCGACGGACTGCGCGCGAACGGCTTCGCCACCTTGCAGGACCAAAACGCCGAGTTCGGCGACGGCTTGTTTCCAGGGGCGTTCTCCAATATCGACGATAAGCGCGTGTCTACCGCTGTCGCGTACCTCGACGAAGCGACGCGTAAGCGGCCCAATCTCACTGTGTATCCGAACCTGCGTGTCGAGCGGATCGTGATGAAAGGGACCGCCGCTCAGGGCGTGGTCGCGGTGGCTTCGAACGGCGAGCGGTTGCATCTGGACGCCGATGAGGTCGTGATCTGTGCAGGCGCGCTCCAGTCGCCCGCGTTGCTGATGCGCGCGGGCATCGGCTCGAAGCATGAACTCGGCGAGCTCGGCATTGGATGCCTCGTCGACCTGCCAGGCGTCGGGCGCAATCTGCAGGATCATCCGTCGCTCACCTTCTGCCATTTTCTCGAACCGCGTTTTCGCATGCCACTTACCCGGCGACGCGCAAGCATGACCGCAGCGCGTTTCACGTCGGGCGTCGATGGCGGCGAATCGTCGGATTTGTATTTGTCGAGCGCGACGCGTGCCGCATGGCATTCGCTTGGCAACCGGCTTGGTCTTTTCTTTCTCTGGTGCAACCGGCCGTATTCGCGCGGCCGCGTGCAACTCGTTTCATCCGATGCAGCGGTCGCACCGCGTGTCGAACTCAATTTGCTCGACGATCGACGCGATCTCGATCGGCTTGCAGTTGGCGTACGGATGCTCGCGAAGATCGTCGCGGCATCGGGCCTCGGTCACGATCAGCGAGATTTCTTTCCCGCGGCTTTCTCGCCGCGCGTGAAGGCGCTAAGCCGTATCGGCGAGGGCAACGCGCTGCTGACTTCGATGCTCGGCACGCTGCTCGATACACCCGCGCCGATCCGCCGCCTGCTGATCGAACGCTTCTTCACGCGCGGACTCAGGATCTCCGCGCTGCTCGCCGATGAACGCGCGCTCGCGGATTTCATCCGCGCGAATGTTTTCGGCGTGTGGCATGCGAGCGGAACGTGCCGCATGGGCGGCGCGCACGAGCGCAGCGCCGTGACCGACACCGAGGGCCGAGTGCACGGAACGCGAGGCTTGCGAGTGGTTGATGCATCGCTGATGCCGCGGCTGCCTTCGGCGAATACCAATATCCCGACCATCATGATTGCCGAGAAGATCGCCGACGCGATGGTTGCTGGACGACGCTTAGGCAGCGCATCGACGACGACGCCGCCGCTCGCCGCCGCGCACTGACAAGTTTCTTTAACGGCAATAAGAGCACGCTACAACTACGTGCCTTCAACGCGGGGTCGATCGAAAGATGGCCCGGTGACATTCAAGGAGATGGAAATGTCCGTAGCAGCGCAAAATGGCGCCGCCGCACCCGCTGTCGATCAGCGGCAGGTGATGGGCGCAGTGGTAGCTTCGTGTCTCGGCTGGGCACTGGATCTGTTCGATCTGTTCGTGCTGTTGTATGTCGCGCCGGTGGTGGGGCGTCTGTTCTTCCCCTCCGAGCACGCGATGCTTTCTCTCGCCGCCGTCTATGCATCGTTTGCCGTAACACTGCTGATGCGCCCGCTCGGCTCCGCGCTCTTCGGTTCTTACGCCGATCGCCGTGGCCGTAAAGGCGCGATGATCGTGGCGGTGGTTGGCGTCGGCCTGTCGACGGCCGCGTTCGGCCTGCTGCCGACCGTCGCTCAAGTCGGGCTGCTCGCGCCGATTCTCTTCCTCTTGCTGCGCCTCATCCAGGGCGTGTTCGTCGGAGGTGTGGTCGCTTCCACGCACACCATCGGAACGGAATCCGTCGCGCCGAAGTATCGCGGCGCGGTGTCGGGACTGATCGGCGGCGGCGGGGCCGGGCTCGGCGCGCTGCTCGCGTCCGTAACGTTCCTCGCGATGTCGGCGCTTTTCCCCGGCGATGCCTTTGACGTATGGGGCTGGCGCTGCATGTTCTTCACCGGCATCATCAGCTCGGTGCTTGGTCTCTTCGTGTTCAACAGCCTTGAAGAGTCGCCGCTGTGGAAGAAGCTCGCCGCCGAAAAGGCTGCGAAGGCCGCCACGCAGCTCAAGGGCGCGCCCGTCGAAGTCGTGCGCTCGCCGCTTAAGACGCTGTTCTCGCGCGACTATCGCAAGATTCTCTTCGTCAACCTGCTCCTGACGATTGGCGGCGGCAGCGGCTACTATCTGACGTCGGGCTACCTGCCGACGTTCCTGAAAGTAGTGAGCCACGCACCCAATGGCGCTGCCGCAGCGATCCTGATGATCTGCAGCATCGCCGTCGTGATCGCATCGATCGCGGCAGGGCACTTGAGCACGTTCATCGGCCGCAAAAGTGCGTTTGTGTGGATCGGGCTTATCCGGCTCGTCGCGTTGCCCGCGCTGTTTTTGCTGCTGCCCACCGCAGACAGCATCATGATGATCGGCGTCTATGCCGTCCTGCTCAGCGCGCTTGGCAGCGCCGGCTATGCGCCGATCCTGATCTTCTTGAACGAACGCTTCCCGACTTCGATCCGCGCGACCGGCACGGGCCTTTCCTGGAATATCGGCTTCGCGATCGGCGGGATGATGCCGACGGCCGTGTCGCTGGTGGCGAAGGATGCGAGCCAGTTGCCGATGACGCTGGCAGTCTTCGTGGGCGCGATCAGCGTGATCTTCCTCGTGGGCGCATTTATCGTCCCCGAGACGCTCGGCAGGCTCGAAGGCGGTTCCGCGCGTAATCCTTCCTGAGTCATTGATCAAAACGGCGGACGCCAACGGGCGCCCGCCTTTTACAACAGCCGGAGAAATCGATGAAATACGAAGAAGATGTTCGTGCGCGTTCCTACAAGTTCCGTGACGAGTATGTCGATGCCACGCCGTGGTGGTATCGCGGGGAAATGCACCTTGGCTTCACACTGCTTTTCACCGGCGGCGTGATCGTGTATTGCCTGATGCAGCTTCATGCGCCGACGCTGGCCGAATGGCTGGCGGTCATTCCGCTCTTTCTGTTCGGCAATTGGGCGGAATGGGCGGCGCACCGCTACGTGCTGCATCGTCCGACGAAGTATTTCAGCATGATCTACAAGCGCCATTGCGCGGTCCATCATCGCTTCTTCACGCATGTGACACTTGAATACAAGGGCCACCGTCACTGGCGCGCGCTGCTGTTTCCCCCTTTCGCGCCGGTTGCGTTCGTGCTGGCGGCCGTGCCGTTCGCGCTCGTGATCGGGTTCGTATTTTCCCGCAACGCAGGCTACATCGCGCTGTTCACGATGGCGGCGTACTTTCTGATGTACGAGGGTCTGCATACGCTTTCGCACTTCACCGACAGCCCGTTTCTCGACCGCGTTCCGCTCGTCAACACTGTGCGGCGACTGCACGCCACACACCACGATCCCGAAGTGATGGCGACACAGAACTTCAACCTCACGTTCCCGATCTGCGACACACTGTTTGGCACGCGCAGCGACGTTCCGGGCCGTGCGCGCGAACCGATGGAACGCGGCCACTAAGGCGCATGTTTCCCCGAAACACCCGTCGTCACGCGCTTTATCTCGTCAGTGATAATTGTGATGAGCGCGCGTGCGGCGGGACCGATCGGCCGCTTTGGATGCGTCACCTGGATGATGTGCCGCACGATCGGCGGCGACGTGATGGTGTGAGCGCGCAGCGTGCCTTCATCCACCTGGCGCTGCACGACCACGCGCGGCAGGATCGTCGCGATATTTCCCTGCTCGACGAACTGCACGATCGAGCTGAGCAGATCGATTTCGAACTTCGGCTTGATGACGATATCGGCGGCCATTAGCGCGGCGTCGAGCGCGCCGCGCAGGCCGTTGCGGCGCGTCGGCAGCACGAGTTCAAGCCCGGAAATTTTGGCGAGATCGATCTCTTGCGGCAATTCGATGCCATGTACGGCGCTCGTCACGAACACCATTTCCTCCACCAGCAACGGCTCGACATCGAGCGCGAGGCGACCGCGCGGCTTGTTGATGATCGCGGCATCGAGCCGGCCTGCCTCGACCGCATCGATGAGCTGTGCGCTGAAGCCGTCGGCCACCGATACCTCGACTTGCGGAAAGAGCGCATCAAACCTCGCGAGCGACTCCGGCAAGACGCTTTCTGCTTCCGACGCCACCATTCCGAGCGAAACGCGGCCCGTGATGATCACGTCGCGCCGGCTCAACTGCTCATGCGCGTGCTCGATGTCACGCATGATCGGCGTGTACAGGCGATACATGAGGCGCGCTGCTTCGGTCGGCGCCATGCCGTGCGGGCCGCGTTCGAAGAGGGTCTGTCGCAGTTCGGCTTCGAGCTTTGAAATCTGCATGCTGAGCGCGGGCTGCACGATATTGAGGCGCTTGGCCGCGCGCGTGGCAGAGCCATCCTCGAAGAGGGCGATGAAATACTGAATTTGCTTGAGGTCCATGACGCCCGATCAAGGTGGGAAAGCCGAAGACTGCGAGTGTAGCCACCGGTCGAAGCGTGCTATCAACGCAGCGGCGAGCCGTCAATGCTCAAGACGCGCCTGTGCGACACGGAAAGCGACGAGCTGGTGCACGATTATCGCCATTGAAGGATGGTTTAGGCGATTCTGTTCCGCACCGACGTCGAAAGTACTCTTTAGACACTCCCTGTCGAAGCGCAACAGAGTGCTCGGTTAATGCGACAGTACCGGCCTCGTTGTGCTTGCCATCGGTTGCGGCTTCGAAGGAACCATCATTGGTGAACTGCTCAGCCACGTCCGAAGGGTTGTCTGATGCGGTCGCGTCGTACCGAGACGCGCTTCGCTTGCGACCTTATTGCCTCGATCATCAATTGGTTTGCGACCGTTTGCGGCCGTGTTCGACAACTCCTTCAGCCATCAAAAAGGTGAAACTTGAACGCTCCGATTCGCTTCTCCAACGCGTGGTCAGCGCCATACGCGTGCTGGTAGCGCGGCGCAGGGTGCGCACATCAGCGACTCGCGCGAGCAGATCATCGATGTCTTCGACGTACCAAACTTACCGGTGAGATGCTCACGCGCGGCTGTCTGGGAACGAAGGCGGCACTTGGCCGGACGGACGGCCCGTCGAGCAGACGGCGGACGCGCGGCTGGCTCGCTGGATCTTCGATCCGTCCCAGACCGATGCGTGCGCCGCGAGCGAACCGCTGGGCGACCTGACTGACGAATTGTCGCGCATTGACGATTGTATGATGGGGCAGCATTATCGAAATGGATGGTTGGCCGCGCACGGCGACGAGCCGGGCGCGACGTTTTCGCGGATCGCGCACGTCGATCACGACCGCCCCACAGACGCGGACATTTGGACGCTGCGCATTTGCAATGCAACCCCCTCAGCCGGTGTTCATGCCGTGGTCGTCCGATGCGCCGAAGGCGAGGGCTGGATCCTCGCGGCTGTGTATCGCGGCTGCAACTCGCGGCCGGGAAGCGCCCAGCGATCTTCCGGTGCTCGATGCGACGACCGTGTCGGTCGGACAGATCGCGACCGCGGCAGTGCATTATTGTGTGCCGAACGGCTTTTTCGGTAGCTGGATCGACGAGCGCGAACTTGTCTGAGCTTGCTCAATTCCATCTTTCATTGCACGGGAGTGTGTGATGAACATGTTGCTGGCGTTCGCCCCTTTCATTGCGTTCGTCGTGATCGAGCGCACCGTCGGCTTGTCCGCGGGTCTTGCGGCTGGCGCAGTCGTGTCGGGCGTGATGCTGGCGCGAGATTTTCTGTCGCCCGGGCGGCGCACCAAGATTCTCGAACTTGGCACGTTTCTGCTTTTCGGTGCGCTGACGCTATACGCGGTCGCGTACGGCGCGTCGTGGTCGGTGCCGGCGGTGCGACTGCGCGTCGATGGCGGACTGCTTCTGATCGTGCTGGCATCGATCGCGCTGCGTCAGCCGTTCACACTGCAATACGCACGCGAGAAAGTCGCCCCTGAACTTTGGACTTCGCCGAGTTTCATCCACGTGAACTATGCGATCACATCCGCCTGGGCTCTAGCGTTCGCAGCGATGGTCGCGGCCGATCTGTTGATGGCCTATGTGCCATCGGTGCCGCACCCGGCGGGCATCGTCATCACGATTGCGGCGCTCTATGCGGCAATGAAGTTCACAGGCTGGTATCCGGCGCACCAGCGATCTGCGCACCGAATGTGAAGCGCTGACTATTCGGTCTCAAATGCCGATGTCGGCCATCTCCGGCCGTTCGCCGGCGTTCCGATGCTGACGCTCGAAAGACTGCTGTTCCCTGATATGGGACGCTCAAAATTCGACAGCGCTCGTTCGTACATCAAGCTGAACCACACGCGGCAGCGAGTCGAATCAGACGCAGGTGCAACGCCTACTGATCAGTTTGGCCTGAGAGCAATCGATCGCACGAACGTCCTGTTAAGATTGGACGTGGCGACGCGGGGTGAGTTCTTTTACTCCTTCTCGTCTTCGGTGGTCAAACCATTTCGGCGCTTGCGCATCGATTCAACCGATAGCGTGAGTCGATGCGCGTTGTGAACCAGCCGGTCAAGAATCGCGTCAGCAAGCGTTGGATCGCCGATGGCGGCGTGCCAGCTATCGACCGGAATCTGGCTGGTGACGATCGTCGAACGCCGGAGGCATCAAGGAGCCGAAGATGCCGCCTCAATATCTCGACAAGATCGGCCTTCGCTTCGCTTTCGCAAGGGCCGCAGCAAGCTGGCGTGACTACACGTAAATGAACTGACGGTACAGATCATTTAATTGACTACGGACCTCCTCTACGTGCTTCTCATCACCGACATCGGTGAACTCAATTAACTTCTCCTCTTTAGTTGTGATTTGATTGCAGAGATCCGTTAGATTTTCGCAAAACGCCTCTGAATGAACCTTAGGTGGTTCCGTTTCAACGCGCTCCGTCGCGAGCCTACGCGTGGATGAGATGGGAGTGATTCCATTCTCCGCATTGAACTCGATCTGCCGCTTCCTTCGATTATTCGTTTCATCAATTGCTTGCTTCATAGCGGGCGTCATGGCATCGGCATACAAGATTGCCTTGCCCTCCACTTTGCGGGCGACGCGGCCGATCATCTGGATAAGATCCTGTTCTGAGCCTAAGAGACGGATTCA
>NZ_JARUXO010000104.1:0-27350 GCF_031451275.1 Caballeronia sp. LZ029
TTCGTCCATCATTTACACCTGTCCATTTGAAATTTGCATGGACATGATCGTCGGGCTGCTCGTCTTGCCGATCAAGATGCCTTCGCCGGGTGCTTACGACGAAGCGTTCGCGAGCTAGTTTAGGCTTTTGGGCGTGTCACGGCGCGTCTGCGGACTTGGACGGGAACGCTGCTACATGCAGAAGGAAGCCTTCGAGCAGCCTCAGGCAGTCGCTGACACCGGTCCCCGGTGTGAACTCAGCGATGCCCGAACTGTTCGAGAAGGTGCGTACCGCGTATTCTGGTTCGAAGCGAATGCGCCAGTGACATTATATAAAGCCGGCGCGAAGGTCAGCCCCGCGCGCTGTGGAAGACCATCAACAACACCCCAATCCAAATTGGGATATACGTCTGCAGTTGAGACGACGTGATGCTCTCCCCAAGAACCAGAACGGACACCGCTATCAGCAGAATCGGCTCAACGTATCCGAGCATCCCGAAAACCGCCATCGGCAGCATTCTGCTTGCCTTCAAATAGCTGCCCAGCGCCAACGTTGAGATGACTCCCAGCCCAGGCAGCAGGAATAAGCACAGGCCGAACTGATTTGGAGCCTTGAGCTGACCGGAGTTCGACCAGATGACGAAGCATGCTACTGGCACCATCAAGGCCATTTCGGCGGCTAATAGAACGAAGGAGTCGCCCCCAATCTTGCGTCGAAGCATCAGATACGGTGGATAGCCGAAGGAAACGAGCAGCGTTGGCCATGCGAATGACCGGGTGACGAAAAATTCATGTATTACGCCAATCGACGCGCATCCGACGGCTATCCACTGCAACTTCGAAAGCGACTCGACATAGAAGACTCGGCCGACGATGACCATTATGATGGGTAGCAGGAAGAATCCCATCGACACATCCAGCATCCGCCCGTGCTGCGGCGCCCACAAGAACAACCATGTTTCCACGCCGAGAAGTGCCGCGCACGTGAGGAGCATCGCAGCAAATTTTGGCTCACACAGGCCGCGTATTGTTAGTGCTCTAAGCGATGCAAGGCTTCCGCGAGCAGTGACGAACAATATTGCGCACGGGACTGTCCACACCACTCGCCAAGCAAATATATCTAGTCCGGAGAGCGGCGATAGCAGTTTCGTGTACGCGGTCATGACCGCAAAGAGGACGGAAGCCGTGAGCGAAACGAGCATCCCTCGACCGAGGGGATATGAATCTGGCATTGTTTTCTAAAAGGTCACCGCTCTCTTTATCGAGCTTCGTCTAGAAGCGACGGTTCGAACTCGTCCGGACACACGGCAATAACCGTTCTCAATATAAGGGCCTTCGCTAAACGCATCAATCGATGATGCGACAGTGACCTGCTCCCCGCGATTAGTACGCCCGCGGCCTCTTGACTCCTTGAGTGACCATCTTCCCTTGCGACTATCGTTCGACAGCGCCTGCGGTGTACGCCTGATGGTCGGCGTGATAGCTCGAGCGCACCATTGAACCAACAGCCGCGTGCGTGAAACCCATCTTGTAAGCCTCCTCCTCATACATCTTGAATGTGTCAGGATGCACGTAGGCACGGACCGGCAAGTGATGCTCCGACGGCTGCAGATATTGCCCAATTGTAAGCATCTCCACGTCATGCGCCCGCAAGTTTCGCATCACCTGCAAGATTTCCTCGTCTGTCTCGCCGAGTCCTACCATGAGGCCCGACTTGGTCGTGACTCCAGGATGCAACTCCTTGAAGTTCTTCAGCAGCTTCAGGGAATGGTTGTAGTCCGAGCCCGGTCGCGCTTCCTTGTAAAGGCGCGGTACGGTCTCAAGGTTATGGTTCATGACATCCGGAGGCGCGGCGGTCAAGATGCCGATTGCGCGGTCCAGACGCCCACGGAAATCAGGCGTCAAAATCTCGATGCGTGTGTTCGGTGAATGTTCGCGCACGTGTCGAATGCACTCGACAAAATGTCCTGCGCCGCCGTCACGAAGGTCATCCCGGTCAACGCTCGTGATCACGACATACTTCAGCTTCAGCGCGCCGACAGTTCGCGCGAGATTCAACGGCTCGTCCGGGTCTAGTGGGTCCGGACGGCCGTGACCGACGTCGCAGAACGGGCACCGGCGAGTGCACTTGTCGCCCATAATCATGAACGTCGCTGTGCCCTTGCCAAAGCACTCTCCAATGTTTGGGCAGCTAGCCTCCTCGCAGACCGTGTGGAGCGCGTTCTCCCTCAATATCCGCTTAATCTCGTAGAACCGAGAATTCCCCATCGCAGGCCGGACTCGAATCCATTCGGGCTTGCTCAATCGCTCCATCGGGACGACCTTGATGGGAATGTGGGCCGTCTTAGCTTGAGACTTCTGTTTCACCGTCGCATCGTAACGCAGCGCCTTATTGCTCTGTCCGGCGGGAGAGCCGCCGATGCCGGACGCAGTGCCTCTAGCGATTGAATCTTCCATCTCAATGCTCCAACAACCTAGTCAATTACGAAATGAGGAGAACGCTGCCAGACAAAGGGTCCTCAGAACTTGTGCCGGATGCTAACCATCACAATTTCCTGAGTGGACTTTCCGCCCTCGGTATAGCTGTCTGCGATGACCGCTTGAGCCGGGCCCAACCCGTTAGAAACAGACGCGTGGCCATAGCCGGCCGAAGCGTCGATGTCTGTCCGCTTGCTCAACAGATAATCCGCCGCGATTGTCGCCTGGTGGTACGTGGCTGACGAGTCGCCATGCGACTTCAAATAGTTGTACCGGACCTCCAGCGAAACGTCCGGCACCGCCTGCCAATAGGCGAAGGCCGAACCGTTGTTGAAACGCTCCGCCGACGAGAAGGTCGCGGAGCCATCGGCCAGGTATTGCGAATAGCTGTAGTAGCCACCGACCGTCACCGGCCCTATCACGTATGCGGCACCGGCTCGGGCGATATTGAACTTGCTCGCACTCGCATAGGCGGCGTTCACGGGCGTGAAGAAAATGGAAGTCATGCTGCCTGCGCCCCGCGTCGAAAAACTGGATTGCCATTGTCAGCATGAATGTAGCCGGCCGCGAGTGTATGAGGACCAGTCACATAGTTGACCGCTGCCGAGTACGACTGCCGGGAACCCGTCGCGCCAGCCACCTTCCCGAAGTCGTACATTGCCGCAACCTGAAGGCCACCCCAGACCGGGCTTGTCCACTTCACCGGATTGCTAACCTTGACGGAACCATCAGACAGGTCAACATCGCCCGGCGCCGTAAGAAATTCGAGAAAATTGTTGCCTTGTACGGGCACGACCAGGTCTTGAAGGACGTCCATCTGACGTCCGAGAGTAACCGTACCTAAGCTCGTGTGCGACAAGCCCACATACGCCTTACGGTCGAACAGTACTCCGCTGCTCGATAGCGCACCATTGTTCACGTCGAACCCGCTTTCCAGTGTGAAGAGCGCGCTCAACCCTCCTCCGAGGTCTTCAGTTCCTTTCAGGCCCCACTGACTGATGGACATTTGGCCCGACTGCATCTTTATCTGATTACTCTCGCCACCCGTGTTATGAGTGTACTGAATCGATGTATCGATGATTCCATAGAGCGTCACGCTCGACTGAGCGAAGGCTTGCGACGCCATCGCAAATGTGCTCAATACCGCAATCGACATAAGAACTTTGCGCAAAATTACTCTCCCTTCCTTCCAATTAAAAGCTGATTTCTTGAGTTTCTTTGATTCCAATTTCACAGCATTATTCTTTTGTTATCCTAATTTGTATGTGTAACCCTCCGAATTCCGCACCGGCAAAGCAAATCAACCTTACTAATTCTGAGAGTCGACCTGCGACGTAACACGGACCGTGACCGCTTTGACTTGACGCCATGCAAACAAGCGCCTTGCAATCTCTACCTCGATAGAGAGTCCGAACCCGTCCGCTACACCCTTCACAACCTCGTAGATGCACTCGTAGTCGAAGACGTCAGTTATGTTGTCCGACGCCGACGGCGAGAGTTCGTAGGGAACGAAAACATCGATATCAAGGCTCTCGCCCTTCGAAGCGCTCGACAGTCGGCGAAAGAACACGCGGCGGCAGTCCGGAACCACGCGAACCTGTGAATCCAATTCTGTGAACGAGTCGACGCCGTTACGAACCGCGGAGAAGGACCGCTGCCGAGCTTCAACATTCGATGACATTGACCGCAAGGCCTCCCCGAGCAGTCTCTTTGTACTTGGTTTTCATATCCGCGCCGGTCTCCGCCATGGTCTTGATGACCTTATCCAAGGACACATAGTGCTGGCCATCGCTTTGCAGAGCCATTCGCGCCGAGTTGATTGCCTTGATTGAGCCCATCGCGTTGCGCTCGATGCATGGCACCTGAACCAATCCACCGATTGGGTCACAGGTCAGGCCGAGATTGTGCTCCATCCCTATTTCTGCCGCGTGCTCGACTTGCTCGGGAGAGCCTTTCATTGCAGCGACGAGTCCGCCGGCCGCCATTGAACAGGCGACACCAACTTCACCTTGGCAACCGACCTCAGCACCAGAGATGGAGGCATTGAGCTTATATAGCATTCCAATTGCCCCCGCAGTCAAGAGGAAGCGAATAACGCCCTCTTCATCAGCGTGCGGAACAAATCTCGAGTAGTAGTGCAGCACGGCGGGTACGATGCCAGCGGCGCCGTTAGTCGGCGCCGTCACGACTCTTCCACCGCCAGCATTTTCTTCATTCACTGCCAACGCATAGAGGTTGACCCAGTCCATGACCGAAAGGCTGTCCTGCATCGCCTTTTCCGGAGAAGCCGTGAGCTTCCGGTACAGCGCAGCAGCCCTTTTCTTTACCTGCAATGGTCCGGGCATTACACCCTCAGTCTTGCATCCACGCGCCACACACTGTTGCATCACCCCCCAAATCTCCAGCAGTCGCGCCCTTACCTCGTTTTCCGGTCGCCAGGTGGCCTCATTGACCATCACAAGCTCAGCAATGCTCTTCCTTTCCTTTTGGCATACCTGCAGGAGCTCGACTGCTGTGCTGAATGGGAACCGGACTTCCTGCGATTCTGCAGTTGCGACGACGCCACCGCTTGATGCACTGACGATGAACCCACCACCAATTGAGTAGTAAGTCTCTTCCCGCAGAACCGTCTCGCGGTCCTCTCCGATTGCGAACAGCTTCATGGCATTCGGGTGAGCGGGAAGCGACTTTCGGAAGAAAACGATATCCCGCCTCTCCTCGAACTCGATGGCCCGTTTCCCGCCGAGCTCGATGGAGCGAGTTTCCCGCGTGCGTGCAATCGACGGCTCAATGGAATCGACGTCGACCGTCTCCGGATGCTTACCCTCCAGACCCAGAATCGCAGCGGTTACCGTCCCGTGCCCCCTACCGGTGGCACTGAGCGACCCGTAAAGCTCAACCTTCACGCGACAAACACGCGCGAAGAGGTGAGCGTCGTCCTCAATTCCCTGGACAAACTGAGCTGCGGCCTTCATCGGGCCCACAGTGTGAGAACTGGAAGGGCCGATGCCCACCTTGAAAAGGTCGAATACGCTCAGCGCCATAATCGCCCCTTACTTACGTTGAGCTGCTTGGGGGTAGACCGGAAAATCTCGACACAGTCTCGCGATGTCCGCCTTGACCCGCTCGTTAACCTCCTGATTTTCGAGGTCGTCAAGGATGTCACAAATCAAACCGGCGACGAGAACAGCCTCGGTCTTGCCCATCCCACGGGTGGTGAGTGCAGGCGTACCGATTCGAATACCGCTCGTGACAAACGGCGACTGCGGGTCATCTGGCACCGCATTTTTGTTGACCGTGATGCCGGCTTGGCCTAGCGCTGCGTCTGCCGCCTTACCCGTGATTCCCTTGTCAACGAGGTTGACCAGAAACAGATGGTTGTCAGTGCCGCCCGACACGATGTTGAAGCCACGGGCGATGAAGGCATCTGCCATCGCTCGCGCGTTTTCGACGACCTGCTTCTGGTACTCGATAAAGTCCGGTTGCATCGCTTCTTTAAGGGCGACAGCCTTAGCAGCAATGACATGCATGAGGGGGCCACCTTGAGCGCCCGGGAACACCATCGAATTGATTTTCTTCTCAATCTCGGGATTTGCACGCCCCAAGATTAGACCGCCACGCGGACCTCGAAGCGTCTTGTGTGTCGTCGTCGTCACGATATCGGCGTACGGCAACGGGCTCGGATAGACGCCCGCAGCGACAAGACCGGCCACGTGTGCCATGTCAACCATGAGCAACGCGCCCACCTTGTCCGCAATGGCTCTGAAGCGCGGGAAGTCCAGATATCGCGAATATGCGGAGAACCCTGCGACCAGCATTTTCGGTTTGCATTCGGTCGCGATGCTCTCCAGCTGGTCGTAGTCAATCCGACCGGACGAGTCGATGCCGTATTGCACCGCCTTATAGATTTTGCCGGAGAAGTTCACGGAAGCGCCGTGGGTCAGGTGACCGCCGTGAGCCAGACTCATCCCAAGAATGGTGTCGTGAGGCTGCAGAAGCGCCATGTAGGTCGCAGCGTTCGCCTGAGAGCCCGAATGCGGCTGCACATTGGCCCAAGCAGCCCCGAACAAAGCCTTGGTGCGGTCGATGGCGAGCTGTTCGACCACATCGACGAACTGGCACCCGCCGTAGTAGCGCTTATTGGGATACCCCTCAGCGTATTTGTTGGTCAGGACGGTGCCCTGTGCCTCCAGCACGCGCGTACTCGCGTAGTTTTCCGATGCTATGAGCTCGAGGTGCGACTCTTGGCGATGGGTTTCTGCGTTGATTGCGTCGCCGAGTTCCGGGTCAAAATGCTGAATGCTCAATCCGTCGCTAAACATCTTCATCTCCTGAATACGTTAAATCGTCTCGCCCATATCGAACGACGACAGAATCAATAGGCATCTATCGGGGCACACGAGCAGAAGAGATTTCTATCGCCGTAGCTGTTGTCCGCGCGACCTACCGTTGGCCAGTATTTGCGGGCGGCAACCGATGCAATCGGATAGGCAGCTTCTTCGCGAGAGTATGCGTGTGACCATTCATTACTCGTCACGCTCTGCGCCGTGTGAGGCGCGCATTTCAGCGGATTATCGACTTTGTCGAATGCGCCGGTTTGGACCTTATCAATCTCGCCCCGGATAGCAATCATCGCGTCGATGAATCTGTCGATTTCCTCAATAGACTCACTCTCCGTCGGCTCAACCATGAGCGTACCGGAGACCGGAAAGCTCATCGTGGGAGCATGAAAACCGTAGTCGATGAGACGCTTCGCGATGTCTTCGTTCGTAATTCCGGTTGCTTTTTGCAACGGCCGAATGTCCAGGATGCACTCATGTGCGACGAGTCCCTTCTCTCCGGAGTACAACACCGCGAAATGCGGGGCGAGTCGCTTCGCGATGTAGTTAGCGGACAAAATCGCCACTTCCGAGGCTGCCTGGAGTCCAGCCGCGCCCATCATGGCGATGTACATCCAGGAGATAGGCAGAATACTTGCCGAGCCGAATGGAGCTGCAGACACGGCGCTGATGCCTTCGGCCTCGCGCTCATATCCCGTGCAATGCTGGTTCGGCAAATACTTAACTAGATGCGGACCCACTGCAACCGGACCAACGCCGGGTCCACCGCCGCCGTGCGGGATGCAGAACGTCTTGTGCAGGTTCAGGTGCGACACGTCTCCACCGAAGCCGCCCGGCGCCGCGAGTCCAACCATAGCATTCATGTTGGCGCCGTCGACGTATACTTGGCCGCCGTGCTCATGAACAATCTCGCAGATTTTCCGGACGTTGACCTCAAAGACGCCATGAGTTGACGGATACGTAATCATGATGGCAGCGAGCTTCTGGCTATGTTGCTCGGCCTTCGCCTTCAAGTCCGTAAGGTCTACGTTGCCGTCACGGTCGCATGCGACAACCACGACTTCGAATCCCACCATCTGTGCGGAAGCGGGATTCGTTCCGTGAGCCGAAGATGGAATAAGGCAGATGTTCCGATGACCTTCGCCTCGGTCCTCGTGATAGGCCTTCACAATCAACAGCCCCGCATATTCCCCCTGGGAACCAGCGTTCGGTTGAATGCTCACGCCAGCATAGCCGGTCACGGCGCACAGCATCGCCTCGAGTTGCGCAATCATCTCGAGATAGCCAGCCGTTTGCGATTCGGGTGCGAACGGGTGAATGGAAGAGAACTCGGGCCACGTCACCGGCACCATCTCGCTCGTGGCGTTCAACTTCATCGTGCACGAACCCAATGGAATCATCGACCGGTCCAACGCAAGGTCTCTGTCGCCGAGACTACGGATATATCGGAGCATTTCATGCTCCGAGTGGAAGCGATTAAACACCGGGTGAGTCAGGTAGCTGCTGACACGATGCATGTCTGCGCCAAAGCCTAGTTCGGCTGCGCCCTCACACTCGGCAAACGAAGGCACCGGTCGAGCTTGGGCGAGGACCTCCAACAGCACCAATACGTCCGCTCGCGTCGCCGTCTCGTCGAGTGAAATGCCAACCTGATGGTCGCTGACTCGACGAAGGTTCACCCCTCGGCTTTCGGCTGCCGCGTGAATATCGCTGGTTCGTCCGTTCGAGGAGATGGTGAGCGTGTCGAAGAACGTCTCGTTCTCGATTTTGTAACCGAGACGCTTGACCCCCGCTGCCAACACAGACGTCAGGCGATGAACTCGCGTCGCAATCCGTCGCAGGCCTTGGGGGCCGTGGTAGACCGCATACATCGACGCAATCACCGCCAATAGAACCTGCGCCGTGCAGATATTCGACGTTGCCTTCTCGCGACGGATGTGCTGTTCGCGAGTTTGCAGTGCGAGTCGATACGCGCGGTTCTGATTCGCATCAATCGTGATTCCGACAAGTCGACCCGGCATGGAACGTTTGAAGTCGTCCTTCACTGCCATGTAGCCAGCGTGCGGACCACCGAAGCCAAGCGGCACGCCAAAACGCTGGGACGTCCCGACTGCAACGTCAGCACCCCAGTCGGCGGGACTCTTGATGAGAGTAAGGGCGAGCAGGTCCGCAGCCGCAACCACAAAGCCGCCTTGCACATGCACCTTCTGCGCAAGGTCGCGGTAGTCAATCACGTCGCCGTTTACACCAGGGTATTGAACGAGCACACCGAAGGCATCTTGCGCAACAAGCTCGTCCGACGGGCACACTCTCACCTCGATACCCAGAGGCGCGGCACGCGTCATCACGATTTCGATGGTCTGTGGCAAGACATCATCAGCAACCGCGAACACGTTGGAATGGCTCTTGCCAACTCGCCGCAGCAGTGTCATGGCTTCTGCTGCCGCCGTCCCTTCGTCGAGCATCGACGCGTTTGCGACATCAAGGCCGGTCAAATCGGTGACCATCTGCTGAAAGTTCAGCATTGCCTCAAGTCGACCTTGAGAAATCTCTGGCTGATACGGCGTATATGCCGTGTACCATGCCGGATTCTCCAAGATGTTGCGCAGAATGACCTTCGGCGTGTGCGTGCCGTAGTAGCCCTGTCCAATGAAGTTCTTCAGAACCTTGTTTTTTTGTGCAATTTGCAGCAAGGAAGCGAGCGCCTCCTCTTCCGGCAGACCTCCCGCAAACTGTTCGAGCGCGAGCGGCTCGCGTCGGCGGATGGCTTCGGGCACGATGTCGTCAATCAACTCTGCCCTCGTCCGATAACCAAGCTCGCGAAGCATTGCTTCTTGGTCTTCCAAATTCGGGCCGACATGTCGGGCAACAAATGCGTCGCGCGCTTCGAGCGACTCGAGCTGCTCGTCGTGCAGAAACTTCGGATGTGGTTCGTTCATAGTCCCTTACCTAGAGAGTTACGAATGGGCGCGCGAACTTATTCGAGGCCGTGGGCGTAGTCATCGGCAGACAAAAGCGGAGCGAGTTGCTGCTCGCCATCGAAGGAAATCTTGAAGAGCCAGTTCTCGTAGGGCGCTTCCATCATGGTGTCGGGCGAGTTCTTGACGGTCTCGTTGATGGCCGTTACCTTCCCCGTCAGCGGAGCATAAATGTCAGACGCAGCCTTCACCGACTCGACCAACGCGCAAGCCGAACCCGCAGTAACATCCGCGCCAACGTTCGGGAGCTCCACGAACACGATGTCACCGAGTGCCTCGCCGGCGTGCGACGTCAATCCGATGGCAGCGATACCGTCGGGGCCAACTCGAATCCACTCGTGGGAGGCGGTGTAACGAAGCTCTTGCGGAAAATCCATGTTCTTCTCCAATGTTCTTTGTATGGCACTCGTATAAGAGGCCGTTATAAGTGAGGCTCAGACTTGTGAGAGGACGCCGCCATTTCGGACGAACGGCAAGCGGACGGCGACGGCGGCCAGTTCTCTTCCTCGAACGGAAATAACCAATTCGTCGCCCGGCTTGACCGACATGGGAACTCGAACTATTGCGATTGGACGTTGCATCGTGGGACTGAAGGTGCCACTCGTTACGACCCCTTCCCCACCTGCTACGTGAATGGCCTGTCCCGCTCGCGGAATCCCGCCTTCGCCGAACACGACGGCACCTATCGTCTGCGCTGAAACGCCGCGATGTTCAACGCCTTGTCGACCCATGTACTCACGGTCTGATTTCAAATCGACGGTCCATGCAAGGCCGGCATCGAGCGGGGAGACTGTCTCGTCCATGTCTTGGCCATAGAGATTCATGCCTGCTTCAAGCCGCAAGGTGTCACGCGCGCCGAGGCCGGCCGGACGGATGCCGTTTTCAGACAGCGTCTTCCAAAGCAGCGGAGCGGCATCGGCCCTCGAAACTATCTCGAAGCCATCTTCACCGGTGTAGCCAGTTCTCGAAACCATGAGTTCGCCGAAGGTCGAATCACTAACGAGGGCTGCATTGAATGGCTTCAACTCATCTGTGAGGGATTTTGTCGTTGGAACCGCACGCCAGAACTTCTCTCGAGCTTGTGGACCCTGCACCGCGATGATGGCGAGCGCCAATTCCGGGCTGGCCAAATCGCCGCGGCGCGGTACGAGCGTCACCTTCAGATTGCTCCGTGCTATGACAGCTCGAATCCAGGAAATATCAGTGATTGCGGTGGACGCGTTGATGACGAGACGAAACCAAACTTCATTCAGGAAAGTGATGATGAGGTCGTCTACGACGCCGCCCTGTTGATTGAGCATGCATGTGTAAAGCGCCTTACCTGCGACCTTGAGCTTATCGACGTTGTTCGCGACGAGCCTGCGAAGAAGCTCTCGCGTATCGGGACCGCTCAAATCAACGACGCACATGTGCGAGACGTCGAACATCCCGGCGTCAGTGCGGACCGCATGATGTTCTTCAATCTGGGAGCCGTAATTGACGGGCATCTGCCACCCGCCAAAATCGACCATTCGTGCACCGGCCTCTGTGTGGCTAGCTGCGAGCGGCGTGCGCAGCAAACTGCTAACGGTATTGGCCATATCTCTTCGAGGTTGACAGAATGAAACGCATCCGTAGGGATGTCTTTTTCTCTGTCCTTGGTACCTGAGAGATTAGAGTCGCTTCGCGACCTTGCCCCTTCGGTGGACCTGATTTCAGGTCTCTCTCCAGAGATTTCGCTGATGTATAGATGCAATCAGCAACCAAGCCGTCCTTTTGCCTGAGAGTTTTAAGTCCCCTTCGGCGACGCTGTGCGTTCTCTCCGGCTTGGTTAAAACAACTATATTTGACTCTGGCTATTCAAGTCAAGTTACTTGCCTTAGAGGAAACACTTATTCCTCCTCATGTCACACATGCCATTCAAAGGCCTGACGTTTCCTCTGCGAGCGCCTAGTAGAGTGGGTCGTTGCTAATGCTCTGGATGATGGAGCGATAGAGCGTCACGCTTTCGGCAATTTTGTGGACGTAGCAATACTCGTCTGTCTGGTGAGCCATCTTGGGCTCACCAGGTCCCAAAATAATTGTTGGCGGATTTCCGGTTGCAGGTAACAAGACGCTGCCGTCAGTAAAGTACGGCACCGCGCGAGCAACGATAGGCTGGTGATGGAGCGATTCGCATAGCCCGAACACCCTCTTGACCGCCAACGCTTCGGGGTCGGTACTTAACGGCGGCACATCGACCATCGACGTCAGGCCAATGTCATCGGTCAAAAAACGAGACAGTCGTGTGCAGATGCATTGATGGTCCATGCCCGGAACTGTGCGGAAGTCCACCTCGAATTCCGCTCGGTCGGGAACAGAGTTCACGTTCGTGCCGGCCTTGAAGGTGCCGACGTTCATGGTGGCGTGGCCCATCAACGGATGCGTCGACTCCTCGATTCCAAAGCCGCGTATCTTCTGAATGGCCTGAGTCGCCTTATAGATAGCGTTGTCGCCCTGCTCCGGCATAGCGCCATGCGCTGTCTTGCCGGTAGCAGACGCACGGACCCAAAGCGCCCCTTTGTGCCCGACAAAAGGATAGTTCGCCGTCATTTCTCCGACAAGGAGAAGACTGAGTGGCTTCAACAGCCCGGAGGAGCCCGCAAGCGCCTTCGCGCCATCGCATCCGGTCTCCTCACCTCCCGTGATAATCAGTTGGACGCCGTTTCCCTCACGTAGCTCCTCGATGCTTTGCGAGCAAGCAGCGACGAACGCCGCAATGCCTCCCTTCATATCGCTGGTTCCACGGCCGTAAACACGCCCTTCACTTTCAATCGCGCCAAAAGGGTCGAAGTTCCACTTCCGCGTCCCCAACGGCACAACATCAAAATGCCCCGTAAATCCGATGGGTTTCCCACCTTGCCGGCCGTGGATGTTTGCGACTAGGTTAAATCGACCAGCTCCGAACGAATGCAAGTGGACTTCGAAACCAATGTCAGCGAGCACTTCCGCAAGGTATTTCGCACATGCTTCTTCGTTGCCAGGGGGATTTATTGACGGTATGCGGACAAGGTCCTTAGTCAGAGCCAGTGCTTCAACGGGCGTGGCCGTAAGCAGTTTCACTGAAGCATCCATTTGACTATCTCCGTAAATCGTTCTTTTCGGCAACACTCAGCCATCCGCCAAACAGCGTTTGGCGGAGGTAATCTCTAAGGTTAGTTCAGTGGCAGCGAGGAGTTACTTCATCCATCTAGGAGCACCTGGGCGGCGAACCGGTCGACCGCCAATTGTCCTGCCGGCTCCAAGTGGCATCGCTGCATTTCGACCCTCATTTCCGAGCCCTTTCTCTCCCGCGAGTCGCATGAAGACACGAAGCGAACGCTCGATGAGGGATGCTTCGAGGTTGTTGACGATGAATGTCAGGTGGGATTGCTGCGGCGTCGCTCCCCATTCGTTATGGTGCTTCGGAGGAAACACCATATGCTGTACAGCATGAAACTCGACAGGGCCGCCTTCCGATTGCGAAACCCACAAAAGTCCCTTCACTCGCAAGACATCCGAGCCATGCCGGTGGAGCAACCACGTCAACCAAACTCCAAAGGCAGTCCAATCGAGTGGCTGCTCAATAACCAGCCCGAAGCTGGTGATACCGGTGTTAAGCAAGTGAACGCGTGTGCCCGAGAGATTCCGAGCAGGCTCGATATTCCGAGCGGCACGGACTTGGTCCAAAAGCATCGAGACAACTTCGTTACGTTCCGGCGTTTTCGGAACCAGTACCTTTGCGTCGGAGTTGACTGCCTTAATTTCGGCAGCAAGTCGCTCGACATGACCTGGCGCATTGCAAAGGTCCATCTTGGTGACAATCACAACATCAGCAAGCGCGACCTGACGAGCAGCGTCCGTGAAACGATTGAGCGTCTCCGTGCCCAACGCCGCGTCGACAGTCGCAACTACACTCGTGAGCTCGAAACGCGACCGGAGTACGGGCGACGACTGAAAGGTTTGAATTAGCGGAGCGGGGTCCGCCAGTCCACTCGTCTCCACATACAAGTGCTCGAACGGAGGAATCACACCCTCTTCTTCCTGCTCAAGAAGATGTCTGACGGCTTCTTCGATGTCTTCCCGAACCGAACAGCAGATGCAGCCGCCGGCCACGACAGCTACGCGTTCCGACGTGAATCGAAGGAGGTGGTTGTCAATGCCGACCTCGCCGAATTCGTTGACAAGAACGGCAGACCTCGCGTTCTGCGGATGCACAAGCATCTGGTTCAAAAGCGTCGTCTTACCGCTTCCTAGGAACCCTGTTATGACTGTCGCTTCGCGGAGACTCATTGCTGCCCCAACATGGATTTTTCGAGGCTGTTGAGGAGATTCTCGTCTAGCGGGTCAGTCGGAAGTGCGGAGACCGCATCCGCCGCATTCCAGACCCCACTCAGATTGAAGACGTTCGCGCTTTTGCCATCACGATTGGTGACGACGTAAGAGCTGCCGCCCCAGTCATTCACGGAGATTCCATAGTGGACTAGTGTGCGATTCACGATTCCCACGAGAAAGTCTCGCTCCTCGCGACGGGTCATCGGTCTGCCGTTGACAGCAAACTCAGACTTGCCAGCAACGTCGTTCCACCCATTGCTAGCGTTCAGCGCAGCACACAGCCCACACATGGAATCCTCCCCTACGTCGATTAACGCGACTTCTGGAAGTAGTCGCCAGAGAGCTCGGGGAGACGGCCTTCGTAGAACGGCAGATGGTCGACGCGCGGGTCGTACTTCCCTTCGTCAATCATCTTCCGCACATACGCAGCCACTTCTTCACCGGTCGCGAACCACACGTTGCCCTTGGCCTGCATCTTGCCAATCATCTCGGAGAACATCATCATCCGAGCGACCTGCCCCGTACAGAACGGGTGGAAGCAATTGACCCAGATGCCGCCGTGCTCCCACATTGCATAGAACTCGGCCATGTAGACCTCCATCGCGTATTGCGGCGATGCAATCGGCATCATGAAGTCGAGGTCATGGTTGTGAACGAACTGCGGCCAGTCGTCCAGTTGCCAACGAGACGGCAGTTCGATGAGGCTTCCCTTCGCGGATTTGATGACATACGGATTGTCATCGCCCATCAACGACGTGTCCCACTTGAATCCTTCTTCCGCGAGGATATCGGTGGACACCTTCGAGTACTTGTACCAAGGAGCGCGGTAGCCAACCGGACGCTTGCCGGCAATTTTCGCGATTGCGTCGGCGCCCTTGACCGTCCAGAAACGCTCCTCTTCTGCCGACAATTCGTTGGGGTATTCGTGCAGATAGCCATGCAGCGCCACTTCATGGCCGTTCTTCACCATGAGTTCGATGGCTTCCGGGTATCGTTCTGCGCACCAGCCCGGAACGAAAAACGTCTGCTTGACGCCGAACGACTTGCAAACGTCGATGATTCGCGGCACGCCAATTTGCGGGCCATAGCGAAGCATGGAGTTTGTCGACAGACGCGTGTCGGCGTCGTTCGGATGAGCGAGGTGCAAAATGCTGTCCGAGTCCATGTCCCACGTGAACACGACTGCACAGCGAGCCCCGTTCGGCCAGGGGAAGGGATTCTTAATCATGTTTTCTCGGTCCTATTGGTGAACTGTTACTGGTTGGTGACTGCCACGCCGTCGACCTGGACACGCTGGCCCGGACGAGGCAAAGCCTCGACTCGTACGATGGAGACTACCGTCTTCCCTTTTTCAAGGAAGTTCTCCAGCGTGCCGGCAACAAGTTCCATATCTCGAGCCGCTGACTTCGCGTCGCCGCTCACATAAATGTTGAGCTTCACGAGGTCACCGAAATCGGAGGACGCCGCACGAAGGGTTTCTCCGACGCGACCCATCGATGCCTCCAATTGGGCGTCGAGAGAGGCCCCGCCAGGAGCGGAAATGCCGCCGAGGTAAATCTCGTCACCGACTTGCCATGCAATCTCGAAGTTGTCTTCAGGTGCCTTCCACGTCTGACTCCCAGGTGCATTGAGCGCGCGACGTTCGCTTCCCTTAACCGCGAGTGCGTCAATCTCAAGAACAAGGCCTTCGTAAAGCAGGTTCACTCCGAATGGAATGAGCGCGGGCTTGTTGTTGGGAAAGAGCTCTTCTGCCTGCTTGATGATTTCCTGGAGCAGCGCGCGACTTTCGGTGTCGTCCCCGGTGTGCTGGTACGCAATCTTGAGCGTGACGACGTCGTCCCAATTCGAGCCCGCGTCCATGAGCACATGGCGAATGTACTCAAGCGCGTTCTTTGCTTGCGCAACCACATCACCGGCAGCAAGAGCCTTGCCTTGCCGGTCGGCAGATATTTGGCCACCAACGTAGACCTTTTTGTCGCCGACCAGCCACCCTTGCGAAAACGGTGTGGGGATACTCCAATCCCACGCGTGGTCCGGCATGATTCGCTTTTTGGCGCCGCCAACCTCGCCGATGCCATCCGCACCGATGAGCGGACCCGCGGGCCACAGACCAGCAATACGAAGTGCGGTTGCTGCCGGACCGGGGTTAGCCAAATACTGGAGGCGGACTGCCGTCATCTGCTCCCAGTAATCCGTGACATCTCGGCCCTCTCCCTCGAATTGATAGTACGTGTGAAGCTTCGTCAGGTCACTCATCGAACCGCCCTGGCTTTCCAACGCGGAAACCAAAGACTTGAACACGTGATGCGTCTGGTCTTCGATGCTGGAAAGCTCCGCGCCCGGAACCTGCAGTCCGACATAGATTGTCGAACCCACCCTCCGAACCTGCGGGAACGCCCAACGCTGCTGCTCCTTTGTCGATACTGCGGCGATGTCTGTCATAGCGTGCTCAATAGCTCTCAAAGATTTCAGAAAAAGCGGTCGTAGTGGACCCGTTCGGCAGCCACGGAATGCTCGAGCAACAACATGCGTCGCACGGCGTCGACCATCGGCGGAGGTCCAGCCATGTAGAACTCGCAATTCGCAAATTTGTCTGCAAGGTTCTTCGCAACGCAGTCATGCACGAAGCCGCGCTCGCCAGTCCAGTCCTCGAGCAATTCTGGCGCACAAGAGCAGGCTGGGACAAACTCAAGCCGATGCTGTGCCGCGGCCAACTCATCGAAGAGGTCCAACGAGAAGATGTCCTTAGGTTCGCGACCACCGTAGTACAGGTGGACTCGAACGTTTTCGAGAGCCGATGACGCCAGTGCCCCTCGAACGACCGAGACCATCGGCGCCAGACCCGAACCGCCGGCGATGCAGACAATCTCTCGCGTCGTGTCCTCCCGAAGGAATGCGGAGCTGTAAGGACCGTCGATTACGCAATCCGCGCCCTCTTGCAGGTCTTCGAAGAGAACTTTCGTCGCCTTCCCGTTGGGGACACGTCGAATCATGAACTGCACGATGCCATCCTCGTTCGCCAGATTTGACATGGAATAAGACCGCCTTCCATTCACACCGGGCAATGACAGCAGGGCGTACTGCCCGGCGATGAAGTTCATTCCGCCAGAAACACGGAAGGTGAACTCACGCAGGTCATGAGTAACGGCGCGAGAACCCACGAACGTCGCTGTTGCAATCCGAGGTGCAATCTTCGGAATACACTCCTCGTCCTCCTTGAACGACACGGCGCATGGGCCGGTCGGCTTACATTGACAGGCGAGTACCTTGCCCCGCTCCCGCTCCCTCGGCTTGATGCCTGGAGCGTCAGGCTGCATGTCAAAGACATCTCCCGATTCGAGAAGTACCTTGCAACTTCCGCAGCCACCGGCATTGCACTCGTATGCGAGTCCGATGCCGGAGCGCAGCGCGGCCGACAAAATCGTGTCGCCTTCGTCACAAAAGAACGACTTGCCGTCCTTGCATGAAATTTCGACGCGAGAGTCCGCAACGACTGCTGCCCCGCCCTCTTCGATTGTCATCCCTGTCTCCTTCGGCGCATCAGGTGGAACTCAGCTCAGGCAAGCCCGGCCTGGCTGTGGAAATGAGTAACCGCACGCTTGGCAGCGACAGCACCCGTTTCACCCGACAGCGAACTGCAATACGCTTCGAGGGCCTTCGATTCAAGCGGCTCCCACTTCGCCTTCCACTGAGCCAGCACTTCCGCGTTCCCTGTTTGGCCGAGGGCGTGCTTCAGCCAAGCCGAGGTCCAACGGCGCGAACGCTCGGCGTCGCGGAGCTGTGCGTCGCACAGCATTGCCGTCAGCGTGTCGCCGTTGGCTTGGGCCGTGTGTCCGAGTTGACGAATTGCTTCGTCGATTGCTCGCGCAGCAACGACGTTGATGGCAAAGAGGTTCTCAGCCCAGTCGTAGGTCGCAAGTGCCTTCTCCATCAGCTCTCGGAAGCCTTGCCATGCTTCGTCGTCTTCCCAAGCGCCGCGCTCACTGGTTGCGAAGCCAACTTCGGGGTAAGCGAGCGACAACTGCTTCGTACGATATGCCGTACGGGAGAGCCACCGGAACGAGTCCGCTTCTTGAAACGCTGCGCAGTTGGTAATCGTGCTCGCTGGTGCCATCTGCACGATGTACGCGCTGCCCATCTGCAGCGTCGTCATCAAGTAACGCAGCGGGGTGTAGTGCGACTTCAGCTTCTCCACCCATTCGGATTTGAGCTTGCTGTCGTGGCCGGTGTCCGTATGGTTCTTGAGCAGGCCATCGACGTACTCTTCGTGAGCGTCTTGCATCGCAGTGTACGAGCGGTACGTGACCTGGTCCGGGTCACGGAACGCGTCCCAGTCGTCGTGCTTCAACAGCGAGTCGCGTACATGCTTGCGATACCACTGGTTCATCATACTGTCCGGGCTCTGCTCGTAGGCAGCGTCCGGTTTGCGATTACGGTAATGCAGCTTGTACGTGACGATTTCGTACTCGCTCGGGCGCTTTTTGTTACCAGCCAGCGCGCTCCACGTCTTCAGTCCACCGCGTTCGATTCCCATGTCACTGCCCCTTCTTTCTCGAATGTGCCAAGAAGCTGATTGCGTCGTCGGAGGTTCGGATAAAGCCCGCGAATCCGGGCATCGAACGCTCAAGGTCGCCCAAGCGGAAGTCGCGGCCGAGTACCTCGGACATCGTCTGGACAGTCAACGTGCACTCGCCGCGCGCTTCCACTCGTACATAACCCGAATTTTTTTCGATGCGAACTTCTCGCCCCGGGTTGTCGATGTAGACAGCTTCAGCTGCAGCATCTGCGATTTCGCCAAGACCAATGATTGGCCCTACGAAATCGGCATTGTGGTGGTCACTCATGTTTTCCTCCGTTTCGAGCCCAGTCAGGTGCCGGAAACTTCCAAAGATTGTTCGACATCGACCATGACTTCGTCGCCCTCAACGGAGCACGCGAAACCACGAAGCTTGCAACCAGCGGGATTCACGCCCTGACCCGTGGTCACATCGAACTGCCACAGGTGCGCCGGACAAGTCAACACATTACCTTCGAGCGTAGCTTCTCCGAGACTCTGGTCTTGATGAGGGCACTTGGATTCAAAAGCACGGAATCCACCGCCCTCGACATGGACCACGATGACATCAATGTCCTTTACCGCGAACTCTTGGAACTCGCCTTCCCAGACATCTTCAGTTGTGCAGATACGTTGCAGCATTTTTGTAGCTCCCTATGTTGCGCTTGGAGCCAATCAGCTCTTCACGTGCACAATGTCAACCGTCTCAGCCTGGATGAAGCCGGCCGCCGAGATAGTCATCGATTCGGGCAAGAACTCTTCTTCGCCGTGTCGGCGGACACGCAGTTTCGTACCTGGCAGCGGCTCTGGAACGAAGACGCCGGCGATGTTTTCCTTCGCGATACGCGCGACGTCTTCCATCGAGTAGTCGTCGTCCAACATGATGACCTTCATCCCGTAGTCGCCTTCGTAGTTGCAGACCAGCGCGAAATTCGACATATCTAACTCCGTCCTTGTCAAAATCAGGCCGCGCGCTTAATAGCGTTTGCCCATTTGAAGTTCTCGCCGCAGGTTCCACGTTCTTCCGGCGACATGCTCATGTATTCGAAAACACCGTCCGGTCCCGGCGGCATCATGCCGGCGACGACGCGGTCGATGAAGCCTTTGTAGCCCTTGTAGCGGCTCGGCTCTTGCTCGAAAATCCACTTGTCGACCGGCGAGCCAAAGTGATAGCGATGGCCTTCGAGGTCGAGCGTGCATTCCTTTACATTCCACTTCTTGCCCGGGATGCCGGTAAGTTCGAAGCCGGTCATCGCGCACATCATCGGCAGAGGCTTCGGCGTGAGACGGTCCATGCGTCCGTTTTTGAGGTTGTCCGTAATGACGTCCCACACCTGACCGAACGTGTCGTTCCATCCCGGATACTTCGTTTCCAGCCACTCACGCTCTTCCGGCGAGACGCCTGCAATCGGGTCCCACCACTCGGTGTCGCGATACATGTAAATGCCAATTTGCTGAGCGTGATGGTACGTGTCGACGTCCGGGAGGAAGTACTGGTCCCAGTACCAGGGCTTCTCGAGGCCGAGCGCTTCCAGGTTGCGTAGGAACTGCGTCGTTACGAACTCGTGCACGAACTCTTTGAGCGAGAACTCACGCTTGTCGAGCGGCGTGTAGTAGTCGAACGCGATGCCGCTCAGCGCCGAGAATTGCTTCCACACGCGCCAGAACGAGATGTCAATCAGCTTCTGCGCCTCAGCCTTCTTGCCGTTCTCAACCATGATTTGAATCAGTGGCTCGCCAATTTGCGAGTGGCGTGCTTCATCGGACTGAACGGTCTGGAGCATCGTCGCGAAACTGAAGTCACCATAGCGACGCGCATCGGCCGAGAGAGCCACGAACTGAAGGTTCGTGAAGCCCTGCTCGAACGAGAAATTGGTCATGATGGCCGCAGACACTGCGTCACGCGTATGCTCAACGTCGTCGAAGCAGTGACGTTCGCTCATGACGACCCAGTTGTCGCTATTCGGGGCTTTCTGAGCCCAGTCGAACGCGCGGTCGACGCTCAGGAACTCGTAACCGAAGAACATCTGAATCTGCGTATGGCGAATCTCGTCGAGCGTGCCGAAGTTCGCCATATTGCGCATGCCGGGGCCCTTACCGAATCGCGTGATGCGGGCGAAGGCCGAAACCGAGCCGTACTCGACAAACGGAATGGTTCCGAAATGCATTTGCAGCAGAGCCTTCCAGCCCGGGTCCGACTTCTTGTAGAAGTCGACGCGCGAGAGGGCCGCCTTGACCGAGTATGCGCCGACGTCCTTCTCCCGCTGCGTCTTCACGTACTCGCGATAGGTGACCTTGTACGGCTCGTCGAACGTCTCCCACGCGGAAACGGGAATGCCGTAGGGGTCGCTAAACTGCGGCGGGAACAGCTCGTCCTCGGTCACGTACTTCGGAGTCCAGTTCGTGTCCCGCGCAATCTCGTACCAATCAGAGTTCTTCAATTCCATGGGGTTACGCTCCTTGCCTTTCAAGTTGGATTGAGGCGCCGTTCGCGCCAGCTATCGGAGTTGGGTTGCTGTGTCCGCCTTGCCGTTGTTGCATTTTAGTTAAGTCACTTTCCTAAAGTGTACGCCCGTCAGGCGTTCTACCAACCCTCGTTAACCCGATACGTACGAGAGCAAAACGTTGATTTCTGATTCTGGTCATGAGATGGCTGCACGCTCGGCAGCCCTCCGGGCTTGCAAAAATTGACTTTTAAGCAAGTTTGTTTCAGCGGTCGAGCATGGCCCTCGCCGCTACGCGATGCGCCCGTTGCGCTTTTCGAGAACGTAGAAAACCAGCCCGCCAACTGCGCCAGCGAAGACCCATTCGAGACTCACGCCGCCCACGAGGTTCGACAACGGGCCGGCGAAGAAGTCCGTGTGAACGAACATAAGCCCAACTATCAGCCCAATCGCCCACGCGATAAGCCCATTCACGTTCCAACCACTCGAAAACCAGTATTGGCCACCAGCCCGCTCGCCAAAGCGGAACAACTCGGCCGACTGGTAGCGGCCTTTCGCGACAAATCGGTAGCCCACCAAGTTGATAACGAGCCACGGCGCCAAGGCACATTGGTCGAGTGCCAGGAACGCGATAATCATGTTGGCCATGTTGACGCCGTAGATGCCGGCGAAAACCAGCGCCATTGCCACGGCACTGAGAACGACTGTCGCGCCGATACGGCCAAGTCGCGGAAACAATGTTTGAAGCCCTAGGCCAGCGCCGTAGATACAGAGACTGCCCTGTGGCTGGCTCCCGATGATGCCGACGAGTGCGAGCAACGCGACGCCCCACCACGCGACCATGCTGACCAAGCCGCCAACAAAGGGTGTATCAACGGCCTTGAACATGGTCGTGACGGCCGCTGCGAACACCAGCGCAATCCAGCAGCCAACGAACATTCCACTTCCGGCCGCGAACATCAGCTTCTGAGAACTGATGTCCTCCGGGATGTATCGCGTGTAGTCGTTAAGGAAGATGCCATACGACACCGGCAAGGCAGCTGCAATGGCCATAGACAGGAACCAAGTCGAACCCACGCTCCCTAACAGTGGCGTTCCACCTGCGTACGACGGATGAAAACCAGAAAACAGCGAGATTCCCACTACGACAAGGGCGGCCGCGACACCGTAGCTAACCAGTCGTTCAGTTGCGACGATGATGCTGTGACCAATGAGGGCGACGAGAATCACGAGGGCGCCGATGATTGCCGCTCCGACTGCAAGCAGGTTCGGCGTAATTGGCCAACCCCAGAGCCGTGCTGCGGCCGTGGCGATTGCCTCGCCTCCTGTCCAGACTGTTAGCGCCGTAAAGCCAAGTCCTGTGAAGATTGCGATTGCGGTGCCTATGACCCGGCCACGAACACCGAAATGTGCTCCGCTCGCGATGGAGCCGCTACAACCAGTGCGCGCGCCGAATGGTGCGAGCAGCGCAAAAAGCATCGAACCGACGAGCAGACCCGCGGTGATGGATGTGACTGAATTCCAGAAGCTCAACCCGAACGTGACTGGGAGCGAGCCGATGACGATAATGCCGAAACACATCTGGGACCCGACGAACACGAAAAACAGGTCCTTCAGAGTCGACGTTCGTTCGTTGGCCGGTATGACATCAACTCCATGCTGCTCAACCGATAGACTGTCCTCGGGGTGTGCTTCACTTGCCGAAAATTGGCTGACGCTTCGCTCACTCATCTTGCACTTCCTCCACTACCATCTTGAAAATTAAGAAAATGGTGTCCCCCCGCCTGAGGGAGCGCGGATTTGAGCTGTAAGCAAAAGGGTCTGCTATGCAGTCAAGTTACTTTCTTACGAGGACAGATAGTTTCATGTCGGGCAACTCTTAAAGCGAACTTCATGCCAGTTGAGATTTTGTCTAATTCAGGCAAGAAGCTTGACTGCTATTGCAACGACCCGGTGCATCTGAGCGCTTCAGCGCACCGAGTTGGAGTTCTCCGCCCCGTCGGAGCGCGTTAAATGCTGGCCGCTTGGCTCTGGTTGGCAAGGAACCGTCCGATGCCTCTCACGCAGTCTTCCCCAAAAGCGCGCACAGCATCAGAGGCTTGGTCGTCAGTGAATCCTGGCTGCACTTCAAACGTACCTTGGTACACGAATTTGCATGTGCGGGCGCCAGTCGGCTCAACCGACAAAGTTCCCACGTACCCTACGCCATATGGACCCGACAGCGATTTCGTGTCGAAAATCTTGTAGCTAAGGGTTCGGTCTGACTCGGAGAAGGAAAGGAGGCGCTCCCAGAGGATGGCGCTCCCGGCAGTCAACTGGCGAACGCGGCCACCGTCATGAAGAGTGCACGTGTCGGTGCCCGAACTGATGGCTTCGAGCGTGCCGAACGACCCAGCGACCCGCCAGACTTGCTCGGCGGGGTAGTCGAGGTCAAAAGAATGTTTAAACGTGCGCGACATTGGCTGCTCCGTTGGTTATCGTTGAACCAAGGATAGATTCAGCCAAAAAGTTGGTCAAGTTACTTTCCAATAGGGAAAGCACTAGGAAAGCATCCAGTTTTCCGGCACCTCTTAAGCTTAGAAGGTTGGAGGAGTGTTTATCCAAACGACTTTCGTAGTTACCTTGCCTGGATTTCGGTACCCATGCGGGAGGTGGCTTTGGAAGAAGAACGAATCACCGGGATGCAGAAAGTAGGTCGTGTCCTCGATGGTCAACTCCAAGTCGCCTTGAAGTATGTAGCCAATCTCTTCACCCTTGTGCTCAATCTTGCCGTCGCTGCTCCCTCCTGGCTCGACTACATGGATTGAGCCGAATAGCAGGCTCATCGTAGCTGCGGGCACGAGACTTTCGAGCGTGATGCCCGGGCCGCTGCGCAGCCCAGCGGTCCCAATGGTCGGTCGGTCCGCCACGCGCATGATTCGATGCTTGTCGTCCGCCTGCGCTGAGAAGAGCTCGCCGATAGACGTGTCGAGTATAGATACGATGCTATGGAGCATTTGAAGCGAGGGACGAACCTTGTCGTTTTCGACCTTTGACAGAAATCCCTCTGAGCAGCCGACCATGTCGGCCAGCTCCTTTAGCCGCATCCCTTTCACGCGTCGGGCGTGCTTCAACTTCACCCCAACCTGCAAGTCATGCAATTCATCGAGCACAGTGGCCCCCCGCGATGTCAGCCTATGACCGACTTGGTCAAACCGGACAAGAACCCATTTGAATCGGTCAAGTCGCCTGCCTTCATTTTACACCTTGGGCTATACACTTGCCTTATTGGCAACTTCCGCAAGTTTGTCAAAAAACGACTTTTCCTCCGGGCGGCAGGAAACCACACGAGCCGCATGTCTCTAGACTCCAGATTGTTAAAGAACGCCGGTCGCTGGTTAGCTCGCCGCGCGGCCCACCACGACAAACGCACTCACAAGGACCACCGAGCACGTATTTTAAGGCACTTTCTCCATACGAACGCCATCCGAATTGCCCGGCTGCGATTGGAAAGAGCTCAGCCACCCGAAAAATCAACCAATACACACCGATATCAACACAAATCAATAGCTTGTATAGTCAGGTATATGGCGGGCAATTCCCCCATAGCAAGCGCGCGTCAAAAATCACGTCTAGGACAAACGCTAATTGACGGTAGTTTTGCCATTACGAGGCTCGCTGATGAACATGGAGGTCGAATGTCGTTGAATGCGTTGTCTCACCCCACGGCATCCGTAATACAGAAGGGTTTTGGCGCCCTGCAATCGCCTTCGAGCAAATTGTGGTTTGCGCCCGTGTCCAGAGCCGAACGTTTGCGGCAATGCTGAGAGAAAGGTGGCTTCGGGAATTCGGACAGTTCGTTGAGTGGAAAAGCTGGGGGCGTGAGTCGGCCATAATGGCCGGCAACAAGGAACCAGAAGATGACGAAACGAAACCGACGGACCCACTCGCCAGCGTTCAAGGCAAAGGTGGCCCTGGCAGCGCTCAAGGGCGACACGACGCTGGCAGAGCTGGCCCAGCAGTTTGATGTCCATCCGAACCAGATTACGGACTGGAAGAAGCAACTGCAGGAGCGGGTTGCCGATGTGTTCGACGCGGGCAACTCGGCGCCAGCGGCACCGCCAGTCGACGTGAAGGTACTGCACGCGAAGATCGGGCAGTTGACGCTGGAGAACGATTTTTTAGAAAGCGCGCTCAGCAAGGCGGGACTGCTGAGCGTAAGGCGATGATCGATCGTGATCACGCCCTGCCGGTGACACAGCAGGCGCGGCTGGTAGGCATCAGCCGGTCGAGCGCCTATTACCAATCGCGCGGGGTCAGCGAAGCGGATCTGAAATTGATGCGCCGGATTGACGAGCTCCACCTCGAGCATCCATTTGCGGGGGCGCGAATGCTGGCACGGCTGCTGCGTCGCGAAGGTATCAAGGGCGGACGCAGACACGTCAGCACCTTGATGAAGCGCATGGGTGTCGAAGCGCTGTATCGCAAGCCAAACACGAGCCGCAAGCATGCAGCCCACAGGATCTGGCCGTACCTGCTTCGCAACCGGAAAATCGACCGGGCCAATCAGGTCTGGGCGCTCGATACGAGCTATATCGCGATGGCGCGCGGCTTCGTATATCTGACGGCTGTCGTGGACTGGGCGAGTCGTCGGGTGCTGGCACACCGGGTGGCGATCACGCTGGAGAGCTGCCATGCTGTCGAGGTGCTGGAGGAAGCGTTTGCGAAATACGGCCTGCCTGAGATCGTCAACACGGATCAAGGCAGCCAGTTCACCGCGACCGAATTCACCGACGCGGTGCTCAGCCGGAGCGTTCTTCTGTCCATGGATGGACAAGGCGCCTGGCGTGACAACGTGTTCGTTGAACGGGTGTGGCGCAGCGTCAAATATGAAGAGGTCTATCTGAAAGCCTACGACTCGGTCAGCCACGCCCGCCGCTCAATCGGCAACTACCTGAGCTGGTATAACCAGAATCGGCCTCATTCCAGGCTGGCCGATCAGGCACCGGATGAAGCATACTTCGCCACGCTGCCAGCGATAAAATCGGCAGCTTGATTGCCTCAGCGATTCCACTCAAAAACTGGTGGATCCTGTCCGAACGAATGAGGCCACCTCTCTCGGCATCCCTCGTCTGCGGGATCGGATTGTGCAAAGGGCGATGCTGATGGTAATGGAGCCTATCTGGGAGAGTGACTTCCATTCGGCTTCATATGGCTTCAGGCCCGCCCGTAGCATCACCACGCGATCCGCGCGGTGATGCTTCAGTTGCAGGACGGCGGTGGAAACAGTGTCGCCGGACGCTGGGTCATCGAGGGTGACCTCGCCAGCTACTTCGATACCGTTCATCGTCGTCTGCTTCTGAAGGGAATCCGCAAGCGGATCGCCGATCAGCGCTTCCTTGCCCTGCTCTGGAAGTTCATCAAGGCGGGTTGCGTGGGCCGTGATCTGTTTCGTGCATCGAGCGAAGGCGTTCCTCAAAGGGGCGTCATCTCACCCTTGTTATCCAACATCATGCTGCACGAATTCGATGTGTGGATGGAAAAGAACTACCTGAGCAAGAAAGTGCGGAAGGATCGATGGGCGTGGAACTTCGCAATTCTCACGCAGCGTCCGATTGCTGTTCGAGAAAACCGGCAGTGGAAACCAGCTATTTCCTACTGTCGGTATGCAGATGATTTTGTGATCGTGGTCAAAGGCACGCGTGAACATGCTGAGACAGTGCGTGATGCATGTCGCGGGTTCCTCGAAGGCGAACTAAAGCTCACACTAAATATGGAAAAGACTCATATTACGCACGTGAACGACGGCTTTGTCTTCCTTGGTCACCGCATCATCCGCAAGCGTGGGGCACGCGGTCGCATGCGACCTGTGACAACCATTCCGTGGAAGAAGTATCGGGGCGTTGCCGGGCGGCTGGTCAAGCAGCTGTCGGGCAACTACAGCATGAACCGGATGGACCTGATGGAAAGCCTGAACCGGCAGCTTGCCGGTTGGGCCGCCTTCTACCAATACACCGACTTTACGGCCACCATGTTTCGCAAGCTGGACCGGGTTGTATTCTGAAATTCGGATACTGGCTCGCGCGCAGGCATCGGCGCGGGTTGTCAACGTCGGACTTAGTTTCCCCAAAACTGTCGGAGTAAAATTCCCCACCCTGTATCTGCCTGGTGATCAGCCGTTTTCGGGATCGGGTGAGCTCCTCCGGGGGCGTCCTGGGCGCCGGCGCGGCGTTTCGGCAGATGCCGGGTGTAGAGATGATGGACG
>NZ_JARUXO010000105.1:0-17248 GCF_031451275.1 Caballeronia sp. LZ029
TGTTCTTCGGTAAATCGGCTCTTCCTCATGACTTCCATTCCTCCGTTGGAAGCCATTCTCTCAAGTTTCAACTGGTCCGAAAATCGCCAGGCAGGTCACATCTGCGGGGTTCTTTGTTTCAACCGTATGCGCGGAAAAACATAACGAATCCCTCATTGCCTTGTCCGGGCCTCTCATCCATATACAGAGTTTTCACCGTGAAATCTACTGGCGATCCCGAACGCACAGAATTGTCGCTGTTTATTCAAGGGAATGCAGATTTCGAGATTTAATCATCAGTGTTCTGTACAAAACGGGGCATTTAGCCCGTGGAATTCTGTTCCGGCGATCCTGGCCAAAGCCCACCACATCCGCAACGTTCCTGGACGCAAGATCGACGTCGACGATGCGATGTGGATTGCCGATCTGCTTGCGCATGGCCTGATCCGCTCCAGCTTCGTGACACCCGCTGCGACGCAGGAGCTACGCGATCTCACGCGTCGCGCAAACAACTCGTACGCGAGATCTCCCAGCACAGCGTGCGCACCCGGAAAGTGCTCGAGGACGCCAATCTCAAGCTCCGCAGTGTGCTCTCAGACCTCTTCGGCTGCAGTGGCCGCGCCATGCTCGAGGCCATCGTCGCCGGTGAGGACAATCCCGAACGGCTCACTGCACGAAAGAAAGCGCCCGAGCTTCGCGAGGCACTGCGCAGCCGCATTACCGCCCACCATCGCACGCTATTGAAACTTTATCTGGAGGTCATCGACGCCCTCCAACGCACCCTCGCTGAACTGAACGCGACCTTAAGAAAAGCGCTGGCGTCGTTCCGCCATTGTGTCCGCAAGCGGAGCACCGTCGCCGGCGTGAGTGACGTGACCACCCACATCATCCTCGCCGAGGTTGGCGCCGACGTGACGCGCTTTCCTGAGGGCGTTCACCTGCTCTCTTGGGCGGCTGTTGATTTGCACGGAATCCTGACCCACGCACGAGTGCGGACATAATTGGTTTCGTTCATCAACCAATGCGAACCTCCAGGTGTATGCACAACGCTGCTTCAGTCCCACCAAATTTCGAGGGTACACGCACAGGAATGACGAACAAGTCCGGCGACGTCCGCAGTTCCTCCTCCACCATACTGCCGTCTGACGTAACCCGTCGCCACACGAGCGCGGCACTCGCTAGATACTGAACGGACCGATCCATACCCGGGTCGTCTCGCTCAAGACTATGATCCGCAGTCGATACCGGGTTCGGTTGCGCTCCAGGAAGAGCAACTTCCAATAACTCTCCGATGCTGCGCTCCGTTTCAGACTCGGCAAAAGCAGCTTCCATTCTACGGCGCAGTGCAACTCGCAGAAAGAGGTTCGACGTATTGTGAATTGCCAGGCCTGATGCCGCAGCGTTAAGACTCTGCGCTGGATATCGACTACTCACGGATATCTGTACCAGCGGTTTTCCATTGCGAGGAGCAGACGTGCTCGTCGGGGGCCAGTACGTGATAGGTGGCCACTCGGGCCGCGTCCAAGCCGTCCACGCAGTCGGCTCGGATACAAGGAAACGCTCTAGCCATTGGCTTGCGACAGGCGGCCCACTCTCGGGAGCCAAGTCAAGAACCTTGTATGCGCGGTAGCGTACGCGCGCCGTGCCTCTGGACGGCTCTTTGCCGCCGTCTCCCGTCGGATCCCCTGGAGGAAAAGCAAAGTAGTCGACAAAGCTTGAGATGTTCGGGGGAGCATCGACCGAGTCAATCATGTCCACATGCTTGAGGTTCCAAGCCGCGGGGTTCTCCAACGGGAAAAAATAGATGGGCGTTGAGAACTGGAGGCCTTCCGGCGGAACCGGAGCAGGTCCACCCTCCAGCCACGGTGTGAGAACACGGTAATCTTCACTCCATTGGGAGCCCGCGGCCTGCGATTCGATCGACTTCAGAATGCCCCACGCCTGCGCGTCATCCGCCAATGCGTGGGTACCGTTTTGCACGGGCTCGAACTCGCGCTCGATGAAGATGTATTGCTCTGGTCCAGCGAACTCGCGCCGGTCGAAAGACAGGATCGAGCGAGGAAAGACGGGCGCTGCCTCTTTTAGCAAATACTCTGGGATGAACTGAAGACTGGGTTGATACTTGTCTGGCTGGAGGGCATCCTTCATGTAGTCCGCGGGTGGCCTCGCTTCCAAAATCAACGGCCTTTCGGGAGTAATCGACTCGTAGAGTGTTCGCATATACAGCAGCGGAGATCCGGAAGGAGTTCGCCACTGTTCGTCGTTGATACAATTTACTGCGACGATCCACCATGCGCCGAACTCGCGATGTCCACCGTCAATCGGAAGCCCGGCGACATACTCGCTTCTCTCTGGAAACGCCGCAGTTTCAACGGCAACATGACCCTCGTGGAAGCAGCAGGACACCTGATCGCCGATCTGTGGCTCACCTTTACCTCGCATTGACACATCGATCGAAGAAAGTCCCGCTGCGAGGAAATCATTTCCTTTGAAGTCTGCGAGGCCCGCCCATTGTTCGGTCTTCGTTGACATGATCACCATCACGGGTCTACCTTCCGGAACTATGGGGCTTGTGCCGCCGATGAAGCGATACCAAGTCCCATCAAACTCATATTGTGCCTGGCCCTGCGCAAATGGAAGAGGGGTTCTTGCTGTATAGACGCGGAACAGGACGACAGGTGCGGTCGTATTCGGAAGCGCCCGTGGCACCCAACGTAGATTCACGGCCCCTCGAAAGCCAACGACCGGGTGCTGCGTGGCGGAGCCGGTGCCGGCAGCAACGATGAACTCCGCCTCTAGGAGGCGCCCGACCATTGCAGTCTGCTCCGAGTTGAGCATGTCCGGCGAAAGCCGCTTTAACGCCGCTTCAAGCATCACGCGCTCGGCAATGCTTAGGGCATTGGCCCCAGGCAAAACCAGATTCTTCAATGCTAGGAATTTCGACAGTGCCGCGTCTCTGTTGATGCCGGTCACCGCTCGTATCGCGCTCGCTCTGACCACGTCTGCTTGAGACAAATCACATGCCAGCGAGGGGAGGCTGCCGCGAACCGGAAGGATCTTCACTGGCCCGAAAGAGGCGACCGAACTGAATGCAGCGTAAGCTCGAAAACGCGCGTTCTCGCCCTCTCGGGGAATCATCCAGCGAGCCTCTTGGAAGACCGGAGCGTCGTCGGGTCCCGACTGGATAAGATACCGCAAGGTTTGATCTCGGAGATCCTGAACATATTTGAGATAACCCGTGCCGACAGCGTTACTCAGAAGCACCTCGTATTCGAAACCTTTGTCGGCATCGGAAAGCGGCCACGTAGCGTCTGGCGTTGTCTTGATTCCGCTTTGCCAGATTTTCCATCCACCGCTTTCCGCGGCATCCCGGACCGCCCGTTCTAGAACGGGGTTGTCGACGCCTGATGCGGCCAGCGTCTCCAGCGCGGTTTCAACGAAGCCTGACTTATCTTTTTCGAGCTGAACAGTCGTGACTGGTCGTCGAAGGACGGCGAAGTGCGTAACGAGACCTGAGCGAACAATGGTCGATGCCGTGCCGATAACGGATTGATCCCCCGGCTCCCAAGCAGCAGTCAGACTGCCGATAGGGGTACCCACTGCAATGTTCTTGGGCGGCGGCGGGGGACTTTGCCAGCGCGGCGTGAAAATGAAACTTTTAACGTCCGATTCCATCGGAGCGGCTGCGAGGACAGGGATGGGGTCCGACTCTTGCTCAAATACATCAACCGCAGTGACCCAAAACCGATAGCGTTGCGGTTTATCAGGGTGATGGTCCGAATCGACGCGCAAGTCCTCAACCGTCCAAAGTTTATGGCCCGGTTTATTATTGTCGTAGGTGAACGGAAGAGCGCCCTCGACTCGGTCCCACTTTGCTCCCGCCTTGACGCCTTCCGCATTAGGTTGGCATGCGCGCAAATTGAGGAGGGTCTGCGAAAACCCGGGCGGTAGCATCCCTTTTGTTGGATACGAAACAACTTTTCCATTCTGAGAGATCTTAAGCGGCATTTGCAGCGTAGCTTCGGCCGGGGGACGTCCTACCAAATTCAATGCTGCGACCCTTGAGGGCGGCAGCCTGCTCAAAAAACGTTCGAGATCACGCCTGAACGAGTACCTTCTCGTAATAAGGAATGGACGAAGTTCTTCGAGCGAGGGTTGCAGATCTGGATCGTCGAAATACTTTTGCAGGGTGCCAGTGCTTTCGCCATCCCATGCACCGTAAACGTTGTAGAGAAAATCATAGGGCTCACGCGGCGCCGCATTCATCTGCATTCGAATGGCCAAAACTCCATCGCCGGTCAGCGGCTTGGCAAAGCTCATCACCTGTTCGAGGTGAATTTCGAGGTTGTCGTTTATCGGAACAGGATGTGAGGAGACAAGGTCATAGTCGACCCAAGCCGTGAATGCGCCTGAGGGCGGCATCTCGGCACCGCGAGAACGGCCCGCCTTGCTGCTTTGGCGCGAGGGCGCAACAGGATAGGACCCGGGGTCATAGCCTTTCGACGACGCGGAGTTCGGAAAAGCATACGCCGTCGAGGTCGCCGAGGCGCTCCTGTCGTGTTCGACGGCCACCTTCAGGCCTGAAGCTGCAGCTTCGTCGAGAACATAGTCAACACCAAGTCCCAACGCTTCCGCTGCAAAAAAGATGCGGCCCTGATCTTGGGGCAGGCATGGGTTTGTCGGTTTGTCCACTCCCGTTTTATCGTAGTCGCAACCGAAGTCGAGAAGTTGGCCGCCTTGCGCTGCACGCATTGCCATCAGGGCCCGCATGTTGTCGGCTTCACCCTTGATCCGAACAGCATCCGCGTATAGATCGTTCTCCAGGAGCAGCGAAAGCAATGTCGCGAGTCGTCGAGGTCTGGACACGTGGTCGGCAGCAAGTTTGTCGCTCGCGGACCCAATGGCTGATTCCATCCAAAGCGGAAGGCGCGCTCTGCTTTTGGATAGAGCGAGACGGCAACTGTCTCTGAGCACGCGTACGGGCTGCAGCGGGAAGAGTCGAAATATAGCAGCGAACTGAACCGCATGAAGATCAATCTCATCGGCGTTCAGAACAGAGAAGTGCGCCTTTTTGCGCGCGAGGAAGTCGCGCAGTTTCTGTGCGGCGGCTCTGCGCAACTTTGATTCCACGGCGAACACACTCGACTGCCCCAATATATGCGCTACGCCCAGCGCAAGCGTGTCACTGTTCGGATCATTAGGATCCTTCTTGAGAGTCTGTGCGTCCGGATCAACCGGGTCCCAGTTGCCGCTAGCAGGAAGCCAGTCGAAGAACCTGTTTTCTGTGTCCAGCACGGTGCGATCACGCGGCGGGTCAAGCATTACTAACGGGCGGGGACTGACGTCGAACGTCCATGAAACTCCAGCGTCGTTCTCCAACTTGACGTGGAAGACGTCCTCTGGCAGCGGGAACTCGACGTCGGTGGGAGACTGCGCCGTGCCACGAGCATTTTCGGACTGGCCCAAAATCCAGCGAATGCGCACCGTCACCTTGCCCGTCTGAGGACCCGAGATGGTGATAAATTTGACTCGGACGGTCCTCTTCATAGGGCTTCCTCATGGAAATCGATGGCACGGTCTCTGAACTTCTGGAGTAGCTTGTTGCATTGTGCTGGCGTTCCACCGCCCCGATTGATCATCACGACGTCAAAGACGGCTGAAGTGCTGTAAGTGTCGCATCCGATCTCGACGCGCACTTCAAAGATGAACTCAGCGCGCATGCGGGTGATGCCTTCGCCCAATTCACCGAGCACTTCGAACATTGCACTCGCATCTATGCGGACGCCCGCTATCGTGACGTCGAGGAAGATGACCGAAGCATGGCCCTTGACGTCTCCATAGATCGCGGCACCGATCAAAAAACGATCCGTGGACTTGCGTCTTGCCAGTAGTTCGTTCACGGTTTCAAGCAACCACTTTTCGTCGTTGCTCAGTGCCGCCGGCACGAATAGCGGCAGACTGAACAACGAGGGCGCGGTGTTGAGCTTGCAGAAGTTGAAGGTGCCACCAATCATGACCTCGACGTATGCGCGGGCGTCCGCTATATCGTTGCCGGTGACCTGAAATGAGTTCGAGTATCCAGCGCGGATCGCTAAGCCAAATCCAAAGGAGACGCCGTCGGTCGGTGAGTCGAAGTAATAGGCTTTTACACCGCCCTGGAATGTGTTGATGGGCCACGCGTCGGGAAGCTGAACACTGATTGCCTTGCTCCAGTCCGGTTTTTCGGATCCGATGGTGCCCGGTAGCATCGGCGGATAGCCCATGGATAAGCCGAACCCCTGAGTTTTTCCCCAGCCAAAAGAAATGGAAAGCAGCCCCGGCGAGAGATTGGCTGTATTTTCAAGTGTGGCACTCGGGAGTTGAACACTCGCGTTGGCGTATTGATGCTCGAAATCGATCAGCAGTCGAATCGTCGCTGATACCATCGAAAAGATGCTGACGTTGGTCTGCCCGTAAAAGAGACCACTATCTGACCATAGCAACGCTAGATTGTCATTCCCAATTGCTTTCGCCAGAAAGCTGTCTGGCTCGAAAGTGCCTTGGATTCCGACCACAACACCCATACCATCGGTCGCCGGGCTCCACTTCTGCAGCCACTCGACGGGATCCTTTCCCGAGGCGGGGAAAAGGGAACGATCAAGCGACTCAGGAGCGGTGAGATAGTCTGAAAGTGGCTTTTGGCCGACCTCAAGTATCCGCTGGGCCCCGTACGCCACCAGCAAGCCCGCTTGAGTGACATCAGTTCCTGCGACCTTCGGCGTCGTTTCCTTCTTTAGGGATGCGATCCAGAACGGGCGTGCGCCCGACGAAATTCTCAGGTACAAGCCCGCCGCGCCACCGTCTGCGAATCCCGATAGCGTGGCTGCGCCGTAGAAGTCCCGATTGTTAGCGTCGTTGTACTGAACCGGGTCAATTGGCGGTTTATCACCGGCCTGATGGTTACCGTCGCGCCAACTGAGTTGTCCCTCCAGTCGTAGACCGAGAATGCTCAGATCGAAGTCGATGTTGTCGAGTTCTACGCGATAAAGCAGACTCGAGCCTTTGCTGGTGACGATGAGTCGACCACCTACGCGCTTGAGGCCTAAGGCGCCTACATCCAACGCAAACGTAACCTCGGTTTCATTCAGCGAGGCATCCGTACCGAACTTGAATGAAAAACCGCGGACACTTATTGGCCATTTTTCGAACAGCCGCGATGGGGCTTCCGCAGGTAGCAAAACTGACAGCGTCGGGGTGGGACTATCCGCAGAGATGGGAAGCGACAACGCTGCCTGGATCCGGTCTTGGTCAAACCAAGGCAAAGTCCGCTTGAGCTCGTCGGACGGAACAAGGTCCACCTCCAGCGAGGCCGTTCGGAAGTCGGTGCGAAAACGGCGAAAATCGATTCGTTTAAAGCCAGGCAACGATTTAGTCGAAATCTTGGAGTCTGTGGCAGGCGTGATCTCGAATTCGCTGCTCTGGCCGTCGGTCAGTCCGAGCGTGCCCTTACCACATAGCTCAATAGGATTTCCATCATCTGACTTAATAGCGTCAATTTCAACGCTCATCGTCAAGGATGCCGCGATCATCGTGCCGGCGCTCCCGATGGTCGTGAAGTCCCAAAGGTAGAGCGCATAGGGAGGACGGTTCAATGACGGCCTGGGATAGACTTGGGTCTTACCCGCTCCTTTGAGTTTGACTTTCCATGTGTGGCCGGTTGCGTCTAACCAACCATATTCAAGCACCAGCCCTTTGTTAATCGTGTCAGACAAGGACTGCAGCAGCAGCGCGCCGTCTGGGATGTCAACCGCCAGCACCAGCGGCACATCCGCTAGAAAGACGCCTTGCCAACGATTGAACGCAGGATCCAGTGCCGATCCCGGCAAGGTTCCCGGCGCGACTGTGCGGCTTCTCGGCCAAAGACGCGGAAGCTTTTGTGGTTCTTCCTTTAGAAATGTCGAATACGGGCCGACTCGAGTCGGATCGAGCGTTTCCCGTGTGCTGTAATCAAAGACGAACTGACACGCGCACGTTTTCCCGTTTCGTTTTACATCCCAAAGCCACAAAGCGGCGGATGGATCCGCCCCTTCGTACAGCGGGATTCCAAGGCCCGGAGAAAATGGCCACAGCGCTCGCGCAACGGGCTCCGACCCGTTAGCGATCTTCACATTCTCGTGCACAAAGGACGCGAACCACGCCTGCTGGTCCGCGTTCGAGGCAAGCTGGTCCAACGAAAAGACGAGATTTTCCAGTTCCTTGTGCTTTTTCGCCCACTTGTCAATCGCATCCTTATTGAGAAAAATAGAAAGTTTGCGATGAAAGAAACTTTTCCAGCCTTGTCCGCGATACTCGGCTGCGACATACGCAAGGACCACGGCCAACGCTCCATATGCGAGACCAGTGTTGTCATTGTCCGCTAAGGCTTTCGTTACTGTATCCGAACGCTGGAACTCCACGGCCGCGAACGTCGAGCCGAGCTCTGCCTGTTCATGCAGAATAAAGCCTTCCGTAGTTTTAAGAGCCCAGTTCCGGAACCAGTCTTCCTGCAGGCGAAGGTCCGGCTGTGCTGAGGAGTGTGTGCCCTGAAACTCTTTTCCCGAGGACAGAGTCTTGACGAGATACTTATTCCACGTTGAGACCGTTCCCTTATCCTTCTGCGCCAAGCTTGCCAAGCTGCCTAGGGGAGGGACTAGCAACTCGCATGACGCAAACGTCAGCGTACCGTACCAATTTAGTGTAGATCGGCGTTGAAGTTCGTACCGCAGCGGCGTTACCGTACTGTTCAATCCTTCCGGTTGCCGCCTTACCCGGAGCATCGTCCTCGGCAGCGGTACGTCAAGCACTCCTGCGATCGCATCATGAGACAGTTGCCTTTGACGTGGGCCAAGCCATGACACCGTAAGCTGAACAAGCGGGGTTGTGGGTTCGTCATCAAACCCCCGCTCGGCAAGCATAGCGAGCCGCGGCTGCGACACGTCGAGAACCTCTCGGCTTCGCCCTGTGCTGTTGAATCCCAAAAGTCGAAGTCCGTCGAAGACCTCATCGGTCGCCGTCGGATTCGCCGGAGGCTTTCGCTCAACGAATTCGACGTTGCGCGTTGCGCGCGTATCGTGAGTCCCGACCACTAGTCGCGACTGGAAACGGAACCTGCCTCCGTTGCCGGCGAGTGTTGCGCAAGGTCCCAGCGAGAACTGCACGCGATCGTCCCGGTCGATGTCGAGCTCACACATTCCGCGTGAAAACCACGCTCGCTCAAGCGGAACCATGCTAGTCCCCAATGTCTGAGATTGAAGACCGATTCCCCATTCGTCGGGAACGCTAAGACGCAACTGACAGTCGGCCATGCGCATGCCCGGCGAGTCGATCTGCAGCCCGACCGGAACGCCATTGTCAGTCACGAAGTACCTGAGCCGGACCTTCTTCTCCCGGTGCACGTTTAAATCAGCCGTAATCATCACGCGATTACCTGGAATAGCCCGAGGTGGAGGAAAGGTGACAACCGCCCCATGATCCGGCGTTGGTTCAGAGTCGTAGAGCCGTGTGTTCGTCTCAACGCAGTAACCATCGCTTCCAGCTTTTATCAACCGGCCACGCTCATCGGCGAATTTCCAGGCCCAGTCGTGCGGGGGATCGTGTTTTTCTCCCGGAAGCAATAGCATCATGCGATGCTTGCTGAGCAGCCCCATTGGTTGGTCGCAAACGTATATTGTCTGATACGCGAACTCAACGGCGATAGCCTGTCCTGCCTTCTTTTCAAACGTCCAGTGGCCGAAATAGAGGGTGGGACCGTGGTCCACGCCTCTGCACTGACCCGTAGACTTCACGGTTATTGCGGTTGCGGACAGCAGCGCGCGAGTACCGCTGGATGGATTACTCGGACCGAGGTGCAATGAATCTGCTGCGGCGATCGAGACGATCGCAGGCGGTTGCGACAACAAGGTGGCAGATATTTCGCCGTACAGGATCGCGCTTCCGTCTGGGTTGGCTATTACCTTAGAGTTCTTCGTCGACGAGAATTGCAACACGCCCGCAGGAGTGCCCGCGTCAATGAGAAAGAGTCCTGATCCGGGCATAAAAACTCCTCACGCTACGGAGGAAATCGGAGAAAACGGAAGCTTGCGAATATAACGACGACCTCGATTCGCCCATTAGCCGACATACATAGTATCTACGCTCGCGACTGGTAACGTTCTGCCACCTTATCATCCAGAATACGCGGGCTTTTGGAACATTTTTTAATGTTTAGACGATTTAAACTACTCTCGAATTTTTTTCTCCAAAAAGCCACTCTCGGCTTACGATCGTTTTTAATTCCTGTAGCGCAGCGCGCTACCAAGCATAGGATCTGGCAGACAGCACGTTTCTTTTTGATTTAGATGAATTTATCGCGAGGTTTATAGTCATGAGTCTGCGATGGCCCTATATTGTGCAATCCTGATCAACCAATGTATTCGACTTAATCTGACTCATTGAGATGTTTTGAGATGTAACATCGAACTCAATCTCTTCGCGGCTTTTATGCTAGACATATAAGGCTTAATCTATGTGATGAGGTTTTCAGGAGCAAAAATAGGCAGCGCGAACACTGCTCTGACCCGAGATTTTAGATTCGTTAGACCGCTACATGTCGTCTATCCTGCGAGGCAATTTGGATGCGCTGACGATCATATCGACATCGTACGTAGTCGACAGTGAATCCCAGTCGCCAATCGGATCGAAAATCTCGCGCGCATTTTGGTAAGACAATAGAGCTGAGCGTTGTTATCATTCCTGACACCATTTATAGGCAATTTGTGACTTATTGCAAGCCTCGTGTATGAATACAGGCGCGTGGCCTGTTGGCCCGATCGAGGCGCCGGCGTCGCCTGCCCATCCAGATTTAATAGATCGATGTGACGATGTCCGGCCATTTGTACCGAGTTCTGCGATTCTGGCGCGAGTGAGGTGCCCAGGCTCACAAGGTCCATGGATGCCAGATTAGGCGGCTTCGATAGCGCCCGTCATGCGGTAATCGCCGCGGTGTTGTTCACGCTTCGCAAGCTTAGGTCGCAAACGTCGTTGCGATGCCAGGACGTCCTGAAAAACCGCTTGCGTGGTCCAACCTCGCCGGCGCACCCGGTCGAACCGAGCAGTTGTCGAACTACCCTCTGCGCAATGAACCTGACACTTAACATCGTCGAGCCTTTCCGAATAGTGGCGTTCTTCCATTTCGTGAAGCTATCGCGTTTCGATCTTTATTGTCCGGGCCGTCTGCCATGTTCTCAGGTTTATTGAGACTGTTCTAAAGTTTCTTGTTCGACAACATTGCGATGTTCTCAAACAAAAAAGTCAAAAATTAAAACGACGGTAACAATCGCGTCGATTTAGCATTGTTCCGTTAAGGACAGCAGTAAGATGGTCTGTTTGTGACTAGCAAACAGCTGTGGCGAGGTCCGGTTCTCAACTATTTTGTAGAAATGACACAAGTCCTGCGCGTCGAAGACTCTCGGGCGGAAGTCCCGAATCGGCCTGAGCGGTCCCGTCTCCACGCCCGCGAATCCTTTCAGCGGGCTTGCGCTTTCTTGAATGAGGGCGGCATACCATGTTTCGCCAAATTCCCGCCGTACCAAGGAGGGGCGCCGTTCGAATAGCCGTGCTGAGCCAACCACCGGTAGACGTCTAGCCGCGTCGCGTTGACGCTCAACTCTTTGCGCATTTCGCTAGTTATCAGATGCGGGACTTGCTCGCTTGTATTGTGATACAGCACTAGCCGAATGATTTGCCTAACGTACTCATATGACGTGAGTGCTGCGAGTGTCGCAGGGGCCTCGTCTCCTGGCTCAGCTGCCCGGCCGCGCGTCGTGCGGGCAAGCCTATGGTCCAGATGCGAATGTCTCGAGTGGTGGTTCGCCTCGATAGGCCCTTTGGCGGCACCGTCGCGGCTACGGGCGAACTCGATTTTTCCTTCCCATGCTCGCGTGTGTACGGATATAGCGAGGGCATTGCGAAATTCTCCGTTGTCCGTGTGGATCCCGTCGAAACGTATCACAGGAATTGCATCGTCTTCGATATCATCGAATCCGTAGCGCTTGAACCACGATTTTTTCGGCGTCGCTGCGTGCGCCGCTGCGAGCAGGGCGGTCTTGGCGGACGGAGCCTCAAATCCTATATATAAGCCCGCGATCATCTCGCTTCTGGCGTCACGCAGGAAGATGCACGTTGCTGGACCTACACAAATCAGGCGTGAGGCTATCGAACAAAGATTGACGTCGGCCGGCGAAGAATCCATCCATCCTCGTTGTCCAATCTTCACGACGTCTTCCCTAGCGGTCCCCAGCATGAGCCTGTGCGTCTCAGTCCATTTTTTCTCGCTCATGAGAACGCGCGACGCGCGCATAGCGGGGTCGCCCTTCGGACCCCAGTAGGAAAACTGGCGTTCGGTGGGCCGCTGAGCGGCGGGCAGCAATATGGGTTGCTCGATTCCGACCACGACCGATATTCCTGAACGCCAAAAGACGGCACATGTTTCGAGATAAGCCTCTCTGATCGAACGTCCAAACAGGTAAGGATGCCAGCCAAACTGAACTTTCTCTACTGCGTGAGAATCATGACAAACCCTTCGACTTCTGGCTGGATGTGGATCTTTACTCGCTTTGTCGTTTCGATGCACGCAACGCCTCCAGTTTATCGTCAAACAGAGCGGTGCGGTAATCGGCATCGCGTGATGCCGGGTGGCCGCTCGTTGATGCGGTATTCTGTTGCGAAGGGGCCTTCACGCTTACGCGCGATAGGAGTGGGTCCTCCAGACCTTGCGCAACGAGCTCTTCGGTCTCGTCTTTTCTATTGCGGCGAATGTCCCCGATCATTTGGACCTCCTCAGGATCTTATTCGGGCAAAAAACGGGCAATTAAAAGACTATACGGCGGAACGTGGAAAGGCTCCCTCCAAACGCGGTTCAGCTGCCGACATTCTCGCCAAAACCTTCGGTCCCAATCCATTACTTGATGGAACATGCTGATCCGGCAGTCCGGGCGGAATGTGAGGATCTTCTCGCGCTGCTTACGCCGGTGCTAAAAGCTTCTTTAGTGAGCTTCGCGCGGACCGATGCTTCGTTTTCCGTTTCGCGCGCGTTGATGAATTCGATTTCGTTCTGGTCTCTCACACCGCGGCCATCAAATCTGATCAGCGCGTCGTTGTCCTGGATCGTCAAAATTTCGTGGATCGTGGTTTGTGTGATGAATCGTTGGTCGGGTGAACGTTTTCGAGACGCTTCAGTCCATCTTCCGTCGCAAGCCATGCAACGGCTTGGGTCGTTAGGATCTAGTGTGACAATGGTGGGTATCGGTCCGCTTCGTGCCTTGCTCATAAAGTCCCGAGCCGATCAAATAATCGCTCACGAAGCGACATGCCAGGATCCGTTCGCGTTTTTCTCCGCGATCGGGGCGGTGAATGAAAAGGCCGCGTTCAGTTACGACCACGGACCGTTGTGGAAGCATCCGTATTAACCCGAGATGTGCGTGTAGAATAGCATCGCCCGGTCCGCTGCCGTACTTCCCGTCGCGATAGCCGGTGGCCTGGCCGTGACCGCCGGCACGAAAGCGCTGTCAGTCAAATGACGAGGTAGTGCCTTCGCCCCCGTAGGCCGCGAAGGGCAGACGATGCCTGTAGTGATCAACTCGGCCAGCCCCTTCTGATGGGTTTCGTCGCAAATGTGCCAGGCTACGAGCCACGAGGACCTTCCCGACACTTGTACCGGGACATGCATCGGCCATCTTCCCAGATCAAGGTTTCGACGCGTGAGCATGAGCACGGTATTCGATGGATATATGATCATCGAAAATGACGGTGCGGCCGCATAAATCCCTCGGCTACGGGATTCGTGAAACAGTGCAAGGTCAGGTTGTTTTGGAGCCCGGCGGTATGGTGCGCTCTTCCGTCTCAACTGAGGCCCTAATGCTTTTCTTGACCGGGCTCAGATTTACGGGAAGTTGATCGAGCGTCGTAAGTAGATCTCGTTGGGACTTAATTCCCAGTTTAGCGAACGCTCGGTACCGGTACGTCAACACCGTTGTTTCTGATAGCTCCAACAAAGCAGCGGTCTCTCGTGATGTCTTTCCTGCGAGCAGGTAGGAGATGACCTGCCTTTCACGATGAGCCAAGTTTGTGAGTATGCGATGGTGCAAAGCATCACTGACTGCTCGACGTGCGGTCTTCCTAACATGCGCAAGCACGGATTCGCCCAGTACCGGCGCGCAACATGTAATGGTCTCGAAGTCCTGCTCAGAAAACAGGTTGAATGAGAGATTCCGATAAAGGCTGATCGCGGCACGAAACCCGTCCCCGCCCAACAGCAACACAGAGACTCTTTCCCGGATGCCAGGCTTTGTATAGCACAGCTCCCGATACCTCTGATCGCTGACATCTGACCTTGCCCCCGTTTGACGAATCCCATAGCTGAGGGAATTATGCGGCTTCGCCTTGCTGAGCCGCGAACCAGTTCTTCTCGAAATTCATAGGGCTGACGTAGTCGAGTGTCGAGTGCAACCGTCGTGCATTGTAAAAGCCCAGCCAATCAATTACTTCATCCATTGCGGCACGCCGTGTAGCGAAGTGCCGGCCATGCATGCGTGCTACCTTCAGCGAACCCCACAGACTTTCGGTCGGCGCGTTGACGCTCCTATGTCAAGGAACCCGCGTCGAATCGGTCAGATCAGCGAGGATGAGCGGGTACATTTCCCTCACGATATAGCGCTTCAGGCATCGATGAATTTCCTTGTTTGACATGCCTTCTTTGGTCCGGCGCTCGACGTAAGCGCGGGTCCGGGGATCGCTTCTCATGCGGACCATCGCGATGGTCCACAAGGCATTGTTTGCGGACCGGTCGCCACCTCGGTTCAAGCGATGCCGGACCGTTTTGCCAGACGACGCCTGCAGCGGGCTCGCTCCACAAAGCGCTGCCAATGCAGCTTCACTTTTCAGACGTTCAGGATTGTCGCCCGCTACGGCGACGAGCACTGCCGCGGTCTGTGGACCAACACCGAATCTCTCACGAAGGCGGCTGGCGTGCTCGCTAGTCAGCCGATCAAGCATCGCATCAAGCGTCCTGAGCTCTTCGGCCAACATGAGCCAGCGTTTGGCCAGCAAACGCAACGTCGTTGTTAGCGTTTGCAGCAGTGGCGTTGATCCCAACGAACGAATACGTGCGCAACCGTCGACGCATTCTGCCGGCTTTCCTTTCCACAGGCGCTCGCGAATTTCCTGGGGAGCGCTGACCAGCAATGCCCGCAATTGATTGATGGCCTGCGTTTTCGCCTTCACGGCACTGCGTCTGGCAACAGAGACAGCGCGCATCGCTTCGGCTGCTCCGGACTGCGTTTTTGGAATCGCTGTTGCGCTGCCGGAGATGACCGATCGCGCGGCATTCTCGGCATCCGTGGGATCGGACTTTCCCCGGAGTCGGCGCGTGCTCCGGTCTGGGCGATTCACTTCCAGCACATCAATCTCGTGGTCCCGCAATACGCGGGTCAAGCCAGCTCCGTACGTACCCGTTCCTTCAACCCCGGCGCGCAACAGACAGCCAAATGAATTGGCCCAGATCAATAGTTTCAGATATCCGGCTGCATCGGCGGGCACCGACAGCGTCCCGAGAAGCTTTCCTGCTTCACTGATCACCGCGCCGACATGTGCATCCAGATGCGTATCGACACCCAGAATGACTTCGCTTCTTATCGATTGGTCGTTCATGCGAGCTTCCTTTGTAGTGGACGCATCGCCAACCCCATTCGCAGGACAGGACACTCACGGTGCAGAACAAAGCTCCTATCAGGTCACAGACGCTGGGCCCGGCAACGCTCGGGGAACGCCGGAACCCGATCGACAGGTCAACACCAAGGCAGTTCGGCCAATCCCAGCACGGGTCAGATCGGTCCGACGTTCAGGGGCGATCTTAGACTGAGTATCCCAACAATCGCCGCGCCGGCTCATCGACGAGCGCATGCCATAGGCCTTCAGGGTGTCCTGAAACAAGCCGCTGCAATACTGGGCGCCCCTGTCGCTATGTACGATTACGCCAGCTTCCGGGCGGCGCCGGAACCACGCCATGCGCAATGCGTCCGTGACCAGTTCCGCCTTCATGTGCGGCTGCATCGACCAGCCCACCACCTGTCGGCTGAACAGGTCAATGATGACCGCGAGGTACACCCAGCCCTCGGCTGTCGCCAGATAGGTGATATCGCTCGTCCATACCTGATTCGGGGCAGTTGCAGTGAAGTTGCGCGCAAGCAGATTGGGCGCCACCGGCAAATCGTGGTTCGAGTTCGTCGTCGCGATGTATTTGCGCTTGTGGCGGGCTCGAATGCCATGCCGCGCCATCAGCTTGCGAACCCGCTCCTTGCCCACGCGCACGCCATGCGTGAGTAGTTCCTTCCACATTCGAGGCCAGCCATATTCGCCCTTGACCTGCGCGTGAATCGCCTTGATGTGCGCGAGCAGCGCGTCGTCGCTCACGCGACTTCGGTACGGCTTGTCCTGCGCCGTGCGTTGTCGATGCTGATGATATCCGCTGGGACTAACTTCCAGCACTTCGCATAGTACAGAGACCGGCCATTGGCGTCGATTGCGCTGGATGAACGCGTACTTCACATCGACTCCTTGGCGAAGTACGCGGCCGCTTTTTTTAAAATATCTCGCTCCATCTTCAGGCGAGCCACTTCGGCACGCAGTCGCGCCAGTTCCATCTGCTCCGGGCTCACAGGCTTCGTGCCTGCTCCCGCCAGCTTGCCTTCCCGGTCAGCCTTCACCCAGTTGTACAGCGTCTGTTCAACCAGCCCCAGTGTCGCCGCCACCGCCGCCATGCTTTGCCCGGCCTTGACCAGTCGCACCGCTTCCAGCTTGAACTCAAGCGTGTACTGCGCTCGCTTTGCCTTGCTCGTCATCGTTCTTGTTCTCCTTGCTTGAGTTTACCTGCTCAGCAAGGGATTCGTTTTTCGGGGGCAAGCTCAATCTTCCGCAAACTGATGGCTCATCCAGAGCTGCGATCGCGCCGGCACGTGCTTTCGCGAGAGCCACGTCATGTTGTTATCCAGTAAATCGAAACGATTACTGTAATAGTCGACGGCAGTGATCGATGCGACGGCGCCGTGCGCGCTCGCGGTCGACAACGCCGAAACGCGGCCATTTGGCTCCAGTGCGAACACTGTGCAGTGGCTCGCGGGTGACCTGCCTGGCGATTTTCGGACCAGTTGAAACTTGAGAGAATGGCTTCCAACGGAGGAATGGAAGTCATGAGGAAGAGCCGATTTACCGAAGAACA
>NZ_JARUXO010000106.1:0-16086 GCF_031451275.1 Caballeronia sp. LZ029
TGAAGGCCTTGCTGTTCAAGCCGGTGAGCAATTCGGCGACCGCGCGGTTCGCTTCGGCCAGACTGAAGAAGCGCTGTTTGCGCAGTCGGGCGAGAATCCGGGGCCAGATAAACCGGCCTCGCTCCAATCGTTTTGCGAGCAGCCAGAGTCCATCGTCGGTCGCCCAAAGCAGCTTCACGAGATCGCCGCGGCGACCGCGGAAGATGAATACGTTGCCACCCAGCGGATTTTCTTCGAGCGCTGTCTGCACTTTCGCGGCCAGCCCCTGGAAGCCGCAGCGCATATCTGTCACGCCGGCCACGAGCCAAACGCGCGTACCTGCCGGCAGCGCGATCATTTCAGGCATTCCTGCAGGAACGCTTCAGCGCGCTCGGCAGACAGGCCGCGAATCCTCACACGCCGTTTGCCGATCTCCACCTCGATCTCGCACGCGGGCGCCGACATCGGTGCGCCGCTCGTCGCTTGCGACGCCACTGCCGGCTTAGGCGACCGCAGTACCAATGCCGAGTCGATCGAGTCGATCACGTCGACGCTCAGTAGCTTTGTGCTGGACACGCTCGGCCCAGCTTCGAGTGCAGGTATGATCAGCGTGCCTTCATGGTATTGCTTGCGCCATGCGAACACCACATTGGCGTTGATGTCGTGCCGTCGCGCAACAATCGACACCGACATGCCGGGTTCCAATGTCTCCCTGATCACCTGCTGCTTGAATTCTTGCGCATACGTGCGATGGGGATGCGTACGGCCCGCTGCGTTCGACATGGCTGACTGTCTCCGTCAAGCTGAACGCGCCCATCATGCGTCGGAATATTCAGCACTGGGAAACGGTTGTGCCGAGCCGCTTACGGAGTAACCGGAGTCTAAGACGCCATATTTTTCCTTGTCAACTGCGGTCAAAATTGGCGGGGCCGCGCCAAAGTCGGCTGAGCGGGAGCATGAAGTCGATTTAGCGCGCTCCGATGGGTGAAGCGGAGGAAGTCCGCAACATTGTCTGAGTGATCCAAACAGCGTTTCAACCCGCCACCGCACTCGCGACGGATCGGGCAGCGATGCTTCGCCGGTCGATTTGCCCCATGAGATGAGGAGATGCCGCGCGTTAATATGTGAGCCGTCTCACTTTCAATTTTAGTTAGGTATCCGTTATACCGAAGTAAGTGTTTCCTCATCGCACGAAAAAGGGATGAGGGCCGCGCTGGATGTCCTCAACGCGGAGCGGGAAACACCGATCAAGATTCGCCAGAACAAGTATCTGAACAATGTTGTCGATTAAGAAGCCTCTCACCCCGGAGGCTGGCGCATCCCACCGAACTCAAAACGTGCCCGGAAACGATCCCCCATCCATCAGGATGTTCTGACCTGTCAGGTAGCCCGCGTGTCCGCTGCACAGGAAAGCGCACATCGCGCCGAACTCCTGGGCCGTGCCGAATCTCGCCACCGGTATTGCCTGACGCTTCGCTTCGAGCACGGCGTCATACGCCTTCCCCTGCGCGGTAGCGGTCGCTTCCGTGGACTGCTTCAGGCGGTCGGTATCGAACAAGCCCGGCATCAGATTGTTGATCGTCACGTTATGCTCCGCGATCCGCTTCTGCCGGGCCAGACCCGCAACAAAGCCGGTCAGGCCGGAGCGCGCGCCATTGGACAACCCGAGCACATCGATCGGCGCTTTCACCGCAGCCGATGTGATGTTGACGATCCGGCCGAAGCCGCGCTCGGCCATCGTATCCACGGTGGCGCGCATCAGTTCGATCGCCGTCAGCATGTTCGCATCCAGCGCCGCGATCCAGTCGTCTCGGGTCCAGTCGCGAAAATCGCCGGGCGGCGGGCCTCCCGCATTGTTGATCAGGATGTCGATGCGCGGCGCCGCGCTCAATGCCTGCATCCGTCCGGCGCTCGTCGTAATGTCGCCCGCCACGGCGATCACCTGAACCCGGGGATTCAACTGCCGCAGCCCGGCTGCCGTCGATGCCAGCGCGTCCGCGCCGCGCGCCGTCACCACCACGTTGACGCCTTCGGCGACCAGCGCTTCGGCGCAGCCCTTGCCGAGCCCCTTGCTCGCAGCACAAACGAGCGCCCATTTATCCTCGATTTGTAAATCCATGGCGTGTCCAATGTCCAATCAAATGACAGATTCTCCTCGTTGAGTCATGGCCCCGGCCATGCGCGCGCGGAAAGCCTGTGCGACGTGCGGCTCGTGAAAGTTGTGCGGCCCGATCTCGTCGACCGACCTGACGCCGGTCAGCGCCATCGTCACATCGAGTTCGTTTCGCAGAATTTCGAGCATGCGCGTGACGCCGGGTTCGCCCATCGCGCCGAGCGCATACATGAAAGCACGGCCGACCATCGTGCCCTTTGCGCCCAGCGCGAGCGCCTTCATCACATCCTGACCGGTGCGGATGCCGCCATCGACCCACACTTCGGTGGCGTCGCCCACGGCATCGACCACGGCGGGCAAGGCCTCGACCGTGGAGGGCGCGCCGTCGAGCTGCCGTCCGCCATGATTGCTGACGACGATGGCGTCCGCGCCCAGCGAAGCCGCCATGCGCGCATCCTCGGCGCACATGATGCCCTTGAGCACCAGCTTGCCGGGCCAGAGACTGCGGATATGCGCGATGTCGTTCCAGTCGAGACTCGGATCAAATTGCGATGCGACCCACTTGCTGATCGCGATCACGTCTTCACCGCCCTTGATGAAGCCAGCGAGATTGCCGAAGTTGCGTCGGCCTGACACCGCGCGCATGACCCAGCCCGGCTTGCGCAGAAAGTCCAGCAGGTTCGCTGCCGTCAGGCGCGGCGGTACGGTCATGCCGTTCTTGAGATCCTTATGACGTTGCCCGTTGATCTGCAGATCGAGCGTGACCACCAGCGCCGAACAGCCGGCGGCCTTTGCGCGCTCGATCAGCGACTGGTTGAAGCCCCGGTCGCGCATGACGTAGAGCTGAAACCAGAACGGCGCTTTCGTATGGCTCGCAACGTCCTCAATCGAACAGATACTTACGGTCGAGAGCGTGAACGGCACGCCGAAGCGCTCGGCCGCACGTGCACCCAGGATCTCGCCGTTGGCCCATTGCATGCCCGTGAGTCCGGTCGGCGCAATGGCGACGGGCATCGCGACCCGCTGCCCGAGTATCGTGCTTGCGGTGCTGCGCCCTTCCACATTCACGCCCACGCGCTGCTTGAGCGTCAGCCGGGAGAACGCGCGACCGTTTTCGCGATAAGTCGATTCGGTGTACGAGCCACTGTCCACGTAATCGTAGAACGCCTTGGGCACCCGCTTCTTCGCCATGACGCGAAGGTCTTCCACACACGTTACTGTTCGCATCGAAACTCGAACTCCGACATAGATCTTTTCAAAAGGCACGCAGTCCGGTATGGCGTGCGAATCAGGAGAGCGCGCCGACGGCCGTTTCACCGGCCTCTTCCGGCACCGCGACCGGCTGGTGCACGAGCAGTAGATACGCCACCGCCGAGAGCAGCGCGATGACCGCGCTCACGATCAGCGAGGCGACGAACGAATGCGTCCGATCCACGACGATGCCGGTGACGATCGGCGCGGCCGAGCCGGCCAGGAAGCCGCCGAAGTTCTGGATGCCGCCGAGCGAAGCCACTGCCTGGCGCGGCGCGGCGATCGAGATCAGCGACCACGCGCCGCCCGATGCCAGATTGATAAAGAACATCGCGCCCGAGATGTAGATCACGGCAAGCGTGGTGGACGGCGTCAGCGCCGCCGGAACGGTGAACGCCGCCGCGCCCCCGAGACCGACGCAGATCGGCCACTTGCGGCTCGTGATCGCCTGCAGGCCCCTGCGGTACAGGCAGTCTGCCGTGAAGCCGCTGCTCAGCATGCCAAGCGTGCCGAAGACGTAGGGAATCGAAACGACCCAGCCCGCCTTCGCGATGCTCAGGCCGCGTTCGTGTTCGAGATAGGCCGGCAGCCACGTGAGGTACAACCACACGGTATAGATGACGCCCATGAAGCCGAAGAAGATGCCCCACGTCGTCTTCTGGCGGAACAGTCCGCGCCATTGCGCGCCGCTGAGCGGCTTGCTGTTCTCATTTTCCTGCGAGTCCTGATTCAGATAGGCGGTTTCCTCTGCCGCGAGTTTGACTTCGTCGCGATTGCGATAGGCGACATACCAGCCGATCGCCACGATGACGCCGAACACGCCCGTCGCGAAGAACATGTGGCGCCAGCCGAGCGTGAGCATCATGGCGGTGAGGATAGGCGGCGCGATGGCGGGGCCCACGGTCGTCGATGCGACGAAGATACCGGTCGGCGCGCCGCGGTCGCGCACCGCGAACCACTCGCCAATGACCTTCGCGCCGGCGGGGAACTGCGGCGCCTCGCCGATGCCGAGACACACGCGCGCAAGGAAAAACTGCTGAATATTGCCGACGAACCCGCAGCAGGCCTGCGCGACCGACCACAGGATCATGCCCCAGCCCAGCATCACGCGCGCGCCGAAACGGTCGAGCATTGCGCCGACCGGTAGTTGCGCGAACGCATAGGCGAGCGAGAAGGCTGACAGCAGCAGGCCCATCTGCGATGCGCTCATGCCCATCTCCCCGCGAATCACGCTATTCGCGATGGACAGCGCGCTGCGATCCAGATAGTTGATGCTGCCCGCGAGAGTCAGAAAGAAGATCGAAATGCGCTGGATCCGTACGATCCGTTTGCTCTTGTTCATGCGGTGTCTCCGTCCGTGTCATCCGCGGACGCCTCGTTGGCCGGGCGTCCATCTCTTTGTCAGTACGACGCTTCCAGCAAGTCGAGGTAATCGGCTTCCGATGCTTCGCGCGGATTGGTCTTGTGACTGTGATCCTTGAGCGCGCCCGACACGATGCGCGGAAACATGTCGCGCGTTACGCTCAGCGCCCGAAGGCCGGTCGGCAAGCCGAGGCGTGCCGTCATGTCGCGCAGCGCCGACGAAATCTCCGTTTCTTGACGCAACTGCATGGCGCTCGCCATGCGCTCCATCTTCGCTTCGTCGCGCATCGAGGGAGCGCTTCGGTTGAACTCCACGACCGCCGGCAGAAAGATTGCATTGAGCGTGCCGTGATGCAGTCGCGGGTCGATTCCGCCGAGCGAATGGCTCAGGCTATGGACGCAGCCCAGTCCCTTCTGGAAAGCGAGTGCGCCTTCCATCGAAGCCATCATCATGTTTTCCCGCGCGGTCTGGTCGGTCGGCTCTATCGTGGCCCGTTCGATGTGCGCCCAGGCTCGCCGCAAGCCGTCCAGCGCGATGCCGTCGGCCGGCGGGTTGCGCATCGGCGACATGAACGTTTCCAGACAGTGGGCGATTGCATCCATGCCGGTGGCGGCGGTGAGCTGCGGCGGCAGGCCGACCGTCAGGCCGGGATCGCAGATCGCGACCTTCGGCACCACATGCGGCGAGATCACGCCCACCTTGCGGCCGTCGTCCAGGATCAGGATGGCGCCGCGTCCTACCTCGCTGCCGGTGCCGGCCGTGGTCGGCACTGCGATCACTGGCGCCGTCTTGGATGTGATCCGGCTCGCCCCGCCCTCGATGACGGCGAAGCTCTGGAGCGGGCCTTCGTGCGTCGCGCAGACGGCCACGCCCTTCGCGAGATCGATCGACGAGCCGCCGCCCACTGCGATGATGCCGTCGCATTCCGCTTGCCTGTACAACGCGACCGCTTCGCGCACCGCTGCTTCGTTGGGATTCGGCGGGGTTGCGTCGTAGATCATTTCGCCGTCGGCGCGCTCCAGCACCGCCAGCACTTTGTCGAGAATCCCTGCGGCACGAATGCCCCGATCCGTGACGATCAGTGGCCGCCGGATCGCAAGGCGCTCGCATTCGCTCTTCAGCAGGTTCACTGCGCCGAAGTCGAACTGGATCTGCGTAACGTAGTTGATGAGAGACATGATGATGACCTTCCGTTATAGTTCCCGACACTCGACGCGCTGTCGATTTGCGCTGCCCATCTTCCGGAAAAATCGAGCGGCAACGTTCATGCGTTCTTTCGCCGAAGTATAGGGAGCGGCGCATCGGAGCAAAACTGAGAAGTTTTCATGCTGATATAACTGCCTCTCAAGTCTCATGACGCCCACTCTGAACTCCATCGCTTCGCGCCTTCACGTCAAGCAGCTCAGGCTGCTGGTTGCGCTAGCCGATCATGGTTCGCTTCTGAAGGCGGCCAATCAAGTCGGCTTGACCCAACCGGGCGCAAGCAAGGCGCTTCAGGAAATAGAAACCACCTTTGGAACTGCACTCTTCACGCGCACGCGGCGCGGGCTCGAAGCGAATGACGCGGGACATTGCGCGATCCGCTATGCGCGGCTGATCTACACCGATCTGTCGCACATGCGGGAAGAGATCGCGGGCATTCTGCGGGGACATGGCGGACGCGTCGCGGTCGGCGTCATCATGGGCGCCGTGCCTTTGCTGACGCGGGCCGTGTCTGCGCTGATTGCACGGCAGCCTGAGATGTCCGTCGAGATCATCGAGGACGCCAGCGAGACGCTCTTGAGTCTCATCGATGCGGGAAGGCTGGATCTCGCGATCTGCCGAACATCGGTCAGCCCGAATCCGGACATGTACGAGAGCATCAAGCTGCAGGACGAGACGCTCGCGGTCGTGGCGAACGTGCAGCATCCGTTGCGCAAGGCGAAGAAGGTGACGCTCCGCGATCTGGCCGCGTACCGATGGGTGGTCTATCGCGCGAACATGCCCATGCGGGTGCTGCTCGAGCGCGAATTCCAGCAAGCCGCGATTCGCTTTCCGTCGAGCTTGCTGGAGACGACGTCGGCTTTCGCGACACTGAGCCTGCTTCAGGACAATCCATCGTTCGTGGCGCTGGTGTCCATCGACGTCGCTCAGTTCTTCGTCAGGCACGAAGCCACGCGCATCCTGCCGCTGTCGTTCACGTCGCGCAGCGAACCCTATGAACTCGTTACGACGCGCGGCTCGCCGCTGTCGCAGGGCGCGCGGCTGCTGCGCAACGAACTGGTTGAGGGAAGCGAGGTGTCGCGTGATTGATACCGCTGCGGGGCGCGGGCAATCTACGCTTACTTTTTCGAGCCTCATGCAAACTCGACGACTTGTCACGGCGTCGAGGTGACCGAGCGCCATGAAGCTCCGTGGACGCGGCTTGAGCGCGTCTTGCGGTCGCGATCTATTTTCGCTTCGGGGTGTAAGCGTGGACCGCATGCGCGTGGTGGTGGAAACAGGTCGGAGCTGTGCGTTATGGCGCCCGCTGACAGAGCTGCATCGCTCGTTCTATCTGGCTTACCGGTAAAACGAACTAGGCTGCTTGCCCGCCAATCGCTACGATTTGTTCCGCAATGCCTTCGAACGGCAAGTGGCGGTCGATATTGGTGAGGCGTTGTCCATCGATCCGCGCAGCATTTTCGTTATGGAGCAGGAAACGCTGAACATGGAGTCGTGACACGCTCGGCATGCTCGCCTACATGCCCGGATAGGTCGGCCCGCCGCCGCCTTCCGGCGTCACCCACACGATATTCTGCGTCGGGTCTTTGATATCGCAGGTTTTGCAATGCACGCAGTTCTGCGCGTTGATGACGAGAGCCGTGTCGCCCGCCGCGTTCTCGCGAAACTCATACACGCCAGCCGGACAAAAGCGCGCTTCCGGCCCCGCATATTCCTTCAGATTGATATCGACGGGCACGGCCGCATCCTTGAGCGTCAGATGCGCGGGCTGATTCTCTTCATGATTCGTGTTCGATAAAAACACCGACGACAGACGGTCGAACGTGAGCTTGCCATCCGGCTTCGGATACTCGATCGGCCTGCATGCCGATGCAGGTTTGAGCGTCGTATGATCCGCATGCGCGTGATGCAGCGTCCACGGCACGCGCCCGCCCAACAGCTTCTGTTCGACTCCGACCATCAGCGATCCCAGGTACAGGCCTTTGCTCATCCATTGCTTGAAATTGCGCGCGCGATGCAGTTCTTCCTTGAGCCACGAGCGATCGAAAGCCTGCGCATATTCGACCAGCACATCGTGCTGACGGCCCGCATGGATGGCATCAAACGCGGCTTCGGCGGCCATCTTGCCGGTCGCAATCGCTGCATGGCTGCCCTTGATACGCGATGCGTTCAGAAAGCCCGCTTCGCAGCCAATCATCGCGCCGCCGGGAAACACGAAGTTCGGCAGCGACATCAATCCGCCCGCTGCGATGGCGCGCGCGCCGTACGACACGCGCTTGCCGCCATCGAGAAACTTGCGGATTTCCGGATGCGTCTTGTAGCGCTGAAACTCCTCGAACGGCGACAGATACGGATTGTCATAGCCTAGCCCAACCACGAAGCCGACCACGATCTGATTGTCGTCGAGGTGATAGAGAAACGAACCGCCGTAAGTATCGCTGTCGAGCGGCGAGCCCGCCGTGTGAATGACCAGTCCCGGCTGATGCAGTTCCGGATCGATCTCCCATACTTCCTTGATGCCCAGTCCGTAGACTTGCGGATCGACGCCATTGCGAAGATCGAAGCGATCCATCAACTGACGTCCGAGATGGCCGAGCGCGCCTTCGGCGAAGAGCGTGTATCTGGCATGCAGTTCCATGCCCAGCTGAAAATTCGCGGTCGGCTCGCCATCCTTGCCGATACCCATGTTGCCTGTCGCCACGCCGCGCACTTCGCCGCGTTCGCCGTACAGCACTTCCGCCGCCGGGAAGCCCGCAAAAATCTCGACACCGAGCGCTTCCGCTTGCTGTGCCATCCAGCGCGCCACATTGCCCAAACGCACGATGTAATTGCCGTGATTTCTGAAGCCATCGGGCAACAGCCAGTTCGGCACTTGCCGTGCGCGATCCTTGCTAAGGAAAAGGAAACGGTCTTCGCTCACTTCGACATCGAGCGGCGCGCCTTGCGCTTTCCAGTCGGGAAACAGTTCATTCAAGGCGCGGGTCCATGACCGCGCCGGACAGCGTGTGCGCGCCGACTTCGGAACCCTTTTCCAGCACGCAAACGGAGACGTCATCGCCGCGCGACTGCGCAAGCTGCTTCAGGCGAATTGCGGCGGAAAGCCCCGCCGGTCCTCCGCCGACGATGACGACGTCGTATTCCATGAATTCACGAGGGCCATATTGCTCGATAAGAGACGCAGTATTCATTCGGCTTGGGACGGGAGTCGTTATGTTGACGAGCATCGTAGACGCCGGGTGCGCCAATGCTGCGCGACATAACGGCTTCTTATGCTGCATTCAACGCGCAGTAGCGTTTTCTGCGGCTTTTCCTGGCCGTTGAGCGCTGCCGGCCGGGACTTTCATCGATTACCGGCATGCGCGTGACGAACCCTGCGCCACCGCAATTTCGCCCCGCGCTTTTGCTAAAAATCGATTCTGCTTATATTGCCGCCCTCGCCGTTTTGCCGATCCACACTTCCCTCACACCTGCCTGAAATGGCTCAAAAAAGGCTAAGAGAAGGAAGCAGATAGTGAACTCATATGACGTTGTTGTGATTGGTGCGGGAGTCATCGGCAGTTCGGTGGCGTTCCAGCTGGCGAAGCTCGGCGCGAAGAATGTGCTCGTGCTCGATCGCGGCACCATCGGCGCCGGAACGACATCGCAATCGTCGGGCATCTTGCGCACGCATTACTCCGTGAAAGAAAACGTGGAAATGGCGCGCAAATCGTGGGATGTCTTCAACAATTTCGCGGCCTATCTGGGCGATGACGATGCCTCCTGCGGTCTCGTCAAATGCGGCTACATGATCGTTTCCGGCGATGACGACAAGCTCGAACCGCTGCGCGCATCGCTCGATCAGCAAAAGGAACAGGGTATTCCGCTCGAATTCCTGAGCCGCCAGCAAGCGAACGAACTGCTGCCGATCGCGCAATTCGACGATGCCGCGCTCATCGGTTACGAGCCGGAAGCCGGTTTCGCCGATGCGTATCTCGTCGCGACCAGCTTTGCGCGCGCCGCGCGCCGTGGCGGCGTGACGATCAGAGAGAACGCATCGGTCAACAAGTTGCTGATCGAGAATGGCAAGGTGGTCGGGGTATCGACGAGCATCGGCGACTTCAAGACGCCGATGGTCATCAGCACGCAGAACATCTGGACGCCGGAACTCGCGGGCATGACCGGCCGCGAACTGCCGGTCATGCCGGAGCGCCACGCCGTGCTCGCGCTCGAATGCGACGCGGCCAAATACAGTTTCTCGATGCCCGTGTTCAAGGATCTCGCATCGCCGGGCATGCTGTACTGCCGCAGCTACGGCGGCAATCAGATGCTAGTGAGCGAAGGCGTCGTCGGGGAAAAGCTGAACGCGGCCGAAACCGAACAGGGCGATATTCCAATCGACTATGTCGTCGAAGTCGGCACGCAGGTCGCGGAGCGCTTTCCGTCGTACGAGACGGCGGGCATTGCCTCGTCGTGGACCGGCGTGTACGACGTCACGCCCGACTGGAATCCGGTGCTCGGCAAGCTGCCCGGCATCGAAGGACTGGCGGTGGGTTACGGCTTCTCGGGGCACGGCTTCAAGCTCTCGCCGACCGTCGGACGCGTGCTGGCGCAAGAGGCGCTCGGCCTGCCGACGGATGTGTCGCTCAAGCCGTATTCCATCGACCGATTCGCGAGCGGCGAACTCCTGACCGGCAAATATGGACTTGGCGCGGTGTCGTGACATGGACGGCATGATCGTGCGGCGTATCGATTCGATCGCGCCGGAGCCGTGGCGCAACGGCGGCGGCATGACACGCGCCGTGGCGCAACACGGCGATGACTGGCGCGTGAGCATCGCCGAAGTCGAAAGCGACGGGCCGTATTCGCGCTTCGACGATATTGCGCGAATCTCGCTCGTCTTGCGCGGACACGGCGTGGTGCTTCGCCACGACGATGACACCGTGCTGCTCAAGCGCTTCGAAGCGGTCGAATACGACGGCGGCGCGGCGTGACAGGCCACGCTTGTCGATCGTCCCGTGACCGCGCTGAACGTGATGACGCGAAACGGCCTTTATCGCGCGCATGTGCAGGCGATGGTGCAGGCCGTCACGCAAAAGACGGGATGCGTCGCGATCATCCTGGCGTTCGATGGCGCGTGCCGTTGCGATGCGTTCGCCATTGATGCGGGACATGTCGCCGTGATCGAAGACGTGACTCAGCCGATGCGCATCGAAGCCGTATATGGCACGTCTTTTCTCGTCACGCTCGAACGCGTGATGCAGTGAACGAACCTGAACCTTACGGGATCATCCAATGAAAGTAATGACCGCAGTGAAACGCGTCGTGGACTACAACGTCAAGGTGCGCGTGAAGTCGGACCAGAGCGGCGTCGAGATCGGCAACGTCAAGATGTCGATGAACCCGTTCGATGAAATCGCGACCGAAGCCGCTGTGCGCCTGAAAGAAGCGGGCACGGCAAGCGAAGTGATTGCAGTATCGTGCGGCGTGACGCAAAGCCAGGAAACGCTGCGCACGGCGCTTGCCATCGGCGCGGATCGCGGCGTGCTCGTCGAAACCGATATCGAGCTTCAACCGCTCGCGGTCGCGAAGCTGCTGAAGGCGGTCATCGATAGGGAAGCGCCGCAACTCGTGATTCTCGGCAAGCAGGCGATCGACGACGACGCCGGTCAGACGGGCCAGATGTTCGCCGCCCTGCTCGACTGGCCGCAAGCGACATTCGCAAGCAACATCGAAATAAGCGGTGAAAAAGCCATCGTCACGCGTGAAGTGGATGGCGGACTCGAAGTGGTATCGCTGACGTTGCCTGCAATCGTCACGACGGATCTGCGGCTGAACGAGCCGCGTTATGTGACGCTGCCGAACATCATGAAAGCGAAGAAAAAGCCGATCGATACGCTCAAACCCGCAGACCTCGATGTCGATCCCGCGCCGCGGCTGAAGACGCTGAAAGTCGTCGAACCGCCGGTCCGCAAGGCGGGTGTGATGGTGCCGGACGTCGCGACGCTGGTCGAAAAACTCAAGAACGAAGCCAAGGTAATCTGAATGACGACCCTCGTAATTGCCGAACACGATAACGCTCAATTGAAGAGCGCGACGCTGCACACGGTGGCTGCTGCGAGCAGGCTGGCGAACGGCGTGCATGTGCTGATCGCGGGAAGCGGCGCGCACGCCGTCGCCAAAGCCGCCGCGCGGATTCCGGGCGTCGAGAAGGTGCTGCTCGCGGATGCGCCGCATCTCGCCGATGCACTCGCCGAGAATATCGCCCCGCAGGTCGTATCGCTGGCGAAGGACTATACGCATGTGTTGTTTCCGGCCACGGCGGCGGGCAAGAACGCGGCGCCGCGTGTGGCCGCCAAGCTGGATGCATCGCAGATATCCGATGTGATCGCCGTCGATTCCGCCGATACGTTCCAGCGTCCGATCTACGCGGGCAACGCCATCGCCACGGTGCAATCGAACGATGCGGTGAAGGTCGCGACCATCCGTACGACCGCGTTCGACTCGGTCGCGTCGAGCGGCGGCAATGCGGCGGTGATCGAAGTGCCCGCCGTCGCGGATTCGGGCCTGTCGAGCTTCGTGCGCCGCGAGATTGCCACGAGCGACAAGCCGGAATTGACTGCGGCGCGCGTGGTGGTATCGGGCGGACGTGGCCTGGGCAGCGCGGAGAACTTCGCCCTGCTCGATCCGCTCGCGCAGAAACTGGGCGCGGCGGTCGGGGCGTCGCGTGCGGCGGTGGATTCCGGCTATGCGGCGAACGATCTGCAGGTCGGTCAGACGGGCAAGATCGTCGCGCCCGAGTTGTATGTCGCGGTCGGCATCTCAGGCGCGATTCAACATCTGGCGGGGATGAAGGACTCGAAGGTGATCGTCGCGGTGAACAAGGATGCGGACGCACCGATTTTCGGCGTCGCGGATTATGGGCTGGTAGGGGATCTGTTCGAGGTCGTGCCGGAGCTGGTAAAGGCGGTTTGAGGAATGGGACGAGTCGCCGCGTGGAGTGAATCCCACGCGGCGTCACACGCCGCGGCGGTCCCTGCGCTCAGCCCCGCACCACGCCCAGCGCTGCCATCACCATCTTCTCCACCACCGGCTGCACCTTTTCCGCCAAATCCGGCCGATACCCAAACGGCGCGGTTTCATCCATATATGTGGACTGGCACATTTCCAGTTGCACGGCATGCACGCCCTGCTCCGGCTGCCCGCGTGATATACCCGCCCTTGAACCGCCCATTCGCGATCCACGTGTACGGCTGATCGCTTAACGTCGCCGTAATCGCATCGAGCACGGCAGGCCCGGCACTCGCCCCCGAATTCGTGCCGATGTTCAAATCCGGCAGCTTGCCTTCGAACAGACGCGGCAACACGCTTGCAATCGAATGTGCTTCCCACAGCAGCACCGCGCCGAACTCCGCCTTCAGCCGCGCAATCTCGTCACGCAATCTATTATGATACGGAGTCCAAAACGTCTCCAGCCGATGCCGCGCATCCGCTTCATCCGGCCCACGTCCATTGCGATACAACGGCTCGCCGCGAAACGTCTCGGTCGGATAAAGCCCTGTCGTCGTCTGACCGGGATAAAGACTTTCGCCGCTCGCCGGCCGGTTCAAATCCACCACGTAGCGCGAATACCGCGCGCCCAGCACCGATGCGCCCGCGCGCGCCGCGAAGTCGTAAAGCCGGTCCAGATGCCAGTCGGTATCCGCGACGTCTTCGGCGGCATCGGTCAATTGATCGCGGATATCGGCGGGAATCTGCGTACCGAGATGAGGGATGGAAATCAGCAAGGGAATGCTGCCCCGCTGAAAATGAAACAGGTCGCCTGTCACGGGCTTTTCTACATGTGTGTCGATGATTCCTCGACCGGGCGCGTTGCAGGGCTCGCCCAATGCGGATCGAGGAACGATGAATCCAGTTGCGCGATGCGCGGACAGCCCAGCAGGGCATGCAGATTTCGAGCTCGTTGCGCAGCATCGAAAGAATATCGGCGACGCCATCGTGGCCGCGCACCGCGAGGCCGTACAGCGGCGCGCGGCCAAGCAACACGCCCTGCGCACCCAGCGCAACGGCTTTGGCGATATCGCTGCCGCGACGCACGCCGCCATCGATCAGGACATGCGCATGAGAAGGCGCGTTAGCCGCGACTTCCGGAAGGATTTCGAGCGCGCTGCGCAGCCCACGCCGGTGCACATTGTGCAGAGCACATAGCGGCCTTGCGTGCGTAGCAACTGATAGCTCGCGGTAGTGACGAGGCGCGCGCCGCTCATGCCGAGCGGGTGGCCCCGCGCGATTGCGCCGCCCATTCGGATTGACGCGCGGATCGTCGTCGGCGACGCCGAGCATGCGCAGCACCGCAAGACCTTGCGACGCGAATGCCTCGTTGAGTTCAATCACGTCGAACTGATCGATCGTCATGTTCAGGCGCGTGAGCAACTTCCCGGTCGCAGGCGCAGGTCCAATGCCCATAACGCGAGGCGCAACGCCAGCGGTCGCCATGCCAAGGATGCGCGCGCGCGGCACAAGACCGAAGCGCTTCGCACTGGCTTCGTCAGCGAGTATCAGCGCCGCCGCGCCATCGTTGACGCCCGACGCGTTGCCGGCCGTCACACTACCGTCCGGGCGGACGACGCCCTTTAGTTTAGCCAGGGCTTCCAGGCTCGTTTGGCGCGGATGCTCGTCCTGCATCACGACGAGCGGATCGCCCTTTTTCTGCGTGATCGTCACCGGCACGATCTCTTGCGCGAGTGTGCCGTCCGTTTGCGCGCGCGACGCCTTCTGTTGACTGCGCAGCGCGAACGCGTCCTGATCTGCGCGACTCACATTGAAGTCGTCAGCGACGTTCTCTGCGGTTTCGGGCATCGAGTCGACACCGTACTGTTTTTTCATCAGCGGGTTGACGAAGCGCCAGCCGATGGTCGTATCGTGAATGTCGGCCTGGCGTGAGAATGCCGAACTCGCCTTGCCCTGCACGAACGGCGCCCGGCTCATGCTTTCCACGCCGCCCGCAATCAAAAGCCCTGCCTCACCCGACCTGATAGCACGCGCAGCAACGCCGATCGCGTCCATCCCCGAGCCGCATAAACGGTTGACCGTGGTGCCCGGCACGCCCTGCGGCAGGCCTGCGAGCAGTGCCGACATGCGTGCAACGTTGCGATTGTCTTCGCCAGAGGTGGCCGCGCGAATTCGGACAGCGGGATAGGTGGAACGCCCGGGGCTTAGCCAGCGATAATGCAGGCAAAGGAACCGAGGACATGACGAAGAGAACCCGACGCACGCACTCAGCGGCGTTCAAAGCGAAAGTGGCGCTGGCGGCAGTCAAAGGCGAGCGCACGCTGGCCGAGCTAGCGCAGCAGTTTGATGTGCACCCGAACCAGATCACGGAATGGAAACGGCAGTTGCAGGAGCGTGCGGCCGACGTGTTTGGAACGGCGGGCGTGGCATCGAATGAGCCGCCGGTAGACGTGAAGACCCTACACGCCAAGATCGGCCAGCTTTCTCTGGAAAATGATTTTTTAAGCGGCGCGCTCAACAAGGCGGGATTGCTGAGCGCAAAGCGATGATTGACCGTGGCCATCAGTTACCGGTGTCGCAGCAAGCAAAGCTTGTCGGCATTGCCAGATCGAGTGCGTACTATCGGCCGCCGCAGGTCAGCGAGGTTGACCAGAACTTGATGCGCCGGATCGACGAGCTGCACCTGGAGTTTCCGTTCGCCGGAGCGCGAATGCTGGTCCGTCTGTTGCGCCGGGAAGGCCATGGGGTGGGTCGCCGTCGCGTGCGCACGCTCATGAAGCGTATGGGTGTGGAAGCGCTTTACTGCAAGCCGAACACAAGCCGACGCAACTCGCAGCACAAGGTTTGGCCGTATCTGCTGCGCGGCATGAAGATAGAGCGCGCCAATCAGGTGTTCGCGCTCGACACGACATACATTCCCATGGCGCGTGGCTTCGTCTATTTGACGGCGGTAGTCGATTGGGCGAGTCGCAAGGTTCTTGCACACCGGGTGGCTATTACGCTGGAGGCGATACATGCGGTGGAGGCGCTGGAAGAAGCATTCGCCCGCTACGGGCTGCCAGACATCGTGAACACCGATCAGGGTAGCCAGGGCGGATTCAACCGGTCGTCGCAACACCTTTGATCGCGGAGGTGTTGCATGGTGCGAAGTGCAAAGCAGGTGTATCGCTTGACAGGGCGAGCGGCGATG
>NZ_JARUXO010000107.1:0-15666 GCF_031451275.1 Caballeronia sp. LZ029
AACAGCACGAACTGATTGCCCTGCGTCAAGAGATCCGCCGCCTGCATTCGGGCCTTTTTGACATATACATGGCAACGCGGAACGTGCAGCACCGATGAGACCACGCCGCGTACGTTGCCGGGCCTTGGACCACCGCGTCCCGAACGAAAACAATCACTGACTCGGAAATCTTCGCTGCAGACTTTCGGCTGCGCGTGGAAGGCGATGCGGACTGTGACGTTTGCATTTTCTGCATAGGCATTGGTTCACCGACCGTGCAGGACGTCGCGCGCCGCGCGAAAGTGTCACTGGTTCCGGTATCGCGCATGCCCGACGGATGCGACAACGTCGCATCGGAAATCAGCGAAGCTGTCACCGCTCAGTAGCGGTGACATAGGGTTATCCCGAATATAGCAAGTATTTGTTGTTCAAAAGCTCATTAATCTTAAGCGGCTGCTTACCTATACTGAAGTCACTGAAACGCAAACAGGGCTGTTTGCGAAAACAAGACTCGGAGGTAAGCATCATGAAACTCGCAACTATCGTCGTCGCCGCTGCACTCGCTATTCCGGCAGTTTCTTCGTTCGCTCAAAGCCAACCGCTGACCCGCGCGCAAGTTAAGGCAGAACTTGTCCAACTCGAACGCGCTGGATATAACCCGAGCATGGATCGCGTGACCTATCCGGCCGAGATTCAAGCAGCCGAAGCGAAGGTCGCGGCGCAGAACGGGCAAACGAGCTACGGCGGCGTGGCTGACACTGCGTCGGCTTCGGGCGGCCCAGCTCACACCGGCAATACCATCGCTCCTGTCTATTTCGGCCACTAATCGACCGGCAGAGCCAGGAGGCTCTTGCTCACTACAAGAGCACTGGCCGCTGCGGTGGTACCGCAGACGGCCAGTTTGCCTAATAGCACCTCCGCCACCGGCGTAGCCGATGGCTTGCCCAGCACTTAGCTCGTCCTGGGCCTTTTTTCGTGGGTGTGTTTAGGGGAAAAGGATAGCGGCGATGTCTCTGGCGCTATGTAGGACGTGAATTACGTCGATGCGCTCGGGTTGCCCAGTAACGCGGAAGAAGATCTGGTAGCTGCCGTGAACACGATGCCGCACGCCGCAATCTTCGTATCGAGGCACGAGCGGGTAGGCGAGGGGCATATCTGCAAGGCTCATGCACTTGTCACGCATCTCAAGAACGAAGCTTAAGGCCCGGCGTGGATTGTCGCGGGCGATGTAGTCGCCGATGGCCTCAAGCTCGGCCTCGGCAGCCGGTAAGATGCGAACAATCATGCCTTGCCGTTCACCATCGCCTGATACTTAGCTTCAAGCCGGTCGAACACTTCTTGGGCGGGTTTTCCTCGGCCAGCATCTGAATCGACGACGCCTCGCTCGATCACGGCATCTAACGCGGCAAGCTGCGTCTCGCGATCCTGAATCAATCGCACGCCTTCGCGCAACACTTCGCTCTTTGAGCCGTACCGTCCCGTTTCGACCAGCTTCGTGATGTATCCCTCAAGCTGTTGTCCAAGATCTGCACTGATCATGGTTGTGCTCTCCAAGCAAGTCATCCCACAGTATAACACTTATTAACTATTATCAAGCCTAGTGAGCGCCGACTGCTGAAAGGACAGCTGGCAGACATCGGTGCACGAGGAGGCCGGTGTCAATGGTTTTCAAAGAAAGACCGCTGACGAGAAGTGGGACGATACGGTTGTAGAAGTCCACCGGCTCCGCGATCGCCCGCGAACCTGCACCTTGCAGGGCCTGGCGGAAAGCGTTCGCGCACTCCGTGCACGATGTTGGCATTGACGAGCACGTAGCCGGATCGGCAAAGGCGGCGACAAGCTGCTGTCGGCGTTCGTCTCCACATACCAGATCTGCGATCACGGGCGGCCCTGAAGCGCGGCGCGGCAACCATCACAAGGCACATTGCTTGCCGCTTTTGCGGCGATTCCCGGCCCGTCAACGAAGTCGGCGAAAGAGGAGGGCCGCACTGCTCGCTAATCGGCCATTGCCGTCGTTCAAGTCTCGGGCGTGGTCAGGCAGCTGACCGCCGCTTTCCGGCCGTTCGCACGTCGCCGGTCCCGAATGAGCGGTCACGCCTGCCACCAATGCGTACTCACGACCCGTTGCCGTCAATTATCCTTTTGGCCGCAACGTCCGCTTCAGACTGTCCAGCTGCCTTTCGTTCATGCGGGGCAATGCCGCTTGTTGAACTGTCGATGGTTGATCGGTGGAGCGCGGAACAGCTATTGGCTGACGAACGCAAGCGAACCGGGATGCGCAAGGGACTCTGAGCGTGTGAAAACTACTAGCCGGAAGATCCGATTGCGGCCGTTGTCTTACCCCCAGCCTCTGGGTCAGAAAGTAGACAGACGAATTTGGTGTCGGGCTGGAACAACGCGATCAGGTGTTGTTCCAGCAATTTTCGAATGCTAACCAGCATGGTTTTCGGTTCGTCGAGATCTGACTGTACGCCACTTTCCTTAAGCAAATTTTTTACTGACCCACGGTGCAGCACGTCACCACAGCGTGCGTAGTACTTCAGTAAAGTTTTCTTCGGAAGGAAGTCGTTGACTTGAGGTTCTATATGGTGCTGTTTCTTTCCACTGAATAAGACAGTGGTAGTCAGGAAAACGGGCTCTGGATAGAACTCGGGATGTAGGCTCCCGAGTAGTTTCATGATCTGGTCCGCAGAATATTGACTCAAATGTTTGTTGCTCTGCGTCGCCGGGATATCGCCATGCACGAGGAGACAGCCTAAGGTCATTGTTTCGATAATCATCCGGATCTGCAGGAAACAATACTCACGGGCGCATGGGTGCGGCAGCGTGATCTCGCCCGCGATAACTTTCCAGACCGCTGCTTCGCGAAGCTTCACTTCTTCCATGAGCGAAGCGTACATATCGAGAGTCTTCTGTTTTGCTATATCCTGCGCCATTTCTGTTGCCCGTTGAATCTTGCAGCAGGCTCAGATCCCGTCACTTACATAGCTCACACGGTACGTACTAGCGAGGTTAGCGCAAGCGTCGTAATAAACTCGAAGATCGTGAGGCAATCGGCCGGCGATAGCGCCGACAGGCGCATTGGCGGCTAGGTGCTCATAGAAAAACAGTGTGCTGTCACGCGCAAGGCGAAGGCGCGGTGGCGTCATTACGTCATCATCGTCCAGATGTGCAATGAAGCGATCACGGTAGACTCTGACGTCCGCGTGGTATTGCTCTCAAGCCGGTAGGTCAAGCCCAATGCTCGCCAGCAATCCCGTCCTGAACGCGGTGCGCGCTTCTACGGACCGCACGAACCGACACCAATGATGCCGTCCTCGGGCGTCGACAAAGAGTTTTGCCCACTCAAGAACCGCCATGTCGATAAAATTACTGTTAATCGTGCGACCCAATTCCGTGTCGTCCTTTAACTGCCCTCGGCCATCTTCGCTGACCCAGCCAGCGTAGTAAAAAGCAATATTGCGGATGATCGCACAACTCAGTAGCGCCTGGCGGCGCGCTAGTCGAGCATCAGGCGTCTGCGGTATCGCCGCGGGTGGATGTGCACTCATTGGCTTTCGCCTTTGCTCAGACGCCGGCCGGCGGCGGACGATAGTCGTGGTGGCCCTCGGTGCGCTCACCACGTGCTGAAGCCCAGAAGTATTTTGCATGGTGCTCGTAGACTTCCGTTGCCTCCGACAGATCGTAGGCCATGCCCAAAACGACACTCAACAGCAGCCGCATGATTCTGAGGTTGTCTTGGTAGAAGGTCTCAATCTCGTCGTCGGTGGCCCAAACAGGTGGCGCACCTTCCGCCTGTTGCTGCGCTGCCGTATTCGATTCCGTGGGCCCAACCGGGGCTCTGGGCAATTGCCGATGTGCTAGATGCTGGTGGCGAAGCATTTTAAGCTTCTCTAGGACCTCGAAGCTGGCGCCTTTCGCACTGTATTTGCCGATCAATTCCAGTATCTCATCGCGCCTTGGCGTCAGCGTGTTTCTCATCGCGTCGGGCGCGAACTTAGAACTAAGGCCGAGGCTCCTAGCACGGTCTTGAACCAGTGCTTCGAACAATTCTTTGTTCCGTAGGCGATCGGCGATCAGGCTCATTCGCACAGCCTGTTTGTTGGTGTCCCACACACGTGTCAGCGCTAATAACAGCTCACGACGCAGCGACAAGCGAATGATTTGGAAGGCGTGCGCCGCATAGGACATCCCGATTCGTGTGGAACCGGCGTCATTCAGGAGGTAACGGCAAGCTGATACAAATCTTTAGTGCTCACTTAATGACTCGCCAACAATCTGCGTAGAAGCACTGTCGGTGCGGGCAAGGTCAGATCCTTATGCTCACGACACCGTCTGCCCCGCTGTCTGATGTAACTACGGCGCCGCTTCGTGTTGCGCGAAGCATCGTCTGCACACTGAGACTTCGCCGCGCTGATCCGGCAAGCCTCCCGGTCGCCTCGTTTTCGGTAAACTTGACGGACGACACGAGGAGTAACGAAAGACATGGCGGAACATGAGTTGGTGCGGCCGAGCCGCGACGGAGACCAGTTCCACTATCACTGGGCGGCCCGTCATTGTCTGGCGCTGCTACCGGGTTTAAACGGTCTTGTCGCCGTATCCATCGAAGGTGCATCGACGTCAGAAGGCTCGTCCTCCGTGGACGATGGCGACGAACTGATCGACGTTGGGCTCTACTGGGGCAGTGAAGCGTTAGCTCAGGCGCGTCGGGTTGAATACACGCAGCTCAAACATTCGACGCGACACGCGCAGACCGTGTGGACCGCAAGCGGTCTCAAGAAGACATTACAAGGGTTCGCCAAACGCTTCACCGCGCTCTTGCTGCAGTTCGCGGCGCCAGATGTCAAATCGAGATTCCGCTTCCGTTTCACAACCAATCGCCCAATCGACCAGAAAGTGCTTGAGGCACTCGAAGACCTTGCGGCCGGCCGTGCACCGCGGCATCCCACGGTCCAGGCCACCTTGTTGGGATACGTCGGGTTGAGTGGTGACCAGGCGGCCGACTTCTTCAGCATCTTTTCGGTCGAAGGCGAAGAGCCTAATCTGTGGGCCCAGCGGAATCTGCTTGCCCAGGACGTCGGCGTGTACCTGTCTGAGGCCGACTACGATGCTCCCGTGCAACTGAAGGAACTGGTCGCACGCAAGGCGTCTTCGGAGTTCGCCAATGATCCGGCGATCCGACGGCACGAGGTTTTGCGCGCCCTGAGGGTTTCAGAGCCACAACTTCAGCCCGCGCCTTGCCTGATAAACGCACCGGCCGTGGTACTTCCCCGGGAGCAGGAAGCCGAAATTCGCGCGGCGTTACTCTCGACAACACGCCCGATCGTTCTTCATGCCGATGGCGGAGTGGGCAAATCTGTCATCGCGTCGCGCCTCGCTACGTCGATGCCGCAAGGCTCCGTCGCCGTGCTGTACGATTGCTTTGGCGATGGACTCTATCGAAATTCATTGCATCTTCGGCACCGGCATCGTGATGCGCTGGTACAGATTGCGAACGAACTGGCCGCACGGGGTCTGTGCCTTCCGCTGATTCCGTCCGCGCACGCGGATGCCAAGAATCTCATGCGCGCGTTTATCGGGCGAATCGAACAGGCTATCAACCTGCTTCGCGCACGCGACCCCTCGGCGAGCCTGTGCCTGATAGTCGACGCTGCGGACAACGCCGACATGGCAGCCGAGGAGCAAGGCGACAATCCGTTCGTCCGCGATCTCATCTCCACGGCAGTTCCTGATGGCGTGCGGCTCGCTTTCACCTGCAGGACGCATCGTCGAGCGCGGCTCGGCGCACCCAGTGAGGTGCACGAAATCGAGTTACACCCTTTCAGTTTCGCGGAAACGAAGGCGTTCCTGCTACGGCACTACCCCGATGCGACCGAAACAGACGTCGCTGAGTTTGCATTTCTGAGCAGCTCGAACCCTCGAGTCCAGGCTCTGGCAATTGAGCAAAAATTGAACATCTCGGAAATGCTCATAAAACTGGGGCCAACCCAGTCGAATGTGGATAACGCTATCGCCGATTTGCTGCAAGGCGCGATCGATAAGCTCAAAAATCAGGCAGGCAAGACCGAAGCAGCGCAGATCGACCTCATCTGCCAAGGCCTGGCGGTACTTCGGCCGCTCGTACCGGTCTCAGTTCTGGCACAGATTTCTGGCATTCCTGAAAGCGCTGTGCGTAGCTTCGCGCTCGATCTCGGACGCCCGCTACTTATAAAGGGAAACAGCCTCCACTTCACCGACGAACCGACCGAGACGTGGTTCCGTGATCGTTTCAAGCCAGCACACGCGAACCTGGAATCATTCCTGGCGCGACTGCGGCCTCTCGCCAGTGACAGCTCCTACGTCGCCTCGACCCTTCCTCAACTGATGCTCTCCGCCGGGCTCATGGATGAACTCGTCGCGCTGGCATTATCAGAAGACGGTTTGCCCGCTGCAAACGCGATCGAACGGCGGGACGTGGAAATACAACGCCTGACATTTGCACTCAAGGCTTGCCTTCAGGCAGGGCGATATGCTGATGCTGCAAAGCTTTCGATGAAGGCCGGCGGCCAAGTGGCAGCAGCAACGCGCCAAACCGCGTTGATACAGCAGAACAGCGACATCGCAGGCGTGCTGCTTTCTCCGAACAGGATTGATGAGCTGGTATCGCGGCGCATGTTTGGTAGCAGCTGGATGGGATCGCACCATGCGTACGAGGCGGGGCTTCTTTCGGGGCGTAAGGAATTCCTGGCTGAAGCTGGCAGCAGACTGCGCATGGCCATGGAATGGCTGTACGCCTGGGCCCGGAGCCCAGCAGATGACCGAAAGACGGTCACGAATAGCGATCGGGCAGAACTCGCACTGGCACGAATGCGGGTACTGGGGCCACAAGCGGCCGCCAGGTTTCTGGGCAGTTGGAGACCTCGTCGCCTGGCCTTTGACGCAGCACGATTGCTCGCGCGGCGACTGCTCGACCTAGGCGAGTACGGCGAACTCGATTCGCTGGCGCTGGTCGGCACGAACAACTTCTGGCTGTCGCTCGGAATCGTGGCGGAAGCATCACGCGTGGGACATCGTCTTCCGCCCGTACCGCTCGCCCGGGTGATGCACAGCTTGGCAGACCGTCGGGTGCAAATCAAAGGCTCAGACCAGTGGAACGAGCGCTGGGATACTTTGGAAGCTGTTACCGCTGCCGTCTCAATGTCGCTACGCGTGCTTCCACGGGACGACGCGAGCTGGTCAGGCATTCTTCGTCGACATCTGCCGGAAACGCCACCGACCGTTCTCTCCGACAGATTCGGCGCGGACATTTCACCGCTGCTCAGAGCGTACGCGCTTGAGGCTGCATTGCGAAACGACCGGCTTACACTACTTGCCATCGCCCCGCCGGACGTCCGTTCTGAACTGGAAACCAAGGACTCTTATCGCCGCGGGTCCGATACGACCGCGTTCGAACGAACTACGGGCAGCCTTCTGCCCTGGTTTGTATTCAGCGCGGAGGTCGCATGCGGGCGCTCGCCGTCAAATCTTGATGCGGCGGTCAAAGATGCGCTCGAAAAGAGCATTGCGTCGCAAGATTACCAGTCTCGCTCGCACGTTCAAAATGTCGTGGCTATCGAATGGATCCGGGTGCTGCGGGACGCATCGATTACGACCGAAGCTTCTGTGGCGGTGCTTCGCGACTGGATCAGCACTCACGATAACCACATCTCGCCAGATACCCTGACGGCAATGTGTCGCATCGCTTCGCGCTCGTCCGGGATGTCTGATTTCGCGATGGAGCTGGCAATCGCAGCCTTCGAGTCCCTGGAAACTTCCAGGGAACATGCTGAAACGAGAACCGATGCCTATCAGCTCCTGGCTCGCGCCGTGCTGCCGGTCAGCAAAGCCGAGGCCGCAGCTTATTTTGGCCGGGCCGTCGAAATCTCCGACAACATCGGTGATGAAAATCTGGACCGCTGGATAGCAATGCTGCATCTGGCAAAGGCCAGCTCGAAGAAACAGACACCCCGCCCGCAATCTGCCTACCGTCTGGCAAGAGCCGCGGAGCTGACGTATAGGTATGTCTATCGTGACAAACACTTCGACTGGCCAACAACCGTCGAGGCGCTGCTAGGTCTTTGTCCGTCCTCGACCCTCGCTATCCTGAGCCGATGGCGTGACCGGGACTTCGGTTCTGCCGAACGCCAGATCGAAAAGGCAATCCGAAGCCTAGTGGAAGTGAGTCAGCTTCCCGCAATTGCCACAGTCGCTCTAGCCGGCCTGGACGCGGGATTGAATAGCCTGAACGATATCAAGCGAGCTATCGATGCGCAGACAGATATGGAACGGAAGAAACAGATTCTTCACGCCGCATATCGCTACGTGCGTGTCGACCCGCAGAACGAAGAAACCTGGCCTGGTATGGCCCAGCAGGGGCGCACGCTCGGGGTCCAGTTGCCAGATATCGATCGACTGCTCGCGGCCGCAGCACGACGCAACAGTTTGGCGTCTCCGCAGCCTGAGCCGACACCGCAACACTACGATAGCAGTGAACGCAAAGAACCCGACTGGAACAGCTTGTTCGCTGGACTCGATCTGACGAACCAGGCGTCGTTGCGTCGAGCGTACGGCGATCTGAAGAGCTTCGACTCGCCGTATTCCGTCGAAGAATTCTTCAAGCAGGGGCTTGTGCGCAGCGGCCACAGCCGGATGGCCGAGTTCATCCGCGCCGTTGCTTCATGGCCCGACTTCGGGATTTTCAAGTTTCGAGATCTGCTCGACGCCATTCCACCACTCGGTCTCAGGTCGCTGTCGGTTCGCGAGGCGCTACGCGAGGCAACCTTGGCGGCGTGTCGAAACACACCGCAGTTTTCGCAGCGTAGCGGCTGGGGAAAGGTGTTCCCGTCGGAACGCCTGTACACGCAAGGCATCGTGACCGACAAAGACGTTGTCATCGCAGTTTTGCAGGGGTTTGCGGCAAAAGTTGATACCCTCGACGCACGGGGATTTTTCCTGCTCGTGGATCCCCTGACATCTTGTCTCACCCAGGATGAAGCAGACGGTGCACTGAATTTTGGGCTGAGCCTGCTCGATGGCATGCTTCGTTCCGAAGACGGCGACGGCCCCTGGCGCGAGGAGCTCACGCCCGCGCAATCGTGCGAGCAAGCTTTGGCTGGCTATCTATGGGCCGGCCTCGGCTCGCCAGCAGCAAGCGAGCGCTGGAAGACGGCTCATGCGGTCAGAACGTGTGTGGAACTAAACTGGACCGGGTTATTGTCTGCACTTGCCGTGCGCGCAACCGCCGACTCCCCGGCTCCCTTCACCGACGGCGGACTCGTATTCTACGAATGGCATGCCCGCCAGTGGCTGCTCATTGCGCTTGCTCGAGGTGCGATCGACCGGCCAATTGCCGTCGAACCGTTTGTTCCGTTTCTGACAGCGTCTGCCGATGAGGAACACGTTCTGATCAGGCATTTTGCTGTCGAAACATTGAAGATCTTGCGCATGTCAGTCGTCATACCGACGACAACCGATGCGGCACCCGACGAGGTCAACATCCGGAGACAGCCCTTGCACGTGCATACCAGGTCCCGTGGTGTGTCTGACGACGATGACTACGACGACGCCAATGCACCTGACCTGCCGGGACACGAGAAGTATTACTTCGGTATCGACATCGGCCCATACTGGTTCGCGCCGCTAGGTCAGGTTTTCGGCATCAACCAGGAATCGATGGAAAGACGCGCCCGGGATGTACTGCGCGATCGGATGGCCTCGAGCTACGGCGCAGATCTTGAAGACGCGCGCTACGAGCGGAAAATCCTCCATTATGAGGATACCAACCACTCTCACGGCACTACGCCTCGAGTTGACGATTTGACCGCATACAACTCGTATCACGCGATGATGATTGTTGCTGCCCGGCTGCTGGAGACACATTCTGTCGGTAAGGCCGCGGACCATACGACTGATGACTTTGAAGAATGGCTGGAAGGGCAACTCTTAACCCGAAGCGATGGGCACTGGCTCGCAGACCGACGCGACCCTCACCTCACGGAACCACCGCCCGATTCGCGAGGGTACGGAGACAAAACGTGGTGCTGGAGCGTAACGGGCGAGCATCTGGACCGTCAACTGCTGACCGATGACGGTTTGCACGTTCTTTGGGGCTACTGGAGCAGCGGCGAGCGTGACAACGAAGAAACAGTCTCGGTGCGCAGCGTTCTAGTCCCGCAAGACACGTCCACTGCGCTGCTGGCAGCGTTTCAGACGTCGCCCCGACCCGATAACATCTATATTCCGGCGACCGAAGATCGCGAGGTCAGCATCGGCAGATTTCGTCTCGAGGCGTGGGTCGATAGCAGTAGCGATCCCGTGCGCCTGGACGAATACGATTCTTGGGCAAGCAAGGTCGAATATCCCGGGCCGAGGCCGGCTTCGGCTGTAGTCGATTTGCTTGGACTGAAAGCACAGCCGGATGCGCCGTCGTGGATTTCAGATGCGGGAGCGTTTATCCGCAGCGAATCGTGGACTCGTAAGGTCGGCTATGAACCCAAAGAGGAAAGCATCGCTGGGAGCCGCCTGAGCTGTAACCGTGAATTCTTGCTGGCATTCTTGAAGCACAATCCCGAGATGCGTTTGATGCTCAGCGTATCGATACGTCGCAAGCCGCCCCGTAGAGGTTCGGATCAGGACGTGTTCGAACCGTACCCGTGGCCTTATGTGCGCTATTACCTGGTAAATAAAGATGGAATCGCTCGATCGCTCAAAAGCCGTGATTGAACTTGGCAGGCGCCTGGTTGCCGAGCTTGGCCTCACGGAAGACCCACTAGCGCAGTGGATGGCTCACTATATCGCGGAACGCATCGACGCGACGGAGCACGCGATGCCCGATGCGCGCTCTGCCGCCCAGGATGCGTGCGCCCGGGCCGTCTATGAATTGTGGGATCACCGGAATAATCTGCCCCGCCATTCGCAGCCATTTCGGGAACTGGAGCCGGTCCTTCGAACACTTGCGTCTCTCGACGTGGACGGTGGGAACCGTTTCCGCTTCATCGACAGTCGTCCAGACGTCAACGTACCGGAAAGCTCAGAGCTTGAGAGCAACCGGTTCCTGGAAGCGGCGGTGAATCTCGACTATTCAGCGCGTGTGCTTATCCAGTATCTGCTTGGCGTCGCGTCTCGCGAGGCTTCGGATAAAGTCGCCCCATGGCTCGATGCTGCCATCTCCGCCGGAGCAAACGCTACCTTGGAGATACGCCTTGCCGATTTTTTGTCAAGTGACGAGAAGGCTCCCGGCGCTGACGAATTCGCTCGACAGGCGTTGCAAGAAAAAATCGAGAAGCTAGAGTACTTTTCCGAGCTGGCAAGCTCGGTGGCGACAGAACTCAAAACATCTATCCCGACCTGAACAAGGTAGTGCAGCTGCCAACGATCGGCAACCAGGATGAAGGTCTCGTTCAGTTCAACGAGCCTTGATGTGCAATCCGCTGCTAGTAGCGACGATCGCGTCTTATTCTTCGAATCCTCGATTATCCTCGCAGCGCGATATTCCGCGCAAATTTCCACGCCGCGACATTGCGGCTAAAACCGTTATCTATTCCATATCAGAAACTGCTTAATCTTCAACAGGTCACTATGAAAAACTCATAATCTTCAAAAGGTTACCAAGATATGTTTGCTATGGCTCCACTCGCACGAACTGTGCGATGGTCGGCGGCTTAGCGGCGCATTGCGGCCACTGACTGGTCCACTCGTCAATGTCAGCAATGGCCGAGTGAGAGTCCTTCCGGCCGTGCAGATGTCCATACCGCCGCCGAACGATCGGGAAGTCACCGCTATCGCAAGGAGAGCAAGGAAATTGCCGCGCTTTTAGGTTGCTGGCGAGAACCGAACCGTTAAGGGAAAGCAGAGGATTTTTAGCGAAGCGCAGACGGCGCAATGATGCTGCTATCGATATGTCGTATCGGCCGTCTGCGCTTCGCTAAAAATTAGTTGAGCTAAGCCGCTCCGCTGAGCGTCGTGGCTATGGGAATTGAATTGATGTGCTTACTTGGGATGTTGCTGGCAAGCCGGTTTGCAGCCTTAAACACGGAGTGCTTCCAGCCGGATTGTAGAGGGAGCGTGCTCGACATGCAGACGATATTAAGTTGAAGCGTGAATGAGGCGACCGTAGGCGAAGACTGAGCGAGTGTATCCTTCGGCGGCGGCACTTCATGCCGTAACCGGTCGGTTTTGCGTGTGATTGGCGATTCATACGCGACTCGTCGGTGGTGCCCGCGGCGACGCGCCGGGTAACAAAACTTCGATGCAGAGCATGTGCCCATGTTTGCATGCGGGGCATTCGTGTAGTGAGCGGCCGGTGAGCTGCGCGTACCGATCGCGATAATCGGGTTTGGGCGTGCAGGACGTTACTTCCGCGGGTGCGACGCCCAGCAATTGACGGCAGGTGCTCAAGCGCGACTCACGCAGTCGGTTGCTCAGCAAGCCGTAGTGACGGATGCGTTGAAGACCACGGGGCAGTACATGCAGCAGGAAACGCCGGATGAACTCGTGAGCGTCCAGCCGCAATAGGCGTGGTCTTCCCGGATGTCGGTAGTCTTTCCAGCGAAAAGTGACATGACCGTCGGTCAGACTACAGAGACGGTTGTTGGAGATCGCCACGCGGTGCGTGTAGCGGCCAAGATAGTCGAGGACCTGCTGTGGACCGCCAAGCGGTTCCTTCGCATAGACAACCCATTCAATATGCTTCAGGTCTCTAAGGTAGCGGCTGAATTCGGTCGGTTCTGATAGGCGCATCAACGACGAGAAGAACCGCAACTCCCCTGCGTCGAAGGCATGTTGTAGCCTCTCGAGAAACAATCGCCGGAACAGCCGCGAGAGGACCCGAACGGGCAGGAAGAAGCCGGGTCTGCAAGGTACCCAGCGGTTGCAGTCGGGGGCCAAGCCGCCGCCGGGGACAACGCAGTGCAGATGGGGATGGTGCACAAGATTCTGTCCCCACGTGTGCAGAATCGCAATGAAACCGATCGTCGCACCAAGATGGCGTGGATCGGCGGCGATCGTTTGCAGCGTCTCGGCAGTGGCTTGGAACAGAATGTCGTAGACCACTCGCTTGTTCTGGAAAGCGATAGACGCGACCGGCTCGGGAACGGTGAATACTACGTGGAAATATGGTACCGGCAGTAGGTCGGCCTGGCGGGCGTCAAGCCATTGCGCGCGGACTAATGACTGGCACTTTGGACAGTGTCGATTTCCGCAAGAGTTGTAGGCGATGCGTTGATGTCCGCAAGCGTCACATTGTTCGACGTGGCCGCCCATCGCTGCCGTGCGACATTGTTCAATCGCAGCCATGACGCGCCGTTGCGCGTGGCTGACAGAGTGAGCATGCAGCTCCCGATAAGTCGGACCGTGACGACGCAGGACGTCCGCCAATTCCAGCGCGGCGCACATGATTGCACTCAGCTGCCCGTAGGTGTGAGCGTGGGGCCGATTGGCGTAGAAGATTGTGGAGGCAGTCGGTCGAACGGGCTGGCCGTCGCGCAGACTGTGCTGGTGGCCACCTTCAGATAGCGTGACGTCGTAGCTAGGCTACGATGGCCAAGCAATAACTGGATCGTCCGTACATCGGTACCGGATTCGAGCAAATGTGTCGCGAATGCGTGACGCAGGGTATGGGGCGTCACAGGTTTGGTGATACCGGCGCGACGACGAGCGGCGTGGCATGCTTGCCGCACGGTGTTGGGATCGATGGGTTTATCGGGTGGGGATCCGGGAAACAGCCAGTGCTGAGGCCGGCCAATGCGCCAGTAGGTGCGAAGAAACTCTAGCAGTCGCGGCGAGAGCATGACGTAGCGGTCGGTGTTGCCCTTGCCTTGTTCGACGCGCAGTACCATCCGCTGGCTGTCGATGTCACGGACCCTAAGGTGGGTGGCCTCCGAAATGCGCAGTCCAGCCGCATACGCCACCATCAGGACAGTTCGATGTTTGATACTTCTGATTGATTCAAGAAGCCGAATAATTTCGTCTGCGCTGAGAACCTGTGGCAACTTGAGCGGCACCTTCGACATGGGGATCTCATCGATCGACCAGTCTCGCTTGAGCGTGACGATGTACAGAAACCGCAGGGCCGCAGTGGCCACCACCAACGTGCTCCGAGATCGCTGCTCGATCTCGATCAGATGAATCTGATAAGAGCGAATTTCCTCAGGGCCTAGCAGCGTAGGCGAGCGTCCAAAGTATTTGGCGAAGCGAGCAACGTGCTGAAGATATACCCGCTGAGTATTGGCTGCGAGGTTGCGCACGCGCATATCCTCGACCATGCGTTCACGTAGTGCGGTCATGGCAAACTCCATCGAAATGAAGAGGCAGGAACTGCACTGCCATCGTCTCATTCGAGGGAGAGCGCTTCACGTGACGATGCCGAAGCCGATATCGCCGGCCAAACGACCTCTCCCGCGTCAGCGGGTTAGTTCAATAGTAGTTATCTGAATAGCTGTGTTTTGAACGCGTTGGCGAGCTGAGCCGACGATTGCTTGATGCGCTTTCTGCGCCGACCCGGACACCAGCGAGACATTAAAACCATGCCTGATAATACGAATTATCAGGCATGCAAGGGTCGTTTGTTGTCGGATCTTCGCGTCGCTGGCCGGCCAGACGATGAAAGGGACGTACCGCAGCGACGGGATCGAGCGTAATCCTGGTATCGAGAGTTATCTGGATGAGAACCGCGGGCCAGCGCGCCGCAGGCCGCGAGGTCGCGCTGGTAGGCACCCAACGGCCGGCCTGCAGTAGCCGCAACTGCGTCATTGATCGGCCGCCAAATACGAGGAGGTGCGCGGGGGCAAGACGCTCCCGCCCGGCTGCTCGGGGCTTACACATGCGAGCGCTGAACACGGGCGGGCACCGAGTGGGCGCGCGGCCAGTTTCACATAACGCCGATTCGGGGAGGTGAATGCAGAACCATCACTATGACATCCTCAGATTGTCCGCGCCCGCGTCGGCTGTCGCTCGAGTGTATCGGGCGATACAGCGCTCCGGCGCGGCGCTGGGCCTTGCTCGACCAGGGGCGGTCGCTGCGGCGGAGTGAGGGGCTGACGCGGAAGGCAGAGCACCGACAGGACAGGAGGGGCGCACGGCGTGGGTGCCTTATTCCGAGCTGTCGCTCGTTTGCCGGCAGGAGCGGACTCATAGTCGTGAGATTGACCCGTTCCAACGGACAGATATGCAATTAAAGATTTGTCGTGGTCCGGCCTCCCTTAAGCGTTGAGTCGCGGGTTGTCCACGGACGGGCAGCGGGTCGCTTCTCACGACCACGACGCTGCCCGTCGGTGGGCAACGCGCAGGGTGATGCAGTTTTTGTCTTCGCGCTCAGGTTTTCGAATTCGAGCGGGGAACAATAGCCGATGCTGCTATGCAGGCGGCGTACGTTGCACCAGCCTTCCAAGAAGGAGAAGATGCGCCTCCGTGCTTGTTCAGGGGTCGCGAAGTGTTCGCGCGACAGGAGCTCTGCTACAAGCGTCCCAAGAAGGATTCGCACATCGCATTGTCGCACGCGTCGCCGGCAGTACCCATCGACGGCTGCACGCCGGCTTCGCGGCAGCGTCGCCCAAAGGCAATGGATGTGTATTGGGCGGATTCAACCGGTCGTCGCAACACTCGATTATTGAACAGACCTCAGGTATTCGTCCAGGGCTTCGGCCGGTGTCTTCCAACCAAGCGTTTTCCGGG
>NZ_JARUXO010000108.1:0-14568 GCF_031451275.1 Caballeronia sp. LZ029
GCGCCTATATGCCGAAAGACTTGTGGCGCCTAAACGCCGAAAAGTCCCTGGCGCCTTTACGCCGAAAACGGTTTGGTTCCTTAACGGCGAAAGTTCACACCTTGCAACGAGAAGGCCACTACGGCAGAGCCGCGAAAAGCTGCAATGTGTCTCAGCCTACTCTTTCCGCTGGTATCCGACAGTTGGAGAAAGACTTGGATGTGCATGTCGTTCGCCATGGGAAACGTTACGATGGCCTTACGGAAGAAGGAATGCACGTGGTATCTTGGGCGCAGCAGATGGAGGACGATTGCAAAGGTTTAAGGCGCGACCTTGCCGCTCTGCGCAAAGGAATAGAGGGCACTTTCCGGCTTGGAGTGCTTCCCGCAACCTCGGCAATGGCCCCGGTTTTAAGTGTAGCGCTTGCTGAGAAAATGCCGCTTCTGGATCAATCGATCATCATCGGCAACGCGTCCGCAATATGCAAAGCCGTCCGGGAAAACGAGTTGGATATGGCGCTTGTTTATCTGGAAAAGCTTAACAACGAAGATCTGGATACTCACCTCCTTTACCAGGAGCGCCTTTTTCTTTTTCAGACTCACAGCGACAAACAGCCGCGAAACGTCACATGGGAGCATGTGGTGAGTTTGCCGCTGTGCTTGCTTCGCTCAGGCGTCCCGGAAGTTGCTCAGAGTCAACTCGCTCAATGCGCTCAGACGATTTACACGGACTCGCTTGACGTGCTAGCGGCACATGTCGCCACCGGCCGATACGCCACCGTTCTTCCACAATCTCTCGCGGGACGGCTGAGACTGATTCCCGATCTCCAGGCATTAGCCATCACCGGACTTGATGCGAGAGCGAATGTTGGCTTTATTGCTGCGAGGAACGGCCTCGATTCTAAACCTCTTCAGGCACTGCGGGAGATGGTGCATACGCCTGATCTGACGACTCCCTTTCAAGCGATTCTGGCCGTGCATCGAAACTTCCGACCGAAAGCTGAACCATCAGGGCAGCCCCCCCGGGAAGCGTAGAAACGACCGAATAGGTCTGCAGCGAGCGTTATATTTGCGTCGAACTCCCCGTTCCAGCCGAGCCGTAGGACGCTCGGCACAGCCTTCGCGTAGACCATCGGTGTTTACGGTAAGAAACGGCCCGCTGATCCCTTTGCAATTCAGCGTGCGATCTCGGGCCGCCCTCTTACCGTACGTCACGACGCCTATCAATGTTGTTCGCAATGCCCTTGGATCTTCAATCCATCTTTCACCATGCATGAGGTGGAACGCACGCACACGAGGTCGTGCGTACAGCGGTGTCCAGCCCCAACGAGAGTCGCGATCTTCGCTTACCAAGGACGAGTCATGAACAATGCAAAGGCGACGTTTTCACCGTTTTTCAACTTTACTTTCCGAAGATGCGAACTAAACTTTTACACTTGATGGAGGGCCGCGATATTGCAATTTTCCGGTGAGATAGAGACGGCCCGACCGCCATGTGGCTTCTTCACCTTGGCCTGACTTCCCCCCGCTTGCGACTCGCCGCTCGAAATGGACGAATCAGGTCCACGACTCAATCTCCAAAGTCTGGAGGCCTTCTGCCTTTATCTCGTGCGCATGGCCTCCCGTCATGACGACCTCTTCGTGTGTTTAGTATTCCAAACGAATTATGGGTGTCCAAAAAACTTATGAACGTTGCACCTTACGAGAGCCGCCGTGTTCCTTATGCAAAGCTGTCCAACATGGTGGCACCGCATGGTTGGGCGTCTACCCTCGGTCAGCGCCACTGTCTCAGTGGGGGGCAAGCCGTACTTCGCGGAGAGCATCCGTCCCTTCATAGACCGCTTCTATCACAAGATCGAAAATTCCATTTTGACCGGCGCGGCACCATAAGTCACTCTTTATCCAATACGAGGCCGGACACAGTATCCCGCCCAAAATAGTAAAGCTCAGGTTCCTCTGAATCACGCCAGCTACAGGGTTATACACCGACTTCATTATGAAGTCGCCACATCGAACCTAGGAGGTAAGCGAAATGGCTCAGCCGGGTAATCGGATCATCACCTTTGAGAAGCCGTTGGAAATGAAGGTTACGACCTTCAAGTTTCCGGAACTCATTACCCCTCAGGGGAAGAGCGCTCCGCACGGCGCTATTCTGAAAATCGTCACAACCAATATTTGCGGCAGCGACCTTCATATTTATCGCGGCTCCTTTCCAGTCCCGAAGGGGATGACGATGGGGCATGAAATGACCGGTGAGGTCGTTGAAGTCGGCTCAGATGTCGAGTTCATCAAAAAGGGCGATCTCGTTTCTGTTCCGTTCAACGTAGGTTGTGGCCGTTGTTACAACTGCAAACACATGCGCTCGGAGGTCTGCGAAAACACCAACACCGAGGTCGACTGCGGAGCTTACGGATTCAATCTCGGTGGTTGGACTGGCGGCCAGGGCGACTACCTGTTTGTCCCCTACGCGGATTTCAATCTCTTGCGTTTCCCGCACAAGGATGCGGCCATGGAAAAAATCCGTGACCTCACCCTCCTTTCCGATGTCCTCCCGACCGCATTTCACGGATTTGCAGCGCCCGATTGGCCGGCCGCGCCTGCTTACATCGTTGGCGAAAACGTATTGATCTTCGGCGCCGGTCCAGTCGGCCGAGCCGGTGCGGCCTGCGCGAAACTTCTGGGCGCCGGCGCTATCATCGTGGCCGATTTCATCCAGGAGCGTCTCGATCTTCTCAAGCCCCACGGCGTGGAAACCATCAACCTGTCGGACGGTACACCCATCGAGGAACATCTTGAGCGTATCACCGGTCATCGTGAAGTGGATCGCGTTATCGACTATGTCGGTGTGGATAGCCGTGGCTTCGGTGCGGACAAAGACAAGGTCGTGGCGGCAGCCGTGACTAACGCGATGCTCAAGTACGTGCGGGCTGGCGGCACGACCAGCACAGTCGGCGTGTACTGTGCCAACCCGATTTCGAAGGAAGCCGACGCCAAAAATGGCCGCATGGATCTGGACTGGTCCAACGCGTGGATCAAATCCCCCCGGATGGCAGCCGGCCAATCGCCCACCGCTAACTACAATCATGCGCTGATGAGGGCAATTCTCAATGACCGCATGCCCTACCTCACGCCCATGATGAACGTCAAGGTTATCAAGCTTGAGGACGCCCCGGCAGCATACAAGGAGTTCGACGCGGGTTCTGCGTTCAAATACGTCATCGACCCGCATGGTTCGGTAGCGGCCTGACGTATCAAGGCACTTAATCCTCCGGGCGTTTCAAAGGCGAGCACCTGGAGACAGAACGCAAGCTGGTAAGCATCAATGCAGCTAGGAGCCAAAACCCTGGCTGCTTTGCAATGCTATCCAGTCCGATCTTTCATGGTTGGCGGCGATTTTGGAGAAGGACCACGTAGGACCGTGGACCTCAGACTTGTATTCCCGTCGAATGGTGCCCGCTTTTGTAACGAGGTCTCGCATTCTATGACGCGACAACACGGCGGCTCGTTTCTTCGTCCGATCACCGTAGTTGCTCAATCAAGGGGTTCCTCGCCCATCAACAAAAGAATGAGTAAACCCCTTGCGGTATACTGTACCCCAGTATAGTATACGTCTCATGAGCGTGGGTGATTGCCAGTCTTGCAACCCGTCCCTGGCGGGGCTGGCAGTAGTTAGTTCCCCGGCAATCCTTGGCTTCGCATGACCCTGCCCAAAGTGTCTAAAAGCGAGCTTCGATATACTGTGGAGCAGTACAGTAACTTGGCTCACAGAACACCAAAGGGGGTTATCCGATGCCGTACAGTCCAGGCGATAAGAAGCAAGCATTAGCGCGTGTTAGACGTATCAAAGGACAGGCTGCAGCACTGGAAGCAGCGCTTGAAAAGGATGCTGAATGCGCCGCAATACTGCAGCAGCTTGCGGCCGTCCGTGGCGCGGTAAACGGCCTTATGGCGGCTGTCCTGGAGAGCTATCTGCGAGAAGAGTTTCCCGATAGCGTAACCAGGAGTGATTCACAGAAGAAATCTATCGAAGACACGTTATCTATCGTTCGATCGTATCTCCGGTAGCAGACTTCGAAGCTGACGTGCGTTAAGAAATTTTACTTAGCAAGGAAACCAAATCATGAAATCACGAGCAGCAGTTGCCTTCGGCCCAGGAAAGCCGCTGGAAATCGTTGAGATTGATGTAGAGCCGCCGCGCAAGGGCGAAGTGCTCATCAAAATCACGAATACGGGCGTTTGTCATACGGACGCCTTTACCTTATCGGGCGATGACCCCGAAGGTCTCTTCCCGGTCGTGCTGGGCCATGAAGGTGCGGGCATCGTCATGGAAGCGGGTGAAGGCGTTACCAGCGTGAAACCTGGCGACCACGTCATTCCCCTCTATACGGCTGAATGCGGCGAGTGCCTGTTCTGCAAGTCTGGCAAGACCAACCTGTGCGTCGCGGTTCGTGCGACCCAAGGCAAGGGGTTGATGCCCGATGGCACAACTCGCTTTTCGTATAACGGCCAGCCGCTCTTCCACTATATGGGTTGCTCGACTTTCAGCGAATACACGGTGGTCGCCGAAGTATCGCTGGCCAAGATCAACCCGGATGCCAACCCGGAGCATGTCTGCCTGCTCGGTTGCGGTGTGACCACTGGCATCGGCGCAGTTCACAACACGGCCAAGGTGCAACCGGGCGACTCGGTAGCCATCTTCGGTTTGGGCGGCATCGGTCTGGCTGCGATTCAGGGTGCGCGTCAAGCCAAGGCCGGTCGCATCATTGCCATTGACACCAATCCAGCCAAGTTTGAACTCGCCCGCACGTTCGGCGCGACTGAATGCCTCAACCCCAAGGACTTCGACAAGCCGATTCACGAGGTGCTTATCGAGATGACCGGCTGGGGTGTTGACCATACCTTTGAGTGCGTTGGTAACGTCAACGTGATGCGTTCGGCACTGGAAGCTGCGCATCGTGGTTGGGGCCAATCGATCGTCATCGGTGTCGCAGGTGCGGGCAAGGAAATCTCGACCCGTCCGTTCCAGCTGGTAACCGGCCGCGTATGGAAAGGCTCTGCTTTCGGTGGCGTCAAGGGGCGCACTCAACTTCCCGGCATGGTGGAAGACGCGATGAAAGGCGAAATCGATCTCGCCCCGTTCGTCACCCACACCATGGGATTGGACGAGATCAACGAAGCCTTCGATCTGATGCACGACGGCAAGTCGATTCGCACCGTTATCCACTACTGATGCACCGTTTACTCACTATTCGTTCAACATCAAACATCAAGGAAAATCACCATGTCCACTCCAGTTATTTCCGGTGACGGTATCTTCTCGCACGTTTTTCTCGGCGCTGCCGACATCAAGAAGTCGGTCGCGTTCTACGACGCCGCTTTGGGTGCTCTCGGCGTCAAGAATCTTGGGCCTTTCGGTAACGGTTGGGTGCTCTACGGTCGCGACAAGCCGGCCTTTATCATCGCCCGCCCAGGTAATGGTGAAGCGCCCTCCAGCAATGGCGTGACGGTAGGCTTTGCTGCCGCCACCCCGGCCGAAGTTGATGCATTCCATGCCGCGGGCCTCGCTGCAGGCGGCACCGATGAAGGACAGTCGGGCCCGCGTGACCACCTGCCCGGTGCCTATGCAGCCTACCTGCGCGATCCTGCGGGCAACAAGGTCTGCTCCTACACCTTTGTCTGAAGACAAGGAAACCAGAGGTTGCTATGAATGAGTCGGCATCAGCCAATACGGCCCAACAGGCTACATCGTCGGTAACCGTATATGGCATGCCGGCCCATGAGTATCGCGCCCAGGCCGTGGGAGAAGTACATGCGCGTCCGCACCTTCTGATAAAGTCCCCAAGGACGCTATTGCAATTCGCGTTCATGACCGGAGGTGATCTTTCCAGAGATGATGCGGCAATGGCCGAGTTGTCGAGTCGCCTGGGCGTCCCGCAACCCGATAACACATCCGCTCTTCACGGGATGACGTGGGACCAGGGTCAACTGCATTGTGAGAAGCACGCGGAGTTTTCAACTTATCTATGGAGTGCCCCGCTCGACCTGAGCACGAAGGAGAATCCTTTTACGCAAGGTTTTGTCCCACCGGGCCCCGTCATCACCGGCATTAGAGTCGACATCCTGCCGTGGTCGGCCGAATCGGAACGACACATAGCTGATTTCGATCCTGTCAGCCTTTGTTATTCGCTTGTAGAGAACGGTAATGCGGCGATCATCACGGACTTCCGGCAAGATAAAAGCGGTCTCACCCACATTCTCATCCTGGATCGGGCACTGACCGAGGCTCGGCTCGGTGCGCTCGCCCAACGTCTGATTGAGCTTGAGAACTACCGCACCCTCGCGTTGCTCGCCCTGCCCCTCACGCGCTCAACCGCACTGGACCTCAGGCGGATCGAAGACCGCCTCGCTGAAATCACGGACGAAATGCGTTCGCGCGCACGGCGTGACAATGAAGTCCTCCTCGCTGAGTTGACGAATCTGGCGGCCGAACTGGAAGCAGAAGCTGCGGCAAATCTGTATCGCTTTGGAGCCAGTCAAGCTTATTACGAAATCGTGGAAGAGAGGCTGTCCGCGCTTTCAGAAAGTGCTGTTTCTGGCTGTTACACCTGGCGCGACTTTCTTCAACGCCGGATCGCACCAGCAATGCGAACGTGCCGATCCGTGAAGGAACGCCAGAGCAAATTATCCGACAAGCTGACGCGCGCAATCTCGCTACTTCGATCCTGGATCGATGTAGGTCTGGAACGTCAGAACAGCGATTTTCTTGCTTCAATGGACAACCGGGCCAGGCTGCAACTTCGCCTTCAACAGACGGTAGAAGGTCTATCGGTAGCAGCAATCTCTTACTACGTTGTCAACCTTCTTTCAGACCTGTTAAAGGGCATACCGGGCATTCACGACGTGGCGGCGCCAGAAGTTGTGACCGCAGCACTCGTGCCTTTCGTGATACTGGCGATCTGGTGGACCGTGCGCAGTATCCGGCACTCTCACAGTGACACGAAACCGGACTAGGCATTTCAGATACGGGTAGCCGAAACGGGTTGCTCCTGAATCACTTCGGCTAATCGAGGAGAACGTATGGAACGCATCGAACACCATGCCAGCTTCAATGGCTGGCAAGACGTCTATCAACACGAGTCCGCGACACTCGGTTGCACAATGAAGGTCGGCGTCTATCTGCCGCCGCAGGCGCAACACGAGAAGGTCCCGGTACTGTACTGGCTGTCAGGTCTCACTTGCACTGAGCAGAATTTCATCACCAAGTCCTCGGCACAGCGATATGCGTCCGAGCATGGAATCATTGTCGTGGCACCAGACACAAGTCCGCGTGGCGAAGGAGTTGCGGACGACCCCGCCTATGACCTTGGACAGGGCGCGGGATTTTACGTCAATGCGACTCAGCAGCCGTGGTCGAAACACTACCGGATGTACGACTATATTGTTGAGGAGCTTCCGGCACTCATCGAGGCTAACTTTCCCGTTACTGACGCGCGAGGAATAAGCGGACATTCAATGGGTGGTCACGGAGCCCTGGTTGTCGCGCTGCGTAACCCCGCCCGTTACCGAAGTGTATCCGCCTTCTCTCCTATCGTCGCGCCGACTCAGGTTCCCTGGGGGCAGAAAGCCTTCGCAGCTTACCTGGGCGACGATCAACAGGCGTGGGATCAGTATGACACCGTCAAGTTAGTCCGTGGCGCTCGTGAACGCCTGCCGTTGCTTGTGGATCAGGGACTGAACGATGAGTTCCGTGAAAGCCAGCTACGGCCCGAGCTATTACGTGAAACCTGTCAGGAAGCTGGTCATCCTCTGACTCTTAATCTGCGGCCAGGCCACGACCATAGCTACTACTTCATCGCCAGTTTTATTGGCGACCACATTGCACATCACGCAGCGGCGTTGAGGCGCTAACAAGGAGTCCACGATGATTAAGACTTCCAGCAAACGACATCATGTCGTGATAGTAGGTGCTGGCTTTGGTGGACTCGAAGCGGTCCAGGGTCTCGCAAGTGCGCAGGTTGACATTACGCTGGTCGACCGACACAACCATCACCTGTTTCAACCTTTGCTCTATCAGGTTGCCGGGGCATCGCTGTCAACGTCCGAAATTGCCTGGCCCATTCGGTATCTCTTTCGTAACCGCCCGGAAGTACAGACCCTTATGGCGGAGGTGGAAGGCGTTGATCATGGCACGCGCGAAATGTTGCTCAACAATGGTTCCCGTCTTGCCTATGACACTCTCATATTGGCAACGGGCGCACGTCATGCCTATTTTGGACGTGACGACTGGGAAGCCTTCGCCCCTGGCCTTAAAACGCTGGAGGACGCCACGACGATTCGTGGCCGCATTCTCCAGGCGTTCGAAGAAGCAGAGACCACAAGCGATCCCGAGCTACGTTCTGCGTTACAGACGTTCGTCATCATTGGCGGCGGTCCTACCGGAGTGGAACTGGCAGGAACCATTGCCGAACTCGCCAGGGACACTCTGGCGGGCGATTTCCGGTCCATCGATCCGCGCGCAACGCGGGTCGTTCTGATTGAAGCTGGGCCGCGCCTGCTAGCCGCATTTCCCGAGGAGCTTTCCGAATACACACGGCAGGCGCTTCAAAAGCTGGGGGTCGAAGTAGCGCTGGGTGCGAGAGTCACGGAATGCTCAGCCCAAGGCGTGGTTTTTGGTGGCTACCCCCTTTCATCCAGGACTATTCTTTGGGCCGCAGGCGTTCAGGCCTCACTCGCCGCTGAATGGTTGAAAGCGGAAGATGACCGCGCCGGCCGTGTGCTCGTGCGCCCCGACCTGACAGTGCCGGGCCATCCTGAAGTCTTTGTTATTGGTGACACTGCCGCTGTAGCCATGTCAGATGGGAAGTTCGTGCCGGGGATCGCTCCTGCAGCAAAACAGCAGGGAAAATACGTTGCAAAGCTCATTAAGCAGCGCTTGCAAGGTGGTTCCGTTGCAGAGCCTTTCAGCTACCGGCATGAAGGAAATCTGGCGACAATCGGCCGAAGGCGGGCAGTCGTCGACATGGGACGACTTAGACTGCGCGGCACCCTCGCCTGGTGGGTGTGGAAACTTATACATATCTACTTCCTGATCGGTGCTCAAAATCGGCTCAGCGTTGCCATCAGTTGGGTATGGAACCATAGCATCGGTTATCGTGGCTCACGCTTGATCATGCACGGAAGCACCACGAACACACAGCCTCACGTCACTTTGCCGTTAGGTAGAGGCACGTCGCTGGATTGATTCCTGGAGCCTGGGCTACCTGGCATTCGGACGCCAAGACGGGTATGGAGTGTGCTGTCGCAACACTAACCGCAACCTTCATCTATTTCCCGGACGGCATGGAGGACTCTTAAACGAAGTCTCGTTGAAATTCGCACGGCGTCCACACCATTACGAGGTGCAGGAAAAAATGTCAAACAGGCCTGTCAATGATTCTTCCCGTACCGCTGTGACCAGTGGCTTCGTTGAGGTCCGTGGAGCACGCGAACATAACCTCAAAGATGTGGACGTCGCCGTCCCGCGCGACGCCTTAGTGGTTTTTTCTGGCGTGTCCGGGTCCGGCAAGTCTTCACTCGCTTTCGGGACCATCTATGCCGAAGCGCAGCGGCGATACTTTGAGTCGGTGGCGCCATATGCTAGACGCCTGATCGATCAAGTGGGCGTGCCGGACGTGGACGCCATTGACGGACTGCCGCCGGCCGTGGCGCTACAACAGCAACGCGGCTCCAGCAATGCACGCTCATCAGTAGGCAGCGTGACGACCCTTTCAAGCCTCGTGCGAATGATGTATTCACGCGCTGGCGCCTACCCCGCGAACCAGCCAATGCTATACGCGGAGGATTTTTCGCCCAACACGCCTCAGGGGGCATGCGCGACATGTCACGGGCTCGGACGTGTATATGACGTTACCGAAGATTCGATGGTGCCCGATCCGTCCTTGAGCATCCGGGAACGGGCAATCGCCGCTTGGCCCCCAGCCTGGCACGGTCAGAACCTGCGCGACATTCTGGTGACCATGGGCTACGACATTGATCGACCGTGGCAGGATCTGCCGAAGAAAGACCGGGAGTGGATTCTGTTCACCGAGGAAACGCCCACGGTGCCTGTGTATGCGGGATTGACACCGGCTGAAACCCGAACCGCTCTCAAACGCAAGCTCGACCCGAGCTATATGGGCACCTTCACCGGCGCGCGGCGCTATGTGCTGCATACCTTCGCTAATACGCAAAGTGCCCTGATGAGAAGGCGGGTCTCGCGTTTCATGGAAGGCAAGCTTTGCCCCTCCTGTCATGGCAAGCGGCTTAAGCCTGAGGCGCTGGCAGTGACCTTCGCTGGAGTGGACATTGGCGAATTCATGCAGATGCCGCTCGACCGGCTATCCAGCCTGCTTGAGCCAATTGCCAAGGGTGATTTCGGCGCGCACTCTGCTGGCACCGGCATCGACCGGGAGGCAACCCGCCGTGACCGCGCCCAGCGGGCAGTGTCTGGACGTGCCACGCATGCAGTATCGCCCGATGTTCGCCGCACTTCGGCACTGTCGGAAGAGAAACGGTTAGCGGCGCAACGTATCGCCAGCGGGGTAGTAGCGAGACTTCGACAACTCAGGGGGCTGGGGCTGGGATATCTGACGCTTGATCGCGCCACGCCAACGCTCTCGGCTGGCGAGCTTCAGCGCTTACGTCTCGCCACCCAATTGAGTTCCATGCTATTCGGCGTCGTGTATGTGCTAGACGAGCCCTCAGCGGGTCTGCATCCCTCTGATAGTCAGGCCCTGTATGACGCACTCGACAAGCTGCGCGACGCGGGTAATTCGGTGTTTGTGGTGGAACACGACCTGGATCTGATGCGCCGTGCGCAGTGGCTGGTAGACGTGGGACCGGATGCCGGAGAGCGTGGCGGACGCATTCTTTACAGTGGGTCTCCTGCGGGCCTACGCGACATCCCGGAGTCGCGCACTGCGCGCTACCTGTTTGACGAAATTCCTGCACCCGCCAGTCGCAGACGGACGTCTTCTGGCTGGCTTGAGCTACAGGGAATCCATCGTCACAATCTGCGAGGCATAGATGCAGGCATTCCATTGGGTGTGTTGACTGCCGTAACCGGTATTTCCGGCTCGGGAAAGTCGAGCTTGATCACCCAGGCGCTGCCAGAGCTGGTGTTGTTGCACCTAGGACACGAGCCCGAGGACGACTCTGCGGAAGGAGCAAGCGAGGGGCCACCGGTAATGGAAACGACCCGAGGTCATCTGGCCGGAGACGTGGATGCGGTGCAGCGCCTCGTGCAGGTAGATCAAAAGCCGATTGGCCGCACGCCACGCTCTAATCTAGCGACCTATACCGGCCTGTTCGATCATGTTCGCAAGCTTTTTGCCGCCACCCCTGACGCGCGCAGACGGCGTTTTGACGCCGGCCGGTTTTCATTCAATGTTGCAAAGGGCCGCTGTGAAACTTGCGAGGGCGAAGGATTTATCAGCGTTGAACTACTCTTCATGCCAAGTGTGTATGCGCCTTGTCCAACATGTCATGGTGCGCGCTATAACAAGGCTACCCTGAAGGTAAGTTGGAACGGGCGAAACATCGCGGAGGTGCTCCAGATGACCGTGGACGAAGCCCGCGATTTCTTTGCCAACGAGGACGCAGCAGCACGGCCTCTGCAATTGCTGCGAGAAATCGGGCTGGGCTACCTGCGCCTCGGACAGCCTGCCACGGAGCTGTCTGGCGGCGAAGCACAACGTATCAAGCTGGCAACCGAGTTACAACGCAGTCAGCGCGGCCGGAATCTTTATGTGCTCGATGAGCCCACCACAGGATTGCACGCGTCGGACGCAGATCGATTGCTGGTGCAACTGCAACGTCTGGTTGACGCGGGCAACACGGTGGTAATGATTGAGCATGACATGCGTGCGGTTGCCCAGGCCGATTGGATTATCGACGTAGGACCGGATGCAGGAGAGGCAGGAGGACGCGTGGTGGCCGTTGGAACCCCGGATGACGTGGCTCAGGCTACGGCCAGCCGAACGGCTCCATTCTTGAAAGAGCAGCTAGCGCGGGCCAAAACGAGCCGACAGGATAATCATGCCTGATAGCGAATCACCACTGCATCCTTTAAAACAGGTGCGTCACTTTAAGCTTGTTAGACCAGCGGGAATTCAAATATTCAACTGCGAGCCTACGGTGACAATGATTTGGCCTATCTTCGCTGCACAGCAGACACCCTCTATCAAATAGCGCGATGTTCAGGCTCCCTTCTACCCGTCGCCTCGCCAACAGATTGACGTATTCTTCCGCATAGACTTGCCATGTCAACTCTTTGTTTTGATACCTCCTGAGCATCTCCTTTTCGGGCGCTAAATCGCCTAGCTCGACATACTCTGCGCCAATCAGTTTAGTCGAGAAGAACTTCAGATCCGGCTTCTTCGAGAAGCCAGCTAGTTGAGAAGTCTTGTTCAGGCGCACGTCGAGAATCCGACTGACCTTCGCGGAACCCAAAAGACTGAAGAATTTTTCGGCCGACTTTTTCGTGAAGCCTATTGTCATGACGTCCATTGCTTCCCTGTCCTGTTTTTGCGATGCAGGTAACCCGTGATCAACTGCAATGTACCACCTGGTCTGAAAACACAGAATGGCAATCGCCGGCCGACGCTTCGTGCGGGGCGCCTCATCACTGCCGTGGGGTCCCCGGCCAGCTCGGCTGTTTTCTTACAGCACTTCAGGAAAGGATATGACAGGGTTCCGGCTGTACTATTACCCTTAAGGTCGGCATCGGCCTTGCATGACAGATCAACGCTCGGACGCTTACGAGCCGTCCAGTCGTTTCAGTGGCCCAGGCTAGCATTAGCTTTGGCGTGATTCACTTAGGAGATGATCCAATGCCAGTTAATACTTTCATTTTGCATTCTGCTTACACGCCGGGAGGGGATCAACCCGAGGCTATAGCGCGACTGATTGCTGGCATAGAGGATGGAGTCAAGCATCAAACCTTGAAGGGTATTACGGGTTCGGGCAAGACCTTCACGATGGCAAATATCATTCATCGCCTCAATCGTCCGACCTTGATTCTCGCTCCCAACAAGACACTGACCGCACAGCTTTATGCGGAGATGAAGCAGTTTTTTCCTGAGAACGCGGTGGAATTTTTCGTGTCGTATTTCGACTATTTCCAACCCGAAGTCTACATGCCTGGCAGCGACCGCTTTATCGAAAAAGACTCTGCGATCAATGAACATCTTGAGCGTTTGCGCTTATCTACAACGAAGTCTCTCATCGAACGTCGTGACGTAATAGTTGTCGCATCAGTCTCCTCCATTTATGGACTAGGCGACCCGAACGCCTATCGAAAATTGCAGATCTCCCTGGCTCCGGGCACGCAACTAAAACACCGCGACCTCATTCGGCGTCTAAATCTGCTGCAATATACACGCGTCGAGCGAACCCTTAAACGTGGAACCTACCGTGTTCGAGGCGACTCGATTGACATCTTTCCCGCTGATTCTGAAAACAGAGGAGTCCAAGTAGAGTTGGAGGATGACACGATTGTTTCCGTTCACTGGATCGATACTGCTAGCGGATCACAGTCGGGCGAAGTGGAACACTATCTCGTGTCTCCGAAGACGCTTTTTGCGACACCAAAAAACAAGATAGATTCGGCATCGACAAAGATATTGTCCGACATGGAGGCGCGAGTCGATGAGTTGAACCGGGAGAACAGGCTTGCCGAAGCGGACCGTCTGCATGAACGCATAACGAACGATGTAGAAATGATGCGCGAACTGGGCTACTGCAACGGCATGGAAAATTACTCATCCTACTTCAGCGGCCGAGACCCCGATCAACCTCCAATCACTTTGCTTGACTACCTGCCCGCCGATGGCCTGTTGTTTGTCGATGAATCGCACGTGATGATTCCTCAAATATCGGCAATGTATAAGGGCGACCTAAGCCGGAAGGAGACCCTGATAGACTACGGATTCCGCCTGCCGTCTTCCAAAAACAATCGTCCGCTGACTTTTGACGAGTTCGAAACAATCAAGCCTCAGACAATCTTTGTTTCGGCCACGCCGGGCGCTTACGAATCGAACATTTCAAAAGACCACTTCGTTAGTCAGATAAACCGGCCAACCGGACTGCTCGATCCTAAATTGGAAGTGCGAGCATCAAAGGGCTGGACGGATGACTTGCTAAAAGAGATAAAGAAGTGCGTCAAGAAAAAGAACCGTGTCTTGGTTACTACCCTGACAAAGAGGGGCGCAGAGGAGCTTAATGACTTCATGACCGAGCAAGGAGTCCGGTCCAGATACTTGCATTCTGACATAAAGACAGAGGACCGCATTCAAATCATCAATGGTCTGCGTGAGGGAGAGTTCGATGTGTTGATCGGCATCAGCCTCCTGCGCGAGGGGCTGGATATTCCAGAGGCTGCATTAGTAGCTATTCTGGACGCGGATCATGCTGGGTTTTTAGAGATTGAATCAAAAAGACACCGCTGGGGGCTGTTAAGGAAGCTCTGCAGAATGTGGTTTCAAAAGCGTGCGCACCATATAGGCGTTGGGCAGATTGTTCTCGCTCAGCAGGGCTGTGTATGGCAGAGGCG
>NZ_JARUXO010000109.1:0-13684 GCF_031451275.1 Caballeronia sp. LZ029
CGGTGATCGACGGGGCGCCACCGCTTACGCGGCGGCGCCAAACAAAAACTGGGGAAATTTACTTCGACGAAAATGAGGAGTATCTATCCGACGCTGACAATTGCCCAAACGTCAATGTCGAGATGCCACCCGCAAGCAGCTATGACGACCTGCTCGACAAGGAGGTCGCATGAGCACGCATGCTTACGATGCCGGCCGTCTCGCCTTGATGCTCAATGAACTGCGCCTGCCGACCATCGCCCGCCTTTGGCCCGAGTTTGCGGAGCGCTCCGACAAGGAAGGCTGGCAGGCCACACGCTTGATCGGCGCATTGCTCGAACACGAACTGGCCGAGCGGGCCAAACGGCGCATTGAACGACATCGTGCAGAGTCGCATCTGGACCCGACCAAGACGCTTGCGACCTTCGACTTCAGCATGGTGCCGATGGTTTCAAAGGCACACGTCATGGCGCTCGCGACCGGCGATTCGTGGCTTGAGAAAGGTGCCACGGCGCTCCTGTTTGGTCCGCCTGGGGCCGGCAAGAGTCATCTAGGTTCGGCCATCGGACACGCGTTGATTGACGCCGGCTACCGGGTGCTGTTCACGCGTACGAGCGAGCTCGTACAGAAGCTGCAGGCTGCGCGCCAGAGCCTACAGTTGCCTTCAGCTCTTGCCAAGCTCGACCGCTTCGACCTGATCATCCTCGACGACCTGTCGTACGCCTGTAAGGACCAGGCCGAAACAAGCGTCCTGTTCGAGCTGATCGCCGAAAGATACGAGCGCCGCAGCCTTCTGATCGCGGCCAACCAGCCCTTCTCGGGATGGAATAACGTGTTTCCGGATCCCGGCATGACTGTCGCTGCGATCGACCGACTCGTCCACCATTCGACGATCTTCGAGATGAACGTCGAAAGCTACCGTCGTCGCGCAGCCAGCGACAAACAGAACAACCGTCGCCGACAATCATCCAGCGACAAACATCAACAAGGAGCGACAACCATGACCGGATAACGATCGACAATCATCCCGGTCGACCGGCCAAGATGGTTGTCGGTAAACCGGCCGTGCTGCTTGACGCTGTCCATTCGGCCTTTGCCCGGCCTGCCCGTGATCCGTGACCTGATCGTCGATATGACTTCGTTCTTCAACCAGTATCACTCGGTGATGCCGTATCTGATCAACGATACGCCGCCCCCGGAGCGGGAGCGCCTGCAAAGTCCCGAAGAGCGCGACCAGCTCGACGGCCTGTACGAGTGCATCCTCTGCGCGTGCTGTTCAACAGCCTGCCCGTCGTACTGGTGGAATCCGGACAAGTATGTCGGACCGGCTGGCCTGCTGCAGGCCTACCGGTTTCTCGTCGATTCGCGTGACATGGCCACCCAGGCGAGACTGGACAATCTTGAAGATCCGTACCGGCTCTTTCGTTGCCGCACAATCCTGAACTGCACCGACATATGCCCTAAAAACCTGAACCCCGCGTATGCAATTGGCCAGATCCGATCGATGCTCGCGCGCCGCGCGGTGTAATGCCCGTCACATGTCCGCTATCGTGTGCTTGCTGTCGATCGAATCCGCGCGCGACACGCGACCTGACCTCCAGGTCTTGCTGGCCCAACGTCATTGCTCGACCGCGCAAGTGTCGGGCGCCGGACAGACGCCAGGCGTGAGTCGGCGCACAACTGAACTTTGCGATCGAGCCCGCCTGCGTCGACGCCAATCCGTCCGCGAGTTCATCGAAACCCGTTAGAGACCGACCATGAGACCCGTTGCCCATCCACACGGCCCACGACTGACACCCGGGCCGGTCGCCGGTATGCGGCAGACGCGCCCCCGTCGGACAGCCGGTCAGCAGCAGGACGGCCTGAAGCAGTGGGAGCCGTCTTTCCCTGCGCTGGATACGGTCGATATGGCTTCCGACCAGTCATTTCCGGCTAGCGACCCACCGGCGTGGATCTGGCGATAGGTCGGTTGCGCGCTATCCGTTTCCCGCCATGGTCCAGGTTTCCGGCGTCGTGCGGAATATACTATGGCAACACGCACGGCAGACAGGCCGGCGATCCACACACGTTAGTTGTCCTGCCCGGCCTGTACGTCAAGGAGAGACGAGGTGGCCATATCACATCTTTCGTCGGAGGGCTTGTGGGGGTTCGCTGGTGAGCGACGCAAACTTCATGACGATGACCTGGAAATGAAGTGGCCGGAATAAGCACTCGCGTTCTTCGCTCGATGCGTTTTGGTTGACGTGCGTGCCTGTCAAGCATGTGTGCCGCACCTGCCACTCGGTCCTCGTCCGATCGTGCGTGCGGGAGTGGACGCGCGCATCCTGCTTGTCGGACAGGCGCCGGGCGCGCGTGAACGCATCGTGCATCCCGTGGGACGACGCGAGTGGCGACCGTCTTCGGAACCTGCTCGGGATCGACGCGACCACATTTCACGACGAGTCGCAGGTCGCGATTATTCCGATGGGCTTTTGTTATCCCCGAAGCGTCAACGGCGGTGACAAGCCGCCGCGTCGCTAGTGTGCACAGCTGTGGCTGGACAGCCTGCTGGAAAAGCTGCCGAAGATTCAATTGACCTTGTTGATTGGCCAGTAGGCAGCTCAGCATTTTCTCGGCGCCCGTCTCAGGTCGTCGATCACTGAAACAGTCAGGGAGCGGTGGCCTCGTTCGTTCAGATAGGATCTGCGAGTTTTAAGTGGAATCGCTGAGGCAATCAAGCTGCCGATTTTATCGCTGGCAGCGTGGCGAAGTATGCTTCATCCGGTGTCTGATCGGCGAGCCTCGAATGAGGCCGACTCTGGTTATACCAGTTAAGGTAACTGCCGATCGAGCGGCGAGCGTGCCCGACCGAGTCGTATGCTTTCAGATAAACCTCTTCATATTTGACGCTGCGCCACACCCGTTCAATGAACACGTTGTCACGCCAGGCACCCTTTCCATCCATGGACAGAAGAACATTCCGGGTGAGCACCGCGTCGGTGAATTCGGTTGCGGTGAACTGACTGCCTTGGTCCGTGTTGACGATCTCAGGCAGCCCGTATTTCGCAAACGCCTCCTCCAGCGCCTCGACTGCATGGCAACTCTCCAGCGTGTTCGCCACTCGGTGCGCTAGCACCCGGCGGCTCGCCCAGTCCACTACGGCAGTCAGATATACGAAGCCTTTGGCCATCGGGATATAGCTCGTGTCGAGCGCCCAGACCTGGTTGGCCCGGTCGATCTTCCGGTTGCGCAGCAGGTACGGCCAAATCTTGTGGGCGGCATGTTTGCGGCTCGTGTTTGGCTTGCGATACAACGCCTCGATGCCCATCCGCTTCATCAATGTGCCGACGTGCCTGCGTCCGACAATGATGCCTTCGCGACGCAGCAGCCGTGCCAGCATTCGCGCCCCTGCAAATGGATGCTCAAGGTGCAGCTCGTCAATCCGACGCATCAAGTTCAGGTCCGCTTCGCTGACTCCACGCGATTGGTAATAGGCGCTCGACCGGCTGATACCTACCAGCCGGGCCTGCTGTGTCACCGGCAAGGCGTGGTCACGATCGATCATCGCCTTACGCTCAGCAGTCCCGCCTTGCTGAGCGCGCTTTCTAAAAAAACATTCTCCAGCGTCAACTGCCCGATCTCCGCGTTCAGAACCTTCACGTTAATTGGCGGTGCCGCCGGCGCCGCGTTGCCCACTTCGAACACATCGGCAACCCGCTCTTGCAGTTGCTTCTTCCAGTCCGTGATCTGGTTCGGATGGACGTCAAACTGCTGGGCCAGCTCCGCCAGCGTCTTGTCGCCCTTGAGCGCCGCGAGTGCCACCTTTGCCTTGAACGCCGGTGAGTGTGTCCGTCGGTTTCGTTTCATCATCTTCTGGTTCCTTGATGCCGGCCATTATGACCGACTTAGGCCCCAGCTTTTCCACTTAACGAACTGTCCGAATTCCCGCCGCCACCTCTGTCGGGCCGACTCGGCTGCTTACTCGACGGAATCCGGTCGACTCGCACGAAAGTTGAGAACTTCCGCCAGCGTTCCGCCCACATGTAAGGATGAGCCCCAATTGCGACTAGGTTTTAGATCGTCCCCTGTATCGACGGTAATCGATGGTGGGGATCGCCCGATGGCAATGCTCCTTCTGGGAATGGGATGGAATAAAGCGATTTCACGCGGCGGCAAAGGTGTACAGTGAGTAGACGGCCTTCGCGCCGTCGGTTGGTTTGAGAGGTAGGTATGCGATTAGATACCAACGCGGCAATTCCTTTCGCGGAGAATGAGACCGCTTACAACCCGGACCGTCGGGCGCGGCTCTTCCTTCTTAAAACTGAGGACGCTAGCGGGCCTGTCCAGAGGCACATCAGCTACTCGCTCCGCGATTCCACCATTAGCAAGTGGCGATTTCCTGCTACCGGGATGAAAAATCTGATCGTGGCTCTCCATTTTCCGAATCCGAGCCGCAGCTACGATGCTGCCAGGCATTGCGTGCTTTTCTGGGGATATGACGACTCCAGGGAAATCACCTTCCAGGTGGACCGCGGAACGCTCAACGGCCTGCAACCCACACTGGAATCCGACGAACGGTCCTTTTTGGCGGCCTTCGACGAATTTCGCGAACAGGTACTTGAAATCGCCAAAAGTCGATACGTCCGCGGTCCGCAAAATCGATACTCGATTTAATGAAGGCCGCGCTGCCCTCGCCAAGGGCCGCATTAACCTCGAAGTACTCGGCCGGCGCGGAAGCCGGACCACTGCGCAACGGCTCCTCCGCTGAACGATGGTCCTATCCGGTGGGCGAGCGGCGCTCGACGTGTTGCTTGGCCCCTTTGAGTGAGCCTCTTTTCTTCGACCGGGCACGCCCGCTCAAAGTCAGGAAAAACCGCGACGCTCGACAGCGCCGCGATCGAGAACGACCCGGCAGACCCGCCCGGACTCTTACACCAAACGGACGAATACTAGGAAGGCAGTCATGAAGGAACGATTGGTTGACGTAATAAGTCGCAACGGCACCGTGCTGCACACGTACCCGATTACCTTGAGTGAGTCGAGAGCCGTCGCCGACGACTCCGAATATCAAGCCAAGGCGCTTGAAGCGGCAGCGCACGGGCGGCTTGTTCCTGACGTTGAACTCGGCACTCTGACGGCCAGGATGCATACGGATCGGGGTGGTCAGATGGCTCCCTACGGCGATGACCTGGAGAGAAGCTCGGAAACGAAGCTCGGTTTGGAACAGGCTGTTCGCGAGCGCGCGTACCTGCTCTGGGAGAAGGACGGGTGTCCTGATGGGCGCGCGGAAGAGTATTGGCATCGCGCACTTGATCAGCATCTTCGGGAGCGGGCCTACATTCTGTGGCAGCAGGAGGGAAGTCCCGAAGGGCGGCAAGACGAATACTGGCGTCGGCTTGTCGATTTCCAAGCTCAGTAATTTCCGCGTGGCGGCATCGTAGGCCTTATGGAACGACAACCGCCTAAACAATGTGATCCTCAGATGAATAACGCGGAGCCCTTCTTGCTCTATCTGAGGATGACGCCGGAACCAATAGGCGCTTGATGCCGGAACTTAGGCCCGGATGATCATCATCGTCGCGATGGCCCGACGCTGCCGTGGCCATGGCGGCGAGATCTGGATGGTTGCGCGGCGCTCCGGCGGTCTGCGGGGACATAGATCACAGAAGACGCTGGCGAGCCGCAAAGCGCCACGCCCCGCGAAGGCTCGACGAAATCAAGGCATGGCGGGACACAGTATTGGCGCTCGGCCGGTCGTTGAATAGGTTGCCCACGTTCGTCATCGTTCAATGGCGACCGGACATTGAAACCTAGACATGACGCCAAGACATGGTTGGCCGATCGGATAACTTGAATCAAGGCGGTCGCAGCGCGGTCCCCGAACGATCGTTTCGGTGACGTCAAAGAGGAGATAGGTTGACACATAATCGCCCGGGGCCCAAGCATGACCCCGTAAGGTCGCAACTGAGCCACGCGGACGACCGTGTTCGGCTGAATCATTGGCTGCCGCCGCAGGAAGGCGTGGTGCCCCGGATGCGGATCGGTGAGCGCTGGGTCAACGTATTGTGGGCATTGCCGCTCGCGCTCGTGCTGCTTGTAATGGGCGTGGCCATCGCGCAAGGATTGCGGCAGGTCCCGGCGGTGCAAGTGTTCCTGGTGCGCTACCCAGGTATCCCGCTGTCCGCGGTGGCCGTCAACACGGGATTCCCCGCCTGGCTCAGGCTGCAGCATTTCCTGAACCTATTTTTCATGGCGTTCATCATTCGCGCGGGACTTCAGATTCTCGCCGACCATCCGCGACTGTACTGGAAGCGCGACTGCACGCCCGGTACGGAATGGTTTCGATTTCAAAAGGCGGTGCCCGCCGGCCGGGTGTGGACCGCGAAGGACGATTCGGTGACGCTTCCCGCGTGGCTGGGTATTCCCGGAATCCGTCACTCGATCGGTCTTGCCCGATGGTGGCACTTTTCGATCACACTCCTGTGGATGATCAATGGCATCATCTTTTACATCCTGCTGTTCACGACTGACCAATGGCTGCGACTGGTGCCGACGACATGGGAAGTGATTCCCAACGCGGCCTCGACCGCCGTTCAGTATCTGTCACTTACATTCCCGGCCGATCAGAGTTGGTTGCGTTACAACAGCCTCCAGCAGATCACCTATTTCATAACAGTGTTCGTCGCGGCGCCGACCTCCATCCTCACGGGCTTCATGCAGAGCCCGGCGATTTCGAACCGGCTCGGCTGGATCGGCCGGGCGTTTAATCGGCAGCGGGCGCGTTCGATCCATTTCATCGCATTGTGCTGGTTCCTGTTCTATATCCTCGCGCATGTGACGCTGGTCTTTATCACGGGTGCACGCGTGAATCTGAATATGATGTTTGCCGGCGTGAACGGCGGCAACTGGAGCGGCGTGCTGATGTTCGTTATGGCCATGGTGCTCGTGGCCGTCACCTGGTGGCTGGCGTCGCCGTTTACGCTTCGTCATGCGCGTCGCGTTCAGCAGATCGGCGCGTTCCTGGCCCGGCCATTCAATAACGTCACGCAGTGGTGGGATCCGACGAGCCAACTCACCGAACATGACATCTCACCGTATTTCTGGCCCAACGGCACGATGCCAGCCTCCGACGAGTTCGACCGGCTCGTAGAGGACGGTTTTGCGCACTACCGGCTGAGAATCGATGGGCTCGTCGAAAAGCCGGCAGAACTCTCCTATGCTGAGCTCAAAGCCATGCCGAAGCAGGAACAGATCACCACCCATTTCTGCATTCAGGGATGGTCAGGCGTCGCTAGGTGGGGCGGCGTTCCGATGCGTCATCTCCTCGATGTGGTGAAGCCTACCGTTGATGCCCGTTACGCGGTGTTCTATTCCCTGGCCGACGGCGCCGACGGTGGACGCTACTACGACGTGCACAGCATCGCCAACATGAGGCACGAATTGACGATCCTCGCCTACGAAATGAACGGCGCGCCGCTGAGCGTGCTGCATGGCGCGCCGTTGCGGCTGCGCTGCGAGAACGAACTCGGTTTCAAAATGGTCAAGTGGATTGCCGCCATCGAGTTCGTGCACGACTTTTCCGATCTTGGCGCGGGCCAGGGGGGCTACAACGAGGATCACGAATTTTACGGCTATCGCGTGCCGATCTGAATGACCTTTGAGATGAAAATGATCATCGCGATTACGGCGGGGCTCATCACCCCGGTTGAAAACCATCCGGGTCTCCGCAGCCGCATGGGCGTGAGAAACGTGCCCATGACCTTCGGATTCGACGCCATCAGCATCATCAGCACCATGATCGGCACCGCTGCGACGTCATTGATGAGGGCGCTTCAAAACAGCGCCTTGATCGGGTCGATCGATGTGAAGTCGAGTGCGAGACCCACGATCGCGACGGCGCGCGACGCCTCGAGTGCCGATCGGCCAGCGTGCGACGGCTTCGCACGGCACGGAGTGATTCTTGCTGCCTCATTCGCCGGCTTGTGCAGTTCTGACTCGCACAATCTGTTCCTGCAGAAGCCCGTCGATGCCTTTGCATTGTTGACCGCCATATCCGCGCTTGCGGTCGTTGCTAGTGCAGTTGAGACGACGCAAGTGGATGCAAAACCCGATGAAGAGCGCGGAGACCAACAGTCAGACAAAGCGGATGTGTCGAAGATTCGCGCGACCCTGCGATAACCGTGCCACAACCACATGGTGCTCGTTTTTTGAGCATTTCTCTGGTGGCCCAGACCGTGTACGCGTGGCCGTCGGTAATCTGACGACACGCTGTCTCGGCGGCAGAGTGCGACATTTCGATTGGGCACCACGAAGGTTCAAAAGTCCAGCTCAGAATGGAACATATTGCAAGCACCCATCCGCCCCTCGCGGGCTTCGCGCCTGCATTGATCTCGTAATCGTTTCCGAACCGATAAGCTTGATAACCCGCTTCATGTGGTAGGCGAGCACGTGGAAGCTCCTCTCTGCGCTCACCCGTTCGATCGTGCGCGTAGGAAGTGAGTCGCTCCCATCCAGCCCTTGATCGTGCCGAAGGGATGGTCGACAGTCTGTCCTCGGATGCGCATCATGTCCGGGGCGAGATCACGCCGGCCTGCATCCCTTCGCAATCCTTCGCGCTCCCAGCGCATTCCCGGCGTTCGGTGCTTGGTGTGCATCTGTCTTTCAATGAGCACTGTTGGCACTGCGAGCTCCAGTAGCGATCTTCTCGTATGGCCCTGTAGGATGACTGAATGTAGGCTGAAGTTGGCACACGATACCCGGCACGTTATTGCGAGAAAGCGGCAGAAATGCCTCGACGCTATTCGTCCCGATGCCGCGTGGCGCGGGTTGGTGGCGAAGAGTTTATGGTGCTCCCGCATGAAGCCTTGCGATGCAGCTCGTTCGATCGCCGAGCGCGGCCGGGGCGCCGTGGCCGCGGAGGCGTCCTACGTCGAGACCGGGCGAATCGTCTCCGCTACGGTCAGTTTCGGCGTCTCCGAATTCGGCCGCGACGGCGACACGATCGACACCCTCTTACGAGTCGCTGATGAGCGACTTTACCCGGGCCAAGCACAATGACCGCGACCGTGTGGTGGCCGGAAAGAAGCGTTTAACTAACCATCGCGGCGTATGTCGCTAGTAGAAGTTGTGGGGCATTCACCTCTGACGCTGGTAGGGTGGCTCGGAGGATAAGCGTTGATCTTCCACCGCGCCACCGACTGTGAAGTGATAAAGGCTTTGCCACTCGTGATCCTTGAGCCCAAGCAGCGCGTGCATTTCGTCATCAAAAAAACATCCAATCCCCGTAGCGCGTACTCCAGCGGCTTCGGCTTCGAGGTAGAGCGCGTGGCCGAGCATGCCGCATTCCCAAAATAGATGGCGGTAACGCCAGGGTTCCTGCAGAGCACTTGCAAACCGCGTCAGCATGCCGAGCGCGAAGCAGGAATCGGCCGCGATATTCTGATGACAGGAGATCCACTTTGCAGATGCACGCAAATCGAATGGCAGCAGAAAATAGAGCGGCAGGTGGTCCGGTCCCGTCTTTTCCCATAGCCATTCGGTACGCATTGAGGTCTGCAGGCTCGACCATGCTTCCGGATTTCTAACCAGCACATACAGGCCAGCCTCCAATCCCCCGACGCGATGCACCAATAGCACAGGATGCACCGCGGGGGGAGAGACGAGCGAATTCCACGGCGGTGTGTCAGAACACGTCATCAGGCATTCGAGCATTGCGAAAAACGTGGCGCTGGTGATGCTCGTCGTGCCGTCGAATTCAACAGCGCTACGGCGTTGTCGAGCGACCTGCGCGAAACTGAGGTCAAGGGCGGGCGCCGCTGGCAACCGGCGCCGCTCGGCAGAGGCGGTGCTCAGCTCCCGGGTACGGGACTTGAACGTTGCGATACGGATCGAATCGATATCGGGCCATCGTACCTGTTTCGCGCTTAACTGATTCGCGCATCCGTACCACGCCGCCGCGTCCGAAGCAGACAGCATACGATCGATGTCGGGCCGTCCGTCAGGATGGCCGACCCAGAGCAGAACATCCGGCGACTCTCGTTCGGCGGTCCCGAAATCCTCACTACGGTCCAATCCGAGCAAGCGCGCCACCTCGTCGTCCGCGGGCGCCTCCAATAGCCGCGTTTGCCAACCCAAAGCGGCCGCTACGTAACTTACCGCGGCGATGGCATGGCCGCAATCGTGCTGGCAGTAGCGCCACGCCCGCATGCCGTATTTCCATGCTTCGCGCCAATGAATCGAGCTTAGTCCGACCAGAACACCTTTGCCCGCGAACGCCGTGGTCCACCGCGAGTCATCGACTGCGGCGCGACGTTCAAGCAAATGGTCTCGGCTCAGGTAGTGGTAGATGCCCGCGGGCAGACCAAGCAAATGCGGACATAGCAAATAGCCCTCGGTCGGATGGAGGTTGCCACTCGAAGGGTTGCAGCGCAGCGCCCAACGCGTAGCGCGATAAGTCTTCCATGCCGACAAGCCCAACGACAGCTCGAAAAGGATCGACAGATTACGCAGATCAATTCTGTATGCGAACGGCAGGGCGCCGCAGCGCACATCGTTGTAACGAGTGTGGAACGTGTCCGCGGCTAGCGGCAGATTCACGCGGGGTGCGCCGTGAAACTCCCGAAACGGATTTGGCTGCGCCATCCAGTCGAATTCATGGGGGCCAGGAGCGTAACGGTTGACGCGGTGCTTACTGCGATCATGATATTGAACGAGTGCGTCACTGAAGTGATCCATGCTGCTTTCTGCCCAAGAATGGTCGCCCGGGGAGTTGTTACGAAACCAGATGACTCGACCGTCACGCCCGCTCGTCGTGTTGTGGAACGGTGCGCGCTTCGGCGAACCGCGAGAACCCTCTGGTGGTTCTGTGTCTCGACTGGCTCACGTGCCGCGTTCATGAACGCGGAATGACGTTTAGGGAACTCAACCCCATTTCAGGGGGCTTCGAAGGCGTTCAGAACCTCCGCCTTCAACATCGTGGGGGGCCCCGGTCACGCCAGTCGTTACCCGTCGAGCGTACGAAATATGCATCGGCCAACAAGTTCAAGTGATACCCGATTTCTCGGTCGGGGAAATCGAACGCTGCCTCGAGCGCGGCTTCAACGTCAGATTCGCTCAGATGAGGAGTCTTGTTTCCCTCCAAAGTTTTCAATATTGCCAGTACGCGATTCATATCGCGTTTCACGATTTCCTCCTGACGTAAAGGCGACGATTTAATGGTGTCCGTCGCCCTCGATCGGCACGCGAACATCTCGAAGAGGACGTGGCAGAACACCTGCAGCGCGCACGAGTGCGCCCGCCGTGACATAAATGCGAACGGGATTGGCCTCGTCAAATGACTAGGCGAAATCTCCTTCTGGGTCGTCTGGCATTGTGTGTGCGACGGTGTTTTCATGCTCATCTCGCGCGGCTTCGGACGGCGACAAGGATGGCTCGCCGGAAGGCTTCGGACCTGATCGGCGCGTGGCGTCGGCGGCCAACTGGAGCGCCGTTAAAGCAACGGACGGTGGTTCTTTGTCTTTCAAGGGAAATCCCTGGGTGAAGCTCATATGCCCTCCTCAGGCAGGTAGCGTCGGCATAGCAAAGGCACGGCTGATCGAAACGAGAACAAGGAACGCCTGCACTACGGTGCCTGTCCGCGAGCACGGTGCGCACGGCACATTGACAGGCGACCAAGCGCTTCGAGGCAAGGGTTGCCTCGCGTCGACGAACCGTCCGTGTACGAACTGAAAGCCGCGAGCATTGAGGGTTAATGCACCACGAACGCCAATTCAATTTCATTTCGGGCTTCGAAGACTGTCATTGTCGTTTTTGCGTGTCCAGTTCGTGTAGGGCAGCGGGCGCAAAAACGCGGAGCGAGCTAAATGCCGCTCCCGAGCGGCGGCGTTGACTTGCTCCAGACGACTCTCGCTCAGGCTGAGTCCGAAACCTATCGCTCGTGAGGTCGCCCGCTACATATTGATCTTCACAGACAGCACAAACAGCCAGATTCCTCCCTCGCCGTCTATTTCAAGCTCACGCAACTCCGAGGTATCGCAGGTAGGGGCAGGCGTGAGTTGCTCGGTGTTGTGGTACATCAGTTCCACAGCTTCTGGCGCGTTGCACTCCCGCTCTTCGATCGAATTGCCCGTAACATCGACACCGGAAAATCGGGGAAGCTGGCACGAAAGACCGCGACAGCGTTGCGTTGGACATGAGGATATTGCATGGTTTCGCCCCGCTCGTACCGAGCGCCGCCCGATGATTGCTGCGCAGGCTGCGCAACAGGTACTTCGAGCGCGCGTGCAGACGCTGACACGGTCGTTGCTCATACATCTCATTAGACGCGCTATGCGTGAATACGCAACAACTTTCTGATGCTAGCCGTGGTTCGCGTCATCGCAGACCGCAGGTTAAGATCCACGGCGACAGGGTGAGCGGCTCCGCAGACGCGTGAGCAGATAGTCGTCTTCATGCCAAGCCTATGCGCGGCGCCGCGTAACCGCGGCGGTAGGGCGGTTGACCCTTGCTACGACACCTTTCGAAAAGGTGCAGGCGGGACGGGGGGGGGCGGCTGTGGGCCAAGGAGTCTGCTATGCGCTTTTGAAGCAGGCCTCTCAGTGCCGCTGCCCCGTCCACGTTTAGACGCGTCTCGGCCGAGATGGAATGGACACCGCCCTCCCTCTCGGGAATTCGGCGCGATAAAGGGTCGCCCAGAAGAGCGCATCAATATTCATTCTGCCGCCTGGCCGGTTAAATGAGTGATCAGAGGTATCGGCTGGCGGCGGTCATAACGGCGCGCTACGTGGCAGCTCATTCAGATGCGACCTGTGCGTCGGTTGCGGCGAGCGACCAAATTTTGGGGATGCCCGATAACGTCTTCTGGAGTGGCCTTGGCTACGGGCGGGTCTTCCATGATGTCATCCGTCGACGCCTGTCAGACCAACTGTTCGAGCCTGTCCTTCGTTTCCGAGCTTTGAGCAAGGTGATCGCCTTAAGGCGGCACCTGCTCGCTTCGGCTCGACTTGCAGTCGAGCCGTTAATCCTTCGATTCCACTGACAGGAACAGACGGCCGTGCTTCGTGTAGGCACCGTCCGCTGCATCTACTAATTCCCCGCGCGTGATGGGGCGCGTGGAAAACTGCGCCGCTTCCATTCGAAACATGAACCAGTCGTTGCATGGCAGCGTCTACAATCCGAGTTCGCTTTAAACACGGGCCGCCGGTTACATCCGCACCAAGGACAAATGTTCGTCGTGCCGACCTGCGAGTTCGTGTACGACAGCCAGCGTGATCAGCGCGGATCGCGTCATATGACGTTCTCTTGCGGCCTGATCGACCTGCTCCAGCAGAGTGTCCAGCAGACTGAACTGAATGCCTACTGCTTTCGACGTCACCCGCGCGAGATTGATGTCGACAAACATCCAGATTCCTTCTCCATCGTCCATGTCGAGCGCATGCAACTCCGACCCATTGCAAGTCGGAGCCGGTATGAGTTGCTCGCTGCGGTCATACATCAATTCAACGGCCTGTTTCGCGTCGATCTTTAGTTCGTTCAGTGACTTGCCTATCGCGGCGGCACGAGGGAAATCGGGAAACGTCGCGCGAAATCCGGCGCCGCCTTCGCGGTGTACATAAAGCGGATATTGCATGGCGGCCTCAAATGTGAAGTGCAACACCTGTTTCGTATAAGGTGTTGCGATGCACGAAACAACTCAGTATCAACAGCTTCAACCCGAAGAGCGCCTGAC
>NZ_JARUXO010000110.1:0-12574 GCF_031451275.1 Caballeronia sp. LZ029
TTTGCTATCCCAGGTCATGATCTACTCCGGACGAACCATTCGTCCGAAGTGTCACCCATGTCCTGGAACAGGTGTTACCCATGTCTCCGGTCCATACACCCTTCTTCGGTCAGCGAGAGCTTGCGCGTCGTGCGATGAAAGAGGCGCACACCGAGGGATTTTTCGAGCTGCATCACCGCGTGACTCGCGGCTTGCGGCGAAATCCCCTGATCAATGGCCGCACGCCGCAGACTACCGAGCGTGGCGGCGCGCACGAAGATCGATATCGCGCGGACCTCGTTCATGGACGCCCCGATTCGCAAATTAAGGTTGATTATCAGTCTAGCGTTTGACGGCTAGTTCGTGCGAATCGGACGCCTTATGCTTCGTTTCACGTTCACCACCACCGACACAACGGAGCACATTATGAGCAACGCAACCCAACAGCAATTCAAGCGCGTCTGGTTCATCACGGGCGCGTCGCGCGGCCTCGGCGCACTGATCGCGCGCGCGGCGCTCGACGACGGCAACGCGGTCGTCGCCGCAGGCCGCAATGTCGCGGCGATCGTCGAGCGCCTCGGCGAATCGCCCGCGCTGCTGCCGGTCGCGCTCGATGTCACGAGCGAAGCGCAGGCCAAGGCGGCTGTCGAAGCCGCCATCGCGAAGTTCGGCCGCATCGACGTGCTGATCAACAACGCGGGCTTCGGGCTGCTCGCGGCCGTCGAAGAATCGAGCGACGCCGACGTGCGCCGCATGTTCGACACCAATGTCTTCGGCCTGCTCAACGTGACGCGCGCCGTGCTGCCCGTGATGCGCAAGCAGAAGCGCGGCCACGTCGTGAACATGTCGTCGATAGGCGGTTATCGCTCGGCAGCGGGATTCGGCGTCTATTGCTCGACGAAATTCGCCGTCGAAGGCATCACCGAAGCGTTGCATGCGGAACTGCAACCGCTCGGCATTCACGCGACCGTCGTCGAGCCGGGTTACTTTCGCACGGACTTTCTGGATGCGTCGTCGCTTCTCGTGGGCAAGGACATCATCGACGATTACGATGCGACTTCGGGCAATGTGCGGCGCTTCGCTGTGGGCATGAATCACAATCAGCCGGGCGATCCCGAGAAGCTCGCGACCGCGCTCGTCACGCTCGCGGACGCGCACACGCCGCCGCTGCGTCTCGCGCTCGGCACCGACACGCTGAAGGCCATCGCGGAGAAGAACGCGTATGTCGCGGCGGAAACGGAAAGCTGGCGCGCGTTGTCGGCTTCTACGGACTTCGCGGTCTGATCGATTGCCCATAACACCGCGACCATTTCCAGCATAATTCCGCGGGCATGAATCAGGCGGCATAAGGCTCGAGCGGCATCGTCGGTAAAGGCCCTGCGTTGACCATCGCAATATCCGTCCGTATATTGCGATGACACAGGGCCACGACGACGACAAGATGCCCCCCACGCCAGAGGTCAAGCCGCACGATGTCCAGGGAAAGCATCGACTCGCACATGATTCGTGTGCTGCATACGCTCCTTACCGAGTCGAGCGTGTCGCGCGCCGCCAGTCTGCTCGGACAGTCGCAGCCTACGGTGAGCATCGCATTGCGCCGCTTGCGCGAGATCACCGGCGATCCTTTGCTGGTGCGTAGCGGCAGCCGCATGGTGCCGACGAGCCACGCCCTCACGCTGATCGAGCCCGCCGCGCAGGCGCTCAGCAACATCGACGCGATCCTGCATCCGAACACAACGTTCGATCCCGTTGCGAGCACGCGCACGTTTCGCATCGGCTCGCCGGATTATCTCGACGTGTTCTTCGTGCCCGCCGTCATCGATGCGTTCCATCAGGCCGCGCCGCTCGCGAAGCTCGAATTCAAGCATCTGATGATGGTGGACGGCGGCTATGAGAACGGGCTCGAAACGGGCCTACTCGATCTCGTCATCGGCAACTGGCGGACGCCGCCGGAGCATCTGCATCTGCAACCGTTGTGCAAGGACGAACTCGTGTGCCTGATGCGCTCGGATCATCCCATCGGCAATGGCGCGCTCACACGCGATGCGTACGAAAGCGCCGAGCATCTTTCGGTCACGACGTACAACACGACGGCATGGGGCACCATCGACACGGAACTCGCGCGCAACGGCCTCACGCGCACTGTGACGACCACGCTGCCGTACTTCGGCATGGCGCCGTATGTGCTCGTGCGTTCCGACCTTCTCTTCACGACGACGCGCGCGCTCGCATCGCACTATGCGCGGATTCTGCCGTTGCGTATCGAGCCGATTCCCGGCGAAACGAATGCGCTGACCTACTATCAACTGTGGCACGAGAGAACGCATCGCAGTGCCGCGACGCGCTGGCTGCGCAAGCTCGTGACGACCGTTTCGCGCACGCTTGTCAGCGACGTCGCCTGAAAGCAAAAAAACGCCGCGTGCAAAGCGCGGCGTCAATGCGTTCATCCGATGAGCAAAGCGACAGGCCCTCGGTGCATCATCGGTGAACGCGACGCTGGTCGGTCAGAAGCAAGCTGCGTCGTTATCGTTGTTCGATCTTCGGTTCAGAAGCTTCCCGCCGCCATCGCCTTGATGAGCGCGGCCTTGCCTTGCGTCGCCGCGCCGAGCAATGCGAAGCCGAGCGCGCGCTTGTCGGCGGCGTGTTCGCACAGCGCGGCAAGGCCGTCGAGCGGATCGTCGCTCGCGGGCGCAAAACGCCATGTGCCGGATTCATTCGGCGGCACGACGACCGTCGGCGATGCGGGCGATTTCACCGTGATCGGCATGACGGGGAAATCGACGCGCGTCGGCTCGCCGGCGAGCGTGCGTGCGAGTGCGCGGGCGGCATGCATGATCGGCAGGACATACGGCTGCACCTTGCCCTCGATCGCCGCGCAATCGCCCAAGGCGTAGATATCGGGCGCGCTGGTTCTGCACCACGCGTCGGTGCGAATGCCGATGTCGATATCGAGCCCCGCTTGCGCCGCCAGTTCGGTGCGAGGCGCAAGACCGATCGCCGATAACACCACATCCGCGCCGATGACTTCGCCGTCGTTCAACGTGACGTCGTAGCCCGATTCACGCCTGTCGACGCACGCAACCGATTGCCCCAGCCGCAGGCGAATGCCATGACGATCCAGTGCGCGCGCGAATGCGTCGCCGGCGAGTTCGGGAAGCAATCGCGACAGCGGCGTGGCCGCGGGATCGATCAGCGTCACGTCATAACCCGCGAGCGCGAGATCGTTGGCGAACTCGCAGCCGATCAATCCCGCGCCGAGCAGCGCGATCGATTTCGCGCCTTCGATACGCGCCCTGAAACGCGTGTAATCGTCGAGACTGTTCACGGAAAGCACGTCGGACGCGCCATCGCCGACAAGCGGAATGCGGCGTGCGTCCGCGCCCAGCGCGAGCACGAGCTTCGCGTAACGAAGCGGCGCGCCGTTGACGATCACCTCATGCGCATCGGCTGCGATGCGCTCCACCTTGCGATGCGCGATGATGCCCGCGTTCAGTTGCGCGCGCATTGCGCCGGCATCGAACGTGACGAGTTCATGCGGCGCTTTCTTCATCGCGAGCGCGTTGGAGAGCGTCGGCTTCGAATAGAAATCGCCGGCATCTTCACTGATGAGCACGATGGGCACGTTCTTGTCGAGCTTGCGCAGTTCGCGCGCGACCGTATAACCGGCGATGCCCGTGCCGACGATGATCACGCGATCTTCAGTATTAGCGCTCATGCCGTCGCCACCTGCATGTCGAAGTCCTGCTTGCCGGTGCCGCAATCGGGGCAGAGCCAGTCATCGGGCACGTCTTCCCAGCGCGTGCCCGCCGCGATGCCCGCTTCGGGCAGACCTTGCGTTTCGTCGTAACGAAAACCGCAAATCACGCATTCCCAGATCTTCATGATGATGTGCTCCGTATGCGTTTCAGCGGACGTAGTTCTGGCCGAGCCCGATCTCGGCGAGCGCGCGGCGATACGCACCCGACGAGCGATCGGCGAGAATGGGCGCTTCGGCGGCGCGATCGATCGGCAAGTCTTCGGGACATTGCAGTTCGACGATCGCGCGGTCTTCTTCGAACACTTGCCGGTTGAACGCGTAGACGTCGTCGAGCGGCAGGTCTTTGTCGAAGTTGCGCGCGATCGGCACGAACAGACGCGTGAGGCGCGCGGACACGGGGCTCGCCGCGTTGAGGATCGCGAGCCGTCCGCCTTCGGGAAACTGCACGGTGAGACGCGCGAAGAACGGCACATCGACTTCGAACACGCGGCGCCACAGAAAGCCATCGGGCGCGCGATGCTGCATCGACTTCGGGAAGTTGCTCACGCTGCTCACATACTCCGCGCGCATGCCGTTGTCGCGACGCTCGACCGTATAGTTGGGCACGACGGGATTGCGCCGGTCCGCGAAGCTGTGATGATGAATCCACGCGAAGTGCGCGACATCGATGAAGCCTTCGGTCTGACGCCCCGCCGATGCCTTGATGTCGATGGAAGGCGGCAGGATCTGCTGGAAGCCTTCGGTGTTCCATGCGGGAAAGTCGGGCAACGGTTGCGCGCCGCCGCCGAGCGAAACCCATACGAGGCCGTAGGCTTCCTGCGCGGCATACGTCGTCAGGCACAGGCGATCGGGGATCGGCCCGCCTTCCTGCGACGGAATGTGGTTGCACTTGCCGTTCGCGCCATACGAGAGGCCGTGATACGGGCACACGAGGTTGCCGTTCTCGACCCAGCCCTGGCTCAACGGCGCGCCGCGATGAGGACACACGTCGCGCGCGGCCACGAGCGTGCCGTTCGAGCGGAACACGACGAGCGATTCATCGAGCAGTTGCGCTCTGAACGGCTTGTCCGCGATATCCGATGCGAACGCGACCGGATGCCAGTACTGGCTCAGGATTTGCCAGTCATGCGGATCGAACGTGCAGTTGCGAGGAAGGTTGGGTGCGCGCTGGAAGGTGAGCGGCGCGACGGTGGGGGTCGCCATGATTGTTGTCTCCAATCTGCTGGGGCTTGGCGGTCTTGCACGGTGCGACCGCCTGGAGATAACGATATCGGTGTGGGGCGTGTCGCCCAATCGCTGGGGGGACATTGAGTCTATGTTTGGGGGGGAATGGGGGAAAGGGAAAGAGCATTACTCATTGACTGATCTGCTCCCGAATCACACTAACGGGGTCCGTCGGAAACTTCGCTGGATTCTGCGCAGCCGTGCGCTGATAGGGGTCGGACGCATCGATCCGGCACTTCGCCTCGATCGCTGCAGGCCATTGCGGAATCTTGCTGGTCCTGATTGCGAACACGCGACCAATCGAAATGAGCCACACCACCGGTGCGGAGATGTACTGAATGAGCCTCGGCAGTCCGTTCAGGTTCAGGTTCAGCGCGAACAATCCTTCACGAAATGTTTCACGTCGGCTTGCAACGTCATGACACCAGTGGACATCGCCATAGACGGCCTTCGGGCCTTCTTCCATATAGCGACGGACGAATTCCCAGCAGTTCTTGAGCTGGCGAGGATCTTCACTGTCGCCGTGCAGGGCGAAGGTCCACTCCACCGTCTTTCGATCTGCCTTGAGCGCGTGACCGCGAATGTCCCAGATCTGCGGCCCCGAGCCCGGCGTGTACGATCGCCTGCACCGGCTGATCGTAAAGAAGAGGTCGTCCCACTTCGCCGAGCGAATCACACCGTCAAGACAGAAGACGTACACCATGCGCTTGCGGTAGTTAAACCGGATGGGGTAATGCGTCCAGCGGAAGGATTCTTTGAGTAGCATCCAGATCAAGCAGGTCCAGAATGGACTACAAATAGCGGACCAGCACGCAATTATCAAGAGATCAATTGACTTTGGTGCGATGTGCACTTCAGGGATAAAGAACGGGAAAAGATTTATCGATGCTGAAACAGCAATCAAGAATAGACTCGAAAACGTTACATAGCCACGGTATATAAACCATCGATCGACCAGTTCCACGAAGGTGGAGTTGAATTTGACTGTCGACGCGTTATAAAATGGCGTAATGTCCAAGTGTTCCTTCTGGCGTAGCTGATTTTTCCGTTCCTCTGCGGTCAGCATCCTGTTCACAGGATAGCTTTTTTGCGAAATGTCTTGGTAGTTCATTTAAGATCCCGCGAGCGAATGCACTTCGCTCATTTGCTACGTTGCAACGCTTTAACCAGATAGCCAACCGTCAGTTGCATCTGAACATCCGGACGCTGAGTGACCGTTCCCCAAGCAAAATGATTTCTTTGAATTGCTTTGAGTCATGCCTGATTCGATCTCTTATCTCATCCAACCTAACACCTGATCGAGTCACTCGCCGACCTCTGCTCGCCGCCAATCACCCGATACTGGCACTCGTGCTTCCGATCAAGGTGCACCCGCATTCTGTATGGTGTCCATGCAATGCAACCCGCCGTCCGCCAATCGCAAACGTCGGGTGCGCCTCAATGATCTTGTTCACGCCGTGTGGGCGGCCATCAGGATATCGCTGAGGGCAATCGACAAGATCATCGAGGCGTGCCACGCTGCGGCCGCCGATCTTGTGCGTCGACGAACCCGTAACGACTTTTCCGCCGTGATCGGTACTGTCACCGACGAGGATGATCAAAAGACTCATAACTTCCAGAAGGAAAACGCGTTGGACTATGACCGTAGGACGCTCAGACGGCTCATTGACTGATCTGCTCTCGAACCACACTAACGGGGTCCGTCGGAAACTTCGCTGGATTCTGCGCAGCCGTGCGCTGATAGGGGTCGGACGCATCGATCCGGCACTTCGCCTCGATCGCTGCAGGCCATTGCGGAATCTTGCTGGTCCTGATTGCGAACACGCGACCAATCGAAATGAGCCACACCACCGGCGCGGAGATGTACTGAATGAGCCTCGGCAGTCCGTTGAGGTTCAGGTTCAGCGCGAACAATCCTTCGCGAAATGTTTCACGTCGGCTTGCAACGTCATGACACCAGTGGACATCGCCATAGACGGCCTTCGGGCCTTCTTCCATATAACGGCGGACGAATTCCCAGCAGTTTTTGAGCTGGCGAGGATCTTCACTGTCGCCATGCAAGGCAAAGGTCCATTCCACGGTTTGTCGGTCTGCCTTGAGCGCGTGACCGCGAATGTCCCAGATCTGCGGCCCCGAGCCCGGCGTGTACGATCGCCTGCACCGGCTGATCGTAAAGAAGAGATCGTCCCACTTCGCCGAGCGAATCACACCGTCAAGACAGAAGACGTACACCATGCGCTTGCGGTAGTTGAACCGGATGGGGTAATGCGTCCAGCGGAAGGATTCTTTGAGAATTAGCCATATTGAAAACGCCCATATTGGCGATATAAAAATGAGCGAGAATCCCACCGCCATGAAATACGCCCTAGTCGGGTGAATATCCCAGCTTGGAATGAACAGCGGATAGGCGACGCCAACAATTGGAAGCATCAAGAAAAACAAGCTAATAAACGTCAAATAGCCCCGATAAATGAACCAGCGATCGACAAGTTCCATGAAGGTAGCGTTAAATGCGATCGTCGATGCGTTATAGAACGGAGTAACGTCTAGACGCTCTTTCTGGATTAACTGGTTCTTTCGCTCCTCCGCGGTTAGCGTCCTGTCCACAGGGTAGCTCTTCTGAGAAAGGTCTTTATAGTTCATCTTAAGCTCCAGTTAGGGAGGGCGCCTCACTCATTTCTTGCTGGGAGTTCGAGTACCGGTTAGATACGTCGCTGCCCCAGACGCAGCGCTTCAACCAACTATCCAACTTGTTATCACTGAGCTTAGCGATTAGAACCTGTGCAATCAGGTAGATGAGGGCGCCGACTAGCAAAAGCGGAAGCGCTTCAGCACCGAGGGCGAGGGCGATAGCGACCGATACCCCGCCTAACATCGACAAGCCGTAGGCCGCGCCCAGCGCTACCTTTCCTTGCGTCAGCACTCGGACCATCTCCCCGAGATCACAAACCGCCCCAATCGTAGCCCCGGCGACCCCAGACACCTTTGCCCCGAAAGGTGCCTGCGAAACCGGCCTTGAGTCCAGTCAGCGTGAAAAAATAGAACCGGCCAGGGCAGGCAAAGTACTCCTGCATGAGGTTGTGACCGAGAAACTTGGGCGCAACGAGTGGCAAAACCGTTTCGTCGGGGCCAAGTCCATCCTGAACGACAGCGTGGGATGTCACCACGTGCGGCGCATAGCCCGCCTGGCCAAAGCGCCCCGGCTCTCCGACGATCGACGCCACCGCGCCCGTATGAATCAACTCGTGCAAGTGAGACGCGACGCGTTCGTCGCCCGCGAGATAAACCTGCAAACGGTCCAATCCCTGTAACGATGAGAATGGCACGCCCTCCATCGTGCGCAGACGCAGGCGTAACGCGCCGCGCACTCGACGGTCGGGCGGCACATAGCGGTCCTGCCCTTGGATATCGGGCGGGACGTGGGTCAGGCGCCCGCCCTCCAGAACGACGGGGTATAGGAACACATCCTGGGTCGTGCGGAACGTACAGGGCGTTTTCTCGCCATCCGGCAAGTGCAACGATGCCAGTTCCGTGCCGCGCCTGACGGTATGGCCTGTATTGAAACCATGCGCCTTGCCACCGGGATGGAACCGCGCGATGGAAATTGACGGGGTAGGCGACAGATAGCTCGGATAGACACACGACAACAGCGCATGGGTCAGCAACGGAAACTCGTCATCGAAGCGCATTTGCATCCGCGCGTTGGCGAACGCTGACGATTCGAGCAGACGATTGACGTAGGGATCGCCGACGCTTCCCGCGACCATGCCGAGACGAGCCGCGATCTTGGGATGATCGCGGGCAAACTCCTCAGCCAACGCTTGCATGAAGCGCAGTTCGCTGAGGTAAGCGTCGAGCAGACGCGGATCCATGCGACTCACGTCAGGCAAGACGAGCGAGATGCCGTGCCGGCAGCCGCCGTGGACTCGGTATTCGTGCTGAGATCGTTAGATCTCGGCGCTTGCTATGCATTCCTAAATCTGCCAAAAATACTAGACCTTCAAATTAACAGTCCGACCCTAATGCAGATATGGGAGTCTTCCTAGAATCGATTCAGCCAAACCTACATCGTCATTAAGTACGTGACGAGATCGCTTGAAGCCGAGGCCATGTTGACCGCGATCGATGGCGTACTCGCGGGACGCAGCCGCAAACTATCGTGATCGCCTGCTCGACGGCCGTGCCCGCATCGCACGTTGGTTGTTGGAGTCGTCGCATTTGCCGGGCGATTGATTACCACCACCCATAAAAAAAGCCGCTCCAAAGAGCGGCTCTCAAAACTTCAATCAACGCAACTTCAATCATCAAGCAACGACAAGTCCCGCACCGCGCCCTTATCCGCCGACATCACCAGCTTCGCATAAGCCTTCAACGCCGCCGACACCTTCCGCGGACGCTGCTTCGCCGGCTTCCAGCCCTTCGCGTTCTGTTCCTCGCGACGGCGCGCGAGTTCATCGTCGGAGAGCAGCACGTCGATCGTGCGATTCGGAATGTCGATGCGAATCTTGTCGCCGTCGCGCACGAGCCCGATCGCGCCGCCCGCCGCCGCTTCGGGCGAGCAATGACCGATCGACAGCCCCGACGTGCCGCCCGAGAAGCGTCCGTCCGTCAAGAGCGCGCACGCCTTGCCGAGACCCTTCGACTTGATATAGCTCGTCGGATAGAGCATTTCCTGCATGCCCGGACCGCCCTTCGGACCTTCGTATCGGACGATAACGACATCGCCGGCCTTCACCTTGTCGTTGAGGATGTTCTCCACGGCTTCATCCTGCGATTCGGTGACATGCGCCGTGCCTTCGAACACGAGAATGCTTTCATCGACGCCCGCGGTTTTCACCACGCAGCCATCCAGCGCGATATTGCCTCGCAGCACCGCGAGACCGCCTTCCTTCGAAAACGCATGTTCGTAAGAACGGATGCAGCCTTCGGCGCGATCCGTGTCGAGACTCGGCCAGCGCGTGTTCTGGCTGAACGCCGTTTGCGTCGGAACACCGGCGGGACCGGCCATGTAGAAGGTCCTGACCGCTTCGTCTTCGGTACGCTTGACGTCCCACTGATCGAGCGCGTCTTTCAGCGTGGGCGCATGCACGGTCGGCACGTCGGTATGCAGTTTGCCCGCGCGATCCAGCTCGCCCAGGATCGCCATGATGCCGCCCGCGCGATGCACGTCCTCGATGTGGTACTTGTTCGTGTTGGGCGCGACCTTGCACAGTTGCGGCACGGTGCGCGAAAGACGATCGATGTCCGTCATCGTGAAGTCGATCTCGGCTTCGCGCGCAATGGCCAGCAAGTGCAGGATGGTGTTGGTCGAGCCGCCCATCGCGATATCGAGCGTCATCGCGTTTTCGAAGGCCTTGAAGCCGACCGAGCGCGGCAGCACGCGCGCTTCTTCCTGCTCGTAGTAACGGCGCGCCAGTTCCACGATGCCGCGTCCCGCGCGCTTGAAAAGCTGCTCGCGGTCGGCGTGCGTCGCGACGACGGTGCCGTTGCCCGGCAAGGAGAGGCCGAGCGCTTCGGTGAGGCAGTTCATCGAGTTGGCCGTGAACATGCCCGAGCACGAGCCGCACGTCGGGCATGCGGAGCGTTCGACTTCCGCGACTTCGGCGTCGGAGTATGACGAGTCGGCGGCGATCACCATCGCATCGACGAGATCGAGCTTCTTCAGTTCGATGGCCTTCGTCTTCGGATTCGCGAGGCGCGTCTTGCCCGCTTCCATCGGGCCGCCCGACACGAAGATCACGGGGATGTTCAGGCGCATCGCGGCCATCAGCATGCCCGGGGTGATCTTGTCGCAGTTCGAGATGCAGACCATCGCATCGGCGCAATGCGCGTTGACCATGTATTCGACCGAATCCGCGATGATGTCGCGGCTCGGCAGCGAATACAGCATGCCGTCGTGACCCATCGCGATGCCGTCATCGACCGCGATGGTGTTGAATTCCTTCGCCACGCCGCCCGCGGCCTCGATCTCGCGCGCGACGAGCTGTCCCAGGTCTTTCAGGTGCACGTGGCCCGGCACGAACTGCGTGAACGAGTTGACGACGGCAATGATCGGCTTCGAAAAATCTTCGTCTTTCATGCCGGTGGCACGCCACAACGAGCGCGCGCCCGCCATGTTGCGGCCGGCGGTAGAGGTTTTGGAACGGTATGTGGGCATCGTGGTTGCTGTTGGAATATCGCTGAATGAAAGCGGGCCACGAGGGTAAAGGCCCTTGCGCGCCGGAGTCGGCGACCTTTTGGGTCGGGCGGGCGCGAATTTTGGGATTATCCCATACCTGCTTCGTCCAATTCGCTTCGCCTCGCCGCATCCACCAGCGCGCGAATCGCCCAGCGTTTCACCTTGCGCGTACGCGCGTCGTCGAGTTGCAGCACGTCCTTGCAGACCAGCATCGCCTCGGTGCCGATCACGAGCGCGAGCGCCTGAGTCAATGTGTCGATGGCAGCGGGCTTGAACTGATCGTGCGCGGGCTCCAGCGCCGCCTCGATCAACGGTGTGCGCCGATTCTGCCGCAACGGCACTTCCGCTGCGGCTTCGCCCTTCGCCACACGCTCCAGCGAATGCGCGAGCATCATGCGCAGCGGCACTTCGTTAGCGAGAATCATGTCGTGGAGCGCGGCATCGACACGCAGCAAACGCGCGACCGGATCAGCCGATGCACGCGCGGAAAAGAGCTTGTCCGCATCCGGCGTATCGACATCGAGCGATGCTTCAAGCAAGAGCGCATCGACGCTCGTGAAGTGCCGATACGCCGTCGCGCGCGACACCATCGCTTCGATCGCAACTTCCTCCAGACTCGGCTTGTGCCCTTGCTTCATGAGCCGCGATGCCGCCTGCAGCAGATCCTTGCGCGTGCGCTGCTTCTGATTGCCGCGCGTTCTCGTCGCCGCGTCTGCCATGTCAGGCCTGCGGCAACTGGTTGATGATCGCCGCGAGATCCACCCACACGTTCTCACGCCTGATCTGTCCGCGCTCGTTGAATTCGACCACATGCAGCATGCGAAATTCGAGCGGACGCCCACGGCCTTCGAGCCCGAACGGTCTGCCGGGCGCCTTGCCGCACCACAACGATTCGTCGATGACGAAGCCATCGCCATAAAGACGGCGCAGACACTCGACCCGGCTCTCCGACAGGTCAGCGAACAACGCTTCGTAGAAAGGCCGCGCACCCGTGCGTCCATGCGCCGGTCCGGCGGGCCAGCCGACGACATCGTGCTCGACATCTTCCGTGAGCGTCGCGAGCACACCTTCGACATCGTCGCGTCGCTCGAAGTTGAAATGCTCGTCAATCTTGCGGTCCATCTCCACAGGGGTCAGCGTCATGATTGCCTCCTTACGCGGGTCATGCTTTCCGATTTATTTTAGTGAGACAACAGTCTCATTACAAGATCGAAATATCAACGCGGATAGCTAGTGGTTAGCTATGCAATCACTTCACGTCGTGGCGAAATCTCATGGACAAAAAAAATGGCGCAGCCTCTTTCGAGGCTGCGCCATTTCTTCGTTCGATCCGGATATCAGACAGCGCGGCGCACCATCAATTCCTTGATCTTGCCGATCGCCTTGGTCGGATTGAGCCCCTTGGGGCACACGTCGACGCAATTCATGATCGTATG
>NZ_JARUXO010000111.1:0-11754 GCF_031451275.1 Caballeronia sp. LZ029
GTCTTGATCACAATGGCTGGGTGACGGACAGCTATACGGTGCAAAGCCGCCGTTCGACTGTCCTTCATGCCGTGGAAACCAACGACTGCACATGGCCGACAAGCGCACGCTCGCCGGCCACCGGCGATCACACTTCGGTTTGCTCAGCCATTTCGAGAGCATCGTCTACCTCGATCCCGAGGTATCGCACGGTGCTTTCGATTTTTGTATGACCCAAGAGCAATTGAACCGCGCGCAAGTTCTTGGTGCGTCGATAGATCAACGACGCTTTCGTTCGTCGCATGGTGTGCGTACCGTACGCGGTGTCATCAAGCCCGATCGACGCGACCCAACGATGAACGATGCGCGCATACTGGCGCGTCGACACGTGCGCTGAGGCATGCAGTCGACTGGGAAACAAATAGTCAGCGGGCTTCAATCCCCGCGCCGAAATCCAGGCAGAGACACTTTGACGAGTCTGCTCCGTGATTTGGAACTGCACTGGTCGGTGCGTTTTCTGTTGCATGAAAGTCGCGCGAGCTACGACATGACCTCCCATGTAGACGTCCTGCACTTGCAAGCGCGTCAAATCGCACGCTCGAAGCTTACTGTCGATCGCAAGATTGAACATCGCCAACTCGCGAGCGTTGGACGACATCTGCAGCCTTGTTCGAATCGCCCAGATTTCCCGCAGCTTCAGCGGAGGCTTTTGGCCGGTTAGCCTTCCCTTATTCCACGGCACCCGACGAGTGCCGGAAGAATTAAGCGTTTCCATGACAATCGCCTCTTCAACGAAGAGAGATCGATTGTGCGCTTTGCGGAACGGTCAAACTTCGACCCGTTTCAGTCGTTCGACCCTCGGTACGCCGAGTGTCTCTTGACAAAGTGCAGCGGCCGCTCACTAGTGGCTTCGCCGACGCGTCGTGTCCTTGCGACCCGCACGAAGTGGGCGTCGAGGACGAACCGGGCGAACGCATCGTCCTTACGCATGCGAATGGCTATGGCCCAATCACGTCGATTTCGCGTATTCGGGTATCTTGATCTGGTTGCGGTCGCATCGGCGAGAATAGGGCTCGGCTTGACCGTCGAAACGCCGGGCGCGCATGACTGCCGCCAGGGAGTCGATGTGGGACGACGAGGCGCGCATCGGCAAGGGAGCCCGTCGCGCGCGTGCAGGCGTTCGGCCGGGAACAACCGCTCACAACGCAGTCGCGTCCTCAGCCGGCCAAGGCCGTGCAGCGCGTCGCGGAATCGAGATAACACAGGACATCATGGAATTCGCGGCTATCGCACAACGCCATGTAGCCGCGATCATCGCGATCGCGCTTTTCGGCGGTCCGGCGCTCGTGGCCGGCGCGTGGACTCTGGCCGCGCGCGGACGGCGCGCTTCTGCCGCGGCTGTCGCGGTCGCGGCGGGCATCGTCAGCGCAACGGGCGCGGCGGTGTTCATCGCCATCGCGGCACGAATCGCGCGGGGCACCGCGTTTTCATCGGCGGATCAGCGCATGGTCGACGCCCTGCGCGACGGTACTCCCGCACTCGCCGCGCGATGTTTCGCCGCGCTCACGCATCTCGGCGATCCGTGGTTCCTGACGTTGCTGTCCGCGTTCATGTGCGCGTGGCTGCTGCTCACGCGTCGCTTCGCTCTCGCTGTCTATTTCGCCGCGGTCACGAGCGCGGGCGGCCTGCTCAATCAGGCGCTCAAAGCGATGATGCGCCGCGACCGTCCCACCGGCGCGGGCGTGCCGCTGCCCGAAAGCTTCGCGTTTCCGAGCGGGCATACGTTCGGCTCGATCGTCTGCTATGGAATGTGCGCCTACGTGTTGCTGCGCCTTGCGCCGACGCGCCGCGATCCGCTCATAGTTGCGCTTGCCTGCTTCATCGTGCTCGCGATCGGTGTGAGCCGCGTGGTGATCGGAGTGCACTTTCCCGGCGATGTGATCGGCGGTTTCGCGTCGGGCGGCGCGTGGCTGGCGGCGTGCATCGGCGCCGCGGAGTTCGTGCGGCGACGTGCCCGTGCGCTTTCGGATCATTTCGAATGACTTTGCGAGCTGAAACGATGCGCAAATCGAAAGCAAGTGGCGCAGCCATCCTGGTTTTGGCGCGGATCGGGTCTGAAAGTATGTTCGGCCTTCAGCAAAGATCCTGCTCGGGAGGAGTACGTGAGCCGAGTGAAGATCTACTTGACGCGCGCGAAGTCGAAGCCGATCTCGGCCCGCCGGACGGCAACTGGCGACCGTGGCGTGACATTCGCTGTACACCGAATACCCGTTCCCGCTGCGAGACCGTGTCTGACGCGGTCGTGGGCAGCGCCGGAGCACCGTCCGGCGCCGAAAAAATGCGCATGGGCTTCGAACGCCCCCTCACACCTTGCCTTCCTCGACAAAGCGGTCCGTTTCGGCGAGTACATTTACCGCGTCCCGATGATGATGGATAGCGTAGGCGGAGTAGAGCACGTCGAGCACCGCGATCTGGCCAATCTTGGCGGTGGTGGACTCGGGCGCTTCGGGGCGGTCAATTGCATCGGCCTGCTCCGCGGTGATGAGCGAAATGTCCGCGTAACGGGTGATCGGCGACGATGGGAAAGACGTGATGCAGACCGTATGAGCCCCCCGTTGCCGCGCGATCTGAAGCGCGCGCACCGTGGTCTTCGTGCGTCCGGAATTACTGATGCCGAATACGACGCATTTGTCGTCCAAATTCACAGATGCGAACTGCTGGATGCTCTGATCGCGGTAGAAGATGCACTTCTTGCCGACTCGCAAGAATCGCACCACGCCGTTTTCTGCGGCAAGCGCTGAGGTGCCGGTCGCAAAGAAGACCACGTATTCGCATTCACTCAATGCTTGCACGACGCGCGCGACGACCTCCGGCTGCAGCTTCGCCATGGTTTGGTCGAGCGTCTCGCGCAGCGCGCCGTGCACCTTGCGCAGGATGATATCTAGCGAATCCCCAGGCTTGATGTGATCGTATATTTCACGCGTCTCGCTCGCGGGTAGTTCCTGCCGGCGGCGTGACAGTTCTTCGGCCAGCGATATCTTCATGTGCTGGAAACTGTCGAAGCAGAACTCTTTCACAAAGCGGGTTACCGTGGCTTCCGACACTTCACACTTCTCGGCCATTTCGCGGATCGTCATCGACTTCGCCTGGGCAGGCGCGCGCACGATATGCAGACCGATCCGCCGCAGCGCCGGGTTCAGTTCCGGCAGGCGCCCGCGTATGAGCGCGATGGTTCCGTTGGCGGAGTTCATGGATCGAGTTTGTACTGGTAGTTAAGGCCGGATTCAAAGGAAGACCGTTGACACCGCAGGCACTGCCGCGACCACTGCCAGCCCGACAATCAGTGCCGCGAGATAGCCCCAGATTCGGCGCATTGCGAGCGAGGGCTCGACGCGGCCGATCGCGCATGCCATGTAGTATCCCACTCCGAAAGGCGGCGCGAACAGGCCGACTCCCATAGCCAGCACGACGACCATCGAGTACTGTACCTCGTTGATACCGAGCGTGCGCGCAACGGGAAACAGCAGTGGACCGAACAGGACTATTGCGGGGATGCCTTCCAGTACACTGCCCAACACGACGAATGCGGCGACTGACACCACCATGAAAGTCGCAGCACCGCCAGGGAGATGCGACATGGCGTCGGCAAGGTCATGCGAGAAGCCAGACTGTGTTAGCGCCCAGGCCATGCCCGTCGCCGTGCCGATGATAAGCAGAATCGAACCTGAGAGTGCGGCGGTGTCGACGAGCATTGCTTTAAGTCTTCGCCATTCGAACTGTCGATAGATCAGCAGCCCGACCACCACCGCATATATCACGCCGATTGTCGACACCTCGGTCGCCGTCGCCACGCCTTCTACTACTGCCGTGCGAATGACGACGGGCAGTAGCAGTGCGGGCAGCGCGATCACGAGACTGCGGCCAATTACATTCCAGGCAGGGCGCGCCGCTTGTTCCTTCGTCTCGCTGCGGCTGCGAAACCATACTACGACGCATAACGCGAGCCCCAAAATCACTGCCGGCAGCAAGCCGCCGGTGAACAGCGCCGTGATCGAGACGCCTGTTACGGAGCCGATAGTAATCAGCACAATACCCGGCGGGACGGTTTCCGTCTGCGCCCCCGTCGCTGCGAGCAATGCGGTCAGATCACCGGGATCCGAACCGCGCTTGTGCATTTCAGGAAACAGCACCGGTGCTACCGCGGCCATGTCCGCAGCTTTCGAACCTGAAATGCCAGACAGCAGGTACATCGCGCCGATCAGCACGTACGAAAGGCCACCGCGCACGTGCCCGAGCAGATTGGCGAGGAATGCCACCATTGCACGCGCGATGCCGGTCATTTCCATCAAGTGACCCACAAATACGAAGAGCGGCACAGCCAACAACATGACATGCGACATACCCTCATCCATCCGACTGACGACTACCGTAAGCGGCATCGATGTTGTCAGCGCGAGATAGCTGAAGGTAGCGAGACCAAACGCGAACGCAATGGGAACCCCTGCCAGCACCGTCACCGTTACGATGCCCACGAAGAAAATCACCAGGTTGTAATTGCCCAGTTGGCCAAGCAAGGGACGAGCGATAGCCAGGACTGCGCCAATAGCCACGACCATCATCACGGCGGCCAGCGTCGCGCGCCAGTTGGCGACGCGCCTAAGCTTTAGAACTGCCGACAACGTCATCAGCGCGGCACCTGCGGGCATTGCTGCGGCTCGCCACATGGACGAGAGTTCAAGCACCGGCGTCGCGACATCAGCCTCGTGATACGCATAGCCCAACGCGGGCGCGAGAATCAGCAGCAGGAAGCCGAGGGACGCCGCTATCGCGAGAACATCGAAAAAAGCGCGGGTTGTGGCGCTGACCCGATCGACCAGTGCTGTCATTCGCATGTGGTGGCCACGCCAGAACGCAATGACAGATCCGAGCATGGCGAGCCATAAGAACAGAAGCGACGCCAGTTCGTCCGACCAGTCGAGCGGACGGTGCAGCGCGTAGCGCGAGACAACACCACTAAACAACAGCACGACCTCCGCTAGTACGAGCAATGCGGCCGCCGCTTCTATTGCCCAGACGAGCGCGCTCTCGATCCTCGCCGCGAGGTTGTCTGCGGGCGCCCGAAAGGGCGCGGTTTGCGTCATGTGGGACTTCATCATCGGTCTCCTGGCCTTCACTTAGGTACCTGAATTCGCAAGCGGCTCGCCTCAGCCAAGCTTACCCACGGCTTGCTCCAGCAACGCCCAGTAGTCGTTGCCGTACTTCTCACGCGTATCGGCGTAGAAACGTGTCTTCCCAAGTGCGGTGCGGAAGGCGGCCGGATCGACCGTCGAGAATTGCAGCCCCCTCTTCGAGAGGTCCGCTTGAAGACTTTTGCTCAGCGCGACAATGTCGGCTCGCTGGTCCTGAACGGAGCGAGCGAACTCGGTCTGGACGATCTTTTGCAAGTCGGGCGGCAGACGGTTCCACGCGTCTTTGTTGGCGAGCGTCCAGAAGCCGTCCCAGATGTGGTTGGTCAGGCTGCAGAACTTCTGGACTTCGTAGAACTTTCCGGAGTTGATCAGCGCCAGAGGATTTTCCTGGCCGTCCACTACGTGCGTTTGCAAGGCGCTGTAAAGCTCGTTGTAGTTGAGCGGCGTTGGACCCGCGCCAAGCGCACTGAAGAGCGACGTGTAGGCGGGATTAGGCGGCACACGAAGCTTCAGGCCGGCGAGATCCGCCGGCGAACGCACCGGACGCAAGGACGAAGTGACTTGCCGGAAACCGTTGTCCCATAGTCCGCCGATCGCGACTATCCGTCCGGTGCGGTTGACATCGTCGCGAATCTTGGCGCCGAGCGCGCCGTCCATGGCCTTCCACACCTGTTCGTAGTTGGTGAATGCGAAGCCGGTGCTGGCGATTCCAGACGACTTCACATAGTTGCCGAGATTGCCGTGGCCGAGCGTCATGAACTCGACCGCACCACTGCGAGTCTGCGAAAGCGTGTCCGCATCGGAACCGAGCTGGTTGGCGGGGAAAAGCTTGATGTCGACTCGTCCACTCGTGGCGGCCCGGATTCGCTCGAGTGCTTCGCCTGCGCGCTTGTTGAGCGGGTGCCCCGCATCGAGCGCCGTCGCGAATTTGTAGTTGAACTCGGCCGCTCGGACGCCGCGCGGCAGAATGGCAGCAAAGCCCGCCGTGATGCCCGCCGCTACGCTCGCTTTGAGCACCATACGGCGGTTCGAGCCGCGCGGGTTTTTCATGTGCTGGTCCATCGTTGTCTCCTGGGCGCGCTGACGACGCCTGTCTGTTTTTTGTGGCTGCGCGCGTGCCCGCGCTAGCCGTGAAGGCTGCTAACGTATTCCGCGAACGCTTCCGGTGGCGTGGCGACCACCGGCTCGAATGTCCGGTGCGCGATAAACTCCGGCCGGGTCGGCTTGCGAATGGCATTCGTGACCGCGCTATACGTGACATATACGATGCGGCGGGGCAACGGCGTCATGTTGCCCGCGGAGCCGTGCACGGCATTGCCGTGAAACATCAGGACGCTGCCCGCGCCACCCGTCGCCACTGCGATATCGCTACCGGAGCGAATCACGTTCTCCACGTCTTTCAAGTCCATCCAGCGGCGGTTGTTTTCCTTCGGAGTGGTCGGAATCATGCCGCGTTGATGACTGCCAGGCACGAACATGAGCGCTCCATTGGTCGGGTACACGTCGTCGAGAAAGATCGCGATATTCATCGCGCGCGCCTCGGGCATGCCGTCGTCCTCGTGCCACGTGACGAAGTCCTGATGCCACGGAAACGTATCGCCATCGAACGCGACCTTCGGATTTACCTTGAACTGGTGGATGTACAGCGACTCGCCAAGCAATTGTTCGACGGGCTGCACGAGGCGAGCGTCGCTGGAAAGAGTGCGGAAAATATCGCTGTACTTGTGGCAGCCGAACGCCGTGCGCGGCGCGCCGTTCTTCTCGCGCCAGATTTCGGGGCGCTGCACCTGGGTGATATCAGCGGCTTCCCGACGCAGCACGTCCACTTCATCGGTTGAAAAGATGCCTGGTAAAACCAGAAAGCCGGCTTCGTTGTATTGACTGATCTGGTCCTGGCTGAGCTTCATTGCTGTGTCTCCTGTTGGCGGGTGCGCGCACCCGGTTTTATTGGCTGGAATAGCTTGGCCGGCCCTTCGGTCATCGCCAATGCCGGCCCTCGCGGGCTAGCACGAAATGATCGTCGTCGCCGTTCTGGCCGGCTTTCAGCAGCACCTGTGCGCCATTAAGCGCTGGGTCCGCGGCGTGGATGCGCATGAAAGCGTCCTGGGAAGTCGGGTTGATTGCATCCACGCTGAGCGCGTCGATGCCGAGCCGACGCATCGTCTGGCTCGAGGTATCCCCGCCGGCCACGACGAAACGCGGCAAACGCCGCCTCGCCGACACCCGCCGCAGCACCGCACCATACAGTGCACCGATGAGCGCCGACGACTCGGCGCCCAATTGCTCGCACACTTCGGTTCCCCTCGCGATGCTCGTGTCGTCGAGACCGGCAGCTGTACAAATCACCACGCTTTGCTTACGCTCCAATGCGTTACAAATCTCGAGCGCCAGCGAATCGGCGAGCTCATTTTCTCCACGTACCGCGATCTCTGCGAGCGCGAGACGCCGCACCAGCCATCCTTGCGATCTGGCATAGGCAATCTGCGCCGCAGTGTTCGGGGTGCAGCTACCCGACAGCACTACGATGCTGTCCACCGGACGTTGCGGCGCGCCAGCATCGGATTGCGGACGTTGCTCGCTTAAGTGCGCGGCGAGCCCCGCCGCGAGGCCATGCGAAGCAATCGCGAAAAGAGGGCGTCGTGCCGATGCATACCAGACGGCATGCGCTATCTTCCGCAGGTCGGCAGCCTCGATCGCGTCGAACAGGGTGGCCGCCTTTGCGGTGGTCGCATTCGCATCGAGCTGGTCGATCAACGCGACGATCCGGTCCACCGGAGCGCGACGCAGTTCCGTAAAATCGCATATGCCGATCGGCAACGAGGTCTGCCGCGCAAGATGGACTCGCAGATCGGCCTCGTGCATCGGCGTGGCGGGATGAGCGGCCATGCTCGGATGCCGGTCGAGGCGAAAGACTTCGCCACGATAAGTTGCAAAGTGATGGCCGAATGCGGTATATCGGCCGAAGTCCGGATGCGCTGCAACGATCGGCACGTTCTGGACACCGAGGCATTGGCGCGCCAGTTCCAGCACCGTGCCGAAGCTCCCCTGCTCAGGCGACGAATCGAAGGTCGCGCAGATCTTGTACTGGATGACTCGCGCACCGGCCGCCTCGAACAGCTTCAAGGCCGGCTCGATTTCGGCCGCCATCGCGTGCGGCGGCAACGATCGCGCAATACCCGCCACGCCTGCGACGTCCAAGTCAGCGGTGACTTCCTTGAATCGTTCGAAATTCGGAGTCTCGACGAATAGAATGCCCCGTAGACCTCTGCGATGAAATTCAAGCAGATTGGCCGCCGCTCCGGTGAAATCGTCGCCGTAAAACGCGATCGGAGCACAGCGTGGTCGGTGCCGAATGGACGCGCCGTGCATGGCGCTCACGCTGCAAAAGAGCCAAGCGCACGGGCGAGCGCGGGCCGTGCGCGCGCATAGTCCTCGAGCGGGACACCCTCGATCGCCGCCGCCCAGGCGTCCTTGATGCTCTCCACGCCCGATGCGATACCGTCAGGATGACCAAGGATGCCACCGCCGCATGCATAGATCAGATCCGTCGAGTTCGCCACACGATAGGTGTCGAGTGCCTGCCAGACTGTTTGCTTCGACGAGAAAACCGGCATGACGGGCCACGCGGGGCCGCCATCGGCGAACACCGACGCGGCGCAAGCCTGCGCGGAGCGCACCACCGATTCGTTTGGCTCATAAAACTTGTTGTCGAGGCCATTCACGTGGATGTGGTCAGCACCGGCGATACGGAACAGCTTGTGCCATGCGCGAAAGTCGACGCCAAAGCCCGGCGCCCGGCTCATCGTGCCGAAACCGTTGCGATGCCCGTGAATCGGAAGTTGCGCATACCGTCGCAAGTGAGCCAATGCCGACACGCCGATCCAGTTGAGGCTGACCATCACGCAGTTTCCGCCGGCCGCCAGGACCTTGTCGTGACGCCGCAGCATGTCATCGATTTCGCCGGTGATGTTGAACGCGTACATTACCTTGCGCCCCGTGCGTTCAGTGTAGCGACGCAGCACGGCAAGCACGGCGTCGACGCGCTGATCGAACGGACAGTGCGGCGGATCCGCCATGAGTTCGTCATCTTTGATGAAATCGATCCCGCCATCGGCGAGCCGCTCCACAAGGCAGGCTGTTTCGTCGGGCGTCAGTCCGACGCTCGGTTTCACGATGGTGCCGACGATGGGCATGTGCTCGATCTGCGTGAGCCGTCGCGTACCTTCCACACCGAATTGGGGACCCCTGTACGTATCGGCGAGCACCGAGGGCAGCTCGACGTCGATGAGCCGCAGTGCATTGACCGACTGCACATCGAAGATGTTGCCCGCAAACGTGGCGAGCATGTTCGGCAGTGATGCGCCGGTGTTCTCCAGCGGCCACGAAAGCTTGACCTCGCAGCGGCGCACCGACGCGGCCGGCGGATGGGCAATAGGACCCGCCGACGGCGTTTCAACGTCGACGATTTGATCGACGCGTGCGCCGTGCATTTCGGCAATCGACGCACGTTCGCCGGGAATCGCAACAAAGGTGGCCGTCGACGACTCGCCAGCCATTTCAGCGGCGGCATCTTGCGGATCGAGTGAGGTTTCGACCAAATATCGGGCAGCGAATCGATGTGACACAGCAGTCTCCAGCGGTTTTTAGGAAGTGTGGCTATATGAAATATTATTTTTCACGTTGCGTCAAAGGAAATTTAATTTGATGTAGTCGTTTTCGGGTATGTCCTGAGTCGGCGGTAGCTCTGGCAAGCGAGCGATCATGCAGCGTTAGGAAAAGTAGGTGTCGGGCAACGCACTGGCTAACGCCACCCCGATCGCGGCGATGGCGTATCCGCCAACCAACGTGAGCGCGTCACTCCTGCTCGTCCCCTTGCACTACGAACGCCATGCCGTGTGGACTCAGCAGGCTTCAAGCCGTCGTTGTGTCGCGCGACTTGGTACCTCTTCAGGAGGTTGCCGCCCAGCGAGGAAGCCCGGTCGCGCACTCGCGGACAGGGTGTCGCCAATATGAGCAGTGCCATGTCTCGTAGCGCGGCGTGACATCTTCGGCGTCCGGGGTCGTAGCCACGACCACCCCGCGTGTGCGGGGTTATACGACGGATGAAATCGACAAGCCCGGTAGCCATTTATTTGGTGTTTTCCGGGCCCTTGCGAGTTGGACGCCATCATTGAGAGCGGGAATTTTTGGGGCCGGCCTGTTTCCAACGCGAAAACAATCGCTGATAAGTTCGCTCTGCCTGTTCAGCGACCGCGCGTTCCTGGTCCCGTACGCTCTTTAGGTTATAAGCGGCGGCTGAACCCTTGCGCCCCCCGCGCTGTGAAGACAGTCCGGCCTGAAGCTCGAGCGAGCGGAGCTTGTGGGCGGTGAGCGCAGGACGGTCCCACGCAAACGCCGCATCACGTGTGAGCACGTACCAGACCGTGATCGCAATCTTACTCGCGGTAGCGACAGCGGCAATCTGCTGTCCGCGTCGATCCTTTATGCGCAGGAAGAAGGCGCGCAACGGCCCGGCCGATTGCGCCGCCGCCCACGCCGCTTCGACTAGCATGGCGCGCGCATAAGAGCGACCGCGCTTGCTGATATGCCCGTGCCTAGCCGGCTGCGATCCGGACTGGTAGACACAGGGATTGAGACCAAAATAGCTGACAAGTTTCCCTGGCGTACGGAATCGCCCGATATCCCCAATGGCAGACAGCAGGCCGATAGCCACCGTCGTGTTTATACCGGCGATCGTAAGCATCTTGCGTAGTCGCCCATCCTCCATGACCGATTGTGCCAGCACGCGCTCGATTTCGCGGAGGTCCTCACCAAGCCGATCGAGTTCGCGTAGCCGTTGCTCGGCGCCCATCCGCTCGTCGGTGGGCAGAAGCTGATTACTCAGCCACCCCCGCCCTTTCTTGCCGAACAGGTCCGTTGCCGGGCACCTTTCGATCAAGTGTGCGGCGAGTACCGCATGGACTTCATTCTTCAGGCGCGTCCGCTGGCGCACGATCTGCGCGCGGCGCGAGACCTGCCGACGCATGGCCTGCGTTGCTTCATCTGGAATCCATACTTCCGGCAGGAAGCCGCTGGCATACAATTGGGCCAAGATGGCTGCATCGATCTTGTCCGTCTTGACTCGCGCTTCGGCGATCAGCCGTACTTGCAGGGGATTGGCGACAATCACTCGCCCGACATGCGCCTGCAGTACGCTGACAATAGCGGCAGTGTTACCGGTGGCCTCCAGCACTACATGATCATCCGGCCGGAGTTGAGAGGCAAATTGCTTAAGCTCGTCGCGTCTTAATCCAACGCGACCGCCGGATTTCAGTATTCCATTCTCGAGATACGCGACCTCGGCCACCGATCTCGATACATCCAGACCAATGATTCGCATAACTGTCTCCCATGAAACGTTACCTTGGGAGCCGGTGGGACAGCACGACAACTACGGATTCGCGCTCGCAGCGTAACCGGGCGGGTCGCAGGGGCGGCCAACTACTAAGGCAACGCTGAACAAGCCGTTGTATTTATCAATTTGGGCCCGAACACCGGTGGGTCTATCGTGAGTGAGGCTTTGCGGCTGCATTTCTTGCCCACCTGG
>NZ_JARUXO010000112.1:0-9869 GCF_031451275.1 Caballeronia sp. LZ029
CCAGGTGGGCAAGAAATGCAGCCGCAAAGCCTCACTCACGATAGACCCACCGGTGTTCGGGCCCAAATTGATAAATACAACGGCTTGTTCAGCGTTGCCCTAAATAACGATCTCGTCCTGCTTCACGGGGTGGGGGAATTTACGCGCCCATAAGTAGGGGAAGTTGAACTGCCCGCCGGGGGTGCCAGCGCTCGAGCTTGCCCTTGCTGGTCGGCTGGTACGGCCGGCAATGCACGAGCCGGATTGACAGTTGCGCGCAGATGCCCTGCAGCGTTGAGGCACGATAGGCTGCGCCGTTGTCGACGACGAGCGTCTTCGGCACGCCGCGTCTGAGCAGCGCCTGCTTGAGCACGCCTTCAATGTCGAGCGCCGTCTCCGAGGTGCAGAACGCGCTATGAGCGATCAGCCGCGAGGCGTCGTCCATCAGCGACACGAGGTACGTCTTTGTACGCTTGCCGCCGAAGGACAGCGTCGGGCCGTGCAGCACATCGCCGTACCAGATCGAACCGGCATACTCGGCCTCGAAGCTGCGTTTCTCCTCAGGCACGACATCGGGACCGGCAATGCGTGAGATGCCGTGCGCCTTGAGCAGACGATGCACCGCGCAGCGCGAGAGCGTGTCGCGCGGAACCACGCCGGCGGCCTCCAGCAGCAGCCGGATCTGGCGGATCGAACGGCGCGGGTTCTCGCGTTTGGCCGCGAGCACGGCGCCCTGTATGACTTCAGGCAGCTTCGAGCGGCCCACATCAGTACGGGCGTGATCGGCGAGTCCCGTCAGACCATCACGTCGCCATGCGTAGTACCACTTGAGCAGCGTCTTCTCGCTGATATGACGCCGCCGCGAGCCGGGAATGGCGTATTCCTGCTGCGCGAGCTGTTGGACGATCTGCTGCAGCTCGCCGTGGCCCAGCCGTTCGCGGCTGACGAGCGGGCCGAGCACCGACAGGCGAAACAGGGCCTTCGGATCGACTTCGTTCATAGGTGTTCCCCGTAAAAATGAAGGAACCCGTATGAAACCGACAATGCGCGAGATCGGGCAGTGAGCAAAGTGTGTGGGGTACCCGGCGAAGCGCAGACTTCGTCGTCGCGCAGCGAACGGGGTTCCCCCGATCACGGGACAGCGACACTGTCGTGATCGAGCCAGGCCATCGCTTCACACAGTGCATCAACTGGAGACAGGCGAGCCAGAAAGTGGCGAAGCCGACGCTGCGTCCGAGCGATGCAAACCGGCTGCGCAGATGGAAAGAGAAGTCTTCGTGGACCGTTGACAACCATCGCCACCAGCGCCGCACGGTGTGATAGCCGAGCGCGAAGATCGCGGCGGTACGGCGCAACGAGGCACCCGCGATCAACAACTGCAGTACCTGCTGCTGCAGCGCCCACCCATACCAGCGGCGCGGGCAGATGCACAGCGGCAGGCGCGAGCACGTGCGTCGGCACGACGGGCACTGGAAGCGCGGCACCGCAATGGGATTCAGGTCGCCGTCGGCGCTACGATCAGCCTTGCGCTCGTAACAGCCGTGCCCCCAGAGGCAACCGAAGCCGCAATGCGGGCAATGATCGGGGCGGTATGACTGAGGTGTGGTCACGACGGCGCGAAGATGCTGTTCGAGCGTGAGAAACGCAAATACAATTCGGTGCATGGCCAGTTTGTTCTTGATGTTCGTACGGCGTCCGGAAAACATCGCACGATATCAGAGCAACACTGGCCATCCTCACATCCGCTGGGTCTCGCGCTACGCGCGGTCGTGTTCTGAAATTCCACCTCGTCGATCACGCGACAAACTCATCTCCTGCACCTCGAATTGTTCGCGACGTAACACGTGGGCACACCCGTTGCTCGAATCTCATCGGGTCTCACCTTTCCCGCTCCAGCCGTCGGGGAACGCACGACCGCCACTTTATACGTCGCAAGGAGTGTTGAAATGTCTATTTCGCTTAAAGGCCGCAGAATCGCGATTCTTGCTGTCGATGGTTTCGAAGAGGCAGAGTTGGTAGAGCCGCAACGCGCGCTAACTGAAGCCGGCGCCCAAGTGGATGTGATTTCGCAAAAGCTCGGAGAGATTCAGGGCTTCAGGCACGTCGACAAGGCCAACACGGTCCAAGTCGATGGGACACTTGACTCAGCAAAGGCAGCGGACTATGACGCCCTCGTACTCCCGGGCGGAGTGGTCAATGGCGACGCAATCCGTAACGATGTGCACGCCCAAGGTTTCGTCAAGGCTGCGAACCAGGCCAACAAGCCGATCGCCGTGATTTGTCATGGTGGCTGGCTACCGATTTCTGCAGGCATCGTCTCTGGCCGGACGATGACGAGCTGGCCAAGTCTGCAGGACGATGTGAGGAACGCTGGAGGCACCTGGGTAGACCAAGAAGTGCAGATCGATGGAAATCTGATCACGAGCCGCAAGCCCGATGACCTACCCGCGTTCAATCAGGCGCTGATTGAGGCGCTTGCGAAAGCTTAAGTTACGTTCGTTTCCGTCGCGACCAATTGCGTCTCCTTTGTGTTACGGCCGACTCTCATCGCGACGGCTCCAGCGCGGCATATGCCGGATATTGCGTTTAGCATCGCAGCCCGCGTATGCGCACTGGAATCGCCTTTGCCGCCGGCACCTTACTACGTTTGGCATGATGCGCGAGCGGAACCAGCGGATTGCACTCTGGATAATATCCCAGCGCACAACCTGCAGGAATATCGAATGCATGGGCCCGCAGCCCGTCGATACTCCGGGTTACGCCGTCGTTCGACACGGTTGTCACCGTCAGCGCCTGGTCTTCCGCGATGTTCAATCGCGTCCTGTCCTCGCGGTTCATCAAGATGACCTCACGCGTGTTAAACACACCACGGAAACGGTCGCTTGAGCCGTACACCGTCGTATTGAATTGATCGTCGCCACGCGTGGTCATCAGTCGCAGCGTGCGCTCACCTTCGAAGTCCATGTCCGGAACTTCGCCCATGCCGTCCGGGGTGATGAAGTTTGCCCGGCCATTCTTGGTTTCCACTCGCGTTTAGCTGCCGGAATCGGCCGGTGAAAGCCGCCCGGCTGGGACATCCGTGCATTGAAGTCTTCGAACTGTTCGGGATAAGTCGTCTCGATGGCATCGCGTACGAGCGAATAGTCGGCGGTCCATGCGTCCCAATCGACCTTGCCACGCCCGTGCAAGGTTGCCTTCGCCAGTCCGGCGACGATCGCCGGCTCCGATAGAAGGGAGGCGCTTGCGGGCTTCGCGAACCCTTTCGACGCATGAATGCAGGCCGTGCTGTCTTCGACCGTCACGCTCTGCGGACCAGTTGCCTGCTGATCTACCTCGATCCGTCCAATGCACGGCAACAGATAGGCAGCGCGCCCATGCAATAGATGACGACGATTCAGGTGCGTCGCGACCTGCACCGTGAGCGGAACATTTTCCCACGCGGGTTCGAGCACGTGATGGTCCGGCGTAGCGCGCGCGAAATTCCCACCCAGGCCGATGAACGCATCGAGGCCGCCGTCGCGCAACGCGGCACATGCATCGACGGTAGACATGCCCTCTTCACGCGGCGGCTCGAATGCGTAGAGTTCGGCCAACTTGTCCAGCGGCACAAGCGCGGGCTTCTCCGTGATTCCCACCGTGCGCTGTCCTTGAACGTTGGAATGTCCGCGAATGGGACAGATGCCCGCCCCCGGCTTGCCGATATTCGCCCGAGCAACATCAGATTCGTGAGCATCTGCACGGCGAGCACGCCTTCACGATGCTGCGTGATACCCATGCCGAACAGGATCATCACGGCTTTCGCGCGTGCATATTCGGTGGCGGCCGCTTCGAGTGCGCTGCGCGTGAGTCCGGACTGGACTTCGATATCGCGCCAGTCGGCCGCCCGCATGGCAGCGGCGAAAGACTCGAAGCCATGCGTATGCTCTGCGATGAATGCCGCATCCAGCACGCGTGCAACGTCATCACGTTGCGCCCGGTCATCTGCCTCGATCAGCGCTTTGCATATCCCTGTTACCGCCGCGATATCGCCGCCAATCTTGACTTGCAGATATTGCGTGCTGATGGCCGTCTCCTTCGTCGACATCATTTCCACGGGAGACTGAGGATTCGCGAAGCTCACCAACCCGCGTTCCTTGACTGGATTGAACGTGACAATGCGCGCACCGCGCTTTCTCGCTTCCTGCAAGGGATGCAGCATGCGCGGGGCGTTCGTGCCCGTGTTGTGCCCGAAGAAGAAGAAACAGTCGGTATGCTCGAAGTCATCGAGCGTGACGGTGCTGACCGGCGCACCAATCGTCTCCGGCAGCGCCACCGACGTGCTTTCGTGGCACATGTTCGAACTGTCGGGAAGATTGTTGGTGCCGTAGATCCGCGCGAACAACTGGAACATAAACGAGGTTTCGAGCGATGCGCGCCCGGACGTGTAGAACACGGTGCGCTTCGGCGCGAAGTCGCGCAGCATTGCGCCGATCTCCTCGAAAGCGCGTTGCCAGGAGATCGGCACGTAGCGATCGGTGGCGGCATCGTAGCGCATCGGCCCGGTCAGTCGACCTTGCGCTTCGAGTTCCCTATCCGTCCATGTTTCGAGCGCGGCAAGCGTGTGATGCGCAAAAAAGTCTTCATCGATTCACTTCTTCGTCAGTTCCCACGCGGTGGCTTTGGCGCCGTTCTCGCAGAATTCAAATAGGTGCGGATCTGCGGGTTTGGCCCACCAGCAACTGACGCACGCAAAGCCATCCGGCTTGTTTTGATGCAACAGGATGCGCTCACCATCGAGCGCGACATGCTCCTTCACGAGCGCCGACGCAACGGCTTTCACCGAACCCCAGCCACCCGCCGGGTGATCGTATTTTCTGATGCTCGGCAACTTGCTCATGCTCGCCTCCTTTGCCAATCGTTTCGACTTGCTCGCTTCGACGAGATCGCGACTGCGCTCGAAGGGTAAGGAAGCCGCGGTCACTTGTGCATTGGGCAACCATTGAACGTTCCGCGAAACTCCGATGACATCTCGTACGCCGGCTTGCGTGAACGCATGACGCCACCCAAAGGGCGGTGGGCTGCCAGTCCATGCCACGGACTGAACGCCAGGCCGTCCTCGAAGGCGACCGAGCGAGCCTCGTCCCATGCAGGCTGCGACGCCGCTCGGATTCGTGCGACCGCGACATACGGGCTTTCGTCTTCAGGCCATTGCACGGATGCATCTTCGATCGGCATCTTCTCAATGTCTGTCGCGAGCTGGACGCGCACTTCGCATTCGCCCTTTTGTGTGGCGAAGAATTCGTTGACTGCATCCCGTAAGGCGTCGGGATGACCGTTCACGGCGAGCGGCACATCGGTCAACGCCCTAAGCTTTGGCGACACCGGCGCGATGCTGAGCTTGGCGAAGTAAGGACCGTAGAGTACGGGAACACAGCTATAAAACGTCTCGCCCAAGATATGCGTTTCAGGATGGCCGCCGAGGCTCTTGAGCGTACCGCTTTCGCCGCCGACTGCCTCCACCACTTTCTCCGCGCCGCGTAGAACGGCCGACAACACTTTCTTTCCCGTCGGCGCGCGGTCTGTGGTTTTAGCGAGCAACTTTAGATTCGAGAGAAACGCTTTGGGCGTCGCCGCGGTGAAGGCCGGCGCATTGATCATCACGAAATCTTGCGTGGTCTGCGTCTTGCTTCCCTGCAAGCGCTCGCCTTCTACATCCGCGATCTTGATCGCCAGCCCGCGCGGCGTCGATACGCTGTCACTGAGAACGTCGCCAGGATTGGTCGAGAGCCGCATCAAGACTTTATGCACCCCAGCGCGTGAAAACACGCCTTGCGCGAGTTGCGCCGGCAAGTCGTCGAAACCGTCAGCTCGCCCTCGAGAAGGCCATGCTCCTTGGCGTGTACACTCCGAACGGCATGCTCGCATTCCTTTGAGGTGGTTTCGAGGATGCTGCGCATCGTTTCAACAAGCTCGCGGGTTGTCTCGGCTTCATCCTCAGGAATCTGTTCGTACGTCGGGTCAAACGGAAGGGGGTGAAGGGTCAATGGCGTCATCATGGGGGACTCGAAGAGGAATGTTAAACGCGTTTCATCGAGCAAGCGCAATCGCTATGCCGTTATTACGGCCGAGTCGTCAGACACCTAGATTTGTTCACAACAATCCGATTTGGAGAACACCGTCATCATCTGTGCTCCTTGGGTATATGGATTGCTTAAACGAGAACAACGTCGCCGCCTTGGCGCACGTATGCTCACAAGGAGATCCGTATGAAAGCGCTTGTGTACGAAGGTCCGCGCAGCGTGGCCGTGAAGGAAATGCCGGACGCGAAAATCGAGCGGCCGAATGATGTGCTAGTGAAGATCACCACGACCAACATTTGCGGTTCTGATCTGCATATGTACGAGGGACGTACCAACATGGAGAGTGGCCGGATTCTTGGACACGAGAACCTTGGGGTTGTCGTGGAAGTTGGCCCGGGTATCGAGCGCGTCAAAGTCGGAGATCGGGTATGCCTGCCCTTCAACATCGGATGCGGCTTCTGCAAGAACTGCGAGCGTGGGCTCACGGGATTTTGTTTAACGGCCAATCCTGGCATGGCGGGTGCCGCGTATGGTTTTGCGGGGATGGGACCGTATAGCGGAGGACAGGCCGAATATCTGCGCGTCCCGTTCGGCGACTTCAACTGCCTGGTGCTGCCACCCGACGCTCAGGAAAAAGAGAACGACTACGTGATGCTGTCGGATATCTTCCCGACCGGTTATCACGCAACCGAACTTGCGGGCATACTTCCAGGCGAGAGCGTCGTGATCTATGGCGCGGGGCCCGTCGGCCTGATGGCTGCCCTTTCCGCGCAGATTAAAGGTGCGAGCAAGATCATGGTGGTCGACAGTCACCGAGACCGTCTGAAGCTTGCAGAGAAGATGGGTGCGATCCCGATCGACGACAGCGACGGGACATCGGCCGACCAGATTCTGGAAATGACCAATGGTGAAGGCGCTGACCGTGGCTGCGAATGTGTCGGCTATCAGTGCAGCTGCAAGGGTCACGAAGTACCGGCTCTTACGATGAACAATCTCATCAAGGCAGTTCGACCGACCGGCGGCATCGGCGTCGTCGGTGTGTTCGTCGCCGAGGATCCGAAGTCCGAAGATGACTTGTTCAAAGAAGGGAAGCTGGCGATTGACTTTGGCCAGTTCTGGATGAAAGGCCAGAAGATCGCTACGGGTCAGGCAAACGTGAAGGCCTATAACCGCAGATTGTGCGATCTCATTCAGGCCGGCAAGGCCAAACCGTCGCAGATAATCTCGCACCAACTCCCGCTCGAGCAAGCAGCGGAGGGATACAAACATTTCGACGCGCGAGACGAAGGCTGGACTAAGGTCGTGCTCAAAACTGCTGCTTGATCTATTGGTGAAGGCGGACGCGGCACGGTTCGGTCGCGTCCAACTTCGCACGCAATAAAAGCGGCTCTCTTAGTACTACTGTGTCATAAAAATTGTGAGTGACGGAGCAATACGGGCATCTCTGTAGTCGCCTGGAGATATGAGCAGCAATTCGCCATCGCAGCGTTGCGATCGAGTCAGCTACGTGTCGCTGCATGCGCTGGGGAGCCGCGTGCGATGTAGTCCTTGGGTAAGGCAGGTGCACTGCGGATTTCGAAGTTTTTTTTACTGCCTTCATTGAGGCGCTGTGCGACGAGAAATCCATAGGCGGCAATGCATAGGGACGCGTGATGATGAAATCCACGCCACCCACGGCCCTCGAAGTGTCCAAGGCCGAACTCCTGCTTCAGATCCTGGTAGTCACGCTCAATGCGCCAGCGCATCTTTGCAACGTGAACGAGATGTTCGACAGCCGTCGCATCGGGCAATGTGCAAAGCCAGTATTTGGTTGACTCGGGTTCACCAATGGGCCACTCGATAAGCAGCCATTCCTCATCGCGAGGCGTAGCCCGCCAATAATCACGATGAGAGGCCCGCACGCGCAACGCCGCAAAGCGGGAACTCAGGGCGGTACGCGTACCTTCGCGCCACGAAACGGTCTGATAGCGGGATGGTTCGAGCGCTAGCGCAAGGTCTTTCACTGCGACGGGATTATGTCCCGGTACTCGTCGCTGAAGGCTTCTTGGTCGGCCAGCCTTGCCTTTTGAAGATTCAGCAGGCAATGGAGCAAGGCCCGGTGGCCAAACGCGAGTGCTCGACTGGATACCCACCGCGTATTGCAGTCCCATTTCACTAATGCCGTCACGAAACGCCGTGTCGTTCCCATAACCCGCATCCGCCAGCACCACTCCGTTCGGGGCACCGCTTTGCCTTGCCTCGCGCAGTTGCGCGATAGCAATCTGCGGCTTGGTTGCAAACTCAATTTCCTCGGGCACCCCGGCCAACCGCCGTCTCTGCGGATCGTCCGCCCATTCCTGCGGCAAGTAAAGCTGATAAGCGACGGGCAGGCTCGCCTCCGTGGTGGCTACCGACAGGCTCACGGCTACCTGGCAATTATCCTGCTTACCTAACTGACCGCAATATTGCCGCGCCGGCCTTGAGACGTTCGAGCGTGAGAGGCTGGAACTCCGGCTCACTGTGTCCTGCACGTTGTTCCGGAAGATTATCGAATTGACTCATCCTTTTCACTCCTCGAAGAACCAGCGACAGGATGACTCAAAGTCACGACGACGGGGGGCTGTTAAATTTTTTTTGACGGCGGATAGTCATGCTGAACACCGCGCCGGGTATCTGGGATCACTGCACGAGCACGGGCCACTATGCCATGCATGGAAATGGCATGATAGATGCCCGGTATTCACCGAATTGATGTCAGGTTGAGAGCGTCATAATGCTCTTACTCTCAGGTCCGGTGGCCCTCGGAATGGCCGGACATTCAGCCAGCGCTGCGGCGCTGGCTTTTCTTTACATATAGTCCTAACAGCCTGCTCATAACAACCGCCATTGAAAGCGGTTCATTCGTTGGTTCGCGGCGTCAACACCAGTGGTAACAGATATGATCTGTATTACTGAATTTATTTTACATAAAGCGAATTAGCGATATTTCGTGATGTAGCGGCTATATCCTAATGTCGTGTTCGGGGTGCGGCGGGATTCTTGGACTGGTCTATGTCGTCAGCCCGAGACTTTCCCGGTATTCAATCGGACTGAGTGCGCCAAGCGAGATCTTGATCCGTTTCTCGTTGTACCAGCGAATGTACGAGTCAACGATCTCAATGAATCGGTCGATGCTGATCGCCTGCCAGTCCCGAGAGTAAAACAGTTCCGTTTTCAGCCGTCCAAAGAAGCCTTCGCACGCCGCGTTGTCGGGCGAGCATCCCTTGCGCGACATTGAACGAATCAGATTGGCCTCACGTATTCGGGTAAGCCAGCCTGGCCAGCGATAATGCGCACCGCGATCTGAATGGACCACAGGTCGGCTGTTGCTGCTGCCCATTGCTTCGATGGCAGCATCGAGCATCGTGTTCACAAGCTCGGCGTCTGGTCGCGTACCGATCGACCAACTGATCACAAGCCCATCGAAGCAATCAATGATCGGCGACAGATAGACTTTGCCGGCAGGAATCTGGAACTCCGTGATGTCCGTGAGCCACTTTTCATTCGGTGCTGCGGCCTGGAAGTCCCTGTTTGCGTATTTCACACCAAGCTGGACAGCGATTTCGCGGCAAGCTGGACAGGCATATCACGTGAAGGTGGACACGGATTTCACGGCAAGCTGGACAGCGATTTCACGCGAAGCTGGACAGTAACCTCGTGAGGTAGCGACGCGGGTCAACCGTGGCACGCTCGACGATTTCGTCGAGAGGCCACATTAGACAGCGTCAAGCGGCACGGCCGGTCAGCGACAACTATTCTGGCCGGTCGACGGGTGTAATTGTCGCTGGCTAGTTCATAGTTGTCGCTTCTCCA
>NZ_JARUXO010000113.1:0-9449 GCF_031451275.1 Caballeronia sp. LZ029
CCCGGAAAACGCTTGGTTGGAAGACACCGGCCGAAGCCCTGGACGAATACCTGAGGTCTGTTCAATAATCGAGTGTTGCGACGACCGGTTGAATCCGCCTTGGGACCCTTGGTCGGAATGCAAAATCACTCCCTCATGACGTCGCTGCTGGATGGCCATGTCGAGCGCGCGCAACATCAGTTCGGTGTACAAGTGGTTCGACATCGCCCAGCCGACGATGCGCCGGCTGAACACATCAAGCACCACAGCCAGAAAGAGAAAGCCTTCTGTCGTCGGAATGTAGGTGGCATCTGCGACCCACAGTATGTTGGGCCCTTCTGCATTGAAGTGCCGGCGCACGAGGTCCGGCGCACGCCGCGCCCCCGCACGCTGGCGCGTTGTCCGTGGCCAGCGCCGTCGGGTTGCTCCCCGTAGGTCCGCGATGCGCATCAGGCGCGCGACTCGTTTGCGTCCCACGTGCACTCCCTCGCGCGCAAGTTGAGCATGGATGCGCGGCGCCCCATATGTACCTCGTGAACTCGCATGCAACGTACGAATGCGCGTCAGTAGCTGAGCATCGCTACGTGACCGCTTTGATGGCTCCCGCACCAGCCACGCGTAGTAGCCGCTGGTCGAGACTCCCAGCAGCCGGGCCATCGTGGCAATGGGCCAACGGGCCTGATTCGCTCTCATGAATCCGTATCCTTCGAGGATACGGCTCCTGTCTCGCGGGCGAACCAGGCTGCAGCGTGAGAGAGAATGTCGCGCTCCGTCTTCAATTGCCGATTCTCGCGGCGCAAGCGGGTTAGTTCCTGGCGCTCAGCCGTGGTCAACCCGTCCTGACGCACGCCGGCGTCAATATCCGCCTGCGCCACCCAGTTGATTATCGTCTGCGCACTCGGCTCGAACTCTCGCGCAAGCTCCTCGGGTGTTCGCCCCGCCTTCACCAGCTCGACTATGTGAGCCCGGAATTCCGCCGGGTACGGTGCTCGATGCTTGCCCATTTTGACACCCCCTTTTCCAAAGGATAGGTGTCCGTTTTGGCGGGTAATCTCAGAGGGTATTGCGCTCGCGCGCCAGCGCGGAGTGTATCGCGGGCGCAAGCCCGCGTTGTCCGATGCGCAGATCGCCGATCTACGGCGTCGGGTCGAAGCCGGTGAACGCAAGGCGCAGATCGCACGCGATTACGGGATCAGCCGGGAAACGCTGTACCAGTACCTTCGCGCGGAGAGGTGAAGCGTGCCCCGCCGCGAACTGCTTACGCCCGCACAGCGCTTCCAGCTGTTCGCGTTTCCCGATGACGAAAGCGAACTGATCCGTCTCGCCACCCTGTCGAAGGAAGACTTCGCGTTCGTGCGTCAGCACCGCGGCAATCACAACCGCCTCGGCGTCGCGGTGCTCATGATCTACCTGCGCTATCCAGGACGCGTGCTGGGGCCGGGCGAGAAACCCCATGCGCCGATTCTCGGTATCGTGGCGACGCAGCTGCGGGTCGCGCCTGCGGTGTGGGATCTCTATGCGTCGCGCGACGAAACACGTCGGGAACACCTGCAGGAGCTGCTGGCCCGCTCGGGGCTGGCCCAGTTCGACCGGCATCGTTATCGGGAGGTGGCCGCGTTCCTGCTGCCAATCGCGATGCAAACCGCTCAGGGCATTGTCCTCGCGCAGGCTGCCGTCGACGAACTCCGGCGCCAGCGTGTGCTGTTGCCGCCGGTTGCTGCTCTCGAAAAGCTCTGTGCGACTGTCGCCACACGCGCACAACGCGAGGTATACCGGCTGCTCACCGTGCCGCTGAGCACCGGGCAGCGCACGGCGCTCGATCAGTTACTGCAGCCGTTTCCACCTCGCCCGATTAGCAAGCTCGCGTGGCTGCGGCAATCACCGGGCGAGCCGAGCGCGAAAGCCGTCCTGGCGCACATCGCACGCCTGCAGGCCATCCGCTCGCTCGGGCTGCCGGCAGATATCGGCCGGAACGTTCACCAGAATCGGCTGCTGCGCCTCGCGCGTGAAGGCGGACAAACGGCCGTGTACCAGCTCGAGGAGTATGAGACCGAGCGGCGTCACGCCACGCTCGTGGCCATCCTGCTCGACACGGCGGCAACGTTGACCGACGAGATTCTCAACATGCACGACCGCCTGATCGGTTCGTTCTTCACGAAGGCGAAGCACAAATACGAAAAGCGGTTCGCGGCCGAGGGCAAGGCCGTGAACGACAAGGTCCGTATGTATGCAAAAATTGGTGCCGCGCTGATTGCCGCGAAGGAAGCCGGCGATGATCCATTCCGGGCGATCGAGGCAATCGTGCCATGGGAAGCCTTTACGGCCTCCGTGCGAGAGGCCGAGCAGCTCGCGCGTGACGCCGAGTTTGATTCAACCGCGTTGCTGGCCGATCACTACACGCAGTTGCGGCGCTATGCGCCGACCTTCCTTGACACCTTCGATTTCCGTGCCGCGTCCGCCCGGCAGGACCTGATGGATGCGATCGAAGCCCTGCGCGCGATGAATCACGCCGATGCACGCAAGGTACCAGCCGATGCGCCGACGGGCTTCGTCAAGCCGCGCTGGGAACGGTTTGTCTTCAAGGAAGGTGGGATCGACCGGAAATTTTACGAGATGGCCGCGATGAGCGAGTTGAAAAACGCGTTACGCTCCGGCGACGTATCGGTGATCGGCAGCCGTCAGTTTAAGGACTTCGATGAATATCTGATGCCGCGCGCGACGTTCGAACAGCAACATCGTGAAAGCCGGCTCGGGCTGGCTGTCGAAACGTCTGCCACGGCCTATCTGGGGGAGCGCCTCGCTCGCTTGCGGGAAACGCTGGATGAAACTGCCCGGCTCGCAGCGGCAGGGGAATTGCCGGACGTCGAACTGAACGACAAGGGGCTCAAGATCACGCCACTCGACGACGCGACGCCTGCGGCGGCCGACGTGCTCACGCAGCAGGTGTATGACCTGATGCCGCGGGTGAAGATCACGGACCTGCTGCTCGAGGTCGATCAGTGGACGGACTTCACGCGCCACTTCACGCACCTGAAGAACGACGCGGAGCACCCGGACCGGACGCTATTGCTCACGGCGATCCTTGCCGACGCGTTCAACCTCGGGCTGGAGAAGATGGCCGACGCATGTCCTGGCACGAGTGTCGCCAAGCTCTCATGGCTGGTCGCCTGGTACATCCGCGATGAAACCTATCAGAAGGGACTGGCCGAACTGGTCAACTACCAGCATCGTCTGCCCTTCGCGGCGTACTGGGGCGAAGGCACCACCTCGTCATCCGATGGACAGCGCTTCCGCGCGGGCGGTCAAGGCCAGGCCGCCGGCTATCGCAATGCAAAGTACGGCAGCGAGCCGGGCGTGCTGTTCTACACGCACATCTCGGATCAGTACGCGCCGTTTCACACCAAGGTCATCAATTCGCCCGTGCGGGACGCAACCCACGTGCTCGATGGCCTGCTGTATCACGAATCGGAGCTGCGCATCGACGAGCACTACACCGACACGGCGGGCTTGACCGATCACGTGTTCGCGCTGTGCCACTTTCTCGGATTCGAGTTTGCACCGCGCATCGCTGACCTTGCGGACAAGAACCTGTATGTGCCCGGCAAGCCGGGCGACTGGCCGGCATTGTCCTCGCGGATCGGCGGGACAATCAATCGCAGACTGATCGAGCGGGAATTCGCGGACGTGGCCCGGCTCACAGCCTCGATCCAGCAGGGCACGGTGACCGCCTCGCTCATCCTGCGCAAGCTCAGCGCCTATCCGCGGCAGAACAGCCTTGCTGTCGGCTTGCGCGAACTGGGGCGCATCGAGCGCACGCTGTTCACGCTCAAGTGGTTGCAGGACCCGGCACTGCGTCGACGTGTATCCGCCGGCCTGAACAAGGGCGAGGCTCGCAACTCGCTCGCACGAGCGGTATTCTTCTACCGCCTTGGGGAGATCCGGGACCGCTCGTATGAAAATCAGCGCTATCGGGCCAGCGGCCTCAACCTCGTGGTAGCCGCGATTACGCTTTGGAATACGGTGTATCTGGAACGGGCGGTCGCGGCCTTGCGACAGCAACAGAACGTCGACGACAGCCTGCTGACGCACCTTGCGCCGCTCGGGTGGAACCATATCAACCTGACCGGCGATTACGTCTGGCATGCGAATAAGCGCGTCGCGAAGGGGCGATTCAGGCCGTTGCGCGCCGTCAGATCAGTCAATACGACGCCTTAGCGTACGAAAAAATCCGTTTCTTGACGGCACCCCGTATTGAGCTTTCACGCCTGGAGGTCGTTGTCGTCGATCCAGCTCGCTGCGAGTTCGCACGCTACTCGAGCAGCCGCGGAGGCGACATCGCAAATTTTGACTCACTTGGATGCTGCTATTGCTCTCCTCATCGCCAGATTACCCTCACGTGGACGCGAAAACGAGATGCCGGTCTCGACCAGCAGGTTGATCAGATCGTCGCGCGAGTTCAGCGGATCAAACTGATCGAGGTTCACGGCGACCACGCGATCCACATCGGAGAACGCAGCCAGTCCGGCGCGCAGGTTCAATTCTTTGTCCGTCATCGTGTTTTTCCTGTGTTCCTGCGCGCAATTGCACGAGAAAGCGCCGGAAAGTGATTCGTCTTGGCATTGACGCGCGCAGCGCCGACTGCACTGCGGCTCACTGCCCCGTCTTATGCGCGGCGACGCCGGCATAGTAGCGAGCCACCTCTTCGACCACGCGCTGCTTTTCGGCCTGGACATAGAGGGTCGTCGTTTGCAGCGAGGCGTGACCGAGCACCTTCTGCACGACATCCACGGGGACTTCATCCGCGACCGATTGGGTGCCGAAGGTGTGGCGGAACGCATGGGCATTCGACTGCCCGAGCCTCATGCGTTCATCGAGGCTCAACCCATCCATCGTCTCGACCAGTTCGGTGACCATTCGACTAATCAGCCGATTGAGTCCGTCCGCGGTGTAGCCCGCCTCAGTCGCTGGTTGCCCGTCACCGCTTTGCCCCGCCCGATGTCGCCGGCGCGACGCGTCGGTCCACGGGATGACGACGGGGCTCAACAGCGGGCCGCGCTGTTTGTCTTCTCCGGTCGCCCCGTCAAAATCCTGCCCCCGGTCGACCCAATGTGCGCGCAGCGCGTTCAGCGTCGCGGCGCTCACCGGCACCGTGCGTTCGCGCTGACCCTTACCGACGATGGTCAACTCCCAGACCGGTCGTTCAAACGTGCTATACGATGAAGGGCGCAAATCCTCGCGCCGGGCGCTGGCGGCTTCCTCGCGTCGCAGACCGGAATCGCCCATCAACAGAATCACTGCTCGCACGGCCCGCCATTGCGCACCGGCCGTCGCCGCGCCCTCTGCCGCTGAACGCACATCGAGCTCGTCGCGCAGCTTGCGCCACAGCCCAGCCGGCAACGCGCGTTCGATCTTCATCGCGCGTTCCCGTTTGATCACCACCGGATCGTTGACGGCCATCCACGGGTTGCCGGCGAGATACCGCACATCGACCCACCAGGTGAACGCCGTCCGCAGCACCCGCACGGTATAGCGCTGCGACTCGGGCGAAAGCGTCGCAGACAGCGATGCCTGACCATCGGCGGCCGCAGAGGAGTCGGACAAGGCGAACGGTCGCCAGCGCGGCGAGTGCCGCGGGAAGCGCTCACCGACGAAGCGCGGGTCCGGCGCTTTCAGGAAATCCTTGTAGGCCTCGCAGTCATCGACCCTTAGATCGCTCAGCGCGTTGCCGCGCAGCACCACCGCCCACAACAAAAACCGCTCGAGCTCCTTGGTGTACGCGCGTAGCGTTTTCGGCTGATCCCGAAAGCGGTTCAAATAGGCGCGCACCGCATCGAGATCGTGACCCGCCTGGATATAACAGAAGGCCGTCGCGCGGTTTTCGCCCGCGGCACCGGAGAGCGCGTGCGGCACCGATAACCGTTCTAACGGCGCAAGCGTCAGTCGACCTGCCGAGCTTGAGGCGCCGCCCGGGCCGCCGTTGCTTTGGCCGCCGTTCGGACCGCTGCCGCTCAGGCCGCCGCTTGGGCCGCTTACCGTCACCTTGCTCGCCGGGACGACCTCGACGAGTTCGGCTGCGATCAATGGGATGCCGTCCTGCTCCACGGAGTCGACGTCGGCGTCGATCGTTAGTTGCAGTGATGCCTGCTGCCTGCGCAGCCAGCTGACGATGGCGCGCGCCCGGCCCGGGCCGATGCGCGGGATCGAGCGCCACCAGCTGCCGCCGCGCCGGTTGCAGAATGCGACCAGTTCGCTCAGCGTCTGGATGCCCGTGCCTTTCAGCCGCCGCGCCACGCGCGGACGCAGCCAGGCGCCGATCGGATGATCGGCCCGCGGCGGCAGCGCGGCCAGTTGCGCCGCCTCGGTCACCATGCGAAACGTCACGGCCGTCAGCTTAGGCTGGCCGTGCTGTTTGATGGATGCGCGCAAGTGATCGGCAAGCGCCGCGGAGCCGTGCGCGAGCGCCAGCGCCACCAGCGCGTCGAGCATCGTGGTGAGATGCCGCTCCATCGCGCCGGGCGTCGCCGCGTGCGCATCCTCGTCGGGATCGTAGTAGGTGCGCGCGATCACCGCCGGCGGAATGCGCTGCACGTAGGCGCGCAACGCCGTGAAATCCTTGGTCGTGTAGCGCCGCTCAAGCGCGGGTGACTCGGTGAGCTTTTCCGGGGCGCGCGCCGGCTTGGCGGTGAGCTTTTCCGGGGCAGCCTCAGGGGGCGCTTTTTGGGTGGCCCTGGCGGACGCCTTGGGAGAAGCAGGGGGCACCGCGGGTCGGGGGTTAGCCATGAGGACTCTCCCCGCCCGCGCTAGCGGGTCCCTGCTCCGATCCCTGCCTCGGTGCGGCACGCGACGTCGTAAAGCGTTTCAGCAGGGCCCGCGCGTCCGCGAGGAACGCGCCGGGGAACTTGCGACACAGGGCCTCGAACATCGGTCGTGCGTCCTGCTGTTGAGGTTCGTTAATTCCGCTAATGACGCCCACTTATCGCGCTAATGACGCCGCCGCCTAAGCCATTGATTTATTGATAAATTTCCGCTTTCTGAAGCGTTGGGCGGTGTTGTGCAAATGCGACGACCAAAGCGACTACTGCCCATCAATTCGGCTAATGTATCCCCGTTGCCCAACAATTGTACTAATGTAGGTGGCAACCTTCCTCGCGGACAACGTCAATGGCCAAACCAGAGAACGATGCTGAGCGGGAGGCAGCCATCGCCCGCGTGCTTCGCCCGCTGGGGACCGGGCCGCTGCCACTTGAGCAGGCGAAGCAGGCTGCGAAACTGCTTAACCTCCATTGGGCGACTGTCTACCGTCTGCGACGGCGCTTTCTTTCGGATCCGGTAAACAGCTCGATGAGGCCGCGCGAGCGCGGGCCAAAGCGCGGAAAGCGCCAGCTGGGCGGCCGCACTGAGGCGATCGTCGATGACGTCCTCAACGTATGGCTGCCGAAGCAACGCCAGCTTGCCCATCCCCTCTCCGATCTCACGCTTGAAATACGTCGAAGATGTGCGGAGAGCGGCGCGCGACCGCCAAGCCGCAGCACGGTTGCACGGTGGTGGGCGACTCATCGCGAAGCGCAGGCGCTCGAGCGCGTGAACGCCGATGCGCCTCCGGGAAACTTTGTTGTCCGCAATCCGCTCGACGTCGTGCAAGTCGACCATACCCAGGCCGACCTTCTCGTAGTCGATGATCTTTTGCGCCGTTCGCTCGGTCGGCCATGGCTTTCGCTTGCCGTCGACGTTGCGACGCGCTGCGTGGTGGGCTTCTACGTCGGCATGGATCGCCCAGGCGCAGCGACCGTTGCCTTGTTGCTCACACGAGTTGTGCTGCCCAAAGCGGAATGGCTCGAGAAGCTCGGCGTTCAGGCTGAATGGCCAATGCATGGCGTGCCCCGCGTGCTGCACCTGGACAATGCCGCGGAGTTCAAAAGTCGAGCGTTACTTGCGGGATGCGCCGAGTATGGCATCGAGCTCATGTACCGGCCAGTTGGACGCCCGCACTTCGGTGGTCATATCGAGAGACTTAACCGCACTTTGATGGAACGTGTCCACGGTCTACCAGGCAGCACAGGATCCTCGCCGAAAGGCCGAAAAGCGCGCGCACCAGAAAAACAGGCTGCCTTGACTTTGCACGAATTCGAGCAATGGCTCGCGCTTGAAATAGCCCAGCGCTATCATCACAGCGCCCACCGCGGGCTGCTGGGCGCCACGCCCGCAAGCACGTGGACGAGCCTGTCTGCCGCTGCGCCTGCTCCGACGTTGCCGCCAAACCCCGACGCCGCGTTGCGGTTTTTGGTGCGATTTCTCCCGATCGCTCGCCGAACGATACAGGCCGACGGACTAACGCTGTTTTACGTTCGCTACTGGCACCCCATCTTCTCGGCGTGGCGTGAAGACCGTCGCTTGGTGACCATTCGCTACCATCCCGAGGATCTCTCAAGGATATTCGTCAGTTCGACCAGAAAGGAGTTCATCGAAGTCCGATATGCAGACCTGCGCCGCCCGCCGATTTCCCTATGGGAACAACGTGCCGCGGTCAAAGCTTTGCGCGACGAGGGCCAGCGCAGCATCTCTGAGGTCATGATGTTCCGTACGATCGAGCAGCAACGCCGTCTGATCGCCGACGCAAAAAGCATGGCCCGAAAAGTAAAGCGCCACAGCCCACCGGCACGCGAACATTCGACACACGGAATTTTCGAGCAGGGTGCCAGCCCAAGTACCGCGAGTGCCTCGGCGCAGCAACCGGACCCCATCGATTACAGCAAGCCGGTAACGGCCTACGACGTTGAGCAATGGTGATGCGTAGATGAAATCGCCTCCCCTTTCCCATCTACTGCCGGCGACACGGTCACAAGCACAGCTCGACGATGACACACGCATTCAATGCCTGTTACGCGATCGCTGGATTGATTACCCACGCGCCACCCAAGCACTCGAACAGCTTGAACGGTTGTTTGTCACGCCGCGACGCGAACGCATGCCGTGCCTTTTGCTACATGGCGATTCAAACATCGGCAAGACGCAAATCACCGCCAAGTTCCGCCGCCGGCATCCCGATGTTTTCGACGAACGCCGCGGCATGGAAATGCGCCCCATCATCTCGATGCAGATGCCGCCCACTCCTGACCAGCATCGCTTCTACTCCTCGCTTCTGTTTGAACTCGGCGCTCCGCACAACGCCGCTGCCGGGTTAGCCGTACTTGAGCGTCTCGCGAGGGATCTGTTGCGCCGGATGGCGCCCAACATGTTGATCGTCGATGAAGTCCATCCCCTTCTCGCAGGCACATATCGCGAGCAACGCGCGTCGCTCAATCTGCTGAAATTCCTGGCCAACGATCTGCGAGCGACCATGGTGCTCGTCGGCACCCGAGACGCGGTTATCGGTAAGCACCCGGCGAAGGCATCTTGATCGGCAAGACGAGCAGCCCGACGATCATGTCCATGCAAATTTCAAATGGACAGGTGTAAATGATGGACGAAGT
>NZ_JARUXO010000114.1:0-5206 GCF_031451275.1 Caballeronia sp. LZ029
TGGGAAGGGGTGGTACCGACTCGCTATGGTCATCAGGCATGACTTGTTGTTGCGGGCCTGTGGGCCTGCAACCAATCTGGGAAGAAGTAGTATTGAATTCGGGTGGTGACTGTTGCACACACGTTTTGCTCAGCCAGTGGCGCCCCCTGCGGGGGCGGGATGCGCGTAAGTGCTGAAGCACTAACGCGCATCGCGAAACACACTGGTTATAGGATCAAGCCTTACGGGCAATTAGTATCAGTTAGCTCAATGCATTACTGCACTTACACACCTGACCTATCAACGTCCTGGTCTGGAACGACCCTTCAAGGGGCTCGAAGCCCCGGGGATATCTCATCTTAAGGCGAGTTTCCCGCTTAGATGCTTTCAGCGGTTATCTCTTCCGAACATAGCTACCCGGCGATGCCACTGGCGTGACAACCGGTACACCAGAGGTTCGTCCACTCCGGTCCTCTCGTACTAGGAGCAGCCCCCTTCAAATATCCAACGCCCACGGCAGATAGGGACCAAACTGTCTCACGACGTTTTAAACCCAGCTCACGTACCTCTTTAAATGGCGAACAGCCATACCCTTGGGACCGGCTACAGCCCCAGGATGAGATGAGCCGACATCGAGGTGCCAAACACCGCCGTCGATATGAACTCTTGGGCGGTATCAGCCTGTTATCCCCAGAGTACCTTTTATCCGTTGAGCGATGGCCCTTCCATACAGAACCACCGGATCACTATGACCTGCTTTCGCACCTGCTCGACTTGTCGGTCTCGCAGTTAAGCACGCTTATGCCATTGCACTATCAGCACGATTTCCGACCGTACCTAGCGTACCTTCGTACTCCTCCGTTACACTTTGGGAGGAGACCGCCCCAGTCAAACTGCCTACCATGCACTGTCCCCGATCCAGATAATGGACCAAGGTTAGAACCTCAAACAAACCAGGGTGGTATTTCAAGGACGGCTCCACCGAAACTAGCGTTCCGGTTTCATAGCCTCCCACCTATCCTACACAGATCGGTTCAAAGTCCAATGCAAAGCTACAGTAAAGGTTCATGGGGTCTTTCCGTCTAGCCGCGGGGAGATTGCATCATCACAAACACTTCAACTTCGCTGAGTCTCGGGAGGAGACAGTGTGGCCATCGTTACGCCATTCGTGCAGGTCGGAACTTACCCGACAAGGAATTTCGCTACCTTAGGACCGTTATAGTTACGGCCGCCGTTTACCGGGACTTCAATCAAGAGCTTGCACCCCATCATTTAATCTTCCGGCACCGGGCAGGCGTCACACCCTATACGTCCACTTTCGTGTTTGCAGAGTGCTGTGTTTTTATTAAACAGTCGCAGCCACCAGTTTATTGCAACCTCTTCACCCTCCTGGCGCAGGCCAGTCAAGCTACAGAGGCGTACCTTATCCCGAAGTTACGGTACCAATTTGCCGAGTTCCTTCTCCCGAGTTCTCTCAAGCGCCTTAGAATACTCATCTCGCCCACCTGTGTCGGTTTGCGGTACGGTCACTATTAGACTGAAGCTTAGAGGCTTTTCTTGGAACCACTTCCAATTGCTTCGCTTCCGAAGAAGCTCGCGCCACACCCTTGAATTACGTGCCCGGATTTGCCTAAGCACCTTCTCCAATGCAGCGACCGGGACGTCCAACACCCGGACAACCTTCCGCGATCCGTCCCCCCATCGCATCTAACAATGGTGCAGGAATATTGACCTGCTTCCCATCAGCTACGCATTTCTGCCTCGCCTTAGGGGCCGACTCACCCTACGCCGATGAACGTTGCGTAGGAAACCTTGGGCTTACGGCGAGGGGGCTTTTCACCCCCTTTATCGCTACTCATGTCAGCATTCGCACTTCCGATACCTCCAGCACGCTTTTCAACGCACCTTCGCAGGCTTACGGAACGCTCTCCTACCACACACGTGTCTTTCAACGTGTATCCGCAGCTTCGGTGACTGGCTTGAGCCCCGTTACATCTTCCGCGCAGGACGACTCGATCAGTGAGCTATTACGCTTTCTTTAAAGGGTGGCTGCTTCTAAGCCAACCTCCTGACTGTTTTAGCCTTCCCACTTCGTTTCCCACTTAGCCAATCTTTGGGACCTTAGCTGGCGGTCTGGGTTGTTTCCCTCTTGACACCGGACGTTAGCACCCGATGTCTGTCTCCCGTGATTGCACTCTTCGGTATTCGGAGTTTGCTATGGCGTAGTAATCCGCAATGGACCCCACAACCATGACAGTGCTCTACCCCCGAAGGTGATACACGAGGCACTACCTAAATAGTTTTCGGAGAGAACCAGCTATTTCCAAGTTTGTTTAGCCTTTCACCCCTATCCACAGCTCATCCCCTAACTTTTCAACGTTAGTGGGTTCGGTCCTCCAGTACGTGTTACCGCACCTTCAACCTGGCCATGGATAGATCACTTGGTTTCGGGTCTACGCCCAGCAACTGATCGCCCTATTCGGACTCGCTTTCGCTACGCCTGCCTTAATCAGTTAAGCTCGCTACTGAACGTAAGTCGCTGACCCATTATACAAAAGGTACGCCGTCACCCCTTACGAGGCTCCGACTGTTTGTATGCATGCGGTTTCAGGATCTATTTCACTCCCCTCCCGGGGTTCTTTTCGCCTTTCCCTCACGGTACTGGTTCACTATCGGTCGATCACGAGTATTTAGCCTTGGAGGATGGTCCCCCCATCTTCAGACAGGATTTCACGTGTCCCGCCCTACTTCTCGTACCCCTAGTTCTTCCAAGCTGTTTTCGTCTACAGGGCTATCACCTGCTATGGCCGCACTTTCCAGAGCGTTCGACTAACAATTCAGATAAAGAGTACAGGCTGATCCCATTTCGCTCGCCACTACTTTGGGAATCTCGGTTGATTTCTGTTCCTGCGGTTACTTAGATGTTTCAGTTCACCGCGTTCGCTTCACTAGAGCTATGTATTCACTCTAGGATGACCCATACGGGCCGGGTTTCCCCATTCGGACATCGACGGATCAAAGCTCGTTTGCCAGCTCCCCGTCGCTTTTCGCAGGCTACCGCGTCCTTCATCGCCTGTGATCGCCAAGGCATCCACCACATGCACTTGTTCGCTTGACCCTATAACGAGTGTGTCTCGCAACACCCTCGTCATAGGCTGAGTATTCGCGTTGTGCCGTATTCCAAAGCAATCTTTCGATCACCTTTTCATACTTGATACAATCACTACCCTGATGCCCCTACTCACACCCATCTCTAAGTGCTTTCAGCGCATCTCTTTACTACTTCTTCCAGATTGTTAAAGAACGTTTAGCCGACAGGCGTATTTCAATGCCTTCGACATCAACTGGCTATAGTCGCCAATGCACAACGTTGAATTACCATTCAGCGCTGTGCATTGAGGACTTGGTGGAGGATGACGGGATCGAACCGACGACCCCCTGCTTGCAAAGCAGGTGCTCTCCCAGCTGAGCTAATCCCCCTACGTGGCCTGACCATGAGCTGTTGCCCCATCAGCACGCTTTTCGGGTGGTGGGTCTGGTTGGATTCGAACCAACGACCCCCGCCTTATCAAGACGGTGCTCTAACCGACTGAGCTACAGACCCTTAGCCTGTCTTAAACAACAGCCGATAAGCGTGAGCGCTTAATGTTGTGTGCGAAGCTCGAGAAAGGAGGTGATCCAGCCGCACCTTCCGATACGGCTACCTTGTTACGACTTCACCCCAGTCATGAATCCCACCGTGGTAAGCGCCCTCCTTGCGGTTAGGCTACCTACTTCTGGTGAAACCCACTCCCATGGTGTGACGGGCGGTGTGTACAAGACCCGGGAACGTATTCACCGCGGCATGCTGATCCGCGATTACTAGCGATTCCAGCTTCACGCAGTCGAGTTGCAGACTGCGATCCGGACTACGATCGGTTTTCTGGGATTGGCTCCACCTCGCGGCTTGGCAACCCTCTGTTCCGACCATTGTATGACGTGTGAAGCCCTACCCATAAGGGCCATGAGGACTTGACGTCATCCCCACCTTCCTCCGGTTTGTCACCGGCAGTCTCCTTAGAGTGCTCTTGCGTAGCAACTAAGGACAAGGGTTGCGCTCGTTGCGGGACTTAACCCAACATCTCACGACACGAGCTGACGACAGCCATGCAGCACCTGTGCGCCGGTTCTCTTTCGAGCACGTCCACCTCTCAGCAGACTTCCGACCATGTCAAGGGTAGGTAAGGTTTTTCGCGTTGCATCGAATTAATCCACATCATCCACCGCTTGTGCGGGTCCCCGTCAATTCCTTTGAGTTTTAATCTTGCGACCGTACTCCCCAGGCGGTCAACTTCACGCGTTAGCTACGTTACTAAGGAAATGAATCCCCAACAACTAGTTGACATCGTTTAGGGCGTGGACTACCAGGGTATCTAATCCTGTTTGCTCCCCACGCTTTCGTGCATGAGCGTCAGTGTTGGCCCAGGAGGCTGCCTTCGCCATCGGTATTCCTCCACATCTCTACGCATTTCACTGCTACACGTGGAATTCTACCTCCCTCTGCCACACTCAAAGCCTGCCAGTCACCAATGCAGTTCCCAGGTTAAGCCCGGGGATTTCACATCGGTCTTAACAGACCGCCTGCGCACGCTTTACGCCCAGTAATTCCGATTAACGCTCGCACCCTACGTATTACCGCGGCTGCTGGCACGTAGTTAGCCGGTGCTTATTCTTCCGGTACCGTCATCCGCCTCGGGTATTAACCAAGACGTTTTCTTTCCGGACAAAAGTGCTTTACAACCCGAAGGCCTTCTTCACACACGCGGCATTGCTGGATCAGGGTTGCCCCCATTGTCCAAAATTCCCCACTGCTGCCTCCCGTAGGAGTCTGGGCCGTGTCTCAGTCCCAGTGTGGCTGGTCGTCCTCTCAGACCAGCTACAGATCGTCGCCTTGGTAGGCCTTTACCCCACCAACTAGCTAATCTGCCATCGGCCGCCCCTATAGCGCGAGGTCCGAAGATCCCCCGCTTTCTTCCGTAGATCGTATGCGGTATTAATCCGGCTTTCGCCGGGCTATCCCCCACTACAGGACACGTTCCGATGTATTACTCACCCGTTCGCCACTCGCCACCAGGGTTGCCCCCGTGCTGCCGTTCGACTTGCATGTGTAAGGCATGCCGCCAGCGTTCAATCTGAGCCAGGATCAAACTCTTCAGTTCAAACCTGTTACTGTTTTTCGGTTCCGTTA
>NZ_JARUXO010000115.1:0-5206 GCF_031451275.1 Caballeronia sp. LZ029
TCGCAAGCGTCTGCTGTTTCATTGTCTTTTGACTTACTCGTTGCTCGTGCGCTCTATAACGCTTGACGCGCACAGGCGGTGGACTTAATCAGTGTTGCCTTAGCTCGCTTTCGTTTTTCGTGCAAGGGTTTCGGCGGCCTGCTTGAGGCGATAGCTGCGCCCGTCGAACTCGAGCAGGTGGCAATGATGCATGAGCCGGTCGAGGATTGTGGTGCTCATCGTGTTGTCGCCGAGATAGGTACCCCAGTCCTGGACGATCCGGTTTGAGGTGACGACCACGCTGCGATGCAGCTTGTAGCGTTGATGGATAAGCGTTTGCAGCAACGTCCCCGCCTCGTCGGGGATCGTGCGCGAGAGGAACAGATCGTCGAGCACGAGCAGATCGCACTCGAGGATGGCCCGTAGCCTCGCCTCGCGCTAGGCCGGTGGGCTCAGCACATATCGGTTAAAGAAGTCGTCCGTCTCGATGTATTGCACCTTGTGGCCGTGCAGGACAGCCTGGTACGCCACGGCCTTCGCAACGTGGCTCTTGCCAGTGCCGCTTTTGCCGATGATCAGCGCGTTCTCGCCGCAGGCCACGAACTTCAGGGTATGCAGCTGGAAACAGGCTTGCCGCGGCAGCTTCGGGGTGAAGGACCAGTCGATTTCGGCAAGCGTGAGCTTCTCCTCGAGTCCGGACTGCTGGTAGCGTCGCTCGATGAGCCGCGACTGGCGCCGGTCGAGTTCGTCCTGCAGAATCAGCGCGAAGGTCTCGAGGAACGGCTGCTGGCTGCCCTGTGCCTGCAGCACCCGGGTCTCGAGCGTGTCGCGCACGCCCGACAGGCGTAGCAGCCTGAGTGCGCGTTCGATGTCGGGTAGCGTGGTGGTCATTCAGTTTCTCCCGTTGTGGAGGGGTGGGTGCCGGCACTGTGCTGCGCGCCGGCGTTGAAGAGCGCGCCGTATTCGGCGGCGGGCCGGATCAGGGCATGCTCCTGGGTGAGTGGCAAGGCGAGCTGCGGCGCACGATCTAGGCGCTCGAGCGCCTGCTCGAACAGCCGCTCGACGACGGCGCGCACCTGCCGGTAGCGATAGAGGTGATGACGCAAGGCGTGGTCGCAGGCCTGTTCGACGAGCCAAGTGGGATACTTCTTCGCCAACGCGACGATGCCCCACATGCCGCGATGGCCGACGCGACCTTCGGCGTCGAACAGGTGCTGACACAGTGCTTTTGCCCTCGGTCCGATGTCGCCGGCGCTGGCCAGCGCCAGGCTTGTCTGGCGTGACGGGTTGAACGGGCGTTCGCTCTCGGGAAGCTCGAGCGAGCCGGGCTCGGTGTGGCGGGGATGCGTGCGCAGCAGTTCCTGGGTGCGGCGATCGCGGATCTCCAGGGTGGTGTCGTAGACGCGCACGCACACGAGAGAACCGATGGGCGCGGGACGCGCGGCATAGTTGCTGCGGTCAATGCTGACGGTGGTGTCGTCGTTGACGGTGCGCACGACCTCCTTGAAGTAACGGAACCCGGTGAGCGGCAGCGCCTGCAGATGCGGCTTCTCTTCCTGGAACATCGCCTGGACCTGCCGCCGCGCGCGGCCGTGGATGCGTCTGGCGGCCCAGTTCTCCTCCCAGTGCATCAGGAATCGTTCTGGGCTTCGATGGACTCGAAGCGGCGACCCTTAAGGGCCGTGTCCTGCGTATGCTTGATCGCGTGTTCCACGGTACCCTTGCGATTCGGATCCCTTACGCGTGCAGGGTCCGCGACGACGCCGTAATGCTCGAGCATCGCGGCGTAGAGCCGGTTGATTTCCGGCTCGTACAGGTCCGGTGTGATGACGCCCTCGCGCAGATTGTCAAGGACTACGTATTGCGTCGAACCTCCGAAGTACCGGAAGGCCTCCTCGTGAAGCGGTGCCCACACCTGCTTGCTGGACTTCCACACCACGCGTCGGAAGCTGCGTCGCGAGTACCGCAGGGTCATGACGAACAGACGCGGTTTCCGGTATCGCCCCGTTTTTGGATCGAGAGTCGGGGCGCCCTCGCCGTAGTCGACCTGACTTTCCTCGCCGACGATAAATGCAAGACGGTCGAACTGCTCGGGGTCGACGTGACGCAGGGCGCGCACGAAACGCTTGACGCTGTCGTAGCTCGCGGTAAAGCCGAACTGATCAACCAGATCCTGGTAGATGGCCTGGGCATTGCGCTGCAGGCGCACCTGCTGCTCGATCCATTCGCGATGGGGTTCGCTGGCCGAGCGGGCGAAATTGAAGGGTTTGACCGGCGCTGCCCGAGCAGGAGCCGGTGGGCGCGGGGATGGAGGAGTTTGAGGTGGAGGAATTCGAGCGCCCGCCGGCTCAGCCACACCGGTGGGCGCGGTGGTGGGGGAATTTGCGCCGACCGCCTGCTGGGATTCGTAGATCGCCTGTAAGCGGTCCATCTCCGACGTCTGGCAGTGAGCGACAGTAGCGAGGACCATAGGTGTCCACCTGTCTTGAGGTGGACACCTATGACTGGCATAGACTCAGAGTTGGCAGTAGTACGTCGTAGCAGCGATGGTCGTCGCCGCTATGACGAAAAAAGTAAACGCGCCTTGATTGAGGCATCACTTCGTCCCGGAGTATCAGTCGCCGGTCTGGCTCAGCAGCACGGCATCAACGCCAATCTGCTGCGCAAGTGGATCGCGAAGTACTTGGTGGAGCGCGAGAAAGGCATTTCGCCAGCGTCGCAGCATAATGGCAACGACGAATACAACGCGCCTCACCCCGACGAGTCGATTAATGAGGTGGCCGCCGCTCTGCCAGGGTCGCACCAACCCGTCCCCGTCGCGGTAAAGCCGTCTGCGTTCGTGTCGGTCGTTTCAGCGTCGCCGACACATCCGTCCACACCACCATCGATGACACTTGCCTTGCATGTGCGTCTGTCGAACGGCGTCGAGCTCGAACTCGGCGGGGCAATCGCGACCATCGACGAATTGACGACCATGGTCCAGATTCTGGGGAGGATGCCGTGTTCCGGTTCGACGACGATCTGAAGGTCTATCTGCACCGCGATCCCGTTGATTTCCGCTACGGCATGAATAGCCTGTCTATTCTCGTTGAGCAGTCGATGCGCCTGAATCCGATGGACACTTCGCTATACATCTTCGGAAACCGGCGTCGCGATCGGATAAAAATCCTTGGCTGGGATGGCAGTGGTTTCTGGCTTCTCATAAAGCGATTGGAGAGAAGCCATTTCATCTGGCCCGACAACAAGGCTGAGATCGTGACGATGACCACCAATGTGCTGCACGCGCTACTCGACGGCGATGACATCACCGCAATCCGGCGGTATCCGAAGCAGGAATATCATCGCGTGAGCTGAACAGTGAGGCGGTGTGCGGGTCTAACCAGCCATGCCGATCAACGTCACGATCACCGCCGAGGAACTGAAGGCGTTGCTCGCCGAGCGCGATGCTGCGCGTGCATTGCGAGAAGAACAGGAGGCATTACGCGGCGCCTTGCGGCTCGTGACGGCCGAGCGCGATCTCGCCGAGGAGCGCCTCCGAGCTTATCGTCGCGAACTGTTCGGCGCCAAGAGTGAAGCACGAGATTCTGATCAACCTAGCTTGTTCAACGAAGCCGAGACGCTCGGAGCGAACAGCGCGCCCGCGCAGGAAGACACGCCGGAGACGACAGTCGCCGCGCACAAGCGCAAGAAGCGCGGTCATCGCAAGCCGCTAGATCCGAATCTGCCGCGCGAGGTCGTGCGACACGAACTGCCCGAAGCCGAACGCTTCTGCACGAACGATGGGCACGCGCTCGTCGAGATAGGCGCGGAGATCAGTGAGCAGCTCGATGTGATCCCGGAGCAGCTTCGGGTGATCCAACACCAGCGCGTCAAATATGCGTGCCCTTGCTGTGACCTCGGGATCAAGGTCACGCCGGCGCCGCCGCGCATCATCGCGCGCGGACTGTTCAGCGAATCGGCGCTTGCATGGATCGCCACCGGCAAGTATCAATTCGGCATGCCGCTGTATCGTCAGGCTGGTTTGCTGTGTCGCTTCGGTGGCGACATCTCGTCGAACACGATCGCCGCCAGCATGGTTCGCGTTGGCCTCGCGACCCAGCCCGTGATCAACTTGATGCGCGATGCGTTGCTCGAGGCAGAGCTGATCTACTGCGACGAAACAACGTTCCAGGTACTGAAAGAAAAAGGGAGAAAACCACAAACGAAGAGCTACTGCGTATTTCGGACGAAGGTGACCGGCCGTTTCGGGATCGTGACCGGCGATTTCGGCAACGTGACCGGCCGTTTCGGGAACGTGACCGGACGGACCGGAGGACAGGACTGGCGTTGCGCATGACATCAACCACGCGAGCTATGCTCGCCGGCTTTTGCCGGAGAGAGCATGCCCGCGCACCGGATGAACATGCGCATGATCAAGGACGTTTTACGACTTAAGTTCGACGGCGGTTTCTCGCATGATCGAATCGCCGCGTCGCTGGGCATTTCCAAGGGCGTGGTCACGAAGTATGTCGGACTGGCGGGTGCCGCCGGGCTGGATTGGGCCAGCGCCTGTGATATGGACGAAGGCGAGCTCGAGCGACGGCTTCTTGGCAAGCCCACCGGACCTGCGGCCTATGCACAGCCCGACTACGGTCGCATACATCAAGAGCTACGCTGCAAGGGCGTGACGCTGACGTTGTTGTGGGAGGAATATCAGGCGGAGTTCGCGAATCGGAAGACTTACCGTTACACGCAGTTCTGCGAGCACTATAAGGCGTTCGCAAAACGGCTGAAGCGCTCGATGCGGCAGATCCACCGTGCTGGTGAGAAGCTATTCGTCGACTTCGCCGGTCCCACATTGCCGTTGACTACGGGGCGTCGCGCGCACATCTTCGTGGCCGCCATGGGCGCATCGAGCTATACATTCGCATGTGCCACGCCGGCCGAGACGATGGAGGACTGGCTGAGTGGTATCGCCCGCGCGCTGACTTTCTACGGCGGCGTTCCACAACTGATCGTGCCGGACAACCCGCGCGCGATGATCGCCGACCCCGATCGCTATGAGCCTCGCGCCGGCGACACCGTGCTGGACTTCGCGCGTCACTACGGCACCTCATTTCTGCCTGCACGCGTTTATCGCCCGCAGGATAAGGAGTAGGTTTCACATTGCACCTTGTCCGGTAGTTGGAGCGGCGATGAAGGTTGCTTGTGTAGCTTTGCGTCCAGCGGTGCCTCTTACGAGCGGGAC
>NZ_JARUXO010000116.1:0-4617 GCF_031451275.1 Caballeronia sp. LZ029
CGAGATGAAGTTGCGTCATTGCGATGCCTCCAAGTCGTTACCATCTAATAGTACTCCTTATCCTCCATGCAAGAACGAGTTTTGCAGAGCTTCCTTAACACAGTTCCCGGTCCGAATGGTGTTGGATTGCCACCCTCCGCGGAAGCACGCGGTTGGAAACCAAAGGAATACGATGTCCCGTTGCTATCCGTCACAGTGTACCAAATGTGCCCTGGAATCGACGGTCGTCCAGTATTCGTTTCGTATGTGCCCGGCGCAGCAATGCTAAGAGTAATTGTTCCAGGGCGGATTCAAACCTGAAGTGCAACACCCACAGTTTCACTGAACGAGGCTGGATTGTGGTTCAGTGTGGGAGAGCAGCAATTGGCGGTACAACGCCAGCGGCGTTCTCACGCCCAGCCCCTTGCGCGGTACGGTTGGCCCTTGGGGTAGATGCTCGCCAGTGTCAGGGCAATCTGCTGGGGCGACCAGCGCAGGCCCAGGCAATGGCGCACGACACCAAACATGACGCCCTCAGGATCGAGCTTGCGCGCAGGGCGGGCGCTCAAGCGGCGCTTGTGGCAGCGCCCCTGAGCGGCAGCGCTTGCGTATGGCCCTTCGCAGCCATTGCGTTGCAGTTCACGGCTGACGGTGGACGGCGAGCGTTGCAGCATGCGGGCAATGGCGCGAATACCAACACCTTGCTGGCGCAGGCTGGCAATGGTGACGCGATCTTCGGGTTGGAGTTGGATGTACGGGCGGCAACGGGAGGCTGGCATCTGCGGACCTTATGCGATCGCAGGTGTTGCACTTCAGGTTTGAATCCGCCCTGCCGACACTGGCGTCGTAGAGGGTTAAGGGCACAGGACGGTTCTCCGTTTTAGGTTCGCGCTTTGCGTATCTACGTTCCGAATTGGTTTGAGCGTCGGATCTCCGACGCGGTGCGGCCAGTCTTTCGGCGTAACAGCGTGCGGAGCGTGGCCCCGTTGTCGTAGCCGGTACGTGTTGCGACCTCGTCAATGCTCAGCTGGGTCGTTTTCAGCAGATAAGTTGCTCGCTCAACACGAAGGTCTTGGAAGTATGCCAGGGGCGAACGACCCAAGATCGTGTAAAGCCGGCGAGATAAGGTCCGCTCGCTCGTGCCGACAAAGGTCGCAGCCCGTCCCAAGGAGAAGCCCACATCGAGGTTTTGACGAGCCCACTTTTCGAAGAGCATCACCAACCGGTCCGTGTGACGCAAATGGTCGGGAACGGCATAGGTGGACTGAGGCGACCGGGGGTCTAGCATGAGGTAACGTGCGACTGTGTCAGCTAATTCTGGACTGCGTTGACGAACGAACCAAAGCGCCAGGTCGAAATGTGCCAACACCGCGCCTGCGGTAACGACAGCATTCCCTGGTATGAGTGAACGACTGTCATCGAGCGTGACACCGGGATAGCGCGAGCGAAAGAAGGGAGCGAGCCACCAACTTGTGGCGGCCTCTTGCCCGTTGAGTAATCCCGCCTCGGCCAAGACAAACGTCCCCGTACACGCGGCCGCAATGGTGGCCCCTTGCGATTGCCAGCGCCCTAACAGTTCGCCAGCGCGGCGCACGTCCGGATGGGCAAGGGCTTTCTCGATTCCTTCCTCCGTCTTGGCACCCAAGGCTGGGACAAACACAAATTCAGGATTTGAGCGAGCTTCTGCCTGCATGGTGGGGATGGCAAGGCCATGCGCGGTATGTGCTACGCGGCGGATGCTGAAAACTTGCGCTTTCCACGCGTCGTTGGAGCCAGGGGGAGCCAAGTCGCGTGCAGTCGCCAGGGTGTCCTGTATCGCCGCCAGCCCTGTATCGAACACGCCATCGAGTGCCAAAATTGTCGTTGATGTCATCATGGCGAGAACGGTATCACAATTGGCAATCTTGCCAAGTCCCCTTATGGCGTTGCGATGCTAGATTTGCGTGTGCAGCCGATCATTGAAATGTCCTGGCAGCACAAACCTCAACCATTCACCGAGGAGATCATCAAGATGACGCAGATGGGTTTGTTTGTTCGGCTCGATGCCAAGCCTGGTAAAGAAGCCGCGCTAGAGGAGTTCCTTAAAGGAGCGCTTCCACTTGCACGAGCGGAGACCGGTACGCCGGTCTGGTATGCCTTGAAATTCGGTCCCAGCAGTTTCGCAATCTTCGACGCTTTCGAAGCCGAAGATGGTCGAGCCGCCCACCTCAATGGGCCTATCGCCGCAGCGCTCATGAAGCATGCGGACGAGCTTCTCGCGAAACCAGTAGTGATCGAACGCTGGGATGTTGTGGCGGTCAAATAGTGCTGAGCGGCGAAGCGCGGAAGGAGCTACGGGTTTTGTCGCTGCCGATCTGTTTCGGCGGTGAGCTTGCAGCCGTTTCACAAGAAGTAGGGCGGATTCAAACCTGAAGTGCAACACCCACAGTTTCACTGAACGAGGCTGGATTGTGGTTCAGTGTGGGAGAACAGCAATTGGCGGTACACCGCCAGCGGCGTTCTCACGCCCAGCCCCTTGCGCGGGCGGTTGTTGATCTCATCGGCAATGGCATCGAGTTGCTCCTGGCTGTAGCCGCTCAGGTCCGTGCCCTTGGGCAGGTACTGGCGCACCAGGCCATTGATGTTCTCGTTGCTGCCTCGCTGCCAGGGGCTGTGCGGATCGCAGAAGTACACCGCGATGCCCGTGTTGGCCGTCAACTCCTTGTGGCGGGCCATCTCCCGGCCCTGGTCGTAGGTGAGCGTCTTGCGCATGGGCTTGGCAATGCTGTTGAGTTTTTCCGTGAAGGCCTGCAGCACGCTGACCGCACTGGCGGGCTTGGGGTGCGGCAGCTTGACCAGCATCAGCAGGCGGCTGGTGCGCTCGACCAGCGTGCCCACGGCGCTGGCATTGGCTTCGCCCTTGATCAGATCGCCTTCCCAGTGGCCGGGGAACTGACGGTCCTCGACCTCGGGCGGGCGCACGTGGATGCTGAGCATGTCCGGGATCTGCCCTCGCCGGTCCTGGCCCTTGCTGCGCGGCAGCCGCTTGTTGTGCGCCTGGCGCAGGCAAGCCACCAGCTCGCGCTTGAGCTCGCCCACGGGCTGGGCATAGATGCAGTTGTAGATCGTTTCGTGCGACACGCGGTACGGTTGGCCCTTGGGGTAGATGCTCGCCAGTGTCAGGGCAATCTGCTGGGGCGACCAGCGCAGGCCCAGGCAATGGCGCACGACACCAAACATGACGCCCTCAGGATCGAGCTTGCGCGCAGGGCGGGCGCTCAAGCGGCGCTTGTGGCAGCGCCCCTGAGCGGCAGCGCTTGCGTATGGCCCTTCGCAGCCATTGCGTTGCAGTTCACGGCTGACGGTGGACGGCGAGCGTTGCAGCATGCGGGCAATGGCGCGAATACCAACACCTTGCTGGCGCAGGCTGGCAATGGTGACGCGATCTTCGGGTTGGAGTTGGATGTACGGGCGGCAACGGGAGGCTGGCATCTGCAGACCTTATGCGATCGCAGGTGTTGCACTTCAGGTTTGAATCCGCCCTGCCATTTCTAATCCCCGCTAACATTCTAATAAAGAGTTACTTCCTACGAAAAAGCGTATGTCTTTTTCTATTAATCGATAATCATTTTCATTTTGTGTGATCGATACTATGTAATCTCCTTGAGGTGTTTACGCCGTGCCGCGCGTCAAACAAGATGAGGGCAGCGCGTCAATCAGGATGAGAGTACTGGCATTGCGGCAGCGGTGAAGGGCGTAGCCCGGAACCGCTGCCGCAACGCCGCGTCGAGGAGTCCGCCCCGCTGCCGGGGCGCCTTATCGGTGGTCGCGGTAAATCGGGTATGAACAGCTCTTTCGTGTAGCGAACGGAGGCTGCGTTGCCCGGCCGACACATCAACGACCATCAGATGAGGCTCTACATGAAGTACAGGCTCAAGGAAGGACCGGCTCGAGCGGCTGCGCGCGCCGGGTTCAGCGCCGCCACTGGGTATCGCATCGATCAGGACCGGCGACTGCCATCACAGAAGAAGGCGCCACGTGCGCGTCGTCGTCCCGATCCCTTGGCGGCAATCTTCGACACCGAGATCGTGCCGCTGCTCCAGTCCGCTCCCGGCATTCGACCGATAGCCGTGCTGGACGAGATGCTTCGGCGCCATCCCGATCTCCCGGGCAACGTGCGCCGCACTCTGGAGCGCCGCATTCGAGACTGGCGTGCACTCCATGGCGAGGAGCATGACGTTATGTTCCGTCAGGTACACGAACCCGGTCGTCTCGGGTTGTCCGACTTCACCGAGATGGACAGCCTAAGCATCACCGTGGCGGGCGTCGCGCTTGGACTTGCCCCCGCATAACCGGACACCCGGTCACACTTAGGTTGGAGAAACTGCTTGCCGACGAAACTCACGCGGCGAGCGGTATTTCAGGGCACTGTGCGGGTGTGACTCGTTATAGTGCTCAAACGCGATAGCCAGGTTTTGCAGCGCCGTCCTGGCGTCGGGTTTCGGCATCCACGATACGTAATCACGCTTCATCGTTTTAACGAAACTCTCGGCCATCCCGTTATCGTAAGTCAGCAACTGCTTGTCGTGATGACGGTTGCGCGACTGTAACGGTCGAGATCACCCACCCATTTCATCCCCTGCGCGGTACCCGAATCCA
>NZ_JARUXO010000117.1:0-3376 GCF_031451275.1 Caballeronia sp. LZ029
CGACCAGACGCTCACGGCAGCGATGCTCGACAGGTTGCTGCATCACGCGCATATCGTGCAAATCAGTGGCGAGAGCTATCGACTGAAGGACAAGAGAAAGGCGGGACAAGCGAGCGCGCGGGCAACCACGAAAGTAGCCGCGTGATAATGGACCCAGGTGGGTCAGATTTACTTCGGCGAAACCTCTGAATGTGGGTCAGGTTTCAGTCGGCGTTGACAGAAGCAGAACGATCGCGTCGAGTACGGGATGAGTGGAATCAGCCTCGAAGGGCAGTTGCACTATCCGCATCAATAGGTTTCGTGCTGAGTGTCGCTTGCCGATTAGATGCTGCCGCATTAGGCTGCGGCGGCTTTGTGGTGGGCAGAGAACCTTGTCGGCCAGTTCACAGAGCGCGCTACCTAGCTGTTCGCGCGACAGGGACTCGTCAATCGCCAACGCCTTCACAGCCAGGGCGAACTCGCGAAGCTGATCTTCAAGTTTGTTCTTCGCCGCGTCGAGCGCACGAGATGCATCATTCACGACTTTCTGCACCCAGCGACGGAGCATCGTGAGTACGTGATCGGTCGCCGTGCACAGCGAATAACGCATGAAACAGGCGGCCTCGAGCCTCCGGCTTTGCGGCGCAATCCGTTTGCTGATGGATGGAGAGCGGTTGGCACAGCGACGAGCGTAGGAGCGAACAATTGCATCGTTGCATGCGCTCGGCCATGCGGATGCGACGCCGTGCATCGTGAGGAGATTAATCTTGTCCAGCACTTCACCCATCTGCTGAGTCGAACCACCGAGCGGCACAGCCCAAAGCCAGCCCTGCAGGCTCACATACTCCTTGTGCGGTTGGGGTAAAAGACGTGCCCAGCTGTCCAATTTTTCGGGGCCAAAGGTTCGCTGAAACTCCTCGTGGAGCGAACTCTCGATATCGCGAACTGCTTGGACGATGAGCTGTCGGATCGTCCGTTCGTTGGGTATGACGATCCGATGTTCGTAGAACCACTGCTTCAGCTCGTTACCCAATTGGCCGCGCTCGGGGCGACCTGTCAGTTGTTCTTTCAACCAACGAATGACGTATCGACGCTGGTGCTCTGAGATCGGGCGGAAGTTCGCGATGACTTGGGCAAACCGTTGATGGTCGGATAGCGTATCGAAGCGTCCGTCGTAGATCGAGCGCAGCGTCCCAAGATCTGGCGGCTGGACATGCAGTTGTCGACCGAGGTGTCGCCACAGCATCGGAGGTATCTGGCGATATGAATCCAGCGATCGGCCGGACATTCGTATGAACCCGACGTGCAACGCAACGGCGAGACGATATAAATCAGATCGCCGCGTCTCGATGAGCGCGATCTCTTGCTTCGAGAACGTGAAAAAAGTGTTGAGTTCAAACTCGCTCAGATCGCGAGGTACTTGGCGGATCCCAAGATAGCCTGTTCGCCAGCTTTCCATCGTCTGTGCTCCGCGGCGATCACGAAGCGATCCAGCCTAGTGGAGTTGACCCGCTTTCGTGGACATCTATCCTTTTGTTCAGGAGGTGCCCATTATGGCGAAGCACCGTACCCCGTACCCGGCGGAATTTCGGGCCCAGATAGTCGAACTGGTCAAGGCCGGTCGCACGCCGGAGGAACTGGCCAAGGAGTTTGAGCCGACGGCGCAAACCATCTACAACTGGGTCGCGCAGGCAGCTCGTGACGCCGGTACACGACTCGATGGGCTCACCACTGCCGAGCGCGAAGAACTTACGCGCCTGCGCCGCAAGGTGCGCCAGCTTGAGCTTGAGCGAGAGATCCTCTCAAAAGCCGCGGCCTGGTTCGCACGGGAGACCGGAACGGTGCCCGAGAAGGGTTCGAGTTCATGAAAGCGAATCGGGCCGCATGGCCCATTGCCACGATGGCACGGCTGCTCGGGGTCTCCGCCAGCGGCTTTTACGCGTGGCTTGAGCGCGCACCATCGAAGCGAGCGTGCAGCGACGCCGATCTGCTCGCGCGCATCCGGGCGATCCACGCAGGCTCGCGCGGCGTCTACGGCATGCCTCGCATTCATTTCGAACTTGCCGAGCAAGGCGTGCATGTTGGACGCAAACGCGTTGCCCGCCTGATGCGTCTGGCCGGCCTGTGTGGCGTAAGCCGGCGACGCTGGATCTCTACCACACGGCGGCAGCCCAACGCACGGCCCGCGCCGGATCTGGTGCAACGACACTTCAGCGCCGACGAGCCCAATCGACTGTGGGTGGCGGATGCGACCTACGTACCGACCGCCGAAGGGTTCCTGTATCTCGCGGTGGTGCTCGACGTGTTCAGCCGCCGGATCGTGGGTTGGGCGATGTCGGATCACTTGTACACGGAGCTGATGCTCAGGGCGCTCGATATGGCTCTCGCGCAACGACGTCCCGCTGGCGTGATTCACCATAGCGATCAAGGCTGCCAATACACGTCCATTGCTTTCGGCCGCCGCTGCCGTGAGGCTGGCGTACGTCTGTCGATGGGGACGGTGGCGGATTGCTTCGACAACGCCATGTGCGAAGCCTTCTTCGCGACACTCGAATGTGAACTGCTCGCCCGCACACACTTCCAAACCCGCGAACAGGCGCGGCAAGCGCTGTTCTCGTGGATAGAAGGTTGGTACAACGTCAGCCGTCGCCATAGCGGCATCGGTTACCGCTCGCCGATGCGCTACGAGCAACTTCACGAGGAACAAAACCGAATCGGCATCACTGGCGAGTTGTCCACCGCCGGCCGGCGTCGTGGTCGTAATAGGCGACCCGCCGACCGGCCGTGGACAACTCGCGGCACTGCCCAAACCGGAGGGATTCAATCCATTCAAAATTCAACTGCTTAATCATCCACGGAAGCGGGTCACCCCCATAGCGGTGCAAAATGAGCAGCGCTACGGTACAAATCGGGATGCCAACCTGGCATCGACGAGATCTGTGATGCCGGGCATTCGGTCGCGTGGGAAAAGCCCGACGAGTTTAATTCCCGGGTCTTGCAATTCATGCTGAAACACTGACAGTCCAACATCTTCGAGCCGAAGTCTATTCGTAGGGGGCGAGGATTCTCGTCCCTGTTGGTGAGCTATCTGTCGGACTCGCGTGTCTTGCTGAGGGCCGCCAGCTTGTGAGTGTCGATCTTGTCGGGTGGCGACGGCCGAGGCCTTTGATTACGCGATGAAGATTGCAAAACATCGCAGTCGAGCGAAGGTGTATCGGGCAAGCAGCAACGCAAGGTGTTACCCATCTCGCGGTCAACGCGCACGGCTATCGCCTCCTCTGCCACCGGCCAACGGACGTGTGGGCAGCGACAATTGTTTTGGCCGGTCGTTGACGATCGTTTTGGCCGGTGGTGAGGAGTCGAAGGGCGGCGCAGTCGCCGTAGACGATGAGCCACC
>NZ_JARUXO010000118.1:0-3321 GCF_031451275.1 Caballeronia sp. LZ029
AAGGAGTAGGTTTCACATTGCACCTTGTCCGGTAGTTGGAGCGGCGATGAAGGTTGCTTGTGTAGCTTTGCGTCCAGCGGTGCCTCTTACGAGCGGGACATTCCCTGGAGGTTCGTATAGGCAGCGGTGATCATGCCCGTAAACGTGCCGCCGTAGAAGCCCTTGCCGTCCCCATTGGTGGATCGTGGTTTGGCTAACTTCGAGTTGCGTGGCGAGTTCGGCGCCGGTGAGCAAGCCACGCGCGCGTAGTCGCTCATATCGACTCGGCAGCCCATAGGTGGTCCGTACCAGCGCCACCTTCCGCGCGGTGAATGTCTGGTGCTGCCAGTTTGTATATCCGAGCTCGTTGAGTCGTGTGGCGACCTGCTGATCGGTACACGTTTCCAGAAGCCCATCAATGACGGTGACGACCGCCGGTTGTGTCTTGCGTACAAGTGCCATCGACCTGGGTTTGTCGACTGCGAGTGAGATCGTGCGGCCGCCGCGGAAGCGCACATGGATCGAGACCTTCTCCGACTTCACCAGGGTGACGTCGTCGATGAGCAGTCTTAGCATACGCTTGCGCTCGACGGATTCGATACGTCTGTCGTTCCACACGACGGCGAAGTCATCCGCGAGAGCCCGAATGCGTGCACGAGCCTCGTCGCCAAGCAGATCCTGATCCGATCGGCGTTGGCGTTCGTGTTCCTGCTGTAGCACGTCCAGTCGACGAAGGCGATCATTCCAGTCGGCCTCAAGCGCGTCGGCAACCATCCGGTTTGCCGGGTCAACATTCATGTAGCGACGGCGCGCGAGCTCAGCTTCGTAACGCGCGCGTTCCAGTTGCTTCAGACGCATGGAGTTGGCCTGCTCAATGCGTCCGGCGATCTCGTCCTCGACCGCTAGCGCCACTTCGATGGCTGCCGGCCCAACCGTCTGAAGCAGTAATGCGCTGATGGCATCATCAATTGCGCGTCCACGTACCGACTGGCACGGCTTGCCAGCATCATGGGCAGCGACGTCATGACATACGTAGTACGGTTCAAGCCTGCCGCTTACCTTCTGGTAGCGCACCCGCATGCGATTTCCGCACAACCCGCAGATGACTCGCCCTTGTAGAAGTCCATCGCCTTCGCGAGGGACAGTGCCTCGTGCGAGCGAACCAAATCCGTTTGCGCTTTGCCTGAGCGTAACCTGATTGCGCTCGAATTCGTCCCAGTCGATATAGCCGACGTGAGCGCTGCGGATGAGCACCTGCCAGTCGGATTGTGCAACCTTAAACTGCGTGCTCGTCAGGTCAGCCTTGCGTCCAATACGTGTCCGCCCATACACAAAGGCCCCAGCGTATCGGGGGTTGTGCAGAATCTGCAGGACACGCGATGTGTTTAGCCCGCCCCATTGCACTTCGCCTTTGCCGATGCCGCGGCGGATGCGCCGCGGGAAGACCCAGCCTTCGCGACGGAACCGGCGCACAACCATGCTTGCCGAGTGCGTTTGCCGGTAAGTATCGAACAACAGTCGCAGGCTCGCGTGGATTTGCTGATCAGGGTCAAGTACAACCGATCCATTTGGATGGTAGACCAGTCCGATGGGCAGCGGGAGTTCGAGCTCGCCACGTCGCGCCTTGTTGCGCATCCCACCCTGCAACCGCGCGTTCAGAACGTGCAATTCGGCCTCGCTCATGGTTCCCTTCAGACCGAGCAGCAGGCGGTCGTTGAAGTAAGCCGGATCATAGACGCCGTCTTCGTCAAGGATCAGAGTGTGGGTCAATGCGGCAAGTTCGATGAGCCGATGCCAGTCTGCGTTGTTGCGCGCGAGACGTGACACCTCCAGTCCGAGTACGATGCCGGCGTGACCGATGGCGACCTCCGAGACCAGTTGCTGGAAACCGTCCCGGTCTTCTGCGCTCGCGCCGGACAGACCCAGGTCGCTGTCGATGACGTGCACGCGTTCGATGGGCCAGCCCAGCGATACGGCACGCTCGCGTAATGCGTACTGGCGCTTGGTACTCTCGGTGTTCTCGAATACCTGTCGCAGCGAAGATTGCCGCACGTATAGAAAGGCGTCGCGGCGCAAGTGGTCGGCCGTGACTTTCTGGTACGGGTCAGTAGACATGGGCGAGCTCCGAATGGGTGCGCAGAACGAGATTGGCCAACAGACGTACCAATTCGTCGCTGGATGGGAGTGCGCCCATGCGTTCCTCTTTGCGAGATTCAGGAGCGTCGCTGGTCGCAGGGGCCGTCATCGCAAGCATGGAAAGTCCATGCAGCATGCCGTGGTAACGAATCGCCGCCATACCCTCTGGGCAAGGGGCGCCTTCTATCACCGCGTCGCGTAGCGCCTCGTAGGCAGCAGTCAAGGTTTGCGCGAGGGGATGGGTGGCGACAGATGGTTCTACGGTTTTTTTTTGCGTGCGATCGCGCGTTCGATGCTGCGGGGGTGGACCGAGATGCCAAGCTCGGATTCCAGTTGCTCGGCTAGTGCGCGGGCGTGAATGGAGCCGTCTCCTTCGAGATGTCGTTCGACGAAGGCCATCGCTTCGAGATTGAGCTTGTGTGCGCCCTTGGGCCCACGCGGTTTCGGCATGAGTCCGGCCAGGCCGTCGCGCGCGAATGCTGCCTCGGCCTGATAGAAGGTCGGGCGGGACACGCCGAACAGCTCTGCAGCGTCGGCCTTCGAGGCGCCGTCGACGCTGACGTGGCGCAGCATCTCGTACTTGACCTGGATCAGATCGCGGGCGTCGAAGAAATCGTTCGACTGAAACCAGGGAGCTCGCACCCGCTCGGGATGAGGGTTCAGCACGCCGAGTCGCCTGAGGCGGTCCTGCTTCGAATCGAGCTTGGTCAAGGTCACTGCGCCGGCTAGAGATATGTAATTTAAAATATGCCGCATTTATTTCAATGTCAAGGCCTGACCAGCCATGAAATCGTAGAAACCCCACCGTATTAACGGTATTCCCGTCACCGCCTCCAAGCGCCTGCACCACAGTAGCGGCGTTATTTAGCTTACATAGACGGCATAATTTATTTGACACGGCCGAGGACCTCCAGCTTCAAGTCGTCGATCAGCGCGCGCAGCCTTCGGAGGTCCTCGACACGAAACTCGGAGCGTCCCGCTGCGGTCTGAGCGAACGCGTCCGGTTCGTCCACATCAGTCCATGAGGCCAGTATCGACACTAGCCGGCCATGTTCGTCATAGAACATCACACGATCCTCTCCCCAGTTCTGACGGCGAGTAGCCAACTGGATTCGGGTACCGCGCAGGGGATGAAATGGGTGGGTGATCTCGACCGTTACAGTCGCGCAACCGTCATCACGACAAGCAGTTGCTGACTTACGATAA
>NZ_JARUXO010000119.1:0-3025 GCF_031451275.1 Caballeronia sp. LZ029
TCAGGCGCTCTTCGGGTTGAAGCTGTTGATACTGAGTTGTTTCGTGCATCGCAACACCTTATACGAAACAGGTGTTGCACTTCACATTTGAGGCCGCCAAGCGTTTGATGTTGTAGGCTAGCACCTGAAGACTCATCTCGGTGCTCACCGGCTTGAGCGTCCGCGTCAGAAAGTGTGTCGCACCCATCCACTGCTTAAGCGTGCCGAAAACATGCTCGACAGTGCTTCGTCGGATTGTCATTGCATCTGGCTTCCGATCGAGCCGTCGCTGCATGACTTCGAGTATGTGTTCGTGCTCCCATCGTCGGATGCGGCGATAGTCGCTGGGCGAACATCGCTCCTTTAAATGACAATGCGGGCATGCGCTGGACCAGTAAACTTGAAGATTCATGCCATGTTCGACTGTCATGAATCGACGAATCGCACGTTCGCCGGCGGGGCATCGATATTCATCGTGCCTTGCAACGTAGATAAAGTCGCGCTTGGTGAAAAGGCCTTTCTTTCTTGACGCTGATGTGAGCGGCTTTGGGACATACGCCGTGATACCTGCCAGTTCGCACGCCCGGATATCCGGACCGCTGAAATAACCTCGATCGGCCAGAACCTTCAATTGAGACTTGCCCATCGTCTTTCTTGCCGCAATCGCCATTCCGCTAAGTTGTCCGTGATCGCCTCCGACATTCGTCACTTCGTGTACAAGGATCAGATGATGCTACGCGTCCACGGCGACCTGAACGTTGTAGCCAACTGTTCCGGTTCTTTTGCCACCGCTGGTCATCGAGCGTGAATCCGGATCTGTGAGAGGTAGCTGTTTGTCCGGTTGGGTTTTTAGCTGCTTTCGGATCTGCTCGAGCTCTCGCATCCGTTGGCGTAAGCGGGCGATCTTCTCGTGCAAGCGCACCGTCTTCACATCGAAACCTGTTGGGCTGGTGCGGTCTGCGCTTTCGATCGCGTCGAGGTAGCGTTGCACGCTTTCTTCGATTTGCTGCGGACGCTTGTCGATCTTGCCTTCTGTGTAGTTCCGGTCACGACTGTTCACAGCTTTGAACTTACTGCCATCGATGGCCACTGTATCGCCGGAGAGCAGCTTCAGCCCTCGGCACAACCCGACGAAACGGCGACACACGCTGCGAATAGCCGGACCGTTGTCGCGGCGAAAGTCTGCGATGGTCTTGAAGTCTGGCGCCAAGCGTCCGGTCAGCCACATCAATTCGATATTGCGTTGACAATCACGTTCGAGACGCCGGCTGGAAGGTATGCGATGTTGATTTGCACCGGAAACTGACCCACTGGGGATGCGGCCATTTTCTTGGACTGATTTACGTCGTTAGCCCGAGGCTTTCACGTATTCGATGGGGCTGAGATAGCCAAGCGAACCCTTGATCCGTTTCTCGTTGTACCAGCGAACATAGCCGTTCAATACTTCAACGAATTCCGCGATGGTCGTTGAACGCCAGTCTCCTGGATAGAACATCTCGGTCTTCAGCCTGCCGAAGAATCCCTCACAAGCCGCATTGTCTGGGGAACAGGCTTTACGCGACATGGATCGAATCAGGTTAGCCTTTGCAACCCGCGATAGCCAGCCAGGCCAACGGTAGTGGCCACCTCGATCGGAATGGACAATAGGTGTCTCATCGTCTTCGGTCACGGTCTCGATAGCCGCATCTAACATGGTATTCACGAGCTCTGCGTCAGGACTTGTGCCAATCGACCAGCTGACTACCAAGCCATCGAAGCAGTCGATCATTGGCGAGAGATATACCTTACCCGCAGGAATCTGGAACTCGGAGATATCCGTCACCCACTTTTCGTTGGGGGCGTTAGCGTGGAAATCGCGATTGATGATGTTATCTGGAGCAGGGCTGATTTCCCCGATATAAGAACGGTATCGTCGCCGCCTGGGTCTGGCTGCTTGGAGGCCGCCTTGTTTCATGAGGCGACGCACGACTTTCTCCGATAGAAACACCCGTTGTCGGCACAGCGCTGCCTGCACCCGACGATAACCATAAGATCGGTGATTGTCTTCGAAGATCTCTGCAACGGTACGACGGACTTCTCCATATTTGTCGGCAACCCGTACGGGCGACCGATGGTAGAAATAGGAGCTGCGAGCCAGGTCCAACCGCGCAAGCAGCTCAGCCAAACTGTATTCGTCTCTCAGGGCGTCAACCAGCGTCGTCTTCTCCCGGTTGCTCAGGAGTGGCAGGTCGACGCCCAGGTCTTTTTTTAGGAGTTCATTCGCCTTCTTTAGCAGGTCGTGTTCAAGCTTCAGATTGCGAATGTCGCGCCGGAGCCTTTCGACCTGCCGCTCCAGCTCGTCCCGATCCGTCTCTGCGCGTGATCCCTTGCTGGGTTTCATGGATGCGGGGGCCTCTCGGCCGAGTAACTGGTTCTTCCAGTTGTACAGTGTCACTCTGTCGACGTCCAGCTTTCGCGCCAACGCCTGCGCACTTCCTTCACGTGTGCATAGTTCGTACACCGCGGCCTGCCTGGACGCCAATGACGCGGCCGGTCGACCTGCCTTACCAACCTCGTATTTCCTGGTTTCCGGATAGCGCTCGCGAACCCACGCAGTCAGTATCTGTCGACAGGGATAGCCTAAAGCCCTGAGGGTGAAGGCGAAGCAGCGCCCGTGGTTGACGTAGTGCTCAAGTGCTACGTTCTTCTGTTTTTCTGAAAACTTCGGCCTTGCGCGGACATATTCCTTCTGCAAATCGCCACTCTTTTCGAATTCTGCGCACCACGCCTTGAGAGAGTTCTTCGTCGGATAACCCAACTGGCGGATCGTCGCCTTGATGCGCTTACCGAGTTTCAGGTACAGCTTGACCGCTCGAACGCGGTCTTCGTATGAATACATGGACTACCTCCAAGTAGTCCAAGATTTTGTCCGCATCCCCAGTGGGTCAGTTCTGCGTGCGCATCAACAGCCGTCTTCAGATTGCACTTCGTGTGATAGACGTAGAGTTCGGGATCGTCAATCAGTTGTTGTGCCGGCTCGAGCAATCTGGGGGAGCGCACGGCGGAG
>NZ_JARUXO010000120.1:0-2703 GCF_031451275.1 Caballeronia sp. LZ029
CGGTGGCTCATCGTCTACGGCGACTGCGCCGCCCTTCGACTCCTCACCACCGGCCAAAACGATCGTCAACGACCGGCCAAAACAATTGTCGCTGCCCACCACATGGCATATCCAACGTTGACCATGCGTAAAATTCGTGAAGTGCTGCGCCTGCATTTCGACTGCGGGTTCAAGCAGCGGGAGATCGCCCGGGCAGTGGGCACCTCGCCGACGACGGTCGGACAATACGTGCGGCGCATGCAGCGCACCGGGCTGAGCTGGCCGCTGCCGGCGACGTTGTCCGATGACGAACTCGAAGCCCGGCTGTTTCCGCCACCTCCGCAGGTTGAAGGGCAGCGTCCCGAACCTGACTGGCCGACGGTGCGCCGCGAGCTTGCGCGCAAGGGCGTCACGCTCGACCTGCTGTGGAATGAGTACAAGGCCGAGCATCCGGACGGCTACGCGTACACGTGGTTCTGCACGCGCTACAGCCAGTGGGCGAATTCACTGCCCCTGACGCTGCGTCAGACACACGCGCCCGGTGAGAAACTGTTCGTCGATTACTCCGGCGACAGAATCGCGATCATTGACGCGGCGACGGGCGAGATCCGCGAAGCAGAGCTCTTCGTCGCGGTGCTCGGCGCGTCGAACTACACGTATGCCGAAGCGACCTGGACTCAGCAGTTGCCCGACTGGATCGGCTCGCACGTGCGCGCGTTCGAATTCATCGGTGGCTGCCCGGAGATCGTCGTGCCCGACAACCTGAAGTCGGGCGTACACAAGCCCAGCTTCTACGATCCGCTGATCAACCGCACCTACGGTGCGATGGCTGCGCATTACTCCGTCACAGTCCTCCCGGCTCGCAGTGGGAAGCCCCGTGATAAGGCGAAGGTTGAACAGGGCGTCCTCCTGGTCCAGAGATGGATTCTCGCCCGACTGCGCAAACAGCGCTTCTTCAGTCTGGCCGAAGCGAACCGCGCGGTCGCCGAATTGCTCACCGGCTTGAACAGCAAGGCCTTCAAGAAGCTACCCAGTTCGCGCCGTAGCGCCTACGATGAACTTGATCGCCCCGCGCTCAGGCCGTTGCCCGCGCTGCCATACCAATACGCCGACTGGAAGGTTGCCCGCGTTGGCATTGACTACCACGTCGAACTCATCGGCCATTACTACTCAGTCCCGCATCGCTTCGCGCGTGAGCAGGTCGACGTACGTTACACCACGTCGACGGTCGAGATCTTCCATCGCGGCAAGCGCATTGCGGCGCACGTAAAGAGCGAGCGGCGCGGTGCCCACACCACCCTGACCGAACACATGCCCGCCAACCATCAGGCCGTTAGCGGCTGGGATCCCCAGCGCCTGCGCAACTGGGCGGCCAGCATCGGCCCACACACCTGCGCGATCGTCGCGCATCTGCTTGGTGGTCGGCAGCATCCGCAGCAGGCCTATCGCACCTGCCTGGGTGTGCTGCGTCTCGCGAAGGACTACGGCAACGAGCGGCTAGAAGCCGCCTGCAGTCGCGCCATCGATCTGAAAGCGCCGAGCTACAGGTTCATCGCCTCGACCCTGAAGAACGGTCTGGATCAGCAATCCTCGACGGTCGCTGTCCAGGCCGACCTGCCGCTCACGCACGTCAACGTGCGCGGGCCAAACTACTATCATTGAAGGAGAAATATGCTTAGACATCCGACCATCGAGAAGCTTCACGAGCTGCGCCTGAGCGGCATGGCCGCAGCGCTCACCGAGCAGCAGGGACTCGCCGACATCGAAGCGTTGAGCTTCGAAGAACGACTGGGCCTGCTCGTTGAGCGTGAGTCCAGCGTACGCGAATCACGGCAGACCACGGCGCGGCTGCGCCGCGCGAAGCTGAAGTTCTCTGATGCGGTACCGGAGGACATTGACTACCGCGCAGCCCGCGGACTCGACCGCAGTCTCATTGGGCAGTTGCTAACCTGCAACTGGATTCGCGAACGCAACAGCACCGTGATCATCGGCGCCACCGGCCTTGGCAAGACCTGGCTGGCCTGTGCGCTGGCCAACCAGGCGTGCCGCCAGGGCTTCTCGGCGCTGTACCTGAAGATGCCGCGGCTCAATGAGGACCTCGCCATCGCACACGGCAGCGGCCGATATGCACGACTGCTGGCGCAGTGGGCGAAAACGGACTTGCTGCTGATGGACGACTTCGCGATGGCACCGATGAGCGATGGCGCCGGGCGTGACCTGCTCGAGATTCTTGATGACCGTCACGGCCATCGTTCGACGCTGGTAACCAGCCAGATTCCGGTTGAGAACTGGCACGCTGCACTTGGCGACCCTACGCTCGCCGATGCCATTCTCGATCGACTCGTGCACAACACTTACCGCATCAACCTCAGCGGCGAATCGATGCGAAAACGCAAAAAGAGTTTGACCACCGATCCACAGTCAGAGTAAAAACCGAAAACCCTGCGTCGCTGCGCTCCGACTGTCCAGCTTCGCGCGAAACAACTGTCCACCTTCACGCGAACCGCGTGTCCAGCTTCCGCGAATTACGCACCGCAAGTGTTCGCAAGACCATGTTAACGCTTGCTCAAGGCGCAGTAGTCTGCGTCCATAGCCGGTATCACCTCGCCCGTTCGTCGACGAAGCGTAAGCACCCGGGGAAGGCATCTTGACGGGGCAATCGCTGAAACCATCAAGCAGTGGTCGGCGTCCAGCGATGAGGAAGAAGTTGCGTGATGTCGGCGG
>NZ_JARUXO010000121.1:0-2619 GCF_031451275.1 Caballeronia sp. LZ029
TGTTGCCTTTCGCCGTAAAGGAGCCGGGTGTTTTCGGCGTAATGGCGCCAGAGAAAGGCGCCTGTTTCGGGGCTCGAACGGGGATCAAGAATCCTTGTTTTTACCTCCTTTCGCAAGTGCTGATTTGTTGCTCTCGGGCATCGGACGAGGGACGCGATAGCTTTCACCGTCGAGCACGACGCGGTATGCCGCATGTCGCAGGCGATCGAGCGTTGCGGCGCCGAGCATTTTGTTGGTCGCGAACGCGTCGCCCCATTCCGTAAAATCCAAATTACTCGTTAAGACAGTCGATGTACGCTCGTACCTCTCGGCAATGAGATCGTGGAAGTCTTCGTCTTCGGGCGTGCGCATGGGTTTCAGTCCAAAGTCGTCAATGATGAGCAACGGCACCTTGGCAAGCGCCTGGAATCGCCGTTCGTAGGAGCCCACGGCTTGCGCGTTGCGTAGCGTGCTGAGAAGCCGGGTCTGGGTCATGAACAGGACATCGTGACCTTGCCGGGCGGCCGCATGGCCCAGTGCCTGCGCCAGATGGCTTTTGCCCGTTCCGCACGGACCGGCGATCAGCACGCTGACCCTCTCATCGATGAACCGGCAGGTCGCGAGATCATGGACGACGGCGCGATTGAGGTTGGGTAGCCGGTCGAAGTCGAAACCCTCGAGTGTCTTCTGTCCACGGAAGTTGGCGCGGCGCATGCGGGCGTCGAGCTTTCGATGATCGCGCCGTGCGATCTCGTCCTGGATGAGCAACGTCAGGAAGTCTGTATAGGCAAGCTTGCGGTCGATGGCTTCACGGTTGCGTGCTTCGAGCGTGTCGAGGATGCCGGATAGTCGCAATTGCTTAAGAGAAGACGTGAGTTCGGGAATTGGATTCATGTTCAATGGATCAGGAGAGTCTGGGTATCGCGGCAGAAGCGGCCGCCGTGGGTGTAGGTGGTCGCGCCCGATTCAACAGGTTCGTTCGACAGCCAGGTCTGATCGAGGCCTTTCTGCAAGATCAGCTTGACGGCTTTGTAGCTTGGATTGCCGAAGTGATTCGCGCGACGGCAGGCCGCCTCCAGGCGAGATGCGCCGAACTGCTGGGCGAAGCGCAGCACGCCCTGTACGGCGCGCAGCTTGATGAGAACCCGATCGCCAAAGAGCGCGTGAACAAGCGCGTAGCAGGACGGCCCGATGCGTTGCGCTTCTCTCAGGCACCATTGGGTGTCGTGCATTTGCCAGGCCTGTGCTGCTGGCGGCATGTGATCGGCCACAGTGATACGCGTTCCTGGCGCAGTTTGGCGGACATGCGATGCCGACAGTTCGTGCTCGTAGTAGAGCTGCACCATGGTGGCGGTCGCCTTGAGCCATAGATCTTTACCGGCAAGCCGGAACGGCACGGAATAATAGGCGCGCTCAAATTGCACATGGGCGTCGCGATGGACCTTCACGCGCGCCCAGGTTGCCAGCTCCGGTGGCACATCGGGAAGCGGCTGCAACAGCGCCTGTTCGACACCTTCGAAACGCTTGAGCGGCACCTCGCGCGTCGTGCCATGGGTCCGGGTGCTGGCCTCTTGCATCACCCAGGCTTGCGCTTGCCGGTTGGCGTCGTCAAGATCACGGAATTCGCGAAGAGGAAGGAAGCTCGACTTCACGTATTTGACGCCCGATTCGACAATTCCTTTTTTAGCCGGGTCCCTCGGCGGACATGGATCGACCTTGAACAAGTACCCTTCGGCGCATTGCGCGTAAGCGCGCTGGACTTCGGGTTCGTAGATACAGGCCTTGACGATGGCACACTTGGGGTTATCTATGATGACGCGTCCCACTACGCCATTGAACCATTCGAAGGCATGACGGTGACATAGCAACCATGTGTCGACGCTCTGGTCGCGGACAAATTCAACGTATTGATGCCGCGACCAGCACAGCGTCATCACAAAGAACCACGTTTTGTGGATCTCGCCGGTGTGCGCATCGGTGATGGTCGGACCTGCGCCGAAATCAACCTGCGCGGCTTCTGCAGGTTTGAACTCCAGCCGCATCGGTACGTCCGGCGTGAGCTCCGCCTTCAATTGCTGAAGCAGCCTGTAGACGGATGAGTAACTTCCCGCGTAGCCGTGGTTGCGCACCAGCGCGCTGTGAATCGTCGTGCCGGGGACGCCTGCGTCATGCCACTGGGCAATCTGTTCGCGCCACGGCTCGGCCGACGAGATACAGCTCGTGGGCAGGAACTCCTTGCGGCTGAACGCTGTAGCAAGCTGCGCGTCATCCGGCAGAGCGTTGTCCGGAGAAAGCCACCCGCGCTCGGTCGCGATCTCCCGCACGGCCGCGAGCTTCTTACGGCCCATGATCTTCGACCGGTCGATATCCCGGTCGGAGTCACCCTGGCGCATTCGCACCAGAACCTGTCGATATTGGTACATCTCGAACTTCCTCTTCAAGCCACCCTCCGGAGCAAATGCGTGCCAGGAGAGTAGCGGTTGGCGAAGTTCGAGCGCCCGACTCAGACGCCAGTGGCGCGTTTACGGCGAAAATCTACCGGCGCCTATATGCCGAAAGACTTGTGGCGCCTAAACGCCGAAAAGTCCCTGGCGCCTTTACGCCGAAAACGGTTTGGTTCCTTAACGGCGAAAGTTCACA
>NZ_JARUXO010000122.1:0-2546 GCF_031451275.1 Caballeronia sp. LZ029
GCATCGCTCCTCGCCCTGTCAACTTACGCATCCAGCCCGCTGGTCGTCCCATAAACACCTCCTCGATCAAAGGTGTTGCGACGACCGGTTGAATCCGCCCAATACACGTCAATTGCCTTCGGAAAACGCTGCCGCGAAGCCGGCGTGCAGCCGTCGATGGGTACGGCGTGCGACGCGTACGACAATGCGATGTGCGAATCCTTCTTCGGGACGCTTGAAGCAGAGCTCCTGTCGCGCGAACACTTCGCGACCCATGAACAAGCACGGAGGCGCATCTTCTCCTTCTTGGAAGGCTGGTACAACGTACGCCGCCTGCATAGCAGCATCGGCTATTGTTCGCCGCTCGAATTCGAAAACCTGAGCGCGAAGACAAAAACCGCATCACCCTGCGAGTTGCCCACCGACGGGCAGCGTCGTGGTCGTGAGACGCGACCCGCTGCCCGTCCGTGGACAACCCGCAACTCAACGCTTAACGGAGGCCGGACCACGACAAATCCTTAACTGCAAATCCGTCCGTCAGAGCGGGGCAATCTCACTCGCGTTGGCGCTCGCGAAACAGCGCGCGCTCGAATTCCGCGAACGCACCCATCACCGACAGCATCAGGTTGGCCATCGGCGAATCCTCGCCTGTGAAGGTCAGGCACTCCTTCGCGAATTCGATCCGCACGCCGCGCTGTGTCAGCGACTGAACGATATGGCGCAGGTCGTCCAGGTTCCGCGCCAGGCGGTCCATGCTGTGTACGACCACCGTGTCGCCACCGCGCACGAAGGTGAGCAGCGCGTCGAGTTGCGGGCGCTTCGTGTCTTTGCCCGACGCCTTGTCGATGAAGGTGCGGTCCAGCGTCACACCGTCGAGCTGGCGCTCGACATTCTGCTCGAACGTACTGACCCGAACGTAGCCCACGCGTTGCCCGTTCATGACCACCTTCTGGTGAATGTGTCAGGCTGAAATCTATGACGCGGAAACGGAAGCGTCAATAAAGCGCGAGTCGGACCCTAACCTGACGATGCTGACAGGCTTTACCTGACGTCAGGATAGGGTAAACCTCTGGCTGACAGGTATCTGGCCAATCGTCTCGGTGACGACCTTATGGCTATCGAAAGGCCGGGATCGGGTCACTGTCGGCCGTTCGGTCGGGTCCTCGGGCGGAGATCCGAGGGGCGGCACCAAGACTCGAAACAGTCGCTGGGAGGCTGCTCTGTCCCGTCTCTGAGTCACGCGGACTTTGCCGGTCCCTCTAACGGAATTTTTATGCCCGTGGGACATATTTGGCGCTACCAAGAACAATTAGGACTTCATGAACCGGTCGCGCATCACTTCAAGAAACGCGGCCGCCGGCCGCGGCAACTGCGTGGTCTGCGGCGCGGCGACGACAACCCGTTGCGCAGGAATCGTGGAGTCCAGAGGCCGGCAAACGATGGGCCGGCCGTCGTAGCTCGTATCGCCGACAGGGCGAGTCACGAGAATCGAAATTCCATGCCCGTTCGCGACCAGCGATCGGATCATCTCGACAGAACGCAGTTCCAGCGCGACAGATGGCGATACGCCAGCCAACCGGAACAGGGAAAGAAAATAGTCACGACTGTGCGGCATGTCCAGCAGGAAGAACGGCTCAACTGTCAGCTCCCTGATTGAAACAGCAGTCTGCTTGGCCAGCCGATGCCCCTCCGGGAGCAGGGCATAGGGTGATTGCTCCCCAACAGCGTGAAGCGTCACCTGACGCGCGAGATCCATATCGTAGATCAGCGCCAGATCGAGCGTGCCTCGCTCCACCTCTTCGACAAGTTCCTCCGTATCGCCTTCCTGGATCGTCAATCGGACGTCGGGATAGTGATTCTGAAAATGCCGGATGATCGGCGGAAGATGGCGCGCGCCGAGCGTCGCGAAACAGCCCACCGACAGGTCGCCCACGACGCTGCCGGTGTCCCGTGCGCCGAGTTGCGCCGCGCGTTGCATCAGTTCACGTGCTTCCTTGTAGCGGCGTTTGCCTGCGGCAGTCAATTCCAGGCCCCGGCTCGGGACACGCGTGAAAAGCCGCTCACACCACAACGCCTCCAGTTCGCCAATCGCGTGTGAGATCGAAGGCTGCGAGACGTTCATCGCCTTCGCGGCCGCCAAAGCGCCGCGATGTTCCACCGCCGCCATGAAATATTCGATCTGCCGCAACGTGAAGTGTATCAAGATCTTTGATATACAGAATTAAAAACCAACATTTTTTATTATACGGCGCTTTTCCTACTATCTGTGCATGGTCGCGCCGTTTCGGGATCGTCGATCCGAATACTGCGTACGTTCCGTTCCATATCGCCGGGTTGCTTCCGGCATCCATCACCACTTCAAGGTTCATGCCATGGCCACCTCGAAAGAAGTTGGCGCTTCCGCGTCAGTGATAGAGAAGCGTTCGCTTGACTACATTCCTGAAAACGAGCGCCACGGCACGGCGTTCGGCCAGTTCACGCTGTGGCTCGGCGTCAATCTGAATATCACTGCAATCGTCACGGGGGCGCTTGCCGTCGTGTTAGGCGGCGATGTCTTCTGGTCATTG
>NZ_JARUXO010000123.1:0-2521 GCF_031451275.1 Caballeronia sp. LZ029
CATCGCCGCTCGCCCTGTCAAGCGATACACCTGCTTTGCACTTCGCACCATGCAACACCTCCGCGATCAAAGGTGTTGCGACGACCGGTTGAATCCGCCTTGCGACCCGCGGTCCGAATGATGTACCCAACGGTTACTTTCGGCTGGTCGGCGCTCGTGTATCGCCTGCTCCAGCGCGTCCAACACGAAGTCAGTACGCGCTGAGCTTGACACTCTCCAGCCTACGATGCGTCGCGCGAACACATCAACGATAAAGGCAACATAAGCGAAGCCTTGCCAGGTGGCCACGAACGTGAAGTCTGACACCCACAGCGCGTTCGGCCATGACGCTTTGAACTGCCGCTGGACGTGATCAAGCGGGCACGGTGTGTTTCGCTCGCTGACGGTGGTTCGAATCGATCTGCCGCGCCGCACACCTTGCAGCCCGAGCCGCTTCATCAGTCGCTCGACAGTACACCGCGCGAGCTTGAATCCTTCGCGCAACAGCTGCCGCCAAACCTTACGCGCACCATATACCCGAAAGTTCTCCTCCCATACACGCCGGATATGCTGACACAGCAGTGCATCGCGCTGCGCGCGCGGCGGCAGCCGACGCGGATCAGCGCGTCGAGATGCGCACAGGTAATACGTCGACGGGGCGATCGGCAGCACTCTGCAGATCGGCTCGACCCCATACGCCGACCGATGATCGTCAATGAAGGCAATCATCACTTCGGTCGGCGGTCGAGCTCCGCCTGTGCGAAATATGCCGAGGCCTTGCGCAGAATTTCGTTGGCCTGACGCAGTTCCCTGACTTCGCGTTCAAGCTCGCGGATGCGGTCCTGCTCCTGCGTCTTGGGGCCCGCGCGCAGACCACGATCGCTCTCAGCCTGACGAACCCAGTTTCTTAACGTTTCGCGTGAACAACCCATCTTGGCGGCAATCGACTGGATTGCTTCCCATTGGGTCGCATACTCCGCACGATGCTCGAACACCATACGAACCGCGCGCTCACGCACTTCCGCCGAATATTTCGGCGCCGTCTTCCGCTTTGCTTTGTCGAGGTTTTCCATAACCCTATTCTCTCAGGAGTAAAGGTCTCCGGAAAACCCGGTGCGCTTCAATCGCATCGAGCGGAGCCATTCCCCAATCGTCCAGCAGAAGAACATCAACGCGAGCAACCTGCAGCAGCCATTTGGTGAAGCCGCCGTTGCCGTGGAGGACGCGCAGTTCCTCGCCGAGGCGCGGCACACGTAGGTACAACGCGGAGTGCCCGCGTCGGCAGGCATACTGCGCGAGGGCGCAAGCAAGCCATGATTTACCGGCGCCGGTTGGGCCGCTAATGAGCAGGCTGTATCCCGATTCGACCCAGTCGCCGAGAGCGAGGCTCGTGAGCGAACGCGGGTCCACGCCTCGACCAGCGCGAGTGTCGAGATCTTCGATGGCGGCCTGGGGATACTTCAGGCGCGCTTGCTTGAGCAGTCGGGTGCGGCGACGATCATCGCGCCAACTTGCTTCCCGGTCGACCAGCAACGACAGGCGTTCCTCGAAGCTCAGAGCCGCCGTGCCGGGCTGCGTCAGTTGCTCTTCCAATCCGTCAGCGAACCCATCCAGCTTCAGGGTGCGTAGTTGCGTCAAGGTTTGTTGCATCATCATGGCGGGTTCTCCTTATTGGTAGTAGCTGGGGCCGCGCACATGCGCGTGACTTGGACTGACCCATTCGACAGGCGTGGTCGCTGCCGCGCGGTCGCGGTTGTTGATGAGGATGTCGCGCACGTGGCGGTAACGATGTACACCCAATTCGAGCGCCAGCGCGCACGCCGCTTCGAGACGGTCGCGACCATAGCGACGTGAGAGCGAGAGCAAGCCAAGGCACGCCCGATAGCCGTGCTCGGGATGGCGCTGTTCCTGCAGAAGCCGCGCGACGAGCGCGCCGGTGGCGCCGCCAATCTGCTGACCCCAGTGGATAAGCCGCTGCGGAGTCCATTCGAGATGGGCGCGGTGTGCCGCCGGCATGTGCTCGACGACGGTGGTGTAGCCTCCTACGCGATCATTGCGAGCATGGCTGGCCACACGGCGACCGCGATGCAACAACTCGACAGCGCCGGCAGTGATGCGCGCATCGAGCTTGAGTCCAACAAGCGCGTGAGGAACGCTGTAGCGATGTTTATCGATCTCGATGTGGTAGTCGATGCCGACCGTTACTGCCTTGAACCGCGCGAGCTCATACGGCTGCACCGGCAGTGGCTGTAGGGCCGGCGCGTCTAATTCGGTGAACGCGCTGGCGCGGCATCCAGGCAGCTTCTGAAACGGGCGCTCGTTCAAGTTCTTCAGTAGCGGGCGGATCGCGTCGTCCACCGACTGGACCGACTCGAACTGGCGATGACGCAGGCGCGCCATGATCCAACGTTCGACCACCTGAACCGCCACTTCAACCTTCGGCTTATCGTAAGTCAGCAACTGCTTGTCGTGATGACGGTTGCGCGACTGTAACGGTCGAGATCACCCACCCATTTCATCCCCTGCGCGGTACCCGAATCCA
>NZ_JARUXO010000124.1:0-2467 GCF_031451275.1 Caballeronia sp. LZ029
AAGCAGTGAAAAACGCAAACGGTCGAGCGCTCGCGCCCCTGGGCGACAAGACCGGCATGTCAAAACCCACTCACCCCCGCACCCTCGGGCTGCGCTGTAGCGCACTGCCCGCCCCCGATTATTGGGGCATGCCGTACCTTGTTCCGCTGCGTCTGCGCGGCAGCGAGGCGATCGGCGAATTGTTCGAGTACACCCTCACCGCGCAGACGCGGGACAGCTATAGCGACGCGTTCCCAGAGGCGGCCTGTCTCGACCTCGACGCGCTGCTCAATGCCGAAGCAACGGTGACTATCGAAATCCCCGGAAAGTGGAAGTTCGTTCCAGGACAACCCGGTCATACCGGCGCGGGCAATGTGGGCCGCTATACCCGCGAGATAACGGGCATCATCGCTCAGGCGCGGATCGTGGGCGGCAATGGCCGCTCGATCGTCTATGAGTTCGTGATTCGTCCGGCGCTCTATCTCGCCACGCTCAACCAGGCCTCGCGAGCATTCTTTGGTCTGAACGTCATCGATATCACGCGCGAGGTGATGCAGGGCTATGGGATATCGGTCGATTACCGCATTGGCGGTCCGGGCGGTGGCAAGGCGCATTATTCGAAGCGCGAGTATCAGCGGCAAGCGTTCGAGAGCGACTACCACTTCCTGCGCCGCCTATGGGAAGAATGGGGGATAGCGTTCTGGTTCGAGCACGCCGACGGCTTCCACCAGCTCGTTCTGAGCGATGGTCCCGGCGCCTTCCAGCCGCACGGCCCGGCTCACGAGACGTTGCGCTACCACCCGTCGAAGGAGCGGATCGACGAGGAATTCATCGATACCCTGTCGATTACCAACGTCCTTTCCACGGGCGCGGTCACGCTGCGCGATCACGATTACACCGCGCCGTCATGGGGTCGTGCGGGTAACCGGGCGTCCGGTATGGAGGAAGGCGCCGCCAATCCGCGCGAGTTGAACCACGCGCGAGCCGAGATCTACGATTGGGGCGGTTTCGCGCAGCCCGCCGAGAGCGGTCTCAATAGCTGGCGCAACGAGCCGCTCGAAGAAGCCCGCCATCTGGCGCGGGTGCGCATGGACGCGCTACGCTGCAAGACGCATCGCGCCAAGGGACACGGCCCGCTGAGCGGCCTCTTGTCGGGCCATACGTTCGCGCTGACCGGCTATCCGCAACGCAACGCGAACACGGACTACCTTGTCGTGTCCTGCACGCTGGATATACAGGAAGTCGATACCGAGGCGAAGGAATCGACGCCGTTTCGTTGCGATGCCGACTTCGAGATCGAGCCGTTATCGGAGTATCACCGGCTCGAACAGAAGACGCCCAGGCCGCGCATTTACGGCCCCGAGGCTGGGGTGATCGTCGGCTACGAGGATGCCGAGCAATGGCTCGACGCGCTCGGCCGCTACCTCGTTCAGTTTCGCTGGGACAAGCAAGGCGAGTTCGACGAGAAGCGCGCGATCTGGTTGCGCGTGGCGCTGCCGTGGCAAGGCAACGCGCGCGGCGTCGCCATGCCCTTGCGCATCGGCGACGAAGTCATCGTGAGCTATGTCAATGGCGATCCCGATTTACCGATCATCGTGGGGAGCGCGACGAACAAATGGAACGTGCCCGCGTGGAACCTGCCGAAAAACGCCAGTCTCGCGGGCATCCGCACCCGCAGTCTGGGTCACGAAGCGGGCACCAATCACCTGGCGCTCGATGACACCAAAGGCCAGTTGCAGGCGCAGTTGTCGAGCGATCAGGGTTCCTCGATCCTGAGCCTTGGCTTTATCCGCCGCATCTTCGGCAACGAAGGACGGCGGGAGGCTCGCGGTCAGGGCTTCGAGTTGCGCACGGATTTGTGGGGCGTGCTGCGCGCGGGATTGGGCATGCTCATTACGACCGAAGGCCGCGCCAACGCGACGGGACACGCGAAGGAGATGAGCGAGACGGTCGGGCGGCTCACGCAGGCGCGCGACATCCACGAGAGCATGGCCGAACTCGCGCAGCGGCATGGCACGCAGCGCGCGAGCGGCAATCAATCGGACGTTGCCAGGTCGATCAAAACGGCGAACGACGAACTACGCGGCACGGGCACGGTGAATGTTCATACCGGCGAGTTTCCCGAGTTCGTCGCGCCGCATCTGACGTTGGCGAGTCCGGCGGGGATTCAGACGACCACGACGGGCAGCACGCACCTTGCGAGCGACAAAGACCTCGCGGTAACGACCGGGCGGCATATCAGCTTCGCGGCGGCGCGCTCGATGTTTGCGAGCGTGCTGGAGTCGTTCGCGGTGTTCGCGCAGAAGGCGGGCATCGCGCTGACGGCGGCAGCTGGCAAGGTGCGCATCGAAGCGCAAAGCGATGGCGTGCAGATCGTCTCTCGCCAGGACGTGGAGATCGTGAGCGCGGATGGGTGGATCAATCTCACCGCCGCCAAGGGCGTGCGCATCAATGGCGGTGGGAGCGTCATCGAGATCAGTCCGCAAGG
>NZ_JARUXO010000125.1:0-2444 GCF_031451275.1 Caballeronia sp. LZ029
GTAAGCACCCGGGGAAGGCATCTTGACGGGGCAATCGCTGAAACCATCAAGCAGTGGTCGGCGTCCAGCGATGAGGAAGAAGTTGCGTGATGTCGGCGGCACGGTGTGTCGGCAAGCGCGTCAGCACGTTCTTCAGGTAAGCCAGCGGATCGTGCCCGTTTAGTTGTGCCGAGCGGATCAATGTCATGATCGCGGCCGCGCGTTTTCCGGCACGCAGGGATCCTGCGAACAACCAGTTCGACCGCCCCAGGGCCCATGGACGTATTTGATTCTCGACCCAATTATTGTCCGCTGGCACGTGCCCGTCATCCAGATAGCGCGTAAGCGCTTCCCAACGTTTGAGGCTGTAGTCGAGTGCTGCGGCGATCCCGGATCCGGCCGGAACACGCTGCCGTTGCGTGAGCAACCATGCATGAAATTCGTCGGCGATGGGGCGAGCGCGCTCCTGACGCACAAGACGTCTTCTGTCCGGCTCAAGCTCCGCGACGTCGCGTTCGATTTCATACAATGCGCCAAAGTATCGCAGCGCCGGCTCGGCCAGCTCGCTCTGGTGCTTGACGTGTAAGTCAAAGAATTTACGGCGCGCATGGGCCAGGCACCCGGTTTCGGTCACGCCGTTCTGGAAGCTAGCCTTATAGCCTCCATAGTCGTCACACGTCAGCTTGCCGCGCCACTCGCCCAGAAATGTGCGTGCATGTTCGCCAGCGCGGCTCTGGGCGAAGTCGTAGATCACCGCCTTCAGATCGGAGAACTGCGTAGTACTGTACGCCCACAGATAGGCTCGATGGGTCTTGCCCTTTCCCGGCGCAAGCATCTGTACCGGCGTCTCGTCGGCATGCAGTACCGCCTGCTGCAACACTTCTTCGCGAAGTGCATCGACCAGGGGCTGCAGGCGCACGCCACACGCGCCAACCCAGGCGCCGAGCGTCGATTGCGCGATCGCCAGACCCGCCCGTGCAAAGATGCGCTCCTGTCGATATAACGGCAGGTGATCGCTGTACTTGGCGACCAGCACCTGAGCCAGCAAGCCGGTGGTCGGGATGCCCTTGTCGATCACATGAGGCGGCACCGCAGCCTGCACCAGCGTCTCGCATGTTTTGCACGCCCATTTTCCCCGGATATGCCGCTCTACCGTGAACACGCCGGGCGTGTAATCCAGCTTCTCGCTGATGTCCTCGCCGACACGAACGCGTTCGCAGCCGCACGTACAGATCGAGCTGTCCGGCTCGTGATGAAAGTCGATACGTGGCAATTCGGGAGGAAGCGGCGCCCGCTTTGGCTGTTGACGTGGCGTCCCAGTTTGCTTGCCGGACTTCAGCCCCTGCAACTCGAGCCCGATTGCCGCGAGATCCGCGTCGAGCGCTTCCTCGAGCAGGCTCAGTTGCTCCTTGTTGAGCTGCTCACTGCGCCTGCCAAACTGCTGCCGTTTGATCACCGAGAGTTCGTGCGTAAGCTGGTCGATACGTGTTTGCCGGTAGTGCAACTCTCTTTCTTTCTCTGCGATCTCGGCCATCAGCTTCGCGTTTAGTTCGCGAATCTGTTCGGTACTGAGAGCATTGAGATCGGCGGGTATGTCCATGGCAATCAGTCTGCCAGAGCGGCGCCAAATGCAGCAAGCGAAACAGTTTACGTACTCGCGGGTCTCAAACCACCGTGATCGCATGATCCGGCGCGAGAGTGCGCCACGGCAGCCCCATCACCAGAGCCTGAAGCTGTTCAGAACTCAGCCCAACGCTCACCGCCTGCTCGCCGTTTGTCCAGACGAAGCGCCCCTTGTTCAGCCGCCGTGCGGCAAGCCATATGCCTAGGCCATCGTAGACCAGCACCTTCATTCGGGTCGAGTGACGATTGGCAAACAGGTAAGCATGATGGGGTTTTACCGACCCGAACACCTTGACCACGCGTGCAAGCAGCGTATCGATACCGGCGCGCATGTCGACTGGCTCCGTCGCGAGCCAAATGGCGTCGATGCGGATCAACGCAACCACCCCTGCAGCCACGTTGCGCAGTCGTTCGCGGCCGACAGCGGCCAGCGCACCGTGATCGCCGTCGCGCCCCTGCGGACCTCGATCTCGATGTGCGTCGCCCCTGCAACGCCATTCCGTATCTGTAGCGGCACGAATTCCGGCGACGCGACATTCAATTCCTGTCGAGCTGCTTCAGCGGCAGCGCGATCCTCCTGTGCCGCAACCCAACTGCGCAGCAGGTTGGCATTCAACCGGTAATGCAGTGCTACGGCCGCAATCGACACGTTCGGCTGCATTGCCGCCCGAATGACCATCTCCTTGAATTCCTTGCTATGCCGCCGGCGCCGTGTCGGCTGAACCACATCCGGGACAACCTCGACTTCGTCCATCATTTACACCTGTCCATTTGAAATTTGCATGGACATGATCGTCGGGCTGCTCGTCTTGCCGATCAAGATGCCTTCGCCGGGTGCTTAC
>NZ_JARUXO010000126.1:0-2151 GCF_031451275.1 Caballeronia sp. LZ029
AACAAGGATTCTTGATCCCCGTTCGAGCCCCGAAACAGGCGCCTTTCTCTGGCGCCATTACGCCGAAAACACCCGGCTCCTTTACGGCGAAAGGCAACACAAGGCAAGCAAATATTCGAAATTTCTAACTATCACGTTCGCCTCTATCAATTTTCAGGAGTTTGCCTCGCGCGGAAAGATCTGATCGCGGTAGACTAGGTTGAGCAGCGCCATGGGCTTGCGGCGCAGCGCGTGGATGACATGCCGGCAATTGATGACGTGGCCGTGCTTGGCGTTGGGACCCGCGCGGCCGCGCTGCAGTGTCATCAGGGCCGTACTGCCCAGGAACAGCTCCAATCTGTCGTCGTACAGCCGCACGCGCAGGTGATGTCCGATCAGTCGTGACGGGACGGTATAGAACACCTTGCGCAGGACGAAGCCGCAGGTGGTCGTGACGTACACGCGCGTTTCCTCGTAGTCGCACGTACGCTGGACCGGAAGCGGTTGAAGCAGTGCCCGCTCGGCCTCAATGCGTTTGCCATTACGCGCGTTGATTCGACCGACGATCTCGTCGATGAAGCGGCGATAGGAACCGAGATCGTCGAAGTCGTGACTGCCGCGCAGAAGCAACGCATCACGCACTGCGTTCTTGAGGTGGCCATGAGGGCTCTCGATGGAGCCGTTCTCGTGGGCAACGCCACGGTTGTTGCGTGTGGGCTGCATGCCGTAGTGGGCGCACAGAGCATCGTAACGCGTGGTCAGATCCTTGCGCGCGTCAGCATCGAGATTGCGGAACGCCGCCCACAAGCTGTCGCTGCGGTGCTCGCGCGGCGCGCCTCCAAGTGCCCAGATGGCATTCTGCAGCCCTTCAGCCAGCGCGACATAGCTCTCGCCGCCGAGAATGACGTGAGCGTGCTCAAAGCCCGAGCAGGCTAGCCGGAAGTGATAGAGGCGGTGGTCAAGCGCTGGGCTGGCCCCCGCAAAAGCCGGACATCTGGTGACGCTTAAATTTTGAGGTAGTCTTCTGCCTATGTTTAAGTCTAGTCACAACGTGGAACATCTAGAAGTTCTGACCCAGCCTGAGCAGCGCCGCCGGCGCTCAGTTGATGAGAAACTCGCGATAGTTCGCGAGACATTCGAGCCCGGTGCAACCGTTTCTGGTGTCGCTCGCCGGCATCAAGTAAATGCCAACCAAGTCTTCGGCTGGCGCAAGCTCTATCAGGACGGGAGCCTATCGGCGGTCAGTGCCGGCGAGCAGGTTGTACCCGCATCCGACCTAGCCGAAGCGATGAAGCAGATTCGCGAGTTGCAGCGATTGCTTGGAAAGAAGACGATGGAGGTAGAAATCCTCCGTGAAGCAGTGGAGTATGGTCGAGCAAAAAAATTGACTGCGCGCTCACCATTGCTGCCGGGGGACGACCGTTGAAGACGGTCTGTGAAGTCCTGGGTGTGTCGCGCTCGAATCTAGCAGTCAAGTCGAAGCGGTCTGCTGATTGGATTGACCGGCGCAAGATGCCCGTCCTCGACGACACGGCGCTTGTCGCTGAACTTCAGGAGCTGTTAGGCGGTGTGCCGACATATGGATACCGACGTGCTTGGGCGCTGCTGAGGCGAAGCCGGGACGCGCTGGCTCAACCGCGCGTCAATGCAAAGCGGGTGTATCGAGTGATGCGTCGCCACGGCCTGCTGCTGGAACGTCGCCCTCGTCACGTCTCATCTACGCGTCGGCATGACGGCAAGGTCGCGGTGGATAGCAGCAACAGCCGCTGGTGCTCGGATGGCTTCGAATTCCGCTGCGATGACGGTGTCCCATTGCGTGTCGTCTTCGCACTCGACTGTTGTGACCGCGAAGCCATGAGTTGGGCTGCAAGCACAGGGGGCTACACTGGCGACATGGTGCGTGACGTCATGCTTCAAGCCGTCGAAAGGCGCTTCGCCGGCGCGTTGAAGGCTGAAAGCGAAGTCGAGTGGTTAAGCGACAATGGTTCCTGCTACATTGCCGACGACACATTAAAGTTCTCTCGGAAAATCGGACTGAAGCCGGTCACGACGCCAGTCAGAAGCCCGCAAAGCAAGGAGTAGGTTTCACATTGCACCTTGTCCGGTAGTTGGAGCGGCGATGAAGGTTGCTTGTGTAGCTTTGCGTCCAGCGGTGCCTCTTACGAGCGGGAC
>NZ_JARUXO010000127.1:0-2036 GCF_031451275.1 Caballeronia sp. LZ029
GTGTTCGATGCCTGCGCCAACGGTCAGCAGTTAAAGTGTCTGACTGTGATCGACGAATACACTCGTGAATGCCTGGCCATCGATGTGGCGGGGTCAATTGTAAGCGATCCACGAACGACGCCGCTCAGAGTAAGGTGGTAGAGCGCGTGATGCGTGATAGAGAAGTGGATCAGCGGAGATCTGCGGGCATCTTCCAGGGAAGCAGCGCGTCGTAGTCGTCGACGGTCTTCGCCAGAGGAAGGCACTGGAATAACCAGTGGAGGTAACGATAGGGATCGATGCCGCCGGCTTTGCACGTTTCGATCAGGCTGTAGAGGTTTGCACTTGCGTTTGCCCCCGCAACCGTGTCGCTAAAAAGCCAGGAACGGCGTCCAACGACGAAGGGGCGAATCGCGTTCTCACAAGGGTTGTTCGAGATAGGCCAACTGCCGTTCTCGACATAGCGGATCAGCTTCGGCCACTGCTCGCGTAGATAGGTCAGCGCCTTTCCAAGCAGACTTTTTGGCACGATGCCGGGCGACTGCGCGAGCGCCAAGGCGTAGATGGCGTCGAGGATGCGCGTGCTATATCGCCGTCGCAATCGCTGTCGTCGCTCAGGCTTCCATTTCTTAGAGCGGGCCTCCGCAGCGAACAGCTTGCCGATCAGCGTGATGAAGCGTGTCGCGAGCAGATCGGGGGAACGCGCGACTTTCGGCACGTTGTCCTCCGCTTTGATGAAGTACCGCCTCAGGTGCGCCCAACATCCGAGGTGCACGAGGTCGTAGCGTTGAGCGATGTCCTTGTAGGGCTCGTAGCCGTCAGTTACTAGAACCGCGCCCTTGCGGATGCCCGTGAACAGCTTGTCGGCCAGCTTGGCGCCGCGTCCAGGTGTATAGCTGAAGCAGCGGATAGGGACGCCCGAGCCGGTCATCTGCGCCCAGAGGTAGCTCTTCGTTTGTGGTTTTCTCCCTTTCTCTTTCAGTACCTGGAACGTTGTTTCGTCGCAGTAGATCAGCTCTGCCTCGAGCAACGCATCGCGCATCAAGTTGATCACGGGCTGGGTCGCGAGGCCAACGCGAACCATGCTGGCGGCGATCGTGTTCGACGAGATGTCACCGCCGAAGCGACACAGCAAACCAGCCTGACGATACAGCGGCATGCCGAACTGATACTTGCCGGTGGCGATCCATGCAAGCGCCGATTCGCTGAACAGTCCGCGCGCGATGATGCGCGGCGGCGCCGGCGTGACCTTGATGCCGAGGTCACAGCAAGGGCACGCATATTTGACGCGCTGGTGTTGGATCACCCGAAGCTGCTCGGGGATCACATCGAGCTGCTCACTGATCTCCGCGCCTATCTCGACGAGCGCGTGCCCATCGTTCGTGCAGAAGCGTTCAGCTTCGGGCAGTTCGTGTCGCACGACCTCGCGCGGCAGATTCGGATCTAGCGGCTTGCGATGACCGCGCTTCTTGCGCTTGTGCGCGGCGACCGTCGTCTCCGGCGTGTCTTCCTGCGCGGGCGCGCTGTTCGCGCCGAGCGCCTCGGCTTCGTTGAACAAGCTAGGTTGATCAGAATCTCGTGCTTCACTCTTGGCGCCGAACAGTTCGCGACGGTAGGCTCGGAGGCGCTCCTCGGCGAGATCGCGCTCGGCCGTCACGAGCCGCAAAGCGCCGCGTAATGCCTCCTGTTCTTCTCGCAATGCACGCGCAGCATCGCGCTCGGCAAGCAACGCCTTCAGTTCCTCGGCGGTGATCGTGACGTTGATCGGCATGGCGGTTAGACCTGCACGCCGCCTCACTGTTCAGCTCACGCGATGATATTCCTGCTTCGGATGCCGTCGAATCGCGGTGATGTCATCGCCGTCGAGTAGCGCGTGCAGCACGTTGGTGGTCATCGTCACGATCTCAGCCTTGTTGTCGGGCCAGATGAAGTGGCTTCTCTCCAATCGCTTTATGAGGAGCCAGAAACCACTGCCATCCCAGCCAAGGATTTTTATCCGATCGCGACGCCGGTTTCCGAAGATGTATAGCGAAGTGTCCATCGGATTCAGGCGCATC
>NZ_JARUXO010000128.1:0-1868 GCF_031451275.1 Caballeronia sp. LZ029
ATCATCGGCATGCAGCCCGAGGGCAACTGGATCAGCCGCGCGCCGAGCCTCAAGCGCAAGGCGATTCTGCTCGCGAAAGTGCAGGACGAAGGCGGCCACGGGCTGTATCTCTATAGCGCGGCCGAAACGCTGGGCGTCTCGCGCGATCAACTCGTCGCTGCGCTGCATGCCGGCCGCGCGAAGTACTCGAGCATCTTCAACTATCCGACGCCCACCTGGGCCGATGTCGGCGTGATCGGCTGGCTGGTCGATGGCGCGGCGATCATGAATCAGATTCCGCTGTGCCGCTGCACCTACGGGCCGTACGCCCGCGCGATGATCCGCATCTGCAAGGAAGAGTCGTTCCATCAACGCCAGGGCTTCGACGCGCTGCTCGCGATGATGAAGGGCACGCAGGCGCAGAAGGACCTCGTGCAACAGTCGGTGAACCGCTGGTGGTGGCCGGTGCTGATGATGTTCGGCCCGAGCGACAAGGATTCGATCCACAGCGGCCAGTCCTTCGCATGGGGCATCAAGCGCATCTCGAACGACGACCTGCGTCAGAAGTTCGTCGATGCGACCGTCGAGCAGGCGAAGATCTTGGGCGTCACGCTGCCCGACGCCGATCTGAAGTGGAACGCGCAACGAAACGCGCACGATTACGGCGAGATCGATTGGGAAGAATTCTGGCGCGTGGTCAACGGCGACGGCCCGTGCAACAAGGAGCGCCTCGCTACTCGCGTGAAGGCGCACGACGAAGGCGCCTGGGTGCGCGAAGCGGCGCTCGCCTACGCGGAGAAGCAAAAGGTCCGCGCCCACAAACAAGCTGCATGAGCATGGAGACGATGAAGATGAACAAGGAATGGCCGATCTGGGAAGTGTTCGTGCGCAGCAAGCAGGGACTGGATCACAAGCATTGCGGCAGCCTGCACGCGCCGGATGCGGGTGCGGCGTTGCGCATGGCGCGCGATGTGTACACGCGCCGTCAGGAAGGCGTGAGCATCTGGGTGGTGCCCTCCGCGGCGATCACCGCATCGGACCCGGCGGACAAGGGCGAATTGTTCGAGCCCGCGGCCGACAAGATCTATCGGCATCCGACATTCTTCGTGCTGCCCGACGAAATCAATCACATGTAAGGGCGACAGAGCTATGAGTCAGGACCATCTCGCCTACGTGCTGCGTCTGGCGGACAACGCGCTGATCCTCGGGCAGCGCAACGCCGAATGGTGCAGCCACGGCCCGGCGCTGGAAGAAGACATCGCGCTGGCGAACATCAGTCTGGATCTGATCGGTCAGGCGCGCCTGCTGTACACGCACGCAGCGTCGCTCGAAGCATCGCTTACCGGCAGCAAGAAGACCGAAGACGATTACGCGTACTTTCGCAGCGAGCGCGAATTCGCCAACTACACGATCGCGGAGTTGCCGCACTTCGGCCCGCTCGCGGGCACGACACGCGCCGAGCGCGATTACGCGGTGACGATCGTGCGCAACTTCCTGTACTGCGCGCTGATGATGGAAGTGTGGAGCGCGCTGCAGACATCGAGCGATGCGCAACTCGCGGCGATCGCGGCGAAGTCGATCAAGGAGACGAGCTATCACCTGCATCATGCGCGCGACTGGCTGGTGCGTTTCGGTGACGGTACGGAGGAGTCGCATCGTCGTGCGCAGGCCGCGCTCGATTATCTGATGCCGTACACGCGCGAGTTCTTCGCCACCGATGCGATCGAACAGGCCGTCGCCGATCAAGGCATCGCGCCGCTCGCGAGCGAATTCGAAGCGGCATGGCGTGAGCAGGTCGCATCGGCGCTGGAAGAAGCCACGCTTGAAGCGCCTGCCGAGGTGAAGCACATCACCACGGGCAAGCACGGCGAGCACTCGGAGCACATGGG
>NZ_JARUXO010000129.1:0-1830 GCF_031451275.1 Caballeronia sp. LZ029
TTTCTCTTGTCCTTCAGTCGATAGCTCTCGCCACTGATTTGCACGATATGCGCGTGATGCAGCAACCTGTCGAGCATCGCTGCCGTGAGCGTCTGGTCGTCGGCGAACGCCGTCGCCCATTGCGTGAATGGCAGGTTGCTGGTCAGGACGATTGAACCCCGCTCGTAGCGTTTCGCTACGACGTTGAAGAACAGATTCGCCTCCTCGCGCCCGAATGGCAGATAGCCGATTTCATCGACGACCAGCAGCCTGGGCCCGATAACCGCGCGATTGAAGAACTCGCGCAGCCGGTTCTGTTGCCGGGCGGCGGCCAATTGCATCATCAGGTCGGCGGCCGTGATGAACCGTGTCTTGATGCCCGCTTGCGCTGCGCGGTAAGCAAGCGAAGTCGCGATATGTGTCTTGCCGACACCGGATGGTCCGAGCAGCACGATATTCTCGGCCCGTTCGATGAACGCCAGACTCGCAAGCTCTTGAATCTGCGCACGCGGTGCGCCGCTGGCGAAGCCAAAGTCGTATTGCTCCAACGTCTTGACACCGGGCAACGCCGCCAACTTCGTGAGCACCTGGCGCTTGCGCTCTTCGCGAGCACCGAGTTCGGCTTGCAGAAGTTGCTCCAGGAAGTCGGCCATACTCGAATCGGCTGCGGCCGTGCGTTGTGCCAGCGGCGCCCAATCGGTGGCGACGCAGTCGAGCTTCAGTTGCGGGCACAGCGCGGCGATGCGCTCATGTTGCAGATTCATGCGGCGAGCTCCAGCAACGTGTCATAGACCGCCAGCGGATGCTGCAGGCTCTCACGGGGCAACACCCGGCGATTGTCGGGCGCCGCCAGCACAGGCACTTGAGCCGGCAATGGCAGAAGTGCCGCTCGTTCAGCATCGAGCAACACGGCTGGACGCTCGCCCGTTGTTGCGTGACGGCGCACATTGGCAACCTCTGAGAGCCATCGGCCGAGGTGCGCATTGGCGGTCTCGACGTCCAGTTTCAGTCCCGATGACTTGAGCGTCGCGGCAAGGGGCACCACGAAACTCTCCTTGAGATAGCGATTGAAGCGCTCGACCTTGCCCTTGGTCTTGGCGCGATATGGCCGACACACCTTCGGCGTGAAGCCGTAGGTCTCGGCCAGCGCCAGCAATTGCGGGTTCCAGCGATGCTCGCCAACCCCGAACGCATCGCGCTCGATGACCACCGATTTGGCGTTGTCGAACAGCACATGTTCCGGCGTGCCGCCGAAGTAGACCAGTGCTTCGCGCAGGCACTCGCACAGCGTCACCGCGTCCTCGCGCGCGGTAAATCGCACAAAGCTCGCGCGGCTATAGCCCAACGTCGCGACCAGCGCGAGCAACGGCTCGCGTCCTCGGCGGATGACGGTGAAATCGGCCTGCATCTGCTTGCCCGGTGGCGTCTCGAAGCGCACGACCGGCTCGGCTTCGGGATGTTTGTGGGGCGCCAGAAACGCCTTGAGCTGGCTGATACCGCCTGCATAGCCGGCCTCCTGCAGCTCGCGCAGCAGAACTGTCGCCGGAATCCAGTGCGGCCGCGCTGCTGCAACGCGCTCCAGCAGATAGTCTTTGAACGGGTCGAGCTTCGTCGCGCGTGGCTCACGCGGCTTGTACCGTCTCGCTTGTTCATCTCTTAGATAGCGACGCACCGTGTTGCGCGATAAGCCCGTCTGCCTCGCTATCTCCCGAACCGCCGTCCCACGCCTGGCCAATACCTTGATTTCCACTGCTTGCTCCTGAGTCAGCATCGGCGGCAAAAGCCGCCATCGTCTCCCAGGTGGGTCAATTTTATGTCGGCGACAGGGTCAGTTTTACATCGGCGCTAACA
>NZ_JARUXO010000130.1:0-1820 GCF_031451275.1 Caballeronia sp. LZ029
ACGTTCGGCCAGTTCGTGCTCAAGCAGCGCCCCAAGCAATCGCGTAGCCGGCCAGCCTTCCTTATCAGAGCGCTCAACGAACTCGGGCCATAACCTGCCGATGGTCGGCAGACGTAGCTCGTTCAACATCAAGGCCAGACGGCCGTTGTCATGGGCAGGGGCGTTCATGCTGCCACCTTGTCGAGAAGCTCGTCATAGACCGCGACGGGCGGCATTTCGACTACGACCTCGGGACATTGGGCCTGACGCGGCGCGAATTCATCGCGCAACTGCTTCAGATCGGGCAGTTCGCCTGCTTCGAGCAAGGCCTCGAGCCGCTCGGCCAGCAACGCCTCAACGCCGTGATGTCCTGCGAGTTCGAGCAGCCCTACGATCGTCTTGCATGCCTGGCGTTGCGTCAGTTGCGTCTCCAGCTTCTCCCAGGTCCGTCGGTAGGCTTCACGGGGAAACAGCGCGTCGCGAAACGCGAACCCCCTGAACGCCTGCGGCTTGCGCTTGAGAGAATCGATGAAGTGACGATAGTCCAGCGCGTGGCGGTTATCGGCGGCACGGGATCCTCGCGGCGTACTGTGCACCAGCGCGCCCGACAGATAGCAGTCGAGCCGGTCACCATAGATCCGCACCTTTAGCCTATGGCCGATCAGGCGTGACGGTGCGCTGTATAGGATGCCGCGCACGGTGAATGTGCTGCAGCGGGTCACGAGTGCTTCTTCCTCGACGAAGTCAGTAGTGCGACGTACGGGCAAATCCTGCAACTGTGCGCGCTCAATGCGAAACGCCGCAGCGTTGCGCCGGTTCCGGCGCATCACCACCTCACGGATGAATTCATCGTAGGCGGGCCGGTCGGCGAAGTCGCGATGACCGCGAAGCATCAAGGCCTGGTCGACCGCTTCCTTCAGATACCGATGCGATGACTCCACGCTGCCGTTCTCGTGACCCAGGCCCCGATTGTTGCGCGTGCCCTCCATGCCGTAATGGTCGAGCAGCGCTGAGTAACGTTTCGTGAAGTCCTCCTGCTCTGTCAGATTCTTGAAGGCAGCCGACAGGCTGTCAGAGCGATGTTCGCGCGGGCAGCCGCCGGCCTGCCACAGCGCGTTCTGCAATCCCGCTGCGAGGGCCTCGAAACTCTCGCCTCCCTCAACAACGTTCGCGTATTCCCAGCGCGAGAACGCCAGTACGAAGTGATACAGCCGATGACCGAATGGGGCACCGCCGATCGTCACGCAAAGCTTGCTCATATCGGTGAAGTCTGACAGACCGCGCACACCGGGCTGATGCTCCTGGGGGAAGAACACCTCCTGCGTAGGCCCTTCAAGCGCCCGCCACTGGCGAATACGCCGTTCCAGCGTGCGGCGCATGCTATCGGGATAGCAACCCGGGTGATCGTCTTGCAGCTTGCGCAGGATCGTGATGCCCATCAGGTGGGGCGCGTTGCGCAGCAGCGGTACGACTTCGCTCTCCCATACGTCGACGAAGGGATCAGCTCGGGTCCGCCATGTTTGCCGTGGTTTCTGAGAAGGCAAGGTGGCGTCACGTTCGATGCGGCGCGCCGTACGCACGCTGATACCGGTCTTCGCGGCCGCGACTTCCTGGGAGTACTGTTTGCGCTTGTTCATATAGAGATGAACCTGTTGGTCGGTAATGCGGGTTCCAGACATGAGCTGACCGCTTCTTCTTCAAGCTTCGATCAGTCCATCCTAAAGCCCGTCGACCTGGCGCCGCCGGTGGCTCATCGTCTACGGCGACTGCGCCGCCCTTCGACTCCTCACCACCGGCCAAAACGATCGTCAACGACCGGCCAAAACAATTGTCGCTGCCCA
>NZ_JARUXO010000131.1:0-1782 GCF_031451275.1 Caballeronia sp. LZ029
GCCGCATCAGTTGGCAATGGCTCGGTGTGCGGATCGCTCGTGATGCTAGGTACAGCTCGATCGTTTTCGCTCGTCGGAGTGGCTGCGACCGGTGTGTCCTCATACGCCGCCGCGGCGGTGGGCGCCTGTGCTTGACCCGGCGCGCGCGCGCGTGATGCGGGCGCGAGCAGCTGCGCGACTGACTCGGGAATATCGGCTTCGGCGCGGGGTGTGTCCAGCCACCCCGCAGGCAAGCCAAGCCCAGCGGTGAAGCGCTCGGCTTCAGCATCATCCATGCGCTTTTTACCGTGGAGTCGGTGCGCCATATTCGATCCGCTCAAACCCAAGACTGCGCCGAGCTTGACCTTCGAACCGTTGCGCGTGGTGAGAACCTGAAGGTTGGCCTGCCTGATGCGCTCGACGGTCACACCGCCGTTTGGACGCGCCTGTTTCCGCCCGGCCGCTTGATGCGATTGGTGCGGTGGGGGCGAATCTTCTGCTCTTGCAGCCCGACCGCTTGCCTGCGCAGACGCCTTTTTGGCACGGGTCTTGGTCGCACCCGACGCTTCTTTCGAACTCTTAGACGGCATGGTCGTATCCTTGGACAAACTGCTGACAAGCAGCGATGGCTCCTGCGCACTTGGAAGAAGGGGTGCGTGCTCGATGCCACCTCCATCGACGGTCTCGTCCGCATGGACGAACTCGAGCGGCGCTTTTAGGCGCGCAATCGTCTCCGGCGAAAGGACCGGATGAAGTTGGTCGAAAAAGCCGGAAGGTAGCCCAAGCGTCGTTTCCATGTGGAAGGCGGTTTCGGGCGTAAATCGCTCGCCGCGCATCAGTTCGGCGATCCGGCTCATGCTGGAATCGAGCCCCAACGCGATATTTTCTGCGCCGATCGCATCGACGAGGACTTTCAACGAACGAGTCTTAATAATCGACGCCGGCGTCGCTCCGCCATTAGTCTCTCTTGAAGGAGAATTGTCTCGCGCTGGGTGCTTCTGATTCGTCAGGTGATGAGGTTGGCGCCGACTGTTTGGCTTGCCCCGATATCCCGCATTCGGTCCGCGGGTTTGGCTCATAGGAGAACTCCGGTGCAATGCGTGAAATTTCCGCGGTCCATTATATCGGCCGTCGTTCGGGTTGAGCGACTATCGCCACGCACGCGTAGAGTGTGGTGCTAATGGGCACTTTCGCGCAGAGTGGCCGATTGCGATTAGTGGCGTGCCGCCGTGGACGGGAGCGGCGAGGCGCGCCCGCTAGTGGCGAACCGTTTGAGCCTGTCCCGTGCAGCAACGTGAACATATCTTGGCGCGCTCGCTAGTTGTCGGTCTGCCTGCTGCAACAACGCTTCGAACAACGGCAGATCCGCCGCCTCAAGGTTCCATCGTCGCTCTACCTCGGCGCGTTCCAAGCCGCGCTCGAGAGCCGCTTCAGCGCGTGCATAAATAATTACATCCGTGTCGCCATAACCCGCATCTTGCACAAAGAACGTGCCGTAGACGAGTTGGATAAGCTCGTTGAAAAGATAGGCCGATCCAGCGCCCCGACAGGCGGCGAACGTCAAGTGATTCGATAACGCGACGGTCTGCGCCGCCGACGGAGGCAGGGGCAGCAGCATCTCTTTGCTGAGCGGTTTGTGAGACAACGACCGAGCAGCTTGCGAGGAAGGGCGACGAGATGACATCGGGAAAGAAGGAACTGGAGGTGCCTGGAGAACGGATGCCGCAAAATCATAACAGGCTGGAAGGGTGCGTTATTGTGGCGCGTGCCTCGTTGGCGCACGGACAGCCCGACCATTTGTGC
>NZ_JARUXO010000132.1:0-1650 GCF_031451275.1 Caballeronia sp. LZ029
TCGGCCATGTGCAGTCGTTGGTTTCCACGGCATGAAGGACAGTCGAACGGCGGCTTTGCACCGTATAGCTGTCCGTCACCCAGCCATTGTGATCAAGACATCTCCGTGCGTCGAACGTATCCCTCAACGGTTTAGCCGCTGTCCTAGCTAATGCGGATAATGCCAACGCGAGACATGACGTTAGATGAGCTGCCTCAGCGGCTTCACACTGTCTTCTAATGCGACCAGACAAGCAGTCAGACCACCGCTACATACGGCGGCCCAAACCAACTGAGTTATGCTGACAGTTCATCGCAATTGAAGTCGTGCCGCTTGTCTTACTCGATCTTGACTTTGCCCGGTGCGCGCGCTGCTATTTCGCACGCGAGTTGGACGAAAGAGCCTAGCGCAGCGGACGGGTGAGGTTCCTTCCAAGCAAGGTAGAGTTCGCTTTGCGCGTGCTGTTCACGCAGCGGACGATAAACGACGTTGTCCATGTGCGTTCGTTGAACCGACGCAGGTACGAGCGTCACACCAAACCCGGCGCTTACTAGGCCAAGGGACGCGTAGATCTGTCCCATTTCGAAGCTTGCGGAAGGAGAGAAGCCCGCCAGGGCGCACAACTGGTTGATGGTGGCGTGATAGTCCGGCGCGACATCTTTCCGGTAATTGATGACGCGCAGGTGCATACAGTCCTTGATGGAAATCTGCCGTTTCGCTGCGAGAGGGTCGTCCTTCGCGATGGCAACGTAAAACGGCTCCTGAAGCAACAAGACGCTGTTCAGTTGGATATCCGACGGCAAAGAGCGAACGAAGGCCAGATCGACGTCCCCACGATCCAGCGCATTGATCTGTTCCGCAGAGGAGAACCATCGAAGTTCGACTGTCACCGCGGGGTAACGCTGCTGGAATTCACGCAAGAGCGGCGGCAGCAGCGTGTACGCGATGTGCTCAAAGAACCCGACCGCCACCCGGCCGATTTCCCCTCTTGCTGCGCGTTGCGAATCCACGATCGCGGAGTTTGTGTCCGCCAGAATTCGCCTGGCCCGTTCTTCGAAAACTTGGCCCGCCGATGAAAGGAATACGCGTTTGCCCCGGCGCTCGAAGAGCGCCACGCCGAGTTCTTCTTCCAGTTCCCGTATCTGCCGGCTCAACGGCGGCTGGGCCATGTGCAGTTCCTCTGCCGCCTTCGTGAAGTTGAGGGTGCGGGCCACCGTCAGAAAGTAGCGAAGATGACGCAGCTCCATTTGAAACCTTCTAGGTATTGATGCGCAACTTATTATATCTTTTACATTGGGCGCGACGGGTCGTAGGATCATGACATCACATCAATAAATCAGGAGATGCCCTCATGAAACTTACCGCGTCACAATTGGAAGCGTACGAACGCGACGGATTCGTTGTCCTCCCGGAGCTTTTCTCGGAAGAAGAAGTCGAGCATATGAAGAGCGAGTTGCGCCGGATCCAGAAGATCGACACCGACCATCTCGTCCGTGAAAAAACGGGAGGCATCGCAAAGACGATCTACAAAGTTCACGAAACCGAAAGTCCGACGGCATCGGCGGTCTTTCACTCCGCCGTGCGCTCCCCCAGATTGCTCGAGCCGGCACAACAACTGATTGACGATCCCGAACTCTACGTCTATCACACGAAGTGCAATCTGAAGACGGC
>NZ_JARUXO010000133.1:0-1463 GCF_031451275.1 Caballeronia sp. LZ029
TCTTACTGTGTCATAAAATACCGGGGAGAGTACAGCAGAACGGACATCGCTGAAGTCGCTTGGAAATGTGAGCAGCGATGCGCCATCGAAGCGTAGCAATCGAATCAGGTACGTGGCGCTGCGTGCGCTGGGGATCCGCGTGCGATGTAGTCCGAGGGTAAGGCAGATGGGTTGCGGATTTCGGCGTTTTTTTTACCGCCTTGAATGAGGCGTTGTGCGACGAGAAACCCATAGGCGGCGATACACAGCGACGCATGATGATGGAAACCGCGCCATCCTCGTCCCTCGAAGTGCCCTAGGCCGAACTCCTGTTTGAGATCTTGGTAGTCGCGTTCAATGCGCCAGCGCATCTTGGCAACGTGAACGAGATCTTGAACAACGGCCTCTTCGGGCAACGTTGAGAGCCAATATTTAGTCGGCTCAGGCTCGCCCGTAGGCCATTCGACGAGCAGCCATTCTTCATCGCGCGGAGTGGCGCGCCAGTAATCGCGGTGCGAACTCCGAACTCGGACAGCCGCGAATCGCGAACTGAGTGCAGCACGTGTGCCCTCGCGCCACGAAACCGTGTGATAGCACGACAGCTCGAGCGCCAGTGCCAACTCCTTGACCGGAACAGGATCATGTCCTGGTACACGGCGCTGCAGGCTTCGCGGTCGGCCAGCCTTGCCTGTGGAGGATTCAGCAGGCAGCGGTGCACGGCCCGGTGGCCACACGCAGGTGCTCGACTGAATACCCACGGCATATTGCAGGCCAGATTCGCCAACGGCATCGCGAAACGCGGTGTCATTTCCGTAACCCGCATCGGCCAGCACTATCCCGTCTGGAGCTCCGCTTCGCCGTGCCTCGTGCAACTGCGCAATTGCGATCTGCGGCTTGGTTGCAAATTCAATCTCGTCAGGCACTCCGGCCTGTTGCCTCCTTGCCTGGTCACTGGTCCAAGTCTGTGGCAGATAAAGTTGGTAGGCCACGGGCAGGCTGGCCTCTTCGGTGGCGACCGACAGGCTCACGGCAACTTGGCAATTGTCTTGTTTGCCCAACTGTCCGCAGTACTGCCGCGCTACGCCGACCGAATGCTTGCCTTTCTTCGGAAAACCCGTGTCGTCGATGATCCAATACAGACCCTTCGCGGGATCCATATGCGGTAGCACCCAACGACGAACTTGCTCAAATAACGCGGCGTCGGACCATTCCGACTTCGAGACGAAGTGATGGAGCGATTGATGCCGCGCGCTTACGCGCTGAGGTTCCAAATGCGCTGCCAGCGGCTCGACACTCTTGCGCCGGATCGGAAGCATCAACCCGTGACAATAGCCAATCAGCCCGGAGCGACGATCACTATGTTTGACTGCTTCGCACAGGTGCTCTAGATATTCGTCGAACGAAGATTCCCAGTCCATCACTTCCTCATGCAAAGGATGAAGAAGTACCTATAATGACATGAATTTTATGACACAGTAAGACTA
>NZ_JARUXO010000134.1:0-1452 GCF_031451275.1 Caballeronia sp. LZ029
GGCGGATTCAACCGGTCGTCGCAACACCTTTGATCGAGGAGGTGTTTATGGGACGACCAGCGGGCTGGATGCGTAAGTTGACAGGGCGAGGAGCGATGCGCTCGCCAGGTGCGCCGTCGCATCGACGTGAGATCGAGCGGCGATTCTGGGAGCAAATCGCAACAGGTATTACAAGCGAGAAGGCTGCAGAGGCGGTTGGCGTGTCGCAGGCAGTAGGCACTCGCTGGTTCCGTCATAATGGCGGCATGCCACTTTCCATGTTGAGCCCGATATCCGGGAGGTACCTGTCGTTCGCGGAGCGAGAAGAGATTGGACTACTTTCGCATCAAGGCGTCGGGGTGCGCGATATTGCTCGTCGTATCGGACGTAGCCCATCAACGGTCTCCCGGGAATTGACACGTAACGCTGCAACGCGTGGCGGGCAGCTTGAGTATCGGGCTTCGGTTGCGCAGTGGAAGGCGGAGCTGGTTGCCAAACGACCTAAACCTTCGAAACTGGTGACTAACCCACGGCTGCGCCACTACGTGCAAGACCGTCTGGAGGGCAAGGTTCGCGACGCTGATGGCCGTGAGATTTCTGGGCCCCGGCAAGCACCATTCAAAGGGAGAAACAAACCGCATCGCGGTGACCGTAAATGGGTCAATGGCTGGTCGCCCGAACAGATTTCCAACCGGCTGCAGACCGACTTCACGGATGACGAATCCATGCGCATCTCTCACGAAGCCATTTACCAGGCTCTCTATATTCAGGGCCGAGGTGCTCTCAAGCGCGAGCTGGTCAGCTGTCTGCGCACTGGGCGGGCGTTGCGCGTGCCGAGGGCCCGGGCACAGGCCAAGGCCTGGGCGCACGTTAGCGAGGACGTGATGATCTCCAGCCGGCCTGCAGAAGTGCAGGATCGTGCTGTGCCAGGGCATTGGGAAGGTGACCTGATCATCGGCCTGAACCGGTCCGCAATCGGAACGCTGGTTGAGCGGACAAGCCGGTTCACCATGCTCGTCCATCTACCTCGCGAGGAGGGCTACGGGCTGATGCCCAGAACGAAGAATGGTCCCGCGCTGGCTGGCTACGGAGCTGTCACGATGGCCAATGCGCTCAAGAAGACCGTGACTGACATGCCTGCCCAGTTGTGGCGGTCATTGACTTGGGATCGTGGCAAAGAACTATCCGATCACGCCCGCTTTACGGTCGAGTCCGGGGTAAAGGTATTCTTCGCCGACCCGCACAGTCCATGGCAGCGCGGCACGAACGAGAACACGAACGGCCTTCTGCGGCAATACTTTCCAAAGGGCACAGACCTGTCTCGGTGGAGCGCTCGAGAGATCCAGGCCGTCGCCAATGCACTGAATTCCAGACCCCGGAAAACGCTTGGTTGGAAGACACCGGCCGAAGCCCTGGACGAATACCTGAGGTCTGTTCAATAATCGAGTGTTGCGACGACCGGTTGAATCCGCC
>NZ_JARUXO010000135.1:0-1394 GCF_031451275.1 Caballeronia sp. LZ029
TGTCAGAGCTTTTTAGATGGAATGGTCGCCTCCCGCCTTAACGGTCAGCCGTCGCCCGAGTTCCGTTGACCGGAGCGTGGGACATTGCTGGTTCGGCATGTCCGCCGCAAAGGAGAATCAGATGGAATCCTCGACCATTGCCATCGATCTGGCCAAGCGCGTCTTCCAGATTCACTACGTCGATACTGAGACCGGCGCGATATACAGCAAGGCGCTTAAACGTACGCAACTCGTGCCGTTCTTCACGAACCGGCCGGCATGCCGGGTTGTCATGGAAGCCTGCGGCAGCGCTCATCATTGGGCCCGAACTCTGGCACGACTCGGCCACGATGTGCGCCTGATAGCGGCTCAGTTCGTACGTCCGTTCGTGAAGTCGAACAAGAACGACGCGGCTGATGCCGCCGCAATCTGGGAGGCTGCCCAGCGCCCTGGCATGCGTTTCGTCGCGGTCAAGACCGAAGATCAGCAGGCCATGCTTGCGCTGCACCGGGTCCGTCAGCAACTTGTCCGAATTCGCGTCATGCAGATCAATCAGCTTCGCGGATTGCTCTACGAATTCGGCATCGTACTGCCACAAGGCCGTCGCCCATCGATTGAGGCTGCAAAAGCGGCTCTAGCGTCATTAGCTGACCAGCTTCCGGTCATGCTGACGGACAGTCTGCAAGATCAACTCTCGCGGCTTCGCATCCTCGACGAGCAGATCGAACTGCTCGAACGTCGCATTCAGGAATGGCGGCGCAACGACGAAGCATGTCGTCGCATCTCCGAAATTCCCGGCGTCGGTGTTCTTACTGCGACCGCTGCAGTATCCGCGATTGGACAGGCGAAGTCGTTCCGCTCCGGGCGAGAGTTCGCTGCTTATCTCGGTTTGGTGCCGCGACAGAATAGCTCCGGAGGCAAACCGAAGCTTGGAGGCATCAGCAAACGTGGTGACGTGTATCTTCGAACGCTGCTGATTCACGGTGCTCGAGCGGTGATTTCAAGCTCAAAGCATTTGCCGGAGCGATTGCGGCTGTTGTTGGCTCGACGGCCAACGAACGTCGTTGCCGTCGCACTCGCCAATAAGATGGCACGCACGATTTGGGCTCTCCTAGCCTATGGACGAACGTATCAAGCCCCACCCATGCCGTAACGCAAGCTACGCAGATTCGAACCCATCCACGGTTGCACAGGTAGATTGAACGATGGCAAGACAGGTTGGACCGCGCAAAGGCAAGCCTGAGACATTACTCGGACATCAAGTCCGCTTTTTAGATTAGGACCTTTGCGGCGAAATCCATCGGGGCCGGCGGGCACGCCCGCGATCGAGTCCGGATATAAGTCCGCAACCACCCTCCTTGCCACGCACAATTACCTTGCAAATGGGAGGCGACCATATAAGTAATGTCGGGTTT
>NZ_JARUXO010000136.1:0-1239 GCF_031451275.1 Caballeronia sp. LZ029
CAGCAGTGACGTTCGTCGTCGGCCTTCCAGCACGGGGTGCACTGCCAGCAGTTCGCCCTGCTCGTAAATCCGGATTTCGTGAGCCAGACTGTGAACTTCGAGGGCGCGTTTGCGCGTTCGGTCGGGCACGCTATAGTAGTTTCCGCCTACTGAGACGAGTCCTTCGTGACTCACACGCCGCTCGAGTCGGATCACGCCATTGAACAAACCGGCGGGAAGCGCTTGCAACGTCGGGCGCTCCTCAAGAAAATGCTCCGCGACAACTCGGTGCGTCGTGCCATGCACACGAACATTGGCTACTGAGTCAAGCCACTCACGCAACTGGCGATTCATGTCGGCAAGATTCTGAAATCGTCGAGCGAGGAAGAAGTCCTGACGGATGTATCGAAATGGGCGTTCGACCTTCCCCTTAGTCTTTGCGCGATATGCCTTGCATGCGCGCGGAGCAAAGCCATAGTGCTGCGCGAATGCGACGAGCTTTGCGTTGTAGACGATGTGCTTCTCGACTTCGCCCAGCACAGCCGCCTTCATGCGGTCGTAAAGCACCTCTCGAGGAACACCGCCGATGTGCTCAAACGCCTCCATGTGACAGCGCAAAACCGTTTGAAGGTCTTGGTGCTCAACGAAGCGGCCCCACAAATAACGGCTGTGTCCAAGCACGAGCGAGAACAACCAGATCGAGCGCCGCTGTCCAGGGACGTCATCAAATTCGACATTGAAGTGAGCAAAGTCCACTTGAGCTTGAGCTCCAGCCGGCGTCTCGAAGCGCACCTCGAAGCCACGCTGCTTGGGCGGACGAACTTCTCGGACCAAATCACCCAATGCTGTGCGACCGCCGACGTAGCCCATCGCCTGAACCTCCCGAAGAAGTCGTTCAATGCTCAGCTCGGGATACTCACGCACACGCTCGGTCACGTAATGGACAAACGAATCGACGACACAAGGACGCGGCGCACGCGGACCATAACGAGGCGCCTGCACACCATTCTTAATGTATTTGCGAACGGTCTTGCGATCCATATTTAGTCGAACGGCGATAGCCGAGATGCTCAGCCCCTGCCGATGCAATTCCAGAATCGTCATAACCTCTCCCAGCTCGACCACCGGTAGCTCCCCGACGAATGCGAAGGCCTATATGGTCGGTGATCGACGGGGCGCCACCGCTTACGCGGCGGCGCCAAACAAAAACTGGGGAAATTTACTTCGACGAAAATGAGGAGTATCTATCCGACGCTGACA
>NZ_JARUXO010000137.1:0-1196 GCF_031451275.1 Caballeronia sp. LZ029
GTTAAGGAAGCTCTGCAAAACTCGTTCTTGCATGGAGGATAAGGAGTACTATTAGATGGTAACGACTTGGAGGCATCGCAATGACGCAACTTCATCTCGGCTTGAACCTATCAACCAAACGTACGCGTAAGCGGGAGTTTCTGGACGAGATGAGACGAGTTGTGCCATGGTCGAGGCTGATCGCATTGATCGAGCCGCATTATCCGAAGGCGAAGACTGGTCGTCCGCCATTTCCGGTGGCGACGATGTTGCAGATTCATTTCCTCCAACAATGGTTCGGTCTGTCGGATCCAGCGATGGAAGAAGCCCTCTACGATGTACCGCTATATCGCGAATTTGCAGGCCTCGATGGCGGGATGACCCGTCTTCCAGATGAAACGACTATCTTGCGGTTTCGGCACCTGCTCGAAGCGCATGGCATCGCTGCGCAGATCCTGGCGGTCGTCAATGGATTGTTGAAGGAAAAGGGGTTGATGCTTAAGGCGGGCTCGGCTGTCGACGCTACGTTGATCGCAGCGCCGAGTTCGACCAAGAACGGCTCGGGCACACGTGACCCCGAGATGCAGTCGACCCAGAAAGGCAGGAATTGGTACTTTGGCATGAAGGCGCATATAGGCGTGGACGCGGATTCAGGCATCGTTCACACGGTCATCGGCACGGCGGCTAACGAGCACGACATCAATCCGGCCCTTGCGTTGTTGCACGGTGAAGAAACGGATGTTTATGCTGACGCCGGATACCAAGGCATCGAAAAGCGTAAGCAAACGTGCTCAGCGCGATGGCATGTCGCGATGCGGCCCAGCAAGCGAAGAAAATTGAACTTGAAGGATCCCCTCGATGCCATATACGACAAGATCGAACGACTGAAAGCCGGAATTCGTGCAAAGGTCGAACATCCATTCCGAATTCTCAAGCGACAGTTTGGTTACTTGAAGACGCGATACCGGGGGCTGGCGAAGAACACGGCTCAGATCACCACATTGTTTGCGTTGGGAAATTTATGGATGATGCGCAAGGCGCTGCGCGAAGCGTAAAACACACAACTGAATGAACTCGCTCCCGTACTCTCGATGAGAGGTCACAAAGTGTGGGCCCGTCGCCTCTGCCATACACAGCCCTGCTGAGCGAGAACAATCTGCCCAACGCCTATATGGTGCGCACGCTTTTGAAACCACATTCTGCAGAGCTTCCTTAAC
>NZ_JARUXO010000138.1:0-1187 GCF_031451275.1 Caballeronia sp. LZ029
GGCAACGCTGAACAAGCCGTTGTATTTATCAATTTGGGCCCGAACACCGGTGGGTCTATCGTGAGTGAGGCTTTGCGGCTGCATTTCTTGCCCACCTGGGCGTTGTGGACGGGCCTGCGGCCCGCTTTTCGCCCATTACGGGCGTACCTGTGCCATCAATCGCCTGCGCGAGAGATAAACGTTGGTCAACGCCAGCGCGACGAAGGCGCGATTGGCGTTCTTCGCGAGACCGCGATAGCGTACCTTCGTGAAGCCCCACAGGCGCTTGACGACAGCAAACACGTGCTCGACCCGAGCCCTGATCTTCGACTTGTTGCGGTTCTTGCCGCGCGCTACCTCGTCAACTTTGCCCGCGCGGCGCGTACGCTGATTGGTGAAGTCGCGTGCCTTGGGGGCCTTGCCACGGATCAGCGCTTTCTGGCTCGCATAGGCGCTATCTCCATAGACGCGTTGCTCTTGCCCATGCAGCAATTCCGGCAGCGGATGTTTGTCGTGCACGTTGGCCGACGTGACCACCGCGCTATGTGCCAGGCCGCTTTGACTATCGACCCCGATGTGCAACTTCAAGCCGAAATACCATTGCTTTCCTTTGCGCGTCTGATGCATCTCGAGGTCGCGCGCCTGCTGCTTGTTTTTGGTCGAGCTGGGGGCGGCGATCAACGTCGCGTCCACGATAGTGCCGCTGGCAAGCTTCATACCGCTGGCTTGCAGCACCCGCCCCACCTCGGCGAAGAGCCGTTCGCCCAGTTGGTGCTTCTCAAGCAGGCGCCGGAATTTGAGCAGCGTTGTCGCATCCGGGACGGCTTCGCAGCCCAGATCAATGCCCACGAAGCAACGCAGGCTGGTGCTGTCATACAGAGCCTCTTCGCAAGCGAAGTCGGCCAGATTGAACCAGTGCTGCACGAAGTGAATCCGCAGCATGCGTTCCAAACCAATCGGCGGGCGACCGTTACCCCGTTTCGGGTAATACGGTTCAATTACCGCGCACAGTTCGGTCCAAGGAACGATCCTGTTCATCGTGTCGAGAAACTCGTCGCGTCGCGTGCGTTTGCGGCGAGTCTCGAAACCCGCACCTTGATCCGCGGCCATCGCAAGCGTCTGCTGTTTCATTGTCTTTTGACTTACTCGTTGCTCGTGCGCTCTATAACGCTTGACGCGCACAGGCGGTGGACTTAATCAGTGTTGCC
>NZ_JARUXO010000139.1:0-1171 GCF_031451275.1 Caballeronia sp. LZ029
ACGCCCGCTGCGAACATGCTGCGCGATGCCGACGGTGCGCCCTGGAAGCCATCGCCGATCGTCGCGATCGCTGCGCCCTGGCGCGGGGTCGTCGCCGCGTTGTTGTTCGGGTAGAACAGCGTATTGCCGTTCGCGCGCTGGAATGCTTCCAGTGCGTACAGACCCGTGCGCTTCGAGAGCGAGTAGTACTGGGACAGGTTGAACTGATGGTACGAAGCCGCGTCGTTGATGCCGTTCGCCTTGCTCGCCCACGTGTAGCTGTAGCCCGCCGCGAAGTCCCATGCCGACGTCGCCTTCCAGTGCAGCACCGTGCCTGCCGTATTGAACACGGCTTCGTCGGTAAAGCCGGAATTCACGCCCGGGATGTACTGAACGTTGGTGTACGTGACCGAGATATCCCACGCGCTGTTGAACTGGTAGCCGCCCGCAACCGCGAAGCGCTGCTGAGCCTGTGCGCGCTGGTAGCCAGCCGTCACCGCCGACACGCCCGGCTGGCCGCCGCCCGTCGTGCTCGTCGTATCGTTGACGGTGGTCGACTGGCCGCTGTAGAAGCCGCCGCCGTTGGCCGCATTGTTGATGCGCGAGAACGCGACCGCACCACCGATCGGACCTTGCTGATACTGGATCGCAGCCGACCACGTCGAGCCTTGGTACACGCTGTCGGGCACGCCCGCGAACGAGTACGAACCGCTCACCGTCACACCGTAGAGCTTCGGCGACGTGTACACGACCGAGTTGTTCGCGCGGTAGATCGTGTCCAAACCGTCCAGATCGCCCGGGTGCGCGCCGAAGTAGCCGGTCAGCCAGTTCGTCGGGCTATACGGCGAAAGCAGCGTGTAGTACGAGGTGTACTGGCGACCCAACGTGACGGTACCGTAGCCCGGGTTCGTCAGACCGACCCATGCCTGGCGGCCGAACATCGCGTTGGTGAACTGCTGTTGCCCGCTGTTGATGTCGAAGCCCGATTCCAGCTGGAAGATGGCCTTGTTGCCGCCGCCGAGGTCTTCCGCGCCCTTCAAGCCGAAACGGCTGCCCGCCCAGATGCCCGACGCCATCTTGACGTTCGAGCGGCCCGGGGTCGACCTGTTCAGGTTCGTCTGGCTGCTTTGGTAGACGATCGAATCGTCGACGATACCGTACAGCGTGACGCTGCTTTGCGCGAATGCCGGCG
>NZ_JARUXO010000140.1:0-1107 GCF_031451275.1 Caballeronia sp. LZ029
CCGTCAGTTTCGCTACAGGCGCGCAACGCGATGGGCAGCTCAGCCAGCGCACTCGAAACCTTGAAGCAGTGCGACTTGAAGCGCACCTCGCCGTTGATGCCCACGCGAAGCACCACGTCTGCGTCGCCGTACTCGATCGGCGGCAGACGCTCCGGATACGCTCTCGGGCTGGGTTGATAGCGTGAAATCGGCGTGGCCATGCCCAGCGCCTGATGCGGCCGCTCGTGGTTGTACATCTGGCGCCACGTATCGAAGGCTTGCTGGATACTCTTCAGGCTCTTGAAGTGCCGACCCGCGAGCAGTTCAGCCTTCAGCGTCCGATGAAACCGTTCATCCTTGCCGTTGGTCTGCGGATGCCCGGGCCGGCTGTACGAAGTCCGGATGTCCATGCGGATCAGCCAGATCGCCAGCGCAGTCAGTTGTCCGGGTCGCGCAGGGCTGCCCCATGGCGGACCGTTGTCCGCATTGATGCGCAGCGGCAACCCGTAACGGCGAAACACCTCGCGCAAGTGCTCACGCACGACCCGCGTGGGCGTGCTGCCACACGCATCGAGCGCCAGATCGAAGCGCGAGTGATCGTCCAGCACCGTGAACGGCAAGCAGCGTCGTCCACTGTCGAGTTCGATATAGCCCTTGAAATCCATCTGCCACAGATCGTTGGGATGCTCGTGTTCGAAGCGCTGCCATCGCAAGGCCTCCGTGCTGCTCTCAGCGGTGATCAAGCCTTGCCGATGCAGGATACGCGTCACGGTGCTCGGCGAAGGGGTCTGAGCGCAACCCAGATCGCTCAGGCGCCGGGCAAGCTTGGCCGCCCCCCAGGCGGGATGCGCTTGACGCAGTTCGACCACGCGCGCCTCCACTTCGGCAGCGGTACGCGAGGGGCTATGCAGGGGCCGTCGGCACTGATCGGCCAAAGCGGTGTCGCCTTGCTCGAAGCGTCTGATCCACTTGTACCCGGTCTTTGCGCTGATGCCGTACTGGCGACACAAGGCGCGTCGATTGGCCCCTTCTCGGGTGGCGAATTCCACGAATTCAAGCCTCAGTTCCATGATGTCTTTGCTATCCCAGGTCATGATCTACTCCGGACGAACCATTCGTCCGAAGTGT
>NZ_JARUXO010000141.1:0-1104 GCF_031451275.1 Caballeronia sp. LZ029
GGCGGCCTCAAATGTGAAGTGCAACACCTGTTTCGTATAAGGTGTTGCGATGCACGAAACAACTCAGTATCAACAGCTTCAACCCGAAGAGCGCCTGACCATTGCAAGCCTGCATTTGCAGGGTTCGAGTATCCGGGCCATGGCCCGGATACTCGGCCGCTCGCCAGCCACCGTCAGCCGTGAACTGAGGCGAAATGGTTCTCCCGCTGGCTACGCATCCGTACCTGCAGAAGCGCTCAGCGCCGCGCGTCGCAGTGCGGGTCGTCGTCCCACAAAGCTCTCCCCGCAGAGTGTGTGCTGGCGCATCGTTCTTACCCTGCTTGAGTGGAAATGGTCACCTCAGCAGATATCGGGCACACTCAAGCGCATGTATCCGACCGACCCGACCCAGCACGTGTCCCACGAAACTATCTATACGGCCATCTACGCCCAGCCGCGCGGCGAACTGCGCCGTCAGCTCATCGCCTGCCTGCGCCACGGCCACAGCACGCGCATGCCGCGCACACGGGGTACAGACCGACGCGGGCAGATTCCCGACATGGTCAGCATTCATGTGCGGCCGCCTGAAATCGAGGACCGACTGCTTCCCGGACATTGGGAGGGCGACTTCATCAAGGGCGCCAACAATGCGTCTTCAGTCGGAGTGCTGGTGGAACGGACCAGCCGCCTAGTGCTGCTGGCAAAGATGGAAGATGCCACGGCTGCTTCCGCGCTGGCAGGCTTCTCTACCAAACTCAATTCGATTGCCGAGCCATTACGGCAGAGCTTCACCTACGACCAAGGCAAGGAAATGTCGCGACATGCAGAGCTCAGCGCCGCCACAGGTGTGAAGGTGTACTTCTGCGACCCGCACAGCCCATGGCAACGCGGAACTTGTGAAAACACCAACGGACTGCTGCGCCAGTATCTGCCCAAAGGCACCGACCTTTCGGTCTACAGTCAGGACGAACTTGACGCCATTGCCGACAGTCTGAACAGCAGGCCTCGCGCCACTCACGCCTTTCATTCGCCACTCGAGGTCTTCGCCGCCACACTCGCTTCCGCAGCTCAACCTCATGGCTCTAAACATTAAATCCGCTGTTGCGCTTCAATCTTGAAACCGCC